>CBDDBH010000001.1:0-26195 GCA_965225625.1 Gammaproteobacteria bacterium
GCGGACCGACAACGCCCAGATGATATCGTTGAGGTTGCGTACGTCGATGTCATCATCGACGACGATCAGGTTTTTGATCAATTTGCCGGCTCGGCAGCCGCGCGCGGCCATCGCGAGTTGCCGTACCAGCCCCGGGCGGTTGGCGGACTTGCGGATCGAGATGGCCGTGGTCAAACCCTCGGCGCCGAGCACTGCTACGTCGCAGACTTCCGCAACCACGGCTTTGATCTGGTTGTACATGCTCGCGGAGTAGACCAGGTGATCGATGATATGTCCCTCGGTCGGCTCGCGGCCCATGTACATGTATTGGTAAATTGGTTGCTGACGCATGGTTATCGTCTTGATGTCTAGCTGCAGCAGGTAGAACAGCCCGGAATGAAAACCGCTGAACTCGGAAAACGGCCCTTCCAGGATACGTTCGCTCGCGTGGTAGTAGCCTTCGATCACGATTTCAGCTTCGGCCGGGATCAGTATCTGCGGAAAGTTCTCGGACCGGGTCATTTGTAGCTGCTCGCCGGTGAGCGCACCCCAGTATTCAAATTCGGCGACGTTGTCCGGTGCCGACATTTGCGCGCACAGGTAATACAGCGGATCCGCCCCGACCACGATAACCACCGGCGCGGCCTCGCCCCGATCAAACCACTGCTTGATGATCTGACCCTCATGTTGTGCCGATGTCATGGCAAGTACGCTGAGTTGATCGAGCCCCTGCAGTTGAAATCTGCGGATCGCGATGTTCTGCCAGCCGCCGTCCGGGGTGATCACGTGAGAGATGCCGGCGGTTATGTACGGAGGATTTTCGTCTGCGCTGGTTACCGGGATCGGCAGGGCGGTAATGTCGATGTCGTCGGTGACAATTTGTTCTTTGCACGGTCCCGTTGCGACTACCTCGGGCTGCACGCGCCGATCCGAACCGACGACGTTGAATAGGAAACTCGCGTAGTCCTCGGCGCTGCGGCCGAGCGCCAGGGCCTGTCGATTCGGCGTGGTCAGCCCGTCGTGGAATACCTGCCAGCCGTCGTAGTCGATGATCGATTCGTGCAGAACTGCCGGGCCGCCCCGATCGGCGATCCGTTTGGCGACGTAGGAGATGTCGTTGCGCAGACCGACCGGTGTTTTGTTGTGGTGGAGCTCACCGGCCGCTTCCAGACGCGCGATCCACTCTCGCAGGGAACGGCATGCAGTGACGGTTTCTACTGCTACGGCTTGGTTCGTGTTCATGCAAACCTCCCACGCGAGTTCCCTAGAATAATACCCCTCATCCTGTCCTTCTCCCAAAAGGGGAGAAGGGGCCCACGGTTTAAGCCCCCTCGCCCCTTGCGGGAGAGGGGGCGAGTTAGTTGAAGACGGCTAGAATTTCGCGGACATTTGCGCGGTTGGCGCCGTCTCGACTTATGAATCGGCGTACATCAAAGGAGTGTATTTCAGCGCCAGCGTAAATCTCTCGCGTAAGTTTTGTATCGTGGTTAGAAATAACGACGGTCACGTTTCGGTTCGCGAGTTTGGTGGCCATCCGCGCCAGTCGCCGTTGTTCTTCTTCGCCGAAGCCGTTAGCAGAATAACTGGTGAAATTGGCACTGGGCGATAATGGCACGTACGGGGGATCGCAATAAACGACGTCTCCTTTCCTGGCCTTGTCCATCGCTGAGACGAAATCAGCACAGGTGAATGTCGCACGTTTAGCCTTGTGCGCGAGATGCGTGATTTCCCGTTCCGGGAAATAAGGTTTTTTATAGCGACCGAAAGGGACGTTGAATTTTCCTCGGGAGTTATATCTGCACAAGCCGTTATAGCAATGCCTGTTGAGATATAAAAACAGGACTGCGCGCAATTCTTGATTGTTGCTTTGGTTGAATCGCCGGCGCAGGCGATAGTATGTCTCCGGGTTGTTGTAGCGTTCCGCGAAATAAATCCGTGCGCGGCGAATGAATTTGGTATGCGTTTGAAAACAGATTTCATAGAGATTTATGAGATCTGAATTAACGTCGTTGAGCTGAAATGTTTCGTAATCCGTGTTCAGGAACACGACACCTGCCCCCACAAAGGGTTCAATCAGACGGCGGCCTGGCGGTAGCTGAGTCTTTATGCGGTCGATCAGCCGGTACTTACCGCCGGCCCATTTCAGCGGCGGTCTGTGTTTGGGGTCGGCTGACACCGCGCGACGCGTCGGCTTAGATGTTACGCGTTGAGAACGATGCCGCGTAGGCACCCGCTGACATGGCGATGACAAATACGACGGGCTTAATCGAGCCCAGCCCCACAGCGGCAATGGCAGGCCCCGGGCAGAAGCCGACAAGACCCCAACCGATACCGAACACGGCGGCACCGGCGACGAGTTTGAGGTCGATATCGTTACGCTTTGGCAGGCGAAACTCGCTTGCGAACAATGGCTGGCTGCGACGTAATACGAGGCGATAGCCGATCAGAGTGACGGTTAACGCGCCACCCAGCACACACAGCAGCGTTGGATCCCAGTTGCCGGCGATGTCGAGAAAGTCGATGACTTTCTTGGGGTTGACCATGCCGCCGATGGCGAGTCCTACGCCGAAGATCAATCCGGCGATGAGTGCCATGATGAGTTGTCGGATCATGGCGCTAACTCCCGAGTAAATGCTTAACGACGTACACGGTGAGGATTGCGCTCGCCAGGAACGTGCAGGTAGCTACCAGCGAGCGCATCGACAAACGCGCCATGCCGCAGACCCCGTGGCCACTGGTGCAGCCGCTACCGAGTTTGGTGCCAACACCGACCAGAACTCCGCCGAACACGACCAACGGCAGACCTGCATCGATGACTGGCGGACGCCAGGTGGTGTAACCCTGACTCAAGGCTAGAGCACCCAGGACCAGACCGGCCACGAAAGCCCAGCGCCAGGCGCGATCGCTCGGCGCAGTCAACGCGCCATCGGCGATGCCGCTGATGCCGGCGATGCGGCCCAGGGTTAACATCAACCACACGCTGCTAAGACCGATCAGTGCGCCTCCCAGCAATCCGGAAACGGGCGTAAAGTTCTCCATCGTTAAGCTCCTACGCGTCGGCAATCGTCATGACGATTTTACCGGTGTTGCGGTCCTCTTCCATGTATTGATGCGCGTCCTGCACGTCGTTCCAATTAAAGACGGTGTCGACGATCGGCTTCATGCGGCCATCGGCGAAGCGGGGCAGCGCGAACTCACCCAATTCACCGGCGAGTTGAGTGCGATAGTCCTGCGCGCGCGAGCGTAGTGCCGTGCCGATAACCTGCAGGCGTTTGAACAACAAAACACGCAGGTTGATGTCGTCCGGAGATGCGCCGCCGAGGAAACTGATCAAGATCAGGCGGCCGTCGCGTTTGAGTACTTTCAGGTTCTGGTTCCAATACGGTGCACCGACAAAATCGAGAACCAGCTCAACGCCGGCACCGCTCGTGGCTTCCAATACCTTATCGGCGAAGTCTCCCTCTTTATAGTTGATGCCGTGACTAGCGCCCAGCGATTCGCAGAAAGCGATCTTTTCGGCGGAACCGGCGGTGATGACCGAAGACGCGCCTGATTCGCGCAATAACTGTATGGCAGCTGTACCGACACCGCTGGCGCCCGCGTGCACCAGTACGCTCTGGCCGGCCTGAGCCTGCCCCAGCCAGAACAGACATTGGAACGCGGTCATAAAAACTTCCGGAATTGCGGCTGCTTGCTCGAAGGACAGGTTCGCGGGCTTGCGCCACAACAGTTCGGCCGGGATAGTCGCATATTCGGCGTAGCCGCCGCCCTGTGCCAAACCAAAAACCTCATCGCCGACCTGCCAATCACCGGCAGCCTGTTCTACGACACCCGCCAGATCGACACCGAGAATCGTGCTCGCACCGTCGGGCATCGGGTAGTTGCCCTCACGCTGAATGATATCCATACGATTCAGTGCGGTGGCTTTCACGCCAACCACTACTTCGCCGGGCTTAGCCACCGGATCGGGCGCCTCGCCCATAAATAGTTGGTCGCGTCCGCCGGGTTCTTTTACAAGGATTGCTTTCATTGGGTTACCTGCTTGGGGGAGCGGAATTGTAACGGTAGCAGGCGTGTTAATACGAGTCCGTTGCTATACTGCGATTTGCCTCGAATAAGAAAAGGAATGAGCCCATGACCACTGAGCGGCAACCTTCCGCAGTTGAATGGCTGCGCAGAATGGACAATGGAGAGATCACCGCAGTCGAGTTAGTGAAACAAACGGCGGCGCGGCTCGAGGCTGCAGATCAGCGCGTACATGCCGTCATGGCCCAGGATCCCGAACGGAGTCTGCAGGAAGCAAAAGTAGCCGACGAGCGTCGGGCGCGGGGCGAATCCGCCCCGATGTTGGGGTTGCCGGTAACCATTAAAGATTCAATTGATGTCGCCGGGTTACCCTGTACCGGCGGTTCATATGCGCGTGAGAATTTCATCCCTGAACGCGATGCGACTTGCGTCGCCCGCTTGCGCGCTGCCGGCGCGATCATAATAGCGAAGACCAATTTGCCGGAGTATTCATCATCATACGATTCTCACAATGCGATTTTCGGGCGCACCGATCACCCGCTCGATCCGACCAGGACGGCAGGTGGATCCTCCGGCGGTGAAGGTGCGTTATTAGGCGCGGATGCGTCGATTGCCGGTGTGGGTATCGATGGCGGCGGATCTATAAGAGTCCCCAGCCATTACTGTGGGACGGTCGGCATACGCCCAACGGTCGGTCGCATTCCCGATACGGGTACCTGGCCGGAAACCCGTGACGTGGGTTATCGGGACCTCATGAATGTTGGTCCGATGTGCCGGTATGTGGAAGATTTGTGGTTGTTGCTATCCATAATGGCAGGTGCGGATTGGATAGACCCCTATGCGTTGCCGGTATCGCTGGGGGATCCGGCCGATATCGATGTAGAACAAATGCGTGTGGGTTACTACCACTATGACGGCGTTGCCCGTGTCAGTCCCGGTACCGAGGCCGCCGTGCAAAATGCTGTGCAGGCCCTGGCGGCAGCGGGGGCGAAGACCAGTGAGGTGGATCTCCCCGACGTCAGCGATGCAACCTCAATGTTTTTTTCACTGATCGCCGCGGACGGCGGGGCGCGCACGCTGCGCGATCTGGAAGGGGCCAACGGTCGCCACCAGGCGCAGTTTCAGTCGTTGCTAGAGGGATTCGGCGAATCCATTACGGTCACGGAGTTTTTCGATCGGCAGCGGACCGTGTTCGAGTTTCGCGCGCGAATGCGTTTGTTTATGCAAAATTACGATGTGCTCGTATGCCCAGTCACGACGGGTCCGGCACCTTTGCACATGCAGCCGCAATATGGGGCGACGCAGGACGATTATTACTCAGCGTTCAACTACGTGCATACGCACGCGCTGGCGGGCTTTCCATCCACCGTTGTTCCCGCTGGCAGTGAAGACGGTCTGCCGATTGGTGTGCAAATCGTGGCGCAGGCTTATCGCGAAGACCGAAGTCTTGCAGCCGCTGCAGCGGTCGAAGCCGCGCTAGGCGGATTTAATCCGGGATAAAAAGTGATAAGGAGATGACACGGATGAGTGTGATGCACAATCTCGTGTGTGAAGCACCGCAAGACGAGCGAGATGCGGCCCAAGCGTGGTTTCGCAACGGACCGGCGGCGTGTATGGCAGCGATGGGTACGTGTGAGCGCTGCGATTTGTATCTACCGCAAGCTTCCCATGATCCGTATCTGGACGATGGCCCAGGACCGGCCGCGTTGCTTCAGACCCGGTTTGCTGATCACGCTGCGCTCGAACAGGCAATGGCTGACGCGGCGTTGCGCGATAGTTGTAAAGACGGTGGATCAATTGCCGGTCTTGCCGTAGCCCACCAGGGTTTTGAAGTCCGCGAGTATCCAGTGGCAGGGGCCGATCGGCCGGCACCGCTGGATGCAGCGGTTTCGTATGTGGTGCGTTATTTCAGACCGTCTGAAGATGAGCCGGCGTTTATCGATTATTACTGTGCAAGTCACCCGCCGTTGCTAGGGAAACTGCCGGGGGTTCGTAATATTTTTTGTTATGTCCCGATCACCTGGAAGGACGTCAGCGGGATCGAGCAGATCAACTACTTGTTTGGTAATGAGGTGGTGTTTGATTCATTGGATGCGCTTGATGCAGCGTTAGCATCCGATATTCGTGATGAGTTACGGGAGGATTTTCACAATTTTCCGAAGTTCACGGGGAATAATCCGCACCATGCGATGTTGCGAGAGCGGCTGAGCTGATAACTTCTACGAATTGAGGTAGCTCTTCTGGCAGCGACGAGTCGATTTCCCCCTCATCCTGACCTGTTCTAGAACTCGGCTAACGCCTCGTTAAGAACCCCCGGCCCTTGCCTCACGGCAAGGGCGTTCGCGGGGCAAGCGCCAGGTTAAATCGCCCTTGCTTTTTCCCGCTCACCCCGCAAGGGGAGAAGGGACCCAAAGTTCAGCCCCTGCCACAAGCGCCCCTTGCGGGAGAGGGGTTGGCAGACAACCGCTCCTGCGTTGTCTGCATTTCCGCCGTCCATGGCGGCCTCTTTGTGTGTGGCAGTGCCCGCGTAACGCTCCACCGGCACTAACCATTCATTGTTCGCACAGCGGTAAGCATCCTGGTACGCGTCATAGACAAAGGCACCCTTAGGAAAGGTTTTCTGCGATTGCTTGGCTTGCCCCGCCACTTTCCCCTCCGGACAAAGCAGGTTGATGTCCCGCTCCACGCTGTGTTGCAATATCCGGTCACTGAAGTAGCCCGCATCCAGCAACAGATCTTCAACGGCCACGCCACTGCTCGCTTCACTGTGCGCCAGCATCCCCGCGACCACCGCGCTCTCACTGGAGGGGTCAACCGCCATCCCAACCACCACCCGTTCTTCATTGGCCAGCACCGAGGGCTTATAGGAGGGCCCCGTGCCTCGTCCGCGTTTCAACGCTTGCACCATCGCTTCGGGCTCGTGCGCACTCACACACACCTTCTCGCCTGACTTACCCTTGCTTTCCCGCGCCGCTTTGCGCCTTTGCAAGGTCTCATGCACTTGCTGGCTTTGCGCCAACGCCACTTGTTTGGTTTTATCCTCCGGTGCCTGCGCCAACACCTGCCTCGCCTCGCTCAAACGCTGTTTCGCCGCCTCTTCCTTTATCAAACCATAATGCGAACACGCCGCCTCTATCACCGTGCCGTCTCCCGCCACCCGGGTCGCGCTGCTGCCCGTGGCTTGTAACACACGGCCGGTTAACTCAATAAAAAATGACCCGCTCAGCAACTCATCATGCTGCGTGATAAACCGGCCGATGTTCGCATGGTCCGGACAGATCCCCCCGCTCACCCACATCGCACCGATATCCACTCGCGCCAACCGTTCCAGACCCCGCAACGAACTCACACCCTGCAATAGCCCGTACACGATTAACCCCAACACGCTGCGCGGGGAATACGGCGCGCGGCCCGTCCTGGCATAGTTGTCTTCAAAACCCGACCAATCCAGCTCGCTCAATAGCGCTCGTAACACTAACGGCCCACGAATGCCGGCCGCTTGCAGATGCGCCTTCACCGACAACTGACCCAGATAAAGCTGCTGCGGATCAGGATCAATGAACACACGCCCCGCAGCTCTGCGGCTTTGCCGCGACGCGCCAGTATCGGACAACCCCTCAAACAGGTTCAGTTGCACATCCCCATTTATTCCCAGCGCTTTTGTCACCGTTGGCCTCTCGCTATCTTGTACCTGCACGTAGTTTAACGCTTCACGATCCTTGCAACGATCCCCCTTTCGCGACACCCTCCAAGGGGAGAAGGGACCCAAAGTTCAGCCCCTCGCCCCTTGCGGGAGAGGGGTTGGCAGACAACCGCTCCTGCGTTGTCTGCATTTCCGCCGTCCATGGCGGTCGGGTGAGGGGTAGAACAATAAATCTATGCAATCGCCTCATTCGCTGCCGGCGTGAAGCGCTCGCGGTTGTGTGGACGGGACCAGTCGAGTACCGGGCCGCAGGGGACGAAACGCGTGGGGTTAATGAAGTCGTGGGTGTAGTAGTAATGCAGCTTGGTCTCTTCCAGGTCAATGGTCTCGGCGACACCGGGTTGCTGGTATAAATCCCGCAGATAGTTAGAAAGATTCGGGTAATCCTCTATCCGATACTTGTTCGTTTTGAAATGAACGTAGTACACGGCGTCGAACCTGACCAGCGTTGGAAACAATCGCCAGTCTGTTTCCGTTATGGAATTCCCGTGTAAATACCGTTGTGTGGCCAGGCGTGTTTCCATCGCGTCCAGCGCTGAGAAAAGGGTTTCAAATGCCTGTTTGTAGTCTTGCTGCGATTTCGCAAAGCCGCATTTATAAACGCCGGTATTGATCTTGTCCTGGATGAACTCATTGAGTCCGTCTATGTCGCTGGCGAGTTCCGGCGGGCGATACAGCGGCTTTGGTCCAGTTAGTTCCGAGAACGCAGTATCGAACATCTGAATGATCTCACCCGATTCACAATTGACCATGGTCTTACGTTCTTTGTCCCAAAGTACCGGAACGGTGACCCTGCCGGTGTAGTCAGGCTTCGCGGCGACGAAGGCCTCGCGCAAATATTCAAAGCCATTGATGGGGTCATCGAAGCCTTCGCTGAAATCCCAACCTTGCGGATATCTTTTCGGGTTGACGGAAGAAACGGTGATGAAAGATTGGAGACCTTTCAATTGCCGGTAAATCAGAGTCCGATGGGCGAACGGGCATGCCGCAGACACATACAGATGGTAGCGGCCCGGTTGCGCGCCAAATCCGCCTTCGCCGGTCGGCCCGGAGCTACCGTCGGGCGTCAGCCAATTCTGGATAGAGTCGTATTCGAGTTCGGCCGCAAAATCATGCGCAATCGGATCCGCATGCCATTCTCCTTTTGCCAATATGCCCATCTTTGTTCCTCGCTAACGTTTGAAGTGCCCGAGGGTATGCTCGTGCTTTTGAATGCCGCGCGCGTTTTCGCCGGCAAAGACTCGCCACATCAGCAGTTCAATATCGAATAAGGACGGCTGCTCCTGCTCCCATCCGCCTTCTTCATCATAGAATTTGGCGATACCCTCGCGGGCCTCGGCATCCTGGCGGGTAAAGTCTTCCTGGGTCGGAATTTTCCAACGGACCTGACCGAGTTCGCCGTTTTCCCAGTCGTCGCGTTCCGATTCGCTGCTCACACGGCTCCAACCGCACTGGAAATAGTAATGAGATTTTGCATCTCGTGGCACGTAATACTCGTTCTGAACTGAGTTTGGGAACGGCCAGGGATCTACCTTCAATGCGCACGGTAGCCAAGCGCTAACGTGGGTATTCAAAATTGTCTGGCTTAGTTGCTTGAGCTGTTCCAGTTCCATCGGCGTCTGGCCGCGAAAGATAGGCAGCACGACTTCATACTCGGGCTCGTCTCCGCGCGCGGGAATAATCGCCGACATCGCCTGATGACTTTCACCGACCGTGCGTACGAAGCCGTTTCGGCCATTGGGATCGCGGTGATAGTTCACGGTTTTGAATAAAGTTTCTTTGTCCGATGTCCAACCGAAGGTCATGGGGATCTTGGCGTTAATCGCGTGTTTGGACCAATTGTGTACATAGTGATGTCCGGGATCGTAGCCACCCTCCGAACCCAATCGCCAATTGGATTGCACGACATAGGGATCGGCGACGCAGATTGCTATGTCGTCATCGAAGAACCCAGGTGGTAAATCGTTTTCCAGCGGCGGCGGTTCGATATCGCCGACAAAAGTAAAAATAATCCCTTTTTCTTCTCGAACCGGATAACTCTTGATGCCTTTACGGCCGCATAGTTCCGAGTCCGGTGTATTCAACAAGCAACGGATGCGTCCGTCATCGAGATTAAAGGTGTAGGCATGATGCCAGCAGGTGATGGTGTGATTGGTGTAATGCACGGGTCGGTACGAGAATTGCGTACCGCGATGTGAGCAGCGGTCTTCGATGCCGTAAAGACGGCCACCGCGACGCAGGTAAAGAATGTCTTCGCCCAGCAGTTTTATCACCTTGTGATCGCCATCGCGGATGTTGCGGCTGGCTTCGGTGGGATACCAGTGATTGCGGAACCCCAATTCCGCTTCCAGCCATCGGTGCCAGGGCTTCTGGACCGACGGCGTATCTTCGCTGCCGTCAAACTCGAAATCCGGCACGTAGGCCGCGGTGCGTTTGATGAGATCAACCGTAATGGGATCTACCGATTCAGGTGCGTTCATGGCTAAGTCCTAACGTGGTTTCAGAACTGATCTTAAATTTTACCCGCGTTTGCAGGTCGTAATGCTAGCGTACTTCTAACTCAAAAATTGCCGGAGTTCGGCGTTGAATCTCTTGCGCTCTTCGAAAAATGGTGCGTGGCCGCTGTTTTCGAAGACCACCATTTGCGACCCGGGGATCGCATCGGCAACGTATTGGGCGGCCTCCAGAAAATCCAGTTGGTCATGTTTGCCGTGAAATATGGCAGTGGGGCAGTCGAACTTCGCCAGGTAGGGGCGCAGATCGGCATAACGCGAGTCCTCGATCGTTTTTATCGTGGCGTGTAGCGGTACCAGTACTGCCTGATTGCACAGCCACCTGAAAACCGCCGGATCGGGTTCCGCGTGGAAGATGCCTCGGACGAAACCATCGGTCCAGCCGAGCCGATTGTCGAGGATCTCCTCGGTCCAACTGGAAATGTCAGCTTGTTCGTGTCCGTGCGGGAAGTCCGGCAGGCGGCCCCAGCACGGCGTGCCGCCGACCAGTACCATCTTCGAACAAATGTTGCCGAAATCGCCGACCAGTTGAAAGGCGATCGCAACCCCCAGGGACCAACCGATGTAGGCGGGTTGATCGAGTTCGAGCCGCTCGATAAGAGTCGCGATGTCTTGCGCATTCTGCGCGATGCTGTAGCCACCGTCGGGTTTGTCCGATGCGCCGTGTCCACGCAGATCCAGCGTTATACAGCGATGCGCGTCGCTCAATTCATGCACCTGACTTTCCCATACGGCATGACTCATACCGAAGCCGTGTACAAAGACCACCGGCGGACCTTGGCCAACGTCTTCGTAATACAGACTGACACCGTCGGCGACTTGCACAGCAGACATGGTCGACTCCTTTTTGAAGTGTCGCTAGAACTCGGCGACGATTTTGCCGTAGGGCAGCAGCCACTTGGCCTTGACAAAGAAGCTGCCCAACATCTTTTTGGGCTGGAACTCTTTCAGAACGAATTGAGCACCCGCCGCAAAATCGACGAAACTTCGCCCGCTCCAACATTCCAGCACTTCGAATGATTGATCGATGCGGATGAGTTGGCGTAGCGGTTTACCGCCTTCTTCGGCGCTGGGGATCAGCTTGATAAAAAAGAAGGTCGGCCCGACTTGTGGCAGCGTTTGCGGGGATGCTTTGGCCTCCAGGGTCAAACCAGCGCGTAGTAAAGGTTGGCCACGACGTACGATTTCGCCGTTCACGTTGGGACCGACATATTCGAGTGGTGTGGTGTCGCACAACATTTTGGCAAACCCGTAAATCTCCCGACCTACCAACATCGCTTCACCGGAATCCGTCCAGATGTACGGGATGGTACCACCGACGGTATCGCCATAACGCGCCCGGAAAATGACGGCGCCCTCATGATAGACACCGTAGTTGGCAGGTCCCAGCGTCGCATCGCCCAGCCACAGCACCGCGCGATTATCGATAGCTTCCAGCGGTTCGGGCGTTTCTCCCTCAAGTACGCCGTCTTCGCATTCAAATTCGGTGAGCAGAAGTTCCGAAGGCTTGATACCTTCGCCGCCATAATAGGGAGGCGGTCCGTACGCCGGTGAACCCAGCGGCATGCTATACCCGTCAGGTCGCTTACTCATGATGACCTCCTTCGGACCTTCGTGAATTCAGGGATCCCGACCCGTCAGGTCACGAGTCTGCAGCTTGTGAATTTGCCTTGAAAAGGCCGACGACGACCAACGTGAAACAAGCGATAACCAGCAATGCACCCGCTGCCGCGAGGCCGCGCAAGAGGATGGATTGTGCGTAGATCTGCAGAAACAGACCCAATGGAAACATCACCGCACCGGCAACGAATCCTCGGCTCAGCCACCGACGAATCCCTTCGCTCCAACTCAGCAGCGGGTAAACCAGCGCTATTAAAACGATGAGGGTCGCGAGTTTGATGATGTGCGTGTGCGTGTCGATAGCGCGAACGTAACGGTAATTCATGGCCTTTGCGGTTTCGAGTGCTTGTTCAGCGGCCGCCATGTCACCGGCGGCGGCGGACATAAACGCACTCTGATAGGTCTCTTTCAGCACCAACAATGTTTCGTGATCGACCAGAAAGTTATGGACCGCGCCATAAAGCGTGCCCACCAGCATCATTGCCACGCCTGTCAGGATCAGCCTTTGTTGGGCGCTCATCGCGAAGATCCCTTGCTTTGCTGCTCGGCGTCCATGACACCGGTATAGCGAACGGTCCCCATCAGCATACCGATCAGCCCGATCAGAATGAGCCCGCCGGACAAATCAGCAAACGCGGCGGATATGAGACCAAAAATAGTGGCGTTAAAAATGAAAAACGGCATGCAGAACGCGCCGATGAGAAACGTCCATGCCCAGCGCACTTTCCAGCGTTCGCTGAAGAAAATCAAGCTCTGGATAAACGCGAGCAGGATGGCAATTGTGCCCATCTCGATTGCATGTGAATGGACCGCAGTGGTAATGGCGATACGTGACTGAACCGCACGGTAGTCGCGCGCGACCTGGGCAACGTCCGTTGTCGGGTCGGTGGACGCGCTGGCCAGCGCCCGATCGATCAATTCGAACTGTTGCGGCTCGTCTTGGGTGACGAACATCCAGGCGTAATAGAAACCGAACAACATGCCGATAAGGATTAACACCGATCCGAAGCGCAACAGGATGCCGCTGCTTTTCTCTCGCAGCAGTGCACTCAGCTTGTCAGCGAGTTCTCCCGCCTGAGGTGTCGATTTCAGCAGTCCCGTTACGGTGGCTGCGAGGCCCACGAGGATCAAGAGTGCGCCGACATCGGAGACCCAGTTAGCCCAGATCCCGACGTAAGCACTGGCGAACACGAATACCGGTTGTATTAGGGCGCCGGTTGCCAGCGCGATGGCAATCTGGCGCTTAGCCTTATTTGAGAATGGCAGCAGGCTTTGCAGCAATGACAGACTAAGCAGTAAGACGCCGAATGCGCCGAGGTGAGCGTGCGTGTTCATGATACGTGCCCGGCGTTCGAGCAGAAACTCGATGCGCTCAAAGCTGACACGGATAGTCTCGATATCAGCCGCTTTCAGCGCGACCAGGACGTCGATCCAGCGTTCCCGAATTTCCCCGTTGGCGACGTGAGATATGAAAATCGCGAACGCTTCGCCGAGCATCATGTTCAATACGAGCAACAGTATGCCGGCAAAAACCAGGATGCGAGTGGCGTCAGCGCGCTGAAACAAGCGAAGTACCTTGTTATTATGTTGTTTGTTCAGTCGCCACGATAGCGAACCTCCGGTACCACGGCAACCAGTTCGGAACGAATATGAAAGTAGCAGACGCTATAGCACATGCTCTCAAGCGCGAGGGTGTAGATATATTGTTTGCCTATCCGGTGAACCCCCTCATCGAGGCCGCCGCCGCGCTCGACATTCGAACCATTATCGTTCGTCAGGAACGCATCGGCTTACACATGGCCGATGCCTACAGCCGCTTGCACAGCGGCGAGAAATTCGGCGTTTTCGCCATGCAACATGGTCCTGGCACTGAAAACGCCTTCGGCGGTGTGGCCCAGGCCTACAGTGAATCAGTACCGATCCTGGTGTTGCCCGCGGGCTATCCACGCCGTCAGGCAAACTATTTCCCGAATTTTAATTCGGCACTCAATTTCCGCCATATCACCAAGTGGTCAGAACCGTTGACCATGGGCGCAGCGGTACCGGAGGTGATGCGGCGTGCGTTCTTTCAATTGCGCAATGGCCGTCCGGGACCAGTGCTGATTGAGATCCCTTGGGACGTGTTTGACGAGGAAGTGCCGTCGGACTGGGAGCACCAACCAAGCTATGCCGCGCGCACTGCGCCGGATCCGGCTGCTGTGGTGCGCGCCGCCGAAGTGATCGCGCAGGCACAACGTCCAGTCATCTATGCAGGACAGGGTGTGCATTACGCGCAGGCCTGGGACGAACTCAAAGACCTTGCCGAGGCTTGGCAGATCCCGGTAACGACCAGTCTGGAAGGTAAAAGTGCGTTTCCCGAAACTCACCCGCTGTCGCTGGGATCGGGGGGGCGCGCGATTTCCCGCACCGTGCGCCAGTTTCTCGACGACGCTGACGTGATCATCGGTATCGGCTGTAGTTTTGCATTGACTATGTTTGGCGTGGCAATGCCCCCCGGCAAGACTATTATCCACGCCACCCTCGACAGTATGGATCTGAACAAGGATGTGCCGGCGCAACATGCACTGATCGGCGATGCCAAGTTGACCTTACAGGCCCTGAACGCCGCGCTGGCTGGTACAGATCAGAGCCACATCGCGGCGCGGCGCGGCACCGTGGCGACGAGTATCAAGCGCAGTGACGAGGCATGGCTTGCGGAATGGGAGCCGAAGTTGACCAGTGACGCGACGCCGCTTAATCCCTATCGCGTGCTGAGCGAACTCAAGCGGATAGTTGACGTGGATAACACCATTATTACCCATGATGCCGGCAGTCCGCGTGATCAATTGTCACCGTTTTGGCGCAGCACCACACCGTTGAGCTACATCGGTTGGGGCAAGACGACGCAACTGGGAACCGGCCTGGGCTTGGCAATGGGGGCGAAACTCGCCCACCCGGATAAGCTCTGCATAAATGTGTGGGGCGACGCCGCTATTGGCTTCACCGGTATGGATTTCGAGACGGCGGTACGCGAGCGCATCCCGATTCTGTCCATCCTGATGAACAATTTTTCCATGGCAATCGAAATTCCGATCATGCCGGTGTCGACGGAGAAATTTAGAAGTACTGATATCTCCGGCAATTACGCCGACATGGCGCGGGCTTTTGGCGGCTACGGTGAACGAGTGAGCGAGCCCAGTGAGATCGCAGCAGCGATTGAACGCGGTATAGCAGCGACTCAGCAAGGGCAACCTGCGTTGCTCGAGTTCCTCACCAGCAAGGAAACGAAAATATCACTGCCTTGAGCAACTCGATAAATCTGCGGGTTGATCTGCTATGAAGCCCAACTACCGCAAAATGCTCAAAGCGATGGAGAACGCGGAAGACGAGGACGCCGAATCCTGCTGGTCGGTCTATATGTTGAAGTGTAAAGGCGCGACGCTTTACACCGGTATCGCCAAGGACGTAGACGCGCGATTCAAGGCGCATTGCCAGGGGAAGGGCGCAGCCTATACCCGGACTCATCCACCAGAACAGGTCGTTTACCGTGAAGATGGGTACACCCGTTCCGCGGCGCTGATCCGGGAAGCCCGAATAAAGCGATTGTCACGTGCAGGGAAGAATGCCTTGATCGCTAAGCGGTGAACATATTGCGACCTGTTGGCGAAACCCACGGATGTCCTAGAATTAGAACAGGCTTTGCAACGCCGTGAGGTAGAAGCAATGAAAGCAAAATCGATGTTGATTGGCTTATTGATAGTCGCGCACGTTGCGGCATTGGTGGGATTTCTATTTCTTGCGGATTTGACCCAGTTGCTGATGCACGGTCCGCGTGAGTTACATGTCACCATTTTCGGCTGGCGCCAGGAATTGATCGCGATCGGTGTTGCGGCAATGGTGGCTGCGCTGATACTCAATTTGTGGCAGCGGATCTACTCGGCCAAGGCAATTATCGCCAACACGGTCGTGTTTTCCATGGTGCTGTTCACCGGTTACTTCCTGGTGACGGCCATGTTCCCGACGCAGCTTACGAGTGCGCAATTTGTTTCCACAGACAAGGCCGACCAGCATGTGCGTCGTGATGACGAAGTCATGGTGATTGAACTCAACGGCGATGCGCGGGCATACCCGCACAAGTGGATGCGCCAACCGCACGTGGTCGAGGATACAGTTGGCGGAGAAGAGGTTGCGATGACATTCTGCGCTCTCAGCCACTTAGGTCTTGCCTACAGCCCTTACATCGCTGAGGAAAAGGTTGAGCTCAAGGTGTTTACCCAGATCCAGAATAATCTGGTCATGTTCGACGCAAAGAGTGACGAACCCATTCAGCAGATCTGGGGTAGCGCGGAAAGCGGGCGCGGCGCGATGAAGCCTTATCCAACCCAGGTGATGTCGTATAAGGCGTTCAAATCGCTATATCCGCAGGGCAAAGTCTTTTTCAATCCGGAGAAGGGCGTGCGCGATAAGGTCGTACGAATGATGTTACGTACCGTGACTAATTGGCAGCACGAACTCGACGCGCCGGTGTTCCCGACTATAGACAATCCTGATCCGCGCTTGCATCCCAAAGAACAGGTATGGGGGATCAATCTCGGTGGTGAACAGGTCGCCTTTACGGTCGATTTCCTGGAACGCAACACCGTCGTCAACACGACGGTCGGCGGCAATCCAATCGTTGTTGTTTATTATCCGCAGTACAGCACGGTCGCTGGCTTCAAGCGCGGGAGCTCGACAATTGCCGTTGGCGAGATCGATGCGCACGGCAATACACCCGCGGGCAAGCTCGAACGCATACCGGTGGCGAGCGAAGTGCTTTGGCTGATCTGGGCTAACTTTTATCCGGAGACTGATCTGAAGGCTTGAAGTTTCGCCCTTAATTGCGGTCGGCAGGTCATTGTTCCCTACATGACCTGCACTTCCGCCATCCCTGGCGGTCGGATGAGGGGTAATTGTTTTTACCCCTCATCCCAGCCCTCTCCCGCAAGGGGAGAGGGAGTAAAGGAGTACAAACCCAGGGGGGTCCTTTCTCCCCTTGCGAGAGAAGGTCGGCAGGTCAGTGTTCCCTACATGACCTGCACTTCCACCGTCCCTGGCGGTCGGTTGAGGGGTTCAGATATCCAAGCCTAAATGCGACGCATCGCAAAACGGTCCGGTTTTAGTTTTCTTGCAACCGCACAAACCGACGAAGTCGTACTCATCCATCTTAAATTCGACCGGCGTAAACTCCGTGCCTTTGTGTGAGCCGTCGCAGAAAGGTTGCTTCTTGGATTTGCCGCAGGCGCACCAGTAATACGTGCCGGGATCCAGGTATTGCAGGAAAGGCATGGTCTTGGAGCCCTTGGGGAAGCGCATTTTGACCCAACCGTCTTTGCACGGGCTGATCATGTTCATGCCGCTGGTGATCCGTTTGAACAACCAGCCGTCGTCTGATTTTACGACCTCGCCATCGTAGATACCGGTGATCCAATGCGGCTCGGCCTCGTTGGTTTCATCGTCCGGCATGGTTGCGGGTTCCCACAGATACCAGATCAAGGTCGCCGACTGACCGTCGGGAGCGATATCGATTTTCGGTGAAATCATGAAATGTAATGACCACCAGACTTTCTCGCCGGCCACCGCTTCCAGGAAGGCGATGACTTTGTCGCGACCATCCCAGCGGCCGAAACCCTTGGCCTCCCAGACCGCGTCCTCGGTGAACAGCGGTCGCAGCATGTTCGGGTCGTTACCGTTATCCGCGCCGCGCGCATAGTCGACAATCAAGCGATTGATGGCTTCAAGGTCCTCTTGATGCTGCAAGCGCCGATCGATGCTTTGCAGCATTGATTTGATTTCTTCTAGGTCACTCATGTGTCAATCCTCGTGTTGATTCATGCAGTCGTCCTCCCTCATTGCGGCGTCATTTTCCCGCGGGACGAAAGCGCTTACTTATCCGTTCGGCATGACAAATTCTTTCGTCAGCATGGCAACGCCGTTCTTGGTTGCATCCAAGCGAATTTGTCTAACCGGTTCATACTCGGCACTGTTATACCAAGTCATCGCTGCCTCTTGTGAATCGAAGCGAATGACGACATTTACTTGCGAGGCCTGACCTTCCAGAGACCGAGCGTCATAGTCCGCGACGAGAACCTCCCCGCCGTGCTTTTCCAATATTGGGATGACGCCGGGCACGTACGCTTCGTAGGCCTGCTGATCTGCGATGTCGTAACTAACGATTAGGTAGGCGGACACTTTATTCTCCTTTTCTGAGCCTGCTTTCGGGCACAGTATACCTAGTTTCATCGTGTTCACTGGCGCCCAGCCGGGTTGCAAAAGAATCGGTATACTATCGCCCCCTTTTGCTCACAATCCGATGTACGAGAATGAACGTCGCCGAGCCGTCAACCAATGACCTAATCGCCGCGATACGGGACCTGGAATCGCGCTCCAGCGCCATAGAGCCGGGCGCGGCAACGCGGCGCGAATTACGGACCAAGGTCGGCGAATACACCGATACGTTCCTGGATACGGTCTACGAACAACCCGGGTTCCGAGAAACGCCAGATATGGGCGCGGCGCTGGACAATCACCCCATCGGCGAGGAACCGCTTTCTATCGATACGCTCATCGACCTGTATCGCGACAACGTTGACGCGCCAGGGTCCCACCCCACCTCCCCAGGGCATCTGGCGTACATTCCCGCCTGCAGTAATTACTACTCTGCGCTCGGCGATTACCTCGCTGCGATATCCAACCGCTTCTCCGGCAACACCTTCGCCGGCCCCGGTGCCGTGCGTATGGAGAACCTGGTCCTGTCGTGGATGATGGAGCTGGTCGGCTACCCGGCGTCGGCCGCGGGTAACCTCACGTCGGGGGGTAGCATCGCGAATTTGACCAGTATCATTACGGCCCGCGAAACGTACGGGTTGAAGTCCAAGGATTACCCTCGCGCCGTCGTTTACGTCAGTGAGCACACGCATCATTCGGTTGGCAAAGCATTACACATCGCCGGCATGGGCGAATGTGTCATGCGCAAGCTGGCCCTTGATCCCCAGGGACGCATACGGCCGGAAAGTTTGGACTCCGCACTGCAGTCGGATCGGCAAGCCGGACTTAACCCCTGGATGGTTATTGCCTCCGTCGGAACGACTAATCTGGGCAGTATCGATCCGTTGGTACCGCTCGGGGAATTGGCTCGACAACACGGTTGCTGGTTCCACGCTGACGCCGCTTACGGTGGCTTCTTTCTGTTGAGTGAGCTTGTGCGTGACAAGCTCGTCGGGATGGCTCAAGCGGACTCCGTAGTATTGGATCCGCACAAGACGCTTTATATTCCGTTTGGCACTGGTGCGGTTCTGGTGCGCGATGGTCGCAAGTTATACGCAGCCCATCACCACACCGCCGACTACATGCAGGATGCCGAGATCGGGTTTGATCAGCGTAACCCTTCGGATTTCGGACCAGAGTTGACTCGTCATTTCCGTGCGGTGCGTGTTTGGTTACCGCTGAAGTTGCTTGGTCTCGCACCTTTCCGCGCGGCGCTGAGCGAGAAGGTTTTGCTGTCCCGCTACGCATATCAGCGATTGAACGGACTGGACGGGATCGAGATGGGTACGTTTCCGGAGTTGTCGATATTCGTGTTTCGTGCACTACCCCGTGCGGGTGATCCCAACGCATTTAATGAGCGCCTGGTGGAGGCAATACGCAAAGACGGGCGCGTGTTTCTCTCATCAACGATGGTCGACGGCAACTATATGATCCGTTTCCCGCTGTTGTCGTTCCGCACCCATCTCGACACGGTTGATTTGGCGATACAGATAATTCAGGAGAAGTTCGCCGAGTTGGCTGTTGCCTGAAGCGTGATTTCACAGACGGAGTTAGACAGCGGTGCCGGATGCACATTAGGATCCCGTGCCAGGAATCAAGGAACAGAGCTATGACAGGTGCCTCAGCCCAATTACCCCCGGAATTTTCCGCGCTCGAACGTTTTGCAGACGACTGGGCGATACCCGATGAGACGGATCGCTACCATAAGCGCCACACTTGCGAATACGCTGACCTGGAAGAATTCTATGCCACGATCAATCCTCGAATGCCGGAGATCAGTCAGTACCTTGACCAATTCGCGCTGGATGCGCTGACGCCGGAGCAGGAGAGGCTGCTGGCGTTGGGCCTTATGTGCATGGAGTGTTTTCCAGCAGCAGAACTGTTCAAGCAGGTTCACGTGCCCCAAACCTATCCATGGCAGCAGTTCGAAGTAAATTCACCCCGCCGTTCCACTAAATAAGACGAGCATCGCGATGGACGACAAAGTTAAACCGAACTATTTCAACCAACACGTACATTTTTCCCTGGCCGACCCGTCCAGCGCTGATAATCCGCCGTGGGATACCGGGCCGGTACCCTCAGAGCCGTTTCGCTCCAAGGAGCAATTCGAACTGGAGCGCGAGAAAATTTTCAAACGCGCGTGGCTCAATGTGGCGCGCAGTTGGGAGATACCCAACGTAGGTGATTACGTCGTCAAGGACATTGCGATCCTCGGCACCTCAATCATTATCGTGCGTGGCAAGGACGGCCAGATCAGAGGATTTCATAACACCTGCTGTCACCGCGGTAACAAGATTTTCGATCCCTACAAACACGAGATGCGCGGCAACCGCAAGTACATGAGTTGCGTGTTTCATGGTTGGACGTATGACCTGGAAGGCAAACTGATTGAAGTACCTGATGAGGCGGAGTTCTACGACTTCGATAAGACGAATTGTAATCTGATGACGGTGCATACCGATGATTGGCGAGGACACATATTCATTAATGTCAGTGAAAAGCCAGAGCACACGTTGGAAGAATGGTTGGGGGAGTTCGGTCCGGAGATCGCGCCCTATCCATTTGAGAATTTCGAGCTTGCTGCGCAGTGGGAAGCCGATGTGCAATGTAACTACAAGGTCTTTATCGACGCGTTTCAGGAGACCTACCATGTTAGTTTTATCCACGCCAACTCGTTCACAGGCGAGATTGATCCGAATGATCCCTACTTTCACCTGAAATACATGCATTTTTTTGGATTGCACAAAGTACTGGCCGTACCGGGCCGTGGCTCTCCGGACACTTCGGTTCGTACCCACGAGATAACGCAAGACGACCAGGTAAAGACGGGCTTAAATTTGGACGGAGTCGTCGATTGGGGATTTGATATCGACGTGATATTCCCGAATTATTTTTTGAATATGTTCGACAGCCAATACTTCACCCATAATTTCTGGCCCATCGACGTCGATAAAACACATTGGGAAACCCGCCTGTACCTGCCCAAAGCGCAGAACGCGAGTCATCTCTTCGAGTTGGAAAAAGAAAAGGTATTGCTACGCGATGCCATTCAGCAGGATCTGTCGACGAACGAGGCGACTCAGGCGTCGTTAATGACGGGTGCGATGAAGTCGCTGTATTTCTCGCGGCAGGAATCGGGACCGCGGCATCATTATTACATTACAGAGCAAATGCTAAAATCGTAAAAGCGCAGCTTCGTAGAGCGCCGCATTAAGCGCATCGATCACTGCCCCTGCTGCAGCTCAGGCGGGGAAATCCATTCAGGAGACCAAGAACATGCCCGTGCAGCGGCCCAGCACCGAACAACTCAAACAGATAGGCGATGACTTCGGTTTCGCACTCAGCGACGCTGAACTCGAATCGTTCACGTTGCTGCTCAGCGATTCTTTCGCCTCCTACGATCGTATCGATGAACTGGACGAACCCAAACTGGTGTCGAGCTACGCGCGCGAAAAAGGCAACCCACCCGCAGCCGATGATAATCCGCATAATGCCTGGTACTGGAAATCGACGGTGACGGGCGCCGCCGGCGGCCTGCTGGCCGGACGCAAGCTCGCGCTTAAAGACAATATTTGCCTGGCCGGCGTGCCCATGATGAATGGTGCGCAGGTGCTAGAGGGGTATATTCCCGATGAGGATGCGACAGTGGCAACGCGGATCCTCGATGCGGGCGGCACGATAGTCGGCAAAGCGACGTGCGAGAATTTGTGCCTCTCCGGAGCGAGTTTCACTTCGGCGCCAAATCCGGTCACCAATCCGCACAAACCCACGCATTCCGCCGGCGGATCATCGAGCGGCAGCTCGGTGCTGGTTTCCATTGGCGCGGTTGATATGGCACTGGGTGGTGATCAAGGCGGATCCATTCGCATCCCGGCGTCGTGGACCGGCGTTTGCGGGCTCAAGGCAACGCACGGTTTGGTGCCGTACACCGGCGTATTTCCGATCGAATTAACACTTGACCACTGCGGACCCATCGCCGCTAACGTCGGGGACGTGGCATTACTGCTGTCTGTTATCGCCGGCCTTGACGGCCACGATCCCCGCCAGATTAACGTGACCACCCAGGATTACGTCGCCGCACTCGACGGCGGCGCGGGCGGACTAAAAATCGGCGTTTTGAAGGAAGGTTTTGGGCGTCCGGAAAGCGAAGCCGAGGTCGATACTAAAGTTCGCGCAGCAGCCGAGCGTTTGGCGGGTGCCGGTGCCAGTGTCGAGGAAGTATCCATTCCTATGCATCTCGACGGCCCGCATCTGTGGAACGCAATCGGATTCGAGGGCGTTACGCTAATGATGATGAAAGGTGGTTCGCAAGGCGACAACTGGACCGGTCACTACAACACCAGCCTGGCGGAGTTTTATGGTCGCAACTGGCGGGCAAAAGCCAGCGAGCTTTCCACTACGACCAAGTTCGTCATGCTTGCCGGTGAATATATGCAGCGTGAACAACCTGGCGTCTATTATGCCAAAGCGCAGAACCTGGGTAATGCGTTGCGCGCGGCGTACGATGCGGCGCTGGAAAACGTTGACCTATTACTATTGCCAAGCACGCCCATGTGCGCGCAACCAATGGTGTCGCCGGATCTTCCTCCAACGGAATATGTTGCGCGCGCTTTTGAGATGATCGGTAATACCTGCCCGACCGACATCACGCATCACCCGGCAATCAGCATTCCCTGCGGCATGGTGGACGGTCTTCCCGTAGGCCTGATGCTCATCGGTCGCCACTTCGACGAGGCGACGGTACTGCGTGCGGCAGCAGCTTTCGAGCGGACCGGCGACTGGAAGACGCTGTGACCCGTGTACCACACGTAACCCGGAACTAGCCCGCATATTTCACGAAGGCGCCACGCGATGCGAGTGAAACCCAGGAGTTATAAAGGTTCCATGTCACCGACGGCAAAGGACAGTTTGTATCGCATCGCGCGGCTATCCTGGCGCTCGCTGGTCCGCGCACGCCTGAGCTTGCGCTTCACGCCAAGCATAGCTACGGCTATGCTTGGCGTGAAGCGCGGCGCCCAGCCGCACGCGTCCTGCGCGAGCATCCAGGATCCTTCATGAAATATGCGGGCTAGCATGTCGCAGCGCCGTGTTGCAGCGCACGCCGCGGGGATCGTGTTCGAGATCCCAGTCAGCGCCGGTGATGCCGTCGCCGTCGGTGATACGCTGATGATCCTAGAATCCATGAAGATGCACACGCCGTTGCAGTCGCCGGCTGCCGGCGTCGTCGCCGAGATCCTCGTGGTCGCCGAGGACGTCGTTGATGAGGGTCAAATCCTGTTGGTACTCGAGACCGACGCGCTTTGAGCTGGGAGAAAGAAGTTCGAGAGATCGCCAAACGCCGTGCGCTGGCCCAGGCGCAAGGCGGTGTGGACGCAATAGCTAAGCAACATAAACAAGGTCGCTTGACCGTTCGCGAGCGCGTTGAACGCCTGTTGGATACGGGCTCCTTTCAGGAACACGGCAAAATGGCAGGCGGTGCCCGGCTCGATGATAACGGCGAAGTCGTTGAGTTTACGCCTGCGAACTACGTTGTCGGCTTTGGTGCCATCAACGGCCAGCGCGTCACTGTTGGCGGTGAGGACTTCACGCTCAAAGGGGGCTCACCCAATGCCGCGGGCTTACGCAAAAGTATCTACGCCGAACACCTTGCCGTGCAATACCGCACGCCGCTGATCCGTTTGCTCGAAGGCGGTGGTGGCAGCGTCGACACCAGCGATGCCGATCCGCGCAAGCCCAAGACGGTCGGTGAGCCGCTTTACGAGTCGCACCGCTTCGCAATCATCGCGGAGGCAATGGGTGTGGTGCCATGCGTCTCCGCTGCAGTGGGACCGGTTGCCGGTTTCCCCGCAGGGCGGCTTGTTGCTTCGCATTTTTCGGTCATGGTGCGCGACATCGCGCAAGTAATGATCGCCGGACCCGCGTTAGTGGAGCGCGCCTTCGGCAAGTCGTTTGCCAAAGAGGAACTCGGCGGCGTGGCAGTACATGCAACAAGCGGTGTAGTCGATAACATTGCCGAGGACGAGGAAGCGGCATACCAACAGATCCGCAGCTTTCTCGGCTACCTACCGCAGAATGCGTGGCAGCGTTCGCCACGGCGCGACTGCACGGATCCGGTAGAGCGTCGTGACGAACAACTCCTGTCTATCGTACCGCGCGATCAACGACAGCCGTTTGCAGTATCGGAGATCGTCGAGCGCGTTGTGGATCGGGACTCTCTGTTCATCATTGCACCAAGCTACGGCCCGAGCATTGTCGTCGGTCTAGCCCGCATCAATGGTCAGAGCGTGGGTTTCACTGCGAACGACTGCCGCTATTCCGCCGGCGCAATGACGGCCGCGGCAGCACAGAAGACGCGCCGGCTAATCGAGCTGTGCGATACCTTCCATCTTCCTATCGTCAACTTTATCGATGAGCCCGGTTTCATGATTGGACCGGATGCCGAACACGACGGAACCATTCGTTACGGCATGGCTGCCGTAGCCGCGGCGGCGACGGCCAGTGTCCCCTGGGCATCAGTGTTACTTCACAAATCCTTTGGCGTTGCGTCCGCGGCGCATTACGGGGCGAACAACTATCGGCTCGACTGGCCGTCAGCGCAATACGGCGCGTTGCCCATCGAAGGCGGCGTCGCGGTGGCCTATCGGCGCCAAATCGCCGAGGCGGAGGATCCAAAAGCGCTGCGCCGCGAACTCGAGGAGAAACTCGCCAGAACGCAGTCGCCGTATCCCTCAGCGGAGTCCTTTGCCGTGCACGAACTCATTGATCCTCGCGACACCCGCCCAGCGCTATGCAACTGGATAGAGTGGATCCAGCCGCAGCTAGAGACGCTGTGTGATCCCGTAACGTTCGGGATGCGCCCGTAGCTGCGGGCGGCATCAGGCGGCGGCGGTGATCTCAAATTCGACCATCACGTCGGTTTCCATAACCGGCTACTAAGTCAAAAGCGGAAAGCTCATTCGCTTCCGGATATCATGCCTGGCGAGTTTACATGAGGGGAAAACCATGTCTTATTTGAAGGATCATCCGGACGCCAATTTGTACGATATGTTTTCTATCTTCCCGGAGCAGTCGGACGCACTGCTAGAGTTTGGCCGCACCATCCTCAAAACGCCTTCCGAGCTTACCCATCTGGAGCGTGAAATGATCGGCGCATTCACGGCCGGCATCGCGGGCTGTGTGCACTCGTGGCGTGTACACACGATGATAGTCGAGCGTTTGGGAGCGCCTAAAGGTTTGATGGACGATCTGGTGCGTGACCCCGAGCTTACGCAGGCACCGCCCAAACTGCGCCCGTTACTGGTCATTGCCCGCAAGGCAACGTTGAAATGCAACAGCGTAACGCGCGCGGATATCGACGCCGCCTACGCGGTAGGTTGGACCGACGAGGGGATCAACCGGGCGATAATGACCTGCGCAATTTTCAACTTGATGGCGCGTTGGATCGATGCGACCGGCATGAAGACCGGACCCGAGCATATCGCTCCCGGTGCGGAAGGGATCCTGGAATACGGTTACTTCAACGAGGGCCCGCCGGAAGTGGGGAAGCTTCGGTAGTTTGGTTTTACGACCCCTCACCGGACCGCCAGGGATGGCGGAAATGCAGGTAATGCACGACTACAGGATGTAGGAGGTAGAGCGAAGCACGCCTGCAGGGATGCAGGCGGTAGAACGACGCAGGAGCCAAAGTCGAGGAGCTGGAGCCGACGAGTCCACGGATGGCCGAGGTAGAACGACGCAGGAGGCCAAAGTCGAGGAGCAATTATCTGCCAACCCTCTCCCGCAAGGGGAGAGGGAGTTAAGAAAGTGGAGTGTCCCTACGAGGCGTAGCTGAGTTGCAAAACAGGGCAGGTTGAGGGGTAATACAGATAATAGTGCGTTTACGCGAGCGCAAGTGTAGGAAGAATCTCTATTTCCCCCGCCGCTTCATCGTTGCCTCGCGGTCGACGGCCGGCTCCGCATCTTTGATAACGATCCCATAATCCTCAACCGCCTTTTCAGCGGAGATCTTCTCGTCCCGCAGGTCGCGATCGATGGCATCGAGCTCCCGCTGAGCAGGCGACCCATAGCCGCCT
>CBDDBH010000002.1:0-78156 GCA_965225625.1 Gammaproteobacteria bacterium
CAATAACGCCTACTTCAATTCGCTGGCGATCATCGACGCGGACGGCAGTGTTCTAGACATCTATCGCAAGAGCCACATTCCAGACGGACCTGCCTATCAGGAAAAATTTTATTTCAATCCAGGTAATACCGGATTCCACGTGTGGGACACGCAGTATTGCCGGATCGGCGCGGCCGTTTGCTGGGATCAATGGTTCCCGGAAACTGCGCGCATTCTGGCCTTGCAGGGCGCGGAACTGATTTTCTTCCCGACCGCAATCGGCAGCGAACCACAGGATCCCAGCATTGACAGCAAACAACATTGGCAGCTCGTTCAACGTGGACATGCGGCCGCGAATCAGGTGCCCATCGTTGCGTCAAATCGCATCGGCGAGGAAAGCCACAACGATATCAGCATGACCTTTTACGGCTCCTCATTTATCACCGATCACCAGGGGGAGTTGCTCGCCGAAGCTTCACGTGACCAACAAGAAGTTATCACTGCGTCCCTGGATCTTGACGTTATTCGTGGACATCGAGCGTCATGGGGCTTATTTCGCGATCGGCGCACCGATCTTTATCAGCAGTTGCTGTCGCTCGACGGCTCAGGACGTTAATCCCGGGCAGCCATTACCGCGTCTGCAACCTCAGTGTTGCATTTCGGTACAATAGCCCTGTTTATCTCTCTTGCAGACTAATATGAGCACGCTCACCGAGTGGTTTGACGAACACCAAATCACTGAAGTCGAGGCACTGATACCCGACATGTCGGGCAGTCCTCGCGGCAAGTTCGTGCCCGCGCAGCGTTATTCCGAGGGTGACGGAATTCTGATCCCGGAGGCGATGTTCATGCAGACCGTCACCGGCGATTACGGGAGAACTGAAGGCATTATCGGCGAAACCGACGTCGATATGCGGGCGTTGCCCGACATGAACACGATACGCCTGGTCCCATGGGCACCTGAGCCGACCGCGCAAATAATTCACGATTGCTGGGCACACGATGGCACGCCGATCGAAATGTCGCCGCGCTACGTATTGCGTAAGGTCTTGGAAGGGTACGAGGCAAAAGCTTGGGAACCGATAGTGGCGCCGGAGATCGAATTTTATCTGGTCTCGCCGAACACCGATCCAGACTATCCCGTGGAACCACCTGTTGGCCGCTCGGGTCGACCGGAACCGGCGAGCCGGGCCTACAGCATTGATGCTGTGAATGAGTTCGAAGAATTCTTTGAAGAGATCTACAATTTTGCCGAAGTGCAGGGTTTGCAAATCGAGACATTGACGCATGAACACGGCGTCGCCCAGATGGAAGTTAATTTCCTCCATGGCGCGCCGCTGGATCTTGCCGACCAGATGTTTCTTTTCAAACGCACGGTGCGTGAAGGCGCCGTTCGCCATCAACTGCACGCAACCTTCATGGCCAAGCCGTCCGAGAAGCAACCGGGCAGCTCCATGCACCTGCATCAAAGCGTGCTCGACAAGAACACCGGCAAAAATATTTTCGCCGAAGACAGCGGCGAGATGAGCCCAACCTTCAATTCGTTTATCGCTGGTTTACAACGCTATCTTCCAGCGGCGATGCCGTTCTTCGCTCCGAACGTCAATTCATACCGGCGTATAGCGCGCTTCAATTCGGCGCCGATAAATACCCATTGGGGACATGACAACCGGACGGTAGGGCTGCGGGTTCCGCGTTCAGACCCGGACAACATGCGCATTGAGAACCGTGTGCCCGGTGCCGACGCCAACCCCTACCTTGCAATTGCCGCGTCGCTGGCGGCAGGATTGTTGGGAGTAGAGCATAATTTAAAACCGTCCGAGCCCCTGAGCACCAGCGCTTACACTTTGCCCTACGGGCTGCCGCGTCATCTGGAGGCAGCTCTGCAACAGTTGGCTGCTTGCGAGCCCCTTTGTGAGGCCTTGGGCGAGAAGTTTGTCAAAGCCTATAGCGCCGTGAAGGAAGCTGAGTACGAGGCCTTTTTCCGCGTGATCAGTTCGTGGAACGCGAACACTTGCTGCTCAACGTTTGAGCGCAACAGATCAGGTGAACCCAAAGGCCTCGACAACCGCATGGCAGCAAGCGGATCGCCGTCATTATCTGCATCCATTTACCGATACAAAAGAACTGGGTGAAACAGGCTGCCGGGTCATTACCCGTGCCGACGGAGTTTACGTGTGGGATTCCGACGGAAACCGCCTGCTCGACGGCATGGCCGGCCTATGGTGTGTGAATATTGGCTATGGCCGCAAAGAGCTTGCCGAAGCCGCTTATCGGCAAATGCTCGAGCTTCCTTACTACAACAGCTTTTTTAAAACGGCGCACCCCGCCGCCATTGAACTATCCGCGTTACTCGCCGATGTCACGCCGGCCCATCTGAACCGTGTGTTTTTCACCAACTCCGGCTCAGAAGCCAATGAAACCGTGGTTCGACTGGTCCGCCGCTATTGGGATCTTCTGGGAAAACCCGAGAAACAGATCATCATCAGTCGCGACCAGGCCTACCACGGCAGCACCATCGCCGCGACCAACCTGGGTGGGCAGTCTGCGATGCATGAACAAGCCCATCTACCCGGGCATGGCGTCGCTCACGTGGAAGCACCTTATTGGTACGGCAACGGCGGTGACTTATCGCCCGAGGAGTACGGCATCAAAGCAGCCGCGGCGCTGGACGCAAAGATACGCGAGCTTGGCGTCGAACGGATCGCGGGATTTATCGCCGAACCCATTCAGGGTGCCGGCGCAGTAATAATCCCACCTGCCAGCTATTGGCCTGCAGTCCAGGCAATTTGCGAGCAGCACGATATTCTGCTGATTGTCGACGAGGTGATCTGTGGCTTTGGGCGGCTCGGCACCTGGTTTGGCTCCGACTATTACCACTTGCAACCGGATCTAATGCCCATCGCCAAAGGACTGTCTTCGGGTTATCTGCCCATTGGCGCAGTAATGGTAGGCGACCGCGTTGCGGACGTGTTTGTCGAGCAAGGCGGCGAGTTTCAACATGGTTTCACCTATTCCGGTCACCCAGCGGCCTGCGCGGTTGCGCTGGCCAATCTACACATCTTACTCAACGAACAAATCATCGAACGCGTCGCCGATGATACCGGGCCTTATCTGCGAGAGCGCTGGCACGAGTTAGCGGATCATCCGCTGGTCGGCGAAGCGCGGATCGTCGGATTCATGGGTGCACTTGAATTAGTCGCGGATAAGAACAGCCGCACATTCTTTGAACCCATCGGCGACGTTGGCAGCAGGTGTCGCGATACATGTTTTGAAAACGGACTCATCATGCGGGCAACCCGCGATACCATGATCATTGCGCCGCCGTTGATCATGTCGCGTGCGCATATTGATGAGTTGATTGAGTTGGCGCGTAAATGCTTGGATATCACTGCGCGGCAACTTGGCATTGTGTAAATTACCCCTCATCCCGGCCCTCTCCCCTTGCGGGAGAGGGCCGGGATGAGGGGTAAGAAAAAACAACGTACATCTGCTACATTCTCGTCTCACACTAAAAACGATAATCGATTTGGAGAACAAACATGAGCGTAACCGTACTCCTGGAAGTCGCCGTGAAGCCCAATGTCGATCTCATTGGGATGATGAAACAAATGTTGCCCGACACCCGGTCGTTCGACGGCTGCGAAGGCGTCGAAGTCACTCAGAATCAAGATGATTCAAACAATATCGTGCTCATCGAGAAATGGGCTTCGCGTGACCATTACGATAAATACATCGCCTGGCGAACAGAGCGTGGTGACATGGATACGCTCGGAGCTTCTCTAGCTGGCCCGCCGAGTATCCGCTACTTCGATACTGCCGACGCTTAGAATAAAAAAAGGGCCGGCGTCAGTGACCATGGGATTAGTCACTGACGCCAGCCCTTTTTCTTTCGCCCCTCTTCCCGACGGAAGAGAGGCTAATTCAATCCCCGCCGCCGCCGAAATACTTTCTAAAGGTGACGCCAAAAGTGCGTGGCCGGTTGACCGAGGTTCGGCGCTCAGCCCAACGGTTGCTGATGAACTGCTCGCCGCGTTCATCCCAGGCATTGTCGAGGAACACTGACGCGCTCCACCTCGCCGACTCTAAGCCGAATTTGAGATCTCCGGTGGTATACGCATGCTGAATGGTTGGCGGTGGTGACACAACCGTCGGTTCGATGCCCTCCAAGGTATTTATGGACTCACCGATGTGCGCGATGTCGATACGCGCGTACGGTTGGGCACCGAAAACCTCCATCTGGAACGTGTACTGGAGCGAGAAGCTGGCTTTCCAATCGGGTGTCAGTGGCAGGCGATCGCCGTCCGTTACAACGATTGGGGCGACACTCGTGGGAAACAGTGTCGCATCCTGCGAGATGGTGGCATCGTTGTACCCCAGCGATCCGGCGAGATCCCATCCGTCGGCGGGCAGCCAGTTGAAACTCGCTTCGAAACCTCTGACTTCCGCCTCGGGAAAGTTGACGATGCCCGTTGAAAAAACAGCCACCTGCGGATCTTCCAACTGCACTTGGATATCCTTCCACTTCATGACGTAACCGGTGAAATTGAACTGCAACCGATTGTCCAGCCATTCGGTTTTCGCGCCCCACTCGTAGTTAATCAATTTGTCGGAGTCGTAGCCACGCGGTAGCAGTGAGGCAGGCCTGACCGGATTGGATCCGCCGCTGCGGAAACCTTCAGAGTAGGTAAAGTACATCAGTTTGTCGTCGTCGAAGCGGTAGGTGACGTTGATCTTGGGTACGAAACCGTCCTCTGTCTCAGTTGCGCTCTCGTCAGTGGTAACGAAATCAGTTAGCCGGTCTGGTTGCTCCGCCTGAGTTAAAGCCCCCTGGAATAAGTCGAACTTCCGATCGACTTCGAACCAGCGGCCACCTGCCGTTACGGTCACATTCTCCGTCAGTTCGAAGCTCATCTCGCCGAACAAGGCGACCTGCTCGACGTCCGTATCGTAGGCACCGAAAAACCAGTTGTCCGTGAATGCAAAACTCCCGGGTGGCAGTCCGTTTGCTGACAGGTTCAAGGGGTTGTAAGCGAGGTAGTAGAAGGCCGGTGATCCGGCAAAATCTTCGTTGCCTGATTTGAACAATGCCTTGGACTCGGTCTTGTTGTAGAAGAAACCGATGAGTCCCTGCCAACGGCTGTCTGAATCGCTGGGCGTCGCCAGCCGCGCTTCTACGGTGTAGCGTTTGGTGCTGAATTCGTTGAAGGCGAAGCCGTTGGGATCGCCACCGAAATCGTAAAACCCGAAATCATAGGCGGTGCCGTAATAAGAGTTGAAGTTGGCCTCGTAGATATCGCTGATCTGCTGGAAGGCAGCCATGTAGGCTGTCGCGTCTGCGTCGTAGCGAAAATCACGATCGAAAAACGAGCCGGTGACCAGGAGGTCGCCAAACGGAGTTTCGCCCTGAACAGTGAGTGCAAGTTGGTACCAATCTTCGTCCATCGACTCCGGTTGAAAACGCACTTGCTCGAGATCGCGTCCTCCGAAGTTCACGTCGCCAAAACCGTCGTCGGCCTGGACATCCTGGAAAATGGCCGTCGCATCGACGGTCCACTTGTCGTTAACCAACCATCGAAGTGCCACTCGACCACCGGTGTATTCGACAGTATTGACGTCATCGCTTACTCGGTTGGCATTAGTGAAAGTGCCACCGGGACTGGTCCCAAGGACGTTATCGATGTAACCAGCTTCTTCTGATCGGAATCCGACCAACCGCAAGGCGAGCGTATCTTTCACCAGCGGAATGTTGGCCATGGCGCTGACGTCGTAACCGAAGTCGCCTTCATCGACCTTGGATCCGCTTACGTCGATCCAGCTTTCGAACTCGCTCGCATCAGGCTTGTTGGTAATAATGCGCAAGGTACCCGACTGCGATGCGTCGCCAAACAATGTTCCCTGCGGTCCGCTCACCGCTTCAACGCGTTCGATATCGATCAGGCGCGGATCCGGGTTGATGCCGGCCGCGGTGATCGGTTGTTCGTCGAGATACACACCGCTGGACGGGTTGGTACCGTACTGAATACCCGACGCTGCAACGCCGCGGAAGACCACCGACGTGCCGCCCGGCTCGCGGCTACCAAAGGACAGACTGGGAATGAAGTTGGCGTAGTCATCCAAACCCTCGAATCGGCGGCGTTGGATGTCAGCGGACGTAAAGGCGGTAACCGCAACCGCGATGTCCTGCAGGTTCGCTTCGCGCTTAGTCGCGGTTACGACAATTTCTTCGATTTGTGCGTTTACACCGTGCGCACCGACAAGAACGGTCGATATCGCAACCGCGATCGCTCTACGGCGACTCGGAAACGAATTGGCCCGGCGTTGGCTGTTTGTCATTTGAGGTTAACCCAAGATACTCCCCGATGGCGTTTATCGTACTTGATGTGACTGCCGATACCAAGTGCAAAAAATTCCTTAAAATGAATGAGCATTCATTCAAACATTCCCATAAATTACTAATTTATCGGGATAAATTTCGATTTATAGGGTGTCCAGAATAAATTCAGAGGATACCGCACTGGTGGCTTCTGTTGTTTTCCGCGACGCCCGCGACAATATCGACGTCATTCTTAGTTAAAATACAACGCGTCATGGACATCAATACCCCACTGCGCCACCTCGGCACGATTCAAATCGACGCACTACGTGATGCGATTTTGAACTTGGAAGATCAAGCCTGCCATGAACAGCAACAACGCCAACAGGAATACGAAGTGCATCGCCAGACCGAATCGGTCGTACTGGTGTTCACCGACGGTGAGGGTTGGCCACAGATCGAAGTAAGCAAACAGCCGGGCTGGGACCGGCTGTCCGCACAGGCCTTACCGGTGATGCACGATATCATCGGTCGTTACTATCCACCCGGAGGTACCATAGTCCGCGCGATGGCCGCGAAACTATTGGCCGGTTGCAAGATAAGACCACACCGCGATTCCCACCCGTCATTTCATCATGGTCATCGTATCCATGTACCCATCACCACAAACCCGCGAGTACGGTTCATGATTGACGGGCGGCCCTACCACCTGGAAGTCGGCCAGATCTACGAACTCAACAATCAGAAGACGCACAGCGTCATGAACAAAGGCAAAGAAGACCGCATCACCTTTATCTTCGATTACATCCCGCCGAACGAGTCGCAAGCTACGCAAGGGTGACGCCTCGCAACAGGCCGCTATGACGACCCTCATCGCGACGTCGGTGATCAGGGGTAGCCACCAAGGCGAAAGCCACGGCGGTGTGTATTTGATCGATCTGGACAAAAAGTTGGTCGTGCAGCCGCTCGACTGGAATACCACCGATATTGATTGGCAAGGACGCGGCTGGGATCGCGGACTGCGGGGTATCGCATTCGATCGGGATCGGGTTTATATCGCTGCCAGCGATGAGTTATTCGTCTATACGCCGGATTTCGAGAAGATCAGCTCGCACCGCAATCCCTTCTTGAAACATTGCCACGAAATATTTTGTTACCAGCGGCGTTTGTTCCTCACCTCAACCGGATTTGATTCCGTTCTGGGGTTTGATCTGGACAACGATGTATTTGCATGGGGTCTACATTTAACTAAGACAGGCGAGAGTGTTCGCGGCGCTCCGTTCGATCCCGTCGGACTGGACGGACCACCGCCCAGTAACGATCTGCATCTGAACAATATTCACTGTACCGACACCGGCATGTATATCAGTGGTCTTAGAACCGGCGGGCTGCTGGCATTCGACGGCCGGCGGATCACGCAGCGCACGACGCTGCCGCAGGGCGTGCACAATGCGCGCCCTTACCGCGATGGCGTATTATTCAACGACACACAGGCAGACGTGGTGCGTTTTGCCTCACCCAACGCCGAGCAGTCCTTCGCGATACCGCGTTATCCGCCAGACAAATTGACCCATGCCGAACTGGACGACTCGCGGATCGCGCGGCAGGCTTTTGGACGTGGACTCTGCACGGTGGACGAAAACGTCATTGCCTCAGGTTCATCGCCGTCGACAATCACCTTGCATGATTTGGCTAATAATAAATCGACCACGCAGGTCACACTTACATTCGATATCCGCAACGCGATCCATAGCCTCGAGGTCTGGCCGTATTCGTAGCGCCGGGAATAACAAACTGCTGCAGCAGCAGTAATTCTTACAACCGATATTTGGCGTAGCGCGGAAGGATCGGTTCCAATACTTCCAACAACTCTTCGAGATGCGGTTCATAGTTCTTGGCAAAATTCACTGCGCTGTTGTAGATAGGCTGGCGCACTTGTTCCGAACTAGCAGTACGCACGGGTCGCTGCGTTTCGTGAAAGCGAGTGCACTGCTCTTCAAACGGAAGCTCGCAGTATTCGAGCAATCGGCGCACTTCGCTGTCGAGGTTAGCGACAACGTCTTCGTACTGAACGGTGAGCACCCAGCCGGGCAGTACTTCGTGCCAATGATCCATAATGCGTTGATACTGCAAGTAGTATTCACCAATGTCGGTGAGGTCATAGGTGAAGCTCTGTCCTCGCGCAAACAATTGCCGATAGCAACTCAAACAACCGTCCAGCGGATGACGGCGTGCGTCGATAATCTTGGCGTTAGGCAGGATCAGGTGCGCAAAGCCAATCGTGGGAAAGTTATTCGGCATCTTGTCAATAAAGCGTGGCTTGCCTTCAACCCGATGCATCTGCGCAGCTTGCAGGTAGTCCGCGCCTAGCGACTTGAAGTGCTCCTCCCCGAGTTCACGCACGGCTTCCGGGTAGTTGATGCCGTCGGCGCGATTTCTGCTGAGTGAGGTTGCCACGCGGCCGAGATAATGTAGCTCGGAGGTGCCCTCGACCTGACTATGGCTGGCGAGGATTTGCTCGAGCAAGGTAGATCCCGAACGTGGCAGGCCGAGTATAAAAATGGGAGCGTTATCCGAATTGCCCAGGCCATCGTTTGCCCGCAAGAACTCACTGGTGAAAACCTCAATGAGAGCATCGTGGATCACCTCGGTTTGCACCGGGTCATAGTGCTCCAGCATGCGCTGCTGCGAATTGCCTCGCTCATAGTATTGCCAGGCAGTTTCAAAATCTTTGCGATCCTCGTAGGCCTTCGCGAGCGAAAAGAGCAAGTTGACCTCGGATTGCTCGCCAATATCGTCCGTCTCAAGCGCTGCCAGCATTGCTGTAACATCGTCGTCGCTCAGCGTATACAGTTTGAGATTAGCGAGACTCCAATATGTCTCCCCACTGTTCGGCTTGAACGCGATGCAGCGGCGATAGGCTTCGACTGCCTCCTCTTGACGCCCGACTGTTTTCAATACGTGGCCAAGTCCAAGCCATGCTCCGGCATGGCGCGGCCGCAATGCCACGGTGCGCCGGTACGCATCGACAGCCTCGTAGGTCCGGGCTGCCGGAGCCAACGCTGCGGCGAGCAGGAAGTGTGCCTGCGGTCGTTCAGGATCGATGCTGACTGCTTTTTGAAAGCAGTCGATGGCTTGCTCCAATTCATGCTGCTCCTGTAGCAGTTTTCCCAGGTCGATTACGGCGTCGATGAAATCCGGTGCAAGCGATATAACGCGTCGCAGCAGGTTTGCTGCTTTGTCCGGATGGCCTGCCTGGGTCGCAATAACCGACAGTAAGCGTAACGCATCAACATTATTGGGGGCATTGCCCAACACCTGTCGGCACAGGCGTTCAGCTTGTTCCGGTCGCTTCTGCTTAAGGTGCTCAACAGCCAGGGCAAGTGACTTGCGGTCTGGATTAAATTGAAACGATTTCTCGAACGCCGCGTCTGCTTCCTTGCCCCTGCCAAGTGCAGCCAACGCTTTGCCGAGGTTGAAATGCGCTGACTCCAATTGCGGATCCAAACGTGTGGCTGTCTGCAGCACGTTGACGGCCTCCTTAGCGCGCCCGTCCAGTACCAGCAGATGACCCAGGTCCTCATACGGTTTAGCGAAACTCGGCGCAAGTTTGATCGCCAGGCGCAGTTGTTGTTCCGCTTTCTTATAGCGCCTGAGTTTCATCAGGATGGCACCTAGCAGTGCCACCATGTTCACATCCTTTGAATTTTGCTGAAGTGCCTGCTGGCAAATCGAAACGGCTTTTTCCGGATCACCTGAGTTGAGCAGTTCAATGGCTTCATCGAACGTTGCTCTGGGTGCAAATGATTGAGCCATAATTTTAAAAAGTCGGGATTCGCAAATGTAAATCCGTGTCGGACTATATTACGGCAAAACCCGATGTTCATTACCTAAGCGGAATCGGCAGCCGCGGGATCGAGCGCCCGTAAACGCGCATGCACGTAACAATAGGCAAGAAACGCGAACAGCGTACTGGCGGCACCGAGATACATGATGATTGCATAACCGAAACCCTTGCCGAGCAGCAAGCCTGCGGCACTCGGCGCGATCGTCATGGCAAGTCCCTGCGCTGCAGGCGTCAGTGCGCAGTAGCGGCCGGTGTGATCGAGCTTGGCCAAGGTGCCGAGCTGGTATATGTCGATAAAATTCCAGAACAAGAACACCACACCGGTGCTGATAAAATACATAACCGGACTGACATTAGTTCCGAACAGCGCCATCGTCACGGCGACGATCCCCAGCGACCAGATCAGCGGCCGGGACAGACCCGCCCGTTGGCTCAACCAATACGCAACCCCGCAGCCGGTTAGGCTCAAGATAGTGCAGTAAGCCAGAAATTCGCCGACGAATGCGGTTGTGAAGCCGAGATGGACGCCGATACGTTCGAGATAGGACCAGTACGCGCCCACCATGAAATAAAACCCGAACACCGCACTGAGTCCGATCCACGCAAGCACAGCAGGCAACACAATCGGCTGCGCCGCGCTCTGGGCATCGTTCGCCACAGCATCCGCATCGAAGAATGGTGGCAACAGATGGACCAGGCCCAGGCCACAGGCGACGATACCGGCCAGTGTCAGGAACAATCCATTTGGACCCCATTGCAACGCAATATACGGGAATGAATACAACATCAGCGCGTTAACGACGGCGATGCAGAAAATGAGATAAGTAAAGTTGCGCGCCGTTTGCGTGGAACCGGCGACAATAGCCACGACAACGGCGTAGACCGCACCACCGCCTGCCCCGGCTAAGAAGCGCAGCACCATAAGCGTGCTGATCGCATGTGGTAGACAGGACATCAGGTTAGCCACGATCGCCAGGACTAGTCCGAGCGCAACGGTATGACGTCTGTTGTAGTGCGCAACTGCAAACGAGGCGACGACAGAAGCCACGAACAGACCGCCGAGATCGGCTGATGCGAGGTATCCCACCTGCTCTACCGTATACCCGGCCTGGTCGACCAGAGTCCCAACCAGGATCGGCATACCCAGGAAATCGACGTAACCCAGAATCGACAGCGCCACGCACGCCGCAATGCTTGCAGGATAATCAGGACCGATCTTCGCGATGGCTTGTGCCGTCATCGTATGCTCCCGTTCGGATGCTATTATCGACTGCGACGGCGCCGACTCCTAGGCACAGAATCCAATGAACATCTCGGGAAGTTGTTTGTGCGGCAAAGTAACCTACGAAGTCGCTGGCCCGCTAGGCGATGTCGCCAATTGCCACTGTTCCATGTGCCGTAAAGCACATGGCGCTGCATTCGGAACTTACGCAAACGTGAATTCCGAGGACTTCCGGTGGACCTCTGGCGAAGAATGCGTTTGTGAATACGCCGCGAGTTTGCAAGGTCGCCGATGCTTCTGCAGAAACTGCGGATCACTCGTAGCGGCGCGCTATGCTGGTAAGATTTTTCAGATAACGCTAGGTACCGTGGACGGTGATCCGTGCGTCAGGCCGGGAATGCATATTTTTGTTGGGTCTAAAGCGGCGTGGTATGAACTCACCGATAACATATCCGCGTTTGAAGACTGGGCCCCTGAGATGCAACCGTAACTTATTTACCTCTCATCCGACCAACTACGCCACGGCAGTTTTCCCCGGCGCCTCCGGCACATCGTAGCTCGACATCAGTTCGTCCACGTACCCATCGAACATCGCCCAAGGTGCTTCGCGAAAACTGTGGTTGCGTATGATGAATGACGCACCGGCGTAAAACTTCTCATACTGTTGATGGCGGCCGGCGAACTCGCTGCCGACAATATCCCACACCAGTTTAAACAGCTTGATACGCTCCAACGCCGGTAACTGTGGCGTTTGCCAGTATTGTTCGAACTTCTCGCGCAAGGCGTCGTCGTGCATGACGCTGACGCTCGCGGGCATTTGAAACACGCCGCCGCCGGACAGTTCGCGTAAGGTATCAATAAGTTCAGAGTGCGTTTGCGTACACCAATGCAGGGCCGCATACATCATGCGGCGGTTGAAGGTCTTGAAACCCTGCGGCCAGTCCTCGGCGGCTTCGATCTGACCGCAAACCATACCGGCAAGCCCAGCTTCCAACGCCGCTAGCTTTCCCAGTGTTTCTCTAACCGCGGGAACTTTGTCGGCGCCGGTCGACTTCACAACCTTGCTCGCCAAACCGATGATCAACTTGAGCTTCGACAGGAAACGGACGTTGGATTGATGATTGCCGTAGCAATGCGATGGTGTCTGGATATAAATGTTACGGGACAAATCAGGATCGTCCATTACAAACACCCGTTCCCACGGCACTTTGACGTTATCGCACATGACCATGCTGTCGGTCTCGTCGAAACGCCAACTCAGCGGACTATCGAATTCGTTGGCAGCGTTCAGTTCCAACGGTTGCCGCGACCACAACGTGAGTCCCGGGGTATTGACGGGTACCGCACAGGTCACCGCCTGCTTGGTCTGGCTGGATGCGAGCGGAATCAGATTACCTATCCAGATCTCATTGGCGAGCACGCCGCCGGTTGCGAGCATTTTCATGCCGGAGACAACGATACCGTCGTCCTCTTCGTTCACCACCTGCAGAGATGGAATAGGCAGATTCTGGCGTTCGTAATACTCGGGGTCACGCGCCGCCTGCGGCGGCAGAACGGCATACACCGGATAGACATCGTTCTTTTTCAAATGCGCGTAGTAGCTCAGCAGGTTGTCACTGAAATTCCGGTTGTCCGTGTTTAGTATTTCAGGCGCCATCGCCATGCCGGTGACGAAGCTTGCAACATGGTCAGGCGAGCGACCAAACATGCCGTAACTTACGTCGGCTATAACCTGATGAACCCGCATGCGTTTGCGCAGATCCTCGCGCGAACGCGCCTGCAGAAAGTACGCTGAATAGCGCTCGCCATCTTCCTCGAAGGTCAAGTCGTCACGGTGTTCAGGTGCTGCTTTTACGTCATACATGGAAGCGACGGTACGCGCCGCTTTCGCAAAGGCCGGATGCGTGGTTACGTCGTCGACCTTCTCATTACCGATATAAACAACCCGGCCGTCGCGCAATTGTTCCAAATGTTCACTGCCTGTTTTCAACATGCCTATGACTCCCGCTTAATTTGCTTCCTGCTCACGTTGATGTTCATGGAGCGAAATCTCGAGTTTCGCGCGCGCCGTCGAGCCGATAAAGCGCTCAAGCAGACGGGCCAGCAGCGTGAACTCTTCCCGCGTGAATTCGTCGAACAAAATATTGTTGATGCGCTGTCTAAACGGCGCCAGCTTCTCCAGCGCCGCCATCCCTGCGCGCGTTAGCGTCACCAATACGCCACGGGCGTCAGCTGGGTTCGGCTGCTTAATCAACAAACCCTTGTCAATTAATTTGTTCGCTTCAACCGTCACGTGCGATGAGGCGACGTGCAGGTACTGCGCCAATGTTTTGATCCCCACACCGCCAGCCTCCTGGTAGTGAGCTGTGGCGATCAGGATGAAGTACTGCGGTCCAGTGGTACCGATTTCCCGCCCAAATGCTTCACGCACCTCTTGAAAGCGCGTCGCGGTGACAAACAGCTCGTAAATTACTTCGCGGAAACGATCATCGCGTTTGTTACTAAGCAACTGAGAGCGTGTGACACTCAGTGGCGGTCGGTAGTCTACGTGTGCTTTTCTGCCGGCGCTTGTAACCATAGTTGAGATATTTAGTTATGTAACATACATATTTAACCTATACATATATACTTGTCAATCATCGGCTGCCAACGTCGACGCGGTGCGACAGAACAGGTAGCATTTAGCAATCAGCTGCCAAGTTCAGGAGTAGGTCATGCCCGATTTTCCCGTCGTTCGCGAAAAGATTGCGTTGCTCAACGTTGATATGCAGAACTGTTTCGTCGAAAACTCGCCGGTAGCCGCACCCGGTGGTCTCGAGGTGCTTGAGAAGATCAACAAATTGATCGGCGCGTGTCGTGAAGCTGGCATACAAATCATTCACGCCGAGCATGTACTCAGGCCAGACGGCAGCAACATGGGCGTGCTGGGCGAAGTCGTACCGGTGACACGTGAGGGTTTGATAAATAAAGACAGAGATACCGCACAACTGCATCCGGATCTGGCCGTCGCCGATGACGATATTATCCTCGATAAACCGCGTTTCGGTGCGTTTCATGGAACTGATCTCGAACTCATTCTGCGCAACAAAGGCATCGATACCATCATCGTGACCGGCATTGCCACCAACGTCTGCTGCGACACGACGGCGCGTCAGGCGAATATGGCCGATTTCCGTGTGTTTTTCCTGAGCGACGGTAATGCGACATTCCCAATCGGGGACGTTACAGCCGAAGAGATCCAGCGGGTGACGTGTGCAACCATGGGTGCATTGTTTGGTCAGGTGATCACTGTCGATGAAATGATCGACAAGATCCGCTCGGCAAGCGCGACCTCCAACGCAGCGTAGTTAATCCGCGTAGCTACAGCGGCTAGCCCGCGAGGAGCTTCCCGAATCCCGGGATCGCGTCACCGGCACCTACGCTCTGCAGGCTATGCCAAGCCACTGACGAGTTACTGGTAATGACCGGCTTGCCGAGTTCTGCCTCTAGCGGTTCGATCACATCGGTCGCGCGAATAGCAGCGCAACTGATGAAATAGGCATCGCCATCCTCGCGCCTGTTCGCGACGACGTAGCGCCGCCAATCTTCTGGTGACGGATCAAACATGCCGACACCACTGTTTATGCCCATCCCCGATTCATGCACTACCCGAAACCCAGCCCTTTCGAGGAATTCAACCTCACGCTGATTGATGTGTGGCGGATACGGCGTCAGTAGCACGACACTGCTAGCGCCCAGCATCTTTAGCGCCGCGACGACCGCTTTGGAGGTGGTGGTCGCAGGCAGTCCGGTCGCCGCGCGGATCCGCTCGACAATTTCGTCGTCGGCCCCCTCATAGTATGTAGTTGCCGCAGTGCAATGAAACACAATCAAATCCACATTGGCTTGCGCCAATAGTGCTGCCCCCTCCTCTGCCCGATCAGCCATGCCGAGCACATCCGCCTCGTCGGAGCTGAGCAATTCAAGGCGGGTCGTGTGGAAGGTCACCCCTGGTGGGGCGATAGCATGGAACTGCGGTTCACTTGTCGTGTTCGTTGACGGGAGCAAAATGCCGATCTTTGCGCGGGTGCCGTATTGAATGGTCATTTGTGAGTTTGGATCCTTTTGGCGGGGAATCTCCACACTTTTCATGGCGGAGCACCTATTTTATTACCCCTCATCCTGACCTGTTCTAGAACTCGGCTACGCCTCGTTAAGAACCCCCGGCCCTTGCGGGAGAGGGGTTGGCAGGTAATTGCTCCTCGACTTTGGCCTCCTGCGTCGTTCTACCTCGTCCATCCGTGGACTCGTCGGCTCTGGCTCCTGATTCGCTCTACCTCGTCCATCCCTGGACTCGTGCATTACCTGCATTTCCGCCATCCCTGGCGGTCGGGTGAGGGGTTTTGAAATTCAGTAATCCCTCCGTAGTTTTACCGCGGATCTTTGCTTTACGTTACACAGCCGCCTTGTTCTGCGCTTCCATCGCTTCGGGGAACCACGGAGGAATGAAGTCGAACATTTTGTCGCCTAACCACGCCGGTGCAATATTTCGGCCCCAGTTGAGAATGATCTCGCGCACGCACTCGTCGGTAAAATCGATATTCGCCGCCGGGCCGCCCCAACCGTAAACCGTATGCGGTAACCAATCGGCCTTTTGTACCAGTTCGCACACGCGCGCCGCTCCCTCCTGCGCTGTCATCTCGCCACGCTCAACGGCCGCTTGTGCATCTTCCAGTGTCACCAAAACTTCTTCTACCTTCTCCGTGTAGGGTGCGGATATATCGGCGCGCACTGACTCATCAATACGATCGAAAAAAGACGAATCGCCCATCTTGGTCTTGATAACGCCGCGCATGAAGTAGAGATCGCCCAACAATTTGCTGCCCAGCCACAAATTGAACCAGGCATTCCACATGCTGAAGTCGCCCATGGAGTTATACGCGGACGCGACCATGCGGTCAGTAGCGTTAATCTGCTCGTGCTGCATCTCGTTGAGATGTTCGAAACGCGACAGCGAGTAATCGTTGTCCTTCACTGCGTCTTCGATAGCTCGGGCGAGGTAATACAACGATTCGAACGAGTTGATCATGCCGCGCGACAACAGCGCGTCTACAAAGCCATAGGCGTGGCTCATCATGACATAGCCAGGTCCGGCGCTCTGGCTCGATGAATATTGCAACTGCCCGGTACCTATCCACGGGCGCACAGGTTCGATGTTCTCGAAGTGATCCTTGACCGACGGGAACTTGGCTACGAAGTGCCAGAATTCTTCCTCCGCGGTCATGTCATCCGGTTTTGGATATTTCTTAATATCCAGCGACAGGCCGATGCTTGCCAACTCGCTTTCGGACACTGCGGTATTGGTAAACGGAATTACCCACCACCAGCCGCCGTCAAAAACGTGGTGCAAGGTGCCATCGTTATAACCGTAGCGCTCGCTCGGGCGCACAACACCCTCGAGTTCGTCGTAGCTTTTCAAACCTTTGACATGCGCAAAAATGGTACGGCTGTGGGCGCGCATTTTTGTGGGATCGGTGCGCAAGCCCAACTTGTCCGCTACCGGGGAGCGAAACCCCGAGCCGTCAATGAGCAGCTTGGCTTTGAAGGTATCGCCGGATGCCGTGCTCAGCGTGACATTATTTTCCTGTAAATCGAAGTCGACGATATCGGTCTCGTCCATATAGTCCGCGCCGCATGACTGCGCCACCTTGACCATATGATGGTCGACCTCGGAACGCATGAAATGGCTTTCGGAGCTGAACGGTACCTCGGGAGCAATTACTTGATGCGACTCGCTTTGATCCTGGCGTTGTCCTTCGCGGTGATACGCAAAGCTGATTGTGCGCTTTTGCCCGCAAACTTTGGACACCCGTTCATTGACTCGATCGACCGAGGTAATGTCGTTTATCTCTGGCAAATTGAAACGTTCGCCTAGCAGCAACATCCACATGGTCGATTGCGGCAACATGGCTTCGCCAATGGCAAATCGCGGGTGCTTGCCTTTTTCGATTACCAGTATCCTCGCGCCCATGCGGGCAATGATGCCGGCGAGGATGGCGCCGGGTAACCCGGAACCCAGCATGACGATGTCAAATTCTTTCTGTGTTGCCATTGCTGATACTCCCACTTATAGGTCGACGTAACCCGTGTTCTCGAGCAAATGCGCCTCGATCGGGATCTTCAGGCTATCGTGAATAGTGTTGTACATCTTCCAAAAGCCGACAACGCCGGCGAGTTCGACGATCTGGGGCGGGCTTAAATGCTCGGCCAGTCGCTCACGGATCTCATCGGGTACGTTGGACGGATCCATCGACGCTGCACCGACAAAATCGAAACACACGCGTTCGAACTCGTCTTCCGGCGGCGCCTCGCCGGTCAACATGGCGCTCAGATCCTCGTCCGCCATACCCCAACCCTCGGCGCCCGGGCCTTGCGGCGCTTTCAGGATGCCGCAGTGGTGCGCGGTACAGTAGGTACAGCCGTTGATTTTGCTCGCAACCGCACCGAGCCGCCGTTTTAGGTTTTGATCCAGCGTCGAGCTTTTGTCTCGCATTATCCGGCTGTTGAGAGCGAATAAGGTCTCAGCGATTTCGGGCCGATGCATATAAAACTTCAAAGCATTGGGCAAAAAACCCATGCGTTCCTTATACGGCCCGACGATGGGTTCCAGCGATTCGGGAACGTCCTCCACATAGGGAATGAACGGTTGGTCTTCAACGGCGGCTGTTTCTGTCATTGTTTTAACCTCGGCTTACAAATAATCCGCTAAGTTAACTTTGCCCCAATTCTTGGGCCAGGCACGTTTAAAATCCTTGGCGTCATACCGGCCTTTTATGGTCGCATCGATCCCGACTTTGGCGACGGTGCGCCACGGCGCGTGGCCCTCGACTGGTTGCGCCGACGGATCGTAGAGAGAACCGCGGGTATTGTTGACGACGATCATGTCACGCCCCGGATCGCAACGCGTGGCGATAGCATGATAGACGTCGGCGGGATCATCAATATCAGTATCGGGACTTATCGCGACCACCATCTTGGTATTGATCCAGGGTGCGCCCATGGTCTGCATGAGCGCGTCGTTGACGAACCCATCTCGCGGCGCCTCGACCTGGATAATGCACGACAGCGCGGCGCCCCAGGGAGGAAAGCGAACGTCCGTGACCTTCAGTCCGATCTCGCTGATCCGGTTGTACAGTACAGCTTCATGACAAAGCCGGGGAAGTACAACGTGATCCGTGTTCGCGGTGGTCTGATGCCGCCGGTACACCGGCTTGCCGCTGCGCAGGGTCATCGCCGTGACGTGGACCTCTGGCAACCGTTGGGCCGGCGGCATCCAGTAAGTCGATGGGCCGACCGACGGGCCGTAATCGAACAAATCTTTCAGATTAACGATGCCCTCGACAACGATCTCGGCATGCGCAGGGACCGTGAGATCGATGGTCTCACAGCGCACCATTTCGATATCCATGTCCATGATGGTGCCAACCATTTCCATCTCGCCCCACAGATCCATGTGTAGCCCGGAGAACTGCGCCATGATCTCGTAAGCCGGCGGCACGCCGAAGATCAGCGCCACCGGCATTTCAGTCTCGCCCATGTCGCGATACTTGCGCATGACCACGTGACTGTGGGGCGTGACGAAACTGATTAATCCTCGACGTGGTCCCGTGGGTGTCGTGCCGGCATTGCAGGAGTTGTAAAAACCAGTCTCCGGATCGCGAATGATGTTCATCGGCGACATATAGGTATCGGGTTCCAGATCGGAGTGAATGGACGCGGGTAATTTAGTCCAGTCCACCTCATCACCAATTAACACGACATCTTTAACCGGCCCGGTATCCACGTCTACAAATCCGCGTGGGGCTTTACGCAGGCGTTGCGCCAGCGTTGGCAGGTAATCTTCCTCGCTGACCCCAAGCGCGCGACACTGCGAGCGTCGATCTCTGACCATGATGTCGCAGACGCTGAAATCCGGGAACTCTTTGATATTGTCGAACACGATCGGCCCCGGGCTCTGCGATACGAGCGCGCCGATATCGTCGATATTTACCGGTTTGGTGATACGCGTGACAATGTCAGCGTTGGTTTCGAGATAGCCGCGCAGATCCGGATCCAGCGTCGGTTTCCCCGATTCGATGTGTGCTTGTGCCGTTGCCATGTTGGCCTCCAGATTTTTTTGGTTTGACTGAGTTCGCGCTTACGCTTCGATCGCTACCTGCACATCGTCACCTTCGATGCGCACTTTGTGGACCGGCACCGGCGCACCCATCGTCGTGGTGCCGGTCTCCAGAGAGAACTCCCAGCCGTGCAGGGGACAGATCACCTGGCCGTTATTGACCCATCCATCGGCCAGTGGCCCTCCCTGGTGCGGACACAGATTGTCGATGGCGCGCACCGCATCGCCGACGCGAAACAACGCGACCTGCCGGCCATCGACCATTACACACTTGCCTTCGTCTTCCTCCAAATCACTGAGTGACGCCACAGTTTGGAATTCCATACTCATTCCTCCAACGCACCGCCACCCACCGTTGGTTTTTTGCCGGGTTTAGAAATGATCCCCTCCTCATGACTGACAATGCGCTCCATGGGTAGCTCCGCACCGTCGAGGTTATCGACAAAATCGCTCAATTCGACCTTGCCCTGGCCCATCGGCCAGGTGCGATGCAGTTCCCACCAATCCGTATCGTCTTTAGGCGGCAGCACGCTCGCATCGATGATGGCCTTGCCATTTACACGGAACATACCTCCAGGCACGCGCTCCGCGCTGGGCATCAATGGTGATGCGCGTAACTCGGGAATAATCGTCGTATCCGCGCCCCAGTTGGCGCGGATAGTCATCGCCCAAACTACATCGCGCGCATCATAGATGTTGACGTCGCGGTTTACCGCGACCGCCACCTGGCTCATGAATCCGAGCGTGGTATTTTCCATGGTCAGCATTTTCATCAGCGCGTCACGTGCGTCGCCGCGTGCCCGTGGCGTCATCTGTACGATCCCGAATGCACAACCGCCCCAGGATGGAAAGTAGACATCGTGCACTTCAATCCCCATCTCGGTTAGCGCGGTGAACAAGCTGCCTTCGTTCGGCAGCATGGCCAAACGCTGGTGTTCGGTCCATACCGTCGATTGCACGTGCCGGTAAATCGGGTTCTTACGCATGGTGATCCGATCGACCCGGTATACCAGCGCCTTTTGTATTCCATCCCTGGACATCGGCCCCGCGCAATAGGTACCCAGGTAATTACCAAAGGGTCCTTCGTTCTGCATCACCCCGGGCATGACAACGCCTTCCACAATGATTTCCGATGACGCGGGCACGTCGATGTCGATGGTGTCGCACTTGACCAGTTCGGCTGGCTCGCCGAGGAAATTACCGGCGTAGTCGAGTTCTCCGCAATATGGGTGATGCACGCTCAGTGAAGCAGTGACCTCCCAGGCGGGATGGGAACCGATAGACAGGGCCATGGGCATCGGCTCGCCGCGCGCGGCATATTTGCCGGCGATGCGTCCCACGTGCGGCGAAAAGATAAGAAATGGACAGTTCTTGCCATCGGTAATCTGGCTGCGCGGCCAGGTGGTGTTGTGCATCCCGGTATCCGGATCGACGACGATACCCAGCGCGCTGCCCAGATAACGGCCACCGTCGAGTTCGGAATGATGCACGATCGGCAATCGTGACAGGTTGGCGTCATCGCCCTCCCATACAACTTCTTTTGCCGGCGAATCTTTGACGACGTTATGCGGCAACGGTCCCTTGTCGATGGCACTGGCAACGGCGCGCACGACATCCTCGCGATTTTCCACACCAAAGACAATGCGCTCCATATCGCGGTTATTGACCAGATTGGAAACCACGGTCCAATCTTCATAGCCCTTAACGTTCTCGAACAACATCGCCCTGTCGGACTGATCGGCAAGCGCGGCCAGATTGGTTGACGGATCGACTTCCTTGGCCACGCGATACAAGCGGCCAGCCGCTTCAGCATCGTCGAGAAAACTGCGAAGACTTTTGGACATGCAACTACCCTCCTCGGACGTACGTTTTAATACCAGCGTTACTCATTCAGTAATTTAGATTGCGATTTTTAGATTGCCCGTCCAATCGAACGGCCGAATGATGCGATATGCGAGCGGATCGCAGCCGATGCTTTGTCGCTGTCATGGGCGGCAATCGCTTCGAACACTGCACGGTGCTCACGTTGAACTCGCTGTAATTGTTTAATATCGCTGAGCGAAACAAACCAGAAACGCAGAGCACGGTCGTGCAGACGCGAAAGCAGATCGGCCAGCACACGATTGCGCGCGGCGGCCGCGATCGCCTGATGAAACTCGCGATCCAAATCCATTAAGCCCTCGTGATCCCGCTGCTCGGTCAGCGGTACTGCGCGCTCCAGGATCTCGCGCATGCCCTCTATATCCTGAGCTGTCGCGCGTTCAGCCGCGAGCGCTGCACACAAGCCCTCATTGGGCGCCCGCACCTCGATCAAATCTTTCACTTCGTCCAGGGTTATCGGGTTGACGACAACCCCCTTGCGCGGCAACACCTGAACCATCCCTTCCATATCCAGACGTTTCAGCGCCTGGTGCACCGGCATACGGCCCAATCCTAACTCGAGACAGATCGAGGACTCATTCAGGTACGCGCCCGGGTGATACTTGAGCGTTATGATGCGCCGCTTTATCGCTTCGTAGGCGCGCTCCTGCAAGGACTCGACCACGGCCCCATTAGCGCGTGCCAGTTGCCTGTTTTCGCGCACGGGTATCAATCGTCGCGCGGATCGTAATAATGCATTTCGAACATTACGCAACCGTTTTCTGATTTGAACGGGCCGTGATGAGCGCCCGGCGGACGACAGGCGTAGGTCGGCGCGAAAAACTGCTCGCCGCCCTCGCCGTTCTCATCGTTGCCGACGATCAAATCCCCTTCGATCAGGTAGACCTCTTCCCAGTGATTGTGCACGAACGGAGCTTTGGAATAGGCACCTGGATCCAATCTCATTAGCCGTGAACGGCTGCCGATCTTTCGCTTCTCGTCGATGTCACTGGTGAGGATCTTGTGCTGGAAGCTTGACGGATAACCTGGTGGGGTGACCCAGTCCGTGTCCGGATCCAATCTCAGGAATTCCAAGTGCGGTTTACGTTTTTCATCAGCCATGGAGATCTCCTCTTTTTTATTCGGCTACAGGCAGCTCTCGGATCGAATAGTCATGAGTCAGTTTGCGTCCCAATATGGGATCTTCGAGTTCCATCGTGAACGCCGCTGCAGGTCGTACCTTACCCTGAACCGCCAGTGTCCCACAGAACATGGCAGTACCGGGCGCGAGACCGCCATCGGCTTCGTCGTACAGGTTCATGAGTTCACTCGGCAATCGCAAGCCGCTAATCGAACCTTCTTGATAGATCACGCGGTCACCATCGATTTGTGCATAGGAACGCAGTACCAGATCGTCCCAATGTGCAACGACATCGTCGTACGACCACAGCGTATTGGAAATCGGCTTCGCACAGGCCTGCTTGGCCACGGTCACACTGTAAGTTTCTGCCTCACGATCGGTATGATCCGACCCCACGGCAACCCACAGTACATCGCCGATCTGCAATAACACTGCTTCGGCTTCACCACTGGACGCCGCGCCGGCGACGTCAATCGATTGTGCAGTCGTCAGCAGGCTTGCCGCGACCCGGTAAAACGTCGGCGTCGATTTCGGCCGTGGAATACCGAGCTCCTCGAGTTCGCGGATATGCGCCTCCATCGCCGCGGCGTCACGACCAGTCCAGCCGGCAATGACCAGGTCATCGATCGACGCAGTCAGCTCCGTTTCCAGCCCCTGGTGGATTGCGCTAAATGCGAGATTGTTGGCTGCCATCGATAACCTCAGAAAATATTCGAACGTTCGTACTGCACCGGCCAGCGTACATTATCCGCCTTCAAAGCTTTGGCGCTGCGCAAAGGCCACACCGGATCGGCGAGCAGCGTGCGGCCGAGCACGACGAGATCGGCCTGTCCGTTGGCGATAATCGATTCCGCCAGATCCGGACTGTTGATGAGACCAATGGCGCCTGTCGCCAATCCAGTTTCGGCTTTAATCCGTTGCGCGAACGCTACCTGATAACCCGGATGGATTGGGATCTGCTGGCGTGGATCGTTACCGCCGGAGGAACAATCGATCAGATCCACATCGCCGCGTTCACGCAATCGTTGGCACAGCCAAAGACTATCCTCTAACGACCAGCCGCCTTCGACCCAATCCGTTACCGACAAGCGCAAAAACAGGGGCAGCTCAGCGGGCCACTCGTCGCGGATCGCATCCAGCGTTTGCAGCAGCAGCCGTGCGCGATTGTCGATAGAGCCGCCGTACTCGTCAGTACGCTGATTGCTCAGCGGCGAGAGGAATTGGTGGAACAAATACCCATGGGCTGCATGGACCTCCAGGATCCGAAATCCAGCTTCGCGCGCACGCCGCACCGCGGCTCGATAATCTTCGATGGACTGCGCAATGACCTCGGCATCCATGGCTGTAGGCGTTGGCCAGCCTCGCGCATAGGCGAGCACACTTGGTGCAATCGGCAGCCAACCGCCCGCATCCACGGAAATCGGTTCGGTTCCCTCCCACGGACGGCCCACGGAAGCCTTGCGGCCGGCGTGGCCGAGTTGGATCGCCGGTACTGCGTTCTGAGTTTCAATGAATCTCACTATGCGGGCCAGCGCATCACGTTGTTCGTCGTTCCACAATCCCAGGCAATGTCGGGTAATGCGGCCACGGGGCTCGGTATGCACTGCTTCCGTGGTGACGATGCCGGCGCCGCCGGCAGCGCGCGCACCCAGGTGCACGAAGTGCCAGTCATTGACTAGACCATCTTCGGCTGAGTATTGGCACATCGGCGACAGCATGATGCGATTCTTAATGATCACCGAACGTATCGTCAGCGGGCGGAACAGATGAGGCTCCGGATCGCGACGCAATATCCGCCGGTCGTTCTCACCGGTCGTACGCGAATCGATTTGTAGCTCCGCGCGCGTCAAAAAATAGACTCCTTTTGCATCGCCTGGTGAAACACCTCGCCCGCGAATGCGGGGAAGCGCGCAAAGTCCTCCCGGGCCGCGGCTCGGGCGGGCGAACGTAGTGCCGCGTCCAGGGCGGTAGAGGATTCAAACTGCATTTGTGCGAGTAGGCACACCCCACCAGGATTAACAGGATAAGGGTCGCTGCTGTCCTGCGGCGTGTGTAGAGTGAGCGCCTCTATGCCAGGGAATTGCTTGAGAATTGCAGCGTGCTCTTGCCGGTAATAGTCGGTAAAACGTCGGGGATTTTCGGCGGCACCCTGATAGCGCACGAAATACGATACTGACATTGCTGTTCTCTATCGGCTTGGTTTCGGCGCAAGAATAACAGCAAACCATGTGATGTGCACGTGATATATCAACTTAATCAGGCCGAAACGAGGCATTGCTGGATTCTGTTATCCTGCGAAAGAATTTACGCAAGGATCCGGGAAAATGCTCAAAAAAGCCTCCGTCTACTCAGGCGCCGATCTGTTGTTGAATATTCTGCGCAACTACGGTGTCGAATACATCTTCTCTTCGCCCGGGACCGAATGGGCGCCCTTCTGGGAAGCACTGGCCCGTCAAAAAGGCGAAGGGCTCGATGGCCCGCAATATTTGAACACGCGCCACGAAGACATCGCGACCGGCATGGCGTTGGGCTATGGCAAAGCGACCAACAACTTCACGGTGTGCGTCATCCACTCCACCGTCGGCACTTTGCATGCGAGCATGGGGATACGCGCGGCCTACCAACAGAAAATTCCGATGTTGGTACTGTCGGGTGAGTCGGTCACCTTGGGCGAGGCGGGTCAGACCTGGGTGGGAGGACAATGGGAACGTTTTCTCACCGATTACGGCGGACCAGCGCGCCTGGTCGAACCGTTCGTAAAGTCGTCATTCAGCATCAACAGCGACACGTTATTACCTGGCACTATTCATCGAGCCTGCCGTATGGCCATGACCGCCCCGGCAGGCCCCGTGTTTCTGTCTGTTCCCTACGAGTACCTGGCGGCTCCGGCCATCGGGCCGGCGCCGGTCGCCTCCTCCATGCCGGTGCAAGCCACCGCGGATCCAGCCGCACTGAAGCAGGCTGCTGCGATATTGGCGGGGAGCAAACGTCCGCTGCTCATAACCGAGAATCTCGGCCGCAACCCCGGTGCGGTGGCGGATCTTGTCGACCTCGCCGAGCTGCTTGGCGCACCGGTGGTCGAGAGCATGCATCCGGAACAGGTCAATTTCCCCAGACAACACGATCTGCACGGTGGCTTCGGCGTGCAGCCGTTTCTGCAAAAGTCCGACGCGGTACTTCTATTGGGTATGATCGGTTCTCCGTGGTATCCCGATACTGCGCAACGACCCAGTCACACCCAGGTGATCGCAATTGGCGACGATCCTCTGCGCGAACGTGTTCCCTATAGCGCCATCGCGCCAGATCTGGTCATTACCGGCCGCAGCGATCAGGCCTTAGCGGAACTCAGGGATCTGGTGGCTGGCAAAATGCGTGGCAAAAAGAAGGCCGTAGCCGCGCGCCGCAAGACCATTGCGCGCACGAATAACGCGCGCCGCGCAAAGTGGCACCGCAACGCGCGTGCCCAGGCCAAGAACACGCCTATCGACATGCGCTGGTTTTGCGAGGAGCTCGCTGAGATGTTACCTGCCAACGCGATTATGGTAGATGAGACCATCGTGTCGCGCTCAACACTGCTCAATACGCTCGACCATCTGCAACCCGGTCACTTTTACGACGCTTTAAGCGGCGGCCTCGGACTTGGTCTCGGCGTGGGTCTGGGCGTTAAAGTCGCCAACCTGGACAAACCCGTCGTCACGGTCGTGGGTGACGGTACCTTCAACTACAACCCACCGCTCGCGGCTTTGGGATTCTGCCAGGAATACCGCGTACCCATGCTCATCATAATTGCCAATAACAACCGCTATCGCAGCATGCAAATGGCCGTAGAAAAAGAATATCCAGACGGCTGGGCGGCACGCACAAACACCTACTTTGGCGCCCACATCTCACCGCGCGTCAACTATGCGGGAATGGCGGAGCTTGTCGGTGGTTACGGTGAAACGGTCGAAGATCCTGCGGCGATCCGACCCGCGATAAACCGCGCATTGAAAGCACTAAAACAGGACCGGCCGGCGATACTCGATGTGATCATCGATGATGAGTTGAAATTTCTTTCGAGTATTCATTAACGCATCGCGGCGGGACCGCGATTAGCCGGCGGCGTCTTTAGCGGTGTCGAGACGAGATGCGCCTGAACCCTTGACGCCTTCGTGCGTCTTGCGCACGCGCATGTGGTTGCCTTCAACAGTAACCTCGTAGCCACCGATATCTTCACCGGGTGCATTAACGCACTTTCCCGATTCCATCCGGTACACATAACCGTGGAGATTACATCTGAGCAACGAGCCATTACTCATCGGCATTCCGGTTTTCAACAGGTCCGCACGTCTGTGCGCGCAGAAGCGACCGACACCGTGGTATTTTTCTCCCGCTTTGTAAATCACTACCCTGTCGTCGCCGGCTTTAGCGGCGACCGGAAATTCTGTTGTCGAGGGGTCGATACCTTCCAGCTCAATCCAAACGTTGTCTTCCATCGCGTTCGCCGCTCCTCGTGTCTGCTTTGATTCAGGCGCTTCGCTCTTTGGCGAGCCCGGATGTTAAACCAAGGCTTGGCATTTGCCCAGATGCGGCCACAGTTTAATCACCGACGGCAACAAGATCATGAATGACATCTGAAGCGCGTGCAGCTGCGTCCTGCCGATCGTCGAGATAAGTAGTCCCAAAGACAAGACTGTGACGATGAACACTGTCGCCAGCGCCTGTTCCGCCTCGGCGAGGTTGGCTCGAGTTGCGGCGACGTCTTCAATGCGGGTCCCTTCCTGCAAGTGCTACGCCTTACTGCGGATGAGCAGCTGCCGTGCGTGCACGCTGGCGGACCAAGGCAAGAACGATATCGATTGCCGGTGTCGCCACGGCAACCACCCGCCCCAACTCCTGCACGGCCGCAACCAGCGCTTCGATTTCCATCGGCCGGCCACGCTCCAGATCCTGCAGCATGGAGGTCTTGTGGGCGCCCACCGCCGCCGCGCCGTCGATGCGTTTGTCCACGTCGACGCCAAAGCGTACACCGAGTCGCTCGCCGATTGCCTGCGCCTCGACCATCATTGCGCGGGCAACATCGCGCGTGCCTGGTGAATCGGTCGCAATGACATCCAAAGTGGCATGAGTCAGCGCACTGATGGGATTGAAACTTAGATTGCCCCAGAGCTTTATCCAAATCTCATCGCGAATGCGGCGGATGGGTGACTTGAACCCCGCATCCCTAAGCGCCGCACTGAAAGCCTCAACGCGCTGCGTTTTCTCACCGCTGGGCTCACCGACTGAAAAACGATTGCCGTCGAGATGTTCGATAACACCGGGTTCTACAACTTCGCATGCAGGATAAACGACACAGCCAATGGCTCGCTGCGGTCCGATTTCATCCCAGATCCGACCGCCAGGATCGACGCTTTGCACACGTCGGTCCTGCCACTCGCCGGCCAATTTGTAGAAATACCACCACGGCACACCATTGGTCGCAGTGACAACGGCCGTGTCGGCGCTGAGCAAAGGCTTTATGCGTTCAACGATAGCGGGCACCGAGTGGGCTTTGAGCGTGACAATCACGAAGTCCTGCGGTTGCAGCGTCGCCGGATCGTCGCTGGCCTCAAGCTCAACGCTCCGTTCGTTTCCGTCTATGCGTAGGCGCAAGCCGTCGGCCTTTATCGCCTGCAGATGCGGGCCACGCGCAATTATCGATACCTGCTGTCCGCTGGTCGCGAGTTGCACTGCCAGGTAACCGCCGATCGCGCCGGCGCCGTATACGCAGATCCGCATCGCGTTTGCCCGCGTCAGGTTAATCCGAGCTTCTCGGCGAGCCCGATGCGCTGCATTTTACCGGTGGGCCCTTTCGGGATCTCGTCGAGAAACACAATCTGCCGTGGTACTTTGAAATCCGCGAGCCGCTGTGCGGCAAAATCTCGGATCTCACGCTCGCTTGCCTGCTGGCCCTCGGCCAATACCACCGCTGCGGCGACATCCTCGCCGAGTTTGTCGTGCGGCTTGCCGAAGGTGACAACCTGTTGCACGGCGGGATGATCCATCAACACATCGTCGACTTCGCGCGGAGATATTTTTTCACCGCCGCGATTGATGATCTCTTTCAGGCGACCCGTTATACGCAGATAACCCTCCTCATCCATCACTCCCTGATCACCCGTGCGGAACCAGCCGTTGGTAAACGCCTCGGCATTTGCCTTGGGATTACTTTCGTAGCCGGCCGTTACATTTGCGCCGCGAATAACAATCTCGCCGACCTGGCCGCCCGCCAGTAGTTCGCCGGACGCGTCCATCACGCTGACCTCGGGGCCAGCCGCCACGCCTACAGTACCCGGCTTGCGCTCTCGCGGCGGCAACGGATTACTGGTCGTCTGGTGGGCCGCCTCGGTCATTGCATAGGCCTCGATCACTGGGGCACCGAACGCTTGCTCCAGCGCGACCATCACCTGACTCGGGAGCGACGCCGAACTCGATCGAATAAAACGTAACTGCTTACGTTCGATTACATCGCGGCTGCGCTCCGCGCGGGCGAGGATCGCTTGATGCATCGTTGGTACCGCCGTGTACCAGCTCGGCGATGAATCCTCCAGCCAGCCGAAGAACTTCAGCGCGTTGAAACCCGGACAGCAGTAGGTGCTACCCCCGGCTCCCAAGGACGCCAGTATGGCCGCTATTAAACCGTGAATGTGGAATAGCGGCATCATGTTCAGACAGCAATCCTCAGCGCTCAGCGCCAGTGTCGTTTGAATATTCTGCGCGGAGGCCGTTACATTACTATGCATGAGGGGCACGATCTTAGGACGTGAAGTCGTGCCGGACGTGTGTAACACCAAGGCAATGTCATCGGCTTGCGCAAGACCGGTGCTGACAGGCGTGCCCCCGGTCGTGTTGACGAACTCGAACAGTCCCGCAGGCTGTTGTGGTTGATGCGTAATCTCCAGCACGGGTATATCGAGCTTCGCTGCCGCGGCGCGCGCCGGTGTTTCATCACCCTGCGCTACGATCAACGCCTTGGCCTTTAGATCAGATATATAAAATTCGAACTCATCCTGCCGGTAGGCGGGGTTCAAAGGCGCCGTCGTTGCTGCACACGCGATCGCAGTGAAGGCACTCGCCATCTCTGGTCCGTTCGGCAATACAATCGCGACGAGATCGCCTCGGCCAATACCCAATGCGTTCAGCGCGGTGACCGTTGCGGTGATGTGCGCGCGTAGCCCGGCATGGTCTAGAACGCTGCGTTCGGGCGCTGCCAACGCGGGCGCGCTTGCTGTAGCCGCACCCATGAGGTCAAAAATAGTGTGTCCAGCCATACTTAGCGCCTGCGAAAAAACCGGCGGTATAGACTACACGAAGTTGCTGACAAGGTGCGTGCTGCGCGCGAACCGGTACGTCAGGGAAAAGTCGATGCGTATTTGCCGATCCATTCCTGCGCGGCAGCCTCTGCTGAAAGGGCACGTCCGTCGTTGTCGAACGCATCTTTACGATACTGTTCGATATGACAGATCTGTTCGCACATGCGGGCACGAAAGGCCTCTTTGGCGTCGAGGAACTCGACTCCGATCTGGTAGGATTCGCCAAGCCGATGGCACCAGACGACGCGACCATCGATTAGTTCGTTCTCGTCGATCATTGGAAAACCAACCTTGACCATGTTTCCCAGCTCTAACGGATCGACCGACACGCACGCCAGGCCGCCTATACTTACATTGGCCATTGGCCGAAGAGCGCCGCTCTGCGCATCCGTGCTCAACAGGCGAACAGGAATGTCGCTTGGGTGTCTGATGAAATTTCTATGCTCAACGCCCATTGGAATTACGTTTACCGATTTTTCTCCTGTAGGCCTATTGACAGCTTGGCGATAAACCTTTGTGGGGAACTTTTTACACTGAGCCGTTCGCGTCCACAATAGCGGCTCAGTGAATCGCAGTATCGCTCAGCAAGGACTAAATTATGGGTTCTCTCGTAGATGGTACATGGCAGGAAGGCGACAGTCGCACCGGTGCGGACGGCAAGTACGTTCGCAAAAACACCCAGTTCCGTAACTGGATCACCCACGACGGAGCGCCGGGGCCAAGCGGCACAGGCGGATTTCCAGCCGAAGCTGGTCGTTATCATTTGTATATTTCACATGCTTGCCCCTGGGCCCACCGCACCCTCATATATCGTAAGCTCAAAGGCTTGGAGGACATGATCTCGATCTCTGTCGTCAATCCGTTCATGGGTAGCGGCGGTTGGAGTTTTGAATCCGGTCCCGGGGTAGTCGCCGATCCAGTCGGCGATGCAGCCCACATGCATCACGTCTACGTCCGTGCCGACCCGCACTACACGGGCCGCGCATCAGTACCTATATTGTGGGACCTAGCGGGAGAGACCATTGTCAGCAACGAATCTTCCGAAATCATCCGTATGTTCAACGATTCCTTCGACCAGCTCGGCGCAGAACCGACGGATTATTATCCGCCGTCTCTGCGCATTGAGATTGACGCGTTAAACGCCGAAATCTATGCGAACGTGAATAATGGTGTGTATCGAGCCGGTTTTGCGCGCACACAGGAAACTTATGAGGCCGCGGTTAACGATGTCTTCACAACACTGGATGCACTCGAACAACGGCTAGGCGCGCAGCGCTACCTGACTGGCAAGCGCCCAACAGAAGCGGACTGGCGTTTGTTCCCGACCCTGGTTCGTTTCGATCCGGTCTACGCCGGGCATTTCAAATGCAACTGGCGACGCATCCACGACTATCCAAATCTGTGGAACTATCTATGCGATCTCTACCAGTTGCCGAGTATCGCCGAAACCGTACACCTGGATCACATCAAGCAACACTATTACCAGAGTCACGAATCCGTAAATCCCACCCGCATCGTACCGATAGGGCCGGATATCGATTACACCGAGCCACATGATCGGGCACGATTAATGTGACCGAGGGTAAAGATCTCTCATGCCGAAGCATCGTCGAGAAACAACACACTGCACCCTTTCTTACCTAAGCGCTTAATCCGGCCCGCGCCACACGCTCGCTAGCCACGGCTGCTTCTCGCGTGGCTGACCTTCCGGTCGGTAGTAATGTGTGAGTTCGAGGAACCCCGCCGAGGTCACATACTCGCGCCAGCTTTCCAGATCATGAAATGCACCATAGCGGCCACTTTGCCAGCCCTCGTCGTTGTTGCCGCGCGGATTCGAAGTGAACAGCACGCCACCAGGCTTCAAAGCGGCACACAGTTCCTGCAACACCCGCAATAACTCCTGGCTGGGGACGTGAAACAACGATGCGTTGGCGAAAACGCCGTCGAAACGCCGCGCGGGCAGCTCGAGTGCTAGAAAATCCTGCTGCAACACCTCGCAGCCCGTATGCTGTCGCGCCATGTTTACAAATTGCGCCGCGCCGTCCAGCCCAACCGCAACATGGCCCAGTTCCTTGAACACTTCGAGATCCCGTCCCGGTCCGCAGCCAAAATCAAGTATCGTGAAAGGTGGAGAAACAAGGATGTGCTGCAACAACGCGGCAACATTCTGGCTCACATCGTGATCACGCGTCCCGCGCCAGAAATCCTCGGCGCTTGATTCGTAGACTGCCAGCGTTGCCGAGACAACTTCGGCGAGTTCCTTTGCACTCAGTTTCTTCAATCTAAGCCCTCAATTTTTACCGCCTGCTCGCGCATTGTAGCCAAATAGTACGTCCGCCCAGCTTCGGGCAAGCGTCGCGAGCAGCCTCCCCACGATATTCGGTCGCGGTAAAGTGGTGTTTGGGTTCGACGGGCATCACTCATAGAATGGCCACCTGGTACGGGATAAATTGAATGAGTTCCAGTAAACGACTAAGCGACGCGATGGACGACCACGCGCTGGAGCGGGTCCCCGATAGCGAACGTAAGACCTGGCTGACCATTGCCTGGAACAGCGTGGGTTTAGTGACGACGCTGGTTATCCTGTTCCTCGGTGCACTCGTGTGCTTCGTCGCCGGGGTAAAGCTGGCTTTGTATGCCGGCATCACTGTGCTGCTTGTCGGCAGTTCTCTCGCCTGGGCAATTGCCCACATCGCTTACACCACAGGCTGCTCCAGCACCGTGCTCACACGCCAGTACGGTCTTGGAATACGCGGCTCCGCGCTTGCATCAACCGTCTTCGGCTGCATGATTATCAGTTTCCTCGCGATCGAGAATGCGCTGCTGTATCGCGGCTTCATCTTTTTCTTCGAAGCACAGGACACCGTCACCCTACGCATCATCATTTATGGATTGTTCACCGTCGCCTGGATATCGCTGACGGCATTCGGTTTCCAGCTGGTGGCGCGCGTATCGTCGATCATGGTTATCGGATTCCTGCTGGTGTTGGCCTGGATCGTCGTCGACATCGTGCGGCAATCGGATTACGAGCTTGCCCAACTCGTATTGTTTCCGACGCAATTGCCGGACTCAGCGTTAGACGGTATGGGGATAAAATCCGACTTCGACAAATATGTCTTCAGCCTCAATATCCTGATCGGCCCGGCCGGTGCGATCGCGCTCAACAACGCGGATTTCGGCCGCTATGGACGATCTACCGCGGATGCCGGGATCGCCGGGACACTCGCGGTACTGATGCAATCCTGCATCGTTATGGTTATTGGTGGAATTCTCATGTTTGCCGGTGCCAGTACCGTGATGGAGTATTTTGTAAACGTGAAAGGTTACTCGCCCGAGGCTGCCGAACGCGCGGTGCTGCAAAGCCCCGATACGATTGCCGCCACCTTCATGGTATTCGGCGGGGCGCTCGGTTTCGCCTTGATGCTGCTCGCGCAATGCAAAGCGCAAGTGCTCAATACCTACAGCTCCTCGCTGTCTTTCACCAATCTATTCGACGCGCTATTCGATTGGAGGCCGGGGCGTTTCTTTTTCGTAATCCTCGTGAATATTATTTCGCTGCTCATGTTGTATGGACATATCCTCGAATTCGTCGAAGCTTGGATTACATTCCTGGGGGTCTTTCTGACTTGTCTCGCAGGTGTGGTAATCGCGGATTTCTATATTGTCGCTCCACGAATACGGGCTTTCGCGGACACCAGCCAGGAGGCGATCAATGTCGCCGGGGTCGTAACCGTAATCGGCAGCACATTGCTTGCCCATTACGTCTTCACCGCGTTCATACCGATCGAATTCGTTGCCTCGCTAGGCGGTGCACTCGTTTTGTATCCACTGCTACGCCTCACTATTCTGCGTCCGCAGGTCGCCACTGGCGCGAGCGCGTAACTCAAGGAGTTCAATTTGAATCCCTCTGCGCCGCAACCGGCCGAATTGCTCGAACAACTTCGTCATTGGGCGCAAACCCCGTTTGCGCAAAGCGTAAGCATTCCGTCGCAGGTATATACCTCGAAGGCGTTTCTCGACCTGGAGATCGAGCATATTTTTAAACGCCAATGGATCTGTGCAGGCCGGGTGGACGAGGTCTCGAAACCGGGCGATTACTTCAGTTTCGACATCGCGGAGTATCCCATCATCGTGCTGCGTGATGAAGCCAACGCTATCAGGGCGATGTCTAATGTGTGTCGACACCGTGCCACCCTTCTGGTTTCCGGTGCAGGTAACTGCCGCGCGTTCACCTGTCCCTACCATGCGTGGACTTACAACTTAGACGGCGGGTTGCGAACGGCACCTTACATGGATAGGACCGCGAGTTTCGATAAGACGACTCTGGCACTTCCGCAATATCGGGTCGAAGTCTGGCAGGGCTTTATCTACGTGAATTTGGACGAGAATGCGCCACCCTTTGCACGCAACGTCGCCGGATTGGATGCGCTTTTCGAACGACACAGTGTCGCCGATCTGCAGTTCGCATTTCGTGGCAGCATGGAAGTCGCCTGCAACTGGAAGGTTCAGGTCGAAAATTTTTGTGAAAGTTATCATGTGTTCCAGGTTCACCCGCAGACGATCGAACCTGTCATGACCACTGCCTCAGTGAAAGTGCAGTCCGGCGGAACCGGCTTCAATCATCACACCCAGAGACCACCTGAGGGCTTTGTCGATCCTGGCCCGCAAGTTTATCCGTATCTTCAGGGCGACGACCGCTCAACGTTTAACCTCATGTGTGTGTACCCGTCGCACGCAGTGGCGCTTGGTGCGGAATTCATCAGTTGGTTATCCGTCCACCCACGCGGAACGGATCGCTGTGTGGTTCACTACGCTGGCGCACTACCCGGCGAACAACCCGATGGTAAAGTCAACGCCGCCCGGGCCGAAGAGACCCGGGCGTACATGCTTGAATTCATGGCCGAAGACATACTCAGGATCGAGGCCGTTCAAAGAGGTTTCGTCGCCTACGCCGGCGGCTCACCTTATTGCGAAATGGAAAAGACCAACTGGGAATTCGGCCGCTACATCGTTAATCAAGTTTGTGCCGACCGTGCCATTTGACCTCGCTCTTGAACTGGCTATCGAGATTGCTCGTGCGATGTCATCTTTATCGAGCAAGCAATTCTGGCGGGTGGGGAGACAGCACTGGCGCCTACGTAGCCCTCAGGTAGTCACGAGTTGATCTACGTAGTACTCTCGGAAAGTGCGATTCCTCCGATGTCCTCTCGCTGTTAGATTCGGTCCTGGTGCACCAGACTACAACGAAAAGACGACGTGAAAGCAATAAGACTCGATGAACTTGGCCCACCTGAGAACCTGAAACTCGTCGACATCCCGGTTCCGGAGATCGGCGACGACGATTTACTCATCCGCGTCAGCCTTGCCAGTTTACTGTATGCCGATACTGAACAGCGTCGCGGAACCTATTACTTCGAGACCAAACTTCCGCACTACCCGGGCAGGGAAGTCGCAGGAACCATCGAAAAAGTCGGCGCAGATGTCAAAGACTACGAGGTAGGACAGCGCATTGCCGCGCTCATGTATGCCGGCCACTGCTATGCGGATTATGTAGTTGCGCGTACGCAGCCCTATACCCTGCCAGGTGGGATTGAGGTGCCGAGCGCCGACATTCAAATACTGCCCGATAACGTATCGTTCGAGCAGAGCCTGGTTTACGTCACGAACTTTCGCCTGGCGTACCTATTGCACCACATCTATATCGGCATACCGCCAGACGCTACCGTCTTAATCCATGGTGCCGCCGGTGGTGTCGGATCCGTGTGTACGCAAGTTGCGCTGGATCATGGAAACCGGGTGATTGCCGTATGCCGGACACCGGCACAAGTGGAATTCTGCAAGCAACTCGGAGCCGAATTCATCATCGATGTTGAGACGACTGACTACGTCGCTGCGGTTCTCGAAATAACGGCGGACGTGGGCGTCGACTATTCCATCAACGGCGTGGGCGGCACGACGCTCGACAGCGATCCCGGAGCGCTCAAGACCTTTGGCGAAATGATTTGCTACGGTTATGCGGCCGGCAAATCCAAGATGGATATATTCTCATGTCACAAATGTGTCACCGTCAAGAACTTTGTGCCCGACAACTTCATGGGTGGCGACGCATTTGAACGCGTTAATGCGGCTATGTACGAATGGTTTGCGTCGAAACCTCTACTGGAAGTCACGAAGATATTCCCGCTCAAAGATGCAGCAGTGGCTCATCGCTGGCTTGAGGAAGGAAGGTCGATCGGCAAAATCGCCTTACAGCCTTAAGCATTAGTTGCCGCTTGGCGATTCACGGGAGAAATTCCACAGACATGGCTTCGGCTTCGCCAGCTACGCACAAAGATTATTCGAAGCGCGAATTAGCTGCCGTGATCGCCGCTGTATGCGTCGGCGAAGGCGGCCTCATTACCATGCCTTACATTCTCGGCGGTGTAGCCGATCGGTTTTCCGTCTCCGCCGGCGTATCCGGCCTTGTCTCCACAGCGCAATTCGCTTCCATGGCGATCGTTTCACTGATCCTTGCGCTTTCCATCCACAAAGTCGATCGTCGCAAGCTCGTCCTCGGCGCGGTTCCCATCGCGCTTATCGGCCATATCATGGCCGTCATCTTTTCATCTTGGTCTCTGATTATCGTCAGCAGGATAATGGTCGGCATCGGCGAGGCGATACTATTGACCGCTGGCACTGCCGCGGCCGCTGCGACGCCACGACCGCAACGCACTTTTTCTATTATTACCTTTGCCTTCGTCGCGTTGGGTGGGGCTATCTACCTCATCATGCCTTCATTGACCGAGCGCGTCGGGCATATGGCGGTATTCTATGTGTTGGTAGTCGTGGTTCTACTAGGTCTGCCATTCCTGTTCGCCATGCCCCGCTTGCGAGACGCCGATGTGCGGCATGACTCAGCACCGGCAAACGTTTGGCGGCCATTCCCGTGGGTCTTAGTTGGTATTGCCTGTCTGTACATGGGTGGCAACAGCCTTTGGGCATTTTCTGAACGCATCGGCGTTGCAATGGGCCTGGAGGCCAGAGCGATTGGCATCGCATTCCTGGCTGGCGTGCTGTTGACAAGTCTCGGGCCGATTGCGGCGAACTTTGCACAGCAGCGCTGGGGCTACCGCAAATCTATCGTCGTGGGAATCGCCGTCAATTGTGTGGCCTGTGTCGCGCTTGGCGGCGCTTTTCACTACGCCGTGTTTTTCCTTGGTTTCGTGTTTATGAATGTCTCCGCCTTCTACCTGCTCCCCATGTACCGGGCTTTGACCGCGCATATCGATCCGGCGGGAAGAGTCGCGCCTGCGTCGATCGTCGTGCAAGCTGGAGCAACGGCCATTGGTCCTTTTCTCGCCAGTGTTGCGCTGCTGGCCGGTGGCAGTTATCCAGGCGTCGGTTTGTATGCCGGTGGTTTGAGCATTCTCTCTCTTATCTTTGTGATCCGTACCGCTCGTCGCGGCGATAGTGACGCTCGAAAGTCGTTGCACTCTCGGGGATCGAGTTGAACACCAGCACGGTCGCCAGCCAATTAATCGGGGCTCTGCGGGAAGTCGGTGTGAAGCATGTGTTCGGTGTCCCTAGCGGCGGATGGGTCGACTACCTGGAAGTGATCCGCAATACGCCTGGAATGGATTTCGTGTTGACCAGTCACGAGACCGGCGCCGGCTTTATGGCAGATGTCTGCGCGCGACTGACGGGGGTTCCGGGCGTATGTTTCGGCACATTGGGTCCCGGTGCTACTAATCTCAGTACCGGGGTTGGCTGCGCGCTGCTGGATCGCTCGCCTGTTATTGCACTTACCGATGAAATCGCCGCGCCCTTGCGTGGGCGAACGACGCAGATGGGTATCGACCAGCAGGCTTTGTTCCGCCCGATCACAAAGGCAACCCTGAGGCTCCAGGCAGACCGCGTCAGAACCACAGTGTTCGAAGCTGCGGCGTTAGCGCTCACAGAACGTCCGGGACCGGTGCATATCGGCTTGCCGGTTGGAATGTCTGCCGAATCAGCGCGTGTGGACGAAAGCGTTTTTCACGGACCGATTCGGCCCGGGCTGCCGGAACGGGACTCACTCGTGCGTTTGCAGGAATCGTTTGCACGAGCCCGAAAACCATTACTGGTTGCTGGTCTGGGCGCGGTGCGGGCGAAACTTGATGCGCAACTCACAACGCTCGCAGAAAAACATCAGCTTCCCGTCGTTCTCACACCGATGGCCAAGGGCCTCGTAGCGGAAAATCATCCCGCTTACGCCGGTGTTCTGTTTCACGCTTTGAGTGATGTGGTTGGTGAAACACACCAGCAGGCGGATCTGATCATAGCCGTGGGCTACGACCCCGTGGAGTTCAACTACGAGGCCTGGACCCCGCCGGTGCCGCTGATCATTATCGATAGCATTGCGGTGGAAGGAGAGCGGCCCCTTGATGAACCTGGATGTGACGTCGTCGGAGACATCGGTTATGCGCTCGAGCATCTTGTCTCGCTTAAAGTGGACGGAAACGATTGGGATTTCGATGCCTTGGCCGCAAGGCGCAAGAGCATGTTCGCGCGACTGTCTCCGCTAGCGCAAGGATTCGGACCCTGTGCAGTACTCGACATACTGCGCAACGTTCTGCCCGACGAGGGCATCATGACCTGCGACGTGGGTGCCCACACCCACCTGATTGGACAACAGTGGCGGACTCCTAAAGCGGGTCTGCAGTTAATGACCAACGGCTGGTCGTCAATGGGTTTTGGGATCCCCGCGGCCATTGCTGCAAAGTTGTGCCGCAGGCAGATACCTGTATGCGCCGTGATTGGCGACGGCGGACTGCTGATGAGTGCAGGAGAACTCGCAACAGCCGCACGCGAGAACCTGCACATAGTTTTCGTTCTGTTGAACGACAATGATCTCGCGCTCATACGGATCAAACAACAGAGAAAGACCAACCCGATTTATGGCACCGCACTCGACCCGCGTGTGACATTTGCTGAGCCCAGTCTCTTTGGTGTCCCGATCCTCTCCGCGGCAAGCCCGGATCAGTTTCACACAGCGCTGGAGCAGGCCTGGTCGATGGGCGGGCCGGTCATTGTCGAGGCGATAATCGACAGCCACGAATATGATAGTTTGGTGCTGCGCAACGACCGAGGGCAATCCGAATAGGACTGGGCAATGGAATTCGAAAGCAAATTTGTCGATATCGAGGGTGTGCGCACGCACTATCTGCAAGCCGGCAGCGGTCCGGTACTCGTGCTGGTGCATGGCGGCGGCGCCGGTGCCGACGCACGCGGTAACTGGGGAAGTTGTATTGCACAATACGCGCGTGATTTTAGAGTGACCGCGCTCGACATGGTTGGATTCGGCGAAACCGCGAAACCAGATCCCGCCACCTACAACTACGGTCGCGACAGCCGTAACCAGCACCTCGCTGCGTTCATCGAAAGCTTGGGGGCGGGCGCGGTACATGTGATCGGTAATTCTATGGGTGGTGCAACGGCGCTCGGGGTCGCGATCAACCGGCCAGAATTGCTGAACAAGATGGTTTTGATGGGCAGCGCTGGCATTGCGGTCAACAACCCGGACCGCGGCGTCATGAAGGCGCTGTCCGAGTACGACTTCACGGTCGAGGGCATGCGCCGGCTGATGCAGACGCTAACCGGCACGGATTATAAAATCGACGACGCGCTGGTTCACTACCGCTATGAATTGACAATCACACCGCAAGCGCGCGCCGCACTTGCCGCGATGCGCGAGGCCACCAAGCGAGAAGGATTGTCCTACCCCGACGAGGACGTAGCGGCGGTTCGCACGCCGACCTTGGTAGTCGGTGGCAAGGAAGATAAGATCGCAATCCTCGCCCGTACTTATCGATTCCTGGAACTGCTCGAAAATTCCTGGGGATTCATCCTCCCGCACTGTGGTCACTGGGTCATGATCGAACGGCCGGAGGAATTCGTCACCGTGACCACGGCCTTCCTGCAGAAGCAGGGCTTTGGATTGTGATGAAGCGGGCAGGGCAGAGTCAATGCCGAATTCGATCGCACGATCATGGATACCATCGTTGCTGGTAAAGCACAGGAACTGACGGGTCTGGATCAGGATACTATTGTCGAACAGGGTGGCAACGGAGCACTCGAGATCATCGCCTGGATCCTAATGGCCGGCTGCCTGCCGGGCGTGCGCGGTGAACACATCTACTATGAGCCTATCTCCGAATGGATTACCGACCTCGGTGGGCTCGCGCTGCAGCCGTAATGGCAACGGTCAGATCCTGCGCTAAGGTAAGAAACCGCACCCATGAAATCCGTTAACATCGGAATTGTCGGCTTCGGAGCCATCGGCAGTGAGGTGGCTCGCGCGCTCGACGTGGGCGTGGACGGCTTGCGCCTGGCAGGTGTCACTACCCGTACGCCGGAAAAGGCAATCGAGACAATGCAATCATTTGCGCATCCGGTTCCGGTGCTGCCGATTGAAGAACTCGTGCGAAGCGTTGACACCGTCGTCGATTGTGCGCCCGCGGCTGCATTTGAAGACATCGCGGTGGCAACACTGTCGGCCGGACGCCAGCTCGTTACAGTGAGTGGTGCTGCGTTACTGCAACATCTTGAGCTAGTCGATTTGGCCACTGAACATGGTGGTCGTCTCATTCTCGCCACCGGAGCGATCCTCGGATTGGACGCGCTGTGCGCCGCCGCCGAGGGCACTATTCATTCGGTACGCATGGTGACGCGAAAACCACCGCGTGCTTTACGCGGCTCGCCGTACCTGAGCGAGCACGGAATCGATATCGATGATCTTAGCGAACCCGTTAAGGTCTTTTCCGGCAATGCCACGGACGGGGCACGCGGCTTCCCGTCAAACGTCAATGTTGCGGCAGCGATCGGTATGGCCGGGATCGGAGCCGACGCGACTGAATTGGAGATCTGGGCCGATCCGAACGCATCGCGAAACAGCCATCGGATTGTGGTCGATGCGGACAGTGCAAGTTTCGAGATGCAAATCGAAAACGTGCCCAGTGACGCCAATCCTGCCACAGGCAGGATCACCGCGCTCAGCGTGATAGCCACGCTACGCGGGTTGTACGGCACTTTTAAGATCGGCACCTAACCCGCAGTACTGGATGACCGGGGGTGGATGCCTGACCGAAATCAGTCGATGCTGTTGAGAAAATTAACGACCGCCGCATTGAACTCCGCGGGTTTTTCAAAATAAGCGGAGTGGCCTGCTTGCGGGATCTCCACATACGCGGAACCAGTAACCCGCTGCTGGAAAGCCCGAATCGCTTCTGGCGGGAACAAAATGTCGTCCGAGCCGGCGATGAAGAGGCAGGGGCTACCGGTGGCGGCGAGTTGTTCGGCTGCGCAAGTGTCGGGGAGTCTGCCCGGCAGAGTCTTCAGTGCATACTTGTTAAACGACGCGATCTGCTGATATAGCAAAGCCTCGTTCGGATGTTCGGCGCGAAAGCGCGCTCCGAGCACGCGTTCAAGCTGACTCAAGTTATCGGTCTTAGCGCGGACACTCGTCATCAATTCGCTGATCTCAGCGGGCTGTTGCATGCCAACCAGGGTATCCGCTAAGACCAAGGCTCGCACCCGTTGAGGACAACGGCTGGCAAAACCTGAGCATGTGCCGCCACCCATGGACTGAGCAATCAAAATCACCTGTTCAATCTCTAAATGGTCAAGCAAGGAGATCAAATCATCGACGAACCGGCTGCGCGCCGCGCCGCTGGGATCTGTGGAATTCCCGAAACCTCGATGGTCGATCGCGATAACCTGATAATTCGCCGATAACACGGGTACCTGTTGGTACCAGGAGGCGTGATTGCCGCCGACGCCATGCGCGAGCAAAACCGGTGGACCTTGTCCATGGATCTCGTAATACAGGTTTGCATCGTTAGTCTCGAGCGTCGCCATTGATGGTTCCTCTAAGAACATTGCCGTAGCGCATGGCACGTTGAAAGTATGGTGTATACAGCAGAATGCTATACTCAGCGCAGGCAATATCCAATGCTGCAGATTTTTGGCAGCTTGCTACGCCTTATCATCTGATCCCGCTTCCGTTCAACGAAAACGGAGTGAGTACCAATGTCCGATCCGTGGGATGACAACCAGATTGAGCTAGACGGCTCGCGCGTCATCAATCGGCGTATCTACGTAGAGCCTGCCGTGTTCGAGGCGGAAAGAGCGTCGATCTTCGCAAGCACCTGGCAGTGGGTCGCCCACGAAAGCGAAATGCCGGCGCCCGGGGATTATGTTAGCTGCACAATTGCGGGTCGCAACATCGTCGTCGCACGGGACAACGCCGGCGGCACAAACGCTTTCTACAACACCTGTACACATCGCGGCGCCTGCTTGACCGAGCGCCCCAAAGGCAATTGCGGCGGCAAATTCGTGTGCATGTATCACGGCTGGAGTTTTGATACCGCCGGCAAGCTGGCAGGCGTTACTTGGGCTGAGGCATATGGGGAGGAATTCGATCGCCGGCTGTACGATATTCCCGCTATTCGCGTAGAGATCTTTGCCGGGCACATATTCGTCGCGCTCGGTGAAGTGCCGCAGACGCTGGTAGAGTACCTGGGCGAGACCGCGGATTACATCGAACAGTTTACCGGTCAGCATGAGGCACTCGGCCGGGTGCGTTGGCTTATCGAGGGCAACTGGAAGCTCTGGCACGAAAACTTCCGTGACAATTACCACCCTGAGTTCACGCACCGCGTCGTCGGTGCCGGTTATCGGGGTATTGACGTTAAAGGGATCAATATGGAACTTGAGCCCGCCCATAGTCTGCTCAAGTTTCCGCCGCAACGCGATGCCCGTCAGATCGAAGGCCTGCTACGCGAAGTCAGCGGGCACGAGATTGATATAAAGCAAACGCTTTATCGCCGTCCGCCGTTCGACGTGGACATAAACGGCGACCTGCACATTCTCGCCGTGTTTCCCAATCTGGACTTTCAGAGCTATCTCGACGGTGCGGGCGGAACTTTTCTACAGGTCGTGCGACCCATCGCTGTCGATAAGACGATGGTGGAATTGGTGGCCTTCGGCGTCGCCGGCGAACCGGCGCAGGCACGCTCGTGGCGGCTCAAGCGGGAAATGGATATTCAGACATCTGCAGGGAAGGTCAGCGGTGACGACGTCGAAGTCGCACGGCGCTGCACGACGGGGTTCAGCGCGGTCAAAGAAGTCCCCTGGTCGACCATAGACCGTGGCCACGCACCCGGTACAGCCGGCGACAAAAACGACGAGTACGCAATGCGCAAGTTCTACCAGGCCTACAAGGAATACATGGGCGAGGCATTGTAATTATGAACGCAGAAAACGAGGTCGAAGCTCCGGCGAAACGAGCGACACGAGCGAGACCAAGCGACGCCGAGCTTTGGATCGAACGGGAAATTCGGTCACTGATCCTGGATGTGGCGCGGTTGTCCGATGAGCAGCGCTATCGCGACTGGAGCGACCTGTTCGTCGACAATGCAGTCTATGCTGCGATTACCTACGAGAACCTGAATGACAAAGGACTCTACCTATTCTGCGATGAGGGCATCCACTCGATCCGCGAGCGGTCAGCCTACCTGGAGGGCGTCTGGCAGGTGCCCAGAGGCAAGACACTTCACACCGTAAGCAACATAGAAGTGACGGATATTTCCCACGATACTGCTAAAGCACGCAGCTACTTCGTCATCTATCGCACCGGGGACATGGAACACTCAAAGTTGCATGCCTGCGGCGAATACCGCGATAGCTTCGTGCGACAAGACGACCACTGGCTGTTCGGGGAACGCCTGGTGATCGTCGATACCAATCTGCTTCCCCCGGAATTTACGGAGCTACTCTGATGGGTAATGTCGTTGCAGGAATAGGTACCTCCCACAGTCCGGCGCTCAACATGACGCCGCCGGCTTGGCGTGTCAGGGCAGAAGTCCTCGACAAAACCAAAGTGCCGTTGTTCGATCCCCTCGGCAAGCGCGTGACCTACGAGGAAGCCCTCGCAAACGCGGACCCTGCAATCGCAAACGAGATAACCGACGAAGTTCTGGACAGGCGCCATGCTTCGAATCAGCGCGCCATCGCCGCAATCACGCAGATATTGCACGACTGCAAGCCCGATGTGATGGTCATCATCGGCGACGATCACCACGAGGTGTTCAAAGAAGACAACCTGCCGTCGCTGGCCATCTGCTGCGGTGAATCAGTGCCCTTTCTGCCGACCGGGATTTTAAAATGGCCTTATCAGCCAGAACTCAAAACCGATCTCTGGTATCCGGAACAACGTGTGGAGTATCCGGTCGCTACGGATCTGGCCAGCCACATCGTTGGCTCGCTGACCGAGAACAACTTTGATGTTGCTTGCTCGCGCTATCATGCGGACGGCGTGGGAATGAGTCACGCCTTCGCATTCCCGTATTGGCGGTTGATGCAGGAGCGCATAATTCCGACGATTCCCGTGTACTTGAACACCTACTTCCCGCCCAACCAGATGTCGCCCCAGCGCTGTTATAACGTAGGTCGCGGCATCAAGGAGGCGGTCGAGAGTTGGGATGCAGACACACGCGTGGCTGTTGTCGCCACCGGTGGGCTGAGCCATTTTCTTATTGACGAGGAGTTGGATCAGGAGTTCATCACTGCGCTCCAGAGCCGCGGCCAGGAGAGCATCACGGGATTACCGGTCGAGAAGTTGAACGGCGGCACCTCTGAGCTGAGAAACTGGATTGCGCTCGCCGGCGCCGTCGAACATCTCGACACAATGAAACTCGTCGATTACGTGCCCTGTTACCGGTCGCTCGCCGGCACGGGTTGTGCGATGACCTTCGCGCACTGGCACTAGCAGGCTGTTAAAAAAGTCTCAGGCGAGTGCAAGACAAGGCGAAATCGGACCAAATTGCGCAGTGTACACGCCAGTACACGAGCATTTTTCGTCCGATTTCAACGCAGTATTGTGCCGGCTGAGGGTTTTTCAACAGCCTGCTAGGGAGCGCACCGGAGGACGACCATGTTTACAGCCCAAGACAACGATTTGCTGATGCGCGTCGGCCCCGGGACGCCAATGGGCGATCTGTTCCGGCGATTCTGGGTACCGTTCATGATTGATGAGGAGCTTGCCGAACCGGATGCGACGCCCAAGCCCGTCACACTGCTCGGAGAGGAGTTGCTCGCATTTCGAGATTCGGACCGAAGGATCGGCCTGGTGCAGCGTTATTGTGCGCACCGGCGCGTCGATTTGTACTACGGCCGTAACGAGGAGTGCGGGTTGCGCTGTGCCTACCACGGCTGGAAATACGACGTTGAAGGCCGCTGTGTCGACATGCCGTCGGAACCCGCGGATTCGACGTTCAAGGACGAGGTGCGACTGACGGCCTATCCGACACGCGAATGGGGTGGCGTGATCTGGGCCTACATGGGCCCGGCGGAACTTCAATCGGAGCCACCCCAGTTTGAATGGGGTCGGGTACCGGCGGAACAACGCTACGTCGGCAAGCGTTTGCAGGAGACCAACTATGCCGCCGGCGTGGAAGGCGGGATCGATTCGAGTCACGTTTCAATCCTGCACAGTCTGCTGGATCCTGATAAACCCGATCTTCCGTATAGCGAACGCCAGAAGGCACTCGTTTCAACTCTGCCATACCTCGCCGCCGACACGCGACCGAAATTCTTTGTAAATCCCACTGATTACGGTTTCCTGGTGGCAGCCAGGCGAGCGGCGGACGCAGAGCATTATTATTGGCGCATTTCGCAGTTTCTGATGCCCTTCTACACCATCGTGCCGCGCTCCAGCCAAGATGCACCGATGTTCTGGCATTCGTGGACCCCCATCGATGATGAACGTTGCTGGGTATTCACCATCACCTGGTCACCGGATAAACCACTGACACTGGAAACAAGGGATGCCCGCGGCGTACATGCAGAAGTGCTGAATGACGGATCCTATCGACCAACACACAGCCGGCAGAACGAATACCTGATTGATAGAGAAGTGCAACGCACTCGTTCAACTTCGGGCATCGAGGGCATTGGCAATCAGGACTCCGCAATCCAGGAAAGTATGGGTGCGACCGTCGATCGATCGAAAGAGATGCTGGGTTCCAGCGACACCGCCATCGTCGCTTTTCGCAAACTGCTGTTGAAGTCGGCGCAGGCACTGCAGGAAGGAAAAGCGCCGAAAGCTCCGCTTCATCCTGAGTGGTACCGCGTACGTTCCGGCGGCGTCGTCGTTCCTAAGAACGACGATTTCAAGGAAGCGGCGCGCGATATGCTGATCGCAGAAGTTTAATTCGGTTGGGCGTTCGCTTAACGACTAGGCTCAGGGTATCCACTAAACCGTAGCAACTATCGCGTCGGCCCTGCGCCTGGCTAGGTGTTGCGGATTCAATTCTCCTTTTTGCAGAGGCTCGGACGAAACTCTTGGTCCATGGTTCCCTCGGTGCATTTCCATTCAAGTTTGTATGAACCTTCAATGATCTTGCCGGAAAATACGATTGTCTTGTTGTGGATTTCCTCAAACACGATTGTGCTTCCTTTTACATATTCGACCGTAATTCTTCCGCGCGAGTAACTAATATTCTCCACGAACTGAGAGGCCGTTAGTTCGTCGTCTAAGTGTAGGTCTTCCAGGTTCGTTGGCCAGTTTTTATGTTCTGAAACGTGTCGACTAACTGCTGCTCTAATGTGCGCCACCGCGGAAATGCCTTCCCGGACGGCGTGCCGCGGCGTGTAATCGTCGCCAGTGCCCAAGAAGGCGGGCATAGAGGCGAACAGGACCAGGAATACGGTAATTAGGACGAGCGATAGCGTAAAAGTTTTGCTCATTCGACGTTGGCCACCTAACGAGGCTGTAGAAAAAGTCCCGTGAATCGAAAAAAGGTCCAATCCAGGGATGCTAAAACCATTACACCACTCCGGATCACCATTCTCAACGCCATGGTCAGAGACGGCAACGATTGGAGTGAAAAATATGTCTCGACGTTGCAAATCACAGTCGCTGGTTAGGCGACAGTTCGCTCAGATTACGCCGCTGTATTTTGAAGATGTTCCCAAAATGACTCGCCATCGATGTCACCGAATTCATCCACGAGTTCCGTTGAGACGTTCGTGAGGTACTTATCGTAAACCGTTTCTCGTTCGTGTTTTAGCGGAGACGCGCAGTAACAGCTTTCATACCACTCGATCGTGTTTGGACTGGTAACTTTTGCTTCTTTCATCGCCGACACAATCGCAGTGCCATCAGGTCTCTGTTTCTGGACGGTACCGTCGGTCAGCACTTTGTAAAAGGCTGCGACCTTATTCGGGATCAGATCGGCTTTCACTTTGTATTTCACTATTACTCCTGTTGCCGCCTAACTATAAGTAGGGGACCTAAAATCCGAAGTTTTAATCATACGTTGGGCCGAAATAATTCAATTGACTCCTTAAAAGCAACGATTTAGGGTTCAATAGTACGGACACTTTTAGTAAGGCATAGAGCAAGGAGGCTCGCCATGGAAAATCCCCGCCTGTTGAATCAGGTCCGCGACGCATTACGGCTTCGGCACTACAGTATTCGCACCGAGCAGACTTACCTGCAGTGGATTAAGCGCTTCATTCTGTTCCACCACAAACGTCACCCGTCGGAAATGGGCGAAGCCGAGGTGTCCGCGTTCCTGACCGACCTCGCCAGAGAGCGAAACGTCGCCGCCTCCACTCAGAATCAAGCCCTTTCGGCGATTTTGTTTCTGTACAAGCATGTTCTCGAACGCGACTTGCCGTGGCTCAGCGACGTTGTACGGGCAAGGCAGCCGGAGAAACTGCCGTTTATTATCGCCCGACAGGATGTGGAGCGGGTGCTGAACCTGATGCACGGGCGGCAGCAACTTATCGCGCGCCTTATCTACGGGACCGGCATGCGAGTGATGGAAGCGTTACGTCTGCGGGTGCATGACGTCGACTTTGAATATCGGCAGACCATCGTCCGCTCCGGCAAGGGCGGCAAGGACCGTGTCACCGTCTTGCCTGACACGATAATTGCAGACCTGGAGCGCCATCTTGCTCGCGTCAAGGGTTTGCACACTTCGGACTTGGCGGCGAGTTATGGCAAGGTGTATCTACCATTTGCGCTTGCGAGAAAGTACCCGAATGCCGCGCGCGAGTGGGAATGGCAGTATGTTTTCCCGGCCGAGAAACTCTCTACCGATCCCCGCTCTGGCGCGATACATCGGCACCACGTCTCCGATTCCGCTGTTCAGCGTGCCTTACGCCAGGCCGGCAGCAGGGCGAGACTGGCCAAACGATTGACCCCGCATACCTTGCGGCACTGTTTTGCCACACATTTGCTGGAAGCAGGCTATGACATACGCACCGTGCAGGAGCTGCTCGGTCACCGCGACGTAAAGACCGCAATGATCTACACGCACGTCATGAAAAAGGGAGCCAGGGGTGTTCGCAGTCCGCTCGACCGCCTTTGCACTAGCTGTCAGCCCGAATCTTGTGTTCATGTCGAGTTTTTGAAAGCACACCGAAGCCCCGTTCTTTTCATGAAAAAATTCATGCTAGCCAGGTGCGCCGATCGCACTACTGTTACTCGCAGCGGCTTGGGGGGAGACCGGCTGCAGTGGGATGGAGCCGGCGGATTCGGTGTTATTAAACGACCGGATCTACACTGTCGATGCCGCTAAACCGTGGGCCGACGCGCTGGCAGTTCGTGGTGATCGGTTCGTCTTCGTGGGGAGTTCGGCTAAGGCGCGGGACTCAATCGGTGAATCAACCGCGGTAACCGACCTGCAGGCCAGGATGGTCATGCCGGGTATTCAGGATGCCCACACCCATTTCAAACTAGCTAATCATTTCCGGTCAATCTCGAGCACATTGCCTAACTGTTCCATCTTGCCGACGCCCGCTTTTACCCTCTCCAATAGATGGGGGGAGACATTCCATTTTTGGCCGTCCTCTGTCACAACGGTTACGGTCTTGCGATTGTATTTGACGAGTGTCCCGAGCAACGGCTGACGTCCAGAAGCACGGAAACTAACTTTTTCGCCGACGCTGAACTCCAACATGTCGGCGTGGGCCCTCATCGACTCCAGGAACTTAAGTCGCTCAACGATCCGATGATTCAGGTCGATCAATTCAGATTCCGTAAGTTTGTCGATATCGATCTTCATCATCGTATTGCTCGATTAGTTCGCGTACCACAGCCTCGCAGTCAATTTGTTAACCGCTTGACGGTTCGTTTTTGCCCAATAGACGACCAACTCTGAACGAGTCGACAATACCAAAAACCCAAGAAATAAGAAAAACCAGCGCAGCAATGTTGATGAGGGGGGCTTGGCTTCCAGATAATTGCATTGCGACTAATTCTTTAATTGTTTCGATATCTAGCGGTACTTCACCACGTTGGATTTTCTCAACTATTTGTAGAGTTCTCTCTACCGCTTCAACAATCACTATAGTGAGAGCCGCAAAAGCAACACTAGCCAATAAGATGCCGACAATACGCTTCTTTAAGAAATAGTGGCCGGCACCAGGAAACACCAGGGCTGATAAAAGCGCGGCTGTCAGTGGCTGTCCCATCACATATGACAACGTTCGATATTATGCGGCCTGAAAATATACATATCGACAACACTCAGTGACGGCAGCTAGGCGATGATTTCCTGTTTGCGCCAAGCGTTAACCTGCTCAGCGCCGTAACCCAGATCCGTAAGTATTTCCTGCGTGTGTTCTCCCAGAGTCGGCGCGCGCTGCTGGATGCGACCCGGTGTTTCACTCATGTGTACGGGGATCCCGGCGATCTGTACTGGCTTTTGTGTGTGGGGGTGATCAATGTCGACTAGCATGCCGCGCTCGGTGAAGTGAGGGTCGGTGGTGATGTCACTGATATCGTACACCGGACCAAACGGGATCCTGCCACCGAGCAGTGCACCCAATTCCTGCTTTGTACGCTCGCGGGTGAAGTCCTCAATGGTTTCGTAAACCAAATCCTGATTTTCGATGCGTGCGGGTAATGTCGTGAAACGCGGATTTTCAATCCACTCCGGGCGTTGTATGACTTCGCACAGGATTTGCCACTCTTTGGGTGCGCGCGCGCAGATGGCGACCCAACCGTCTTTGGCCCGGACGATGCCGTATGGGCAGACCAGCGGGTGACGGTTGCCTTCGGGCGCGGGCACTGTGCCGGCAAAAGAATGTTGATGTACCACGCGCTCACAGACGGCGAGCACACCGTCCACCATGGCAATATCCACAAATTGACCGTGCCCGGTTCGTTCGGCATGAAACAGCGCGGCGACTACGCCGAATGCCAACATGGAACCGGGGATCATATCGCCTACACCGGGGCCAATTTTCGTGGGTGTGACGGCATCGGGACCGGTGATGGCCATGATGCCGCCCATCGCCTGCGCGACAATGTCGAAGGCGGGCCAATCGGCATATGGACTGGCTCCGGAACGGGAATCGCCGAAACCGCGTACCGTCGCATAGACTAACTTGGGATTGCGCTGCCGCAGCTTTTCATAGGAAAGATCCCAGTTATCCATGACCTCGTTGCGAAAATTCTCGACCAAAGCGTCTGCATCCTCGATCAAGCGCAACAGGATCTCGCGCGCTGCGGGCTGTTTAAGATCCAGCACGATGCTGCGTTTGTTGCGGTTGATGCTGGAGAAATAGCCGCCGTGGTCGTGCACCTCGTCGTCACTACGAAATGGGCCGAGTTGGCGGGTCATGTCGCCCATTGGCGGCTCAACTTTTATAACTTCAGCGCCGTGATCGGCGAGCATCTGGGTACAGAAAGGTCCGGCCAGCATACGGGTGAGATCGATCACTTTGACGCCGTGCAGTGCGCCAGTGCTGCTGCTCATCGTTCGCTCCAATGACTGCGGCGTTTGACCAACACCCGGCGTTCAGCCTCCATCACCGTCTTATCATCCTGGTTAACACCCCAATGACGGAATCTGACGATGCCGGCATCGGCTTGGTCGGCATCACTTAGCTGCAGGACTTCGGTATACGCGTACAGGGTGTCGCCGTGATGTACGGCTGCGGTTAGTTTCAATTTGTCGACGCCGAGTTCCGCCAATGCATTTTCAGCGGTGTCCTGGCTGGCGAGGCCAATAACCAACGCGGTGGTGATACCGCCGAACACAATGCGGCGTTTGAAGGGTAACTGCTGCGCCGCATGCTCATTGAAGTGCGCTTGCGCAGTATTCATCACCAAGTTGGTCAGCAGCACGTTTTCAAGCGCTTCGACGGTCTTGCCGCGCGAGTGCCGAATTACATCGCCGACGACGAAGTCTTCGAAATAGTTATCATTGCCGGTCAGCGCGGAAAGGCTCAATTCAGCGGCTCCGTCCCAACAGGCGATCGGAGATGATACGAAGCTGGATCTCGGACGTGCCTTCGAAGATCTTGGTCAACCTAGCGTCGCGCCAATAACGCTCTGCCGCAACCAACTTCGTGTAGCCGGCACCGCCGTGGATTTGCATGCCTTCGCTGGTGACGCGTTCCGCCATTTCACTTGCGACATACTTGGCCATTGCCGCTTCCAGATCACAGCGTTCGCCTTGGTCGATCTTGTCGCACACGGAGTACATGAGTTGGCGGCTGGCTTCTATCTGGGCCGCCATATCGGCAATCTTGAAACGGATGGCCTGAAACTCCCCGATAGGACGGCCGAATTGCTGACGCTCCAATGCGTAAGCACTCGCATCTTCCAATGCACCACGTGCCACGCCGACCGCGCGGGCAGCAGTATGGGCGCGGCCGATTTCCAGACCCGCGGTGGCAATGTAGAACCCCCTGCCTTCTTCACCGATCAGGTTCTCACCCGGGACACGGACGTTATCGAACGCGAGCTCAAAGGTCTTCCAGCCGAAATAACCAATCTTCGGAATAGCTGTCGCATGTATGTTGTCGGGAAACGTTCCGCGTGGCTTGTCGACCAGCAACGCGCTGATACCGCGGTGCCGACGCTCGGGATCTATCTCGGGATCGGTACGCACCATGACGATGATGAAGTCGGCTCGATCGGCCATGGTGCACCAATACTTATTGCCATTGATAACCCACGAGTCACCATCGCGGCGTGCCCGGCAACTGATATTGGCAGCATCCGAGCCGGCGTTCGGTTCAGACAATGAAAAAGCACCCCGATAGGCGCCGCTCGCCAAACGCGGCGCTATGCGTTCAAGCTGCTCTTGCGTCAACACCGACAGCGGCACCAACGTGTTGAAGGTACAACTGCGAATAATACTGCCAACGCTCATCCAGGCGCGCGCAAGTTCCTCGGTGATGAGACAGTACTCAAAGCAGCCTAGCCCCAGACCGCCATATTTCTCGGGAATAACAATGCCGAGGAAACCCATATCGGCGAGTTGCTCGAGCAGGCTTTCCGGAATATCGCCCTGTTCGGGATCGAGTTTGTTCGCAAGCGGCAGCACTTCGCGCATGGCGAACTCGCGCGCCGCTTGCTGCAGCATCCGCCGTTCTTCGGTCATGTAGGTCAACGCATCACCTCGTGTTCATGAGATTGGAGCGGCGAAAGTCGATAACCCGATCGTCTCGCTGATTAAAGCCCTCGCAGTGCCAGGTGACTATGCCGTTTTCCGGATTACTGGCGGACTCGCGCCTGCCAACAACGGTGCTGCGCGCGGTTAAGGTTTCTCCCGGATAGACCGGCAGATGAAAAGTCATGTCGTCGATGCCAAGCATGGCGCCGCGCTCGCTACCTTCGGTCAGATCTTCGACACACAGTCCAAATACGGTGTTAAACACCAGAAACGGGTTGATGACAACATTCGGATGGGCATGTGCTTTTGCGAATTCAACGTTGAAATACAGTGGATTGAAATGCAGCGTCAACGTAGTGAACAGCGAGTTGTCGCCTTCATTGAGCGTGCGGCCCCAGTGGTGCTCGAACACGCGGCCAATCTCGAATTCAGCGAACGTGTAGCCCTTTTTGCGTAGCTGCGCGCGCGAGAGGATATCGGTGGGTTCAGACATGGAATTCGGCCATTACGGCCGACAACACACGCCAGCGGCCCGCGCGTAGTGTAGATCCCGCCAAGCGGCAACAAAAGCCCCACTGGAAATCGGTTACTAATCAGCGTCAGGGATGGCGCGTTTAAGCTGGACTCCTTGGTATGTTATAAGTCTTCGGCCGCACGGTCCTGGTTCAATCGCTCAAACGTTAGAGGTATTTTCAGCCATGTCGAAAATAACGGAAATCGAGTTAATCGATCGGGTTCGCTCTGTTGCGCCGGGAATTGCCGGGCGCGCGGCACAAAGTGAGGAACAACGCTCACCCCACGACGATTCGATCAAGGAGTTGGTCGACACAGGGATCTTTGCGACGCTGACCCCAAAACGCTTTGGTGGGCATGAGTTCTCCCTGGATACTCACGTCAAAATAATCGAGATCATCAGCAGTTCGTGTACGTCGACCGCGTGGGTCTCTGCCTTTTATATAGGGCACAACTTGATGGCGGCGAAATTCAGCGAACAGTTACAGTCAGAGATCTGGGCCGAGCGGCCGTTTGCATTAATCCCGATTTCTACCGCACCGCCGATTGCAGCGAAAACGGTCAGCGGCGGCTGGGAAATCTCGGGTCGCTCGTCATGGAGCACGGGGATCATGCACGGTGAATGGGTGGGCATAACCGGCGCCGTCGACGCACGAGAGCTACGCGTGTTCATGATGCCGCGCGCGGATGTGCAGATGCACGACGTGTGGCAGATGTCGGGTATGTCGGGTACGGGCAGCAACGATGTCGAGGTTCAGGAGGTGTTCGTGCCAGCGCACCGCAGCGTTGCGCTGGATGATTTCTTCTCCGGCAAAACACAGGGCAGCATGATCCACAGAAATCCGCTCTACCAGATCCCACTGCTGCCGTTCATTTACAACGAATGCATGTGTGTATTCAGTGGCGGCCTGCGCGGCGCAACCAACGCCTATGAACAAGGTGTGCTGGCGCGTGTCACGTCCCATGCACAATCGGTTATTAAGGAAAAGCAATACACCCACGTGTTGCTTGGGCAGGCACATGCCAACGCGATTGCAGCGGAAGCATTAACGCGCGATCTGTGTAATCAGACGCTCGAGTGCATGAGGAACGAGAACTGGTCGGTATCTGAACGGCTGCGGCTTAAAACCCTGGCTGCATTCATCACCCAACATTGCCGGCGCGCCGTCTCGGACATGATCGCGCATTCGGGCACGAGTAATTTCCACAAAGATCGCCCGTTGCAGAGATTCTTTCGAGACATCAACACGCTTGCCACGCACGCGTTCTGGGATTCCGACGCGACGATGGAGTTATATGGGAGAGATCGGCTGGGGCTGGAGCCGAATCATCCTTTGATTTAATTACCCCTCATCCGACCGCCATGGATGGCGGTCGGATGAGGGGTAATTGCGTCAAACCAACGCCTTTACAACATCCCGCCCGATCCGTTGGCCGCTTTCGATCGCACCGTCGATGAAGCCGCGCCAGCCGTTCGCCACGTCGCCGCCACAGAAGTGGACCTTGCCTTCGGAGCTTTGTAGAGCCGCGAGGTACTTAGTGGTATGGCCGGGGCGAAGTGTGCACCAGGTTCCGCGCGAAAATGGGTCTACCGTCCACTGATAACCCTTCGCGTCCAGGACTTCGGCTTGCGGGAAAAACAGCGACACCGCGCGCTGCACGTCGTCACGATCGTTGATGTCGAGCATATCGGGGCTGGGGCCAAACCCGACCATCACGGTGCCATCTTGCCCATGGTAGTCGGTGAACATAAAAGTCAGGGGATCGGTATCGGGGGCGACACAGTAGACACTGCCCAGGTCCTGCTTGATGTGCATGTAGAGCTTGGTGCCGGAACCGGCGTGCTGCGCGTTTGATACGATCAGCTTCGCCTCCGACAGCGCCGGTGAAAACTCGACATCCTTCAGCGTGTTTAAGGGCATTGCGACAATAACCGTCTTTGCCGACAAGGTCTGATCGTCTTCGGTCGTGACAACAACACCCTCTGCGTTTTGTGCGATCTTCATCACCGGCGTCGACATCACCACTTCCGGCTTGGCGTCCTCAATTATCGCGTTGATTAGGGAAATCGTACCTGTCTTGATTTTGTAGCGGGCTATCGAATCGTTGAGCCGGGCGAAGTTGTGACCGGCCAGCGCATACCAGCGAACCATTTCGATGTAACCGCCCTCGGTATTCCTGTTATGCGAACCCGTCGACCAGAAGCCGCTCATGATGTCGCGCATTTCGCTGGACATTTTTGTTTTCGCCAGCGCGTCCTGGATCGACATTGAGTCATACTTCTCAACGACGTCCATCGCGTAGTAGGGGTCGAACGGCCGCGGGAACATCTCCAATGCGGGCTTGCAGAACTCAGCGCAGGCGCGCTCCATACCCTCTATCATGTCATTTGGATCGACGGTGACGGGCTTACCGTTGGTCCGGTAGACCATCGATTCTGGCGCCGCAGTGCCTGGCTCCTCGACTAACTCCAGGCGATAGTGATTGACCTCCGACCAGACGTGCGGCTGCGTCCAATAAACCCAGGTTCCACCGAGTTCCACCGCGTGTCCGGCGAAGCTGGAAGTGAATGTCCGTCCACCCAATCGATTACGCGCCTCCAGCAACACGGTCTTCAGTCCGGCATTTGCGGTTCCACGCGCCGCGGTTACACCGGCGAAACCAGCGCCGATGACGATGACATCGTAATCAGCACCACGCCCGTGTGGTGAGCAGCAGCGGCGCTTTGAATGGCCAGCGGCGCAGCCGACGCTGCCACCGCGGCGGCACCCGCCGTCTTGACGAAATTACGCCGCGTGACGCTATTGGAAGAATTCTTGGTTTTGTCCGTCATCGTTGTTCTCCAGGTCTTACTGAGACATAGCCATCCGTGCTGCGCCGAGTTCGGCGCATCGACGGGTCATTTTGCCGTACTCCGTTGCGCGTTTGTCGGCTGCGTTGCCTTGTAATCCGCGCGCGTATACACCCTGCACGATTGCTGCAAAACGAAAGAAAGAAAATGCCACGTAGTAGTCCCAGTTGGAAATACCCTCGCGCCCTGTGCGTCGGCAGTACGCTGCAACATACTCGGATTCGGTGGGCACCCCAATTGCCGCCAAATCTAGACCGGCGAGGCCATAGGCGCGCTCCTGTGCACTATCCATCGAATAACCCATGCAGTTGTACGCGAGGTCGCTTAGGGGGTGTCCGAGCGTTCCGAGTTCCCAATCGAGCACGCCGATGATCTTCGGTTCACTCGGGTGGAACAGCATATTGCCCAGACGAAAATCTCCATGTACCACCGTCGTCGTATCGTCTTCGGGCAGATGCGCAAGCAACCAGTCGCGCAGCCGATCCATCTCCGCAATGTCGTCAGTCTTGGACGCTTCGTATTGTTTCGACCAACGTCGGGTGTGCCGTTCGATATAGCCACCCTGTCGGCCGAAGTCGTCCAAACCCAGCGTGGCCCAGTCGACCAAGTGTAATTTGGCGAGCGTGTCGTTCATGGAATCGTACATTTGCGCCCGTTCTTCGGCTGGGCAATCGGGCAGCAGCGGGTCGGCGAAAACCCGTCCTTCGAGGTAATCCATGACGTAAAACGTCGTGCCGAGAATGCTTTCGTCCTCACACAACAGCCGCATCCTGGGCACCGGCACGTCGGTGGCGGCCAGGGTCGACATGACGCGGTATTCGCGATCGACCTGGTGCGCGGAAGGTAGGAGTTTGCCGGGCGGTTTCTTGCGCAGCACGTAGCGAGCGTCGCCGGCGCTGAGCAGGTAGGTCGGGTTGGATTGGCCACCCTGGAACTGCTTGACGCCAAGGCTGCCGTTAACGCCCGGCAGCAGATCACTCAGATAATTACACAGTGCGTCTTCATCGAAAATGTGGCCGCTCAATACTGGCACTAGTGTGGGCGCGCCCGTCACCGCTGTTGTCATCCTCGGGCTAGACAGACAGACGCTGCAGCGTGTCCTCCGTGGGTACGCCGTCGCTAGACCAGCCGCGCAATTGATAATATTGCGGCAGCATCTCGTGTAAGTTGGCAACTTTGCCGGTAGCGGGCCCGGTTTTAGCGGCTTCCTTGAGCAACCTGTCAGGTAACGTATCCTGCTCGCCGGTAACACCGGCGGCCATATTGAATTGGCGTTCCAGATTCCAGATCCGCTCACCGGTCTCGACCAGCCGATCGACGGTCCAATCGCCCTCGCATGCCGCATCGATTTGCGGCGCGATGTCTTCCAGCGTCCAGGCGAAGGTGGAGAATACACACAGTCCCGAGGAGTCAACCGCGGCGGTCGCGTCTTGAGAGCCTTTTACCAATTCAGCCTTGCCTTCGGTGACCAGGGGATCGACTTTTTTCGGGATACCGAAAATCTCCGCGGAGACGGTGTAGCCGCGCAGGTGGCACGCGCCCCGGTTGGAGGTCGCGTATGCCAGCCCCATACCTTGCACGGCACGCGGATCATAAGCGGGAAACTCCTGGCCTTTGACCGTCATCGACAACTCGGGGTGTCCGTACTTCTCGCACAGACGTTTGGAGCCCAGACCCAATTCTTTGCCGAAACCTTCGCCACGCGCTGTTAATTCGACGGCAGTGGTCAACGCTTCGGCAGAGCCGAACGTAAGTTCAAGACCGCCGGTCTGCTCTTTAGTCAGTGCACCAATGTCGTAAAGGTCCATTGCGGCGGCCAGCGTGGAGCCAAAGGAAATCGGATCGATGGCGTCCTCGTTGCAAATGAAATTCGCGTACGTCAGCGCGTCGAGATCATCAACGCCAACAGCCGGACCGAGTGCCCAAGCCGCTTCGTATTCCAGCCCACCGGAGGCGCCCATGTATTCGGGCTTATTAACGATGGTGTAGTGCTGCGGATCAATCGTCGAGATGCGGCCACACGCTATGGTGCAGCCGAAGCAGGCAGCATTGGTGACGAGGTTGGGCTTGCCGTCGCTGGCCCTGGGTTTAGCCATCGCCTCGGCGCCGACTTTGTCCGCGCCTTCGAACTGCACGTCGCGCATGTTGCGCGTCGGCATGGCGCCGGATTCGTTGATTACGCTCATCACCGCCTGGGTACCATGCTGTGGCAGACCCGTACCGGTAAAAGCGCCGTCGGCAAGCACTTTCTTACCTGCCGCAACTGCCTGCATGAAACGAATGGGATCTTTGATATTACCGACACCTCGGCTGCCCCGCACGGTCACGGCTTTCAAATTCTTGGATGCCATTACGGTGCCAACCCCTGAGCGCCCGGCGGCACGGTGTAAATCATTTACGACGGCGGAATACAAACAACCCTGCTCAGCAGCGCGGCCGACGCAGGCAATCCTGAGCAGCGGGTCTTGATGCTTACGATGCAATTCTTCATCGGTCTTCCAGGCCGACAGGCCCCACAAATCCTCCGCTGGAATGAGTTCCGCGGTTTCGTTTTCGACATACAGATAGACGGGCTTGGGAGATTTGCCTTCAAAGATAAACATGTCCCAACCGGCCATCTTCATCTCCGCCCCAATGAAGCCTCCGGAATTCGAACACGCCACACAGTTCGTCAGGGGGCTCTTGGTGACAACCGAGTAACGCCCGGCAGTGGACGCGGTCGTGCCAGTGAGCGGCCCGGTGGTCATAATAAATTTGTTGTCCGGGCCGAGTGCATCACATTGAGGATCGACTTCTTCGCTCAAGTATTTGGTCGCGAGACCGCGCTGGCCGAGGAATTTCACCGCCCAGTCCATGTTCAGCGGCTCCTCGGTACAGGTGCCCGCGGCTAAATTGATACGCAGTAATTTCCGTGCCCAGGCCATGTGCTCTCTCCCAGATTTCCGCTTGCGCCGATCGCCCCCGGGCAATCGAGACGCCAAGGCTTGCACCGGCGTCACCGGGAGTCAAGTAACCTGGACTACGACGAATCACGGCGCGGCGTTTGGCACGCTATAATCTTGGCCGTTATGACCGGTCCCATGCATGGTGTGCGAATTATCGATCTCACCTCGATGATCTCAGGGCCGCTGGCGACCATGCTGCTGGCCGACCAGGGGGCGGACGTAATCAAGGTCGAAAACCCGGAGCGCGGAGACCACGTCCGCTCAGCTGCCAATCGGCGCGGCAATATGTCCGCCGCGTTCCTCAACAACAATCGCAACAAACGCTCGATCGCGATAAACCTCAAAGACGAGCGCGGCAAAGCTATATTGAAACGATTGTGCGCGGACGCCGACGTCTTCGTGCAAAATTTCCGGCCAGGTGTCGCCGAGCGCATGGGCATTGGCGAAGATGCCATCTGCGAAGTCGCGCCATCGATCATCTATGTATCGATCAGCGGCTTCGGGGAACGCGGGCCCTATTCAGGCAAACCGGTATACGACCCGATCATCCAGGCGCTGTCGGGGCTTGCCTCTATCCAAGGGGGCTCCGATCAGCAACGTCCAAGGCTGGTGCGCACCATCGTGCCCGACAAACTGACCGGCGTGACCGGCGCGCAAGCTATCGCCGCCGCATTGTTTGCGCGTGAACGCACCGGCCAGGGTCAGCATGTGCGTTTGTCCATGTTGGAAACCGTGGTCGCTTTCCTTTGGAGCTCGGACATGGGCAGTCAAACGTTGGTCGGTGAATCCATCCCGCAGCAAGACGCTGCGAGTTACATCGACCTTATTTACGAAACGCAGGACGGTTACGTTAGTGTGGCAGTCATGTCAGATCGCGAATGGCAGGCCCTGACGCGGGCGTTGGAACGTCCGCAGTGGCTGGAGGATCCGCGGTTCAAAACACCCGCGCTGCGTGACGCCAATCTCAACGCACGATTGGAACTCATTCAGGAAGTACTACGCACTAACACATCACAGTATTGGCTCACTCGCCTGGAAGAGCACGGAGTCCCCTGCGTGCCGGTGCTCACGCGCAATGACATGATTCAACACCCGCAAGTACACGCCAATGACATTATTGTCGAAAGCGAACATCCACAAGCGGGCACTCTGCGCCAGGCTCGCGCTGCCGCGCGCTTCTCACATACAGCAACAGCGATCCGTTACGGCGCACCCGGCCTGGGCCAACATACGGACGAGCTATTGGGCGAACTTGGATTGACGAGTGAAGAAGTCAGCGAATTACGGGCTGCGGCGGTTATATCGGGATGAGGCTGACGGTGGCAACGCAGCCAGAGGTCGTACAGCTCGGCGCTCACATTGGCGCTGAAATCCGCAACGTCAATCTGGCACAGCCGCTCGAGCAAACGGCAATCGACACAATCCACGATGCGCTGATGGAACACGAGACGCTGGTGTTTCGAGATCAGGCCATCACCAGCGAGCAGCATCTCGCCTTCGGTTCGCGTTTCGGCGAACTGAGTATTCACCCATTCTCGCCCAACCAGCCTGAGATGCCGGAGATGATCGTGCTCGATAACGATGGTCAGAATCTGCCACTGTCAACCGATGTCTGGCACAGCGATGAGATGTTTCGCGAGGATCCGCCGATGGGCACCATTCTGCGCGCGGATATCGTGCCGCCGCTGGGCGGCGACACTTTGTTTTCCAGCATGACCGCTGCCTACGCCGGCTTGAGCGACCATATGCAGCAGTTGATCTCGGATCTGGAAGCGGTAAACGATTTTCTGCCCTGGCGGCGTTTGTTCAAGAACACGCCCGAAAACCGCCAACAGCTACACGACATGGAAACGCGATTTCCAAACCCGAACCATCCAGTTGTGCGAATTCATCCGGTGACCGGCCGTAAGGCACTTTTTGTCAGCCCCCAGTTTACGCTGCGTATCAACGGTATGAGCGACACGGAAAGCCGGCATGTCCTCAACATTCTTTTTGATCAGGCGAAGGTTCCCGAGTATCAACTGCGGGTGAAATGGCGGCCGAATAGCATGGTCTTCTGGGACAACCGCTCAGTTCAGCACTATGCGACCCACGACTATCTGCCGCATCGACGACGTATGGAACGGATCACTATCAAAGGTGATCAACCATTCGGCATTGCCGACACTCCGCCTGCGCTCAAGCAAACGCGCTTCGGTCCCAAGCGCACGATGAGCGACATAGCCAGCTCAGCAGGCGCCGCCGAACCGGTGGAGCGTCAGTTCGAACGTGGCTAACAAATATCGGCGCGTTATTTTACCCCTCACCCCAACCCCGCGCCTACCTAATCTGTTTAGGCGCAGTCTGGCCTTCCGGGATCAACGTCAGCCAGGGTGCATCACCTCGGGTTGCCTTGAAGTCTGCCTTCACAGCCGCGAGCAGCTTTGGATCTGTGTACAAATCGATCGCCGTACCCGCCAGACCTTTGGCCGCCACAACCAGGGCTTTGGTTCCGATGGACGTGCCGGTTGCCGCAACCACGGGCCAGGAATGCAGCGGTAAGCCATAGCCATAGGACGCGACCCGCAACCCACCGGTTGGTACAAACCAGGAGATCTCGGCGGTATCCGTTGATGCCAGTGCCGCGTCCGGTTGTGCCGGCACCGGCTGTACACCGACCGACAATGCAATCTCCGAGGAGCGTCCAAACTCGGTTTGTGTGGTGCGTGCGAACTTGAGCTCATCGGCGCTCCATGCAGGCGCACCCACCGCTTTCAGGTTACGGTGTACCGCCGCGGCCAGTGTGCGCAGCGGGATCATCTGGTGCATTTCCGATTGCACTGTAATTTTTTCTAACCGCGTACGGCTCATTTTCGCGGCACCCTCGGCGATATCTTTGATCCAGTTGAAATAGGTGTGTACGTCTGCAACGTGTTGGCACGGACGTAATACCAAACTTCGGCTGAGGCCGGCACAACATTAGGTTGACCGCCACCGTCGGTGATGACGTAGTGAATGCGAGCATCTGTCTTAACGTGCTCACGCATGAAGTTGACGCCGATGTTGAGTAACTCGACAGCGTCCAAGGCACTGTGTCCGTCGTAAGGATAAGCGGATGCGTGCGCGGCGGTGCCGCTAAAACGGAACTTAACGTTTGCTAATGTTTTCGTGTCGCTGTACGTGGCTTCGGTACGCTCGTAGGCATGCCAGTTCAGGATCACATCGTCGTCTTTGAAGTAACCGTCCCTGAGCATGTAGACCTTGCCGATACCCGTTTCCTCGGCCGGAGTACCGTATAGCTTGATAGTGCCTTTGATCGCGCCGGATTCAATAATTTGTTTAACCGCCAATGCCGCAGCGGTAGAGCCAACGCCGAAGATTGAATGACCGCAAGCGTGTCCGGCCGCCGGGTTCGGCCCGGGTTTAGGGTTGGGCACCGCGGCCTGTGAAAGACCGGGCAGTGCATCGAACTCAGCCAGTATGCCGATTACCGGCTTGCCGCTGCCGTAACTTGCGACGAATGCCGTGGGCATGCCGGCGACACCGACGGCGACGGAAAATCCGTAACTGCTGAGCAGATTCTGGAGCTCCAAGGAGGAGCGGGTCTCCGTGAGGCCCGTTTCGGCAAAAGACCAGATGTGTTGATTGGCTTGCTGAAATTGCTCGGTGTGAGCGTCGATCCACTTCCAGGCTTTCTCCTTCGTTGGTTCAGCCGCGACTCCATGGCGGCAGAGCATCAACACTAGCAGTAAACCCAGTACACGGACGGGGGCTCGCGAGATTCGCAACGCGGCGTGCACGGTATTCATCAAAGCGCCTCCTCCAACGCCGCGCGCACCTGTCCATCCCACAACTGCGCAACGGACTTCCCGGGCGGCAGATCCGTGGATGTACGCCGCCAAAGCACTTTCCCTTTTGCGTCGATAATCATTAAACCGGGAATAAAGCGCACGTTGTAGCTGGCAGCAATATCGTCCCCCTCGACAATCGTGCGGAAACCGTAACCGTTGCTTGCCATATATTCTCGCGGATCGCCGGCACCGCGTTCTTTGGCGTTAACCGCAACGACCTGCACACCACGCTCAGCGTAGTCACGTTCGATAGCGGCAAGGTTCGGCATAAACGCCTGGCAGTAGGGACACCAGGTCGCCCAAAAGACGAGAATTGTCGTCTTTGCCTCGTCCGACTCGGGGAATTGGTAGGCTTTACCGGCGGTGTCAGTGGCGGTCCATTGCGGTGCTTGATCTCCGGCTTTGACCGCCATGGCCACCGTGGAAACCAGACTCAGTATTACAAACAACACGCCTGCAATTCGTTTCATAGCTCCGTCCCTCGGCAATATTTAAACTTCCGCGTCAGCATCTACTGTTGCTTGAACCGTGCGCCGCAACTTCGGTTTCCCGTGCCTTTTTCCGACAGGATTGTGTAAGGTCCCAATGTTGTCAATCTGACATTAAACTCCGGATTTCACCCATGATGCTAATATATCCTGCTTAATAGCCGGTGCTGCTCGCCATGCCCCAGAAACCAACCCCTTATCGTCCCGAAATGACGCGCGCCGGCCTCGAGCCGACGCACACCGTGACGGCAATCGACGCCTACGGACAGCCCCAGGAAAAACAGATCGCTGGAGAGCGTCCCCTGACTATTTATGTGGACACTCGCGAGATCGTCACGCTCATGACGCTCGGCACCTACCCGGAGGCACTGACGCTCGGCTACCTCAAAAACCAGGGGCTAGCGGAGTCCATCGAAGACATTGTATCGCTGCATGTGGATTGGGAAGTCGCCGCCGTTGCTGTGAAAACGCGCTCGGGTATCGAACATCTGGAGGAGAAACTCGCCAAACGCACGGTAACCACTGGCTGCGGGCAAGGCACGGTCTTCGGCAACATCATGGAAGATCTCGACGAACTCGAATTACCGCAGCTACCGCTATCTCAGGCGCGCATCTACGCCTTGCTGCGCAACCTTTCGCAAGGCAACGAGATCTACAAAAACGCCGGAGCCGTGCATGGATGTGCGTTGTGCCAGGATACCGATCTACTGATCTTCATCGAAGATGTGGGCCGTCACAATGCTGTGGACGCCATCGCCGGGCTCATGTGGTTGGATGGGATAACGGGCGAGGACAAAATTTTTTATACAACCGGTCGGCTGACATCCGAGATGGCGATAAAAGTTGCGCAGATGGGGATACCGGTGTTGTTGTCGCGCTCGGGCATCACCCAAATGGGTCTGGATATTGCCCGCCAGGTCGGCGTGACCATGATCGCGCGCGCCAAGGGCCGGCACTTCCTGGTGTTCAACGGCGCCGAGAATATCGTGTTCGACGAGAAACCTGAGCCAACACCACGGGCCGCCGCCATAGCGGCAGACTAAACGCGCATGACCGATCTTACGCCAGCAAAGCAACTCGTAACCGCAGTGATACTCGCAGGCGGTCGGGCAACACGTATGGGTGGAGAAGACAAAGGATTGATCGCCATTAGCGGTCGCCAAATGATCAGCTACGTCGTCGCTGCACTGGCTCCCCAAGTTTCGGACGTGATCATAAATGCGAATCGCAATACCGAGCGCTACGCCGCACTGGGCTATCGAGTGGTCGGCGATACGGTTGCGGGTTATTTCGGACCGCTGGCGGGCATGGCGAGCGCGATGCAGGTGGCCGAAACGCCCTTCATCGTGACTGCACCTTGCGATTCCCCGTTCGTGCCGACGGATTTGACACAACGCTTGTACGACGGACTGCTGGCGGACGACGCGCAAATCAGTGTTGCCCACGATGGCGATCGCATGCAACCGGTCTTCACGCTTTTACGCACTGATTTACTGGATTCCATGCTCGCTTATCTGGACGCCGGCGATCGCAAGATCGATCGATGGTTCGCGCAACATCGTTGTGTGACCGTCGACTTTTCGGATCAACCCGCGACCTTCTTGAACGTGAACACCCCGGAGGACATCACGGCGGCCGAAGTGCGCTTGAGGGCTACGCGATGAGGGTTCCGGTGGTCGGCATGGCCGCGTACAGCGGCACCGGTAAGACAACGTTGCTAAAGCAGGTGCTGCCGATCCTGAAAGCGCGCGGTCTGCGCGTGGGCGTGGTCAAACATGCACATCACGGCTTCGACATTGATCAGCCGGGTAAAGACAGCTACGAACTTCGCCGTGCTGGAGCCACACAAATGCTGGTCGGCTCGCGTCAACGTTGGGCGCTGATGGTGGAGACCGATCTGCCGGATGAACCGCGGCTCGCCGAACTCCTGAGCCATTTGCTGCCCGATGAGTTGGATCTGATCCTGGTCGAGGGCTTCAAGCCGGAGCAGATCCCTAAAATCGAAATCCATCGGCCCAGTCGCGGCAAACCGCTGCTTGCCACAAACGACACCTCAATCGTCGCCATAGCGACCGATGCGCAGCCAGCGGAGGCGACAGATCTGCCGATACTCGATCTCAACGCCCCGGCCAGCGTGGCCAATTTCATCGTCGAGAATTTTGTCGTGGACCAGGCAGCTATAACTAAAGCACTATGAAGCTTCCCGAGGAGATCCCGGTTGCCACGCAGATAAGCTGCGCGGATCCGTTCGACCCTGAGTCGCTGCAGGCTGATGAAGCGCGCCGTCGCGTCCTCGAGGCTGTACATCCGGTTAGCGGTGTAGAACGCCTCGCACTGCGAACCGCACTCGGTCGTGTGCTGGCAGTAGACGTGCATTCGCGCATCAATGTTCCCACGCACACGAATTCGGCCATGGACGGCTATGCCGTACGCGGCGATGACGTCGAGACCGACGGCATCAAGACATTGCGAGTCGCGGGCTCGTCGTTCGCAGGCCGACCGTACCAGGGCAACATTGCGGCAGGCGAATGTGTACGCATTATGACGGGCGCGGCGATGCCCGATGGGACGGATACCATCGTTATTCAAGAGCAAGTCGAAGCGCACGACGGGCAGATCCGTTTGGATGGCGGTGTGCGTCGCGGCGACAACGTGCGCAACGCCGGGGAAGACATCGGCATTGGCGATACCGTACTGCCGGCCGGTCATCGGATATCGCCTGCGGATTTAGGACTTCTCGGCTCGCTTGGATTTCCCGAAGTTTCGGTTTACCGCAAACTACGCGTAGCATTTTTCTCAACCGGCGACGAGCTACGTTCCGTGGGTGAACCACTGGGCAAGGGCGAGATTTACGATAGCAACCGCTACACCTTGTTTGGCATGCTCACTCGCCTGGGTGTCGATATTATCGACCTGGGCGTCGTACGCGACGTTCCAGACGACGTCCGCCGTGCTTTCAAAGAAGCTGCCGCCTGCGCCGACGCCATCATTTCCTCAGGTGGCGTGTCCGTCGGTGAAGCGGATTACATCAAAGAAATATTGCGCGAGGTCGGCCAGATACAATTTTGGAAAGTTGCAATGAAACCCGGGCGGCCGCTGGCCTTCGGTCATGTACACGATGCGTGCTTCTTCGGCCTGCCGGGTAATCCCGTCGCCGTGATGGTGACCTTCTACCAATTCGTACAGCCAGCGCTACGCCGCATGGCCGGTGATCTCGCCGAACAAGAACCGTATATGCGCGCGGTGTGCCAATCGAAACTAAAGAAAAGACCAGGACGCATAGAGTATCAACGCGGCATCGTCGAACGCGACGCCGATGGAGTTCTCGTCGTTCACAAGACCGGCGCGCAGGGCTCGGGCATTCTCCGATCCATGTCCACCGCCAACTGCTTCATCATCCTGCCGGATGAGTCGGAGACGATAGAACCCGGGATGGAAGTAGACGTTCAGCCGTTTTTTGGGCTGGTTTAATTACTACCCCTCATCCGAACGCCAGGGATGGCGGTCGGATGAGGGGAAAAGCTAATCAGCACCCAATACGTGACACACAACCGCAGCGCGGTCTTCGTCTTTCTTTAGCCCCGCAAATGCCATGCGGTTGCGTTTGATATACCCGGGCGGATCCAGAAGAAACGCATCCAAAGTCTCGACGTTCCACGTGACTCCGGATTCGCGTAGCCATTTGGAAGATTTGAATCCCTTGTTGTCGCCGGCCTTGCGGCCGCCAAGGTCGTAGAGGTTGGGACCGACCATGTGGTTACCGCTGTCGTCGAAGGTGTGGCAGGTAATGCATTTATTGAAAACACGCTTACCGCGCTCGACATCACAACTCATGTCGTCTGCAAACGCACCGTTAGCGCATAACAGCGCAACGACCAGCGCCAGCGCTTCTCGACGAATCCCGTGCATTTCGAATGTCCTCGGCTTACCAGATGAGCTGCAATTCTGGCACAGCGTTACTAGCCGCGCACCAGAAAGTTAGTGAATTGCCAGGGATCCGCCGTATCCATATGGGGCTCGTCGAAGAGCGGTAACCGATCCGTGAGTGGCGTCCAATCCGTTGCTGCGCTGACCATGGGACCCAGATATGGTCGTGCAAGTGCGAGAATTTCTTCATGCGGCAACGCTTCCGGTTCACAAAATCCTCGATGCGGATTCTCCATCGCCCAAACTGCCGCAGCAAGGGCACCAGCGGCGACCTGAATCGCGGTTGGATTATGCCCGGGCACTAGTTTGCGGCCTTCGTGGATATCGAGCTGCGATCCGTACCACCAGCCACCGCGACCATGGCCAAGCAGTAGCACGCCGAGTTCATCCCTGCCTTCCGTGATATCGGCGTTCATGACGCGCTCGCGCTGCGGCTCCCTCCATTCATTCATCATCGATTCGTGCAGACTGGCGAGCGCGGCGTCGCAGGGCAGGTAAACGAAGACCACCGTTGGCCGGTAGCTCACCTGCTCCCCGGCGTAGACGGTGAGGTAATCGGTTAGGGTAATGGTTTCACTGTGCGGCAATGCGAAGCCTGCGATCGAGCCTCCCAGCGGTACCCACGAACGTAGCAGCAGTTGTGCACCTGATTGCAGTAAGTAGACGGTGTGCTTGAGCCCGACCGGGTGCTGGCGGGCATTGGGCGGCAGTGTCTTTTCATGCGTCCCCCAACCGATCTCCACTGGCATGGTCGCCTCCTCGATAAATCCGGGAATGCTCCAAGTGTTGACGAATTCGCCGACACGTTTCGGTTCGGTCGACACCTGCGTGTCCCGTTCGCTGACATGTATGACCTGGGTTCCGGTGCGCTGTGCCAGCGCAGCCCATTGTTCTCGCGTAGTGGGTGTGTCGACCTCCAGGTCCATGGCGGCGGCAACGTCCAGTAACGCCGCTTTGACGAAGTGATTGACCAGGCCGGGATTGGCGCCGTGGGTATACACCACGGTCGCGCCGTCCGCACGCCACTGCGCAGCCGCAAGTTCTCGAGCCTGCTGGTGATGCAGGTACTCGGTACGTTGGTGTGGCGGCAAATTGATGCCCCAGTTCGTCTCCTCCCATGGTTCGATAGCCGTATCGACGTAGACTACATCTTGATGGTGGCACCAATCAGCGAGCGCGATGGAGCTTACGCCCACTGACAGATTGATAAACAAATCCCCAGCGCTGAGCAACGCTTCCAGTGTCGCAGCGAGGTTATCCGCATAAATCCGATGGATCTGGTAGTCGATGTTGCGCTCGCGGAACGGAGCAATTGCGGCGTTGTGTTCGTCGCCATCGATTACCAGATAACGCTCGCCGGGCAGGGACAGCGTGTCGAGCAGCATCGGCAAAATACACTGACCGATCGTGCCAAAGCCCAGAATGACTACGCGGCCACCGAATTGTTCCGCCAGCGCGGATTCTCCGATAGCGCCCTGTTGCTACCGTGCCGCCGCAACAGTAACTTGCGCAATACGGTCGATAACTATAAGGAACAATGATGGCATCCGATCTCTGCTACCTTTCCGCAACCGAAGCAATAGCGCTGTTCAAATCAAAACAGCTGTCGCCCGTTGAGTTATTGCATGCGCTGATCGAGCGTGCCGGCGAAATCGAACCAACAATAAACGCATTCAGTTTCGAGTATTTTGATGAAGCATTGCTTGCCGCACGCGCGGCCGAGCAAGCCTACCACAACGGCGAGCCGCGCACGCTCGAAGGCATCCCGGTGGCGATCAAGGACGAAGCCTATATCGCAGGCAAACCCACCACCAACGGATCGCTGCTACTCAAGGAGTATGTCGCCGATTACACCAGCGCTACCGTGCAGCGTCTGCTGGATGCGGGAGCCATCGTCCACGCGCGTACGGCAACGCCGGAATTCTCGCTTCATTTCTGCACCTTCTCTAGACTCTGGGGCATCACCCGCAACCCCTGGAACCCTGAATACAGCGTCGGCGGTTCCTCTGGTGGCTCCGGCGCCGCGCTGGCCGCGGGCACGGCAACCCTGGCAAGCGGTTCGGATCTGGCAGGATCGGTGCGCGTGCCGGCGTCCCAAAACGGCGTCATCGGTTACAAGCCCCCTTACGGCCGAGTTCCGCAAGATCCGCCTTGGAACTTCGACACTTATTGTCACGAAGGTCCACTGGCGCGCACGGTTGCGGACTGCATCGCCTACCAGAACGTCATTGCCGGCCCGCATCCCGCGGACATCACGACGTTACGACCCAAGCTCGAGCTCCCCACAGAATTCGAGAACATAAAAGACATGCGCATCGCCTACAGTTTCGATTTTGGGTTTGCCGAGGTCGCGGCCGACATCCGCCGCAATACCGCGGCGGCGCTGGCCACGCTGGAGCAGCTCGGCGCGAGGGTCGAGGAAGTCGATCTTGGCTGGAGCGAGCGTTGTGCACGCACGGCGCTGGCGCATTATCAGTTCTATGGCGGGGCAATGATACGCAGGGACTTCGGCGATCCGGCACAGCACGAATATCTAACCGACTACATCCGCAGTTTCATCGCCCACAGCTACGAAGCGTCACTGGACGATGTTCTGGATGGCCTGGATTACACGAATTTTATGTACGATCGGCTCGCCGAGATATTTACCCGTTACGACGCGCTTATATGCCCGACAATGGCGATCGCCAGCGTTAAAGCAGACTTCGATTACAGCAAAGACAAACTGCTCATTGATGGTACTCAGGTCGATCCCATGCTCGGCATGGTGCTTACCTATCCGTTCAACATTCTCAGCCGCTGCCCGGTGTTGAGCGTACCGGCTGGACAGGACTCGAACGGGGTACCGACCGGCATCCAGATCGTCGCACCCACTTACGACGACGTCACGGCATTTCGTGTCGCGGCCGCCTATGAGTCCGCGGTTGGTCCATTTTTCGAAGCGGGAACTCGCCCAGCAATATAAATAGTGGTGAACGGCAACTACGTGTCGCGCCCGCGCTGTTTGCGAGCGTAGATGTCCACCTTGGTCATCACGTGTTCCAGCGTGCCATTGCCAATCGATTGCCCGTTATCGTCCGACGCGAAAAATTCGTCCCGTTCGCCGTCGCGACCGATTTTCGTCAGTATATTTTCACGTTCGGGATCATCGAAGATCACCAGCACATCGAGTTGCCCATCCGCCTTCTCCCAATGCCATCCATTGGCGATGCCATTGGCGACCAGATGTGTACAAAAGCTTTCAAGTCGACGTTGATCAACATGCCCGATGTGGTTGAGCGGCAGCTTGGAGATACTCACAGCTGCAGTTTACGCGAACAGTCTTGACATGCACTACAAGGACAAAAAAAGGGCGCCCGCAGGCGCCCTTCAGCGACGTTGCTTCGCCGGCGGCTAGTTGCCCCAGGTATAACGTACCGAACCACCGAACCAGAACGGCTTGCCGGGAACATCGATGGTGTTGCCGGTAAAAGTTGCAAGATCGAACACCGTCGGGAAATACTCTTCGTCAGTGAAGTTCTTGATCCACAACGCCGTTATTTTGCGGAGCACGGTTACAACGTGCTGGCCGTCGATTTGCCCGGGCATGGACGTAGCTCGGTCGCGGCGCTGACCAGTGTCGAAATGCTCGCCGCGTGGTTACTGCGTGTCCTGGAAACAGTCGAAACCCATCACATAAGCTTGATTGGCCACAGCCTCGGTGCGCTTGTCACGCTGCAAGCCGCCGCCGACTCTACAGCGATCAAAAATCTGGTATTAATGGGCTGCGTAGTACCGATGGCGGTTAGCGAACCGCTGCTGGATGCGGCGCGCCGCAACGATCATGCGGCGATCGAGATGCTCAGCCATTTCGGTCACGCCTTTGCCGCACGTCTGGGTTGCAATCCGGTTGCGGGCGTTTCCTGCTTCAACACATTCGTACGGCTGATGGAAACTGCGGCTGAGGACGTGCTATTTACCGACTTGAATGCATGCAACACCTATCAGGGCGGTCTCGCTGCGGCCGCCCGTATTGACTGCCCGGTCACGATTATCGTCGGCAAGGAGGATCGATTAACTCCGCCCAAAGCGATCGCAGCACTGCTGAACGCTATCGGCCACGCCACCCTCGTACACATCGAAAATAGCGGACACATCATGTTCGCCGAACAGCCCGAGGCGACCCATCATGCTTTGGTTCGGGCAATGGAGTTGTGAAAGCGCGTTGAAAAATTAAAAACATCGTCATTGCAGACGTCGATACACGCACCGCAGTTGGTGCAATCACTACCGGTGATCACCGGTCCTAATCCGTTCTCGTGGCCTTTCAGTGCCGGCATGATGACCTGCGGCTCGGGGCAAACCCGGAAACAGTCGCCGCAATCCGTGCATGCCGAACGGTTCGCGGCACTTACCCGGACGATGGATACTTTACCCACAAGCCCGTAGAACGCGCCGACCGGGCAGATGTGACTGCACCAACCACGCCGGCTTACCAGTAGATCGAAAAAGAACACGGCCAACACGATTATCCAGCTCAGGCCGACACCAAAGACCAGGCCACGCTGCACCATCGTTATCGGGTTTATCGCCTCCCAGGCAATGGTGCCCGTAACAGCGGACACCGCTAACGCCATCAGCATGATCCAGATGCGCGTCGTCTTAGGCGGCTGCCACCCGGCAGCAATACCGATGCGCATGCGCAACCAGTGTGCGGCATCTGTAATGACGTTAACCGGACATACCCAAGAGCAGTAGGTGCGCCCACCGACGACCACATAAGCAAGCATTATCGTAAGCGCACCGATGACAGCCACGCGTGCCATTTCGTGCCCGGATATTACCGACTGAAGAAAGATATAGGGATCCGTCAACGACACGGTATCGAACAGAATGCTTGAGGCAAGGTTACCTTTCAGCCACCAGATCCCGTACCAGGGGCCCAGCATGAACAGCCCTAGTATCGCCAACTGAGACAGGCGGCGCAGGACGAGCCACTTGTGCCGCGCCCACCAGCCGCGCTCAGATGCGGCCACCGCCGGAGAGACGAAACTCAAATGGACAAGCCGATATCGTCACGCACCAGCTTACGCGGTAGCACCTTGATTGCGGCTTCGGGGTAGATACACGCATGTTCACACTTGCCGCAACCGGTGCACTTGTCGCGGTGCACGGTCGGTTCGAAATACACTGATTTGCCTTCCCACTTCATTTCCATGGTGATGGCTTCGTCCTTGATCGGACAGGCCTCGTAGCACGCGCGGCAGTTGCCAAAACCAGTAAGGCTGTAGCAGGTGTCCGTACCGGTCAGCACGGCGAGCCCCATGTCGGCATCGCGGATATCGGTCAGCTCTTTGCTCAGCGCGTCCGTTGGACAGGCCGCAGCGCAGGGAATGTCTTCGCACATCTCGCACGGCACATCACGGCCGACAAAATAAGGCGAGCCCGTGGCCACCTGCTCGCCGAATTCGGCGAGCTTGAGCGTGTCATAGGGACAAGCCCGGACACACAGGCCACAGCGCACGCATGCACCGAGAAAGTCTTCCTCGGCTATCGCACCAGGTGGGCGTAACGCGGCTACCGGTACGGATTTAGATTGTTCCGAGTAAGTACCCAGCAGCAAACCGATCAAACTCACCGAGCCCGCCGCCCGCGCGCAGCCGCCTAAAAACTGGCGTCGACTCTGATAATCGTCTTTGCCGGACTTGCCACTCATACGGTAAGTATAGGCCAAATCAAACACATGTAAGTACAGCGACAGATCCGTATTTCGTTTATCCGATCTTTGGATTACTATCGCCGCTGCTGCAACATGGAGAAGCACAATGGCGAAAACGATCGAGTGGTATTACCACCGTAAGGGTTGAACATCCTGTGCCAGAGCATCCAAGTTTTTGGATGCAAACAAAATAGAGGCAAAGGAAATTGTTCCTGCCAGCCGTAAGCTCGCAAAAAAAGAAGCAGTTGAGCTTGCGAAAAATGCGTCGAAGATAATCGTCGCCAAGGGCAAGAAGATTAACGAATTCGCCGGTGGCCAAGTCGGCGCGGACGTGATCCAGTCCATGCTCGGCCCCACCGGCAATCTGCGCGCGCCGACGATCCGCAAGGGTAAAACCGTGCTTGTTGGATTCAACGAGGAGGTCTTCACTAAAGTCTTCAAATAGGCGCTTCTTTATTTACCCTTACGCATTTGCTTAATACCTTCAACAAACCTTGAAAGGGTTTGCGATAACACACCGCGTTCCAATATGACTTCAATCAGTTGGAAACGGCCTCGCTGTGCCACCGCTTGTTCGAGCCCCAGCTTGAGTTCTCGGCGTGTTGTTACGCGACATCCGACTCCGCCCAGTGCCGTGGCAATGTCGGCGTAGTTCAGTGCATCCAAATTATTGAACTCGGACTCGGGTTGAAAGGCGCGCAACATCTCCCAGCTACTGTTGTTGAAGACGATGACGATGGGATCCCAGCCGTAACGCCGGCAATTGAGTAATTCCCACCCGGTCATTTGAAAAGCGCCGTCGCCAACAACCAGCGGGCGTCGGCCGGTTGCAGCCTGTACGCCCAGACCTGCCGGAACGCCGTAGCCCATAGTGGCGTAATAGCCGGGCGCAACTAATTCCGTGTATTCAATGTCCAGGGCGGTAAACAGGCAGTCCCCCATGTCGGCAGCAATCGGCATCGGTTCGCTCGCGTCGAACATGTCGTTAACGGCAGTGGCGATGTCGGTTGGCGTGATGGCCTGTTCATCGGCCGGCAACCCACGCGGGTACGGAAAATCAGCAGCGCTCGAAGGCGTGGCTGCGGGTATTTTATCGTGCAATGCGTCAACCAGCGCTACGAGCGGCAGCTGCGGATAAATGTGATAACCGAGCGAAACCTGTCCATCGCTGGCAAGAATCGTTTTACGCAGATCGATCTGTTTTTCCGATATGCCGAAGTTTGTGTCGGACAATATGACACCCAGCAAAATCAGCGCGTCCGAACGTTCGACCAGGCGTGTAACAGCCGGATCGCCGGCGACACCCAGATATGTGCCATTTAACGGCACGTGCGCACCGGTCAGCAGCCCGCGTCCCATGAAAGTCGTGACGACGGGTATTCCCAATTTTTGCGCCAACCGCGCCACGGCCGCCTCGATGCCATAGCGACGGATCTCAATGCCCACCATGAGTACCGGCGCGCGAGCACCCTGCAGCCGCGTGACAACCTCATCGACACAGGCTTTTAGTGCGTCCGGATCCACACTGAGGTCCGGTTCGAGCACCGCGACAGGCGCACACGGCGCAAACACTTGATCCCGCGGAACCTCCAGGTACACAGGGCGCGACTCGGTAATGCAGCGCTGTAAAACGCGCGCTATCTGCGTGGGTGCACGTGACGGATCATCAAGGATCGCCTGCGCACAGGTGACCTCTTCGAACATGTCGATTTGCGAGTTCAAGCGCTTGGCCTGATGGTGAACCAACAGGCCGGTGCTTTTATCGCCTGCGCCGGGGCCACCGGAAATTACGACGACCGGCGACTTTTCGGCGTACGCCGCGGCCACCGGGTTAACCATGTTGAACGCACCGGCGCCGTAGGTCACCGCCGCGACTGACGGTTTGCCGTGGAAGCGTGCCGCCGCGTCCGCGGCGAAACCAACCGCGGGTTCATGACTCAGCGTGTACAGGGGTAGAATCTGGGACTCTTCGATGACCTTGAACAGAGGTAACGCAAAATCACCAGGGATACCGAAGATCTCACGTGCACCGTAATCGCGCAGCGCATGCAGCAATGATTCGGCGAGATTCATTAAGCTACTTCGGAAATGCAGGCGCTATCCCGCAGCTCGCGATGTCGCGTTCGCGGCCCACAAGTCCACAAGCTCGTTGCTCTGAGGGACATCGCCGAACGTAAGCCGCACATTCTTCAGGGTCGCTTCGTGCAGGTCCTGGCTGTGCGAGCCCACGCAGTCTTGCGGTACCACGATGTAATAGCCGTTCATAAAACCATCGCGCATGGTCGACTCGATACACACGTTGGTTGCAACACCGGTCAGCACCAGCGTTCGAATGCCGTGTTCGCGCAGTAGATTGTCCAGCTTGGTTCCCGAAAATGCACTGTAGCGATGCTTATCGATCACGAATTCGTCGGCCGCCGGCTTCACGCCGAAGAATTCAGCACCCCAACTTCCCTCCGAGCAGAGGCCGTCAGTTATTCCCAGCTCCTGCTGCTTGGCCAACATCGGACTGACCAGATATTTGGCATCGTAAATTGCGCGAACCCAGACAACCAGCACGTCAGCCGCTCGCGCAGCATCCAGTACCGCATTGATACGCGCGGCTACCGCCGCGCTGGCACTAACGTCCTTGTTCTTCACGCGGTTGATATAGCCGCCTGGCGCACAGAAATCGTTCTGCATGTCGATTATCAGCAGCGCGCTATGTGCTGGTGTAATTTTCGTCTTTAGGTCGGTAAGAATTTGCTGCACGACGTCCTCCCGCCACCACCGAGCCGCGGCGCAGCTTACACGGGCATGATACGCTGGCACAATCGCTCAAGCCCCTATTCTTGGCAAAAATAGTCGCAAACCGTCAAGCATTAACTAAAATTAAGGAAACTGACGTCGAACTTCGAAGACGCTGACCGCTCTAACTCGCAAACACCGTAGGAGATAATCATGAAAAGGCGGATCTTTCTGAGCAGCACCGCCGCTGCTTTGTTACTGCCGGTATTATCCACCCGTCCGGCAATGGTACATGCCGCCAACAGCCGGCGCGCGATCAAACAAATGCAAAGCGGATGGCGTGAGTTGCTTGCGGACGGATCGAATATCGCGACTACCCTCGATCCTATCGAGTTATCGGACGACGAATGGCGTGAGCAGGTCGGAAAAGCAGCTTACCGAATACTGTTTCGCGAGGGTACTGAACGGCCTAACTCCAGTGCCTTGAATGATGAGAAACGCAATGGGCTGTTCGTCTGTGCTGCCTGCGACTTACCGCTGTTCAGCTCGGAGATGAAATATGACAGTGGCACGGGTTGGCCGAGTTTCGTCACCAACATTCCGGATCATGTTGCGACAAACGCGATTTCAAACTCATTTTTCCGCGCACGGAGTATCACTGTGTGAAGTGCGGCGGCCATCAGGGGCACCTGTTTGACGACGGACCGGCCCCGACTCGGGAACGCTGGTGCAATAACGGTTTAGCGCTGCGCTTTATTCCCAGTTAGCCCGCTATACAAAACCACTGGCGGCGCGATCGGCGGCATCATGCTGTTCCAGCATATGTTGCAGCCGGTCGCGTGCCTGTGTCCAATCGACAATCGTGGTATCTGTTTCCGCCAGCGCTTCGCCTTCCACACATGCGTCTACTAAATTCAAGGCTTCGTCGGCGCGGCCTGTTTCATGCGCGCGTTGCATCAGCTGCAACGCAGATCGCTTATCGCTAAATATTCCAAACCTCCTCGTAAATAACCAACACTTCTGTCTAAGGACAGGTAGAAGTATAGGTGCTGATCCCGTCAGCCTAGGTGTGTGGCCCCACAAAATATGGACTGCGCTCAACCAAATTTCGTGATCTGTGACAGCCGTCACAGCGCTGGTCAGTCAGGAGACTTAAATTTTTCGAGAAATTCAGCCGTGGTCATCACGTCGCCAAAGACGCGGGCGACGGTCATAAGCCGGCAATGTGCTCTTCATCACTACGCGCCGCGTTCGCATCCTCGATCATGATGCAACGAAAATCACGCATCATGCCGTCGCGCGCGGTGGATTCGCAACACACGTTGGTAACAGTGCCGGTAATTGCCAGGGTATCGATGCTGCGCTCGCGCAATTCAGCCTCGAGCGTTGACGAACCTTGAATAAAGGCGCTGAAACGATCTTTGTCGATGGTCAAATCATCATCGTCAATATCGAGTTCATGCCAAAACGCATGCCCGTCGCTCCCTTCGTACATCGCACCTCGAACCTTCTCGGGATCGTCAGGTGCGAAATTATCGAAATATACCGACCAGCTCGCGTGTCCGGATCGGGCGAACGTGCAGCGCACCCAGATCACGGTCGCGCCGCCGGCGCGCATGGTCTTCGCGAGGTGGTTAATGTTCGGCACGATACCGCGGGCAATCGGGCATTCGAGCACCGCGCCGGGCGCAACAAACGCATTCTGCATGTCTATGACCAGCAGCGCGGTTTGCGCCGGAACAATCTGTTCGAACACATGCTCGCGCCCACCCCGGCCCTCGCGTATGGCCGCTCGGAACTCAGGTGATAGGGTCGCTTTATGCACGGCGGATCAATAGTCGACCTTGTCGTCGACCGCGTGTCCGCGTTTTGGCACCAGAAAGCTGCGTTCGAATTCGCAGACGATGGTCTTGTCCTGATTGCGACCCAGAGTCCGTATGTTCACTATCCCAGCCGTTGGTCTGGATTTTGATTCTCGTTTTCCCAACACTTCCGACTCCGCATATAAAGTGTCACCGACAAACACGGGCGCGGGTAGTGTGATCTCCTTCCAACCGAGATTGGCGATTGCCTTCTGACTCACGTCAGATACGCTCATGCCGACTATCAATGCCACGGTAAACGGGCTGGCGACCACACAGCGGCCGAACTCGCTCGCCTTTGCGTACTCCTTGTCGAAGTGCAGTGGATGGGTGTTCATCGTCAGTAGCGTAAACCAGGTGTTGTCGGATTCGGTGATCGTGCGTCCCGGTCTGTGTTCATACTTATCACCGATCTCGAAGTCCTCGTAGTACCGGCCGAAACTCTCGCGATACGTGTTCGGCCCGACCTCTTTCAGATTTTTCACCATCACATTGCCTCCTGTGCGACTTTCTAGCCGCTAGTCTGCGCGTTGTCCAGCAAGGCATCGCGCCAGGCATCGAGTTTTGGCAGGCGCGTTAACAGCCACAAACCCGCTGCCGCGCTCAAGAACGAGGCGATTATTGCAAGGGTATAGGAAGCATAGCGGTCGAAGACGAACCCGGCGAAAACCGGGCCGATCAGCATGGCGATACCTGCTGCCGTGTACTGCAGACCGATCACTCCGCTTACGTCCGGTCCATCGAAGTAGTCGGCAATAAAAGCGGGCATCACCGCAATAAAGCCTCCGGAAAATACGCCAAATATCACCGCGAATATTGCAATACTCCAAAAGCCGGTTGCCATAAGCCAAACGAGATAGCTGGCGCCCAGGCAAGCGTAAAAAAGCGTCAAAGCACGCAGCCGTCCTAAGCGGTCAGCCAGTGCGCCCAACACTAGACGACCTACAGTGCTGCCTACGCCTACCAAACCGAAACACAATACTGCGGCTCCTCTGTTCAAGCCGGCGTCTTCTGCATAGGGTATTAGG
>CBDDBH010000003.1:0-60945 GCA_965225625.1 Gammaproteobacteria bacterium
TTCGGACGACGCTCGATCTCGCCACGCGTATAGCCGGTGAATACAAGCACTGGGAGCGCCGTGCTCCGTCGGATCTCCGCGAGCAGTACGCGTAATGCGTCAGCCTGCTCAAAAGGCTCGCCGCCGGTGATTGTGACCCCTTCAATTGAGTTATGGCGTTCCACAATTTGCTCGAGCAACCGCGCGACGGGCATAACCCGTCGCGGCGTAGTCGCATGGGTTTCTGGATTGAAACATCCGGGGCACGCCAGCGGACAGCCCTGAAACCACAGCACGATGCGCTCACCCGGACCGTTGGCGACGCTGCGCTCGACCATCGAGTGGAGATTAACTGACGGCCCGTTACTCACTGTCGTCCCGATCTTCGGGCTCGAGAGGGATGTGGTCATAGCGTCGTCTGCGCGGCGCCTTGGATGAAGCGGCATTAGGATTGCGCCGCTCCTTCCATTCCAGCGGCGGTAGGTCTTTCTCGGATTTGCTGGCAGCTTCCTCGAGTTCTTCATCGAGCTGTACCTCCGCAGCCGGGGCGGAAGGTTGGTCTTCCCCGAGTTCGGTCAGGAGCTTCGAGGCCGCGTCGCTCTGCGTGTGGGCCGAATCCCGGGCAATATCGTGAAGCACGACAATGGCAAGATCCCGGCGTGCATTTTCCGACGCATAGGTCATCTCGAATCGCTCGTAGGCCTGGGTACGCACGCGTTTCTCGGCGATATCAATGTAGTAGCCGAATGCCGCCAGCGGAAAAAGCCAGGCGCCGATTGCCCACAGCAAACTGCCCACCAGTGAGGTTTCAAAAGCAATGCGTACGATGAGCACGAGCGCGGGATAAGCGCCAAGAACCAGCAGGCAGCCCACCACGCTGTCCTCCTGTTTGCGAATGGGTACGAGGAATTTCGTCAGCGTGCGGCGGATCCGCGCACGCTGTGCTTTTTCGTCCGCGCTAGGCACTGCGCCTGAGCGTTAGCCGGATGGTTTGTTTCTCATCAACGCGCTCTTCCACCAGATCGAATCCCTGGGCGCCAAGTTTGTCCCGGGTGACATGGTAAGCATAACGCTGAGTAACTTTCTGCAGCCATGTCCCACCGTAGGTGGTCCGATCGATGTCCGACACAATCGCCGTGAATTTACCGTCAGGTCGACGCCAGAATCCCAAATCGTTACTCACCGTGCCGAGGTGTTTCTTGCGGATGATGATCTGCGCACTCTGCTCACGCTTCAGGCCTTCAAAGCCCACCAGCGGTTGCGCCGTCTCGTGCACTTCAATAGTTTCGAAGCCGACGTCTCGAAGCGCGAGCAGCAGATGTTCGGCCGAAACGAGTTGTGTATCGATCAATGTATAGGCAGACATGTCACTAGTCTCCGCGTCGAAGCCGGTCACGTTCTTTATCGGTTATCGTCGCCTGGTCGTACTCGAAGGTATGCCGGCGCTCTACGATCTCGCCGCCAAGCGCGTCTTCGAGCTCCCGAGTGAGTTCGAGACAACGAGGACCTTTGACACCATGCACCTCCACGGAAAGGCGACCGTCAGTGGTGATACTGATCTCTAGTTCTTGGATCTCTTTCATAAGTGTGGTCTCAGCTCGGTTTGCCTTTTGGCGATTGTTTAGAGTCTATCTCGATTGGGACAAAGCGCCTGCTCGCCTGCTGCGCCTCCTTGAATGAAGCAGACTGTGCGCGGCCCTCGGTCAGCCACTCCCGCAGTATTTCGATTACTTCCCGTTGCGAGCGGCTCATGGGTATCGTTCTTGCCAGTGACCGCACGATATCCTGCGTATCCAGCGCACGCTTGTTGTCATTGAACGACAGGAACAAGCCGTCGATCACCGCCTGTTCAATCTCGGCACCCACATAGCTTTCCGAGGCACGCGCCAGACCGTCGAGATCAAAGTGATCAGGGTCGCGCCCGCGTTTCTTGATGTGGACCTCAAAAATTTCCCGACGCTCATTCGCGGTCGGCAGATCGAGAAAAAAGATTTCGTCGAAACGGCCGCGACGCAACAGCTCAGGGGGCAATAAACCGATCTCGTTAGCCGTGGCGACCAGAAACACAGGCGCTGTCTTTTCCTGCATCCACGACAACATGCTGGCAAACACCCGCATCGAAGTGCCGCCATCACCCACGCCGATTGAGAAAGCCTTCTCGATTTCGTCGACCCACAGCACGCACGGCGCCACCGTCTCCGCCAGCCGCAGGGCACGACGCAGATTGTGTTCCGATGTGCCGACAAATTCTCCGAACAGCGCCCCCACGTCCATCTTGATGAGTGGCAGTTGCCATAGGCTCGCAACCATACGGGCGGTGAGTGACTTGCCGGTGCCGGGCACACCGATCAGCGCGATGCCCTTTGGAGCCGGCAACCCATACTGCTGCGCCTCCTCACCGAACGCTTCCTCGCGCAGCCGCAGCCACGACTTCAACACTTCCAGGCCGTCAACATCGGCCAGGGTTTCCTGCGGCGTGTAGTACTCGAGCGCCCCGGATTCGCGGATAACCTGTTTCTTTTCGGCTGTTATGAGCGCGATGTCACGCTCGTCGAGCACCCCTTCGGATACGATGGCTTTGGCGAAGATGCGTTGCGCCTGATTGGAAGACAGACCGAGCGCGGAACGAATAATCTTTTCGGTGACTTCGCGGTCGGCTTCGCTGCGCGCGCCGGGAGCCGAAAGCAACTGATCGAGGATCTGCACAAGTTCGGCTCGCCCCGGTAGCGGGAAATCAAGCACCACGACCTCATCCTTGAGTTCTTCGGGCACCTTGTAGACCGGCATTGTGACGAGGATGGTCTTCTTGGTGTATTTCAGATGCTGAACGACGTTGCGGAGTTTACGTATGACGATTGGCTGATCGGCCCAGCATTGATGAAAGTCACGGAGTACGAAAACCCCCGCCTGCTCCGACTTTTCTATCGTTTCCAGCGCAGTGACTGGATCCCTCGCTGAAAGTGTGTCACACCCTTCACTCACAATTCGTTGAAAATGGTCGGCATGGTCCCAGACAATGAGACTGTCGTGGCGGGTCTCGCAAAGCTGCTGCACCTGTTCGAGAATTCGCTCCTCTTCGTGCGACACCACGCAGACCAGAGGGAATCTGGAACGGAGGCAGAGATCGAGCTCTATTTTCAGATCCATGGACGAGCGGTTTTTACGCGGTGCCTGGCAACCATTGTAGTGAGTGAGGTCCCTGTGATTCAACGAACGGCTTGCATTATCCTGCCGGGAAGATCGGAACTCAAAACAGACTGTCGCTGATCAAACAGCACCCTGATGAAGATCATCCCCGCGGTCTCATCATATCGTGGCGACTCGCGGCGCGAGAAATACGCGCCTAATTGGACCTGGTTGCCGGCCTGGTAGCTTGCTTCCAAATCCACGGTATAGGCCCATCCCCATTCGCGATCGCCAGCAAATGAACCCATGGCGCCAAACCCGGCCAGCGGGATGATGGGTGTAGAGGCTTCGCGCTTGAACACCCGCCCTGCATCCATATGCCCTTTGACGATGAACTTCTGATTTTCTAAGGTCAGAAAATCAAGGTTCGCTTTGAATTGCCAAAATGTTTGTGGACTGAAATAGCCACCATGTCCCGGGGTGAATTGGCTGAGATTGTGGTCGTAGTGGTCGTAACTCGCGCTGAGCCCAGCGGCCAGGTAATTAAATTCTTCAATTTTTAAGTCGCGATTGATGCCCGCTAATGCGCTTGCATGCGTGTTCCGCTTGACGTTTTTGCCGTCAATCTGCTCGGCCCCGAGCCTGGCTGTCACCGCAATTGCGTTGCGCAAAAGCCGGTAGGCGGACAACTCAGCACCGACTCCACGAACCCCGCCCCATTTTTCTCCGTTAAAAGCGGTGGCCGGTACAAACCGGTCCAGACGCCAACCCGTGTAAGCGAGAATGGACTCACGGATCGGCCTTGCGTAACCGGTAAGCGTATAGCCACCCCAATCGCCCTGGTCAGCCAGGGATAAGTGGCCAATAAGACGCGGATCCAGACTTCCGCCAAAGACACTCAGACCGAGATCCATCTCCAAATCGAATCGGTATTCGCCAAACCAGGTTAAATGGGGTTCCCAGGCGGACACGTCTTCATCTGTGCCGTCAATCTGCAACAGCCCGGCACCGGATTGTGCCAGCGTTGCAAACGTGGGATCGCTATTTGCGATCGCTAGCGCTCCGGTGAGCAGGCCGCGCGCAAGATCTAGCCGAGCTTCGGATGAAAATTCATCGCTATCCAGGTCGTGGTGGTCGAAACGCAGGCGCAGCTCTGCACGTGCAGATACGGGCCAGACTATCTCCAGCGTATGGATCGTGTCCTGCAACTTTGACAGTCCTGCACGACCGGATTTGTCGCGCAATGTTAGATACCAGGCTGCGCGCGGTGCCGAGCCGGCGCCGGCGGAACCATAGGCGCTGCGGCGCTAGCTCGCGCGCGCTCAAGAAGCGCTTTCGTGCAAACAATTGATCCGCCAGATACGCCCGTATAAGCGGAGTCAGGTACTCATCAGCGGTATCTCTGGACAGTTTTTCCAACTCATCGGTTGTGGCGACCAGAATGAGGCTGCTAAACACGCCCTGTGCGCTTTCCTCGTCCGCATGTTGTCCATGCGCGTTCTGAAATATACCCAGTGCCCGCGCGGTATCGCCCAGATGCAATAAACTCCAGGCCGCCATGAGGCGCACATAGCGTGGCAGCGTGTCCATGGGCCCGGCATCTGCCAGCAATTGCACCGTGGCGGCATAGTTGCTTTGCTCATATTCGGCCTGCGCCATGCCGATAACAGCCTCGCGAAAAATCTCGCCCCTGCCGTCACTGTCTTGCGGCATTTCCTCGGCAAACCGTCGAGCGTCGGCGTAACGCCGTTCGGCAAGCGCACAAAGTGCGAGACCCCGGATCGGCGCTGGATCGCTTGGACGCCAATCTCTCACCCGCTCAAACCACGTCGCCGCACTGGCAGTGTTCGGTATGTCCATATAAGACCAGGCAGCCAATAGCGCTATATCGGCATCGCGATAAAACTCTACCGATGCGCGCAGGCCCTGCAGCGCGTGAAAATATGCATCCCGATCCTCGCCTTCCTTGCTGACAAGCAGTTGCTCGACGCCATAGTCGTAGCGTGTACGGCGAAATTCGGCGTCGACAGCCGCACTGCGTTCATTGACGGACTCCTGCTCGGCAAGGCGAATCCAGGCGCCAGAGTCAAGCCATGCAACAGCTTTTTGCAAGGTGACCAGGCGCTCCCGCTCAGCACAGCTGCGGATCAAAGCCGCTAGTAGAGTGAACAGTTCGTCGTGTTGCTTCAGCAGCGCGCGGGCGCTCGCCAGCGCCCACGCCCAGTCGATGTGCGCACAGGAAAACAATTGTGGATTTTGATTTGCAAGTCGAATTAGACTGCGATGTTCACCGGCCTCCACTGCCTGAATAATGCTCCTTCGGATTATTTCATCGTTGGCCAGAGCGATCAGCGCTTGGGGTGGCTCCCAATTCGGGTGTTCTTCTCGTAAACGAGCAATCTCCGCAAGCACCTCTGCCGGACCACCTGCATGAAACAGGTCCCAAAGGGCGGCTTCATCGGGATCGGGATCGGGTTCCGGCTCCGGCTCCGGCGGTATAAGAATTTCGACAGGATCCAGCGTTGACTCCGCTTCTACCGGCGTTTCGGCTTCCGCTGCCGGCGCGGGTGAATCTTGAACCGGCGCTGGCGCCAACGGCAAAGGACCGGCCGGCTGATCACGCGGTATAACCGGGTCATTCCACTGCGCGTCATGAGCCGGTTCGGTGGAGATGATATTGGAGGGGACTGCTTGCTGCCGTAAGGTCGTATCGCCGAAAGTCATATGCCCTGCAAGCGCCCACAGAGCACCGCTCAGCAGCAACACGAAAGAGACTCGAGCGCGATTTCTTGAACGGGACGTCACGGTGAATTCAGCGCGAGCGCTCGGCCAGCATAACTTTACACAGCAGTAACAGGGCGGACGAGTAGTAGCCGTTGCTGGTGTCTAGCTCGGGAAGCGAAACCGTTGACAGATCCGGAGCCGCGAGAGCCAGTTGAGCTATAGCGCGAGTGCCGGCGTAGGCGCCTTGTTCGTCAATGCTGTCATCATGGAGATCGGTCCACGCGGGTAGCGATCCGGTGTCGGTGAATGATCCCCAGTAACGGCTAAACGCCTGCAACAATTGTGGTGTGTCCAGTCCCGCCCACATCAGGTATAGCGGGATCCGCACGGCATCGTAGCTGAATCGGCTCGGAAATCCGGCAGCAGGTGCCAGTGTTTGCGCAAGCAAGATCCAATCGGCAGGTAAACCCCAACGTCCAAATCGGCCTTCTCGCAATAAATCTATGCCGGCGCCACGTAGCGCCTGCCACTCAGGTGCCGGTTCCAACTCATCCAGCTCCCGCAGCGCGGGGAACACCCAATAGGAAAGATTCACAATAAGACCTTCAGGTCGCTCAAAGCCCTGCATACCCGGTAACAGAACCGGACCCCGTTCGCTTGGGCGCACCAGCAGTTCTCGGATATCCCGGGAGATAAGGCGCGCTTCGTTCAGGTACTGCGGATTTTCCCAGCGCTTACCCGCACGCGCCAGTGCCCAGGAAATCAGTAAATCCCCGTCCGTTGCATTGTTCCGATCCCGGACACCCCCCTGCGGGGACCAAGACCAGGCCAGCAGCTTGTCGGGTCGTGTCTGCAGGTGTGATTGCGTCCATTGCCACACCGATGAGAAGGTTTCGGGATCGTCATAGTGAACCGCCAGCAACAGCGCGATCCCCTGGCCTTCCGAGTGCGAGATCCCAGCCTGGCCATCGTCAATCAGGCGCCCGTCGGACAAGATGAAATTCGAGCGGAATTGCATCCAATCCTGGTCGGGTGCGGTAACTGAGGTACATCCTGGCGTTAGCAAGTTGACAATCATTAATGCAAAAATCCGCGGCTGGGTTAAACTCTGATCGGGCTGGAGGGATTTTAGTACGGTTATGGCGGACGAACGCTCAGTGGACGGCGACAACCTGCAAAGCGTCGACGATATGTTGAACCAGCAGGCTCGGCTCGAATCGCTGATCCGGGAAAAATTCAGCAAGGTTCTCGCCGTCATGTTTACCGACCTCAAAGGTTCCACCGCGATGGCGGAAACCGATGGGGATGTGGCCACTCGCATGCTCATAAAAGAGCACATTGACCTCGTGACCGCCGTCATTCGTGAACACCACGGAACCTTTGTCAAGTCCATCGGCGACGGTACCTTGTCGTATTTCGAGAACGCACAGGATGCTTTGCGCGCTGCCGCCGCTATCCAGGTGGGAATGGACGCGATCAATCTGGCCAAAAAATTCAAATCTCTCGCGTTGGTACGTGTCGGCATACACAGTGGTACCTGTTTAGTGGAAGACGGCGACTTGTTCGGTGACACGATCAACACCGCTTCTCGCTTCGAATCCTCAGCTAACGCCGGCGAGATCCTGCTATCTGAAGACGCCTACAATGCCCTGTCGGACAAAAGTGAAATCTATTGCCGGTTTGACCGAACGATAACCCTCAAAGGTAAAAAAGATGCTCACGATGCCTACCGGGCATTCTGGAATTCCGAGGAGATCGAGCGCGACAAATCTGCCGCACCGCAGAGCGAAACCGATCGCGCACCCACGTCCAAGCTCAAAATAGCCGTAGTGATTGTGAGCGCATTGATTATTGTCCTCATCATCTCCTTATGGGCTCCCATAATGAAGTCGGTTAACAAACAACCGGAGACCCGCACCTTGCAACATTCATTGGATACAGATTAATCAACCCGCCTTTGCCGCATCTCGTCCCAGTTTTCTACTCATGCGGTAACGCGTCAGCACAATATAGAGCGCCCACGCCAAGGCCAGCACAAGTGCAGCAAGCAGGCCGTAAAATGCACCGGGGTGGGTATAAAGAAATGACTCGAGCCAGGAGATATCCTTTCCCTTGCCGGTGGTATAGGTACGTTCCGCGCGAATACTGGTCACACGTGGTTTGTCGTAGTGAGTGCCCAGGTCGACCAGGGTAATTCCGCCTTTTACCTGACCTTGGATTTCCGGATCCATAATTGCGATGCTCAGATCAAACAGGGTGCGCGGATTTTCTGCCGCTATGAGCAAAATGCTACGACCAACCTGGTAGGGCGATTCAAACTCTAACAACATCCCTTGACGAGGTCCCAAGCCGCCGCTCTGCGTGCTATGGGCGAAAGTGTAGGAATCGGCCCAGTCGCGCACTATAGGATAAGGAAAATTCCAACGGCCGTTAGCCGCGAGCAGTGAACTGGTCTGCATCTCAACGGGCAGTTGCGCCGGGCGACCCAGGATCAGCACATCTCCGGCCCACCCGGTGGGCGGCTTAACCACGATACGCATCTCCATCAGAGGAAATCCGTTTTTCTGCGTGATCATGCCAATTAGATTCATCGCCGCCGCGACCACCTCCGGTGCCGTTTCGGGTATGTAAATGACGGATTCGTAACCGTCGGGCCAGCGCGTAAACGGGAACCCGTTCAACATGAACAACTCCAGTTTCGGCATTTCCACGAAATGTGGCATATCCGGAAAGCTCAGCGTCGAATTCTCGAACATCGTCAGGAACAAATTCCCAGGCAGCAACGGACAGGTTTCAGCGGACGGGTGTAGTTCCAAACCGAAGGCGATCACGTTGCGTCCCGGCTTGAATAGAAACGTGGGTAGATCGACTGCGTAATCTTTGAAGAAACCGCCCTCTTGATCGCCAAGCCGGATAGCACGTACCGCGGTATCGTTGACGACGATATTCAACGCCGAATCACCGCGTGCTCCCGCACCATAGGAAAAATTAAGATTCATTTTCGCGACCAGGTTCTGCTTGATGAGAAAATCGGCAGGCAGCCGAAAGGTGATGGTCTTGGCCACCGGGTTGATACCCTTGTACGTAGTTGTCGGAAAATTCAGGGTTTTAAAGTCATAAGTCTTACTTGCCTGAAGTACTTCGCGGCCGGCGTAGATCGGGATCTCGGGAATTTGAAAAGCGAACGAGTCCAGTTCCTGAGTGCCCGGAAAATTTACTGACAAATTGGCGAAGGTTTCAGCGGCAAGCTTGACGTGATCGTGTTGCAGTCCGGTAACCGCGACAAGCGCATGTGTCGGATCCGGTTCAGCGCCAGCAGCAGGCAAGGGAAAAATCTTCAGATAACCGCCGCTGGCACTACCCAGCGACATCCCATGCGCGCTGAGCAGTGGCCCGACAAAATCTTTGCGGCCGATAATCACATTATCCATCCCCGGCCGTAGTTGATTGGAAACAGAAAAAATCACCGTGCGGTAGTCATAACGCCGGGCAATACCGGAGGCGACAATTCCCGCTTGCGTCAGAGATTCGGCCGACTGATCTTCCGTGATTAGATTGACCCGACCTTCCGGCAGGATTTTTGAATCAAACAAAAAGCCGGCGATGCTCGAAAGCTCCAGCGGCACCGGCTTTTCCTCGTACTCTATTGCCAGGGATGAATCGGCAAGATTTACGTTGGTAAATTTATCCGGCGAGCAAGGTGCGGCACAGCCCAGGGTTTCGGTCGCGTGAATCACCCGGAACGTGAGCGAATTATAACCACTGTGGAGATAGTGGACCGGGACGTTGAGCGTTACCCGCATATCGGGGGAACTTCCACCAAGCCTGGTGAGCGCGAAAGGCGTGTTGTTAATCTTAAATATGATTTGTGAAGAGTCGCTGACCAGCGCAAGCGACGCCGTGTAATGAACGTCAGCCGTCACGCGCGTCACCGTCCAGCGGTCAGGGATGGGAATATCGACGCCCTGCTCATCGCTATCGCAGGTCATGTGGAGCGCGGAAAACGGAGAAAGTTCATCAAGGGACACCGTCACGGTGGCTGCCTCGGCACAAATGAACAAACCGAAGCAGAACATCAAAAGAACAAACCTCACCGCGCTGCCTCCGTGCGTGCTTTCCACGACGACGCCGCCCATTGGTATCCAAAATACGCGACGGAACGAAGTTTACCAATAACGAGTACGGCGCTGACAAACACGCCTTTCAGCCCCAGCATGAAAAACTTGGTCAACATTCGCAGTGTGCCAGGGTTAGTGGATTCTTCCATCCACAGTTTCTGCCAACGCCCGCTATCTCCATATACATAGGAGACTGCTATGGGGAAACTTTTCTCGTCGAGCAGGAATTTTGCGCCACACATGTATTCCTCCCCGGTTGCTCTTATTCGTTGTAACTGCGCGTCAAAGGTGTGCGAGCCGCCGTTGCTTAATGCAACTTTAATGGACACGCGTTCCTTGGCAAGTGGTCGGTGTGGAAGTTTGGCCGAAAACCCCAGTCCGTACAGTGCTATGTCAGCAGTCATGCAGTCGATTCCAAGTTTCAGCCGCGGAAAATAAACGTTAATCGGTTCCTGCACGTTGACCCTGTAGGAACTACGAACTTGACGGCGCTCCCAAAATGCTCCCAACGAAATGATAGTGAGGAATAAGTTGTAACAACACCAAATGCCCGTAACTAGAATTGTGTCCCGCTGGGTAGGAAGTTCAATCCACCGCAGGACGGCTGCCATCAAGGCAAGCAGGCAGATGATTATAAGGATTACGAAGACCGTGGCCAGTGCGTTGAGTGACTCGTTTTGCTGCAACTGGCCTTTGGGTGTCACCTTGAAAGCTGGCTTAGTTGGATTTAGAAATACTGATATGACAGCGGGTATCAAAAATATGGCCTGAATGCTTTCATAAATTTCTGAAAATAGCGGCTGCCTGGTACGCCCATAAAAATAATCAATGATGAAAAAGGTCGACAAAACGTACGGCGCTGCGATCGCGATAATCTGCCCCAAAGAGACGTGGTAAATCTTCAGTCCGAATATGAGAAACAGCGCAGGGGCGATGTAAAACATTATCCGGGCAAAACCAAACAACCAGAAAAACAAGAATTGAAATAGCACAAACGCTGCTGGACGGTCAGACCGGGCGTCGTGAGAGGGTTCTGCATGACCAGCATTTGCGTCATCCCCTGCGCCCAGCGCGTTCGCTGCAATACGTAACTATCGTAGTTCTCGGGTGCAAGGCCGCAGACCATTGGCCTGTCTATGTAGGTACTGTTGAAGCCCGCACTGTGTAACTTCAAGGCGGTTTCGGCATCCTCTGTTATTGATTTGCCACTGAGACCTCCGACTTTCTCCAGGTGCGCTCTCCTGAGTACCGCCGCCGAGCCGCAAAAATAGCTGGCGTTCCAAAAATCCAGCGAGCGGTGGATTTCACGATAAAACAGATCGCTTTCTGCATTTGGATGTCCGACCTGGACCAGGTTCGCTTCAACCGGCGACGGATTGATGAAAAAATGCGGTGTTTGTACGAGGTAGAGCTTGGGATCGGCTAAGAAGTACTCAACCGTACGACTGAGGAAATCGCTGGTCGGCACATGGTCGCAATCCAGAACGAGGATTAGGTCTCCGGATGATTGGCTTAAGGCGTGATTAAGGTTCCCGGTTTTGGCTGAGCTGTTGGATTCGCGCGTCAAGTAATGTATATCCAGGTCTCGGGCGAGTCGGCGCAAGTGATAATGACGCTGCCACGCCAGCTCGCTCGAATCAGGATTAACGCGTTTATTAAGCGTACCGCCGTCATCGCAGATATATATGCGAAGTTTTTCTGCAGGGTAGTCAAGCTGCGTAGCCGCGATGGCCGTAACTCGGACAATATCAACTGTTTCATCGTAAGTCGGAATAAACACGTCGACTGAGGGATATAGAGCGAGATCGCTGGGCATTAACGCTGGCCGGTTGCGCATCGGCCACAGGTTCACAAACATGCCTAATAAGTGGATAACTATCGAGTAGACCTCGGCCAGATACAGCGCCGTCATGGCGGCAAAATCCCAGGCGCCGGTGTACACCAGACTGACGGTTGTACGCCAGATCAAATAGCGAATTGCCAGAAAAGCCGACAGTATAATAAACACGAAACGCCAGGGCGGTCTTTTCACCCAGCCCAGCTTGAACATCAACAGCAGAATGACAAAGCAGCTCCAACCGAGCACGCTTTGGCGCGACTCATCGAAGAAAGTCAAACTCAAATTAAGTAGGTAAAAAACCGCCAGCGTGAGCATCAGCGCCAGCCATTGGAACGCTTTCCCCCGTACGACGATTTGATTCAGTAGCGTCATCGCAAATGCTTTGCCGGCGTCGTAGCTAAGGGGGGGGGGGGGAATGCATATTAATCTGTAACTTTACTGATTCACAGGAGCTTCAATATGTACAAAATACGTGCCGTTTATCTGGCCAAGGAAAACTACCACTTCGACCAAGACTACTACGTAAGCGGACATCTGCCGCTTGCGAAGAAACAACTCGAAGGTAAAGTCCGCATCAAACGCATCGATGTTGAACGAAACGTCAAACCACTAGCGGCAGGCGATGGGCTCATATCGCCCTGTACGGTGTCGATCTATATTCAGACCGAAGCGGATTTAGCCGATTTCCTGCGCTGGCTAGAATCGCCCGACGCAGCGCCGCTAAATGATGATCAGGCGAATTATACGAACTGTGACATAGAGTGGACCATCGCGGAAATGGAGGAATTCGAAGGCTATTAAGCCGCCGGTTTCTTCACGATGTTGGTCGCCAGTGCAATCATAGAGGCGATATCCGACAGATTAGCGGGGATCACCAAGGTATTGGCCTCCTTCGCCAGGCTGCCGAACTGCTTTATGTAGTCTTCGGCTATGCGCAGTTGCATCGCCTCGAATCCACCGGTGGCTGTCACGACTTCGGAAACTCGGCGCAGACCCTCGGCGGTCGCAGTGGCTACCGCCAGTATCGCTTGCGCCTCGCCTTCGGCCTCGTTGATTTGCTGCTGCTTGGCCGCTTCGGATTCCTTGATGACACGTTGCTTCTCACCTTCGGCTTCGTTGATCTTGGCGTCGCGTTCGCCTTCGGAGTTAAGAATAACGGCGCGTTTTTCTCGCTCGGCGCGCATCTGCTTTTCCATTGCGCTAAGGACATCAGCCGGTGGGTTGATGTTCTTTATCTCGTATCTGAGCACCTTCACGCCCCACGCGTCCGAGGCTTTGTCCAGCTCCGCGACGACGTTGGCGTTGATCATCGATCGCTCTTCGAAGGTACGGTCGAGATCGATTTTGCCGATCTCGCTACGCAGCGTCGTCTGCGCAAGCTGCGCAATGGCAAACGCATAGTCGGTGATGCCGTAGGACGCTCGCTCCGGATCCATCACCTGCATGTAAAGTACGCCGTCGACGCCAACCTGCACGTTATCTCTGGTAATGCAGATCTGCTCGTGGATATCGTTCGCCCTCTCCTTCAGGCTGTGTCGATACGCGGACCTTTCGATGAAAGGGATGAGTATGTGAAAACCGGCCAGCAGCGTACGGCTGAACTTACCCAGACTCTCAACGATATAGGCGCTTTGCTGCGGGACGACAACGGCGGTCTTCGCCAGGATGATCACAACGACAATGGCAATGGTTACCGCCACCCAGAACGAAAAACTAGAACTCATGGCTAACTCCTTTGCGCCGACTTAATCGGCTTTATATACCAATAGCAGCAAACTCTCAACGCGCTCGATGCGGGCCGTCTCTCCGGCAGCGATGGGCTCACTACCCTCGTTGCGAGCTGTCCAGGATGTGCCGCGGTAATTCACACGGCAGGTCTCGCCCGGTTCTATTCGCTCGGGGATCCGCAGATTTTCTCCCGTGGCCGCGTTTTCGAAACCGGGCCCATCAGGACGCAGCAGTCGGTAAACCTTGCCGCGGAAAAGGATCATGGAGGTCAGTGAAAGTCCAGCAAACAGTAACCACTGTCCCCATGCCGGTAACGATAGTCCACCCAGCCCGACCAGGCCCACGACGATCCCCGACAGGCCGATGAACACGAGGTAGAACCCGGTGTCTATGAACCCCAGTTCCGCGCCTAGCAGCATAGCACCAATGATGACCCATCCCCACCACGTCATTAGGTTCTCCTCACTCCCGCTGTACGATCTGCTGGACGATCTTTCTCAACTGCAGGCCCAATTGGTCGCCCTGGAAACTCGTGATATTGCAGTCATGCAACTCACGATTTCCGATCTTGGCTTGCTGTAACTCTAGCACTTCGATGTCCTCGGAGTGCGCCTCGAACATGGTGTTATGCCAATATTCGCAGAGTTGCTCGCCAAATCGTCGTTGCTGCACAACTTTCCAGAAGTAATGTGTCGATGTATCGGATTCCGGCGTCAGTCCAGTCAAGGTCATATACGCTACCCCATCCTCCGGGGCAGCACCGACCGGCATGATGATTGGATGAAAACGGAAATAGGCCGGCGGCTTCCACAGAACATCCATACGCCAGTCCAATAATTCATCATAGCTCTCGACCCCGAGCTTGATGGCCATTCCTTTGTGGAAACAGCGCCCGCTGGCGGTGCTGTGTAACCTTATCTTGTAACCGATTTCATCTGCGCCGACGTCAAATTCAAAGCTATCCTCGCTTTGCGTTTGTGCCTCACGACGCGTGACCTGCAAACCGCCTGAGCCTAAGGTCGTCGGGTGCACGAACTCGGCGTGACTGGCGTCCATCAGATTATCGGTCAACAACTGATAGTGGGCCTTGAAAGCGAGGATTTCGCCATCCGTGAACTGATACTCAGGGTCATCCAGTATTTGAAACATCTGCGGGATCGAATCTTCATCGGCACTCGCCGGGTCGCCCATCCAGATCCACACCACCCCATAGCGATCGGCTACGGGATAACTCTTCACTCGCGCTGTAGAGGGGATTACTTCCTGTCCGGGAACCCGAATACAGGCACCGGAGGCGTTGTAGGCGGAACCATGGTAACCGCAAACAATTGCCTCTGCGTCAACGACACCTCGGGACAGGGGTAGCAATCGGTGTGGGCAGCAATCGTCCAGCGCGACGGCGTTGCCGGCCGCGGTGCGAAACAACACAATGGCTTCCCCCAGGATGCGCCGCGCAAGTGGTTGTTGCGTGACGCTGGCGGAATGCGCCGCGATATACCAGGTGTTGCGAATAAACATAGGCTCCTCGTTCCCTGTTGAGCGCGGCAGACGACGCCCCTGTTTACACGTTGATGTCCTGCACGCGCAATGTTGTCATGGAACTTGGCGGGATGTCAGCGCCGTCTTGTCCAATGCGTGTTTTCCGCGCCCAGGTTTCCAGCGTCATGACTTGCGGATGTAGCGCCCGGCATGCGGCGATGTCTGCATCGAATCCAACGTCATTAATCCAGTCGTACATGATGGCGAGATCCGCGTTCTCCTGACGGAACTCGTCCGTTATCGGGATGGCGAAATAATCGATAGGTTTGCCAATGGCACGCGACAAGGCCGCCGCCGCCTGCGGCCCGGTGAGTTCATCGCCCGATATATCGATCCCTTTTCCTATGAATTCATCCGGCCGGCCGAACGTAATCGCCACAAACGCGCCAATGTCATCTGCTGCGATGTATTGACAGGGATTCTCGGGCGGCATCGGTATCGCCAGCGTTCCGTTGCGGATGCCATCGAGCCAACCCGGAAAATAAAAATTCTCCATAAAACCGCTGGGGCGCAACACCGTCGCGTTTATACCGAGATCCCAAACGTACTGCTCAATCTCCCACTTGCTATCGAAATGGTGAGTGCGGCTGTCGCGGTCCGCGCCTGCCGCGCTCGAATAGACAAAATGTTCTACGCCAGCGGCCAGAGCCGCGTCGGCCAGGATCTTGCCCTGCTTGACCTCACCATCGGCACCGTGCTCCCAGAACTGCTGCGCACTGAATACGCCATAAACCCCGTCCAATATTGGATCCAGCGATGCGCGATCGAAAAGATCGCCTTTGGCCAGCTCAGCGCCCGCGGCCGTCAGCGCTTGCGCAACCGTACCCGCGGGGTTTCGGGTTAGTGCTTTAACCTGCCAGCCATCGGCCAGCAGCATGTGCACAACCGCATTGCCCTGTTGGCCGGTCGCACCGGAAACCACGATTGTTTTGTCATTCGCCATCAGCTCACCTTGCTTGCCGCTAAAACGTCATTGTTGCCAGGATCTCGTGATCCGGCTCCATCGTCATGTTATAGCGCAGGTCCTCGGTATGTGGCTCGCTGTCGTAATAACTCACGGCGTTAACCGCCTGGCCGCTCGGATAGACCACCCAGTTGAGGGTAACGTCGTGCAGCTTGATCCACTCCCCCGCGATTATGTAGACGACGCCCTGGCGCCCATCCGCCAGCTGCAAGCCCTTCATAATGGTGCCGGAAAACGTGAAATGCATTTCGTTGACGTGGACGCGATGCGGGGTCTGGCCTGATTTCATCTCGGCCGCCGGACGTTCGCCCTCACCGCCGGGTTTCAACGAAAACTGCATCATCCCGTCTTCGCTGTCCGGTGGTACCAGGCAACCAACGCGCCGGTAAACAAAACCGTCAGCACGAGCCTGCTCGTCAAGTGCAGGCGCGAGCTGGCTGAGTATATAGTCCGCACCTTCCTGAGTTAATGGCATCGGCAGCTCGGTGACACCCCGCGCTGCTTCATCGGACAGTGCAAAACGACCCACTTCGGTGGGCGCGAGTGCCGCGTTTATGTCGGCATAAGCACCGAGCACATCGCCGTTGGATAATCGAGCTATCGCCATGCTTGTTTCCTCGTTATTCAAACATTAGTCGGCCAGATATTGCGCTACCAGCCATTTGTGGAAATGTGAGAGCTGTCCACTTTCCAGCGGATGCAGCACCGCGCTTTTGCTATTAGCGCGATGTCACGGCTTGCTGTAGCAACCTGCAGACCGTTGAATCTTCTTCTTGTATCGCCTGCATCTCGGCTACACCGATTTTCTTGAATTCCTCATAGCGAGGATGCTCCACTACATGCGGCGCAAGCGTGAAGATTGTCTGTGCTTTATTCTGCGCGGCCGAATCGTGCTGGAACAATATGTAGCCCGAATGCTCCCAACGGCAATAAAAGATCAGACTTGGAAACACTGATACATAAATGCCGCGCGGTTTCCAATATGTTGTCGTAATCATCATCGTTCATGTGCGGCGGTCTTCCCAGCACCAGGTGCTCGTGCTCGGATCCCGGCGCTCCAGGTGCGTAATACGTGAAGTACGGACCGCTGGTGTCGCCCACGTGCGTGGTATCACCCGGCACGATGTGATTAATCCGATCGTAATGAATGCCCAGATGGTGGTAGGCCTCGCCGCCGTTCTCGATGGAAAATTTCCAATTCCACGGCGCGTCGTAGTCCGCGCTTCCGGCGAAGCGGTATTCCGACAAGCGGCGCCGATCCAAAAGTTTGGAGACTCGATCCAGTTGCGGCGCCAACGGCTTCGCTGCCGGGTCAAAGTTAACAAAGATGAAGCCCTGCCATATTTCCACCTGTAACGACGGCAAGCGGCAATTGGCCTCATCGAAACCATCGATCGATTTCCCCGAAACGCCACGAAGACTCCCATCCAGGTGATAGGTCCAGCGATGGTAAGGGCAGGTTGAAAAGTTGCGCGTTACCCGAGCCTTCAACGACCTGGGTCCAGCGATGCTGGCAAACATTGATTAACGCGTGTACGTCGCCCTGCTGATCGCGTACCACCAGGATAGGTTCGCCGAAAAGCTTGAGCGTGAAATAGTCACCGGAATTTTCCACTTGATCCCAGCGTCCGACGACCAACCAATTGCGTCGAAAGATCTTCTCAACCTCGTAGTGATAAATCTCCTCGGAGTAATAACAGCGCGGCGGCAGCATGGTCGGGATATCGCCTGGCGCGCGTATCGCTGCGATTTCGGCGTCGGTCAAAAACGGTGGTTGGTTCGTGGTCTCGGTCATAACGGATACGCTCCAGAGAGTGCCCCGGCATTGTGCTTTTGCGGCATCTTAGACGATCGCTGCGGTCAGGGGGAACGCAGCGCTACCGCCATCCGTGGCGGCTAACGAAACTGGGCTAACGATGGAACTCAGTAGTTGTAGCGCAACGACACACCTAGCCAGCGCGGCTTGTCGTACGAAAACGACGTGCAACCGCACAAATTCGAGACATCGAAGCCAATCTTGCGAACGTGATTGTCGGCGAGGTTGTTGATGAACACCGTTCCGTCCCAGTGTTCGTCATTACTTGTCCAGTTAACGCGCGCATTGCCGACAACATAAGCCGGCGTTTTTTGCGAATCGAAGTTACGGATGTTGCCGTAGAAGCTCGAGTTGTAATTGGCATCCATTTGCACTGCCAGCGTGCCGTTGAAAAGCCGTTCCGGGAACTCATAGCGCGCGACGCCGGCCAACTGCACTGACGGTGAGAACGTTGGCGATACATCCCGAAAGATGCTGGGCGCAACCTCGAGGTTAGTGACCTCGGCGTCCTGAAATGCTGCGCTGAAAATGAAGTCCAGGCCGTCCAGTGGACTCGTCTGCAGATCAAATTCGATGCCTTTGGTCTTCGCGTCGTTATTGACGATGAAGCCCGACGAGCGGACGAACACGAAAACCTGATAGTCGTTATAGTCATAGAAATAGAAGGAGCCGTTGAGGCGCGTGCTGCCATTAAACAGCGTTGATTTGAATCCGATTTCGTACGATGTCAGAACTTCCTCGTCCGTACGGGATCTCGGCATCGGGCAGGAACGGCGTACCGTCAGCAACTTTGGCGTTATAGCTACCGGCTTTCACACCGCGGTTAATGCCGGCATAGAGCAACCAGTCGTCGTTCGGGCGATAGTCGAACTGCAACTTGCCGGTCCACAAGGTGCTGCTGCGACTGTCTTCGAACGGCGCACGCAAGGTGCCGTTGAAATCGAAACCGGCGCCGACGGCCCGCGCCTCGGTCTCCACGAGATAGTCATCAGTATTGAAATACGCGACGATGCTGCGCGTGTAGTCTTGGTCTTCGATAACCGTACGCAAGCCGGCGATAAACGTGAGCTTATCCGTCAAGTCATAATCGAGTTGGCCGAACAGGGAAAACGAATTGGTCACGAGGGTGACCTCGTTGTTCGCCTCGCTACCCAAAAACGGCGTATAGACACCCGGTATGACCTCGCCGTTGGGAAGATTGCCGAGCCCGTACAACGGCGAATTGATCGGCAAAGCAAGACCCGAGATGGCCTTGTTGTCAATCCACAAGTAATAGAAGCCAGCGACCCAGCGAAAGCGCTCCTCCTCGCCGCTCAAGCGGATCTCCTGGGAAAACGTATCCGATTCAGCATCCGATGCAAAGATCCCCTGGTTCACCGGGGCGCCGTCGGTATCGACGAATACCAGTTTATCGAAGGTCATGAAATTGCTCACCGTCGTGAGCGTGAATTTGTCCATATCCCAAGTCAGCTTCGCCGTCGCGCCGTAAGTCTCAAACTGGTTCACATCGTCTTTGGAGATGTCATGAGAGGTATCCCAGCCGTCACCATCCGGATCGATATAGCCGAAAAAATCCCCGCCTGGAACCGGTCGCAGACCGTCCTCCAGCCCCGCCGGCGGCAAACCGATGAATGGCGCGATATCGATCGCCAGCGGAAACGGTTCGAGTTCCCCGTCAACGCCCACCACGCCGGGCGCGAAGCAGCCGCCCGTTTCGGCGGAGATGGCCTCGCAAACATTGTCGGGGGGCGACAAGACGCTATTGACGAAGCGTCCTTGCGCATCGAGCACCGAGACGGAGGCAAACGATTGCGTCGGTCCGGCACTGGCCTCCGTGCCTCCCGCGAATCCGCTCACCAGAAACGAAACGTCTTCGTTCGGTTCAAACAGGAGTTGACCACGTACCGCCCAGGTGTCGTCGGTCCATGCATCGTCGGGCTCAGCGCGACTGGGTCCGGTCCCACCAAATGGGTAGATTGTCGCTCCCGGATCGCCAAGTGGATATTTGTTGTTGAAGATCGCGTCATGGCGCGTGTACAAGCCCGAAACCCGCCCGGATATCGTGTCGCTCAACGGTCCACTGACCGCACCTTCGAAACGGACCTGATCGTAGGACCCGTAGGTGATATCACCGAACGCTTCGAACTCGCGCGTCGGTTTGCGGGAAATGAAATGCACCAGACCGCCGGTGGCATTGCGGCCGAACAGTGTTCCCTGGGGGCCTTTGAGCACCTCGACGCGAGCGGTGTCGAAGGAGGCGAACAACTGCCCTTGGATCATGGGGATATAGCCTTCATCAATGTACACCGCCACAGGCGATTCGGTGACATCGAGAAAGTCGTTCTGCACCACGCCGCGAATAGTGAATAATTGGGTCTGGCCGCCCAGATTACCCGCCGTGAACACCCCGGCCGTCAGATCGGCAATGTCGGTGCTGCTTTCGAACCCGAGCTGATCCATTTGCTCACCGGTGAACGCGGTGATGGCGATACCGACATCCTGGATGGACTGCTCGCGCTTTTGCGCGGTGACCACGACCTCTTCCAGCAATTGTGCAACGGCGATCCCGGGCATCGTCGCGACGAGAGCTGCTAAAGCCAGACTTGAAAATCTGCGAGCCCGGTAACCCTGCGCGTGAACTATATTCATCCTTTTTCTCCCCCCAATTAAACTGAAGACTATCAACACTTTGCCGGCATAATTGTACGCTGACCTACAATGTTTGGCTATCACTAGAGCGTGGCTATAGACCGGTTTCGGCACGCGTTCGCGTGCACGAATCGATGATCGAGTAGATCACTGAGGCGCAGGGTCCCAATAAATCAGGGACATATGAGACACCCATACCGCCCAGACCCTCCAGGAACTCTTCCGGTGTGGTCTCCATCGGCATATAGGGATAACCCAACCGCGCCAGCGGGATCCCCATCTGGTTAATGGTGGCTGCATCGGTTTGACCACTGGCAAGTGGCGCCCCTGGATAAGGCTTACCGTGACGCTCCTCCCAACTGCGCAGGCACGATTGCACAATCCAGTGATCGGAGTCGGTCCTCGAGGCCTGGCAGGACACATACATTTCCCATTCCGCGTCGACGTCATCGTGGCGCGCGACTATTTCGCGCATGATCGCATCGAATTCCGCTTCGATGTCGGCGTTGCTTTGCTGCGGGTTGGTGCGCACATCGAGATAAATTTCAGTAGCGGCCGACGGAAACGCCGGCTTCTCGGGCCAACCCGATTGCACCGCGGAAATCCAGCCTTCCGGGCGAACCTGCTCGGAGATGTGTTTATCCGGGTAGTCGATAAGCCACTGTTCCAGATCGAGGATCACCTTGGCAGCCGGAACAATCGAACTTCTGAAACCCGGCACGCCGCGTGGAATACCGGCGTAGCCCATGGTCCCCCATGTCGTTACCTTGAACCAACACATGCCGGGGTGCTCCCAATAGACTTCGTCATTAGGCTTGAAAATAATGCCGAAATCAGGCGCGACACCGTGCGAGAGCAAATGCATGACACCGCTGCTGACGCCGACGGCGCCGCGCTCCGGTACTACCCACGGCATGCCGCCGCCGCACGAGGCAATGACCACGTCGCCACGCAACTCGACACCTGCTTCGACCACGCTGGTCAACGCTTCGACCAGGGTGCAAAACATCGATTTCGGGTTGGAGGCGCCGAGACCAAATACCGTGTCATCCTTTACGTACGCCTCCGGCAGCATATCGTCGCGCAGTGTTTTGCCAGCCCACGGCAGGTCAATAGAGGGATCGGCGTCCAGGTGGGTATCAATCGGCGCGTATAACAATAAGGTTGGACCGTCGCCGCTGCCTTTGACTCGTCCGACACAATTGCCGGAGGTTTCGTTGACGGCCTGGTAATGCGCATCTATGCCGACGCTGTTTAAATAATCGACCATGAACTGGCTGGCGTTACGCTCCGCGCCTGTGGGGCTGTGGATGTTGGTGAGATCGACGATGATCTGCGTGAGGCGCTCCTGGCTGATTTTGCCGCGCGCTGCGTCGTACCCATTACGTTGTTGTTCCGTTAACGGAACTTGCTGTGTCTCACCTGTCATTGCGTGCAAACCTCCTGGTGGCGCGATCCATGGGATGTCGTGATAGGCGACTATTATGATCTATGTCAGTTAGCAACAAAATAAAACATCCGCTGGAGTGGGCATTACATCGGCGAACCGTCGATCCGGCGCCCATTCCGGGCTACCATCTAGCCATCTAAGGGATTGGAGAGCAGTGAGCGTGCCACTAGAGACATCTGCATTCGAACACGCATCTGCCCCGGATCAGGCCGTGCCTGCCAAGCGGCCGCGGCGGGCGTTTCGCTGGTTGACGCTCGCATTCGTGGTCACACTCGCGCTTCCGATCATTCGGGTAACGCTGCTGCCGCCCGCTGACGGCTTCGATGGTTACAACTACAGCAGTTACCGCCAGGTCGGCCCGGATTCCGCCGATCCCCAAGGCCCCAATCCCGGTGAGCCGTTTCCCGACCATTTCGACGTCTACGATCTAAGCGGCAGCCGCGTCAATATCGCAACGCTGTGGAGCGACAAACCCCTGGTGTTGGAGTTCGGCAGCGTGAGTTGCCCCATTTTTCATGGCAACGGGCCGTCGATGGAGGACATTTACAACAAATACGACGGCGGTACCGCCGTGCAAGCCCGCGTCGGACTGCTTTACGTGCGCGAAGCACATCCGGGATGGCTGCGTAGCCCGCACGCACAACTCGAGGACAAACTCGAAACCGCAAAGCTGCTACAGGGCAAAGGACTGAAACGCAGCATCTGGGTCGATGACGTTGCCGGCGAGTTACACCAAGTGCTGGGACCCGAGCCCAACTCCGTCTACATCATCAACACCGACGGCAACGTGATTTACAAGTCCGCGTGGAATGCGCCCACGGAAGTTGAACGCGTTGTCGATGACCTCGTAAACCGAGGCATTACGCCCGCGCCGGATGCGTCGAATTACTGCACGGATCCTCGCCCGTATTACGATTCGTCCGATTTCATGGCTTACTATTGCACGCATCACGACCGTAGGCGGTCCCGACGCGCTGGCTGATTTCATCATCAACCTCGTCCTGGCCGATGATGACGCCGGCGATGACAGCGCCGTGTGCAACGTCATTTTGTAGACGCTTAAACGAACAAACATAAGGCTCGAACGCTAATGAATACAGACTCAGCGGAACATATCGTCGAACACGAGCAGGATACCGAACAAATCGTCGAGAAGGTTGAGCGACGTAAACCCTATCAGGCCTATCTCGAAGCGGAACTGGGACTACGCAATCACTGGTACGCCGCTTTCTTCGGCAGCGAACTCACGGACGGCGAGTGCCGCGGCGAAATGATCCTTGGCGAACGACTGTTCTTCAAGCGGGTCAAAGAAAAGGTTTACGCACTCGCCGACCGCTGCCCGCATAGAGGCGCCGCCTTTTCCGCGCGTCCAGAGTGTTACACCGAAAACACCGTCACCTGCTGGTTTCACGGCTTCACCTTTGATGTGCGCGACGGCACCCTGGTGCAGATCATCACCGAGCCCGACAGCGTTCATATCGGCCGGCTCAAGCACAAGACTTATCCGGTGGAAGAATTCAACGGCGTCGTGTTCGTGTTTATCGGAGACATGGAAACACCACCACCGCTGGAAAACGATCTGCAACCAAAATTCAAAAAGGGCAAAGGCAAACTGGCGCTGCATCCGGTGGCGCGTAACAAATCGCGCGCCAATTGGCGGATCGCCGCCGAGAACGGTTTCGATGCGGCTCACATCTACGGGCACCGCAACGCCGGCATGTTCAAGGCGGCACCCCACATACAGCTGGCCCTGTCCACTTATCCAAGTACCAAGGAAGCGGTCACGATCATTGATGAGGACGACGCCACCTGCGGCATCATCAAACTCGACGATCTCAACATTTGGACCTCGGAGATTGAGGGCATCACGATTGCCGGCGCCAATGTCGATCCGGATAATCCGCCGAATGAACCGGCGGAGTTCGAGGTTGGATTGTGGATGCCCTGCGGGCTGGAGGTCGAACCTTTCCCGCTACCGGGGATGATGCATTTCGAGTGGTACACCCCGATTGACGAAGATCATCACTCCTACATGATTTGCTGTGCCAAGGAAGTGCAATCCGACGAGGAAGAAGCCGAATTTCATAAGTTATGCGAAGACATCGCAGGCCCGATGGTGTGGCGCGGCCCCGCCGGTCAAACCGAGCCGGTAGGCGACGGCATGGAATGGGGCTTCAACAACTTCGATGCCTATGGTCGCGAACAGATCCATCATGCCTACCAATACGAAGACTACTGGCACAAAGAACATCTGTTCCGCCCGGACTACATCATCGTTCGCTGGCGCATGCTCGTGAGCAAACGCATGCGCGGCATCCAAAAACGCGGCGAATGGGCTCGCACCCACGGCTGGTCACCCGACGGCCGTGACTTCGATCCGAAGAAACATAGTTAACGTGGAAATTTCGATTCAACGATTTTCCAGATACCACTCGTAGATCTCCTCACCCGTCGCAAACCAGACGTCGTCATGTGAGCGGATGTGGTCCAACGCGGCTTCGAAGTGGCCGATGCGATGCGGTACGCCCATGATGTACGGATGCACGCTCATAGACATGACGCGGGGCTGGTCGGCGCCTTCCTTATAAAGGCAATCAAATTGCGCTTTAACGCGGTCCAGCCAGACCTGTGACTGGTGGTGGTGCACGACCATCATCGGCAGATCGCTCAGTTCGAAGGAATACGGCATTACGACTAACGGGCCGCCTGCCGTCTTCATCTCGAACGGATGCTCGTCCAGCGGCCAGTCGCAGACATATTTAAATCCAATCTCGGTCAGATAATCGACCGTATCGATGGTTTCCTGCAGGCCGGGACCGAGCCAGCCTTTTGGCGCTTTGCCGGTATATTCTTTGAGCACGTCGAAGGTCTTGCGGATCACCGCTCGTTGATCATCGACAATGTGCATGGGCGCCTGCGCGTAACCGTGGCCCATGAATTCCCAATCAGCTGCGTGCATGGCGCGCGCCACCGGTTCGCCGGCGCCCTCGCAGACGCGTCCGTTGATAGGCACCGTCGCCCGCACTTCACGCTCACCCAGGGCATCGAGAATTCGCCAGATCCCGACCCGCATGCCGTACTCGTGCCATGCCCAATTGGGCACGTTGGGGACCGTCACCACTCCGGCTGGCGCGGTCACATATTCGCGAGCGACGGGTTTCTCGATGTCCCACTCCTCGACGTTGACCACCACGTATACTGCTACCCGGGCATCGTTGGGTAATTTCCAGCGCTCGCGGTCGGGCATAGCTGAGAAGTCAAAGCGTTCGTGCGGGAGTTTCATAGTTGGGACCTGTAGTTATTTATCACGCTTACATTGCAGATGGGGGTTAGAACTGAATCTCCAGTCCTATAATATAGGGCCACCATATTTTCACCAGATGCGAAACACGCCGGCAATCCACCGGTGTCGCGAGGTCGCAGACGATGTGCGGTATTGCAGGGATACTGTTTAAACACGGTGAGTACGCCAATATCACTACCGGTCAGGCGCTCGTTGACATGCTCGACGGCTGCCAGCACCGCGGGCCGGATTCCACCGGCTTTGCGTTATACATGGATGAAGCACCGCAACAGCTGCGTCTGCGGTTCTTCGTCGATGAAGGTGCGCAGAGCGCTACCACCGTCGCAACGATCAAGCAGGCACTGAGCAACCAAAGCGCCACACTCGTGGAAGACGAGCTTGTCGGCAGCAGCTATCGTGTGGTCGTCAAGTTCAACGGCGACCTGCAAAAATTCGCTTACGCGATGGAGCATGCCGCAAAATTGATTTCGCTGGGCACGAGTCTGGATATCATCAAAGATGTCGGCTCAGCGCAGGATGTTGACGCGCGTTACGACGTCAAGAAGTTTCGCGGCACCCACGGTATCGGTCATGTACGCCTTGCCACCGAGTCGGACGTCAAACCGGAAGCCGCACACCCATTCTGGGCAACCGGGTTTGCTGACGTCGCCATCGTCCACAACGGTCAAATCACAAATTATTGGAAAATGCGACGGCGACTTGAACAGCGGGCCTATGAATTTCGCACCGACAACGACAGTGAACTCATCGCCGTCTATCTGGCCGATAAGCTCGACCACGAAATTCCCTTGCGCGACGCTTTACGGGATTCCATCGACGACATGGACGGTACGTTCTCGTTTCTGGTATCAACCAAGGATGAAATCGGCTACGCCAAAGACCGGCTCGCGGCCAAACCGATGATCATGTACGAGACCGATGATCTGGTCGCAATCGCCTCCGAGGAAGTGTCGCTTAACCGGCTGTTTCCCGGCCAGGCGTTAAACACCAGAGAGCCGCCACCGGGCACCTACAGTACATGGCAACGCTAGATCTGTCGCAGATCTCCGTAACGCAGGCGAACCAGCGCCTGCGCGATTTTGGCGCCGCCGGCGAGTCTGTCGTCATCCAAAACCCGGATGCGCGGCACCACATTGGTGTGGGTTTAACCGCTGAGATCGATGTCCACATTCAAGGTTCCGCCGGCTACTTCTGTGCGGGCCTGAGCGACGGCGGGCGTTTCATTGTCGACAACAACGTCGGTTGGGGATTGGGCGACAACATTTATCGCGGCTCGGTCATCGTCAAAGGCAATGCAGGCGCGATCGCGGGCGTCGCCATCCGCGGCGCTGACATAGTCGTCCACGGCAACGTCGGCTCGCGCGCCGGCCAGGTCATGAAGGCCGGTACCATTTGCTGCGCCGGTAACGCCAACTTCATGGCGGGATACATGATGTACGGCGGGCGCATCATCATCCTCGGCGACTCGGGTGAACGCGTTGGCGAGGATATGACTGCCGGCGAGATATTTGTTGGCGGCAATGTCCAGGATCTGGGCTCGGACGCCATGTTGATCGATATCGCCGCCAGCGAGCTAGATGATATCCGCGCGTTTCTGGATTGTTACGAGATTAGTTTCCACGGGAGTTTTCAAAAAATCGTCAACGCCGGCACCAAGTTGCGCTACGCAACCAGCGAGGAACCGGTCCGCAGTCTGCCCTTTTTTGCATTCTCCGGCGATTCCGAATACTGGAATCCAAAGATCCAGGAAGACATCCATATCAAATCGCGAATCGGCCGCTACCGGATCCGTGGTTATGGCGGCGCCCGCGAATTGCCACACCTTTCCGATCTTGCCTTCCGCACCAATCCAGCCACCATTGATACAGCAGTGGATGTTATATCCAAAGTCGATATGCGCGCCTCGATTGGCGGTTTGAACGGCGCAACGGCGCTTGAACTGAGTATGCCGCTAATGATCGCGCCGATGAGTTATGGCGCGCTAAGCGCATCGACGAAGCGTGCCATCGGCATGGCATCGAGCCTGTCGGGGATCGCCGAGAATACCGGCGAAGGTGGTATGAGTGACGCCCAACGCGATGCCGCTGAGCAACTCATCTTCCAAATGCTCGGCGGGCGCCTGGGCTGGAATATCCATGACATCAAGCGCGCCAACGGTTTGGAAATTTACATCTCGCAGGGCGCCAAACCCGGATTCGGCGGCCAGCTAATGGCCAAGAAAGTCACCAAGGAACTGGCCCGCATACGCGGCATTCCCGAAGGTATCGATTTGCGTTCGCCCTCGCGCCATCCCGACATCCTCGGCGCCGACGACCTTGTCATCAAAGTAGAAGAGTTGCGCGAGGCGACCGGCTACGAGCTGCCGATCAGCGTCAAGCTCGGTGCCGGACGCGTGCGCGACGACATCAAGATCGCGGTCAAGGATGGCTTTGATTTCGTCGAACTCGATGGCATGCAGGGTTCGACCGGCGCGGGCAGCGCCGAAGTACTGGAATACGTTGGTATTCCGACGCTCGCCGCGATCGTTGAAGCTGAAGAGGCGCTCGCCGAGATTGGCCGCCGCCAGGATATACAGCTGGTGTTAATGGGCGGCATTCGCGACGGTGTCGACGCGGTTAAAGCGCTGTGTCTGGGCGCCGACGCCGCTGCTATGGGCACTGCCGTTATTATTGCCGGCGGCTGCATCGCCTGTATGCAGTGTCATGTCGGCCAATGCGTCACAGGTATCGCGACTCAGGACCCCGCCCACGAGAGCCGCTATCAACCCGATGTGGAAGCCTGGAACATCCATCGGTTTCTTGAAACGGTGCGTTGGCAAATTGCCTCGCTCACCAACGCCCTCGGCCACAGCGGCGTTGCGCAATTGTCGCGCGACGATCTGGTGGCATTGACACCTGACGCCGCCGCTATGACCGGTCTGCCCTACGAACCCGGTTACCGCGACAGCAGCGTCGCGTTGCAACACACGGGCTGACGGGGCAAGGCCATGGCTGATCAGGTTTACAACCTCACACGCATAGACTTTCCGAAAGCGCCGACCGAGTTTCGCGACGACGCTCGCGAACCGCATTTTATCCCGGCTCCCTGCCAGCAGGCCTGCCCGATTGGCACCGATGCACCCTCGTATATCGCCTATATCTGGGAAGGCAAGTACCGGGAAGCATTCGAAGCCATTACCGCGACTAATCCGTTCAGTTCGATTTGCGGACGGGTTTGCGATGCGCCATGCGAACCGGCTTGCCGGCGCGTCGACAGCGACGGCCCGTTGATGATCCGTAATTTGAAGCGCTTCGTCATGGATAAAGTCGGACATGACTACGACCCGCCGCCGGTCGCGGTCACAAAGGAAAAATCTATCGGCATCGTGGGCGCCGGTCCGGCCGGTCTTACCGCCGCGCAAGCGCTGTGCGAGGCCGGCTATCGGGTGCACGTGTACGAAATGTCGGATCGACTCGGCGGCTTGATGATTTGGGGTATTCCCGCCTTTCGCTGCCCAGCACACGTCATTCAGGAAGATATCGATCGCCTAACCCGGCGCTGCCCCGGACTCGAAGTCCATCTGAACACGGCACTGGGAACGGACATAACGCTGGACGAACTGAAGCAAAAACACGACGCGGTGCTGCTGACCATCGGCGCATGGTGGGGTAAGCGCATGCAGATCCCGGGCGAAGACGACGCGCGCGTGATCGACGGCGTCAGCTTCCTGCGTCGCATCAACGGCGGCGAGCGTCCCGAATTACCCGAAACGGTAGTCGTTGTCGGTGGTGGTGATGTCGCCATGGATGCCTGCCGGGTCGCCAAGCGCCTACCCGGATGCAAGCATGTCAAAGTTCTCTACCGGCGGGGCGCGGATGCGATTACCGCGCGCAAAATCGAACTCGAAGGCGCCATCGTCGAAGGCATTGAATTTTGCTACAACACTTTGCAGACCGGCCTGCGCGGCAGTGCTGAAGGGATCAGCATTGACTGCATGCGCACGGCGGACGGTAGCGAAGTCGATGACGACGGCCGGCCACTTCCGGTAGCGGTTGCCGGATCCGAACATTCAATTTCAGCCGGTATGCTTATCGCCGCCGTTGGTCAGCAGGCCGAGTGCGCGGAACTCGACGCACACGGACTGATGCTCAGCGATCGGGTGCAAACCGAGTTCGACAGCATGCGCACCGCCGATCCGAAGGTTTTCGCGGCCGGCGACGGTGCCTTTGGCGGCTCCACCATCGTCGTAGCCATGAACCACGGACAACGCGCAGCTTATTACATCAAGGCATTCCTCGAAGGACACGAGAATCCACTTCCGTATCGCACGCCGTATCGCACCCGTCGGGTCGTGGTTGCGCCAGACATCCACTGGGAGAAGTTCGCACCGCATCAGCCTGAATTTTTAGGCGTCGGCGACAATCCCGTCGATTTTCCCGAAATCGAGGCGACCTACGATGCGGACACGGCTCGCAAAGAAGCCTCACGCTGCTACCGTTGCGACGCGGAAACGGGCTCAGCGGACTACTCGGTGCAGCACCGCGAAGACATTTTCTCCATGGCCCGCACCAATCCGGCCGATCAGACGAAGCTCAACGCGATGCTGGGTAAGCGCTTACGCTTACGTGACAATCCCTTTCCGGAGCAGCGCAAAGCGACGCTGGACGATTTGGTTTTCCTACCCGCTAATCTATCGCGATTGGTAATCGATCCGTATCGCGAAGCGTGCCGGGTCAGCACCAAATTGGCCGACAAATTGCCCTTGGAAATTCCGTTTTTTGTCACCGGATTCGATGCGGCACCGCCACAGATCCGCGCCTGCCTGACCGCGGGACTGGCCGAACTGGGCTGTGGATACATCGGTAAACAGCCGATTGGTAAAGACATCCCCTGGCTGCAATTGCAGCCGGAAAGCTTAGACGCGCAAGCGGCGGGCAGCGTATTCAACTACACCGCTGACCTGGCTCCTACGCTCAGACGCGCGCTCGGTGCACATCAGATCGCCGGTTTACGTATCGATTCGCGTAGTGCAGTTGACGACGCGGTGGCATACGCGATCAAACATGAATTCGGCGTGCTGCTGGTTGACGCCGTCAGCGATAGCAATAACGCCCAATGGCCGGAACTATCGGCTGCGCCTGATCTCACAATTCTGCGCGAGACGATAGCGCGACTTCGGCAAAGGCGTCATGAGGGGCTTATCGAGATTGTCTATTTCGGTGGCGCCCGCTCCGGCACCGATGCCGCCAAACTCATCGCACTGGGCGCCAACGCGATCGCCTACTGCATGCCAATCGGTTTTGCCATGGGCGGACGCATGGAAGCAACCGAATTCGTGTTCGCCGCCGACTACGCTGATGAGGACCGGGTAGCCGCAGTGAAAAATATCCTTAAGGCAAGCAGCTCCGAGGCTTCAATGATGGCGCGGTGTACGGGCAAAACAAATCTGCACAACCTCGAGCCAGAGGATCTGCGTGCCATTACGCTGGCGAGCGCAACCGCAACCGGTATTCCGCTTGCGGGTGCTCGCCAGTCAGCATAAGTTGAGTTTCCGGGTAATAAAACCTGCGTCGGCATTCAGCGCCGGCACCCGAAAATCGGCCCGTCACGGCGTTTAATTTAGTGTCTGAGGCATCGCTCAGCGTGTTTGTCGTCAGCAGTAAAATAAATGATACTCGACGGCCATTCGCCTGGATCCAGGAGTTGTCATCGACATGAGCACCAAGAACGACATAACGACCAGCGATTTGTTCGGGCTCCAATACTGGCCCGCCTTGCCGGCCTTCCTCATTTCCACCGTCAGCAAAGAAGGTAAAGCTCACGTATCGCCATACAGTCTCGTTCATTTTGCCTCTTATACGAATGTCGTCGAGGGGGGCGACACACCCAAAGTAATCACATTCGTCCTCGGTGACTACGACACGTTTGCCGGCGCCAAAGAATCGACCACCTACAAAAATATTCAGGCGACCGGTGAGTTTGTAGTCAACGTCCCGTCAGCGGGAATTGTTGAACAACTCAACAAGACGGTGTTTCCTGCTGCCGACAAATACGCCTCCTCCGGACTGACGCCTGAACCCTCGTCTAAAGTAACCGCGCCGTCGGTGGCCGAATGTCTGGTGAACTTCGAATGCGAACTTCTCAAGATCGAGGAAAACCGCTGGCTGGGTGAACTGATTTACGGACGTATCGTGGCCGTCAGAGCGGACGCAGAACTGTGCAGTATCCCGGAAAAGGACCGCATGCAGCGCATGGCACCGGTATTTCATTACGCTTACGATCACTTCAACGGTACGTATCACGGCCTGGGCGACGTGCTGTTGGAAGAGCTTGACGATTCAGAACAAGCCTAGCCTGCAAAGAAGCGGTCATGAAAAAACTTCTGTTGATCACGCTTTTTGTATTCGCCGGCCCGGTTGCGGCAGGCGAATTCACCGGCGACCGTTATGTGGACGATGGTTTCGCCGCGCACAGCGTTGTGCTGGGTCGTAACGGCATGGCTGCCACCAGTTCGCCGCTGGCGTCCGGTGTCGCTGTCGATATCCTGCGCCGTGGCGGTAGCGCGGTCGACGCGGTGATTGCCGCAGTGGCTGTACTCACGGTCCTCGACCCCGCCGCGGCCGGCATCGGCGGCGATTTGTTCGCTATTGTCTGGGATCCCAAGAGCGGCAAGTTGCACGGCCTCAACGCCAGCGGTCGCGCACCGGCGGCGCTGACATTAGCGGCGCTGCGGGCCGAGCTGGGCGAGCGCGAGACCTTGCCGATGTACGGGCCGTTGACGTTGACGGTACCGGGGGCGCCAGACGGGTGGTTCCAATTACACGGCAAATTCGGCCGCTTACCGATGACGGAGGTCCTCGCACCGGCAATCAAGTACGCGCGCGAGGGCGTGCCGATCGCCGAGTACGCAGCGTGGCTGTGGAAATACGGCGCCGACAAGCTGTACGAGTCGCCCGAACTCGAAGGCAAACTGGATAATTTTCGCCAAACCTTTCTCGTCGATGGGAAACCGCCCACCACCGGCAGCGTCTTTCGCAATCCCGATCTGGCCGCAACTTATGAGTTATTAGCCAAACAGGGTCGCGATGCGTTTTACCGTGGTGCGATTGCAAAGCGCATCGTCAGCTATATACAAAAGGTCGGCGGACACATCAGCGCCGAAGATCTGGCTGCGCATAAAAGCAATTGGCTCAGCCCGATCTCGGTTAATTATCGAGGCTACGACGTTTATCAGATCCCGCCGAACGGACAGGGGCTGACGGTCCTGCAGATGCTGAATATTCTGGAGGGATTCGATGTCGCGGGCATGGGCTATACCAATCCGGATTATTGGCATGTTCTGGTCGAGGCGAAGAAGTTGGCTTTCGAAGACCGGGCACGCTATTACGCTGATCCTGAATTTTCAGCGGTTCCGCTGGCTCGGCTGCTGTCTAAGGATTATGCCGCGGAGCGCCGCGCGTTGATTCATATGGATCGTGCCTTACAGGATCTGACGCCCGGTGACGCCCGCCTGTCCCAAGGCGAAACAACTTATCTGTCGGTAGCCGACTCCGACGGTATGATGATCTCGTTGATCCAGAGCCACTACTGGTTCTTCGGCAGCGGCCTGATCCCGGACGGGGTCGGCTTCTCGTTGCAGAATCGCGGCTCCCGGTTTGCACTGCAGGCAAGCCACGCAAATGTTTATGCGCCAGGAAAGCGGCCCTTCCACACCATTATTCCGGGCTTTGTTATGCAGGACGGTAAGCCGTGGTTCAGCTATGGCGTGCTTGGCGCTTCGGCTCAGCCACAAGGCCAGGTGCAAATTCTGCTGAACATGATCGATTTTGGTATGAACGTGCAAGCCGCCGGCGACGCTGCCCGCATGTTTCACACAGGCAGCAGTTCGCCGCGCGGCGAACCGCAACTACCCGATGGTGGCAAACTGTTTCTGGAAAAAGCGGTTGGCCAACGCGTCATCGATGCGCTTAAACAGCGTGGTCACAAAGCGGACTATGTCACCAGCCACTTACGCAGTTATGTCGGTGGCTACCAAGGGGTGATGCGTGACCCGGCAACCGGCGTCTACCACGGAGCCGCGGAAATGCGCCTCGACGGTCGCGCCGCCGGATATTGAACTTCGCGCCGCCACCGGCGGCCTGCTATTTCGTAGCAACTGACAAGAGGCTGGAAGGCAATGGATCTGGGTAGCTATGGTGTTTTCGTATTCACTGATTTTCTCGAGCAAGCGCAGATTGCCGAGCTCGCCCAACGTTCCGAAGCGTTGGGATACTCGACACTGTGGTATCCGGAAGGAATGAAATACGAATCAATGGCGCTGGGTGGATATTTGCTTCAACACACCAATAGCATGATCGTTGCCAGCGGCATCGCTAACATCTACGCACGCGATGCGATGTCCGCGGCGATGGGTCACGACAGCCTTAATGCTTTATATGAAGATCGATTTCTGATGGGTCTCGGCGTGTCTCACGCGCCGCTGGTTCACGACCTGCGTGGTCACGCTTACGGCAAACCAGTCACGACCATGCGCACCTATCTCGACCACATGGACCAAGCTTGGCAGGCACTGGGCGGGGCAGCGGACAAACAACTCATGCTCGGCGCTCTGGGTCCGCGGATGACCCAACTGGCCGCCGAACGGACCCTGGGCGCGCTGCCATACAACGTCACGCCGGAACATGCGACCCGGGCCCGTGCCGTCCTCGGTCCGGATGCGCTTTTATGCTGTGAACAAAAAATCTGCTTCACCGATGATGCGGCGACGGCACGGGGCGTCGCACGTAAGGCATTGGAGATGTACCTAACGCTACCCAATTATTACGAGAACTGGTTCCGCTTGGGATTCGCGCAGTCTGACCTGGAAAATGGCGGCAGCGACGCATTGATGGATGCCATGGTTTTTTGGGGCGACGAAGCGGCGATCCGCGCAAAGCTGCAGGCTTACCTGGATGCAGGCGCTAACCAGGTTGCCATTCAACCGTTGCGGCCGGACGGCTCGCCCAGCATTGATTGGACCGCATTGGAAGCATTGGGCCCGGCAGCGTGACAGGACTGCAAATGCGAAGATTCGCTGCCACTTGTCGTCTGGCTAATCGCTATCGACGCGGTGCATTTCGTTTTGCGGCTATTTGTGCGTTGGCGTTGCTTCTACCCACCGCAGATGCGGCTGAACGGCCTAACGTTATCGTGCTTGTTGCCGACGACCTCGGTTATTCGGATCTTGGCGTATTTGGTTCCGAGATAAGCACGCCGAACCTCGATGCGCTGGCCAGATCCGGAATGCTGCTTACCAACTTTCACACGGGAGCAAGCTGCGGGCCGACGCGGGCGATGCTGCTCGCCGGCATGGATCACCATCTGTTCGGCATGGGGGTGCAGACACGTCCGAGCGCGCCCGAGCACATGAACAATCCGCATTATGTCGGCTACATGCGCGACAACGTCGTATCGCTGGCGCAACTGATGCGTGATGCCGGCTATCACACCTATATGACGGGCAAATGGCATCTGGGCGTCAAGCCCGAACAACGGCCTGACGCGCGCGGTTTCGAGCGGTCGTTTGCACTCTCCGGTGGCGGCGCCAGCCATTTCCACGACGCCCACGATCTGTTCGATGAAACGGCGAACTATTGGGAAAACGGCAAGGACGTCGAACAATTACCCGCGGATTTTTATTCGTCGCGCTTTTACACAGACCAGACCATCAAGTACATCGAAGCTGATCGGGCCGACGACAAACCGTTTTTCAGCTATCTCGCCTATACCGCGGTGCACTGGCCGATCCAGGTTCCCGACGATTGGCTGGACCGTTATGCCGGCCGCTACGATGCGGGCTGGGATGTGCTGCGCGAGGAGCGTCTGGCACGCATGAAAGCTTTGGGGGTGATCAACGCCGATGTCACGCCGCACCCACGCCACGAAAAAGCGCCTGCCTGGGAAACCTTGAGTCCGGTGGCTAAACAAGTCGAAGCCCGCAAAATGGAACTGTATGCGGCGATGCTTGGAAACCTGGACTTTCACATTGGCCGCTTGATCGCATATTTGAAGGAATCCGGACAATTCGACAACACATTCATCCTGTTCTTTTCCGATAACGGCGCCGAAGGCAACAACATCGGCGCTATGTACAACAACCCGTATTGGCTACCCGCGACCTTTGACAACCGTCTCGAGAACATGGGCCGGATCCGGTCTTATGTGTGGATGGGGCCGGGCTGGTCGCAAGTGAGCGCTCTTCCTCACCGGATGTATAAAGCTTTTGTCAGCCAGGGTGGGATCCGGGTACCGGCGTTTGCGGTTGGACCCGGGGTAAACAATGCCGGCACACAAAGCAACGCGCTGATGACGGTAATGGATGTTTTACCCACAGCCTTGGATCTGGCAGGCCACCAGCATCCCGGTACCCGCTACCAGCAACGGGCGGTCCTGGAACCCACTGGCCGATCATTACTCGGACTTCTGCGCGGCGACCGCCAGCAGGTACATGACGACGACTACGCTGTGGGCTGGGAATTAGCAGGGCGCAACGCGTACCGACACGGCGATTGGAAGATCCTGTGGTTGTGGCAACCGTATGGCCCGGGTCGTTGGGAGTTATTCAATCTGGCCGAGGATCCCGGCGAAACGCGAGACCTCGCCGCCGCCCATCCGGACAAGCTCAAGGAACTGCTAGGCGGTTGGCAGCATTACGTAGAAACCGCCGGGATCGTCGTCCTGAATAGAGACGAAGGCTACGGCCGTAACTAAAAAAGTGGGGTCCATGAAAAGTGGGGTCAGATACACATTTCATAAATGTGTATCTGACCCCACTTTTCATGGACCCCACTTTTCTGACCCCACTTTTTTTAGGATGGCTGGGGCTCGGGTTGTGGAATGATGATGGCGGCCACCAGCAGTACCACCAGCAAACTCAGGCTTAGCCAGACGGCTGCGTGGTAAGTCCCGAACAGGTCGTTGCCGACACTGAAAAGCGCTGGGCCGATGGCACTTCCGACGACCGTCAGCGCCATGTTCAGGCCGCTGATTTCGCCCAGGTGCAAGCGGCCAAAAAAGCGTACGAATGCCAGGTTTGATAGCACGCCCCACAAGCCACCGGTAAAACCCAGTCCGCAGACCATCAGCCAGTAACCCTGTGGATCCTCTAGCGTCAACAGCCCCCAAGCACCTACCGAGAATCCCAGCAACATTGCAATCAAAAACGGCTTGAGCGGGGTGTAATCCGATATCCAACTGGCGACAAGGTTGACCGCAACCGACACCACCGCCAACGGAAAGAAATAGCCAAAGGCTTCCTCGGCACTGTGCCCGTGCTCATTAAAGATTGCGACGATGTGAAAGACCACGGCGGTACCGAACAAGGAATGAAACGCGAGTGCAGCAGCGTAAACCCAAAAGACCGGGCTTTGTTTCGCTTTTGCGAGCGTATGATCGGGGTACACCGCCCGTGCTTCGTCGCTGCCGTCAGCCACGCCACCATCAGGCATTAATCCACACGCTTCCGGCGTGTCGCGTACCAACACAAGTGCCAGCAGAGTGAAACAACCTCCAACAATGGCCGCTAACGCGTAAAGCGCACCTCGCCAACCGAAACTTTCAATCAAAATCGCAAGAAAGACCGGCGCCAGCGAGAAGGCCAAGGTCGCAATCACACTGCGCGAACCGGACATCAGCCCGCGGCGTTTGTCATACCACAATAGCAGCACATTTCTCGATGCGTTGGTGAGCACGCCCTGGCCGGTAAAACGCACGCCGAAATAACCGATCAGGATCAACGGAAACGTTATCCACGCGACTGGCAATTGCGTAATTGCGCGCAGTGGCGCCGCCAGATAATCAATCCATGCAATGAAAACGACAAAGGCGCCCAGACCTACACTGGCACCGACGATAGAGCTGCGCGCGCCGGCATCGTCATAAAAACGGCCGGCTCGAGTGAGCAGGCCCGAACTTGCCAAGGTACCGAATAAGTAGGCAATCGACAGTTGCGTGCGCGTCAATCCGAATGCTTCGATGAAATGATCGGTAAACACCCCCATGCCCATGGTCTGGCCGGGAATGGACATGAGAATGCCAAGCGTGGAGATCAGCCAGATAACCCAGCCGTAAAAAATAGGGCTGCGTTTGACGGCAAACGGCCAATCGGACCTTATCTGCAGTGTGCTCATTGCTGAATAGCCCCCTTGAGGCTGCGCAAGTCTACACGCACGCCAAGCACCTGTTCGGTTGCGTTGATCTATGAATATTGTTCATCGATAATGAATCCTATTCATAAATGAACCAATCCCATGTCGCTTATCCAATCCACAGTCTCTACAAACAGTGCCGAATACCATGCAAACCGTGCTGACATGCTGTCGTTGATAGATGAAGTACGGGGGCTGGAACAAAAGGTTCGGTCGCTCTCGAACTCAAAACGCGAATTGTTTGAAAAGCGCAGACAGATCCTGCCGCGTGAACGCATCGCCACGTTGCTGGACCGAGGCTCGCCCTGGTTGGAGTTGTCAACACTGTGCGGGCTGGGCATGCACGAAGACGATGGCAAAGACAATGTATTCGGCGGCCGCCTGATTGGCGGGATCGGCTACGTCAGCGGCATACGCGCCATGGTTTACGCCAACGACTCGGCGATTAAGGGCGGCATGCTCTCACCGGCTGCTATCGGCAAGATGCAGCGGATCCAAACCATTGCACGGGAAAACAAGCTACCGGTAATCGGGCTGATCGAATCGGCAGGCGGCAATTTGACCGACATGGCCGACAGCTTCGTGCCGGGCGGTGGATTGTTCTACCGACAGGGGCGATTGTCTGCCCTTGGCATTCCGCAGATTGCAGTCGTGCACGGCTCGTCAACCGCCGGCGGTGCGTACATACCCGGCATGTCCGACTACGCCATTCTGGTGCGCAATAATTCCAAAGTGTTTCTCGCCGGTGGGCCGTTGGTCAAGGCGGCAACCGGTGAGGACGCGGACGAGCAGGCACTCGGCGGCGCGGATATGCACACCGAAATCTCGGGTGTTGGTGATTTTCTCGCGGCAGACGACCGCGACGGCTTGCGTATCGCCCGGGAGGTATTAAGTAAGCTTGGTTGGAACGACACGCTGGCACTGGAACCCGAACGAACGTACAAAGAGCCGCGCTACGATGCGGACGAGATCTGCGGCATTGTGCCGGTTGATTACAAGCAGCCGTACGATGTGCATGAGGTCATTGCCCGGATAGTCGACGATTCGGATTTCCTCGATTTCAAACCACGTTATGGCACGTTAACGGTGTGCGGCTGGGCGGAGATCCACGGCTACCCCTGCGGATTTATCGGTAATAACGGGCCGATCGATCACGACGGCGCGGTAAAGGCGGCACAATTCATTCAACTATGCAGTCAATCGGGCACTCCTCTGATATTTCTGCAAAATACGACCGGATTCCTGGTCGGTACCGTCGTCGAGCAGGCCGGACTGGTTAAACACGGCTCTAAATTTATTCAGGCGGTGGCGAATGCACCGGTTGCAAAAATTACACTGATGATCGGTGCAAGTTTTGGCGCCGGCAACTACGCCATGTGCGGCCGAGCATTCGAACCACGGTTTTTATTCGGCTGGCCGAACCACCGCGTCGCTGTCATGGGCGGTGAGCAGGCAGCCATGGTCATGGATATCGTTGCCCGCCGCAAAGCCGCGCGTGCGGGCGTCGATCCCGATGAGGCCGCGTTGCAGGTACAAAGCGAAACAATCACGCACAAAATGAATGCGGCCAGTCATGCTCTGTATGCGACCGCTCGCACCTGGGATGACGGCCTTATCGATCCACGCGACACTCGCAATGTCTTGGCCATGGCCTTGTCGATCACGCGTGAGAGCGAGAGACGCTCACTCAATCCCAACACGTTTGGCGTTGCCAGGATGTGAACCGATGCAGTTACCGATTTGCGAAACCCTATTACTGAACGTCGAAGCTTCGACACTGTTCGTGACGCTCAATCGCCCTCAAGCTCGTAATGCATTGACGGTGGAAGTGATCAATGAGTTGAATACCGTGATCGATACGCTCGAATCGGATCGCGACATTCGCGCAGTGGTGCTTCGCGGCGCCGATGGCACTTTTTGTGCCGGTGGTGACATAAAGCGTTTCGAACAAGACGCCAGCACACCTGCTCCGCCCGCGGGAGCGCCGGATCCTATCGCCACAGACAATCGCAAGGTCGGCGACTTCTTCCAGCGCTTCGAACAGCTTTCACAAGTGACGATCGGCATCATCGAAGGCGCTGCTTTTGGCGGCGGGCTGGGTCTGGTGTGTATAACCGATGTCGCGATCTGCCGGGAGGACGCGCGTTTCGCACTGAGCGAAACGGGCCTGGGTATACCGCCGGCGCAAATCGCAGCCTTTGTGGTTCGGCGCGTGGGTTGGACCAACGCGCGTCATATTGCCTTGACCGGCGCTCGCTTCGACGGGCGTTACGCCAAGGAAATCGGCCTGGTACATCGACTCGTTAAAGACGAGCACGAAACCGAGGCCGTGCTGACGCAGGTGCTGAAGGACATTCAACGTTGTGCGCCAGGCGCCAATGCGGCAACTAAACAAATCATGTCGAGCGTCGGTGTGCGAGCGCTTGCGGATGTGCTCGATGACGCGTCGCGATCCTTCGCCGATTGCCTGCGAGGTCCCGAAGGCCAGGAAGGCGTGGCCGCGTTTGTGGAAAAACGTAAGCCTACTTGGGCGAAGAACTGACGTGTCCTCCCCGGGGGAAATGGATCATGACGTTTAACAAGATCCTCATCGCCAACCGTGGCGAAATTGCTGTGCGCATCCAGCGTACGGCCCAGGCCCTGGGGTACAAGACTGTCGCCGTTTACTCAGACGTGGATCAGGCAGCACCACACGTGGCGATGGCGGACGAAGCCGTATTGCTTGGCCAAGCGCCCGTGCAGAAATCTTACCTGCGGATCGACAAGATTATCGATGCCTGCAAGTCCACCGGCGCCCAGGCCGTGCATCCGGGCTATGGTTTGCTCGCGGAGAACCCTGATTTTGCTGAAAGCCTGGCGGCGGCCGACATTCGTTTTATCGGTCCCAGCGCGACCGCGATCCGCGCCATGGGCGACAAGGCGGCGGCCAAACGTTTGATGAGTGCGGCCGGTGTCCCCTGTCTGCCCGGTTACGATGGCGAGGACCAGAGTCCGCAATCATTCATCGACGCCGCCCGGGGGATCGGTTTTCCGCTGATGGTCAAAGCCGTTGCGGGCGGCGGCGGCCGCGGCATGCGCCTGGTTCAAAGCATCAACGAATTACCCGAAGCGCTACAGACGGCGGCCTCGGAAGCCAAACGTTCTTTTGGCGACGGCAGGCTCCTGCTTGAACGGGCCGTACCCGCACCTCGCCACATCGAGATCCAAGTGTTCGCTGACAGTAGCGGCAATACCGTGCACATGGGTGAACGCGATTGCTCGATACAACGCCGCCACCAAAAAGTTTTCGAAGAAAGCCCCAGCCCGGTACTCACCCCCGCGCTACGTGAACGCATGGGAGCGGCAGCTATCTCAGCCGCGCAGGCCATTGCCTACGAGGGCGCCGGCACCGTCGAATTTCTCTACGAGGACACGGCCGATTTTTACTTTCTAGAGATGAATACGCGCCTACAGGTCGAACATGCCGTCACTGAAATGTTGACCGGGATCGATCTGGTCGAATGGCAAATCGCTATTGCTCAAGGCAAGCCATTGCCATTGACGCAAGCTGAAATCGGATTCCGTGGGCATGCGATTGAAGCACGCCTGTGCGCGGAGGCGCCGGCACAGGCGTTCCAACCGCAGACCGGTGCCATAGCCATATGGTCACCCGCACAGGGGGCTGATGTTCGCATCGACGCCGGAATCGTGGCGGGCACTACGGTCAGTCCCTATTACGATTCCCTGCTCGCGAAAATCATCGGCCATGGCGCCACGCGTGAGGCAGCTTGTCGTACGCTGCTTGGCGCGTTACAGGAGACACAGATTTTTGGAGTTCAAACCAACAGGAATTTTTTGATCGAATGCCTACGCCAACCTCTTTTCGTTAATGGACTGGCAACAACCGCTTTCATAGCCGAGGCATTCGGCCCCTCGGGCTACACGCAGGCAACGCTCGATGACGGTGTTGTCAGCATTGCGGCAGTGTTGCTGTTTCGTGCCGGGCGGCGCAACTGGCCGCCCACGCTCACGGGATTTTCGTCCAGTCACCCAATTGAAACGCCGATGGCTGTGGTCGTCGACGAACGCGATCCGGTCAACCTGACAATCACGCAACTTGGCCATGACCACTATCGCGTAAGCATTGCGCAGATGAGCAAAACATTGCGCGTGGAAGATGCGCAAGCGTCGCGGATCCGCATCGACTGTGATGGAGTACGCGAACACGTGTTCGTCGCCGGCGACGAGCACAATATTTACATCGATTATGCAGATGTAAATGTGTCGGCTCGCGACGCCTTGCTCGCGCCACCGGCGGCTGGCGAGGCAAGCGGCTCAGGACAGATCCGTGCGCCCATGGACGGTGTCATAGTAACGGTCAGTGTCAAACCCGAGGCCCACGTCAAACGGGGCGACCTGCTGCTGATATTGGAAGCGATGAAGATGCATCACCGCATCGTCGCGGACGTGGACGGTATTGTCACTCGTGTTAACGCTCTCGCAGGCGAACAGATTGCGATGAAACAATTGCTCGTGGAAATCGACCAGCCACAGGTGGGTTAGACCATGGCAAACAACACAATTCGTATCGGTTGCGCCTCCGGGTTCTATGGCGACAGCCAACTCGCGGCACGACAACTCGTCGAGCACGGCAACATCGACTATCTGGTTTTCGATTATCTCGCCGAGGTTACGATGGCCATTCTGGCGCGCGCCAAAGCGAAGGATCCTGCCCTGGGATACGCAGTCGACTTCGTTACGGTAACCATGCGTGACGTCATTCGCGACATCGCCGTGCGCGGCATCAAAGTTGTTGCCAATGCCGGAGGGTTAAATGCTCCGGGTTGCGCCGCCGCGTTACGGCAGTTGTGCGAAGAGGTCGGCGTCGAATTGAAAATCGCGTCCATATACGGTGACGACATTACACCCATGGGCACGGCGCTGCGCGAGGCGCAGGTAGTCGATATGGCCTCGGGTGCATCGCTGCCCGAGAACTTGCTGTCCATGAACGCCTATCTCGGCGCACCCCCCATTGCCGCGGCGCTCGCGGCCGGTGCAGATATCGTCGTTACCGGCCGGGTCGTGGACAGCGCGGTAGTGCTGGGCCCGCTAATGCACGAATTTGGCTGGGACCGGAAGGACTATGCGTTGCTGGCCGCCGGTTCGCTGGCCGGGCACGTGATCGAATGCGGCTGCCAGGCGACAGGTGGTCTATTCACCGACTGGAAGGATGTCGAGGCCTGGGACAACATTGGTTACCCGATTGCCGAGGTCGCAGCGGACGGCACCTTCGTTGTGTCCAAGCCGGCCGGCACCGGTGGGTTGATCGTGCCGGCCGCCATCGGCGAGCAAATTCTGTACGAAATCGGCGATCCGGCAAATTACTTACTGCCTGACGTCACTTGCGACTTCACCGGCGTAAAGCTGACGCATGTTGGCGATAATCAGGTTGACGTGCGCGGCGCAACGGGCAGAGCACCAAGTCAACATTACAAATGCTGTGCCACCTATCAGGACGGGTTTCGACTCGTGTTCACCTGCATGATCGGTGGCATTGACGCCGTGGAGAAAGGCAGGCGCGTCGCCAACGCTGCCGTGGCACGGGCGAGACGTGTTTATGCGCAGCGTGGACTCGCCGATTTTCGCGAGGTCAGCATCGAGATTATTGGCGCGGAGGACACTTACGGGCCTCACAGCCGCGCGCGCCAGGCACGCGAAGTAGTTGTGAAAATCGGCTTGCAGCACGATTTCGTCGAAGCTTTACAATTTTTTGCGGCCGAGGTTTTCTACATATTCACCTCCACCGCCCAGGGACTTACCGGCGCGCCCGGGGGCCGCGCCCGACCACAGCCCATGGTCAAGATTTTTTCGTGCCTGGTAGACAAAACACAGGTGCCCGTCATGGTCGAAGTGGACGGTGCGCCAGTATCAACAACCACCTATGTATCGCCAGGCCCGCCTGTGGATGCAACGCCAATCGTGTATACGCACGCACCGGTATTAACGCCGACAGGAGCAACGGCAACCGTGCCGTTGCTGCGTCTTGCCTGGGGCCGCAGCGGCGACAAGGGTGATATTTGCAACATCGGCGTAATCGCCCGCAAGGCTGAATTCGTACCGCTGTTGCGAGGCGCGTTAACGGCAACGTCGGTGGCAGAATACTTTGCGCACGCATGCTCCGGCCCGGTAGAACGCTTCGAGTTGCCCGGCTTCGACGCATTCAATTTCGTGCTGCACGACGCACTGGGCGGTGGCGGAACCGCATCGTTACGCATGGATCCACAGGGCAAAGCCGCGGCCCAAATGCTGCTGTCCAAAGAGATCGTCGTGCCTGCGGATTGGTTGCAGCCGGGCGGGTTGCTCGCGTGAACAACCGCACGACTCGCCGGCAGCGCCTGGAAGAACGCGAGCGCGCTATCGTCGATGCAGCACGTGCCATGTTTCTGGAAAAGGGTTACGACAAGGCAACCATGCTCGATATCGCTGCGCTCGCCGGCGTGGCCCAAGGGTCCATTTATCTTTATTTTCAAAACAAGCAGGCTGTGCTCGGCGCGGTCTTGAGCGATTTTTACGATCAGCTAACGGTGGCCGCGCGCGATGGTTTACGCGACATGGCAGCGCACGGAACATTTGAGAGATTACGATTTCTCGCCCAGCAACATCTGCAACATGTCATCGCCGACTGGCAACTCATGCTGCTGAGCGCATCGCTGCAACGTGACCAAACAGATTACGCACACACTGATGCCTACCGTCTCAATCGCGAGTACACCCTGATCTTCGACGATATCGTTAGCGACGGCATTGCACGCGGTGATGTACGGGAAGAAATCCCGGTATGGATACTACGCGATCAGTTTTTCGGCGCCCTGGAATACATGGTGCGCACGCTGATACTGCGCGGCAGGGAAGGCGAATACGCTGAAGCCATCGATAGGCTGCTGCAAACCATGCAAACTGGCATGCAAGCGCCGGCCACAACCCGAAAAGACCGCGATACGAACAAGCTCAAACCACTGGTGACCCGGCTCGAGGCGGCCGTGGCGCGTCTTGAAGTCGTGAAAGAGGGATAAAAGGCGATGGAATTCTATACCCACGAACATCAGGAGATTCAGCGCACGGCGCGCAAAATCATCGCGGCCGACATCAACCCCCCATGTCGACCAATGGGAAGCCGAGGGCATGTTCCCGGCCCACGAAGTATTCAAACATCTCGGAAACGCGGGTCTGCTAGGGATCACCAAACCGCAGGCATATGGCGGCGCGGCACTGGACTACAGCTATAACGTCGCATTCATCGAGGCGCTCGGCGACATCGATTGCATGGGGGTACCCATGGCGATCGGTGTACAAACGGATATGGCAACGCCGGCACTGGCCAAATTCGGCTCCGACGAACTGCGTGATGAGTTTCTCGCCCCCGCGATTGCCGGGGATTACGTAGCGTGTATCGGTGTATCGGAAGCCGGTGCCGGTTCGGACGTCGCGAGTATCAAGAGCCACGCTCACAAAGACGGCGACGACTATCTGATTAACGGACAGAAGATGTGGATCACCAACTCCATCCAGGCAGACTACATGGTGGCGCTGGTCAATACCGGTGAGGGTCAAGTACATAAGAACAAGTCGTTGATCGTCATACCCATGGATACACCGGGTGTGGAACGCGCCAAGAAGCTGGACAAGATTGGCATGCACAGCTCCGACACGGGCCTGATTTATTTCGACGACGTGCGGGTTCCGCAACGCTACCGGATTGGCGCCGAAGGCCAGGGCTTCGTCTATCAGATGCAACAATTTCAGGAAGAGCGCATGTGGGCGGCGATCGCCGCGTTGCCGGTACTCGATCGCATCATCAACGATACCATCGACTATACGCGTCAGCGTCTGATCTTCGGTAAGTCCGTGCTCGACAACCAGGTAGTTCATTTCAAGCTGGCGGAGCTTAAGACCGAAGTCGAACTGCTGCGTAGCCTGGTGGAGAAAACGGTTCGGCAATACGTGGCCGGTGACGATACGCTGGCTCAGGTATCGATGCTGAAACTCAAGGCCGGCCGTCTTGGCCGCGAGGTCGTTGACGGCTGTCTACAGTATTGGGGCGGTATGGGTTATATGTCCGAGTCGTCCATCTCTCGCTGTTATCGCGATCTGCGGCTGCTGTCAATCGGTGGCGGCGCCGATGAAGTCATGCTCAGCATTATTTGCAAGCAGATGGGTATTGCGCCAGTGGAATCGCGGTAGCGCCACAACCCGCGGTTTATACCGACGTTTCCTTGGGGGTATAACCAGCTGGTTACCCTGGACAAAACGTTTCTGAGCGAACGGGTGGGCAGACTACCACCGGCCAAAGCTCTTGAGTTGGATGAAGGACTTAGATTGGTGTTATCGGTTTAGGGACTACTTAATGCCTCAAAAGCAAACGCCTTAAGGTCCGCCTCCTACAGTAACTCGTCCGCTATCTGTTTGTGCAGTTCCAGTATCCCAGGGACGTTTTCCGGGAGCTCACGACCGAAGCCGCACTCCGCGGCAATGCCAAACTCAGGCAAGTGTTTGCGCGCCGAGGCTACGCGCTCGCGCGTAGCCTCTACGCCATCAATGTTGATTACCCCGAGAAACACTTTGGTGTCGCCGATGTCCAGGTCTCGCAGCGGCCGGAAATACATATCGTCAGCGCGGATCTTGGGCACGGTTAGATGCACGAAATCCACATGCCGACCGGATCCGGCGACGGCGGCGTTTGCGAATTTGACGCTCAGGGTCAAATCTTCCGGCATTACCGCGGGTTTCTGCGGGAAGGTGCCATAACAGAAATGAAAACCCATCATTGCGTCAGCCGGCACTGTGCGCGGCAAGCGACTCAGGGGATCGGTGTAGCGGTCCCATGCGGACTCGGGACGCGACCAGGAATAGTAACGGCCGGTCATCTCCAGCAGATCCGTGCACACGTCCCACTGGATGCATAGGTCCTCGTGCGGTATGGAGCCGTATATTTCCTGCAGCTCCCGACTCAGTACCTCCTCGTAACCGGCCGAAATGACCGCGTGATCTGCCGGATCGCGAAAGAAAAAGAAAGTGGCATCCTGTGGAAACGGGAATGCTATTTGCAATCGTACCCCGGCCGGGATATCGCCAGCCTCCTGGGCTTTCTTAAACGCGGCATAAGATGTTTTGGCGGCATCCGCATAACCCAGCGATTCGAACCGGACGCTGCTCACCCCGGGTTTCAATTTGAACGACCACACATCGGTCATATCGGTGGGCCACCCCGTTTCCGGTCCCTGCAGACGCTCGATGTCCGGATGGCCGTTGTAGGTTTGTTGGGCGACGTAAATGATCCAATAGGCACGCTCGCCGACTTCGCCATCGGGCAGACAGGCGACGCGGTCGCCGATCAGCGTCCCGCAGGTGTGAAATACGTCCTCCACCGATGCCAGCGGCACACTACCCACCAGCAGTAGATCTTTATCGTTTGCCATTCGTTTTCTCCTGAGTGTCGATCATGACCGAACCGCGCAAATTTCTATTATTCTATCGTCAACACATCTGGCGTATACTCCCAACCGTTATTTAACTATGTGGTTAAATACAGTGTAGATCCTAAGTAATGAGACGAGGATAACCATGGAAAATCGCAAAATCGTTGGCCACGATGAATGGCTGCAGGCACGCCAGGAACACCTGGCGAAGGAGAAAGAGTTTACCCAGATGCGCGACGAACTCTCACGCGCCCGGCAGAACATGCCGTGGGTGAAGATTGATAAAGAGTATGTCTTCGAAGGAGCGACGGGAACGCAGACGCTGACGGATTTATTCGACGGCTGCAGTCAGCTCATGGTCTACCACTTCATGTTTCACCCCGATTGGAAAGAAGGCTGCAAAAGCTGCTCGTTCATCGCCGATAACTACAACGGCTCATCGGTGCACCTGCGGGCCAGGGATGTCGCCTTCGTGACGGTGTCCAGAGCGCCGCTGTCAAAGCTTGAAGCATATCGGCAACGAATGGGCTGGGATTTTAAATGGGTCTCTTCCGAGAACACCGATTTCAACGCGGACTATCACGTCAGCTTCACCGATGCCGAAATAAAACGTGGTGATGCCTATTACAACTATCGCAATAAGGGATTCCCATTTCCCGAAGGACCGGGGCTGAGTGTTTTTTACAGGGATCCTGACGGGACCGTGTACCACACCTATTCATGCTACGGCCGCGGTCTGGATATCCTGATTGGCACTTACAACTATCTGGATCTGGTTCCCAAGGGACGCGACGAAGAGGACTTATCCTACTCTATGGGATGGATCCGTCATCACGATCGTTACGGGCAAGACGATCCGGGGTTTGAGTAGTATTCAGTCGCAAGACATATAGTCCTCGATCAATTCCAGCACCAGAGCCGTGACTGCCGGGGTACTCTCCCGCGCAGTTTCGGTCTCGCTGCGTGTGTGCATCCAGCCCAGATAGCTAAAGCCACGGGCGACGAAGAACAGCGGCAAATATTTCAGCTGCTCGTCGGACAACGCGCGGTGGCGGCGGTAACCGGCGATGAGTGCGTCGCGCGCCATGGGAAAGTAAGACTCGCCCTGTATAAAAAACAAGGCGGTCACAAGTTCAAACAGGTGCCAACCAAATCCGCAATCGTCAAAGTCGATCAGCCGTAGCCGCCCACCATCAACCAACAGATTTTCGGGTGAGAAGTCAGCATGTATCATGCTGTATAGCTCAGCCGACTGGCCATAGACGCTAAGGTCGGTGCGCACCTGTTGTCGCGCTCGCTGTACGAGTTCGCGCTGCTCCGCAGTCAAATTTTCGAGTTCCCAGAAGCGTCCCCAGAATGGTTGCTCACCGACCAGCCCGTCGACGTCCCAGGCATGGCGATCGAAGTCCGAGGGAGGCTGCCAGGCGACCGCCTGATTGTGTACCCGCGCGGCGATGGACCCGATATCGGCGTAAAGCTTGCGCACCAGCGCCGGATCGGCAGCCAGTCCCGATTCAATCGCTCCGAGCTGGCTGCCCTCAATCCATTCGAACATATCGACCTGACGCGTTTCCGGCACGCCATCGCTTTGCACCAGCGCGAAATACGCACCGTCGTCCGTGCGCACGATCGCAGGCACATCGATACCGTCGTCGGCCAAGGCATGTACCCACTGCAATTCTGATCGCAGCGCTGCATCGGAATGGTAGCCGGCGCGATGGACGCGCAGAACGACCTGGCCGCCATCGGCACGCCGGACACGAAACACGAAGTTCTCGCGATGCTTGATGAGCTCGAGTTGAGCGTCTTCAATATGCCAATGGGCAAGCGCACGTTCGGCCAGCGTATGCATGCGCGCAAGCTGGTCTTCGGGCGCGAGGTTGTAGAAGTCTGTCATCGTTATAAGGCCGCGAAACATTCACCTAAGGTAGACAAAAGCAGATCAGCATTGTCTTTCGAGAACGGCATGGGCGGGCGCATCTTCAAAATGCTGTCATGGCGTCCGATTCGGCTGATCAATACACCGTGGTCGCGCATCAGGTTGACTAAGCGTTTTGTCTCGTCGGTGGCCGGTTCTTTGCTCGCGCGATCGCGTACCAGATCTGCGGCGAAAAACAGGCCGAAGTCACGCACTTCTCCGATCAACGTATATTTCTGCTGCAATTGCCGCAAACCACTGGCAACGTAAGCGCCAACGTTAATCGCGTTGTCCAACAACTGTTCCTGTTCCAGCACATCGAGCACCGCCATGCCCACGGCGCAGGAAACCGGATTGCCGCCAAAGGTATTGAAATACATGCCCACCTTGCCGAACTCATCAACCAAATCGCCGCGCGCGACGACGCCGGCCAGTGGATGACCATTACCCATCGGTTTACCCAGGGAGACGATATCCGGAACCACGTCGTACCATTGGTGTGCCCACATGTGTTTGCCGCTGCGCCCAAATCCCGCCTGCACCTCATCGGCGATGTACAGTCCGCCTGCCTCGCGCACGTAGGCAATTGCTTTTTCCATGAAGCCCGGTGGCACGTTGAGCAATCCTTCGTTGCCAAAATCCGGACACATCAACAGACCGGCGAATTTGATGCCATCGGCGCTGAATGCATCGATGGCGGCTTTGACTTCGTCCGCATAGGCCTGGCCGAGTTCTGCGCCCTGCAAGCCACGCAGCGGACGATAGGAATCAGGAATAGGCACGCCGCGTACGCGTTTGCTTTGCGCTGCCTCAGGCATGAAGCCGGTACCGAGTTCCGCGACTGCGCTGGTGTTACCGTGATAGGCAAAGTCGGTACAAATAATGCCTTCGCCACCGGTGCAGGCTCGCGCCATGCGCAATGCAATCTCATTTGCTTCACTGCCCGTGCAACAAAACATTGCCATCGACAACGAGGGATCGAAAGTCGCAGTCAGTCGCTCAGCATAGTTGACGATGTTCTCATGCAGATAACGGGTGTGGGTGTTCAAAGTACTCGCCTGCCTGGTCAGTGCGGCAATGACCTGTGGGTGGCAGTGCCCGACATGGGGGACGTTGTTATAAACGTCCAGATAGCGCTTTCCATCGGCGTCGTACAACCAGACACCCTCCCCGCGCACAAGATGTAGCGGCTCATCGTAAAAAAGCGGAGAATTCTCTCCGAGAAATCGGAAGCGTTTTTGCAAGAGTTCTGTCGTGTCCACTGGCTCTCCGGTCTGCTGCAACGAGCCGCGAATTGTACTCTGCAGGCGATTGCGCTGCTTAATTCACGGCACCAGACATTCGACAGTTGCACCAAGGGGTGGCGCTCTGCCACGATCGTTCGTTCGTGAAGGAGGACGCTATGACTACGACCCGACGGGATTTTCTAAAAACCGCAGCTACCGTACCTGCCACGCTGTACGCGGGCAGCGCATTGGCACAAGCCAGCCCGAAGGACTTCAAACGGATTGCGCTGGAGGAAGCGTTCACGATTCCAGAAGTGCTGGCCGAATGGCGGAAGCTGCTCGACGCTGGAGCCGAACATGAAAACGGTTTTCGCAACCTGTTCGGGCCAATACTCCGCAACCCGAAAGCCGCCGGGATCCTCGAACGCCTGGTGGACTTTGACACCCACCGCCTCGCCGACATGGATAACAACGGGATCACAATGCAGGTGTTGTCGCTCGCCTCACCGGGGGTGCAGGTACTGCCGGCTGATACCGCGACCGCGCTTGCGAAACTCTTCAACGATCGACTGGCAGCCGCCATCGCCACGCATCCCGATCGCTATAGCGGGCTCGCCGCGATCGCGCCGCAGGATCCGGACGCAGCGGCACAGGAACTCGAGCGTGCGGTAACAAAGCTGGGCCTGCCCGGCGCGCTGATCAATTCCCATACTCACGGCGAATTCCTCGATGAACCCAAGTACTCACCGATTCTGGCCGCAGCACAGGCGTTGGACGTGCCCATTTACCTGCATCCACGAACGCCGCCCAATGACATGATCCAACCGTTCCTCAGCCACGCGCTGGAAGGTGCCGGCTGGGGATTCGCTGCCGAGTCCAGCCTGCACGCATTGCGGCTTATTTTCAGCGGGACTTTGGACAAGTTTCCCAAACTTCAGATCATTCTGGGACACATGGGCGAAGGGCTGCCATTCTGGTTGAAACGGCTTGACGAGCGCTACAAATTAACGTCGCGCGTGGACACCACAGGCCGGGTAAAGAAGTTACAAAAAGTTCCAAGCCAATATTTTCTCGATAACTTCGTCATCACCACCAGCGGCGTAAACTGGCACCCCGCGCTCATGCTATCGCATGAAGTGCTCGGGCCGGAGCGGATCATGTTCGCCATCGATTATCCCTACGAGTCCAGCGCGACGTCGGTTGAATTCATGGACGGCGCGCCGGTTTCCGACGATGACCGGCGGCTGATGTATTCCGGCAATGCCGAGCGAATACTGAAACTCAGCTGATGAACACACTATCTCGTTGTATCGTCATCGCAATCTGTTTGACCAGCACTGGCTGGGCCGCAGAGGAATTCGTGGTTTTGCCGGCGGCCGAAATGCAGTGGCAACCATCGCCCTTTCCGGGCGTCGACGGCGTATTGCTCGCCGGACACCCGGACAAACCCGGCCTGTATATCATGCGCGCGCGCTTTCAACCCAGGCACATGACACCGCCGCATTTCCACTCGCAGGCGCGCTACGCAACCGTCATTTCCGGCGTCTGGCACGTAGGCACCGACGCGAGCTATGCGCCGGAGCGCACCGTAGCGTTGCTACCCGGCGATTTCATGAAACACCCGACGGGCGGCGTGCATTACGATGGCGCCATAGACGTTGAAACGATCGTAGAGATACGCGGTATGGGGCCAGTGACGACCGAGCTCGTGGAAATCGTAGCGGCCGATATTAAATCCACAGGAGCGACGAGATGAGTGTCCCTTATGAGCAGGAGTTGGAGCTCTACCACGTTGGTGAATCACTATGTTCGCAAAAGGCCCGCATCGGCCTTGCCGAAAAGGCGCTGCCCTACAAATCCAACCACACCATGATTTGTGACATTAACCCGAATTGTCAGAATCTGAGCCCGGAATACTTGCAGATCAACCCTAAAGGTATCGTGCCGACGCTGGTGCATAACGGTGAACCGGTCTACGACGCGCACCACATCATCAAATATCTGGATACGCTGTATCCGCAAAGCGGCGCACGGTTGTGGCCAAGTGAGGCTGCATCACAGGACATCGCCACAGGTTGGTATGACGAAGGTATGCTCAAGGAGGACGTGCCGCTGGGTGCGAGTTTCGGCAACGCCATCCCGGCGATTAGTTTGCCCATACTTGCCCGTACCCTGGAACGTCAGCCGCTGGAGGTGGTAGAGAAAAATATGGCCCGCCACCCGTTGAAGGAGCGCGCCGAGTTATTCGTCAACCTGCGTAGACACCGTGGCGAGCTGCCGCCGGAGCTGCTGGCGCAGTCGCTGCAGACGCTTTGTAAAGGCATGTTACGCGTCAATCAGCAATTGGCGGACTCTGGTGGGCCCTGGCTGTTGGGCGATTTCTCCATCTGCGACATCACGATGATGGCTTGTTTCCATCGCTTTGAGGACGTCCGCCTGGACGAAATCTTTCAGGAACGCTCGCTGCCCCAGCTGCCAGATTACTGGCAGCGCCTGCAGGCCCGACCCTCGTATACCAGCGCAGTCACTGCGTGGCACGACGAGGAGAACTGGCGCAGCGCCATTAGCGAGGTTTTTGCAGACAGGAAATCGCCGATATTGGCAGAAATGAGACAAACCTTGTCGGCTATGTCATAACCTGAATGCGCGCAGGAAATTCGTTATTTTCAATGCCTAAAGCGCGGTGGTAACATAGCCGCACTTAGTGTCGCGTTGTTGCAAACGGACATTGTCCAGCCGCCGGGCGCGGGGAAGCCAGCGGCAATCAATTCATTCGGGAGCACCTGTTTATGAAAATAACGATCAAATTGCTGCTGGCGCTGGCTGTTGCAACAGGCGGATTGCTGGGCGTAAATCCGGTGATTGCCCAGGACGGTTTTACGCTCGAAGAAATCGTTGTTACCGCTCGCAAGCGCGAAGAGAACCTGCAAGATACGCCGGTCTCGATCTCTGCATTTACCCATTCCGACCTGGAACTGCGCCAGATCACAGCAACCCATCAACTGGGCGATGTGACGCCTAACCTGACCTTCGATGCTATAGCACCGTCGTCGGGCAGCAATTCGACTGCCTCGATCTTTATTCGCGGCATCGGCCAGACCGATTTCACCGGCATTACCGATCCGGGCGTCGGCCTTTATATCGACGGCGTCTATCACGCCCGCGCGGTCGGCAGCGCCATGGATTTTCTCGATCTCGACAGGATCGAGATCCTGCGCGGTCCGCAGGGGACTTTGTTCGGACGTAACACCATCGGCGGTGCAGTCGTGCTGCACACCAAGCGGCCGCATATGGAACAGGTCGAAGGCGACGTGAAGTTCGAGACCGGCAGCGACGACAAGATCTGGTTTAACGGCAACGTCAACATCCCGATCAACGATGAGTTGGCGGTGAAAGTCTCTGGTGCCTACAAGGAACGTGATGGCTATGTGACGCGCATCACCGACGGCTTGGATCTCGGTAACGACGACACCTGGGCTATTCGCGGGGCTGTGTTGTGGCAGCCGACCGAAACCTTCGAGGCGTACATAACGGCCGACTACGCCAGCGAAGACGAACACGGAGCACCTACGGTGTCCCAGGGGGTCAATGAGGTGGGGCTGTTCGGCACGTTGAATAACCGGTTGCTCATACCGACCTGTCCGTTTTTCGGTACGCCGGGCGGACCGGCCGGCCTGGACACGATGGGCGCGGCAGGCTGCGTGAATGAAGCCACGGCTAATATTGGCGAGTTCACCTCGGCCGGCACCTTTCCAGTGAATTCCGCGCTTGATAAATGGGGCATAACCGGAACGTTGACCTGGGAGGCAACCGACTGGTTGACGATCAAGTCGATCACCGCCTACATTGATACCGAAGGCGACTGGTCGCGCGACTCCGACAGCACCCCGTACAACGTATTTCAGACCAGCGACCTGTGGGACAATTGGCAGTTCAGCCAGGAGGTCCAACTCTCCGGTCTGGCCTTCGACGACCGTCTGAACTGGCTGCTGGGCTTCTACTATTTTGAGGAAGAAACCGACAACCTCAATGACGTGCCCATCATCACTGGCGGTTTACATTCTCGCGCTCTGGCGGATAACGACTCCTGGGCAATCTTTGCGCAGGCAACCTACGACGTTACGGAACAACTCGCACTAACCCTCGGCATTCGCTACACCGAAGATACCAAGCGGTTTACACCGGACCAGTTTTACAACTCACAGCCGGACCCGGCCGTCGCGGCCTTCTTCGATATCATCGTCCCGCCTTACGTCCTCGGTCAGGTGATTACACCGGGCGGTTTCTTTAACGTGGGCGACCGGATCTTTCCCATGGTCGAGGGCAAGCAGAAGTTCACGGATACGACGCCGTACGTGAACCTCGCTTACCAGTGGAACGACGACCTGATGACGTACTTTACCTGGTCAGAGGGTTTCAAGAGCGGTGGTTTCGACCAGCGCTTCGCGGCACCGCGCTTCGATGCGGTTACCGGCGAGCAACGGCCGACCCGATTTACACCGGAGACAGTCACCCAGTACGAAGTCGGCTTCAAGAGCCAATGGTTTGACGACAAACTGCGTCTCAACGCTTCGGGATTCATTACCGATTATCAGGACCTGCAATTGGTGATCCGGGAATTTTTTAATCCCATTACCTTCAACGGCGGCACGGCCGATATTTACGGCTTCGAGGCTGAAGCCGTTATTGTGCCGACGCCAGAGTTGATCATTACCGCCGGAGTCGGCCACATCAACGCCAGTTACGACGAGCTCAGCGACGAAGTAATCAATAACCCCAACCCGTTGTTCCCGGAAAACGAACTCGTCAACACCCCAGCATGGACAGCGAACATTGGTGCCGCCTACACTTTCCGCACCGAGTGGGGCACGCTGACGCCACGTATCGACTGGTCGTACCGGGATTCCTCCTTCAACGACGCGGTCAACGAAGTACATCTGTTCGCACCGTCATACCATCTGGTCAATATCTCCATGATGTTCGAAAGCAATGATGAGCATTGGCAGGCGGTAGTTGGTGGGACCAACATTACCGACGAGGTCTACCTGATTTCGGGAACATCGGCGTTCGGCACCGCCTCGGGATATACCGAAGCTACCTTTGGGCGGACCGCCGAGTGGTTCTTGTCGCTGAGATACAGCTACTTTTAGTCTAATTGCCATAACAGGGCGCGCGTTGCGCGCTCTGTTTTTGCATTACCCAGCCCCTAACCGTTCCCAACACAGGCGTACCTGACCCGGCTCACCATCGGTCGGCAGGGGCGCCGTCAGTACCAGCGCATCGCCGTTAAGCTCATAGTTGCGTTCCTGAATGCCGCCTATCCAATTGGGTAACGCCGCCATCTCAACGTAATGGCGGATCACGCCGTTTACCTCGTCTACCTCATAAGTACCGTAATAACTGACCACCTTTGCCGCGCCTATGCCCAACTCCTCAGGCGTGGATTCCATCGGATTACCCGAAGCATAGGCAGGACGCTTGGCCGGCATGGTTTGCGCAGTGACGTAGCCGTCAGGGTCGTAGCAGATACGTCCGACCGCTGAGCCGTGGAGCGGGCGCACTGTGCCGTCCGCGTTTACGTATTCAGCTGCCGTCAGCTTCCAGGAACCAACCAGTTCGCTACGCATTACTTGGCACCCCAGAATTCGTACTCGACGCACAGCCCGGGTAATCCCAAGGATTCGACGACACGCAAGGTATTGGCCGCGGGTTTCACCTCGACGTCGGCAAGAAACTCGCCGATCACCGCATAAATCTCCGCGTAGCTCTCCGGCGCGACATCCTTGGTGAACGTGTACTCGATGCGAATGAGATCATTGGCCGTATAGTCGTTGTCGCGTAAGTACTTACCGATGTCATCCATGATGAATCTTGTCTGTGCAACACCGTCATTGGGGTGCTGCACGGTGCCATCAGCCGTCCAGGCCGGTCGTCCGGTAATAATGAAGAGTTCGTCGATATCGCGCAGTTTGAGGCCCCAATTAAACAGGCTGCTCATGTCGGGCGCATTGTTGTTCGGGACCGCGACTTTAGTGACCATAATCATCTCCTCATGTGCATGGGGTGGACGTCGGACTCCATAATAATAGATAGTACGGTGCCTTATCAGCGCTTATCCCATCAGGGAAGGAAACCATATGCGTGCACCGACCACTAGCCCGCTCACAGACGTCACCGTCACACCCCACTTACGCGATATCCTGGCGCGGCTGAACGACCCCTTACTCGATGGCGCCAACGCGGTTTCGCTACCCATCGAATGCTACAACTCAGAAGAGTGGTTCGAATTCGAACGACGCGCGATATGGGATCGGGAATGGATATGCCTGGGGCACGATTCGCACATTCCCAAACCGGGCGACTATTTGACTCTGGATGTTAACGATGACCGGTTTCTCATCGTGCGCGGCGGCAACGGTGAAATACGCGTGATGTCGGGTGTGTGCCAGCATCGCGGCCATCTGCTCGGCGAAGACGGCGGGGGCAACGCCGAGCGGTTCACCTGTCCTTATCATGGCTGGACCTATGATTTGGAAGGTAAGCTTGTTGGCGCCCCGTCCATGAGCCCGTATGCGCAACTCGACGATCTGGTCGAGAGCCACTGTTTACCGCTATTGCGCACAGAATGTTGGAACGGCTTTATATTCGTCAATCTTGACGGCAACGCGCCGCCGTTAACACCCCGGGTAAAAGGTTTTTCCGAGGTGTTACGTAACTATCAATTCGCAGATCTGCAGGCGCTGCCCCCCGAAGACATTCCCGACAATCCGTGGAACTGGAAGTGGATGCAGGAAAACGGTCTGGAGCCCTATCACACCCCGGTGGCACATTTTAGCACCCACGACGTTGCCCCAGCCCACCAGTCGGAGTTTCCACAATGGGATGACACCGACGACGGTGCGGTTTACTACAGCACCCGCTTTATCCATATCGACGGACACTTCACAAAATCTCAGAAGTGTCTGTTTCCGATTATGCCGGCGCTGACGCAGACCGATCGCTGGCGTGTTGTGTTTGGTGTGGTACCCCCTAACCTGCTGATTGCCTGCCTGCCGGACAGCGCGTTCTATTTTCTGACCCTGCCGCACGGCGCCAACAGCATTACGCTACGGGTCAGTTTTCTGTTTCCCGCAACCACCCTGGCCTTACCGGATTTTCAATCTACCTACGATGCAATGGTCGAAGACGTCATGGCCATCAACGACGAAGACATTGCCGCCAACATCAGCGTACACAAGGGCCGCCAGTCACGCTTCGCCAACCGCGGCCGTGTAGCGCCACTGGAGATGCCCATGGCGCAGATCAATCACTGGTTCGTGACGCGGTTTCGCACCTATGCCGAGGAACTTGAGCGCAAATCGCGGCTTGCGGCGGCGGGCGTATGAAAGCCGCCGTCGTCAAAGATTTCGCGCAGCCAATCTCGGTCGAGGAATTTCCCGAACCGCAATTGCGCTCCGGTTGTGTCATTGTGCGTGTATCGGCCGCATTCTTGCCGGCCGTTATGATCGAATTCACACGCGGCCAGATCCCGTTCAAGCTGCCTGCCCTGCCCTACATTCCCGGTGCCGACGCGATTGGCGTTATCGAGGCTGTGGCCGACGACGTGCACGGCTTCAGTATCGGTGAACACGTTTACTGCGACGATTATGTGACGCTTATAGGTGCGCCCGCGATCGGCGCATACGTCGGACTCGGCGCCATGATGCCGGGTGCGGAGACGGTACTCAAAGAGTGGCCGAACGGCTGCTTCGCGGAGAAAGTCATGTTCCCCGCCGATTGCATTACGCCGCTGGGAACTGCCAAATCGCTCGATCCTGCCATGCTCAGCCGCATCGGCTACATTGGCACCGGTTATGGCGCCATTTTGCGCGGTAATTTTCGGCCCGGTCAGATCGCTGTGGTCAATGGCGGAACCGGGGTCCTCGGCGTGGGTACTGTGCTGTTGCTGCTGGCCATGGGCGCCGCCCGAGTTGTCGCCCTAGGACGCAAACGAGAGGTTCTGGAACAACTCGAAGCACTCGCGCCCGGACGGGTGACCGGACTGGCAATCACGGACGAAAAAATCACCGGCGAGGCGATTGTGGCCGCAGCCGGCGAGCCGGCACAGTTATTCATCGACGCTATCGGCTTTACCACCAACGCGGCTATGACCGTTGCGGGTATCGGCGCGTTGGGACTGGACGGCCATGCGGTTTTGATCGGCGGTGTGAACACCAACATCCCGATTGCCTATGCCACGCAGATGATTGGATTAAAGCTGACTATTCGAGGCGCTGAGTGGTTCCCGGCTGCCGCGACCGCGGATCTGTTGCGCATGGTCGGATCCGGGATGCTGGACCTGTCGGCACTCTCGGTGCGTAGCTTCTCGTTGGACGATACTGAGGCGGCATTGGAGTATGCGCACACTGGTCCCGGCGGATTCGAACACGTCGCTCTGCTGCCATAGCCCACTGAATCGTGGATACCAAACCGGTACCGTTTAGTGTTCAACAGCGTACGTGGTTTGAAGCGGCTTGCGCCAACATCAGTCAGCAACGTATTGCCGATCTTGTCTGCGCACTGACAGACATCCACAGTCCGACCGGCGCCGAACGCGATGCCAGTGAGTTCTTAGCCGGCTACCTGCTAACACTGGGTATCGATGCCCGGTATCAGGCAATCACGAACACCTCGGGCAATTGCGTTGGTCGCATCAAAGGCATTGGCACAGGCCCAAGCTTGTTACTGTTTGCGCCCATCGACACTAATCTTGATGCCGATCCGGAAATTGACGTTCCCATGGTGGGCCCAACGCTGCGCGCCGACATGCGACCGCAGGCGCAACGACGAGGTGAAACCGTTATCGGCCTGGGTGCATCGAATCCAAGTTCTATGGTGGCGACGCTGGTCGAAGCGGTGGCCTGCGCCGTTGCAGCCGACGTCGAATTCACCGGTGACGTGATTGTCGCGGCCTGCGCCGGTGGCATGCCGTGGGTGGTGCCGACGCGTAGCTACGCCGGGATTAGTCACGGCGCCATGCATTTACTCTCGCATGGCGTCGCGCCCGATTTCGGCATTATTCTGAAACCCTGGGATCACGTTTTCTGGGAACACCCAGGCATGTGTTGGTTCAAAGTCACCATCTGGGGAACAATGTGTTATGCCGGTCTGCCCCGCGGCACGCCGGGCTTCGATAGCTCGTTGCTGCCGGCGACCAAAGTCATACAGGAATTGGAGCGCTGGTTAACGACTTATCCGGACAAACACATCAGCGAACAGGTCAAGCCCGAGGGTTGGCTATCGGCGGTGCGTTCAGGATCGCCAGACAAAGTTACCTGGCCCGGTGCCGCCACCGAAATCTATCTTGACATACGCACGACGCCGGACCAGAGCAACGCCGATATAGCGGCCGAGTTCGATAGCGTCATGCGAGACATCGTCGCCCGGCATTCAGATGTCGATGTCGAGTGGGAAATGATCGTGTCCTGCCGCGCCGCGCGCACCGATCCGGAACATTGGATCGTGCATTCGGCGCGCCGCGGTTGGGAGCAGCGGCATGGCAAACCGTACCCCGGCGCCCCGCTGATGAGCGGCCAGACCGACGCGGCGACTATCTGCCAGATGGGGATCCCACTGGCGCGCATTGGTTTTGAGACCGAAATTCCTGAGGAATTCTCGCAAGGTCTGGGCGGCATGGGGGTAGCGCATATCCCCAGTCTGATCGGGCCGTGCGAATCGACGATCTACTCCATTATAGATTGCTGCACCCGTAGCCGTGCCGAAGTTGGGCTTGGTTAGCGATTAACTGTGTTTCTGCGGATCGAAATTTCGTCCGTCTGGCGACCAACCTCGCGTATTGGCCCAGCCTTTGCGCTGCTGAATGCCACGCATGCGTTTTGCGACCAGCATGCGCCAGCGCACGATGATGTAATCCGGCGCAAACAAATGCTCTTTGTGCCAATAGTCTTCATATTGATAGGCGTGATGCAATTGCTCGCGGCCAAACGCATCGAAATTGTTGAACCCCCACTCGGGCCCGTCACCGGCAGGCGCTGTTTGACCTGCGGGACCCTGCCAAACCATCGGCCCGCCGACCGTGTCGCACATTGCGTGAAACTCGGCTTCTTGCTCGGGAGAATCGACTACCTGTGCAAGCGCAATCATGTAAGAGTGATGATCCTCGTCGATCGGCGTATACCACTCGAAATGTATAACCCCCGGGACGGGGAACGGTTCGACTTCGAGGCTGCACGGTAAGAACGCGCCCACATTCACTATCGACAGGGGCGGAACATTGTTCGGATCGACTGTTGCCGAGGTGATTCTTACGCCCTCGATCTCAACCGTCCAGACATTGATATCGTCCGCACTTGACGATGCCCCATGGACCGGTGTCCGCATCCTGCATGGTTACCGCGTTCTTGGAACTCGGATAAGTGGACAACGGCACTTTTATTTCCTCGGACACCTGACAGAGCCCGGCGTTACGGTGACCGTAAATATGCGCCGCGTCGAAGCCACTCTCCACCGCCAGCCGCCAGTTACCGCGCACCTTGTTACGGGCCACTGGGTGCACCGCTAATTTCGGCTGCACGAACTTCGGCATCAGATCCGCGACCAGCGGTGGCGGCGGCTGCATGTCACCAATAAACACGAAGATCACGCCACCGTGCTCTTCCACCGCATAGGTCTTGTGCTTGAGCCTGCCGATATGAACACTGTCCGGCTCGGTTACGATCTGCACCAGGCGGCCATCGCGTACATCGAAGGTGAAGCCGTGAAACCAACAGGTGACGGTATTGGTTGAATAGCACTCGGGCCGTGCAGAGAATGCGGCGCCACGGTGCGGGCAGCGATCGGCGAGTGCGTAGACCTTGCCTGCAGCGCGCTTGAACAGGATCCGCTCGCCCAGGATCATCTCGCCTCGACATTCGCCCTCGGCCAACTCAGGGCTGAACAAGGCCGC
>CBDDBH010000004.1:0-39239 GCA_965225625.1 Gammaproteobacteria bacterium
CCTAGCGATTTGGCCGCCTTGTCGAGCAGTGGCTCCATGACCGATGCAATCTGGTTCTGCCCCGGCCCGCGCTGGGCACGCCGGGGTACCGTGTTGGTGAATACCGGTATAGCCCGCCAGCGCATGGCCGGCGGCGCATAAACGATGGACATCGCGTCTCCTGCGGACTGAAAATCCCAGAAACCGGCGTAAGCGCCATTTTCCTGCACAATATACATATCCACGGCGCTGATCCGCCCATCGGCACGAAAACCCAGTTTCAGGCGCCCCTGGAAACCATGGCGTGCCATGCCGATGTAGTATTCTTCCGCCCGCGTCACCCGAAACATGACTGGTTTACCGGTCTTCTTCGACAAATGCGCAGGTATGGCCATGGCCGGATAGGCGTCGCCTTTGGAGCCAAACCCGCCGCCGCAATACTCTCCAATGTAAACCAGGTCCTCAGCACCGACGCCGATTAGTTTGCCGAGCGTCGGCATTACAAAGCTCTGGCTTTGCGTGGAACCGTGAATGAAACACTTTCCATTCTGCCAATAAGCCAGGCAGGAGCGCGGCTCCATGGAATGATGCGCAACTCCCGCAGTGACGAAGGTTTCGTCCAGGGTCAACTTCGCCGCGGCAAAACCGGCCTCGATATCCCCGTAAGCCCATTCCTGCGCCGGTTTTCCCATCGGTAACTGGCCCTCTCCGGCAGCCGCAAAATCGCGCGCGGTCCACTTCACCGTTTCCACTGGGTGGCGCAGGTTACCGACGTTACCCTCTTTGCGCGCGTCGGGTCCGCCGGGATACAGACTTTCCAAGGGATCCAGGGTGTAGGGCAACGGTTCCAAATCAATCTTGACACGCGCAAGCGCATCGGCGGCCGTTGTTTCATCGACAGCAGCCAGCGCAAGGATCGGGTCGCCGACGTGCAGCGGTTCGTTCGTCAAGATGCAGTGTGGCATTTCGGGTGTGGGCAAGGTAGGCACGTCATCCGCGGTCAAAACCGCTGCGACACCCGGCATCTCCAATGCGGCGGAAGCATCGATGTTGCGCACCCGCGCATGCGGCATAGGACTCAGTAACAGTTTGCAGAACAGCATGCCGTCGGCTCTGAAATCTTCGGCATATTTGCCTTTGCCAGTAACCTTCGCGGCTACGTCCGGCGGCGTGAAGTCTTTACCAATCAGCGAATAAGTCATTTCAGGCGCCCCCCGCAGCGCGCATCACCGAATTCAAATAATTATCGTAGGCGCCGCAACGACACAGGTTGCCTGACATTGCGTGGCGGGCAACGTCACGAGTCGGGCTGGGATTGGCTTCCAGCAGAGCCACGGCCGACATCACCTGGCCCGGGGTACAGAATCCGCATTGAGGTCCGAGTTCCTCCACAAAGGCCTGTTGCACCGGATGTAATTGCCCGTCGGCGCCAGCCAGGCCTTCGATGGTCGTGATCGAACGCCCGCGTACGCTGTGCGTGAGCATGGAACAGGAATAATTCGCCAGCTTGTCGAGCATAACGGTGCATGCCCCACACTCACCGCGATCACAAGCGAGCTTGGTGCCAGTCAAGCCCAATTTGTAGCGCAGTGTCATCGCCAGAGTTTCCTGCGGCAATACATCAACGCGCCGCATTTTGCCGTTGACGTTGAGGCTGATGAGTCGCTCTACCGAACCTGGCGCCGCTGCTGCGGTGACCGCTTGCGCCTCTTCACTCTCGCGCGAGCAGCCGGCCAGAGCGAACAGCGCGTTGGCCCCTGAGACCGTCGCGCCGGACGCGATGACGCTCTTTATGAAAGCGCGGCGCGAAATCGGGCCGCGCCCAATTTCGAATCCATCGTCGCTATCGAAATCTGATGCGTCGCTTCCCTGGAACGGTCCTACACCTTGGCGACTACCCATAGACATGCTTGCTCCTCATTGTCGATTGATGCTGCGATCCTAAGGAAAACCACAAAGTACGACAAATTAACAGGCTGCAGGCAAAACCTCTACTGTCACAGTGACCGTCAGCAGTTATAATCCCCGCCTTCCTGGAAGACATACACATGATTCGATATCTGGTCACGACAATTGCGTTGGCCTTAAACTTCGCGGCAACTGCCGCACCGACCACAACGCAGGTACACGTTTTGCAATGCGGTGAAGTCAACGTGCTGGAGATGGGGGTGTTTTCCGACCGTGGCGAATACGACGGCCAGCAAGGTCAGCTCGGTGTTACCTGTTATCTGATCCGGCACCCAAAGGGCGATTTACTATGGGATACCGGACTGCCGGACGCACTGGCAGCACAAGCCGATGGTATGACCAACGGTGCCTTCAACGTCAAAGTACCGAGAACGCTAGGCAGCCAGCTCGAGGAGCTTAACCTTACTCCGGACGACATCGAGTATCTGGCTCTCTCCCATAGTCATTTCGACCATTCCGGCAACGCCAACGCGTTTGCAAAATCAACCTGGATCTCCGATCCGGCCGAACGTGAATGGATGTTCTCTCCGGAAAGAATGGAAGCGGGTCAAGGCGGAGAAAACTATACGGCGCTACGCGAGGCAAAGACGATAGACGTGACCGACGATTATGACGTGTTCGGCGACGGCATTGTCACCGTCATAAGAACCCCCGGACACACCCCTGGGCATCTTGCGTTGCTGGTGCGTTTGGCAGATACGACGCTGCTGCTGTCCGGCGATCTTTACCACATGCGCGAGAACCGCACCCATCGCCGCGTACCGAAATTTAATGTCGACCGAGAACTTACACTGCAATCGATGGACAAGTTCGAGGCGTTGGCGAAGGAGACGGGCGCACGCGTGATCGTGCAACACGATATCAGGGACATCGCGACGCTGCCTGCGTTCGATGAGCCGCTGCAGTAGACACGTCCAGCAGGCTAATAGGAGCACACTACCAGTGATGGAGCCAAAGAAGCTGGCACGCATCAAAAAGCTGGCCGCACGAAAAGATTGGAATCTACTCGACGATCGTGTCGATGCGGTTCTGAAGATACAGCAGCAAGCTCGCGATGCCACAATGGGCCCAACATTCATGGGCGCGCCGAATTCGGTCGATTTCAATGGCATTGATATCGCAATGATCGGCGTGCCGTGCGACCTCGGTGTAACAACTCGACCAGGTGCCCGCTTCGGTCCACAACAAATCAGGGGGATGTCCAGAGATTCATCCGGTCCTATTCACCACATCAGTAAGATTGTCCCGATGGATATCTGCAAGGTTATTGATGCAGGGGATGTTCCCATCGATAGTCAATTTAATCTAGACGCCGCCATCGAAGAAATCGAAGAATATTTCCAAGAAATCGTAAGTGCTGGAGTTATCCCGATCTCCGCGGGCGGCGATCATTCCATTAGCTATCCGATATTAGCAGCGGTGGGGAAAGCCGAACCAGTTGGACTCGTACACGTCGACGCCCACTGTGACACCTGCTTTCCTCTATCCGGCAGTAAGTTCCACCAGGGCGCGCCATTTCGCAATGCGGCCGCAGCCGGCGTCCTTGATCCGGAACGCACCATTCAAATCGGTATCCGCGGAATGGACAGCCCGTGGTGGGCGTTCTCTCGCGACTCGGGCATGCGCATTATCCACATGGAGGAATTCCACGAAATGGGCATGCAGGCGGTAGCCGAGGAAATCCGCCGCGTCACGGCCGGCGGTCCGACCTATATATCGATCGACGTCGATGGTATTGACCCGGCTTACACCCCGGGCACCAGCATCCCTGTGGTCGGCGGACTCACACCGATCGAAACGCAGGCAATCATCAGAGCAACGCAGGGTATGCACCTAGTAGGAGGCGATGTGGTTGAAGTCGCACCACCGTACGATCCCAGCGGTAATACCGCCCGCGTAGCAGCAACGATGATGTGGGAAATCTTATGTGTTGTCGCGGACTCGATCGCGGCGCTTAAGTAAAAATTCGTGCCATCGCAGTTGCCGCGGCCTGCGGCGATGTAAATGCTCTTTACCCAATGACTACGTTCCCAAGACAGATTTCAGTAGCGCCGATGATGGATTGGACCACCCGTCATTGCCGGTACTTCTTTCGGCTATTGTCGCGCCGTGTGCCGCTTTACACGGAAATGATCACTGCCGGTGCACTGCTCCACGGTGATCGAGATCGTTTCCTCGCCTATCATCCCAACGAACATCCACTCGCTCTGCAGTTGGGCGGTAGCGAGCCCGAGGAGCTGGCCCGCTGTGCCGGCTTTGCCGAGGAACGCGGCTACAACGAGGTCAACCTTAACGTCGGCTGCCCGAGTGATCGGGTGCAATCTGGCAGGTTCGGCGCATGCTTGATGGATGAACCCGAACTGGTCGCCGACTGCGTTGCTGCGATGCGTTCGAATGTGAATATTCCAATTACCGTAAAGACACGACTGGGTATCGACGACCGCGACAGCTACGCGGCGTTAACCAAGTTTGTTCACCGCGTTCGCGATGCCGGCTGCGAGACGATTATCCTGCACGCGCGCAAGGCCTGGCTGCAGGGATTAAGTCCCAAGGAGAATCGCGAGGTACCGCCGCTGGATTATGAGAAGGTTTACCGGATCAAGCAGGACTTTCCGGATCTGGAGGTGATTATTAACGGCGGCTTTACGCAAATTGTGCAGATCGGCGAACAACTAGGACTAGTCGATGGGGTCATGATTGGTCGCGCGGCCTACCAGAACCCCTATCTGCTGGCTCAATTCGATAGGCAATTCTTCGCTGAAACTGAACCGGCCCCTACTCGGCTGCAGATCCTGCGGCGGTATTACCCGTATGCAACCGAGGAGCTTTCACGCGGCGCACGCCTGGGCGATTTGACCCGTCACCTGCTGGGCCTTTTCCAGGGCCAACCGGGCGCCCGTGCGTGGCGACGTTATCTTAGCGAGAACACGCACCGCGGTAACGCCGGTGTACAGGTCATCGAACAGGCGGTCACGGCGATGGTGGAGCGGCAAGGGTTGGCTTCGGCTTAGGCTGCGAGTCATCAGACTTGAAAGTTACGCGGAAGCAAACTCCGGGGAGCAGGCCTGGCAGGTTCTCGGCGGTTGCCGCGGCTTTGTGGAACTCTGCGATTAAGCGCACTACGTAGAGTCCTAGGCCCAAATGTGGGTCGCCCTTGTTTTCGCTGCGCACGGAAATCATCGAGTTGAATAACTCCACGTTAAACGCGTCAGGCAACTGGGATCCGTAATTAATCACTTCCAGTGACACAGTCGACCCGGTTTGCCGCAAGGCTAGCTTGACCGGCTCGGCTGCGCTGCGAAAATCCACTGCATTGGCGATTAATTTATCCAGCATCTGCACTATTAGATCGGGGTTGGCGTCCACCACGAATTCAGCTTGCGTCGCTATCAATTCGAATGCGGTATCGGCATACGCGGTCCGGTAACCCGCCACACAACTCTCGATGAGTGGACGCAATGCCAAGCTTTCAGTGACGGCCGTTTGTAGTGCCTGTTCGAGGCGGGCCGCTTCACTCAGGCGGGTCACCAGTAGATTGAGACGCTCAACCCCATCATGTGCTCTTTGCAAATAGGCACTACTGGATTCATCGAGTTGTAACTGATCGAGGTTGTCGAGCGAGGAGCGCACCACCGCCATTGGCGTACGCAGTTCGTGGGAAAGTTTGCCGGCCATGCTCTCCAGGTACGCGTTATATTCCCGCAGACGCCCAAGCATGGCAGACAACTGTCGCGATACGTCGCCAATCTCATCCGCGCTGTCGGTCTCACGGATCTCCCCGACGACGCGACCATGTGAATCGATAGCAGCGTTGGCGTCGCGGCTCAGGCGTCTCAGCCGTACCGACAGGTGACTGGCAAAAGCCAACAGCAACACCGTCACAATCGCGAACACGGCCAAGGTCTTGTTGAACAAATTCGCCATCGCCTTGCGTTGCAGCGTCTGGATTGTATTCGCGGTTTCCTCAACCACGACCGCTCCGCGCACTGCATTGTCGGCCCAGACAGGATGGCCGGCGGAAACTATAGCGGTGCGGCCATCGGGCGAGGAGCGCCAGCGCGTTTCAGCGCGCCCCTGCAAGGCCGCCTCTGTTTCACTACCGTGCAGTCGGGATGCACCCTCCAGATCGTCGGTGAAATTCTCGACTACCGGCGGTAATATCAACGCATACAAGGTGTTAAACGGATGTGGCTCTGCACTGCGTTTCAGGTCGCCGCCACTGGCGAGTACCTGACCTAGGCCATCCAATACCCAAACCCGCCTACCCTCACTGTGTCCCGCGCTACTGATCAGGCGCTGCAACGGCAGCGATGGACGCAGCAGCAAACCCGGCGCTACCAGCGTATTTGCCCCGGAGGTGCCGGCAACCCCGTGTAACATCGGCACAGTTCGACCATCGACATCCGCGGCGAGTAAGCCAAAGCGCCGCCCAACAATATGCAGGGGCACCCGCAACTCCAGATTGTAGCCACTGGCTGTCGTCTGCCAAACTGCAGCGATGTTGGTTACCGGGCGGGTAACGTATTCACCGTCCTGGTCCAGTAGCCGTTCCACGGGAGTGATGCGCCCCGGTGCCGCGGTACTGAAGCTGTAAACGTGCGGCGTGCCTAACAGGTCGGTAAAAACCAGGTCGATGCGGTCACCGTCCAGGCGATGCGAGGGAGAATAAACGACGTCGTTGTCGTAAACCTGAACAAACCCATACAGATAGTGCTGATAAGTTCCCAGGATCAAGCGGAAGCCGAATTGCGGCGTCCCGCGCTTCACCCCGCGTTGCAACTTGCCACGCGTGGTGTAGGTGTCAGCCCATTCCAGGTAGGTTTGCCAATCATCAGCGTAACCGTCCAACTGCACCTCATGTTGCAACGGATGCACGAACAAATCCGCGCCTGCTCCGGCCGCGCGCAGTGGAAACAAATCAGGGTTTTCGTGTAACGACGCCGCGTGGGTGCGTGCCGCGGCCAACAATGAAGTTTCGAGACTACTGCGCAGTAGTCTCTCGGTTTCGCGCAAATACTCGTAACCCACGTACGGTATGCTGAGCAGCGCCAGGGATAACAACAGCAATTTGGTGCGGATTGTCAGGCGGCGACCAACCATATTGATTAACCCGGCCGCCAGCGATACCCCATGCCATAAACGGTATCGATCTCATCAAAGCCGGTATCGATGATCTTGAATTTTTTGCGAATACGTTTGATATGCGACGTGATCGTCCCGTCATCGACGAAGATGTTTCCATCGCGCATGAGTTGATCGCGATTGCGTACATGTCCGGGGCGGCGCGCCAGACAATGGACCAGCCAAAACTCTGTAAGAGTCAAATCAACCCGCTGCCCGTCCCAGTCGGCAGTGAGTCGCTCAACATCGAGATTCAACAGGCCGTGGTTGATTACCGACTGCCCCGTTACCGGTTGCGATAATGCCGTGACCCGCCGTAACAGCGCCGCGATCCGGGCCAACACATGTGGCATGGATATTTCTTTGCTCAGATAATCATCCGCGCCCAGGCGCAGGCCGGATATAGTGTCCAAATCACTGTCGCGCGCGGTGAGGAAGATGATAGGCAGGGTCTTGGAGATGCTGCGTAATTCGCGGCACAGGTCGAATCCTCCCTCCACTTCATCCCCCAGTCCGATATCGAGGATAACGAGGTCCGGCAGCCTGCCCTGAAAGGCCTGCAGTGCGCTGGCAGGCTCGGCGTAGGTTGCAACCTCATAACCCGTTCGCGCAAACACCGCCGCGTAGTTCTCACGCAGTGCCGCTTCATCTTCGACGATGGCGATCCGCCGTGCCATGCACTGTTTCCCTATCCAATCACCGTTTGGCCTACTTTACCCGATTGCGCAGCTAGCTCGTCGCCTGCCACTGCAATTTCCATATTTCTGCCACATTTGCTCCGCAATTCATCAGCTGTTGTCCCTCAGTGCGCCAGATCAGCACGCTTTACTTAGCTTCGAGCTGCCACGTAATCCAATAACCGCTGACCAGGAGACTATCCATGTTCCAAAAAACTTTGTTGCTGATCTTGCTCATCGTCGCCATACCCACGTCGTTCGCAGCCGAAGCCAGCGGCCAATCAGAAAAAGAAGCATTCGGGCTCGGTGCTGGTGCGCTGATCGGCGGCCTCATCGGGGGTCCCCCCGGGGCGATTTTGGGTGCGGTCGGTGGCGCGTTGTTCGGCAACCGTGATTCCCGGCAAAGCGACTCGGTTAGCGCACTGGAGAGCGAGCTGAATGCTGGTCAACGCGAACTCGCTCAAATACGCGCCGATCTGGGGCAAACGGCAGGGATCAAACCTCAGAACATTGTTCCGGCACGCCATCAGTCTGCAAGCATGATTTCCAACAATTTGAGTTTCAGTGTGCATTTCCGTACGGGCAGCGCTGCGCTCGCCGGCGAAGCCAGCGGCTACCTGCTGCGCCTGGCCCGTTTTGTCAGTGCTCTGCCCGCGCTGGATGTGCATCTGGCCGGCCATGCGGATGCGCGGGGCGACGCAGACTATAACCAGCAACTTAGCGAGCAGCGGCTGGATAGCGTGCAACGCGTACTCGAAGACAATGGGCTCGATGCAATCCGCATTCAGCGTCACGCTTATGGAGAGACTCAGGCGCGCGCCGTGCCGGGCGATGTGGATGCCTATGCACTCGAGCGCAAAGTCACATTGTTACTGAGCCTCGACGAGGAAGTTTGAGATGCCACCGCTGAATCCAGGCGTGCCGGTAGCGGGGACTCTCGTCAGCGATGCAAGCTCGTTAACGCGTGCAATTTTTCTGAGCACCTTGCATTGCGTTGCAGCCGGAATCGGCGCTGCGTTATTGATTACCGTGATACTCACCGGCTTGGTCTTGATGCTGGCCGACACCGCTCAGGCCGATACGCACAGCGCCGAACGTAGTCTTGCTCGTCTGGGCGACGCGACCCATGGGACATTGGTATTCAAAGGCGCCAATACAGGTTACGAGCAGGCGCCCCTGTTGCGCACCGAAGTCGACATTTCGGTGACCGGGCTACTCGCGCGTGCCACTGTGCGACAGCACTTCGAGAACCCGTTCGAGGAGTGGCAGGAAGGGATCTATGTGTTTCCCCTGCCCGCGCAGGCGGCTGTGGATCGATTACGTATGCATATTGGCCAACGCGTCATCGAAGGTCAGATAAAGGAGCGCTCCGCCGCGCGCAAAGCCTATCAGCAGGCGAAGACGCAGGGCAAACGCGCCAGTCTGGTCGAACAGGAACGTCCGAACATCTTCACAACGTCGTTGGCTAATATCGCTCCACACGAGTCGATTAGCGTGGAGATCACATACCAGCAAACCCTGCACTACGACGATGGCGTGTTCCGACTGCGCTTTCCGATGGTCGTCGCGCCCCGATACATACCTGGAACGGTTCGCGTTACAGGCTTCGCCGGCAGCGGTTGGGCATTCAATACCGACCAGGTGCCGGATGCGGAACGGGTTACACCACCCGTTTTACCTCCGCCTGGGCGTCGCTCCGAATCCTTATCCGAGGCGAAAGATGAGTTAATTTCGGCCGGGCGCAATGCGGTCGTGTTGCGGGTCGCGCTTAATCCTGGCTTTCCGCTGGCGAGCGTGGAAAGTGCCTATCACCCTATTGACGTTGAACAAGACGGACAGCAGCGAACTATTCGACTGAGCGAAGGTGCGGCACCAGCCAATCGCGACTTCGAGCTAAGTTGGCGGCCGGTCTCCGAGTACATGCCGCAGGCCGCGCTATTCACTGAAAAACATCTGGCGAGCGAACACACACTGTTGATGTTGCTACCCCCTGGGGCTGACAAAGTTGTCCGTTTACGCCGCGAACTGATCCTCGTTATCGATACATCAGGATCCATGTCGGGAAGATCAATCGAACAAGCAAGGCACGCCTTACTAACCGCCTTGAACAGACTACAGTCCGGCGATCGCTTCAACATTATTCGCTTCAGCTCGGCCGCCCGACAGTTGTTCCCCGGCGCGGTTGCCGCTTCGCGAGACAACCTTGATAGCGCGCGGGACTTTGTGCGCGGCCTGCAGGCGAATGGCGGCACGGAGATGGCGTCTGCTATAAAGCTTGCGCTGCGAGATCGCGCAAGCCCGGGATTGGTTCGGCAAGTACTGTTCGTGACAGACGGCAGTGTTGGAAACGAGCGGATGCTGTTCGAGATCATCCAGCAGCAACTCGGCGAAACACGTTTATTCACCGTCGGTATTGGCTCCGCGCCGAATTCCCACTTCATGCGCGGTGCCGCTAGTTTCGGCCGCGGAACATTCACTTACATCGGCGCCGTCAGTGAAGTCAGTACCAAAATAGGCGAACTGTTCGCCAAGCTGGAGAGTCCGGTGCTGACCGATCTAAAGCTCAGTTGGCCGCAAAGCGACGAACTGGAGATCTGGCCGCACAAGCTTCCCGACCTGTATGCCGGCGAGCCGCTACTCATCAGCGCGCGTGCATCCGCCTTGCCGCGTGAAGTCAAAGTCAGCGGCTTGATCGCGGGCTCACTGTGGGAGGCAAGCTTGCAGCTGCAAGGTGGTCAAAGTGAATCCGGGGTCGCCGTATTGTGGGCAAGGCAGAAAATCGAGGCGCTCATGGATGCGCAACACTTCGGCGATCAGCTGCCGGCCGAGGAGATACGCACGCGTGTGCTCAAAACTGCGCTCGACTATCACCTGGTCAGTAAATACACCAGTCTGCTCGCGGTGGATGTTACCCCGGCGCGGGTGCGCGCGGATATGCTGCGATCTCGCGCTCTTGCCGTCGAGCTACCCGCGGGGTGGGACTACGCGCAGGTATTCGGACGGCTTCCGCGCACAGCCACAAACGCACCCCTGCATCTTTTTAGCGGAGCAATACTTTTGCTGCTAGCGCTTCTTGTGCGCCGGCGGCGAGTGGTCGCGTGAAACGCGTATTACCCTCTCTGTTGATAGTTGCCCTCCTCTCGGGCGGCGTGTGGCATCTCTGGGCTGGCGCCTGGATCCACGCCAAGGCACATCTTGCACAACTCCTTCTCGAGGCTGCATGGGACACAGCGCCACACGGCAAAAAGGAGGTGAAACCGTGGCCGTGGGCGGACACTTGGCCCATCTGCCGCCTCGCCGTGCCTCGCCTTGGTATACGCCGCTTAGTCCTGGCCGGAGGCCACGGTGAAGCATTGGCCTTCGGTCCAGGACACCTTTTCCCCAGCGCCCCTCCAGGCCAACCGGGTAACACTGTGATTGCCGGTCATCGGGACACACATTTCAGATTCGTTCGAAAGTTACAGATCGGGGACATAGTGAACATTGAGACGGCTATGCGACAGCAGTTCGAATACCGGGTGTCGCGCATCGAGGTTGTCCACGAAACACAAACGGCGCTGCTGGCTCCGATGGATTCGGCCCGGTTGACGTTGATTACGTGTTTCCCATTCGATGCACTGCGCTCAGGTGGCCCGTTGCGGTACATCGTGATTGCAGATATGCAGCGCGAACTCACACCCCTATAAACATACCGTCGGCCCAAGAGAACATAGTGAGTAGGTATCAATGTACAGCCTGCTAAAAAGCATCGCGCAGGAGCCTGTGTCTGCCCGCCAAGGCTCAGGCTCCGGCGGCAGCGCCCTGTCCAAAGAACTACGCGGACGATTAATCTCAATGCATGCGACGAGTTTTGATCACTTGCGTGGCGGCCTGCGTATGCCGGTGAAATTCCTTGACCGCGACAGCGTCGAGTATTCGCTGGTGCGCGCGAGCCTGGGCGACGACGCGGAAGCTCATATGGCCCGGCTTACGCTTATACGTTCACTGGCATTGGTCGATCCTGTAGATGGCGGAGTGCGCAGTTACTCTAGCGACGGCTGGATGCGACCGAGCGTGCATAAAAATATTGCCACGCAGACCGGACATTTGCGGCTCTATGCGCTCGGGTTCGCTTTCTGGCGCTATGACGCGTTACGACGCGCTTTGTGGCAGATCCGTAATTATCTGCTCGAGCACTGCACCCGCGACAGCGTTTTTGTTGAATCCGCACATGCCCAGCAACTGACAGGAACGGCGAATACACAAGTCGCGCCAGTGCGGGCACGAGAAAATGGTTGGGCAATCGAAGCGCTGGCCAGTTCCTTTGAGTTCGCCGGAGATGGCCAGGCGTTAACCATGAGCCTGCAAGCCGCCGCCTGGATAGCCGACAATCTTCAGTGCGCAGGAGGCGGTTTTCGAGCCTCAACCGATGCCCGTCAGGGTCGCCAATTGGCTGCCTCATTGTCGATGGGGCGAGCGATGCTGCAGCTGTATCGAACCACCAGCGACAATCGCTGGATAAAATGTAGCATCCGTGCCGCCAATTTCGTCAACCGCCGCTTCCGCCATGGTCCGGGCGGGTACCTGAGCAGCCTTGAGTGCCATACACCCGAGCTGAACATTGACGAGAACATTGCGCTCGCCCGTTACGCCAACTTGTTAACCTTTTATACCAAAGACAAGTGTCACCGCGAGATCGCAGAGCATGCAATGCGTTATCTGGTTCAACCGGAAATCGCGACCGCTCGTATAGAAGAGGCAGGGATCCTGCTTGCCGATCACGAACTTCGGCACACGCCGAGACGTATTGTTATCACGGGCGGCGCGACCGATCCGCGAGCAAAAACGTCGTTCCTCGCCGCTTTACGCCGATTCGGGTGGTATAAATGCTTACACTGGCCTGGGCGGGAACACGCCGCTGAACAAGCACTCGCGGATCTATCCCCAATACGCTAGTTAGGGTGATGAGCATCATCCCCGCGGGCGACCTTCAATTTTAAGCGCTTTATAGGCTGGCTGCTCGCCGAGGCGGCACGATATAATGCCGTTCTTGTGTAAGCTTGGCTGCTAAGACCTGACATTGACCTCACCTTATGAATTTTGAACAAGCCAGACAAAACATGGTGGAGCAGCAGATCCGCCCATGGCACGTTCTGGACCGCGACGTTCTGGATTTAATGGCGCATTTACCACGGGAGGACTTCGTTCCTGACCGTTACCGCAAGCTCGCCTTTTCTGATACGCGCATCCCTATCGATCATGGGCAGGTCATGATGTCGCCCAAAGTTGAAGCGCGGGCACTGCAATCTCTGGCAGTGCAGCCTGGCGATATTGCCCTGGAAATCGGGACAGGTAGTGGTTACTTCACCGCGCTGCTTGCGAATCTCGCGCAGGCAGTACACAGCGTCGATATATTCGATGACTTTATCGAGGTGGCGACTACCAGGCTTGGCAAGCACGGCTTCAACAATGTTCGTCTTCAATGCCAGGACGTGATGTCCGGGTGGCGCGCGCAAGCAAACTATGACGTTATCGCGGTAACGGGTGCGGTGACCGTCTTACCTGATTTTTTCCGGCAGATCCTGAATCCCGGCGGCCGCTTATTCGTGGTAGCAGGATCCTCGCCAGCAATGGATGCCCGTGTGATAACGCGAGTTGGCGACTCGGATTGGTCGGTTCAGTCGCTGTTCGAAACTGACTTACCCGTGTTAATCGGCGCAGAGCCGCAACCGCAATTCAATTTATAAAAATGAAATCGTTTACGGCAATGGAGCTTAAAGCGAAACTCGATAACGGCGAGCAACCGGTGCTGCTGGATGTTCGCGAACCGTGGGAATACGAGCTTGCCCATATCGACGGCTCTCTACAGATACCGATGAACGATATCGGGCGCTCATTGGAGTCTCTGGATAAAGCGAAGGAAACCATCGTGATTTGTCACCACGGGTCTCGCAGTTATCAGGTCGCCGCGTTTTTGGAACGCTCCGGCTTTCAGGATATCGTTAATCTCGACGGCGGCGTTGACGCCTGGTCGCGCGACGTGGACCCCCAGGTTGCACAGTATTGAAACCCAGCGCACCTACTAACGGATCAGTGGAAACTACATGAGAAAATTTTTCGCTCAGATTCAGATAGGCGCGCTGCTACTGATGCCGTACGCCTATGCCGCGGAGGATTTATCCCACATCTATACGCTGGCGGAATCCAAGGATCCTCAGTTCAGAAGCGTGCAAGCGGCCTACCGCGCCACGCTTGAGCAACGTCCGCAGGCACGTGCTCAGCTGATGCTGCCGACGCTGAGCTTTAACTCGAACACTGCCTATAATCGGCAAGACACTACCTTGGGCGGCGACTTCGGTGTCGGTTCGGGCGGCCTCACGGAATTTCACAGTTATGGCTGGGGCTTACAGTTGAATCAGCCCATTTATCATCACGATCGCTACGTCGCTCTCCAGCAAGCCGATGAAGCGATCCGCCAGGCAGAACTGGAAGTGGATGCCGCGCAACAGGATTTGATAGTGCGAACGGGGGAGCGTTATTTTACGATGCTTGCCGGCCTCGATAATCTGGAGTTCGCGCGTGCCGAGAAAGATGCCCTGGGACGTCAGCTGGAACAGACAACGCAACGTTTCGAGGTCGGTTTAATTGCAATTACTGACGTTCACGAGGCTCAGGCAGGCTACGATCTGGCGACTGCCGATGAAATCCTGGCGCTGAACCTGTTGGACAACACCATCGAGGCTCTGCGCGAGGTGACTGGTGAGTATCACCGAAATCTGGCCTTACTCGGGGAAAAATTACCCCTGTTAGCACCGGATCCGCAGGACATTGAGCAATGGACCGATACCGCTTTGCAGCAAAACCTGCGACTAGCCTCAGCGCTGGTGGCGGCAGAGTCGGCGCAGAATGAAATCAGGCGTCAATATGCCGGGCATATCCCCACATTGGACATCGTCGGTTCGCACGGATTTTTTCGGCAAGGGGGCCGCTTCGGTAACGTCGAGCAAACCACAACGGTGCTGGGACTCGAGCTCAACGTGCCCATATACGAAGGCGGGCAGGTCGTGTCGCGCACCCGTGAAGCCGAGCAGCGATACCTGGAGATCCTTGAGAATCTCGAGCGCCAACGCCGCACCACCGTCCGCCAAACTCGGGATTCGTACCTGGGCGTTATCTCGGGGATAAGTCGGGTAAAAGCGCTCAATCAGGCCGTCGTGTCCACTGAGACGGCACTGGAGGCAACTGAAGCCGGCTTTGAGGTAGGCACCCGTACCAGCGTAGACGTGGTCTCAGCCTCACGAGACCTGTTTCGAGCCAAACGCAATTACGCAAAAGCCCGCTACGACTACATTTTGGATATTTTGCGGCTTAAGCAGGCGGCCGGAACTTTGTCTCCTGACGATCTCAGCGAAATCAACGCCTGGTTGCGTTGACGCCTTACAGCTAGACGAAATACCCCATGGCCCTATTCGAGGTTGAGCGCTCGCTGCTGACCGTCGTCGACATCCAAGAGCGGTTGGGTGCGGTAATGCCGGCAAAGGTGCTTGGGCGTGTCATCAAAAACACGTCTTTATTACTGCGCGCCGCAACGCTGCTGGAAGTTCCCGTCATTGCAACTGAGCAGTACCCCCGTGGCCTGGGACCGATGCTACCGGAGCTGACCGCGGATTTGCCAGCGAACACACGTAAGCTCGAAAAAACTAGCTTTAGTTGCACCGGCGCACCCGGTTTCAATGAACAACTAAGCATCAGCGCGAAAGAACAGATAATCCTCGTGGGAATGGAAGCGCATGTATGTGTGTTGCAAACGGCGATTACGCTGCAGGCTGCCGGGCGCCAGGTGTGCGTCATTGAAGACGCGGTGTGCTCGCGCAAGTTGGAGAATTATCAAAACGCCCTAGAGCGGCTGCGACAGGCTGGCGTTGTTTTAGTGAGTACGGAATCAGTCCTGTTCGAGTGGCTGGGTGACGCTTCGCATCAGCATTTCAAAGAGATTAGTTCGTGGCTGCGTTAGCGCCCGTCCCGCCTATTCCTCAAACACCGATACCGCGGCCGAAGCGTCGCTGATCGAGCCGCTTCTAGCGTAGGTAATCATGTATTTAGCGAGTTCCCCGAGCACCCCGCGCACATAAGTGTCACCAATCCACATGAGCCACGGTCCCGGATTGCAATCGAGGTAAACGTAACGCCCGTCGGCCGTCGCCATTACATCCCACGCGGCGAAGTGTAGACCAAGACGCCGGTTCGCTTGCACGATTTTTTGCGCAGCTTCAGGCGGCATTTGGTGGAACTCGAAACCTTCGGTAAATGTGCGCGAGTCTGTGAATTCACCCTTGATGCGCAGAGCCAGGACCATCGTATCGCCGACGATATGTACCCGAATGACTGATCCGGGAATATATTCCTGCAGCAACGCAGGACAATCGTGCACTTCATCAAGACGCTGCAGATCTGCCGGGGCAACCATTCGTGTCGAGCCGACGCCAATAGCGGGTTTCACTACGACGCGACCGTATTCTTCAACAAAGGCGCGCGTGTGTGTGGGATCGTTTGTTGAGATCGTCGTGGGCACGTCGAAACCCCAGGCACGCAACTTATGATAAAGCTGAGCCTTCGCGTTGTGGTCGAGATAGGCGCTGGTGAGTGGGTTAATTACCAGCGTGCCCCGCGCCTCCAATTCATCAAAAAAACCGTAAGTTGCGGATTGATAATGCTGTTCGCGCAGGAAATCCCCGCGCCAATCGTTAAACGACAACTCGTTAAGCATCGCGGGCGGCGTTGGCAACACATTCGGCGCTGTACAGCGGATATGCGCAGCGCGTATGTCTGCGAAATCGACGCCGTCCCAGCCGAGCTCATCGCGATCCCAATGAATGCGCGACGCGCTGGCGCCACCGAGCTGAATGTCAAATACGATTGGTGTAGCACCACGCTCGCGTAGACAATCGGCCAAAACCGCGATTTGGTCGTTGCCCGCGTCGGCGAACAGGGCGATACGCGGGGAAACCGTCACGCCAGCCAACTCCTACATCGTTGAACGCGGAACACTAACGATAATGCGAACATGATTGCAGGCGCATGGTACGCGAGCTTGATCTGTGCAGGAAGCACAAAAAAACGGGGACCCAAAAGAGTCCCCGTTCCACAAAAGAGCTACGGCTACTACGAACGGATGTTGATTGATCCGATCGAGGTATTGTCGCTAGCTTTACCGCCGCCACTAGCGCGACTGCTACCGCCACCAGCACCGGCACGACCGCCACTCCCCATTCTTCCACCACCGGCACCCGCACGACCGCCGGCAGACGACTTGGAGTCGCCACCCTTCTTACCGGATGACCGTGAACTCGAACTGGCTTGATTTCTATCGCCCATTGCAGATCTCCTAATATTCCTTCAGTGGTTGTTGTTTGACCTAGACATCATTTTGATGTCGCGATTAATATGACGCAAATGGCGTGCCAGAAAGATTACTGCCGGAGAAACTCTCAAATCAATCATGCTAATTAGCTGATTTTTTGACGAATCTTGGATGACCCAAGCTATCCTGAGAATTGATGAGATCCGCCTTTCACGTCAACTATACGCTGTGGGCGTTTAGTAGTGTTCAGCATGGCTGCACAGTTTCCAGTTTCAGTAGAAATACCTACTTGGAACAGCATCATTACGGGCGCTTTGTAGAGTGAGCCGCGTCACATTTTGCTGCGGTTAGCCAGGCGGCAGCGAGGTAGTCGCGTCGGCTTCGATGTATTTACTCTCCTCCATCTCGAACTGAAACTGCAATGCGCGACGCAAAAACATCGCTGGGCGCATAAAGCGAGCTCCCACTGAGGGCGCCACAGGACGTTCTACCCCAAGCGGATTGGAGGCCATCTCATTTGCCAACGCATCGATCAATATTTCCCATAGAGGCTCGGGCAACCAGTCGAATCGCGGAGCCGGATCTACGTCAAAGATTACGGGGGTGCGGTCATTTAGACAGAATGTAATCTCCACCCACGGCGCACCGAGGCTCTCACAAACGGCATCGAGGGTCTGCGCGGCCACGTGGACGCCCTGTACTTCGACCACCTCCAGACATTCGAGCCACTCGACTTCGCCAAAATCAACAACGCTGGCGAACGGCGAGACACTTCCCAAGGTGCTCGATTCGCGCGCTGCCGCCGGTTCGATCAACACCTGCAACAGCGGACGGCCAGCGTACATCCACACGCGCTGCACCGCATCAGGGCGACCTGGCGCCAGCAGGACGGGCGGCCGCTCGGGACCTACCAGCGCATCTCGTTGTTTGTCTTCGAAACGCTGCCAGGCGGCGCGTCCCGTGGCGGGCCGCCACAATAGGTGCGGGTGACGCTGCTGCAATGCCGGAACGCTATTGTGATCGTTGGTTAAAGTGAAATCCGCGACAGGAAGACCGTCGCGGGCAAGCCGGGCAAGTAAAGCCGGTCTACTAAACGCCAATTCATGAGCGCGCAGTGGATTGATGACCTCGACTCCACGCCGCTGCAACTCGCTGACGATACTGTAAAAAGCACTGAACCGCTGCTGATCGGCAAGATGGCCGTACTGCCAGCGGGACCAATCTGTGCCGGTGATGGTGCGCGGAACGACAGGATCCTGATATTCGAAACCTGATATGAACAGCCGTTGCAACCCAGCGAGATCAACACCCCGCCAATGCGCCACCGCATCGTCCAGGGAAACGCTCTCAGCGCCGTCCAGGCGCAAATCGAAGCTCTTGACGTCGATGGAATATCGTGTGCTCAGATGCTCGGCGAGTGTTGTCGCAAACTTATCGTTGGGAGGCGCAAGGATACCGATTGACATAGCGTTTTCGACCGCCAGCGACGGCGAAGCGCGTGCGCCAGCGTTGGAATTAGGGCGCCGCGGGCTGCGACCCAAAGAAGGACAGTGAGACCAGCCGCTGTAACAACCCCAACCGCTGTCGCTCGAAATCTGTGCGCGCGGTAAGTTCGGGATATTCTGCAGCAATAGTGCCTTGCGCTGCCAGTAGCCGCGTCTCGGCAATCTTGTTGTCAACCAAGGCGAACAACCGGGTACGTTTGGCTTCAAGCAACTCCTGAGATTTAGCGATGACTTCGAGTTCGCGCACGTCGCCGCCTAATCGTCGGCGATTAACGAGTTTGTCGTACGCGGATTGCGAATATGCAACGTTTTTCTCGGCGATTTCTATGCGCGCACGCGCGCCCAGCAGATCCGCCAACGCGTCGTTAATATCACGGGCAATGTTGTTCTCCAATGAACGCACGACGACCGTCTGGTCTTCGTCTTGTTTCAGTGCCTGAGTGTAGCCCGCTTTGAGCGCGCGATTGCGAAGCGGATAGCGGTAGCTTATTCCATAGGTCTCAGACAGCCGGTCAGGATCGTCGAGCGCGTCCAGACTATCGAGGTACTCGCCATATCCAAATTCCTTGCTGTCTTGTGCCGAAGAGACCGCGACGTTGACATTGATATCGGGACGTAACTGCGCACGCGCGAACTTCGTTTGTATTAACGCGGCCTCTCGTTGGATTTGTTCGGCTCTGAGTTCCGGGCGGAATTGTAAACCCTGGGCTACGGCTTCAGTCGGATTTACCACCAGCAGGTTTTCCATCAAAGGTCGGTAGTCTCGCGGTAGATACAGCGTATCGCCTGCAGCGATCCCGTCCTGTTCTACCAGCGTACCCAGGCGATTCGCTGTGGTAATGATGTCCACCTTGGTACTTTCTTCCAACACTTGCAAGCGGGCGAGTTCGCTCTCGATCTGGGCTTTGCCGTAAGCCGTGCTATAACCCTGATCGAACAGGCGCTTTGCCGTCTCAACCTGTTGCTCAACCAGTTTACGATTTTCCAGCACAAGCCCGAGATCTTCGATCAGACGCACCAATTCCCAATATTGAATGTCGGTATCGCGCAGGATGTCGTTGATGATCGCCTTGAGATCCCATTCGCTGCGTTCGCTAATCTTGCGGCTCAAGCGTAAGTCCACGTCGGCGGGCGCGTTACGTCCGAAGTCGCGCGTGTATGGCAACGGCAACAACAGATCGAACACCAGTTCGGTGGCATAGTCGCGGTCAAACGAGCGTCCGAACTTATCGCGGAAGACATCCTTATCCGTCGTGAACAGACCTATAGTGTACGATGGCCCCCACGGCAGTTGCTGCTCTACCGATACGTCATAGTTCCAGGTTTTCTCCGGGCTGTTCGACTTCTTTTTGCTCGCGAAAACCTTGCGACTCTGTTCACCGCCCTGCTCTTGGATAAATGCCAGCAAGTCGACCTGGGGAGTCGTCACGAACGGACTAGTCGGAATCGACAACACTCCCGGGAACGGTATGAGATCGCGCGGATCGACGAGGGGACGGGCAGCTGCGACTACTCCCGGGAACGGTTGAAAAGCCTGCAGATTGACGGTGCCAAAGCGGGAACGGTTCTGAGTTTGTGATTGAGATCGCCCGATCGACACTGCAAACACAGGGTCAAACACGGCCTCTGCCTCGTATATAGCCTGCGCAAGAGCCAGAGAATCCTGTTCACTCACGCGTATAGACAAGTTCTTCTTTAGCGCTTCCAGCGCGACCTTGCGCAGTTGTACGAATGCGAGACGTTTGGACTCCAGATGGCGACGAGCGCCGGAGTCCGCAACGTCGGTGTATGCCCGCGCAATGAACTGCATCGTGTCTTCGCTGGCAATGGGCGCCTCGATACTGAGAATGTCCCCGAGGCGGACGTAATCTTGCTCACTGTCAGCATCCTGTGCCCGTGCACTGCTCAGTACCAGCAACGATAACGTGAGCGAAATCCACAGCCTGCGCTTAATCATTTTTCGCCTCCGCGACGAAATTCGGCACAAGTCCCTGGTCCGCCAGCTTGTCCGTGCGAAGCACGTCGAGCATGGTTTGTGCGGTACGTTCTGCATACTTCTCGGCAAGACTGCCCTTAGCGGCGAGGTACTGAGCCTCGGCCTGCTTGGCCGAGATGATCGCGTCTATCCAGGCACGATTGGCGTCCAGCAAGGCATTGCTCTGCAAGATGATCTCGAACTCTGTTACGCCGCGGGAGCGCTGCTGTTCCACTGCCTTGTCATACGAAAGCTGTGCAAGCTGGCGGTTGCGGCGAGTGATTTCGGTGCGTGCCTTAGCACTGATCAGGCCCACGGTCGCATCGTTCAGGTCGCGGCTGAGTGAATTGGCGGTCGTGCGTAAACTCAGTTGCTGTGCCGTGAAAGCGTGGGCACTGCCGTCCGCAGCCGCCCGCGCGGCTCGGTTTCGCCACGGTCGGACGACGTCCAGATTGTAAGTCTCATCGATAGCGTCCGGATCGAATATGTGCTCTGTTGAATCGAGAACTCCGCGGTAACCAAGGGTCGTCCCAATCTGACGCGCGGTGACGTTTGCACTGAATTGAACGTCCCAGCGCTGCAACAATTGGGCTTGACGTGCCAAAACGTTCGCAGCGGCGACGTCAAAATCCTGAGAGCGTAGCGCTGGGTTAGCACCAACGGCACCGAGATCGTTAGGTTCAATCTCAATATCCAACGGCGCAGACAAGGGCACGGTGTAGCCCGTTGGCACAAAAATTCCGGAATCCCGTCTGTCGAGCAGCGGCTGCAAGGCGTTGGATGCGCGCACGAAATCATTTTTTGCCAATTCGACATCACCGCGCACACGCTCCAATTCGGCCTGAACCTGCACGTGGTCGTACTCGGTCAGCTCTCGTAACTCGTACATCCTGTCGGTACCCGCCGCAAGCGTCTCGACATTTCTCAGGTTACGTATCGCCGCATAGAGATCATTGACCGCTCGAACCAGATCCCAGTAGGTCAGCTCGACGTCCAGCAAAGTCGCGTTGATAACGGCGCGCACATTCCAAACGGCCTGCTCGTCGGCGAGTCCCGCCAGCTTGGTGTCGACATCCGCCTGCGCGGCTTCGGGTCCAAAATTTCTGCTCCACGGTGTAGGTGTCGTGAAGCTTGCGGTAACCTGCGACGTCCACGGCCGATCATAGCCACCGTAGGTGGTGAGCTTCAGGTCCGGCGGATTCCCGCCATTATTGATGAAGTGCGTTTCGTGCTTGCGCGTCTGGTACGCCAGAAACAATTCGGCGCCGCCGGGCAACACCTGTTCAACGTCGAAATCAAGATTATAGGCTTCGTCGTTGCCCGTAATTGGCGCGGTGCTGGCGGTTTCCAGCGATTGTACATACCCGTCCGGGCGGGCTTGGTCCAGGCCGATGTAACGGACCACGCTTGGCGGATCGAAAAAGATCAGCTCGTGTGGAAAGACCGTTTGCCCGCTCGGTCGGCTGGTGGTCTCGCCCGGGAAGTTGGGGTCTTCGGTTAGGGTGGTGCCCCGCCGAAACCTAACCAGCATATCTTTACGGTCGAAGACCTGTTGATTGGTGTAGGTGAAAGAAAAATTCAACACCGGGTCAAACAATGCCTGCGCTTCAAGCAACGCCGCTTCGGCAATGTCCCGACGAATATGGCCACGGGCAATACTGAGATTTCGTGTTAAGGCATCCAGCGCCAGTTGTCGAGGGTCTATTTCCTGCAGCGGACGGTCAGCTAAATGCTGCCAGGCACCAACGTCCGCACCGGCGCCAAAGACTTCTTTAAGCGCCGCGTTAATCGCACGTTCGCGCTCGACCAAACTCGGAATTGTGTTCAAGTCGTTCAACTCGAACGCCGATTCCGACTTACCCTCAGCCGCGCTCAGGGCGATTGGCGCTGTGGCCAAACATACAGCCAAAAGTGCGCATCCGGCCCAAGCGAATTTTGTCCTGCCGCTCATTGAAACAACCCCTGGCCGCTTTGCAGCCGAGCGTAGCTCTGATGGTAACCGACCCGCGCGTCAATCAGGGCGATTCGCGCATCCAGTAAATCGCTTAGTGTTCGCAGCTTCTCGAACTGCGTGGCCAACCCCAGTCCCTGCAGGCGCACCACCCGATCGTAGGCTAGTTCTGCAAGATCCGTATTGCCCCGGGCCAATTGGATCTGAGTCTGCGCGCTTCTGAAATCGGCGATGGCGGAATTCACTTCCTCGACAATAGCCAGTTCGAGCAGCTTGTAATTATCAGTCGCCTGCATGGTACGGATCCGCGACTGGCTCAATGCCGAGCGCTCCGCGACCTTACCAAATGGCAGTCGGTAGCTGACGCCAACGAAATAATCGCTCGAATCGGGATCGACTATTCGCAGCAGCGAGGCACCCGCGTTCGCGTAGCCATACGCAATGCTGGTCTGACCGTAGCTTACTGAAAACTGAAAAGACAAATCGGGCCGCATCTGATTCTCACGGAATCGTATGAGCAGCGCGTTGGTATCGATATCGGCGGCACTCACCTTGAGTTCATTGCGGTTGGTCATGGCTGTCTGTAAGACACCTTCACTATCCACTGCGTATTCGGCGACAAATGCATTATCGTAGCCGGTGGGCAGAATGATGCTATCTGGGTCGTAATTCAAAGTATCGATTAGCGCATTGGCGGCAACTACGTACTGACTCCAGGCAATCTGTTCGAAGTTGCGAACGTTTTCCAGTTCCGCCTCTGCCTGCGCCATCTCATAGGCAGTGATCACGCGCTCTTCGTAGCGACGCCGAGTGCTGCCCACAATTTCCGCCAACGCTTCTTGTTGGGCAACCGTGATCTGCAGAGATTGGAGTGCGCCCACCAACGCCCAGTACTGTTGGTGAACGTCGCCTTGGACGAGATTGCGTGTTGCGTCGATACGCCACTTGGCTTGGTCACGCTCGATATCCGCGATATCTATACCAACGCTTTCAAAGGAACCATAGCGACCGAAATTCCGGGCGTAGGGTAGTGGCAACGAAAATCCACCACCTATGTTACTTGACCAATCGAGGCGATCACCGATACCAATAGGGTCGTTCGGCGCGAACTCCCGCACGAGGGGAGTCGGAAACGCATGAAATCCGCGCTTGTCTTTACGGGTCTCCACAAAGGCGTTTGCAGATAGACCCCAGCGGAATGATTTGCTCCAGTCGAACGTGCCGCTCCACGAATAAGTCAGTGGCCCTTCGAAGCTCGCAGTTTCCGGTTTGGTATTGAAGTCGGTGTTGTCCTGGCAGGTATCTAAGTTGATGACCTGACCATCAACGATCACGCAGATGGTTTCCGACAACACGGGTCTGCCCGCTTCAATCTGGTTGAATTCGAACTCGAGCTGGTCGAAATCGACGACCTCCTCGCGCAAGCGTGTGATGGCATGGGCCCGATCGAAGGTATGACCGCGTTCATGCACAACTGACCCAGTGAACACGGAATCGAATGTGGCGCGTGCCTCCACCGTGGCCGACTGCGACTGGGCGTAACGCTCGCGCTGGATCTCGATGGCTAAATTTCGCTCCCGTGATGCGCTGTCGAGCTCGGCGTGGTGCAGGGGAACAATCCGACGTTGGTAAAGAAAGGCACGCGCGCCCTCTGCACGCTCTAGCACGGTGCTTCGCACCAGCTTCTCAGCGGCACTCGACGAAGTAATGTTGTCGATTTGATTAGCGAGGTCGGACGAGGCTGAAGCCGGCTCCTGTGCCTGCGAGATTCCGCACAGCAACAGGGCGGTTACGCCCGTCAACGCTCTGTGTGTCCATCTACTCACGCTACAAACAGTCCCCATATCGTTTGTGGCTGGCGCCGCACGTTGCGACAACCGCTATTAGGTAATTCGCCCAAATACTTTAGAATCTTATTTAACCTTCTTCTGTAAGGTTCTATTTATTGTGGCATTTTTCAATATACCATTAGAACTATAACAACGATACCCCACAGTCCAGCTATCGTAGGCGTGCTCCCCATTTGTCGATCAACACAGTATCCGCTCGATCCAGCTCTTGGACTATGTGGTTAAAAAACGGATATGTTATTGATAAGACGAGATTATTTTTCCGCTTTAAGACCGTGAAATCGCGCCGTTCGGCACGCATGCGCTCCAATTCTGCGGGTGCTGGCCGATCAGTTCCAGTGAGGTCGGCGTATTTTATAGCAAAAGCCTTTATCTCGATAACGGGCCCGGCAAGTTTCAGCAATTCGCCTACCTCGGCACCGATCTTGCGCGGCTTCGGGTCTTTCGCCGCTTCCAGCTCGGCCTGCAACTCACTGAACTGCGACACTGTGGCCACGTACAAGTCCTCTGCCGCATCGAGCTTATTCGACTGAATCAAATTCAGAAGGTCACGTTCAAATTGTAAAAACAGAAGCTGCGCGAGCATCGCTTGGAATTGGACTGACTCCGGGTACTGATTGCGGCCGTCCATAACCGATGCCATGAGGTTACTCAGTACCGTATTTTGTTCGCTATGGGCACCGGCCGAGTAGGTTTCCGCCGTGCCTTCATAATCTCGGATAAAAACTCGTATGTCCTTGGAATTAGTGGCCGCCAGTTCATCGTGTTGACCGCTACCGCCGGCGAACATATACAGTCCACCGGCGAGGACGAGGACGACGATGCCGACAACGGCGGCGATCTTGCCCCAGGGTTTCGATGCCTTGCTGGCCTGCTGCGGCCGATAGTCACCGGGCAAGGTATCGTCCAGCCCCCTCTTAGCGTCGCCTTCGGCTTCAGCGGTTTCCCGCTCGGCGCTCGCTTCAAGCAGGACGGCGGCCGCCTGCAGATTGGAACCGACAAACATCGTTTTCTGCGACACCGTCATATCAGGATCAAAATCCGGAACTGCCGCCGCTGCGGGCTCTTCGTGGACGGTGCCATCCTTATCGACCAGGCCCTTGACCTCAGGTTTCACCAACACGAACTGATACGGGATCTTGGCGACTTTGACCGTGTCACCAGCGCTCATCGCGCCCTTCTGGGTGCGCGCGTCGTTTATAAATACGCCGTTGGTGCTGCCCATGTCCTCGATTTGCCAGGCACCGCCTTCGAAAGAGAATTTCGCATGGGTTTTAGAGATGCCGGTGGCCCTGATTACAATGTCATTGGCATCCTGGCGACCTACCGTTTTCGCATCTGAAACCAGCTCAATCGCCGCTGCGGACTTACTCTCTTCGGGCAGCAGATCCGGGTCCAGGCAAACCAAACGCGCATGGGGTATATCCCCGGCACTGTCGGCAGCACCCCCCGAAATATCGAATGTGACGGATTGTTCGTCGCTCATACAAGGCCCAAACTATTGAATTGTCGGCCGCAAGGCCACTCCCCACATCGCGCCAAGTATACGGCATCACGCCCCGTCTTGGCGCATGCCCAAGAAGGAACTCCCAAGTGCATTACGTGACTGCTTCCCAGAGACCGTGCGGCGCGGACTAGGTGTGTGCAGGCTGCTCGGGCGGCGCCACATCGGCGTCGGGGGGAGGTAACCCGAGATCGAGCTCGGGTAGATCGAACTGTGTTCGCGCCATGCTGTAATAACGACCCGGAAACTCATTGGCTTTCAGATATTTCTTGTCGATTAACTCCCTGTGCGTACCGTGCTCACGGACCTGTCCGTCAGCTATGTAGCAGATCTTGTCGGAATCCATAATCGTACTCAATCGATGCGCTATGGAAATGGTGGTGCGGCCAGCCTGGATCGACTGCATGTTTTCCATAATGCGGGCCTCGGATTCGTTGTCGAGCGCGCTCGTTGCCTCGTCGAAGATCATGATTCGAGGTTTGTGGTATAGCGCGCGCGCAATACAAATACGCTGGCGCTGGCCGCCGGACACGCCTATTCCTTTTTCGCCAACCAGCGTGTTGTAGCCGAGCGGGTAGTTAATGATGAATTCATCTGCACCGGCCAAACGAGCCGCTTCTTTCACTGCCTGCATATCCGGCTGCGGATCACCCAGAGCAATGTTTTGCGCGACCGTACCGCCAAACAGGAAACTGTCCTGCAGAACAACACCGATATTGCGGCGCAGCGAGTCGAGTTCCAGCGTTTTGATATCCTTGCCGTCGATTTTGCAAAAGCCATCTTCGGGCATATTAAAGCCGAGGATCATCTTCGCGATCGTGCTCTTACCGCAGCCACTGGGGCCCACGAATGCGATGCGCATGCCCGGATCTATCTCGAGATTAAAGTGGCGCATGATGGCGTTCTCCGCGCCATTCGCCACATAGCTGAAATCCACGTCCTCAAACACAATATGGCCGCGTGTATTGGTGAGAATGGCCGGCATACGATCGGGTTGCATCAAAATTTGTTCGGGATCCACGACCAGAACATCGCTGACCCGCTCCATGGAGATCCTGACCTCCTGGATGTCATTAACCAGCTGCAGCATACCGAGGATCGGACCCATCACCATGCCTAGCAACATGTTGAAGCCCATCAGCTCACCGATGGTCATGGTGCCGTTAATCACCGCACTCGCTCCCACCCACAGCAGCAGGATCTGCGAGGACAACTCGACCATCTCGTAGAGCGTGCTGGAAAACAAATCGAGCTTCTGACTGCGAAAACCGAGATTGACCGATTCGACCATCTCGTTTTCCCACCGCGATCGCGCCATGTATTCGTTGGAGGTCGCCTTGAGGGCCTCTATGCCGTTCAGCGACTCAATCAGGTAACTCTGCGCTTGCGTACCCACAATAAACTGCTGATTTTCAATCTCCTTGATCTTTGGGACGAAGTACCAAAGGATTACCAGATACAACGGTATGAACATCATTGCCAGCGCGGTCAGAAAGGGGTTGTACGCGAGCATCATCGACAGGTAAATGATGATCATGAGCGTGTCCATGATGGTCGAGACCGTCGATCCGGCAATAATGTCCCTGATGGTCTCGTTCTCGTCAAAGCGGGCGACGATTTCACCTTTGTTACGGCTCAAGAAAAAGCTCATGGGTAGACTCAAAATGTGACGGTAAAACTCGGCCAACAGCTTCATGTCGATGCGGGCGGTGGTATAGGCGAGCAACAAACTCTGCGCACCCCTGGAGATCACCGTGAAAATCGTCACCAATGCCATGCCAGCGAGCATCAAATTCAGCAGTCCCACATCCTTGTGCACCACAACGTTATCGACAATCGCTTGAACGAACAAAGGCGAGGCCAGACCTAGCAGATTGATGGTCACCGCTCCGAGCAACGCCTCGCCGAAAAACTTTTTGTGCGGCAAAATGTACGCCAGAAAATGATAAATCGGGGCTCACGGCGGCTCTAGACGGGTGAATTCGACCGTCGTATCGATGCCGATAACAACGCCCTTGTCGGGATCCCTCTCCTCGACGCCGGACACGTCGGCGGTCGTCCAACCTTCCAAAAACTCATCGATCGGAATACTACCCAATCCGGCCGCGGGATCTGTCAAATAGACGTTTTTGCCATCAATTTTGAATATGACGATCCAGTGATAACCTTCCCAGCCGCAAATCACAGGCAGCTGAGCCTTTTTCAACTCTTCGAAGTTCAATCCATACGCCTTCGCCCGCAAGCCGAGAATCTCAGCGGCCGTAATCAGCGCATTGGGCGCGGCGCCCTCGACACCAAGGTTGGTTATCTCGCGCAGTTGCCCGAGGGCGAATTGCTTGCCGTAATGTTGAACGATGGCTGTGAGACAGGCAGCTGGATTGTCTGACTCGTCGCCCTGCGCTACATGCGGGAACTTGTCGATCTTTTTCGCGCCGATAGTGGCGCGGTATTCATCTTCGGTGATCGCATCGGACAATTTAATGCGCTGGTCGACACCTTCGGCCCGATTCTGTATGTCCGCTTCTTCTTCTTCGCGCACTTTAAGCGAGTTGTAGCGAACTCGCAGACGCTCATGCAGCTCCGGATTGATGGTCAGGATTTTTTGTACTTCTTCCGCGTTGATTACCAACACGGTTGTTTCGGTCACCGCCATTGCGGTGTGCTCGTGGCGACCACCGCTGCCGACATCCGGCAGCGCAGCACCCTCACCGATGAGCTCGCGATCGCCGACCCGGTCGAGGGTGAGCGACTCACCAGAGATCAAGGTACGCACCAGGTCCACCGACCCATGTTCAATGTAGTACAAACGCGGATCTTCCTGATCCTGTTTGTAGACTGTCTTACCTTTCTTGGCTTTTTTGACGCCAATCTTGTTTAGAATCTCTGAGAACTGTGCTGGCTTGTACTTCGCGGTACCGAGAATGCCACGCAGACGCTGACCGAGTTCCACCAAGCCAACCTGGGTTTTAAAGACTTTGCCCATTTCCGCGCTTTGCCTGATCAGCGGCCGTACTTTGGCAGCCGGCAACACCAGCATGGTCACGTCCGTGGACGCAGTGACGTAGTACGGCCATTGCTGGTCCTGGATAAACGACATCTCGCCGAGGGTGCTGTCGCTGCCCATTTCCCCGAGACTCAAGCGCTTGCCGGATTTCGACTCCTTCAGTCGCACCTCGCCGGAATATACGACGTACATTCCCTCGATGGGCTCGTGCTGTATTGCAATCACGTCACCTTCGCGGAACTGACGTACCTCGAATAACGGCGCCAGACTCGCTTTATCGGCGGCCGTCAGACCGCCGAACATCAGATGGGATTCAAGGACGAATCGGACTGCTTCGTCTTTCGCGCTCATAAATGTTGCTCCGGGCGAATTTTAAATGCTGCGTTGTACTGCGTGGCGATAATCGTGTCGCTCACGACTCGACGCTGTTGTCGCTTCACACGTCTTCCTCTTCAGCATCGAAGAAACGCGAGACCGGTGCAAAAACAAGTTCTATCAACCGTTTTTCTCCGATTTTAATCTCGGCAATGCCTTCAAGTCCGATGAATAGCGATTTCGGTTTACCCCCCGCGCTTTGTCACTGTTTCTGACGTCAGCGCGACGCGAATGGGGTACATGGCATTCTGGCTCGCATCCGGTTTGGTCGCGATGTCGGTGATAACCCCTTCGTGGATACCGTATTCCTGATAGGGAAAGGCGAAAAATTTGATTTTGACGTTCTGGCCCTTTTTGAGACTGCCGATATCCTCGTTCGCGACCAGCGCGATGCCTTCTATCGGAGCGCTCTCGCGCACCATCGTCACCAGCGGTTGTCCGGGGGATATCAATTCGCCGCGCTTCACATGTATGTCGACGATGAGTCCGTTGAAGCGACTGCGATACTCCGTGATGTTGTCCTTGAAAGTCACGCCATCTACGAGTTGTTGACCGCGTTCCAGCTTCATCCCGATTTCCGTAATCTTGTCCGAGATGGTCTTCGAATCGCGCGTCTTGCGCGCCCGCGTCTGTTGCAGTTCCCGTTCGAGTTGCTCTTTGGTGCGTAAATCAAGCAGCTTGGCGAGTTCGTCTTTGGTCGTGGCCAGTTGCACCCGGATGCCGGCGATCTCCGAGCGCATATCGTCGATGGATTTCTCCGCGTCGAAAACCTGTTCTTGCGCGGCTTCATATTCGGTCACGGTGATGTCGCGCGCTTCGTACAATGCCTTACGCCGCTCGAATTGCTTACGTGCCAATCCCAGGCGCTCCTGGTCGCGCCTTTGGGTACGCTGCCCGGTAGCAAGTTGTTGCTCTATCTGCTTGATCTGTCCTTCCAGTGAAATTTTGCGGGAATCCCGGTTGGTAGTGAGATCCTCTAGCTGCAGCTTCAGCTGCGCGATGGTGTTGTCATATTCATCACTGACTATCGCAAGCTCTTTTTCCATCTCGAAGCGGCGTTCCGTCATGGCCTCGCTTTCCGTGGACTCCGACATGCGCGTTTGTTCTTGCACGGAGATGAGCAATTCGTCAAAACGCGCAACCGAATTGGTATTGGCGCTGATCTCGAGAATCATACCGCCGCCCACTGCCTGGTAGGTCGTGGCTGCTCGGTGCAATGTCATCGGCGCCGCCACCAGCGCATCTGTGCGCCCAATGAAGGAATAAATCAATGCTCCAATCATGATCCAGAAGATCATGTAGATCGGACCTCGCAATACCCAACTTGGCGGTGTGTACAGCAGCCGTGAGGCGGCGATGGTATGCCGCACCGGCTGGGTGAGCGTCGCTTCAACGGTTACATTGGTATTTTCCTGGGCCATTTGTCACCTCCACGCGTGCAAATGACGCGGATAATCGGAACGACGGGATCAGCGGGGTGCTTTTTCCATCGAGCTCTCCAACCAATCGTAGAATAGGCGCTCAGTGAGTTGTTGCCGGACTTCACCGTTATATTCGTTACCGCTCAGCTCATCGACACGGTACAAGACCCAGAAACCATCTTGCTGAAACGGTCCGACCAACTTACCGGCACCCACATCGACAAAGTGCTCGCGGACGTCGGCTGGCAGCATTCCCCACATCACGCTTCCAACGTAGCCATTCATGATACGGGTATTTTCCTCGATAGAATAGCCTCGTGCCGCGACGGCAAAGTCCAACTCGGCATCGACAATTCGCTGCTGCAATGCGGCTATTTCAAACTCGTTTGCACAGACGATTCGCGACAGGTTATAGGTCACGAATTCATGCTTGTTCTGTTTGTAAACCTGGCGTATCTCACGTTCTTTGAACATGGCCTGCATCAACTTACCGCGCAGGCATTCGTTTTCGGTTTCGCGTTGCCACTGATCAAGCGAGATCCCCAGCCGGTTGCAATATTTATTCATGGCTATCGCGTCACGCAGACCCAATTCGCGACGTTTGGCCCTGGCGAATGACTGCACTTCAGTGTCGGACACTTTCAATCCCATATCCGCGACCGCCTGCGCAACGACTTCATCTGAGATCAACTGATAAACAGCGTCGAGAAACGAGCCGTTGACTTTCACGTGAATGAGTACGTCTGCTACTGAAATTGGCTCACCGTATACGGTCGCCACCACGTCCGACAATTCCATGTCCTCGCCCTTCCTTTGTTATTGTGACGCTGCGTTTTGGGGGCGGCTACGCACGCGCTTACCGACGGTACCGCGCCGCATCGATGTCATATTTCTTCAGCAGCTGATAAACCCGCGAGCGCGATAAACCGGTGGCCGTACAAACCGCCTTAATTCGGCCCTGGGAACGTTCTAATTCTTCGATGATATACGTGCGTTCCGCCGCATCCCGGGCAGAATCGCGACGTTTATTTGGTCCGGCCGTGGCTCCCGCCTTGGTCCCGTTCACCGTGTCGTCGTAGCGGTCGGGAAGGTCATCGAGCGTAAGCGGTTCGCCATCGGCAATCGATGCTAGGTAATGCGCGAGATTCTTGAGCTCTCGAATATTGCCGGGAAAATCATAATTTTCATAAAGAAATTTTTGCAACGGTCGTGCCAGTGTGGGCTCCGGGTTATGCAGCTGCCGACAAATGCCCTGGAAAAAATAATCCAGCAGGATCCGTATTTCATCGCGGCGTTCCCGCAGCGGCGGTATCACCAGCGGACACATGTTGATTCGGTAGTACAGATCCTCGCGGAAAGTCTTCTTCTCGACCATATCTGCGAGATTACGGTTGGTCGCTGCTATCACGCGCACATCAACCTTGTAGCTCTTGTCAGATCCCACCCTCTGCAATTCACCTTCTTGCACGGCGCGCAACAGTTTCACCTGGGCCGACATCTCAAGTTCGCCGATTTCGTCGAGAAAAATGGTGCCGCCATCTGCTTCTTCAAATTTCCCTTTGCGCTCGTGGGTGGCGCCGGTAAATGCCCCTTTAATATGCCCGAAGAGTTCTGACTCGATTATTCCCGATGGAAACGCACCGCAGTTAACGGCAACAAAATTAGAACGTTTGCTGTTCTCGTGGATGATTCGGGCGAAAAGCTCTTTGCCCGATCCGGTCTCCCCTTCCATCAGTATGGTCAAATCGGTGGGTGAAATCTTGGCTATGATCCGCAACAGTTTCTGGATCCGCGGCGTCTGGCCCAAAATGCCTTCGATCCTCAGGTCATCAATGCTCAGGCGGGTTGCATCGGCCGCACGGATTGCGAGTCTTTGCGGGCCAACATGGGCACGACTGGAACTTTGCACCAGCAGACCGCGGAGCATGTCCAGGTCTCGAAATATTGCAGTACGCTCGCGCTCACTCAACCCCGGTAAGCGCAGAATTTTTACCTTCAGCGACTCAAGCCGGGTGACGCCATCGCGAAGCGGGTCGCCCATTTTTAAATCGAAGCTTTTTAGTGGCGTAACGGAAGAGTTCGCCGACTTTGCTTGTTTAACCACTGCCATATTGTACGTGTTCCTTGTCAGCGCGCGCGCCGCGACTTGTGTTTACGACGCCGTTTCTCCAAGTATTAAGCTACCGCTAACCATAAACGGCGTCAGCGCAGCCATCACGCGATCGACAGCCCCACGGTTTGCCGCAACCACTTTCTTTCCCTGCTCACCCGCCAACTCGCGCGCGTGTGCGTCATTCAATAGTACCGTGGCCTGTTCAACGAGTTCATTCTCGTCGCGCACAATGCTAACGGCCCCGGCCTGTCTCAGCAACCTTCCAATCTCAGCAAAACTTTCAATATGAGGACCAGTTAACATAGCGACGCCCAGTGCCGCGGGCTCAAGTAGATTATGGCCGCCGATGGGGACCAGACTTCCGCCGACGAACGCCAGATCGCAAGCGGCGTAAAACAGTGACAACTCACCAATCGTATCGACCAGATAGACGGGCGTATCCGGGTTGTACGCCTCGCCGCTACCGCGAATGTGGGTATCCAGGCCATATTGCGAGCACATGCGGGCAATCCCCAGCGTACGTTCAGGATGGCGCGGTACCGAAACCAGTAAACAGTGCGGCAGCTGTTGGCGGATGCGAACAAACGCGCGCAACACGATTTCCTCTTCGCCCGGATGGGTGCTGGCGGCGATGATCACGGCACGCGAACTACCTAACTCGCGCCGCAAGGATTGGGCATCCTGGACAATGCTGGGGGATAATTTAACGTCGAACTTCATGCTACCCGTTTCAATGACGCTGCCCTGGTGCGCGCCTAGCTCAATCATGCGTGCGGCATCCACACTGGTCTGCACAGCCACAACAGCGCAGCGCCTCAGAGTATCTGCTATAAGCGCTGGGACAAGCCGGTAGCCGGCGAACGAATGCCGCGATACCCGCGCGTTGGCGAGCACCACTGGAATATCGCGACGCGCACAGCCGTGGATCCAGTTCGGCCACAGTTCCGTCTCAATCAGCACCAACAGCGCCGGGTTGGTCCTATTTAGAAAGCGAACCACAACGCCCGGCAAATCATAGGGTGCGTAATAGTGAATTACCGTATCTGCAAACAAACGCCGCACAAGCTGCGCGCCCGTCGGTGTCGTAGTCGTCAGCATGACCCGCCAATCCGGAAATTGCTCGTGGATGCGCTCAATCAACGGCCTTGCGGCCTGAACTTCACCAACCGATACCGCGTGGACCCAGATGACAGGTCCGCGGCCAAGCGGCGTCGGGACGAACCCAAAACGTTGCCCGGGTTGTTGCCAATAGCCGCGATTGTTGCAACCACTCCACAACAGACGTACTACGATGAAGGGCGTTAATAAATACCAGAAAAAACTATAAAGATATCGCCAACCAGAGTGACTGGAAGGTCCTTGTTCGACGTTCAAAGCTGCTGCAGCCAATCGAGATATTGCAGTATTCCCTGTTGCACCGAACGGCCGATGACGGGGTGGCCGAGCGCGCGCAGCGCGGTCAGATCCGCCTGCGTGAAGCTCTGATAGGACCCTTTGAGGTGATCCGGAAATGGGACGTACTGAATTGTGCCTCTGCCATGCCAGGCGAGCACCGCCGCCGCAACGTCATTGAAGCTGGCACTGCGTCCCGTACCCACGTTAAAAATGCCGGATTGGTGTGGCATGTCCGCGAACCACAATGTCGCCGCCACCGCATCGTCGACATACACGAAATCACGACGTTGCTCACCATCTGAATAACCGTCCGAGCCTGCAAACAAGCGAACCGTGTCGGCCTCCTTTAATTGTTCGTTGAGGTGGTAGGCCACGCTTGCCATCGCCCCTTTATGCTGCTCGCGCGGTCCGTAAACGTTAAAATATCGCAAGCCGACAATTTGCGTCTGAGAGCGCACGGTACGCACGTATTCGTCGAACAGATACTTCGAATAGCCATAGATATTGATCGGCGCCTCGTTGCCGGGGACTTCAGCAAACTCGGCACCCACTCCGTATACGGCGGCGCTTGATGCATATACGAAGGGGATATCGCGCGTGACACAATAATCCAACAAAGTTCGTGAGTACTGATAGTTGTTGCGCATCATGTACTGACCGTCGCGCAGCGTGGTATCGGAACAGGCACCGAGATGAAAGATTATTTCCGGCGTAGCCGGCTCCAGGGTCTGGTTTTTTATGCGCTCGAGAAATTCAGACTTATGCAGATAGGCCGCGTAGTTATAATTGCGCAGGTTTAACTGCTTCGCGCCACGATCCAGGTTATCGACAATCAACAAATCATCCCGGCCGCGCGCATTCAGCGCATGCGCCAGGTTACTTCCAATGAACCCAGCTCCGCCGGTAACGACTATCACGAGGACTCGTTTTTTTGATCACTCAGCAGGTCAATTATCGCTGAAGTGGACATCCCGTCGCGATAAGGCAACGTAATCACGCTGCCGCCATTGTCGATCACAGCGTCGGCGCCGGCGATGTCCTTGATCGCGTAATCGCCCCCTTTGACCAACACATTCGGCAGGACCTGCGCGATCAGCGCCGCCGGTGTGTCTTCGGAAAAAGGCACTACCCAGTCGACACACGCTAACGCGTTCAACACCTCCAGCCGCTGCGTCAGCGGTGTTACGGGTCGCCCGCCGCCTTTGAGGCGCCTTACCGACGCGTCATCGTTGACTGCCACAATGAGACGATCACCTAAGCTTTTCGCGTGGGTGAGACAGGCAACGTGCCCGGCGTGCAGGAGATCGAAACAACCGTTGGTCATTACCACGACCTCGCCGCGGGCGCGCGCCGCAGTGACCGCCGCGGATAAACTCGCAACGTCAGCGACGGGTCCGTTACCGGCAACACTCGGCTGTAAAGCCTGTTCCAGTTCAACCGGGCTCACGCCGGCAGCACCGAGTTTGCCGACCGTCACGCCGGCGGCGGCGTTAGCAAGTCGGGTCGCTTCATCTAGTGGGTAGCCGGCGGCAAGTGAAAGCGCGACCACCGCACAAACGGTGTCTCCGGCACCCGTCACGTCATAGACTTCACGCGCGTGCGCACCAATATGCATGGCCTCGCGTCCGGCTTGTAGCAAACTTATGCCGTGTTCCCCGCGAGTAACAAGCAGCGCGCCCAGTTGGTATTTGTCCAAAAGTTCGCGGCCGCGCTCGACCAGTGTTTCCACATCATTACAGAGGCCGACCACTGCCTCTAATTCACCCTGATTGGGTGTGAGGACAGTGGCATTGCGATAACGAGAGAAATCGCGACCCTTGGGATCAACAATGACGGTTTTGTTGGCGCTGCGGGCGGCGGCGATCAGGGCAGACGGATCATTGAGCGTACCCTTGCCGTAGTCTGACAGCACAACGACGTCGCAGTGTTCAATTTTGCTTTCGAAATCCACTAGTAAGGGGGCCGGTGCGATTAGTGGCACGTTCGACTCGAAATCCAAGCGGATCAACTGTTGCTGATGACTCAATACCCGAAGCTTTACGATCGTGGCCAGCCCTGGACCGTGTGTCAGTAAACAGGAGATGCCTAGGGACTGCAGCTGCGCCGTCAAGCTCGCGGCCGCTTCATCGTCGCCGACGACGCCCAGCAACATCGCCTGACCACCCAGACCAGCGACATTCGCAGCAACATTGCCGGCACCGCCCGGACGCTCTTCGTGCCGATCGATACTGACTATCGGGACCGGTGCCTCGGGAGAGATCCGTGTGGTAGTTCCATACCAGTATCGATCCAGCATGACATCACCGACGATCAAAACGCGAGCGTCGGAAAATGCCAGCCGTGGTGCTGTCATAGTGGCCAAGTTAGTATTTCACACAATTATGCGGGCTAGAATTTGGTTAGGTGCGCCGCTGGCAGCGTGCTATTTTAACATAATGACCTTGCGCTACTCGATCGCGGGCGCCTGCATGCTGATTATGGCGTCTGTCCACGCACCGCTGCTGGCGGCTTTGCCGGACAGTTTTAGCGCTTTGTATAGTGTGCATGCCAACGGCATGAAAGTCGCGGTGTTGGAGCGCCATCTAGCGGCCACCGAAGACGGCCGCTATCTGTTTGAGTCCAAAAGCCGAACAACGGGGCTGGTTTCGCTGGTTCGCCGCGAACGCGTACTTGAGCAGAGTGAATGGACGTGGGCTGGTCAGCAGATCCGGCCCTACCGCTATCGTTACGTTCGCAGTGGACGCAAAGAAAAAGAGGTTGTGGTCGAGTTTGATTATGCCAACGGCAGGGTTGCCAACACCGTTAACGACGATACCTGGTATATGCAGATCGAACCGGCAGCATTCGACAAACTTCTGTATCAACTCGCGTTGACCGCGGACTTGGCAGCCGGTAAACGTGAACTGGAATATACGATAGCCGACGGTGGTCGCTATAAAACCTACCACTTCGACGTGATTGGCGATGAACACATTGAAACGCAGCTGGGAAACTTGAAAACGCTGAAACTGCAGCGGATCAGGAAAAAAGATCAACGCAAAATTACATTCTGGTGTGCGCCCGCTTATCAATACTTTCCAGTACGGGTCGAGTATGAAGAGAAAGACGGCAGCGTAACCTCGGTACTTATTGAGTCACTGTCGGGCATACCTGCCGACCGGTAATCCGACAAGCGCCGCTACGACTCGCCGTTTATCATTTTGAGCAGACGTTTCGCGGGTACATAACCACCTAATTCCTGTCCATCATCGAGAATCACCGTCGGCGTACCGCGCACACCCATCGCCTGTCCCATTTTAAAGTGCTGTTCGACTGGATTTTCGCAAGACGCGCGCTTTACCTGGCGCCCGGCTTTGGCATCCGTCATCGCGCGTTTGGGATCCGCAGCACACCATACGGAAACGATTTTCTTGTACGATTCCGAACCGATACCGGCCCGCGGAAACGCAAGATAACGCACACTTACTCCCGCAGCGTTGAGCTGTTGGACCTCCTGGTGCATGCGCCGGCAATATTGACAGTCAACGTCGGTGAACACATACACAACGTGATCCGGTTTGGGCGGCGCAAACTCGATCATATCTTCCACGCCGATATCCTTGAGCGCCTCCAGACGCGCTACCGTGCGGCGTTCCTCGCTTAAATTGCGGCGTTCGCGCAAGTCCATGAGATTGCCGCTGAACAGGAAGCGGCCGTCTTCACTCATGTACACAATCTCCGGACCCAGGGTCACTTCATAAATACCATCAACGGCAGATGGCCGCGCGGCCGTTACCTTAAGCTCTGGTAGGGCGTTATCGATGTTCGCTTGAAGCCGGCGAAGCAACGCATCTTCGGCTTGAGCATTGACGGCTAACAAGCTCAGCGTGATTGCGACCAGATGGTACTTCTTCATTAAGCTTCCTCCGACGGGCACTACGGCACTGAGGTCTCCTAAATGTTAGGACCTGTACCGCCGCGGGATGTTCCGCAATTTGCTTTACCGCGGTGAAGGCGCACCGCGCGTGGATTATACACGGAAAGATCCGGTAAACTCGTGCCCCCTTGCCCATTACAGCGGTTCGCAGACGAAGATTGCGCCAACCATGAACGAACGAGCCAGCGCATCGCTGGAAAATACGACCCTCGCCAAATATCAAATTATCAAGCAAATCGGTAATGGCAGCATGGGCACTGTCTACCTCGGCCACGATCCCTTCATTGACCGACCCGTAGCAATCAAGGTGGCGCACCACTCGGACTCTGCATCTGAGAAAGACATCGAAGTCTTTCGCCAGTTGTTCTTCAATGAGGCCCAGGCCGCGGGGATGCTGAAGCATCCAAACATTACGTCAATTTTCGATGCCGGAGTCGACGGTGAAGTTTATTACATAGTCATGGAATACGTTCACGGCGGACAAACGCTTGAGAATTACTGCGCCGTTGATAACCTGTTTTCGATCGACCAGCTAGTACGCGTTGTCTACAAATGTGCGACCGCCCTGGATTACGCGCACAAAAAAGGGGTAATCCATCGTGACATAAAACCGCGCAACATATTGCTGACAACCGACAACGACGTGAAAATCAGCGACTTCGGTATCGCTATCGTTCCAGAAGACCCTGAAACGAGAATCTTGCAACATGCCGGTTCTCCGCTGTACATGTCACCCGAACAAATCAAACAACAGGGCGTCTCGCCCCAAAGCGATTTATTTTCACTCGGCGTTGTCATGTACGAGCTGTTGACCGGCAAGCACCCCTTTTCCGGTACCAACATAGAAGCGGTCAATCACATGATTCTGCACACCTCGCCTATCCCGATAGGCGAGTTACGGCTGGACGCGCCGGAGGTTTTGCTCAGGATCGTTGATCGAGCATTGGCACGAGATCTTAAATATCGCTATAAATCGGGACTGGATTTTGCCGGCGATTTAAGTCTTGTATTTGATTTCCTGGAACCATCGAAGGAGGAAATCACTCGTCAGGAAAAATTCAATTCATTACGTGCGCTAGACTTTTTTCGAGACTTCTCTGATACCGAGATCTGGGAGATTATCGGTGCAAGCGTGTGGGCAATTA
>CBDDBH010000005.1:0-83571 GCA_965225625.1 Gammaproteobacteria bacterium
AGGCCATTTCCATCCCGTACGTACGCATCGATCCGTTGAAAGTTGACGTTGCTGCGGTAACCAAACTGGTATCACAAGCCTACGTTGCCCGCTTCAATTTTTTACCGATTGCCGTAGACGACAACACCGTAACAATCGTTACCGAACAGCCGTTCATCAGAGAATGGGAACGCGAGATTTCACGCGTTCTGAAACGCAAGATTAAACGAATGCTCGCCAATCCGAAGGACATCGCTCGATACCGGGTCGAGTTCTATGGGTTCAGTCGGTCAATCTTTGGCGCGACCAATAAAACCGCGGAGCAGCCGGATTCATTGGTCGGTAATTTTGAGCAACTCACCGAACTGGGTAAATTCGGTGAGCCCGACGCCAACGACCAGCATGTCGTGCATCTGGTTGACTGGCTGTTGCAATACGCGTTTGAGCAACGCGCCAGCGACATACACATCGAGCCACGCAGAGAGGTCGGAAATATTCGCTTCCGCATTGACGGCAAATTGCATCTGGTGAACGAACTTCCCGGCGCCGTGGTGATGGCAATTACCAGCCGTCTCAAGTCATTGGGGCGCATGGATGTTGCCGATAAACGCCGTCCGCAAGATGGTCGTATCAAGTCTAAGACACCTGCGGGTGACGAAGTCGAGCTGCGCTTGTCAACGATGCCAACCACCTTCGGTGAAAAACTGGTGATGCGGATATTCGATCCGCAAGTTTTGAATAAGACGTTCGAGGAGATGGGGTTTAATGAGCACGATTTGTCGCGCTGGGAGCCAATGGTCGAGCACCCTCACGGGATCATCCTCGTCACGGGACCTACGGGATCGGGCAAAACAACGACTTTATACAGCGCGCTCAAGCGCCTGGCCCGGCCCGAGTTGAACATCTGTACCATCGAAGATCCGATCGAAATGGTTGAGCCTCGATTCAATCAGATGCAGGTACAACCGTCAGTTGATCTTGATTTTGCCAGCGGCGTACGCACGCTATTAAGACAAGACCCCGATATCATCATGGTCGGCGAAATTCGCGACAGAGAGACCGCCAACGTCGCTGTGCAAGCAGCCTTGACGGGCCACCTGGTCTTTTCAACACTACATACCAACGATGCCCCCGCGGCTATTACCCGATTAATGGACATCGGCATACAGCCGTACTTAATCGGCGCCACAGTGCTCGGCATTATCGCCCAGCGGTTGGTTCGTACCTTGTGTCCCCATTGCAAACAGGAAGGCCGCATCGATGCAACTGTATGGCGGCAACTCGTTGGCGAGCATCCGCTGGCAGCGCCCTCGCCCGCCTGGGTGCCGACAGGCTGTGACGATTGCCGGCACACCGGTTATCTGGGTCGTACCGGCATCTATGAAATCCTGCGCATGAATGAAGCATTGCGCGATTCGATTAAGCCCGACAGCAATGCTGCTCAGCTAAAACGACTGGCGCTTAACGACGACATGCGAGAACTTCGCATCAGTGCAGCGTATCTGGTGTGCACGGGTCAGACGACCGTGGAAGAAGCCCTGGCTATTGTGGCGCCGGGCCCGGCCAATTCCCAGCTCTGACGGCCGTGATCTGGCAACAATTCGCGATTTAAACTGCTTTGCAGAAATTACGCCTGAACGGGTTTAGCCGCGCGGATGGTGTTTAGCATGTAGCTCCTTCAGCCTGGCCTGCGCAACGTGAGTATAGATCTGAGTAGTCGATATTGAGCTGTGGCCCAGCAGCAACTGCACGACGCGCAGATCAGCGCCGTGGTTCAACAAGTGCGTTGCGAATGCATGCCGCAGCGTGTGGGGCGACAACGGATTGGTGATGTCGGCGGCGCGGGCGTAGCGTTTAATTGCGTACCAGAAAGTCTGCCGAGTCATGGCGACGCCGCGCATGCTCGGGAACAAAGCATCAGAACCCGCACCCTTAAGCAGATCCGGGCGACCCTGTCGAATATACCGGTCAATCCAATTCAGCGCCTCTTCACCAAGAGGCACCAAACGCTCTTTGCCGCCCTTGCCTGTGACCCTCACCACACCTTGGCGCATGTTGAGTTGGGTCATCGTCAGGGACACCAATTCGGTCACGCGCAGACCCGTGGCGTACAGCACCTCGAGCATCGTGCGATCGCGCAAACCGAGGCCAGTGCTTGTATCCGGCGCAGCCAACAGTGCTTCAACTTCGGTCTCACTCACAGATTTGGGTAGTGGCCGACCTAATCGAGGCGGCGCGATGCGAGCGCTGGGATCAGCCTCACGCAGGTTCTCTCGGACCAGATACTGGAACAGACGTCGCAGGGTCGAAAGACGACGTGCGGTGCCTACGCGAAGACGCCTGTTGATAACTACCGAGAAAATCCAGCAGGTCATCCGGCTCGGCCGCCGCTATCGAGTCTCGGCGGCCAGTCAGCCAGCGCGCAAAAGCGAATAAATCGGAACGATAGGCGGCGAGCGTGTTTTCACCCAGACCACGCTCCACCCACAGGGCATCGAGAAATCGTTCTACCAGCCGAATATCTGACTCAGTGACTGCCACTTCTGCAGCGGTCGTAACCATGCACCCAGTCCACGCGAGCGCAGCGATTGACGCGGCTGCGATACCTTGTCCGTGAGTATATTTAGCGCTTAATCTTTTCTTTAATACGCGCCGCTTTGCCGCGTCGCTCGCGCATGTAGTACAACTTTGCGCGGCGAACATCTCCGCGTCGTTTCACTGTGATATCGGCAATCATCGGACTGAAGGTTTGGAATACCCGTTCGACCCCTTCGCCATGCGAAATCTTGCGCACGGTAAACGACGAATTCAGCCCTCGATTACGTATCGCAATCACCACGCCTTCGAACGCTTGTAATCGCTCGCGTTCACCTTCACGAACCTTCACTTGCACGACGATCGTGTCGCCGGAGGCGAAATCGGGTACTTCCCGCTGCATCTGTTCCGTTTCAAGTTCCTGGATTAATTTACTCATCGCTGATTCCGCTTTAGGTTGGTTTTAGATATTCCTGATTCACGCGAGTGCGCTTTGGGACTGCACCGCGAATTCCTCCAGCAGAACCCAGTCCTCGTTGCTCAGGGGCGCGTCTGCCAACAAATCGGGGCGACGCAACCAGGTTGCACCGAGCGCCTGTTGCCGTCGCCAACGGCTTATCGCCTCATGGTTCCCGCTCAGCAACACGGCAGGCACCGAACCTGCGTCGCTCGCTTCGGGCCGAGTATAGTGGGGGTGCTCCAAAATGCCAGCAGAGAAGGAATCCTCCTGGGCGGAATTCTGGTTGCCCAAAACACCCGGCAGCACGCGTACTATAGCATCGATCAACACCACGGCCGCCGCTTCTCCGCCGCTGAGGACAAAATCTCCGATGGAGATTTCGCGATCGACATGGGCGTCGATGAGCCGCTGGTCAACACCCTCGTAGCGTCCTGCAAGCACAATAAGCCGCGGTTCGCGTGCCAGCTCAACAACCATCGATTGATTAAGCCTGCGGCCTTGTGCGGACAACAACAACACCGGGGTACTGTCACCCAATTGTGCCTTTGCCGCACTCAGCGCGGCTGCCATCGGCGCTTGCTGCATGACCATGCCGGGGCCACCGCCGTAGGACGAGGCATCAACGCGGTGGTGCCGATCGGTCGTGAACTCACGTGGATTCCAACGGTGCAAGGCGCACAATCCGTTGTCGAATGCACGTCCGGTCACTCCATAACGCTCGACGACGTCGAAGATCTCCGGAAATAAAGCGATTACACCGAATTCATGCATGTCAGATCTCGAGATCCCAGTCCACCGTAATACACCGATCGGCGATATCCACAGCACGGATATACACATCGGGGACGAACGGTATCAAACGTTCGCGCTGCCCGTTCACAACCAGGACGTCATGTCCGCCGGTTTCCATAAGTCGCGTCACATCACCGAGCACCTCGCCCTGCACGGTGCAAACGCGGCATCCAATCAAATCCGTCCAGTAATACTCGTGGTCATCCAACGCCGCCAGTTGCGCGCGCTCGATTGTGATCTCAGCGCCGATCCAACTCTCCGCCACCGTACGGTTCTCGCAACCGCTCAACAGGGCCACAATACCTTTAGACTGCTCACGCCCCTGACGCACGTGGCTTTCGGTGCAACGGCCGTCTTGATCCAGATACCAGGTCGAATAATCGAGGATTTCTGCTGGTGGCCTGGTGTACGAATGTACCCGTAGCCATCCAGCAACACCGTGGACTCCGCTAATGCGACCGACGACCAGTCGTGGCGCCGCGGCCATGCCAGATTTTCTCCCGGGCGAAAGCTGGCGCGGTTCTACGCAGGTTGTTGAGCGAGGAGTTTGCTTACCCGCTCCGACGGTTGCGCGCCGCACCCAATCCAATAATCGATGCGTTCGCGTTCTACATGCAACCGAACTTCGTGCTCCGCGGCCATGGGATTAAAGTAACCGACTCGCTCTACATGCCGCCCATCGCGTTTGTTGCGACTGTCGGTAACCACGATATGATAAAAGGGTCGCTTTTTCGCACCACCCCTGCTCAACCTGATCGTAACCATAATTTTTTGCGAAATGTCTTGGATTTATGCCACCGCATCATGCGGCCTACCGGCGAATGGCGCGTATTGTACGGTAATTTCCCGCCCAATCAAAAGTCTAGCTCGGTGCCACGCACCTCAGGAGACCCAGGTTGACTAGCAAAGCCGAGCTGCGATCCCACCTAAACGCCGCCAGACAGGCCCTGTCTGCCGTCAGCCGCCGGCGCTGGTCCGCCAACGCGACGCAAACGATGCTGACCCTGGCGCAGGTGCACAACGCCGCAACCGTCTTTTGCTATGTTGCACACGGTAACGAAGTGGCAACCCGGGCGCTGATCGAGTCGCTGGCGCAAGCCGGCAAGCAGGTCTTTGTGCCGAAAATCATCGACCGCCGGCGGATGCAGGCTGCGCCGTTTAGCGGTTGGGATGCAATGCAACCGGGGCCGCTAGGCATACCCGCGCCGGTAACTCACGAACCCGGGCGGCACGACATCGACGTTACCATTACCCCGGGACTGGGTTTCAGCGCGCTGGGCGATCGTTTGGGGTTCGGCGCGGGGTATTACGACCGCTGGTTTGAAGAACACGGCGGCGGCCACAGAATTGGTCTCGCCTACGAATGTCAGATAATACCGTATTTGCCAATCGAGCCATTTGACGTGGCGATGGACACAATCGTCACGCAACGGCGTGTGCTGGTGACGCGCTCATGATCTTACGGCGCCGGTTCTGCGGCCCCGGGTAGCGCCGGCGCGCCGGACTCTACACTGAGCTGATCGCGCAGTTGCGATTCCGGGTAGTGGGGAAAGTGCTGGCGGAAGCTAAGCAGCAACCGCGCGGCCTCTTCGTGCTCACCCTGCTGCAGCATTCGTTTGATCTGCTGCAACCACGCATCAGCCGGCGGCCGGTTATCATTGTCGCCCTCAGTCTCCGCCAGCTCCTCATCGTACGAGAACGTCTGCGTCGCCGTCGGCGCCGAAGAAATCACCGCGCGGTCACGCGTTTTCAGATCCGCGCGCTGCTCGGATCTGCGATTAACGCCCGCCTCGGGTGCTGCCTCGGAGGCCGCCGAAGAACCGACTTGCGCGGGTGTTTGCAAAGGGGCAACGTCCACATCAAACAACATCTCGGCGGCCTTGTTCGCTGCGGCCGGTTCGGACAAGGGAGCAACTTGCAAATTGCGTTTTTTCCGTTCCGCAGAATCTTGTTTTTCAACGCTCATGACTTCACCAGCAGGAGACGCGGGAACCTCAAGCTTCGGCTGGTTTTTGCGTTTGCGCAAAGCACTGCGACCGACTGACTCGGCCGGACCAACAGGTTGCGGCCCGGTGCCGCTGGCTTGTTCACGTCCCGGCACGGCGCTGGCTGCCGGCAGTTGCCGGAATTCATCCTTTACCGACTCCAGTGCGGCACCGCCTGGCGTTTCCTCGATGTTCGGCTGGGTATTTGGGAGCTGCTCCTGGTTTTGCTGCAATGTGACTACCGTTACCGAAACTACAATGACCGCGGCCCACGACAACCGTGTGTACCAGTTGTGTGTGAACGGTGCAGCCTTGGGCGCCACCGCCTCGCGGGCGCTACGCAACGCCGCGGAATCGACATGTGCGCCCGGCTCCACCACAGTGGACTGCGCGTACAGACGAGCCACATCTAGTTCGCCGGGCAACGCGTCATCGAACGGTTTGGTGTTATCGCTCATGCGTCAACCTGCAGACCTGCGCGCAATTTTGCCAGCGCATAGCGCAACCGGCTTTTTGCGGTCTCGTGATTAACCGCGGTCGCCGCCGCAATTTGCTCTATCGACATTCCCGCCTCCTGGCGCATCACGAACGCTTCTCGCTGTGCTTCCGGAAGTTCGGCAACCAACTGCAACAGGCGCTCGGCATCTTCAAGGATTTCCGCGCGCCGCTCGGGTTGGTCCTGGACCCGGGCTTCGAGCGCGTCGAGGGGATCCAACGCATCTTCGCTGTACGACTTTGGCAGCGCCCGCGACTGTTGGCGGTAGAAATCAATGACTCGATTATGCGCCAGCGTATACAAATAGGTCGTAAATTTGGCGGTCGGCTGATATTTCGCCCGGGCACGGACCAGGCCCAGCCAAACATCCTGAAACAGCTCCTCGCTGGTTGCTGCATTACCACACTGGCGCAGGAAATAGCGGTACAAGGGTCCCTTATGCCGGCGGTACAAATCTTCAAACGCGCTCGCGCTGCCGTTAGCCGTAATTCGACATAAGTTGTTCGTCGCTCAACGCCGCATCCATGCCTCGATAGTGTAGCAACACCGGAGCTGATGTTGCATTGAGCCAGCGCCGCCAGCAGATCCGGCCCCGGTCGTAATAGTTTTAACGCTGCAGCTGCGGAATCGGGGTTATTGAAGACAAAAAAAAACGGGCCATTCGCCCCGTCTTTCGAACAACTCTAAACACGAATCAGTCGGCGTTGACTGCCTTCATGCTAAGCCTTACCCGCCCCTGCCGGTCAACTTCAAGGACCTTGACGGTCACCATATCGCCTTCGGAAAGCTTATCCGAAACGCTTTCGACGCGTTCGTTAGAGATCTGCGAGATGTGCACCAATCCGTCTTTACCGGGAAGAATATTAACGAAGGCGCCAAAATCCATGAGCTTTTGAACGCGGCCTTCATAAATCATGCCGACCTCAACATCCGCAGTAATGCGCTCGACCCAGCGTTTCGCTTCTTCGCCGGCGGCCGCATCAACCGACGCGATTTTTACGGTACCGTCGTCGTCGATGTCGATGGTGGCACCGGTCGCTTCGGTGATGGAGCGAATGGTTACGCCGCCCTTGCCGATGACGTCGCGGATCTTGTCGGGATGGATTTTCAGAGCAATGATGCGCGGCGCATAATCGGACATGGCGTCGCGGGGCGCAGGCAAAACTGCATTCATCTCCGCAAGAATGTGCATTCGCCCATCCTTGGCCTGCGTCAGGGCGGTGTCCATGATGTCGCGCGTAATCCCGTCGATTTTGATGTCCATCTGCAAGGCAGTCACGCCCGAACTTGTGCCGGCAACTTTGAAATCCATATCGCCGAGATGGTCCTCATCGCCGGTGATGTCAGACAGAACCACGAATTTGTCCGGCTCCTTGATTAATCCCATTGCAATACCGGCAACGGGCGCCTTGAGGGGAACACCCGCATCCATGAGTGACAAGCTCGTCCCACAGACTGTCGCCATGGAACTCGAACCGTTCGATTCGGTTATTTCCGAGACAATCCGGATAACGTACGGGAATTCCTCCAACGACGGCATCATTGCCGCAAGCCCGCGCTTGGCTAGCCGCCCGTGACCAATCTCCCGTCGTTTGGGTGTGCCGACGCGCCCGGTCTCACCAACGCAATAGGGCGGAAAATTGTAATGCAATAGAAACGGGTCTTTGCGCTCACCCTCAATCGCGTCGATTATCTGCGCATCGCGTTCCGTCCCCAACGCAGTGACGACCACGGCTTGAGTCTCGCCGCGGGTAAATACGGCTGAGCCATGGGTCCGGGGTAATACACCTACATCGATATTAATGGCACGAATGCCGGCCGGATCTCGACCGTCGATTCGTGCTTCGCCGGCAACGATTGCGCCACGTACCACGCCGTACTCAAGGTCTTCGATTGCCGCGCCGACCTGTGCGGGTGTCCAATCGTTATCTTCGGCCTCGCCGAGCGTGGCTTTTGCTTCTTTGCGCAGCTCGGACAAGCGATCCCGCCGAGCCAACTTATCGGCAATGGCATACGCCCGTTTGACGGCTGCGCGATAACCTCCATCCACAGCACCGCCGAGTGCTGCGTCAGGCTCCGGTGCCTGCCAGGTCCAAGCTGGCTTCCCAGCCTCGGCGGCAAGCTCCTTGATGGCGGTAATAACGGCCTGCATCTGCTCGTGTCCAAACATCACTGCACCAAGCATGACCGCCTCTGACAATTCCTTGGCTTCCGATTCCACCATCAAAACCGACGACTCGGTACCTGCTACCACCAGGTCCAAGGCCGATTCACCGAGCTGCGCCAAGCTGGGATTGAGTACGTACTCGCCTTCGATATAACCGACCCGCGCCGCGCCTATCGGGCCGTTGAACGGCATACCGGAAATGGCGACGGCAGCCGAAGCGCCGATTAAAGCCGCGATATCCGGATTGATTTGCGGATCCAAGGACATCACTGTCGCGATGACCTGAACTTCGTTTTTAAAGCCTTTAGGAAACAACGGCCGCAACGGCCGATCGATGAGGCGACAAGTCAAAATTTCCTTTTCACTCGGTCGACCTTCGCGCTTGAAAAATCCGCCAGGGATCTTACCTGCGGCGTAAGTGCGTTCCTGATAATCAACGGTCAATGGAAAGAAATCTCGTCCATGATCTGCATTCTTGTTGCCGACCACGGTCGTGAGAACGACGGTTTCGCCTAAACTCACCATCACAGCGCCGCCGGCCTGGCGGGCTATTGCACCCGTCTCCAGCTTTAACGGATGCGCACCATACTGCAGCGTTTTAGTAACTCTATTCATTTTTCAACTTTTTCGGGAAGGTGAATGGATGCGCCGTGTCAGCGAACGCAGATGAAAGTTGCTCTCGGACCACAAACTATTTGCGCAGGCCGAGACGCGAGATCAGCTCTCGATAACGTTCAATATCGATATTCTTTAGGTAAACCAAAAGTTTGCGACGTTGATTGACCAATCTCAGTAACCCCTGACGAGAATGATTGTCCTTGGTATGAGCTTTGAAGTGGCCTGAAAGATCGTTGATGCGGGCCGATAATAAAGCCACCTGCACTTCCGGTGAACCCGTATCGGTCGCCGCGCGCTGATAGTCTTTAACGATGTCACTTTTGACTTCTGTAGTTAATGCCATCCACTGCTCCTGTAATACACGTAATACTTAGTCAGCCGCCTATTGTAACTACCCGGTGCAGCTAAGGAAATAGGTGTGTTGGTAACCGAGCCTGGACATCATCCTTTAATCAAGCGCCGGGGTGCAATACGGCCGTCGTCCAGCACCTGCCCAACGCCCAGAAAACGTCGCTCGGCGTCGTACAGCCGAACCATACCGTTGGCCGGCGCCTTGGGCACCAGCACCGCCTGGCCCTGGCATAGATAATAGGAAGCATCCGGTGAAAGGCATACCGGCGGCTGATCGGCAAGCGCCATATCGGCACAGAGCAAACGCCCGTCCAACGATTGCGGTCCCTGTTGGGTCAGCTCCTCGAGCCTATCGAGGGTGATGGCATCAGTTAAATTAAAGGGTCCAACTTGTAAACGGCGCAGAAACTGTACATGGGCGCCGCAGCCCAGCGTCTCGCCAATATCTTCGGCAAGCGTGCGAATATAAGTCCCCTTCGAACATGCCACCTCGACCTCGACGTTATCGCAATCAAACCGCATCAGGTCCAACGCATAAATGGTGATGGTGCGAGGTTTACGCTCAACCGTTTCGCCGGCATAGGCTAATTTGTATAGTGGTTTACCCTGATGTTTGATGGCCGAATGCATAGGTGGAATTTGTTGGATTGTTCCCGTGTATTCGCGCAACACCGAACGGATCCGCGTCGTGGTCACATCGACCACCGGGCGTCGCTGCAGACACTCGCCTTTGGCATCGCCGGTGGTCGTACGCTCGCCCAACTTGAACACAGTGCGATAACGTTTTCCGGCATCGAGCAAGAACCCTGACACCTTCGTTGCCTCACCTAGACAAATAGGCAGTAAGCCACATGCGGGTACGTCAAGACTGCCTGTATGGCCCGCCTTGCGTGCATTGAATAAGCGTTTGACCTGCTGCAGAGCGGCGTTTGAACTCAAGCCCGCGGGTTTATCCAGAAGCAAAATACCGTGAACGTCGCGACGTTGTTTGCCGGTGCGAATGCTATCGTTCATTCGTCATCGCCTGCATCCGACCGCGTACCGTGACCGACGAGTTCGCCGAGCAACGCTGACATTTCGGCGCCTCGCTCAATGGATTCGTCAAACACAAAGCGCAGTTTCGGAACCGAGCGCAAACGCAGGGTCTTACCGAGTCGCTGGCGCATCATCACCGCCGCGGCTTCAAGCGCACGGATCAGCAATTGCGGGTCATGCTCACTGCCAATTCGCGTTACGTACACCCGCGCCTGCTTTAGATCAGGGGAAACGTCAACTTCAGTCAGCGACACCAGGCCCAAACGTTTGTCGCGTGCTAACGCTTGCACCATCGGCGATAGCTCTCGCCGTAATTGCTCACCGACACGTCGTGTGCGGCTGAACTCCTTGGGCACTAGGCAGGAACTCAGAGGGTGCGTGTGACTTCCACGCGCTCGAAGACCTCAATCTGATCACCGGACTTTACGTCGTTATAGTTCTTCACGCCGATTCCGCATTCCGTGCCCATATTCACTTCATTAACGTCATCTTTGAAGCGGCGCAATGATTCCAGCTCACCTTCGTAAATTACAACGTTTTCGCGCAGCACACGAATAGGATTGCGACGTTTCACTGCGCCCTCGATGACCATACAACCGGCTATGGCACCATAGCGAGACGAACGAAAAACATCGCGAACCTGTGCGATCCCGGTGATGGTTTCTTTAACCTCCGGCGAAAGCAGGCCGCTCATGGCAGCTCTAACGTCGTCGATTACTTCGTAGATGATGCTGTAGTAGCGTAGATCAACGCCCTCGGATTCAACCAATTTACGCGCGCTGGCGTCGGCACGGACGTTGAAACCGATGACCGCGGCCTGCGATGCGATGGCCAGATTTACGTCGGACTCAGTGATACCGCCAACCCCCGTAGCTACCAGGTTGACTCGCACTTCATCGGTTGAGAGCTTATTCAACGCATCCGTCAAGGCCTCGCAAGACCCCTGCACGTCCGTCTTCACAAGGATGGTGAACGCGGAGCTTACGCCGGCTCCCATCTGCGAGAACATATTATCGAGTTTGGCGGCCTGTTGGCGGGCCATCTTGGTTTCGCGGGCGCGGTTGGTACGGAAGCTTGCGACCTCACGCGCCTTGCGTTCATCGGCCACGACGTTAGCTTCGTCACCCACATCGGGTATGTCGGACAGACCCAGCACCTCCACGGGATCCGCCGGTCCCGCGACATCGATTTGCTGGCCGCGTTCGTCGGTCATCGCGCGGACCCGGCCGAATTCGGCACCCGCCAGAAGAATGTCACCCTTTTGCAAGGTGCCAGCCTGCACTAACACTGTCGCCACGGGACCACGCCCACGATCCAGACGTGACTCGATGACTACGCCCGAGGCCGGGCCTTCTGCCGCAGCCCGCAATTCGAGTACTTCCGCCTGCACACTGATGGCTTCGAGTAATTCCTCGACGCCGGCTCCGGTTTTGGCGGATACCTCGACGAAAATATTCTCGCCACCCCAATCTTCCGGCACAACTTCCAGAGCGCTGAGACCCTGTTTGACTCGGTCGGGATCCGCATCCTCTTTGTCCATTTTGTTCACCGCAACAATCAGTGGCACGTTTCCGGCTTTGGCGTGCTTCACTGCCTCTTCCGTTTGCGGCATGACGCCATCGTCCGCGGCTACAACCAGCACGACGATATCGGTGACTTTCGCGCCGCGTGCGCGCATCGCCGTGAACGCCTCGTGGCCAGGGGTATCGAGAAACGTAATATCGCCACGGGAAGTCGAAACGCGATAAGCCCCAATGTGTTGTGTGATGCCGCCGGCTTCACCCTCAGCAACTTTGGTAGACCGAATGTGATCAAGTAGCGAGGTCTTGCCGTGGTCAACATGGCCCATGATGGTCACTACGGGTGAACGGGCGACTTTGTCGGCGCCGTCGTCGCGCGCCTCCACCAGTACATCCTCGACCGCACTTTCCTTGGTCAACTTTGCGGTATGACCCATTTCTTCGACCAGAATTGCGGCTGTCGCTTGATCGAGTACCTGATTGATGGTGACCATGGAACCCATGGTCATTAACGTCTTAATCACTTCCCCGGCCTTGATCGACATACGCTGTGCCAGATCCGCAACGGTGATGTTATCGGGAATTACAACCTCACGGATAATCGGTTCGGTTGGACGTTCAAACGCATGTTTACCACTGGCTTGCGCGACCACACGGCGACGCACAGGCTGTTTGCGCCGCCGCCGACCGGATTTCTCCGAAGCGACATGCAATTCTCGGGCGCGTGGGTTTCTGTGACGGCGCAGGTGGTGGTTCCATGGGTGCCGGCGGCGGCTCACGCAACGCCCGCACGGCACGTTCTGCCTCTTCCGCGGCGCTGCGAGCGGCCTCCGCGGCCGCCAGATCCGCCTGTTCCCGCACAAGCTTTGCCTCTTCGTCGGCACGCTGTTGTTGCTCGAGTGCGTGTTCGCGTTGCTCACGTTCTTGCGCCTCTTTAAGCGACGCGGCTTCAACCTCCGCGGCTTGCCGATCGATTTCTTCCGCCTCTTCGCGGCGGCGTTGTTCTTCTTCTTCGACGACGATACTGCGCTTTATATAAGTGCGTTTCTTGCGAAACTCGACACTGACAGTTTTCACCGTGCTTGGTTTGTTGCCCATGCGCAAGCGCGCGCGGTTGCGCTCGGTGGGGATCTTCAACTCACTGACAGTCTTGCGGCGTAGCGTAATTTTCGCGGGTTCAGCGGTCTCTTCAATGCGACCATGGCTCTTGCGCAGATACGACAACAATAAAGTTTTCTCGTTATCCGAAATCGTGTCGGCTTCCGCCTTTTCCGGCAGTCCCGCCTGCTCCAGTTGCACCAGCAGCTGCGAAACCTCCACACCTACAACGCCGGCAAACTCTTTTATCGTGACATCAGCCATTGGTATCACCCGCCGCCGCGTTTTCGGCCGCTGCAGTTTCTGCCGCCGCCGCTTCAAACCACGGTGCGCGCGCGGTCAGAATCAACTCACCCGCGCGTTGTTCGTCCATTCCGTCGACCTCCATGAGTTCGTCGACGGACTGTTCGGCGAGGTCTTCCATGGTCTCGATGCCGCGGCTCGCCAGCACGTAAGCCAGATCTTCATTCATACCCTGCATGCCTAAAAGGTCATCTGCCGGCCGCGAATCACCTAATTGCTGCTCGCTCGCGATCGCTTTTGTTAAAAGAATATCCCTGGCCCGACTGGCGCAATTCATCGACCAGTGTTTCATCGAATTCTTCAATATCGACGATTTCCTTGTCCGGGACGTAGGCAACTTCCTCAATGGTGGAAAATCCTTCTTGCACGAGGATAGTGGCGATTTCCTCATCAACCCCCAGTTGTTGCATGAACATCTGCTGGGATACCTGCATTTCGGCTTCGCTTTTCTCGGCGGCATCCGCTTCCGTCATCACGTTTTAGCTCCCATCCCGTGAGCTGACTGGCAAGACGCACATTTTGCCCGTTGCGCCCGATCGCCTGAGATAGCTGCTCCTCCACCACTGCTACATTCATACTGTCCTCGTCTTCATCGACCATGATCGACACGACTTCCGCCGGCGACATGGCGTTAAACGACAAACTGTGCCGGGTTGTCATTCCACAATATGATGTCAACGCGCTCACCCGCCAATTCGTTTGACACGGCCTGTACACGCGAACCACGCATGCCGACGCAAGCGCCGACGGGATCAATGCGACCGTCATCACTGCGTACCGCGATCTTGGCCCTCAGACCCGGGTCGCGGGCGGCGCTAAGCAGATCGATGATGCCCTCGCCAATTTCGGGCACTTCCAATTTGAAAAGCTCTATAAGAAGTTCCGTGGCAGTACGGCTAACAAACAATTGCGGGCCGCGTTTCTCGGCGCGCACATCCTTCAAGTAGCCGCGCACGCGGTCGCCGGGACGGAAAGCCTCCCGCGGGATCATCTCTTCCTTGGGTATGAAGGCCTCCGCATTTGAGCCGAGATCGATATACACACCGCTACGCTCGACCCGCTTGACCACGCCCATTACGAGTTCGCCCTTACGATCCTTGTAGGCTTCAAAAATCTGGGCGCGTTCAGCTTCCCTGACCTTTTGCACGATGACCTGTTTGGCGGCCTGTGCCGCGATCCGCCCGAACGCCGCCGATTCCAACGGTTCCTCTATGAAATCTCCGTGCTTGAGAGCGCTTTGTTGTTGCTGCGCGTCCTCAAGCCAAATTTGGCGATCAGGAAACTCTAGACCGTCCCGGTTTCTCCCCATCCTCCGCGCCATCGCTTTGCACCGCCTCGGGCGGCTCTTCGCCTTCCACTGGTTCAGGCGGCGGAGCTTCAGGATCGATTACCTGCCATTGCTGGAAAGCGTCGTATTCGCCTGTTTCGCGGTCTATCGCTACCCGCACGCCAATGTCTTCGCGAAACCGTTTCTTGGTCGCGCTGGCCAACGCCGCCTCAAGCGCATCGAAGATAATTTCTTTGCTAACGCCTTTTTCGTTGGAAACAACGTCAACGACAGTAAGGATTTCTCTATTCATACCTTCAAAACCTGTTCAGTCTGTCTATACATCCACAACTAGATTTGCTCGTTCTATTACTTCAAGCGGCACCGCTAACGCGTCTTGCCCCGGTTCACGGAGGATGATCGTGTCACCGTCAACCTCGACAATCTCGCCGGTCAAACGTCGCCGGCCCTCAATGAGCCGGCGTAGCCGCAGTCGCGCACACTCGCCGACAAAGCGACGAAAATGCTCGGCCGTAAACAACGGTCGCTCGATGCCAGGTGACGACACCTCGAGCACGTAGTGCTCACGTATCGGGTCTTCGACGTCCAGCACCGCGCTCAACTGCTTGCTCACCCGCTCGCAGTCTTCGAGCCCTATGCCGTTGTCCTGATCGATATAGACCCGTAACAACGCGCTGGAACCCTGGGGCTGCAGCTCTGCGCCCACCAGCTCGTAGCCAAGTCCGGCAACTACCGGCGCGACGATCGCGTATAACGGCTCGCTGGCCTTTGCCATATTCAGCGCCCAAAATGACAAAGCCCCGAATTCGGGGCTTTGTAATCTGCTCCTAGCGGGGCCGAGATGGGGATCTAATGATCCGCTTCCCGCTAACCTAGCCCGCTTCCTTCAACCGGGGAAGTATAACGGTCCTGATGTCGGTTATTCAAGGGCTTATGGTCGCATTTGAGGAACGAATTCAGGCCCATCACCGACTTCAATATCTGAGTTAGACTGCGCCGCACGATTTAGATGAACGTGCGGGAGCAAAAAATGGGCCGGGTCAATGTTCATAACTGGTGGGACCCACTGGAAGAGATTATCGTGGGCTCTGCGCGGGGGGCACAGTTACCCGTTATCAAAGACCGCTCCGTGTGGGCGATCCTATTTTCCGGCGGTGATGACGAGTATTTTCAGGCGGCGCCCAGCGGCCAGTTTCCGCAGCAGGTCATCGAGGAAACGGAAGAAGATCTCGGAGAATTGGCAAACCAATTGGTAAAGCTCGGCATCGCCGTGCATCGACCTGAACCCATCGACCTCTCCCAACGGGTAACGACGCCGTATTGGGAAGTGGATGGCTTTTACGTCTACTGTCCGCGCGACTCGGTCCTGGTCGTGGGTGATCGTGTTATCGAGACACCGATGCCTCTGCGACACCGGTTCTTCGAAAATTATGCGTATCGACAACTGTTTCTGGAGTACATGCGAGAGGGTGCGCGTTGGCTGTCCGCGCCGAAACCACAGTTGCTCGATGAACTGTATGAAATAGGCACTGCGCGCGGTAACACCCTGACTGAATTAGAACCCGCATTCGATGCGGCCAACGTGATGTGTTGCGGGCGAGACATCTTTTATTTGATCTCCGATACCGGCAACCACGCCGGCGCGCACTGGCTGCAGACGATCCTCGGTGATGAGTATCGCGTCCATGCGCTCGACAATGTCTACGCAAACGCCCATATCGATACCACGCTGGTGCCATTACGGCCCGGATTGGTGCTCGCCTGTCCCGAACGGGTAAATTCGGACAATATTCCCGCCCTTTTGACCCAATGGGAGGTCATGTTCGCACCCGATCCCGTGTTCGTGCCGGCGCTTGACGACGTCGCACCGGCCTCGGAGTGGATCGGTATGAATATCTTGAGCATCACGCCGGAGCTGATAGCAGTCGAGGAGCGGCAGTTACCGTTGATACGCGCATTGGAACAAAAAGGCTTCGATATCATGCCGGTGCGCATGCGCCATTGCCGTACTTTAGCGGGCGGTCCGCACTGTGTAACACTGGAAACTCGCAGGCGCGGCGTGCTGGAAGATTATTTTGAGCCGCTCTGATTATCGAGCACGGCGATACCGCCGAGCTATTATTACGCCACAACATATGGGCAATTTTCGATAAATGACCCCCACATATAGCGTGAGTCCAGAGCGAGACGCTGCAGGAGGCCGCACAAGAAGAGTACGGCGATGCTGGCATCACTAGGGTGACCGGGACCACGATCGACGCCTGGAGGGACACTGAGAGGGTCGCCCGCGGCCGGCGTTCGCGCCCTGCGAGGCTAGCAATACCCATAAAAACCCCTGAAGGTAGGTAACCTTCAGGGGTTTCAGCTACTTAGGTGGTAGCGGGGGCTTGCTTTCGCACTAATTTCGTTCGTATACCACTGATGTAGAACCAAGCACATACCAAACAAAAAAGCCCGGCACGTGGCCGGCGGCGACTTCGCGCACGTGTGGCGACAGCACACACCGAGCAGCGGGCGAAAATAACGCGCTCAAAACGCCCAGGTGTAAATTGAGCGATAGATGCGATAATCGTTCATGTCCGTCCAGGGGACTTGCTCCCACATATTTGTTTCCCCCGCAAACTTCGCGCTACCGAGCATAGTGTCGTAGACAGTGCCAGTTATTCGGGTCGGATAATCCGCACTCAGCGACGTGAGTTTAGCGGCGTAGTTTGCAGCACGACCCACCCACACCAGATCGTTGTCACCGCGTACCCCGGTTCTGGCAACGCGTAGCTGACCGCTATCAATACCCACGCGCTGTTTAACGAGAAATTGGTGCCTGCCGGGGTACTGCGCCAGGAGAGCGGGGTTAATGATCTCGCGAACCGCATGGTTCAAATGCAAGCCTGCGCGAACCGCCGAGGTGTTCTTCCTACCACCCAGAAACACCGCCATGATCCGATCACCATCGTAGGCGGTGATAACGCCACCCTGCCATTTGATGATCTTGGCCGCACAGTGGAGGTAGGATTTATAGACCTCAGCAGCAAAATGACTCGGACAGGTGTCGACCATAAAGGTCGAGCCGGCGAGATCGGCATACAGGACGGTAGCGTCCAGTTTGCGCGAGTCGTTTTTACCCAGTGCGATATCGGCCGGGTCCGGGACCTTGCGTCCATCCAGCATCGTCCATTGGTCGCGAAAAATGCTCGCCACCTCCGCGCTTAGATCGTCGGCCAACGCCATCAGCCGGTCACCAGAGCGAACGTCCACAGCAGCGAAAAGACGGCAAGGTAGAGGTACACCAAGGCCCGTTGCACGAAGGTGTATTTTCGTTCTGCGATCTGGTGCGCTTCACGATCGCACCGAAGAAGATCATCGATCCTCTGGGTCCTGTCGTTTGCGGAAACGTCGCGCGAATCACGTCGACCAGAGAAAGGATCCCGGCCAAAATTGCGCATAGCAGCCCAACCCCGGCCCACACATTCCACATCTCCAGTTTTGTGGTTTTCACGATCGCAATCACGAGGCCGAACATCGCCGTGTCGAGCGAGAATACGAACGCCGCGCGCTTATCTGCAGCGGCGATCCAGCCTAGCTGGCGGGCGAGGTTCGTCTCGAACCATTGGATCCGACTGACAAGATCAGCCATCGGGGCTACCTCTACCTATAGTCACCCTGCATAAATACACCAGATATGGGCACAAAGCGAAAATTCAACCCAGCGCATATGGTGGAAATGTAAAACGAGAGGCTCCAGGGGCACGTACAGCAAGGACAAGGGAGATCCTAGCGGGGGGGGGTTTGCCGCGCCAAACGGTCAAACGCGGCTTACAGGGGCACTGAGGCGGTCAGAAAAAACGGGGCGTTGGTCACAGGATGGTCGCAGAAAATGATTCCCTACCTAAAAAACCAGGGAATCCAATAAGATAAGTGGTAGCGGGGGCAGGATTTGAACCTGCGACCTTCGGCCCCTATGAACAATCGAGAGCGGCGAGCTTAGCTCGTCGGGCTCATAACCAGAAGAACAGAACTGTAGCCGACCAAAGGATTGGTAGCGGGGGCAGGATTTGAACCTGCGACCTTCGGCCCCTATGAACAATCGAGAGCGGCGAGCTTAGCTCGTCGGGCTCATAACCAGAAGAACAGAACTGTAGCCGACCAAAGGATTGGTAGCGGGGGCAGGATTTGAACCTGCGACCTTCGGGTTATGAGCCCGACGAGCTGCCAGACTGCTCCACCCCGCAATCGATGCGGCGGCAGTCTACGCAGGGGTTACGCGCTTTGCAAGTCGCTGAAGATAACTATCTGAAACTTTGATAATTTATTCGGCCAGCGTTACAGGCCTGCGCTGTGCTCCCCAGTTCCCGTGCGGACCGTCGAATACGCCCGCGCACGAAGTTCCACAGTTACGGCAACAGCCATCGTCAGTGAGCTGCCAATGCGATAATTCATACCAGTCGCGAGCCACGAGTATTTCACCGCAGGCGTGGCAATAGGTACTGCCGCCCCGCTGGTCGTGGACATTACCGGTGTAAACGTAGCGCAGGCCATTGGCCAGGGCGATGTCGCGGGCGCGGGTTAAAGTTGCGGGCGGCGTGTTGGTTTTATCCAGCATTTTCCAATCGGGGTGAAACGCCGTGAAATGAAGCGGCACGTCCGGACCGAGGTTATCCATCACCCACTGACTGAGTTGATCGATTTCGGCGGCGGAATCATTCTCGTCCGGGATCAATAGGTTGGTCAGCTCGAACCAGACGTCGGTTTCCTGCTTTAGATAAATCAGTGTCTCCAGCACCGGTTGCAGCCGGCCACCCGTGACGTATTTGTAAAACCGTTCGGTAAACGCTTTGAGATCAACATTCGCGGCATCCATGTGGCGGAAAAATTCTACCCGCGGCTGCGCAGATATATAGCCTGCGGTAACCGCGACGGTCTTGATGCCAAGGGCCTTACAGGCCTGCGCAACATCGAGCGCGTACTCGAGAAAAATTACCGGGTCGTTATAGGTAAATGCGACGCTGCGACAGCCGTGACGTTCGGCGGCCGCAGCAATCAGCTCAGGGGAGGCCGCATCCGACAACGTGTCGAACTCACGCGATTTACTGATATCCCAGTTCTGGCAAAACTTACATGCCAGGTTGCAGCCGGCAGTCCCGAACGACAACACCGGCGTACCCGGCAAGAAATGGTTAAGCGGCTTCTTCTCGATCGGATCAACGCAGAAACCACTTGAACGACCATAGGTGGTAAGCGTTATTTGTCCATCGTGACAGTCCCGCACAAAACAAAGACCGCGCTGTCCGTCGCGCAGCTTACACTCGCGCGGACACAAGTCGCACTGTACCCGGCCATCGTCTAAGACGTGCCAGTAGCGGGTCGGAAAATGCTCACTGATTGTGACGCCCATTGGTTTAATCCTTGTCTTCTAACTATAGCTGACGCCTGCGCAAGCTCCTATACTAAGGGCAATCACAACGTTACAGGCAAACGCTATGACAACTCGAGCAGCGGCAGTAGCGGGCGCATTTTATCCCGCTGATGCGAGTGCTTTGCAGCAAGCGGTGAGTCACTATCTCGACCAGGTTTCGCAAAGCGAATCATCATCCAAAGCCATCATTGCACCGCATGCCGGTTACGTCTACTCCGCGCCGGTAGCGGCCCACGCCTATCAGCGCATCCCACGCACCCGGGTGACGCGCGTTGTATTGCTAGGCCCAGCCCACTATGTTTTTTTGCGCGGTATGGCGTTGCCCAGCGTCGCAAACTTCGCAACGCCGCTGGGACAAATACCAATCGACCGCGAGGCTGTCGCCGCGGTGGAACACCTACCGCAAGTTGTCATCATGGACGAGGCCCACGCCGAAGAACATTGCCTGGAGGTGCATCTGCCCTTTCTGCAACAGATACTGGGCAGCTTCGAGCTGGTTCCGTTTGTGGTCGGTGAAACGACGCCAGAGGAAGTGTGCGAAGTGCTGGATACACTTTGGGGCGGAGACGAAACCCTGATCCTGGTGAGTTCCGATCTCAGTCATTACCACGACTATCAAACCGCACGTCGTATCGACGCGCAGACGACCAGCGCGATAGAACGCTTCGAGATCGCCAATATCGGACCCGAGGACGCGTGCGGCTGCCGCGCCGTGAATGGATTATTGCGCATAGCCCAGCAACGAGGCATGCACATTGAGACACTCGAAGTAGCCAACTCCGGCGACACCGCGGGACCGCGCGATGCCGTTGTTGGTTATGGTGCATATGCCGTCAACTTACCCGAATAAATTATGAACGATAAGCTGCACCCAAACTCCGAGCGACAGTTGCTCGATACCGCCCGGGTATCAATCGATCATGGCTTGGAGCACGCCGTACCAGTCTCGGTCACGCCGGCGGATTTCGACGCAGGGGTCGCCAAGCACGGCGCCAGCTTTGTCACCTTGTACTTAGATGGCGGCCTGCGCGGTTGCATTGGCTCGTTGGAAGCGTATCGCCCTTTGATTGAAGACGTTGCCGGAAATGCATTTGCGGCTGCCTTCGATGATCCCCGCTTCGAGCCTTTGCAACGTGAGGATTTTGTCGAACTCGTCATCCATCTATCGGTATTGTCGGCGCCAGAGCCGCTGAGCTTCAGCGACGAGGACGATTTATTACGGAAGTTACGACCTGATATCGATGGGCTGATAATCGAGGCCCACGGTAAGCGCGCGACCTATCTCCCCAGCGTTTGGGAAATGCTGCCCGCACCGCTGGATTTTCTAACGGAATTGAAGCAAAAAGCGGGGTTAGCTGGCGCTACGGTACCTGGTTTAAAAGCCTGGCGCTACACGACTCACTCTTTTACCTAATAATAGATTGCCGCGCGCGAAGCGCTTCGGGCCTGTCAAAGACAAGTGCCCACCGAGCGGGGCAGACAGCGCCGCCCATCCAACCACAATGCATGGTCAAACCGCGCGCCCTCAAGGTCGGCGCCGCCCAGAATTGCATCCCGAAGATCCGCATAGGACAGATCTGCGGCACGCAGATTGGCGTAAGCAAAATCTGACCGTTGCAGATTCGCGCCAGTTAACCTGGCACCTTGCAGATCTGAATAACCGAAAAATGCGCCGCTGAGATCCGCGTAGGCAAGATCGGCACCGCGCAAACGCGTGCCAAGAAACTCGGCTTGCGTAAGACGTGCATTACGCAGTAGCGCGTTGGATAGATCGGCTTTACTGAAATTTGCGCGCTGCTTTTGGCAGTTGGACCAGTTGACAGCAGGCGCCGCGGGCGCATTACAGCTTGGTAGAGCGCTGGGATCACCGGGACCTGCGAGATAGGCAAACGCACCAATGGTAACGACGGCAAGTGCAACGCCAATGGCGGGGAATACGTTATTGCGGCGGTCGGGCCGCAGGCTTGCAAGCACGCGCTCGCGCCTTTGCCGCCGAGCGGTAACATCTTGCGGTTCGGCACGGCTATCTTGTGTATCTCGCTCCTCATCGGCCCGGCCGAGCGCTACTGGTGCAATGCCATCGCTGCTGAATGGCGGGCAATCCGCGGCTGCGACCCAACTTTTGCGATCGTTACTCAACTCATCGTCTACGCGGACTCTGCCAAGTACAAGATAACGTTTGATAACAGCAACACGGAACGGTCCGCGCACAGTGGCCCCGCGCCGCACATACCAGAGTTGTAATTGCGGCTTGGACGGCTGCTCAGCTGCGGACATGATTATGTAGTTCGGAAACGGGGGTTTAGGCAGCTACTCGTTTCAAGATCCGTGCCAACAAACTACACCGCCAGGCGCGGGCGGCACCAATTACTTCAATCGGCGTTCAGTCGTTGATAGCGTGTCTGCTCGCGGCGCGCAGCAGCCGCGCCTGCGACATCACCGAGGCCATCGCGGGCACGCGCAATGAGTTCCCAGTTAGCCGCCAACAGGCGCGTATTATCGGTCGCCAGGTTATTGGATTTCTGAGCAACATCAATGGCCTGGCGCAACATTCCTTGTTCCAGACGGAGCGCTGCCAGGCGATGCCACGGCCATGGATTCGCAGGTTCAATGCGAATGGCGCGCTCGAGTGTCGCGGCCGCCCGTGCGCGATCACCCGCGTGCGCCTGCACTTGTGCTTGTTCCAGTAACGCAAGTGCAGGGACACTCTGGGTCGCTGCAGCGGCAGGCGCGTCAACAGTTGCCGTCGATGATGCGTTTTCGGTGGCAATTTCTAGCCGTTCTGCGGACACGGTAGGTTCCACCGGGATCTCTGTCATACGATCTTCAACTGGAGCAGGCTGCGATGGTGAATTACTTGCACAACCACTCGCGATAATTACCGCAGCGGCGAAAATAAGTTGTTTCCGTCTCATCTGAACAAACCTCCCAACGCGTCCACACCTCGTTCAAGCACGCCTGGGTGTTTACACGCACGGTAACTCAGCGATTCGGGCACTGCCAGAAACGGCGCCTGCACCGCGCCTGGACACCCGCCATCAGTCAGTTCCGTTCCGTCGTCAGTCACTGTGTGCCAGCTGATACCCTTTGGCGCCGGGCGTGTTAGCGGCACCGCAATATCGCGCATCAACGCCGCCCAAATCGGCAGAGCCCCGCTTGCTCCCGTCAAACCAGCCGGCTGATTATCGTCACGCCCCACCCATACGACCGTCAGTACGTTGTCACCATAGCCTGCGAACCAACTGTCACGTAAATCATCGGTAGTGCCAGTCTTGCCGGCCAGCGGCAAGCTTGGTGCCAGAATTGACCGCGCTGTACGCGCCGTTCCGTCATTAATAACGCCGGTCAGTAGATATTGCAGCAAGTAGCTTTCTCCACTGCCCACTGTCTGTTCTATTTCCAAACCATATCGCTGCAGCGGTCCGCCATCGCGGTCTACGACCGCGCGAATTGCACTTACAGGTGTTCGAAAACCGCCACTCGCCATAGTCTGGTACACCTGCGCGACTTCCAAAGGTGTCATCTCCACTGCGCCCAGGAATACGGAAGGATACTCCGGCAGGTCGATCTGCGCTCCCAGGTCGCGCAACGTACGCCTCACTTTTGCATAGCCCAGATCCAAACCCAGACGGGCCGATGCGAGGTTATAACTATGAACCAGCGCTGTGCGCAAACTCACAGGACCGTGAGCAAGCCGATCGTAGTTGTCCGGCCGCCATAACTGGCCGCTACCGTCGACCAATTCGAGCGCTTCGTCGTCAAGCGTTGATGCCACGGAGTAACGTTGCGGCTCGCGCAAGGCGGTCAGATAAACAACTGGCTTGATCAGCGAACCGATCTGGCGCCGTGCGTCCAATACGTGGTTAAACCCGGGGAACCGAGCATCGCGGCCCGCTACCATTGCAACCACCTCGCCGGTGGCTACTACCGTCGTAACCAGCGCGGCCTGCAGACTTTTGGCGGGCAATCCTCGCCCCGATTCAAGCCGCGACAAGGTCGTCGCGACGACCTGCTCGGCGCGTTGCTGCACTGCGGGATCGAGGGTCGTGAAAATTTGCAAACCGGCCGAGCGCAGATCCTTCTCACGATAATGAATTCTCAGTTGTCGCCGGACCAGGTCCAAAAAACCCGGATGACGACCCCCGGCACGGCCCACCGACGACGCCAGACCAAGCGGTGTGGCGGCTAACTGGGCTGCCCGCGCCGTTGAAATCTTGCCGAGATCACGCATTACCCGTATTACCAGGTTTCGCCGATCCCGCGCGCGTGCGGGATGACGCCTCGGGTTGTAGTACGAAGCGCCTTTGGGCAAAGCGGCCAGCAGCGCCAACTGTTGCGGTGCCAGCTCGATTAGTGGTCGCCCAAAATAGTGCTGCGCAGCCAAGCCGAAACCGTGGATAGCGCGCTCGCCATCTTGTCCCAGGTAAATTTCGTTCAGGTAGGCTTCAAAAATCTCCTCCTTGCTATAGCGCTGTTCCAGCAGCAACGCCATTACCACTTCATTGAACTTGCGCCACCAGGTACGTTCATGTTGCAGATACAGATTTTTCACCAGTTGCTGGGTGATTGTGCTACCGCCTTGTTCGATTCGCCCAGCGGTAAGATTCACTAATGCAGCGCGCGCAATAGCCCAAAAATCTAAGCCGTGATGGGCAAAAAACGAGCGATCTTCAACAGCAATAATCGCATCGACCAGTTCCACGGGTACCTCAGCAAACCGCACAAGTAACCGATCCTCTTTGTGCCGCGGAAAAATCTTGGCAATCTCCCGCGGCTCAAGTCGAACCAATGCTGCAAACTCTTGCGCTGAGCCAGCGCTCAACTCGGAGATTCTATTTGCCGCGAACCGCAAATTGATGTGTGCGCCCGATTCAGGACCATCCCAGAATGTGAACCCGCGACTGTAAAGTTGCATGCGATTGGCGGTAACAGCGAACTGTCCGGGACCAGTAATGCGATCGACGACGCGATAACCCAGCGCCGTTAACTCTGCTGCAATTTCTTCAGACGTGACCGCTAACCCTGGGTATAACTCCATTGGTCGTGCAAACACCCGCGCCGGCAACTCCCAGCGCGCGCCTTCGAACTTCATCCGCACCACCCGATCGGTCCATAGGAGGAATGCCGTTATAAACAAGGCCATCATCAAAAACGCATGGAACGCTTTCCAACGATGGCGGCGCCAAAACCCGGAGCGTTTGGCGGGAGCCCGACGCTTAGAACGCTTTTTAGTCGTCATACAGCACCAGGCCGCTGGCACCGAACCCGATTTCCTTTGCGCAGCGTTCGGATTTCATTCCTTTAGGGCCAGGACGAACCCAGCGGATCTGTATGTAAGCAAACGGGGTGAATCACACCGGCGCGCATCTGCGCCAAGCTTGGGAGAATGTCCGACAACCAGGGTAGGGCACTAAGTTCCGACGGACCGCCCCATGGCACAGGCAAAAAAAAATGCCCCGATTGTGCTCGGGGCATTTCGATAAATCCTTATAAATACAGATCCTTGCAATCCCGGGGTCCGCTCCTTATCGACCGCCATGCTTGCGATCGTAGTCCTGTTCCCAATTTCGGACAAAGGCCTTGACGGCCCTCTGCAGCGCTTCCTTTCGAAGTCGTGCTGCCTTGCGCTCTTTTGCTGCCTGCAACCTTTCCGCGCGTCGGCTGCGGACTTCGTCGCGTTTAGCCTTGAGCTTCGTCCGTCTGGCTTTTGCCAGTTCTTCCTTGGATTGCTTTACCGCGCTTTTCTTAGCGCCGCTTTTTTTTTGTTTTCCGCTTTGCGGGACTTTTTTTAGCCGTTTTCTTTTTGGCTTTCTTTTTAGCGGTTTTTTTCTTGGTCGCTTTTTTCTTGGTCGCTTTTTTCTTAGTGGCTTTTTTCTTTGAAGCCTTTTTCTTGGCTTTCTTCTTGGTGGTCTTTTTCTTTACTACCCGCTTCTTCGCAGCCGTCTTCTTCTTAGCTGCTTTCTTCCTCGAAGTTTTCTTCCTAGGACTTGCCATAGTTACAACCCCCTAGCTAGCAGTTGAAAAAAAATTAAACACACCATACGGAACTATATACATCACTAACCTAGAATGTGCAATGAAATTCTGCAAACAATGCAAATTGTTTCAACAATTTTTTTCTATGTAGTTGCGATCCATTAACGTGTTTGATCGAATTACAAATACTCACAGCGCTATTTTAAAGCATCTACTACTCGCTGCCGTATGTCATCAACGCTGCCGATTCCCTGAACCCGAACAAATTCACCGACAGTTTCGGAATTCGATTCAGCTTTCTCAGAATAAAAATCAATCAACGGTTCAGTTTGTTCATGGTAAACCGCAAGGCGGTTGCGTACCGTGTCTTCCTTGTCATCGTCGCGCTGAACCAAGACTTCGCCGGTTTCGTTATCATGCCCGGCAAGCGTCGGTGCGTTGAATTCAACGTGATAGGTACGGCCGGAACCGGGGTGAATCCGCCGTCCGGACAAGCGGCGAACGATCTCATCATCGGCTACGTTAATTTCGATAACTTTATCTACGGTAACGCCGAGTTCCTCTAAACCTTCGGCCTGGGGTATGGTGCGCGGGAATCCATCGAACAAAAATCCGGAAGCACAATCCGGCTCAGCTATGCGTTCGCGAACCAAGCCGAGGATGATCTCATCGGAAACCAAAGCGCCTGAATCCATAATCTGTTTGGCCTGCAGACCAAGGCTGGTACCGGCCTTCACAGCCGCGCGCAGCATATCGCCAGTGGAAATTTTGGGTATTCCAAATTCTGCACAAATCAGATCGGCCTGAGTTCCTTTACCGGCCCCCGGTCCACCTAATAGAATCAACTTCATATTTACACCTCCGATCACCCCAGGCAGGGGCGCGATAACTTAGCAGCGATGAAACTCGATTTCGAGACCGATGGATGCAAGTACATGATCCGCGGGTACCATGAAGACGGTGTTGTAATTAACGAGCAACGGTATCGGCATAGCTTAATTGTAACGCCCACACAACTGGTGCTGGAATGGCCACCCGCGTCAGTCTACGAATTAAGCGCTGCCGACATTGGCGCGATCATCGATCTGGATCCCGAACTCGTGCTTCTGGGAACCGGTAGCCGGCAGTCGTTTCCAGCCGCGGAAATAACGCGCGCAATACACGAGGCTGGAATAGGGCTGGAAGTCATGAGCACGCCAGCCGCCTGCCGAAGTTTTACGATACTTGCGGCCGAACAGCGCCGTGTAGCAGCGGCTTTGATGATTGAATAGGGCTGCGGCGCGGCAGAACCCAACAGCGCCGATCAAACTTCGGTAAACAAAGCGTCCTCAGAGAAGCCCTCTCGCTCAAGGATTTGGCGAAGTCTCCTTAGCGCCTCGATTTGAATTTGTCGAACGCGCTCTCTAGTCACTCCGATTTCGCTGCCGACCTCTTCCAGCGTGCCTATTTCCCGTCCGTGTAATCCAAATCGTCTCTCGACCACGGCGCGCTGCTTATCGTTGAGCTGGGCTAGCCACGCTTCGATATGCCGCTGCACGTCCTCGTCTTGCAACAGCAATGCGGGATCGATGTTGTGTTCATCCGGGATGGTATCCAACAGGGAGCGATCAGAGTCCTGGTCTGAAGGAATATCGACCGAAGCAACGCGCTCGTTCAGCCCGAGCATGCGTTTTACGTCCTCGATGGGGCGATCGAGCATTTCCGCCACGTCTTCTGGACTCGGCTCACGATCCAGCGTTTGCGCGAGTTGGCGCGCTGCGCGCAGGTACACGTTGATTTCTTTGACAACGTGGATAGGCAGGCGGATGGTGCGCGACTGATTCATCAACGCGCGTTCAACTGTCTGGCGAATCCACCATGTTGCGTAGGTGGAAAAACGGAAACCAAGTTCGGGATTGAATTTCTCTACGGCCCGGATTAATCCTAAGTTGCCCTCTTCGATTAGGTCCAGCAGCGCCAGACCACGATTCATATAGCGCCGGGCAATTTTGACGACTAAACGCAAATTGCTCTCTATCATGCGGCTTCGCGCCTGCATGTCCCCGGCCTTGGCGCTGCGTGAGAATTCGACCTCCTGCTCAGCCGTTAGCAACGGAGAAAATCCAATTTCGGCTAAATACAAACGCGTCGCGTCCAGCTCGCCCTCGGAAAAATTACCCGCCGCATAGGTTGGGACCTCAGGAATCGGCTCCTCCTCCTCAGCATCCTCGCTTGCCGCGTCGAATTGCGCTGCAATCAGCTCCACTTCAGTGTCAGGGGCAGCATTACCTTGCTCGCGCAACGCTTCAGGCGTTGACGAGTCCCCAACATTCGCGCCGGCGGGCGGCGTATCCGATTTACGTTTGTTACCCGCCATTATAATTTTCGGGTGCGCTCGCCACGGGTTCGGCGTGCTTGCCGGGTAAAATTCGCGAAAGTTGCGTTCATGAGCACGCAGACTAACCGGCGTCGCCGGCTAAGAGGATTTGGGTAGATATTGCAGCGGTGGAACGGGTTTACCGTTGCGACGGATCTCGAAGTGCAACATGACCTCTTTAGCATTCGAGCTCCCCATCTCGGCAATTTTCTGCCCACCAGACACGCTTGTGCCTTCTTCGACAACGATGCTGTCGTTATGCGCGTAGGCGCTTAGAAAGACATCGTTATGCTTAATGATAATAAGCTTTCCATATCCGATAAGTCCACTGCCGCTATACACCACGGTACCGGGCGCAGCGGCGCGTATCGCCTGCCCACGTACACCGCGGATCTCCAGTCCTTTGCGGCCTAATGTCGAGTCTACGTTGCGATGCTTGCCGTCGGCCGGCCACCGCCAACTAATGCGCGTTGCCGGCTGTGGTTTGGCTTTCGGCCGCACTGGAAGCGGCGCAGGTTCAGTCGCTTTGGGGGCCGTCGGGGTAGAACGTGGCGGTTGCCGCGGCCGCGGACGCAACAACAGACGATCACTGGGGTAAATAAGGTAAGGTGGCTTGATGCCGTTCCATCTAGCCAGCTCCCGGTAGTCTAAATGGTAGCGCCAGGCTACCGCGTACAGGGTATCTCCGCGGTGCACTGTATGAAATGCGGGAATTCGCTGACTTCTTGTCGTGCCAATGCTCTTGGGCGCAGCGCCGCTACGTTCGACTTCGGCGCGCGCAACGGGTTGCGCCTGTTTGCCGACGACGGGTGCCTTAGCCGAGCCGGCGCAAGCCTGTAGCAACAACAACACGAACAGCGCCGATACGAGATGCAGATAAATTCTCGACCCACTCCAGCTGGCCGTGGTTCCGTGATCATTGCATCGATTGGCTCGCATGCGGTACTAACCGACGCCTTCGAGCAGAGGCACAAAGCTCACCCACTCCAGAAAATGTTCCTCGTAGCCACTTTGCGTGCGCAGGATCGCGAGCAGCTGTTGATTGCCCGGTGAGCCGACCGGAATAACGAGTTTTCCGCCCACCCGCAACTGCTCGCGTAATCCGTCGGGAACGCCGAGTGGAGCAGCAGCTACGAGGATTGCGTCGTACGGAGCGTATTTCAACCAACCCTCGCGGCCATCGCCGTGCCGCACCCGTACGTTGTTGTATTTCAATTCGTGCATACGCTCACGCAGCTTGTGTGCCAGGGTAGCGATTCGCTCGATCGTCACAACCCGTTCACACAACTGCGCAAGTATCGCTGCCTGATAGCCGCAGCCGCCGCCAATCTCCAACACATTGTTCACATTGTCACCGTCGACCAACGCTTCGGTCATGCAGGCAACAATGTAGGGTTGCGATATGGTCTGGCCATGACCGATGGGAAGCGCACTATTCTCGTAGGCGCGGCTTGCAAGCGCTTCATCTACAAACACATGACGGGGAGTGCGGCCAATAACTTCGAGAACTTGCGGCGACTTGATACCCATGTCGCGGAGTCGGGCCACCAGGCGATTGCGGGCTCGCTGGGAAGTCATACCAATTCCGCGCAGATCAGCGCTCATCAATTTCAGTACCGGCTAGCCACTGCGAAACGGTATCGAGCGCACCATAATGTGTCAAATCAAGCTGCAATGGGGTAACGGAAACATATCCATTTTCAATTGCATGGAAATCGGTCCCCGGTCCTGCATCCTGAGCTCCGCCTGGCGAGCCTACCCAATAAATGGTTCTGCCTTGGGGATCCTTAGCCACGATCACGGGCTCGGACTTGTGTCGATGCCCCAGACGGGTAACAGCGATCCCAGCCAGCTCGGCGACGGGGCAATCAGGAACATTCACATTGAGTAAGGTATCCCGGGACGCAGTTCCGCTGTTCATGCGTTCAATCAGCCGTTCTATCACACGCGCTGCGCTGGCGTAATGAACTTTTGAATCGCCTGCCAACGACACGGCAATCGAAGGATAACCAAACGAACGTCCTTCGATTGCGGCAGCCACGGTACCCGAGTAAAGAACGTCATCACCGAGATTACCGCCGGCATTAATGCCGGAAATCACAATATCCGGCTCTTGCTCCAACAACGCTGTTACCGCCAGATGCACGCAATCCGTCGGCGTGCCATTGACCACGTAAAAACCATTGCGCGCCTGATAGGCTCGCAGCGGCGCGTCAAGTGTCAAGGAATTGCTTGCCCCGCTGCGATTGCGATCTGGCGCGACGACAGCAACCTCACCAATCGCGGAAAGTGTGTCGGCGAGTATGCTTAATCCGGGGGCCTGGTAGCCATCGTCATTGCTTACGAGAAAAAACACGTTGCGGCCTCCGGCAATTGGGCGGTAGTCCAAACCACGCTCAAGAATCTAGTGCTCCAACAACCCAATATTGATGGATTCAGCGTTCCCGTGGTGTTTCGCAGCAAGGCGCAGTGCGCAGGGAATGGCCATAGCCCTTGTCAAGCGCTGCAACGAAGCGGCGGGACACCACGGGAGCGCCCTGTGGGTTGTTGGAGCACTAGTTAACGCCTTGCCGCTCTCGCCACTGGTCAATCCGCTAACAGAAACTCCAATAACGCTTTTTGCGCATGCAGCCGATTTTCCGCCTCGTCCCACACCACGCTGGCGGGATGTTCGAGCATGTCCTCACTGATCTCCTCACCCCGGTGCGCAGGAAGACAATGCATAAACACTACGTCAGGCTGCGCGACGGACAAGAGCTTCTCGTTTACTTGGAACGGTGCGAAAGCTTCGGCACGTTTCCGCGCCTCTTCTTCCTGTCCCATACTGGCCCAGACATCGGTGGCGACCATGTGTGCACCGCGCGCGGCTTCTAGTGCGTCGGAAAAAATCTCTACATGTGCAGCACCTTCGCGAACAACGTCGGCGTCGGGCTCGTAACCCACAGGACAGCCAATGCGCAATTTGAAATCAAAACGTCGCGCCGCGTTGATGTAAGAATTGCACATGTTGTTGCCGTCACCGATCCACGCGATTGTCCTGCCGTGAATGGGTCCTCTGTGCTCGCAAAACGTTTGCACGTCGGCGAGCAATTGGCATGGGTGCAGTTGATCTGTCAGACCGTTGATGACTGGGACGTGAGAGTGGGCGGCGAAACTTTCTACGCGTTCGTGGGCAAACGTGCGAACCATAATGATATCGACCATCCGCGACAAAACCCTGGCTGTGTCTTCCGCTTTTTCACCACGACCCAGCTGTGTATCTTTCGGTGAAAGGAAAATGGCATTCCCGCCAAGCTGCGCCATTGCTACTTCGAACGACACACGGGTGCGGGTAGAGGATTTTTCAAACACCATCGCCATCACGCGATTTTTCAACGGTGTGTAGTCGTTGCTATCGCGCTTGAGCTCGATGGCGCGAGTGATTATCCCGGTAAGCTCCTCGCCCGACAAATCAAGCAGACTAAGAAAATGCCTGGGCATCAGATGCTACTCGAAATCTCGAACCAGACGGGTAACGCCCTCTGCCAAGACGCCAAGCTGCTCGTCGTCGATGATCAGCGGCGGCAACAGGCGCACCACCGTATCGGCTGCGACGTTAATCAATAAACCAGCTTCCAGGGCACGGCCTACGAGCTCTGTACACGGTTTATTGAGTTCAATACCGATCATTAACCCTTTACCGCGAATATCTTTGACTGCGCTGCAATCGGCCAGCGAGCTACGAAATCCGTCCACGAGTCGTTCCCCGATCCGCGCGGCCCTGGCAGCAAGCTCATCGCGCTCCATAACGTCCAGCACGGTTAGCGCCGCACGACAGGCGAGCGGATTACCGCCGAAGGTCGAAGCATGGGTTCCGGGCTGTAATATCTGGGCCGCCTTTCCACGCGCAAGACACGCACCGATGGGTACACCATTGCCAAGCGACTTCGCGAGTGTCATCACGTCGGGCAGCACGCCGCTGTGCTGGTAGGCAAACCACTCGCCAGTGCGGCACATGCCGGTCTGAACTTCATCGAGCACCATCAGGCATCCGCTCGAATCGCATAATTCGCGAACGGTCCGCAAATAATCGACATCGGGAATGCGCACGCCACCCTCACCCTGGATTGGCTCCACCATGATGGCAACAACTCCGGGACGCTGCGCGACAGCGGACGCCATCGCGTCTATGTCGTTATACGGAACTTGCTCGAAGCCCATGAGTAGCGGCTCAAACCCTGCCTGCACTTTGGGATTGCCGGTTGCGCTGAGCGTCGCCATTGTGCGCCCGTGAAACGAACCCTGCGCTACGATGACGGTAGGCTCGGCGACATCCTTGGCGCGCGCATGTAAACGAGTAATTTTTATCGCTGCCTCGTTCGCTTCGGCGCCGGAGTTACAAAAGAAAACATTTTCCATTTGCGCCAGCGCGGTGAGCCTGGAAGCAAGCTCAGTCTGCAACGGAATCCCGTACAGATTTGAAGTATGGAGCAAAGTGCGTGCCTGATCGGCCAAGGCATCAGCTATCTGCGGGTGGGCGTGTCCGAGACCACATACAGCAATGCCGCTAAGGGCGTCCAGATAGCGACGGCCCTGCGTGTCCCACAACCAGGCGCCTTCGCCACGATCAAATGCGACCGGCAGGCGCTTGTAGGTCGACATTATTGATTCGCTCATACGCAAGCGGCCCACATAGACTCTCAAGCAAACAAAAAAACAAGCCCGGCGGTGAGCCGGGCTTCGAACTCAACCATAAAAACGAATTGTTGTCTTTACATCGGCAAACCGTGCGATCCACCCGCCATGCACATGAGCATGGGGATCGATAACAACGTGTTAGTTCGAGATGCAAGCGCGGCGACACGGCGCGATTTAGCTTTCTCGTCGTCGGTCGCGGGCACCATTCCCAGTATCTTCTTTTGATTTGGCCAAATAAGCACCCACACATTGAACAGCATGATCGTACCCATCCAGGCTCCAAAACCGATCGTCGTCAACGCAACGTTGTTCTGGCCTATGCCAAGCGCGAATGCACCCATAAAGGAAAATTGCGGCGCGGCCGCGAGGTATACAGCGCCGGTGACCCAGGTTGCCACGGCTGCCCAGCGAAACCATAACAATGCGCGGGGCGCTACGTATTTACCGATGGCGGCCGGACCAGGTCCATCTTTATCAGCGTTGGCCGCGGCCATCGCGGGTGTTTGTACAAAATTAAAGTAATACAACAACCCAATCCAGGTAATCCCGGACAGAATGTGCAGCCATCGATCGATAGCTAAATGTGTAATCGAATCCATTACTCCATCCCCCTTGTCGTTGTCCCAGGAACAGCAGCTCGGCGAGCTCAGGCGCCGGCTATGGCCTTGATGACGAACACTAATACAATTGACAGGACAAATCCGGATACGATAGTGCCTGTTATAGAATCGAGTGGATTCATCGCATACCCCCCTCTTAATACAACACGGTGATACCTTAACCAGCGGCGTCATAATGCTGGCAGGAACGAGGCTAGATTGTCGGCTATTTTGGCTGTTGGTTGCAAGTTGCAGCGGCATAGTGCGCAGCTTATTAACCCCTCATCCTGACCTTCTTCCGCAAGGGGAGACGGGACCCGTGGTTTAAGATCAGCGAGTCATTTGCCCTCGAAAGCCCCCCTCGGCCCTCGCGCGAGAGGGGTTGGGGTGAGGGGGTAAAAAGTGATCCCCCAAACGAGATTCTTTTGCTTTACTAGGCCTGCCAGATTAGACTGCGTCTAATTATCTCGGTAAACGATTGCAAGCTGAGGACGGATTTAAATGGATATTCTTGAGCAGCTTAAAGAGGCGGTTGAGAGCAATCCAGTCGTCTTGTTTATGAAAGGCAACCCGCAAGCTCCGCAATGCGGTTTTTCCAAGCGTACGGCCGAAGCGCTGAAAGCCTGCGGTGCCGAATTTGCCTACGTTGATGTGCTGTCGGAACCGATGATTCGCCAACATTTACCGCAGTTTTCGCAATGGCCGACCTTCCCGCAGGTGTTTATAGGCGGCGAGTTAGTTGGCGGCTGCGACATCGTGATGGATTTATATCAGCGCGGTGAACTCCAGCAAATGGTGCAGACAGCGACAACCGCAAGCGTGGAGCCGTAAGGTCGGATAGTCTCTCATGAGGCGCTATCCGCGCCTTGCAACCACACGCACTTCCCGGTGCTGATTTCATCGATGATCGCCAGGCATTCGTCGTGCGCGGCTAATTCCTCGGCGGTCGGTTCTATGATCCGCAATGGCGAACGGTCCGCATTAACAACCCGTTCTCTAGTCCCACCCGTTTCGGCATTGCCGACGTTGTCATCAAACCCCAAGACCGCCTGACCGCCGGTCATGGCCAGGTACACTTCCGCAAGAATTTCTGCGTCCAGCAACGCCCCATGCAGCCGGCGCCGGGAGTCGTCTACTTCGTAACGTCGGCACAATGCGTCCAAACTATTGCGTTGACCGGGATGTATTTCGCGCGCAAGTTGCAGGGTGTCGAGAATCGTGCAGTGGTCCTCGATGCGTCCCCACGATTCGCCCAGGCGCCGGAGCTCCGCGTTAATAAAAGCGACATCAAACGGGGCATTGTGAATGACCAGCTCGGCGCCATGCACAAACTCGAGGAACTTACTTGCGATATCCGCGAACCGCGGCTTGTCTCGAAGAAACTCATTGGTAATCCCATGTACTTCCAATGCGGAATCGTCGCTATCACGCTCCGGCCACAGATATTGCTGGTACACCCGATCGGTCGGGCGGCGATTCACAATTTCAATGCAGCCGATCTCAATTATGCGATGATCTTGCTCGGGCTCCAGACCGGTCGTTTCCGTATCGAGTATGACTTGGTGCATTAGCGCTCCAATCAGACGTGGCTCAGCAATTCATCGATGCCACGGTTTGCCAACATATCGGCATGTTCGTTTTCTAAGTGTCCGGCGTGACCTTTAACCCATTGCCAATCGATCGCGTGCTGTTGTGCAAGGCTCTCGAGTTGCTGCCACAGATCGACGTTTTTAACCGGCTTCTTACTGGCTGTGCGCCATCCGCGTCGCTTCCATTGCGGTAACCATTCGGTTAGTCCTTTCTTGACGTAGATTGAATCGGTGGTCAATCGAACCTGACTCGGCCGAGTCAACGCTTCAAGCGCCTTAATCGCCGCTATCAGTTCCATACGATTGTTCGTCGTTTGCATTTCGCCGCCGTATAGTTCTCTCTCAATACCGTCATAACGCAGCAATGCCCCCCAGCCACCAGGCCCAGGGTTGCCGCGACAGGCGCCGTCGGTAAACACTTCAACAATTCTACTCGGCATAGCGCGTCAACGAGTGTGGGTGCTCGACTGGCTTACAGGGCACAATCGTTCCGGGTGCTGGGCTCGGCCATACCGGCAGCGATCATACTTCTTCGAGCACGCCATTGCGTTTTCACGGGCGTGAGCGTCAGCAGACGTTTCTTACCGACTAGGATATACGCGCCTCCAAGGTAGCGCCAACAGTACGCACCCAGTTTCTCCAGAAAGGCTAATCGTGTAAGTAGGCCAGCGTGTCGGAAGGGCGGGCGGTAAAACACAAAAAATGTCGAAACGATGTCGAATCCCAGTAACTTCAACCAATCCTTCAGGCGCGTAGCAGATAGAAATTTGCCGCACCACGGAGGTTCACTCTTCCAGGCGAGCAGTAAACGCCACAACCCCCAGAGACTCCACGGATTCATCGCCATGATCACCACGTGGCCCTCACCGATCAGCACACGTTCCACCTCACGCAAGATCTGGTGCGGATCCGAATCGAACTCGAGCGTATGCGGCAAAACTACGACGTCAATACTGTCGGCAGCTATCGGCAACGCGCCAGGCTCGCACTGCAAGGCTGGGCCCCTATTCGCGTCGCCGCTAGCGGGGTCACTGCTGGTCACGATTCGATGGGCTATACGTGAAGAGCTCAGCAAATCCGTGGAAATCGGCTCGCCTAACTGAAGAATGTGGTACCCAAACAAATTCGGCAGCGCTTTTTTCAGCACTACCCGTTCGGCCTCGCCCAACAAAGTACCTGGCGGCTGCAGAAACCAACGCTGCAATGCCTGGCTTAGTGCTTTGGCGTCATCAATTTGCGCGGTTTCCGAACTCAGCATTTTGCAGACCCGGTGCTCTTCACATCCAACTTTATAGAGGCGCTCATGCTTTGACCAGTAATGCTAACCCGTGCATAAAAGGTCATTGACATAGTCGCCTGAAAATCCCTAGCATGACCACATGCTCAGGGGGAGGATTGGCGTTGCAGCGCTCAGTACTGCCGCGTGTACAGTGATGCTGAGCGCCTGCACGCTGCCGTCAACGCGCAGCGCGCAACACGCTCAGACCAGCCCAATTCCACAACCCGCGCCACGCTATGAAAAGAACATCTCCCCGCCCGTGGCTGAGCGCGACGAAAACCAACCAGTAATCGTCGCCAACGAGCTGTGGACACTTATCCGCCAAGACTTGAAGTTGTCACGCCCAAACCGAATCGAAATTGATGATCAGCTAGCTTGGTTCAAACGCAATCCGGAGTACATGGAGCGCGTGACAGCACGCGCGACGCCCTATCTACACTTAATCGTCGAGGATATACAACGTAGAGGCTTACCCGTTGATCTTGCACTGCTGCCAGTCATTGAAAGTGCATTTCAGACCAACGCTTACTCGCGCGGACGTGCTTCCGGGTTGTGGCAGTTCGTAGCCGCCACCGCAAAGCGCTTCGGTCTGCGTCAGAATTGGTGGTACGACGAACGTCGAGACGTCGTTGCCGCAACGGCAGCCGCTTTGGAATACCTGAGTACCCTTCACAAGCAATTCGACGGAGATTGGCTGCTTGCACTGGCAGCTTACAACTGCGGTGAAAATAAAGTCGCTAGGGCGATCAAACAAAACCTGCGTAATGGTAAACCCGGCGACTTCTGGTCGCTGAAGCTGCCGAAGGAAACGAGATCCTATGTACCAAGGTTATTGGCAGTTGCAGCTGTAGTTGCCGACCCCGGCGCATATGGCGTTACCCTGACACCAATCCCGAACCGGCGTTATTTGGCTGTTGTCGATCTGGGCGCGCAGACAGATCTGGCGGAAGTGGCCCGTCTTGCCGGCATGAACGACGCAGAATTTGGAGCGCTCAATGCCGCGTTTCGGCGCGGTGTCACTCCGCCGGAGGGGCCTCATAGCGTTGTAGTGCCCGTTGCCAAGGTTGCACAACTGAATGCTGGAATCGCGTCACTTACGCCGGAGCAACGCTTGCCCTGGCCGTTACACCGAGTGCGTCCCGGCGACACCTTGGGCGCAATTGCACTCAAATACGGGTCTAGCGTGGGAGCGCTACAGCGTGTCAATAAAATCCGAGGCACGCTGATCCGGGCAAGCCAGACCTTGATCGTGCCACGCGGGATTAATACTCGCGAGCCCGTCGTGGCATCCAGGCGCGCCGCTCATGGAGCTACATACACCGTCCGCTCCGGCGATACCTTATGGGATATCGCGCGCCACCACGGTATCAGGCTCGCGGATATTCTGTCCTGGAACGGGCTCGATCGGCACGCGGTGCTGAGACCGGGGAAGAAACTAGCGGTAAAGGCGCTGGTGACCACAAACAAACAAAACGCGGGACCCGCAACAGTACAACACTACCGCGTCCGACGAGGTGATTCTCTGTGGCGGATCGCCCGCCGATTCAACGTTTCGGTAGAGGATTTGCAGAACTGGAATCAGTTGCCCGACAATGCACTATTGCAACCCGGGCAACGGATCCAACTACAACCGCAAGAATCCTCCTCGAGCATCTGACGGCGGGCCAGCGCCGACACCTGGCACCGCCCTTTGGCAGCGATGGGCAGCGCACCATGCTGGTAGACATACTGAAAACACCGGTCCGTTGGGCCCTTAAATTTCTCTATCGCGTGGAAGTGATCGGCGTTGAAAACTATCATGCCGCCGGCAATCGTGTGCTGATCGTTGCTAACCACGTTTCGCTACTGGACGGGCTGTTGTTCTATCTGTTTTTCCCGGAACGCCCGACCTTCGCAATAAATTCGGAGATGGCGAAAAAGTGGTACTTCCAACCGTTTCTCTGGTTCGTCGATCTGTTTCTTCTCGACCCGACCAATCCCATCTCAATGAAGTCCCTGATCAGGTACCTGCGAGAGGACCGCAAGGCGGTTATCTTTCCTGAAGGCAGAATTACCATCACAGGCTCGTTGATGAAGATCTACGACGGTCCGGGGATGGTTGCAGATAAGGCGCAAGCGACGATCCTGCCTGTTGGGATTGAGGGGGCGCAGTACACACCATTTTCCTACTTACGCGGGGCAGTGCGTATCCGCTGGTTGCCGAAAATCACGATAAGGTTTCTCACCCCGGAAAAGCTCGAGATTGCCGAGGAACTGCAAGGCAGTGATCGGCGCAAAGCGGCCGCGGAGGCGTTAACGCGAATTATGCGACGCATTGCCTACCAGAACTGCAATACACGCACGACGGTATTCGAAGCGCTACTCGACGCCATGCAACGTCACGGCGCCTCCCTTCCGATAATCGAAGATATTCAGCGCAAGCCGCTAAGCTATCGGCGTCTCGTCACCGGCGTGTTCGTGCTCGGCGACGCCATCGCCCGGGCTACTCGCAGAGGTGATCATGTGGGTTTGTTGTTGCCCAATGTAAACGCTGCGGTCGTAGCCCTGCTCGGTTGCCAGGTGCGCGGCCGCGTACCGGCAATGCTCAACTTCACGGCCGGCCCACAGGGTCTGGTCACCGCCTGCGAAACCGCGCAGATAAGACAGGTGTACACCTCGCGCGCCTTCATCGAGAACGCAGATTTGGGAGCCAGCGCTGAGGCCCTTGGCGAACGGGTAACGCTTACTTACCTGGAAGATCTGCGCACCGAAATCTCGTTATTGATGAAAGTGAAAGGCCTCATCGCCGCTCGCTGTGCGCGCTGGGCATTTAATCGCTGGGCAGGATCTCGGGATCCCGATTCGGCGGCTGTGATCTTGTTTACCTCGGGCTCGGAAGGCATTCCCAAAGGCGTAGTGCTGTCGCATGCCAATTTGCTGGCTAATCGTGCCCAAGTCCAGACCTTAATAGACTTGACCCACAATGACGTCATCTTCAATGCGATGCCGGTGTTTCACGCGTTTGGGCTATTGGGGGGCGTGATCCTGCCGTTACTGGATGGTGCAAAAATATTTTTGTATCCATCGCCACTACATTATCGTCTGATACCCGAGCTTTGTTATGAGCTACACGCAACCGTGCTGTTTGGCACCAATACGTTTCTGGCCGGTTATGCGCGCAACTCTCATCCGTATGACTTCAACACCATTCGCTATGTGATTGCCGGCGCCGAAAAGGTGCACGAAGATACGCGGCGCATTTGGGCGGACAAACTCGGCAAGCGCGTTCTCGAAGGCTATGGTGCAACGGAAGCAAGTCCGGTTATTGCCGTCAATACGCCGATGGAGAATCAGGCTGGCTCGGCCGGTCAGCTGTTAACGGCTGTCGAGCATTATCTGGAGCCGGTAGAGGGGATCGAAGAGGGCGGACGACTGGTCGTAAGCGGCCCAAATGTCATGCGCGGTTACTTATTCCACGGCAGCGATGGAGTGCTGGTGGCTCCGTGGACGGAGCGGCGCGGTTCGGGGTGGTATGACACTGGAGACATAGTCACCATAAACTCAAACAGGTGCGTCACAATCATTGGCCGCGCCAAGCGATTCGCCAAGATAGCCGGGGAGATGGTTTCGCTCACTCGCGTCGAAGAATTGGCCACTCTCACCTGGCCGGACAGCCTACACGCGGCCACGACCATTGCTGACCCCCGCAAAGGAGAGCAAATAGTGCTACTCACGACTCAGAACGACGCCCAGCGAAAAGTCATACTCGCCATGGCCCGCACTAGCGGCGTTGCTGAAATCGCGATACCACGTCACATCTTATGCGTGGATGAGGTACCGGTGCTCGGCACCGGCAAATTCGACTATCGGGCCATCAACGCGCTGGTTCAGCAGCAGTTGAGGTAGCCTCGGTCACGCGCGCCGGACTGTCCCAGCGCAGCACCGATTGTTGCTGGAATTGTCGTTTGTACTCATCTGCTACTTGCGCAATGTTTCGTTCATCGTTATCGCTACCCCGGTGCAACACGAGCAACATGCGTCCTGGTTCGCGAACACTCAATCCAGCATCCTCGTCATACCATTGACCCGTCGTCTCAATCACGGTGAAGCCACTGCGCATTCGCGGACTTACCTGCTCATCGACGAAGCGTTGCCATTGAGCGTGGGTGACGAGGGTCGCATCGGGTTTACTGAATCCGAACAATAAGTGCGTAGCGATCCATGTCGTGTCCGGGCCACGCACAGGCGCACAGCCGAGCACAAGCGCTAGCCCACCTATTGCACAAAGGTGCCGGGCAATCATGGTGATGACAGACGATGGTTCGAGGCTGCCGCAGGAAACGACCACGCGGCAATCAAGTAACAGGCAATCGCCAAAATCAAAAGCAGCGTAGCGCCGAAGTGAATTGCGAGCAAAGTCGCGAGTACCGCGCCGACGACCGAAGCACAACCGTTTACACCCCAGGCCCAGGCGAGCAATCCGCGATCGCTGAGCTGGCCGAGCGCCGCGGGTAACGGAATACCCATCGCAAAGGCCAGCGGCGCAAGGACCAGCAGCGACACACCCATACGCACAGGGACGGTGGCCGCCTGGCTAAGCTCGCGCGCCAGCGGTCCAATCAACAAGCTGATGATGCCGAGCACGACAATCGCCGCAAACACCACGTGCGGGCTAGGACTACGCGTTCGCTCCTGACGTCGCTGCAACCACGCGGCACCCGCGCCCGCAAACATCAAGAATCCGCCTAGCACCGCCGCTGCCGCGTAAGTGGGGTGCCCCAGATAGAGTATGTGCTGCTGAATAAACGCAATCTCGATACCGATAAATCCAAGACCGATGCTGACAAAGTACAGCGCCAAAGGCCACAGGGATCCAGCGCCGATATTTCGCGTTCGCAGCGTATTGCGTGAAAGCCATAACGGCAGTAACAACAAGACGCTGCTGGCGATCATCGCCTGCATCAAGGTCGCCACGATCAATGGATAACCGAGATCGATGAGTTGCAAACTGCCATGGCGAAGGTCTCCCAGCAACAACGGCAACAATGACCATTTGAAAAACCGAAAGAAGAATGGCCGGTCGTCGGTGGCGGGCTCAACGTAAAACGGATAATTCTGGATGAATTCCGAGGTCCGCGACCCTAGCAACGCGCGCGCCGCTCGAAAGTAATAAGGCTTAGGCAAAATATGGTGCCGATTGGTCTCGCCCGCCTGCGCGCCCGGCACATAATTGATATCGAAGCCCTGTCGCTGTGCAAACGCGCGAACCTCGCCAATTTGTACGGCCGTGAAAGGCTGGTTCTTGACCAGCAGCGTGGCTACGTTCCAGCCGCGGATCCATACCAGGTGTGTAGCGGGATCCCGTACACCCTCGTCACCCAAAGCCGCGACAGCCGTGGCGAACAATTTGATGCCGTCGCGTGGCGGATTCCGCGTCCAACGAGTGATTGCTACTACACCACCGGGGGCGAGGTTACCCAGATAGTCGCCGAACGCTTCGCGCGTATACGCGTATTGTTCGCCCAATGCCTGCAAGCCGGCCGACGCCGTAGCGAAGGCATCCATCGCGGCGACGACGACAATGTCATATACAGGGTTTCGCGGTAACACAAACCGCCGCGCTTCGTGCTGATACACGTGCACGCGTGGGTGGCTATAAAGATCACCGGCGAACTCGGCAAAGGTATCGGCTACCAGCGAGGTGATTTGCGGATTAAGTTCAACCGCGTCGATTCGACGTGCGCCCAGGTGCAGGGCTTGCAGCACGTCCATGCCGCCACCGGCACCGAGCACCAACACACGCGGGTCCCGGGCAACCACGTACGGCAGCGTACTCGGCATGTCTTCTAGGAAACCGAGCGTGTCCGCGCCTGGGAAATAGCGGCTTATCGGGGTCAGTGCGTCGCCATCGATAAAAAGCCCAAGTTGTTCGGGTGGCTCCGCGCTGCTGTGCAGACTCAAGCCCGGTGCATGACGAAAAGGGATCTGCGGACTCGCGACCACCGCGAGATGCGCCAACGCACTCGTGCGTTGCAGCTGCAAGCGAGCACCCGCAACCTGCATGGCCTGCGACAATCCCTTGTATGGATTGATCCGCAGCTGTATAAGCTCGCTTGGCACCAGCAGGGCGGCGATTGCCGCGCCGCACAGCAGCGTCACCAGCGCCGCACACCAACGCCTGTCTCCGGCACGCACCAATGCTGCGGCTACGATGCCCAGCGCACCGATGCAAACCAAGGTAGTAAGCGGTTGCATCACCCACAGGGCCGCTACTACAGCAAAACCGCCCAGGCCAGCGCCAACGAGATCTGCAGCATAAAATTGCGCGCGCGCCTGCGGGTGTTCCATAAGCACTCCACAAATACAGTTGGAAGCAAAAAAAAATGGAATACCCAGCAACAGATAAGCCGCCGACAGCCACAGCAATTGGCGCGCATCCCAAATCACTTCCTGCGGATTAAACGGTAGTGATTGCACGAGCAGGTACGCACCGATGGACGTTACCGCAAACAGCAAAGCATGCTTAAAGAAAAAGCTGCCGACCGCCAAACGGCGGTGTACGGCGCGTATTGCCAGCCAGCTCCCGCTGGCACCGAAACCAAGCAGCGCGACACTGATCAGCATATACGCGAAGTGGTGCCATTGAATAATGGAGAACAAGCGCATGAGCAGGATTTCATAAGCGAGCGCTGCTGCCGAGATAAGCGCTACCGCCGCGGCGAGCAGATAGCGGTTCACCGGCTTAGCGTGATCCGGTCAGGGGTACGAAGCGAACGGATAAGAGTTCACGAGTAGTGACTGCTCCATCCATGGATTTCTCCACCAAGACCAGGGATTGCGTGGCAAACCGGCCACCTACCGGTATCACCAATCGTCCACCGGGCTTCAGTTGCGCAATCAGCGGCGGCGGAATGTGGCTCGCGGCCGCGGTAACCATGATTGCATCGAACGGTTGCGCCTCCCGCCAACCATGATAACCGTCGCCTACCCGCGTTTTTACGTTGTCATAACCCAACGCGGTCAAGCGACGCCTGGCTTGCTCGCCAAGTTGCGGAATGATCTCTATGGTGTACACCTCGCTGGCGATTTCCGCCAGAATCGCCGCCTGGTAGGCTGAGCCAGTACCAATTTCCAGCACCTTCGCATCGGCGTCGAGGTCCAGCAGGGCCGTCATCAAGGCAACGATATATGGTTGGGATATCGTCTGCCCATACCCAATTGACAGCGGCCGGTTCTGATAGGCCTGGCTTCGCCGTTCGGCGGGAACGAATTCATGCCGGGGCACTTGCAATAGCGCTTGTGCGACCGCGTCCGGTAACGACGCGATGCCGGTCTGCTCGGCGGTCCAGCGCACATGCTCGTGCAGTTCGATCAATAACGCGGCACGCTCTGCTTCATAGTCGGCCGCTCTGCCCGTCGTCGCGACAAACAACGCCGCACCCAGCATCAAAAGCAGCATATAGCGGCTCACAGGTCGTCACCTGCATTAAGTAGCGAATGGTTCAATTGGCTGCGCGCTGCATCCGGATCTGGCACCGCCGTGACGATCTCCAGGCCCGCTATGTATTCAAGCGGGAGGTTGTGCAGTTGCGCACCACGAACGACGAAATTCTTGTACCAATCGTATGGCGCCAGATCGGCTTGCATGGCGTGCGCCGGTGCAATGTAGGCAAACGCCTGGAGTCCGCCCTGCGCTGTGTCTAGGTCGAGTTCGACGATCCGATAAAGTGGACCTTCGATGCGATCGAGTTCGGGTTTTTCTGTTACCGACATTTCATAGTAAACACCGTAGATCCGATCCGTGTGTCGTCCGGTGTGGAGCAAATTGCATTTACCGGAGCCGTCGCCACCACGCTTGTGAAACGCCAGCGTGTAGCCATGCACCTGTGCCATTCCGCACGAGCGGGACGAGCGCACCCGTTGACGCAATCGTTCAGGATGCATGTTGGAGCCGTAAGCGAAATAGTAAATCGTATCCATCAGTCGCCCTGTGCAACGCGCTGACGACACGCGACGCTCGGGTTGATCCAACGCGAGCTTAGGTCTCTACAATGGTTAAGGCCACTCACGAACGCGCGCTCAACAAGTCTATACATTTCGTTCAGTTCTCGGAAATGACTTCACAAACATCATCCAGCATGGCCTTTAGCAAACGCGCGCCTTTGTCGCGCGAGGCCAAACTTGGATCGCCGTTGACGCCGGTCGGGGAATAATTGGGCGCCGAGGGATTGTTGCGATTGAAGCGCCCGGATTGAATCGATTGCAAGCCCGGTTGCGCGCGCTGCATTTGCACCCGCTCTGGCGCCAGCGCCAGCATAAGGGAGGTTTCAATTTCGTCCGCGTGGCTGCCCCACGGCTGCTCCTGCACATCGGCGACGGCTGCCGTGAAACGCCGGCCGGCATAGACATTAATCAACGTTACCGGGTGCGCAGCCGAGGCGATCGCTGCCTGCAACGGGACTATGGTACTGATCCCGGTATTAAGCACGGCAATCCGTGTAACTCCGGTTGTCGCGATCCCCGCGAGAATTTCAGCAACGCAAAGCTTGAACGTCTGTTCGGACAGACTCACGCTGCCCGGATAGTCGACAAACGCAGGATAATAACCGTAGCTCAGGGTTGGCCATACAACGACGTTAAATCGCTGAGCGATCATTATGCTTAGCCATTCCGCTTGCAATAGATCGGTATTCATCGGTAAGTGCTCGCCGTGCTCTTTGCACGCGGCGCCAACGGGAAGGATAGCGGTTGCCCCCGATGCAACGTGACTTTCGACCTCTCGCCAGGTGGCTTGCGAGACGTGTACTCCGTTGGCTGCTCCATCTTCGTAGTTACTCATTACTACGATCTCACCAGCTTCGTAAGCGTTAATGCAAGTCCCACGCGCTGCGCGCAGTGTATAATCGCGCCGGCACCCCCCAGCCAGGACGTCCGCCAGTGGACAGATTAAAGCAACAGATCCGAGACATTCCCGATTTCCCACAACCGGGAATCGTTTTCCGTGACATCACCCCACTCGTGAAAGATCCAGCGAGTCTGCGACTGGCGGTCGAGCAATTAGCGCTACCGTTTCGCGATCGAGAGCTCACAGCGGTCGCCGGGATAGAGGCCCGGGGGTTTATTTTCGGTCCTCTGGTTGCCTGGGAGCTTGGCGTCGGTTTCATACCGCTGCGAAAACCCGGCAAGCTGCCATACGACACGCAATCGATCTCCTACGACCTTGAATACGGTTCGGCGACGCTGGAAGTCCACGTCGATGCGGTTGGCGCGGGTGACCAGGTACTGCTCGTGGATGACTTGATAGCCACCGGCGGTACGGCGGCGGCTAGTTGTGTGCTGGTCGAAAAACTAGGGGCGGAAATTGCCGGCTGTGCCTTCGTTGTTGAACTGGATGCGCTTAAAGGCCGCGATAAATTGCACAGCTACCACGTCCATACGCTGCTTCATTATTGAATCGTCGGCGCCGTCTAAACACATGTGCCTGATCCTGGTCGGCTTTCAACAACATGCCGATTATCCCATTGTTCTTGCCGCCAACCGTGACGAGTACTACGCACGCCCGACTGCATTAGCGGCTCCCTGGGATGACGCGCCAGAGGTCTTCGGCGGCCGTGATTTACAGGCAGGCGGCAGCTGGTTCGCGGTTAGCCGTGACGGACGGTTCGCTGCAGTCACCAACTATCGAGACGCCGGCGGCGCCGAGGGCGGTGAACGCTCGCGCGGCATGCTGGTCAACGATTACCTGCTAGGCGCCGAATCTCCGCTAAGTTTTGTAAAACGCCAGGCAGCCTTCGGTGCGGATTACCGCGGTTTTAATTTGTTGGTGGGCTCAGCGCATCAGCTTGCCTATTACTCGAATCGGGACGCGCAGTCTCCCCGGGACTTGAGCGCAGGTGTCTATGGGCTGAGCAACCATTTACTGGATACGCCCTGGCCGAAAGTCGAGCGCGGCAAAATGTTGTTACAGAAAAAATTGCAGGGTCCGGATGTAGACACTGAGGGGCTGCTGGATCTGCTCGCCGATACGACGCCCGCGACCGATCAGGCACTGCCGGATACAGGCGTTGGCAAGGCGCTGGAACGGCAGCTATCACCGATGTTCATACAAAGCGATGAATATGGCACGCGTTGCTCTACCTTATGTCTGATCGACAATCGCGGGCGTATCCAGGTCGTCGAACGCAGTTACGCAAGCGATGCGCAGGTTCTGGAAACAGTGCGGCACGAATTCGAAGTCGTCGCGTTATCCTGAATTGCTGGGTTATAGGGGCCAGGCTGCGCGTCGATCTCTCAGCAAATCCACGGTAGGCTATCACCAGGCAAAACCGAATAGGGCCGGTTCATGAGCAGCGCAGTTATCGATCTTTATGCGGAAAGTTCCCGTACGCCCTCGGCGACAGAGCTGTTAAACCGATATCTCGAGGTCCGTCGGCAGACGGAGCGACTCATTCAACCACTATCGGCCGAAGATTGCGTGGTTCAGTCCATGGCGGATGCAAGCCCGGCCAAATGGCACCTGGCGCATACGACCTGGTACTTCGAGACTTTCATGTTGGCCCGTGCAATACCTGACTACCAACGGATCGACGATGATTTTGCGGTCCTGTTCAATTCCTACTACAACCTCGTGGGTCCGCAACACCCTCGTCAGCAACGCGGCATGCTTACGCGTCCGTCGTTGGCCGCGGTGCGTAACTATCGAAACGCCGTGGACGAACGGTTGCGCAGCTACCTGGACGCAATGGACGATATCGACCCGCAACTTGCCTACATCCTCGAACTGGGCATTAACCACGAACAACAGCATCAGGAGCTGATCCTGATGGACATCAAGCACCTGTTATCGTGCAATCCTCTGTATCCCACTTACCGCGACATTGATGACACCCAGGTGGCGCACTCGGGGCAAGCACTTGCCTGGCATGAATATCCCGCCGGTGAGCGATGGCTGGGACACGGTGGATCCGGGTTCGCATTCGACAACGAAGGACCACGGCACAAGTGTCTGGGTAACGCCTTTGCGCTCGCGTCCAGACTCATCACCAACGGCGAGTACCTGCAGTTTATGCAAGACGGCGGCTATGGACAGGCCGCAGCATGGTTGGCCGACGGCTGGAGTTTAGTTCGTCAGCAACAATGGCAGGCACCGTACTATTGGCGTCGCCAAGACGATGAATGGTTTGAATTCACGCTGAGCGGCCTGCTTGAGTTGGATCTCGACGCACCCGTTGCGCATGTCAGCTATTACGAAGCGGAGGCGTACGCGACCTGGGCGAGCGCGCGACTGCCGCGTGAAGACGAATGGGAACTGGCCGCATCGGGCGCAGCGCCGATCGGCAACTTTCTCGAAGACGAAATCTTACATCCGTGCGCCGCAGCGGACAGTGTGAATCAACCGTCGCAACTCTATGGCGATCTGTGGGAGTGGACGCAGAGTTCATATTCCCCTTATCCCGGATTCCGACCCCCACAGGGCGCCCTCGGTGAGTACAACGGCAAATTCATGTGCAGTCAGTATGTACTGCGCGGCGGCGCCTGCGTGACACCTCGCTCGCACATGCGCGCTAGCTATCGCAATTTCTTCTATCCAAACACGCACTGGCACTTCAGCGGCATCCGCCTGGCCCGCGACGTTTAGCGCGTCTACCCCTCAACCTGCCCTTCTACCGCGAGGGAGAAGGGACCCGTGGTTTGTATTCCTTTTCTCCCTCTCCCTTGCGGGAGAGGGTTGGGTGAGGGGTGAGAGTAATATTGCGTGGCTGTCAGGTTGCCCGTAATCTGTGCTGCGCATGACAGATGATAGTCAAATTCAGATCGCCGGACTTGGCAAATCTTACAAACTCGGTACGCGGCAACACGCGGTTTTCGAAAACTTAAATCTGTCGATTGCCCAGGGTGAATTTCTGGTACTCCTGGGACGCAGCGGTTCGGGTAAATCAACATTACTCAATCTGATCGCAGGACTGGACGAACCCAGCGCCGGACGCGTTGTGATCGATGGTGTTGATCTAACTGCGCTGTCCGAAACCGAACGCACCCTGTTTCGGCGACGCCACATCGGCTTCATCTTTCAAACCTACAGCCTGATCGCCACACTGACCGTCTCGGAGAATCTATCCCTTCCGCTGGAGATTAACGGCGTCCAACCGCCACAACGCAACAAGCGTATCAGTGACATTCTTGAACAACTTGGTCTGAGTGACAAATACGCGCGTTTTCCTGATCAACTATCAGGAGGCGAACAACAACGAGTCGCGATCGCGCGCGCGCTCATTCACGATCCTACATTGATCCTGGCGGACGAACCGACAGGTAACCTGGATCTGGAAACGGGGCGCGAAGTGCTTGAAGTACTGGATAGCACTAGCCGTGCACGGCAAAAGACTTTAATCATGGCGACGCACAGCCGTGAAGTCATCGGCATTGCCGACCGCATAGTCACCATCGTCGCCGGGAGCTTAGAAGAAGTGGCGATCCAGTGAGTGCTACGCTTACGCGCACAAGCCTGCGCTACCTCCTGCGCCATCCGTGGCAAGCCGCACTCGCACTCACCGGCATCGCATTGGGCGTGGCGGTAGTCGTTGCCATCGACATTGCACAGCACAGTGCCACGCAAAGCTTTGCGCAGTCCACCCATGCCGTGGCCGGCACTGCAACGCATCAGATAATCGGTGGACCCAATGGTTTAAGCGACGCTCTGTATTCACGCCTGGTCCTTGCGGGCATCAACGTTGAATTAACACCCATTATTGAAGCGCCGGTGGCCTTAGTCGGACACGACGGCGAGAGCTTGCGCTTGTTGGGTGCTGATCCGGTGTCAGCGCGGCCTTTCGCCGCTGCCTGGCAGAGTCGCGGCCATACGGATGGTCCTTTGAATTTTCGCGCGCTGATGGCACGCCCCGGGACGGCGTTGCTGGCAGGCCCCACCGGTGCGCGATTGAATATCACCGCCGAAACCACCTTACGCATTGCAACCAGACGGGGTGAGCAATCAATCACCATTATCGGCACGGTTGCTAGCACAAACAGTGCGCTGGACGGATATTTGCTCACGGATATTGCCAGCGCTCAAGAGATCCTCGGTCGCTCGGGCCAACTCGACCGCATCGATGTAATCGCTCCCGATTCCGCATCGGAGACCGCATTACGCGCCCTACTTCCACCGGGAGTCGAACTGCTGGCCACCGGCACGCGTATTAACTCTATCCAGAACATGACTCGCGCGTTTAACACCAACCTGACCGCGTTAAGTCTGTTGTCATTGCTCGTGGGCATGTTCCTCATCTACAACACGCAGACATTTCTGGTCATCCAGCGCCGCCAGCAATTCGGGATTCTGCGCGCATTAGGAATAGATAAAAAAAGCATTGCCGGCACTATCCTGGTTGAGGCGGTTACGCTCGGCATCATCGGTAGCTGCATCGGTCTGGTATTGGGTGCGGGGCTCGCCCATGTGCTACTTGGGTTCGTCAGTCAAACGGTCAACGATCTTTATTACCCGTTACGCGGCGAGCAAGCGTTATTCACCGGTACCGGCCTGCTGCGAGGCATGGGTTTGGGTGTCGGGGCGACCCTGGTTGCTGCCATGGCGCCAGCCTATGAAGCGGCCAGTGTGCCGCCGAGCACAGCCATGATGCGCTCGAACCTGGAATACAAAGTCGGCCAACTGCTCGGCTATGTCAGCGCAGCTGGTCTCGCGGCCATCGGTCTGGGCGGCGCCGTACTCCTGTTTCCCAGTAACAGCGTCGTCGGGGGGTTCGCCGGTTTATTCATTCTGATCCTCGGCGCCGCCTTGCTCACACCGAAGCTCACGCTGCTTGCGTTGAACCTCACCAAGGACTGGGCGTCGCAGCATTTTGGCACACTGGGTACGCTGGCAACGAGGTCCGTAGGGGCATCGCTCAGTCGCACAGGTGTTGCCATCGCCGCTTTGATGTTGGCCGTCGCCACGACGGTAGGCGTGGGTCTTATGATCGGAAGTTTTCGACATGCGGTCGAAAACTGGTTGAGCACGATTCTGCAAGCCGACATGTATGTGGCAGAGACTTCTTTGACCGGTGAGCGCACGCTGACGTTGGAGTTCATGGCGGCGTTGAATGCGGCGCCCGAGATCCACATGGTCAGCTCGGCGCGGCGTATTCGTATCGAATCTGCCCGCGGTATCGACAACGTCACCGCTTTCCAGTTGAATCCCCGTGCCCGCGCGGGTTTCAACTTCAAATACGGCGGCAGCGAATCGCTGTGGGACGAATTCGAAAAACGACCCACCGTCATCATATCCGAGCCGTATGCCTACCATCACGGCCTGGGCGTGGGCGACCAATTAGCATTGCGCAGCGATCGCGGCGAACAGTCATTCGAAATCCTGGGCGTGTACTTCGATTACGGCACCGAACAGGGCGTGATCGCCATGAGTCGTCGCACCTACGAAAGCTACTGGGATGACCGAGCTCTCAGCGGCATCGGCATCTACGGTACCGCCGGTATTTCCATGGAGGTGTTGCGGGGCGCAATTGCAAGAGTGGCGAAAACCGTGGACGCGCCGTTGGAGATACGTGCTAATCGCGAATTGCGCGAAGCATCGATGGTGGTATTCGATCGCACCTTCGCCATTACCGGTGTGCTACGCACACTGGCCGCGACGATTGCCTTTGTCGGGATCTTTGGCGCGTTGATGGCTTTGCAGCTCGAACGAAGCGCGGAGTTCGGATTATATCGGGCACTGGGCCTTACGCCCGGTCAGATCCGCCGACTGGTGATCGCCGAGACCGGCATTATGGGACTCATCGCAGGTCTGGTGGCCTTGCCAGTTGGCATCGTCATGGCAACGGTGTTGATCTACGTCATCAATGAACGCTCCTTTGGCTGGACGATGGCGCTTACGCTGAGCCCGACGACGCTCGCGACGGGTCTATTGTTGGCGGTAACAGCGGCATTACTGGCCGGGATCTACCCGGCCCAGCGCATGGCCGTCACTGCGCCGGCAGTGGCGTTGCGAACCGAATGAGCGCGGCAACACGTACGTTGCTATTACTTGCGCCGATGCTGCTGGTGGTTGCGCTTAGATTTTTTTCTGCCGAAGATGCGCCAGGCGACACTGGCGAAGCTCAACACATTACGGTTCCCTCGGCGCTAGGCGGCGCCCCCGGTGCTGCTGGTTTCGCGCGCGCACTCGAGGTGCGTCATTTTCGTTTTCCACGCGATCATGGTGCGCATCCCGAATTTCAACACGAGTGGTGGTACTTCACAGGCAACCTTGCAGACAACGAGGGTCGTGCATTCGGCTACGAACTCACGTTTTTTCGTATCGCGTTGACGCCAACGCCGGCAGATTCACCGTCGGCATGGCGACAACCGGGAATATACATGGCGCATTTTGCCATCACCGATCCGCACGCTGATCGCTTTATCGCAGAGGAACGGTTTGCCCGCGGTGCATTGGGCCTGGCCGGAGCGCAAGCGCAGCCGTTCCGAGTCTGGCTCACCGACTGGCAGGTACAGGCCGGCGACGACACTGGCTTTAACGTAATGCTCAACGCCGTCGGTAAGCGCACTACATTGCATTTGACCGCGCAACAGGGAAAGCCGGTCGTCCTACAAGGAGATCGGGGTTTGAGTCGCAAAAGCAGCGCTGCGGGCAATGCCTCGTATTATTATTCTCTGCCGCGCATGCCAACCAGCGGCTCGATCAGCATCGACGGCGAGAATTTTTCGGTAAGCGGCGAAAGTTGGTTGGACCGTGAATGGAGCACCAGTGCGCTGGCGGCCGATCAAGCGGGATGGGACTGGTTCGCTCTACAGCTTAATGATGGACGGGAACTCGTGTACTACCGTCTACGTGGCAAAGACGGGACTACGGATCCGCACAGTGCCGGCCGATTGATTGCGGCCGATGGCAGCAGCACCCCGCTCAATACAAATGCGTTTCACATGCGGGAGGTTGATACCTGGCGCAGCAGCGCGAGCGGCGTGCGTTATCCGGCACGCTGGACGTTCGAGCTCACCTCACCACCACTGGAACTCGATATCGTGCCGATCATGGCCGATCAAGAACTCAACCTGACGGTTCGCTATTGGGAAGGTGCAGTACGCGTAAGCGGGCATAGCGGCAAAACGCCGATCAGTGGCGTTGGGTATGTTGAGTTGGCTGGTTATGACTAGCGCAGAGCGATTCGCAGGAGATTCCTAGGGGAAACAAACGATTTGTGTCGCGCCGCCGTAATCGAAAGCGCCGCGTCGTTGTGAAGATGGCGAGCGTAGGTCGCCATCTTCACAACGACGCGGGAGCAGCGCATTCGGCGAGGGCGGCACAACATTACCGCTTACTAGATTTCTCTTCGCCGATCGCAATCCAATTAGCCGTAACACCGTAAACACGACCGCCTGCCCAGGTGCGGAAAACCAGGTCGAAGCCGCTAGTGGTAATCGACTTCGCCTCTGCAACAACGCGTACGCCGACATTACCGACATCCTCGACATAATCGGCCATATTAAAGCCAGAGATCGAAACCAGGATATGCGGCTTTTTCACATATTGGGCGCCAAATACGACCGGTACCTTGTAAGAGCGTGCGCCCACGCCCTGGTTAAGTTTCCATTTCGGGTCCGAATAATGACCGGTGCTAATTCCGTATTCAATTCGCATGACAATTCTCCTTTCAGAAATTTGTTAACTATTGATTCACTGCGCTAACTATTAACCAACCGGTAACACGGTTGATAGGCGGTGCCCGGTAGGCGCATGCGCTGCTGTTCGACAAATGCGGACAGCAATTTGTCCAGCGGCCGGACCAGGGCGGGCGCGCCTCGGATCTCGAACGGGCCGTGCGTTTCAACGGCGCGGATCCCCTCCTCCTTCACATTGCCCGCAACGATACCGGAAAACGCGCGGCGCAAATTGAGCGCAAGTTCGTGGGGTGCTTGACCAGTACTGAGATCCAAAGCGGCCATGTTTTCATGATCGGCCTTAAACGGCAGTTGAAAATCATAGCCCATGGTAAGGATCCAGTTAAAAAACGTCGCGTCGTTACGATCACGGCGAAAATCCTCGATATCGTCCATTCCCTTGCGCACGGCAGACGCAACTGCCGCGGGCTCGTCAAGAATGACTTGAATGCGTTCGCGCGCTGGTGGTCCGAGTGTCGCATCGATAAATTCCAACAGCTGGGTGAAATAGTCCGCCGACTCACGAGGACCCGTCAATATCAGCGGAAACGGCATATCAGCATTTTCGGGGTTCATGAGGATCCCCAGCAGATAGACGATTTCTTCCACGGTACCGGCGCCGCCCGGAAACACTATGATGGCGTGGGCCAGTCGGACAAACGCCTCCAGGCGCTTTTCTATGTCCGGCATAATGGCCAATTGATTAACAATGGGGTTGGGTGCTTCCGCCGCAATGATCCCGGGCTCTGTGATTCCGAGATAGCGTGCATCGCGGATCCGCTGTTTGGCGTGACCTACGGCCCCGCCTTTCATTGGTCCCTTCATCGCGCCCGGTCCGCAGCCGGTACACACGTTGTAACCACGCAAACCAAGTTGGTAACCAACCTCCTTGGTATAGTCGTATTCCAGCCGCCCGATAGAGTGACCGCCCCAGCAGACAACCATATTCGGGTGTGGTTTGAGCTCCATCGCACCGGCGTTGCGCAGGATGTTGAATACAGCGTCGGTGATACCGGCGGACGTGGTCAGATCGAAACGACCGCTGCGTTCGATTTCGTTGCTGACATAGAGAATATCGCGCAGCACACTAAATAAGTGTTCGCGCACGCCCGTTATCATTTTGCCATCGACGAAGGCGTAGGCAGGCGCATTACTGATCTGCAGCCGGATCCCCCGCTGTTGCCGGATCAATCGAACCGTAAAATCCGGGTGCTGTTCGAATACGGCTTTCGCGTTATCGACATAACTCCCGGAATTCAGTACCGCCAGCGAGCAGCGGCGAAATGTTTCATATAGCGCGCCATAGCCACTTTCGCACAGCTCGTTAACCTCGCTCTGGGATAGCACCTCGAGGCTTCCTTGCGGTCCGATTTCTGCGTGGACTCGATCCAAGATCGCGGTCGCAGTAACATGTTCGCGCCAATTGCTCATCGTGACATTCTAACGCAGCGTAGCCATCACGCCGCCCTCAGCTCATGAATAGTGACCAGGCAGAAATCTTTTATCATACTCAAGCCATGCCAATCCGAACGGAAATCACCGGTGGTAAAGTGCCGGTCAAGATCTACACTGATGAAATTGATACTCGCGCCTATCAGCAACTCCAACAGATGGCGCAATTACCTTTCATACACAAACACATCGCCGCCATGCCCGATGTACGCACCGGTATCGGCGCCACGGTTGGATCGGTAATACCCACGCTCGGCGCCATCATTCCTGCCGCGGTAGGCGTTGATATCGGCTGTGGCATGAACGCAGTGCAACTATCCTTGAACGCGAGCGCGCTGCCTGACTCGCTGCGCGCTACCCGCACAGCGATAGAATCAGCCGTTCCGGTCGGATTTAGCATGCACGATGAACCGGCGGTTGAGCGATTGCGCGGTGAGCGTTTACGCAGCGACTTGGAGCAGATCTTCGAATCTCACCCGGAAATAAGCGGCATGCAGAAAAATGCCCACAGCACCTGGCTGCGGCAACTCGGAACACTGGGCGGCGGCAACCACTTCATAGAGTTGTGCCTGGACGAGACGGATAATGTCTGGGTGATGTTGCATTCGGGCAGTCGCGGAATCGGCAACGCCATCGGCCGCCACTTCATTGCGCTGGCCAAGCGTGATATGGAACGCCACCAGCAGCGGCTTCCTCATCGGGATCTCGCTTATTTCGTCGAGGGCGCACAACATTTCGACGACTATGTGTTCGCCGTAAGCTGGGCGCAGGAATACGCAAGCGTAAACCGGGAGGAAATGATGCGTTTAATCCTGCGGGCACTAGAAAACACCCTGCCAAAATTTACGGTCCGCGCCCACGCGATCAACTGCCACCACAATTACGTCGCCAGCGAGCGGCACTACGGCGCTGACGTATTCGTCACGCGCAAAGGCGCCATTCGAGCCGGCAAAGGGGAACTGGGGATCATACCCGGGAGTATGGGCGCCAAGTCGTTCATCATCCGCGGCAAAGGCAACAATGAATCGTTTTGTTCAAGCGCGCATGGCGCCGGCCGACGCATGAGTCGCAGCGAGGCGAAACGGCGGTACCGGGCACAGGACGTCGAAGCGCAAACACGTGGCGTTGAGTGCCGCAAGGACAAAAGTGTCGTTGATGAAATCCCCGCTGCCTATAAGGACATAGACCGTGTCATGCAAAATCAATCGGATCTGGTCGATATTGTCCGCACTCTGAAACAGGTCGTTTGCGTAAAAGGCTAAGCGCGCTCGAGGGTTACGTGGAAAGGAGATAATCCGGACCGACGGCCGCTTCGATAAAATCAAACCAGGCTTGTTTGGCGTTCTGGACGAATTGCTCAAAGTGCAGGCCAATCAGGATCTCATCGGCTGCTTCTGAAACGTAAGCAACCGAACATTGGACGTCTACTCGTTGATGTTTGGAAACCTGAATACCCGCCGTCACCGCTTTTGTATCGAGTTCCGCGACGAGGTGCCAAACCCGCATTTCGGGACACACGATTTGCATGCCGTTGGCAGAGAGATTAGCGCTGAACATCTCAACTTCCTGGATGTATACGGGCAAGCGTTTGACGAACCGCGGTGCCCGCCGTCGTTCATCACTCATGGAGATCCCCTGGTAAAGCCTGAGTATAGCCCAGCGCTGGGCTCATACGGCGTGTGTGGAAGTGGCGTCCCCCACGCCCTACGGGCCGCCGGCGCTATATGCCGACGTTCTGGGCCGAAAACGCCGGCCCTGAATTTGCTTAATTTACACTTTATATATTTACATATGCTGGAGTGCCGAGCCGCATGCCCGTTTTTGCACCTTTCTAAGTGCTGTCAATCCGTATTCAAATTTGAATAATTATAGAAAATAAACTATAACTAAATCATACCCGGATCGCACGAAACGATGGGAAAAGGCGCATTTTTAGTAGGTAGCACCAAGGAGGACATGAAGGGTTTTTCCGAGCAAGCGCGCCGCGAAACGGGTCTGGAGCTTCGGGCGATGAACGAAAAGATCGAGCGCGCCAGCGACAACATCTTCGAGGATCGAGGCTTCGAGGGTGAAGAGGCAGCGAACCTGCTGATCCGGGCGGATCTTCTTATCGAACTGCGCCAACGCATTCGCCGATCCAATCTGACGCAAATGCAGGCAGCCGAGCTTTTAGGGCTCAAGCAGCCCGATGTCAGCAATTTGCTGAAGGGTAAGATCGATAAATTCAGCATCGACAAGCTGGTCAACATGCTCGCAGCGGTAGGTCAGCGTGTCACCGTGAAGTTTCCAAAGCATCGCTTACAGGCCATCGATGGCGGGACTGACACACTCGCGCCGGCGCAATCCATCGCTTCGGCACGCGAAGCCAAGGGCGGGCGCTTTGTCTCTGCCAATAAGTCCCGGCGAAATACGGCTATCGCCAGCAAGAGAGTCGCTGCTAAGAAAGCCAAGAATGGCAGCCCGAACAAGAAAACCGCATCTAAATAAAAAGGTGCCGGCACAGGGCCTCCTGACGCCAAGTGAATGAGTGATCTAATCAGCTTCAATGATGACCGCAACTTTTACCGAGTGTTTGAGATACCTGGCCGCGTTCCTTTCGGGCTACACGTCGGCGATTGAGCGCGCCGACAGCGACAATCTACGCAGGTTGCTGCAAGACGGTATCGACCGGATCGAAGTCGATCCGAACGGCCAATACACCGATATCCACTACCGTTTTGCCATCGGTAACGGGTTTAGTATGGCGTCCCCACGGGGAGTCGAACCCCGGTTGCCGCCGTGAAAGGGCGGTGTCCTAGGCCACTAGACGATGGGGACGGTGTGGCACGTCCTTACTAACTAAACAGCAGCTCGCGGAGAGCCTTCGTTATTATGGTGGAGCCAGGCGGGATCGAACCGCCGACCTCTACAATGCCATTGTAGCGCTCTCCCAGCTGAGCTATGGCCCCACTTGTTCGTTCCGGTATAGCCCCAAATCAAGCCGAGCGAATGTACGTCAGGCAACTGGAGGGTGTCAAGGACAGCACCCTATCGAGTCTGTTAGATTATGCCACCGTAACCCTCAACCCTGCCAAGATAAAAACGATGAATGACGCTACCAATCCGGCGTACGATGAAGTTCCGTACGACAGCAATCCGTTTCACCAATCACATCCGGATCGACTCGCGACGATGGCAAGTCTATTTGGGATGCAGCCGCCCCCGGTCGAGACGGCGCGAGTTTTGGAATTGGGGTGTGCGGCTGGCGGCAATCTGATCCCGCATGCTGTGGTATTTCCGGATGCGCAGTTGGTCGGCGTCGATTTGTCGAAGCGGCAGATTGATGATGGGCAATCCACTGTAGACGCTCTGGAGCTCACAAATATCGACTTGCAACAGCGCAGTATTGCCGATGTGGATGAATCTCTCGGCAAATTCGATTACATAATTTCGCACGGCGTGTATTCGTGGGTCGATAACGATATACAAGCGCACATACTCAGAGTCTGCAAAGAGAATCTGGTCGAGAACGGTGTCGCGTACGTTAGCTATAACACCTATCCAGGGTGGCACATGCGCGGCATGCTTCGCGACATGATGCAGTATCACGTGACCCAATTTAACGATCCTAGCATGCGCGTGAAGCAGGCTCGGGCACTGCACCGTTTTCTTTCGGAAAATGTTCCGGTGGAACGAAACCCTGCGTATGGACAGATGCTGAAGAACGAACTCGAATTGCTCGACAAGCAAGCCGATTACTACCTTCTTCATGACCACTTGGAAGAAGTGAATCTACCCGTATATTTCTTTGAGTTTGCCGAGCGAGCGCAAGCATTAGGGCTACAGTATCTGGCGGAGGCTGATTTCACATCGATGCTCGCGAGCGACTTTCCCGATACGGTAGCCGTTACTCTGAGAAACATCGCGCCAGATATCGTCCGCACGGAACAGTTCATGGATTTCCTGCGCAACCGGATGTTTCGCCAAACGCTACTGGTACACGCGGATGTAGAGCTAAACCGCGAGTTGGGTCCCAGCAGCATCTACGATTTCAACGTCGCCAGCCCGGCAAAGCCGGACGCCGAAGCCGGGGACTACTCCGAAAAGATTTGGAATAGCGAGTCTTTGGGCTTCAAGCTTCCCTCGGGGACTACGCTGAATTCCACAAACGCGCTGACCAAATCCGCGATGATTTCGCTGGCCGACAAGTGGCCTGAGTCAATACCGTTTCGTGACCTCGCAACCAAGGTGCTGTCGGATTGTCCACCTGACTCGGAAATGGCAAAGCTCGACGGTGGCGACGTAACCAAGGTTCTCGGCGCGGATCTATTGCGATGCTACAGCCGCGGTATCATCGAATGTCATGTCGTCGCTGACGCTTATACCAAAGACGTGTCCGAAAAACCGCAGGCAAGCCCCTTGGCCAAGCTACAAGCACTGACAAGGGCACGCATTACCAACCTGCGACACGAAACCCTGGCTATAGACGAGTTCAACAAGCATGTCTTACAACTCCTGGATGGTGCGAATACACCCCCTGTGTCAGGATAGATGTCGCCTTTATTAGAGAGAGAAAAACAAGGGGGCGAGAGAGATTGGTCAATGAAACATTCACAGGAATTGAGAGAGAGGGTAACGAGGAAAGTGTTGGAAGGAACGAGGTCACAGGGGTTGGTCGCGGAGGAATTTGGAATTGGTCGTTCGACGATCCAGAATTGGTTACGTCAAGATCGAAGAGCGGGAGTGAGCGAGGTGGTGAAACAAGAGAGGCGCCCTGAGGACTGGACAGCGCAGGAGCGACTGAACGCGCTGATTGAGAGCAGTGCATTATCGGACGATGCTCTGGGCACGTGGTGTCGCGGTCAAGGGTTGCACACGCATCATCTTGAGCGTTGGCGCCGGGAGATAATTGAAGGTCAGGACCGGGGCAAGGGGTCGCAGAGCACGCTGCGCGCCTTACGCGAAGAGACCCGGTCATTGAAGAAGGAACTACGTCGCAAGGAGAAGGCGCTGGCGGAGACGGCGGCGTTGCTGGTGCTGAAAAAAAAAGCGGCCGCGATTTGGGGGGAGCCCGAGGACGATTGATTAGCGAGCCAGAGCGAGTACAGGCAGTGGTGTTAATCGATGAAGCGGTGCAACAAGGGTGTCGTAAAGTGAAGGCATGTGAAACGCTGGGGCTGTCGCTACGCACGGTGCAACGGTGGCAGCGCACAGGGTCGGTGGACCGGCGCAAAGGGTCACGGGCGATGCCGGCGAATCGGCTGAGCCAGAGCGAGGTTGCGCGGGTGGTGGCGGTACTCAATGCGCCTGAGCACGCTGCCAAGAGCCCCAACCAGGTCGTCGCGATGCTGGCGGACCGTGGGGAGTATATCGCTTCGGAATCAACGATGTATCGGATCCTGCGCGAGGAGAGATTATTGCACCACCGCCAGGCCAGCGCACCGGCGCGCCGCCATGAGCCCACCGCGCGGGTGGCCAGCGGGCCAAACCAGGTATGGAGTTGGGATATCACGTGGCTGGCGAGCCCGGTGCGGGGAATGTATTTCTATCTGTACCTGATTATGGACATCTACTCTCGCAAGATCGTGACCTGGCAGGTGCATGAGCGTGAATGCGCCGAGTACGCTGCGGCGTTGGCGCATGAGGCCTGTTATGTGGAGGGAGTCGATGCACGGGAAGTGGTTTTGCACGCCGACAATGGCTCGCCGATGAAAGGGGCGACGATGCTCGCCACGCTCGAGCGCCTGGGCGTCATCCCTTCATTTTCGCGCCCGGCGGTGAGCGATGACAATCCGTTTTCGGAAAGCTTGTTTCGAACCCTCAAATACCGTCCGGAGTATCCGGAGCAAGCCTTTGAAAACATCACTCACGCGCGTGCCTGGGTGGAGCGGTTCGTACGCTGGTACAACCATGAACATCGCCACAGTGCGATCCGGTTCGTGACACCGCACGAGCGTCATAGCGGGCAGGAGCGGGAGATATTACAACGCCGACATGCGCTCTATCAGCAGGCCCGGCGAGGTCACCCTGAGCGCTGGAGTGGTGAGACGCGAAACTGGACACCTGCAGGTACGACATCCCTAACAGGCTATCGACCAAAAGTTAAGAAAGCCGAAAACTCACAAGTTATGAAGGCAGCATAAATCTTAGGCGACAACTTGCTTGACATTTACCGTACACGGGATGACATCATCGAAGCGCTAGCCCAGGTGGTCAATCAGGGAGCACTTAACATTCAAGTAAATCAATTACAGGTCACCGAACCCGCCAACATACGCGCACATTTGGATACGGCGCTTACGGAGATGTTGCCGAGATTGGCCCAGTCGGCATTGCTGCTCGCATAACAAATTTGGATCCCGGCGAGGTCGTTGGATTCCGGAGGAATCCCTGCAGTTATTATCGATGATTGCGGACATTAGCCAGCCTCGGTATTTTTACTACCCCTCACCCGACCGCCATGGATGGCGGAAGGGCAGGCAATCCAAGGAGCATTCGCCCGCCTGTCCTTCTCCCCAAATTGGGAGAAGGGTCCCATGGTGTAGCGCCCCTCGCCCCTTGCGGGAGAGGGGTTGGGGTGAGGGGTAGATTATATTACGTCAGCTGCTGTAAAAAACTGATGGGATTCTTAATGGTGGATCCTACCGTGTGACCTCCTTGCCCTTGATGTATGCAAGGGCGGCGTCGATACGCGCCAAGGTCTTGGGGCGGCCGATGAGTTCGACGGTAGCGTCAATCGGCGGTGAAACAGCACCGCCTGTAACGGCAACCCGCAGCGGTTGTGCAACTTTTCCCAGTTTCACATCGAATTGTTCGGCAACCTGCTCAATAACCTGATGTATTGTATCGGCGACCCAGTCGTCCAACTGTCCTAAAGCTGCAGCGATCGCTGCAAGCAGTGGACCTGCGCTGGCGTTTAAATTCTTACGCGCCGCTTTTTCATCGTAGGTCGCTGGCTCTTCAAAAAAGTAGCGAGATGCTTCGGCCATCTCAACGAGCGTCTTGGCGCGCTCTCGTAGCACTTCGGCAACCGCCTTAACATCAGGGCCGTCGGCGCAATCGATTCCAATCACCGCTATTTGACGGGCTAGCCGTTCAGTAAGATATTCCGATGATGCCGACTTAATATAGTGTTGATTGAGCCATTGCAGCTTGGCGCCATCAAACGTAGCGGCAGCTTTGTTCACCGCATCGAGATCGAAGGTCGCTATAAGTTCCTCGCGAGTGAAGACTTCCTGATCGCCGTGCGCCCAACCCAGGCGTACGAGGTAGTTAAGCAGTGCCTCAGGAAGATAACCGTCTTCGCGATATTGCGTAACACTGACGGCACCATGGCGTTTCGATAAACGCTTACTATCTTCTCCTAAGATCATCGAGACGTGCGCGTACTCCGGAATTTTCGCGCCCAGGGCGGTTAGGATGTTTATCTGACGGGGTGTGTTATTTAAATGGTCATCACCACGAATGACGTGCGTGATCGCCATATCCATGTCGTCAACACAAACCGTTAAATGGTAGGTGGGCGTGCCGTCGGCGCGCGCGATGACCAGGTCATCGAGTTCCGTGTTATCGAAGCGGACATGACCACGCACTCGATCCGCAACAACCACCTCGCCCGCGAGGGAATTTTTGAATCGGATTACAGGCTCCACCCCTTTTGGGGGTGGCGCGTCGCGGTCTCGCCAATAACCGTTATAGCGCGGCTTTTCGCCGCGTGCTCTAGCCTCGGCGCGCATGGCATCGACTTCTTCTTTACTGCAATAACAGCGATACGCTTTACCCTCGTCGAGCAACTGCGTCACGATTTCACGGTAACGGGGATAACGCTCGGTCTGAAAAAACGGACCCTCGTCGTAGTCCAGTCCCAACCAGTCCATGCCATCCATGATGGCTTGAACAGCCGCACCGCTAGAACGTTCGCGATCGGTATCTTCGATTCGAAGGACGAACACGCCCGCATGCTTGCGTGCATATAACCAGTTGAAAAGCGCCGTGCGTGCACCGCCGATGTGGAGATAACCGGTTGGACTGGGAGGAAAGCGTACGCGGACTGTCATGACAGCCAGGGAATATATCCTGAACGAGATGCGGCGCTATGCACGAACAGTCGCGTAGTACTGTTTCTTCTTGATCGTTTTCACTTTAAACTTTCCCGTGAATTATTAACCCCGTTCATCGGGCGATTAGCTCAGGGGGAGAGCGCTGCCTTCACACGGCAGAGGTCGCTGGTTCGATCCCAGCATCGCCCACCACCCAAACGCTCGCGTCTATTCAGCTTCATGTGTTTTCATGTATTCGTCAAAATCGGCACGGGTTTGTGGGTTAGTAAAATCTAGGAATCGTCGATTTGCCAATGATGTCCACGCATTGCCGCTCGACATGCTGACGTCGCGCTGCGTTTTCCAAATAGATTCTGGCAGATCCGAAAGTCGTGATTCGGCGGCGGTTCTCAAGTCAAGATTTCGCCCAGACCCAAACTTACTCGCGTCGCACAGTTCTTCAAGCTCGGCAGCTTGTTCATTTCCCATCCGATGGCAGAACATCCACACTTCGGTGCAGGAAAAATTGTAGTGCGCGACCTGTTGTGCCGATGTCACGATAACGGTGCAACCGGCCGCTCCCAGTCGGCGAACAAAATCATCGTAGTCGAACAGCGTAACCTCGTTGCCGAAGGCATCATAGTGCTCCTCGCCCCCAGTTGACGAAAACCAGATACCGTGATGCGAGAACTCCAGACCTGCTATCCATGCGACCAAGCTTGCTGTCGTGGCGAACGCGTAAGACGTTGATTGATATGATCTTCCCGTCGGTTTCTGGCACCCCGCCGGCAACTCATGATCGTCAATATGACGAATCTCCATGCCCGTGTGAAGAATTTCAGCCGTCTGTCGTAACAAATTTGATGGCTCAACCCCATAAAACTGAACGTCCCGCAATTCATCGCTACGGCCGGCAAGGCGCCGGCATTTTTCAAATTTATCGATAGAGGCGAATAGGGTCGAACCAATTTCAAAAAATGTGTCGGAGCCAAGCAAGTCGAACGCATAAAATAGACATTCGAAATTCCCCCACCCGCAAATGAAATCCGGATCGGTTCTAATTCTGATAATTTCTTGCAGGTAGTGCGGGAGCTGGAATCGTTCGTATGCCTCGATTCCAAAACAGATGTCTCGGCATGCAGCAGGTGACCCAATACCCACCTCCCCGAAAATTAACGATGCGGTCGTCACGGTCCGAAACCGCTGCTACCTATCTGGGAACAACCACGGGGCCCCGATCGCGCGGCGCGCTTCGTAGTCGCGGATAGCATCGGCCGACTGCAAACTGACTGCAATATCATCCAGACCGTTAAGTAGCCGGTTACGAATCGAGCGCTCGAAGTCGAAAGGAAGTCGCGTGCCGTCGGGTTTCTCGACCCTGAGATTCTCCAGATCAACTGTCAGGGTATAACCTGAATTCGCCTCGACTTCCTCGAATAGTCCGTCGATTAGATCTTCGGAGAGTGTCAACGGTACTAAACCGTTCATTGTACAATTGGAGAAAAAGATATCTCCATAACTGGGTGCGATCATTGCTCGGATCCCCGCGCCGTGTACCGCCCACGCAGCATGTTCACGCGAAGATCCGCAGCCGAAATTTATTCGGCACAGTAGAATTTTCGTATCCTGATAACGTGACTTGTTGAGAACAAAGTCGGGATTTATCGAACGTTGCTCTGGTGTTTTGTCGGGTTCGCCTTTGTCGAGATAGCGCCAGGCGTCGAATAGATTTGGGCCGAAGCCGGTACGCTTGACTGATTTGAGAAACTGTTTGGGAATGATCGCGTCGGTGTCGACGTTGGAGCGGTCAATCGGTGCGACGATGCCGGTTAGTTTTGTGAATGGTTCCATTTATAGGATCTCGATTTTTTTTCCCTCATCCTGTCCTTCTCCCAAGGGGAGAAGGGACCCGTGGTTTAGCCCCTCGCCCCTTGCGGGAGAGGGGTTGGGGTGAGGGGTGAAATTATAAGTTCAGAAATCCCGGACATCGACGAAATGTCCCGCGATCCCAGCAGCCACGGCCATTGCCGGACTGACCAAATGTGTACGTCCGCCATGGCCCTGGCGGCCTTCGAAGTTGCGGTTGGAGGTTGACGCACAACGATCGCCGGGGTCGAGTTGATCGTTATTCATTGCCAGGCACATTGAGCATCCTGGTTCGCGCCATTCGAAACCGGCTGCGGAGAATATTTTATCCAGCCCTTCGGCTTCAGCTTGCTCTTTGACTAGGCCGGAACCGGGCACGACCATTCCGAGTTTAATGTTATTGGCGAGTTTACGGCCTTTAACGACACCCGCGGCGGCGCGCAGATCTTCGATGCGGGAATTCGTGCATGAACCGATAAAGATCTTGTCGATCGGCACATTAGTCATCGGCGTACCAGCCTGTAGATCCATATACGCAAGTGCTTTGAGCATGCCTTCACGCTTCACGACGTCAGATTCGTTATCGGGATCAGGGACCGCGGCACTGACTGGCACGACCATTTCCGGTGAGGTACCCCAGGTTACCTGTGGCACAACGTCGGCAGCGTTGACCTCGGCAACCGTATCAAAGCGTGCGTCAGCGTCGGAATACAGCGTCTGCCAGTTTTCAACTGCGCGCTCCCAGTTTTTCCCTTTGGGCGCGAAAGGCCGACCTTCGACATATTCGATGGTTTTGTCGTCGGTCGCGATCATGCCGGCCCGGCTGCCCGCTTCAACCGACATATTGCACACGGTGAAGCGCTCTTCCATGCTCAAAGCGCTGATCGCCTCGCCGCGATATTCGATGGTGTGGCCGGTTCCACCGGCAACGCCGATCTGGCCAATGATATGCAAAATGAGATCCTTGGCGGCGACACCGTTGCCCAGTACGCCGGATACCTGCACGAGCAGATTTTTGGTTTTGCGAAAGACGAGACACTGGGTTGCCAGAATGTGCTCAACCTCCGATGTGCCTATGCCGATTGCCAACGCGCCCACTGCACCGTTGGTGCCTGTGTGCGAATCACCGCAGGCGATGGTCATACCGGGCAGACAGGCGCCCTGCTCCGGCCCCATGACATGGACGATCCCCTGACGGCGATCACCTATACCAAACAACTCAATGCCATGAGTATCGCAGTTGCGTTTCAGCGTATCGAGCTGCTCGCGGGCGATGGGATCGGTAATATTGTGCACGTCCTTGGTCGGCACATTGTGATCCGCGACCGCGACAGCGGCGCCTACGCGCCATAGCTTGCGTCCCGCCAGGCGCAAACCCTCAAAGGCTTGGGGTGAGGTAACCTCGTGCGTTAAATGCCGATCGATGTAGATTAAGCTCGATCCATCGTCGTAATCACGAACGAGATGAGCATCCCAAATCTTGTCGTAAAGGGTTTGTGCGGGCATATCGATAAATCAGGTGTCCAAGAGAGGCGGGATTATACCAGCTAACACTGGCGCGGCGGCACGCACACGCCGTCAAGGAACTCAGGCAGCGTCGCGGTTGGTATCCTTCAAGCGGGTAACCAAGGTTTGCAGGTTAGCCATCGAATGGAAGTGGGCGTATATCAAGTCCATGTAGTCGAGTTTGACGAGTTCCTGAAACAAGGCTCCATCCAACGCCTTGAATTTATCCCGATTGATGCACTTGAAGCCCGCCATCGAGAAGCGCTCGCCGCTATCGGTTTGTACGTTCGCCTGCGCATCCTCTAGGACTTCGAGATCCTTGAGACGGTCGCAAAATGCGCGCGTGACCTGCACGTGGCTCTGGTATTCCTTCAAAAATTCGACCGAACGCTTTAGCAGCGGCCCCTGCTCACCCTCGTCGTCGAGTAAGCGCTCGCCCTCTTTCGCGGTGTTGAAACCGGTGTAGCTTTCATCGATACACACCGTGAAATTTTCTCCCTGCGGATCGGCGGCCAGAATAAACGGGTAGCGGCGGACATAGGCCGGCACGTAGGTGGCCTTCCACTGTGCCCTTTCGTCGATAAACAAATTGCGTTGCTGCTGTAATCCGAGCAGTGCCACGGGCACGATCGATTGTTCCTCACCTGCGGCAAACACAATGGGATACTCTTTGGCCACCAACGGGAATTCGACGCCGGCGACATACACGCAATTGGTCTCGCGGGTGAACGGAAATCCGTCTTCGGGCTGGATGTACCAGTCACCGTGCCGCTCGCGCGACAGCGGCACGACGTTCTTATAGAACAACGGTTGGTTAGCTGCCGGCTCAGCCATTACGCGTGGTTAGCCCGTGCCCGCCTAGTAGCGGCGATGTTCGCTCGGCAGTACCCGGTCACCCGACCACATGACCTGACCAAGCTCCTGCATCCACTGATAGGCGTTTACAGCCAGCGACTTAGCGGGCAAGGTTCCGTTTTCGGCGTCGCCAAAGTCATCCTCTCCGAAGTCATCCTCGAAGTCGTCAAAGTCGTCGCCCTCGTCCAGGTAACTCTGTAGTTGCTCACGATACTCCGTTTCAAAGTAGTCGCGCTCCGAAGTGTAGCCATCGAGCAGGGCCTGGATGCGCGCGGCATCTCCCTCTCCCGCGGCCAGGCGCCGTTGCAGCTCGGCTATACGCTGATCCATCTCGGCAACGAAGGCATCGAGTGCTTCTTCCGTCGCAAACGGTGCGCAACCTTCCAGCTCTTCGCACTGGCTGATGTCCATGGCCACACCGCGGCCGATGGTACCGATGATTTCCAGTTCCGTTTCGAACAAGCTGAGGTCGAACAGTATCAAGTCACCGGTATTCTGCAATTCTGCGCGGATATCAAAAGCGATAACGACTGATTCGAAGGAAATCGCGTTGTTGCCGGCCTCCAAGCCCGCCAGCAGTTGGAAGTCCTCAGCGAGGAACTCCTGCGAGTCGGCGTCGCCGCTGGGCGAGAAGTCCGGATCCGGTTCGCCCGAGCCCACGGCGACGAATAGCTGGCCGCCGCCGAAGTCGAGGATGATGTTGTCGGCGTTATCGACGCCGCCCACGGCCGCCAGCAAACCGCCGCTTGCCTGAATGGTAATTTCATTATTACCCTCAGGTCCGACGATATTTCCGGTACCCGGGTTGACAACCGGATCGGTCGACGCCACGAACGTCACAAAGTGACCGGCCGCACCCGGGCCACCGGCGCGGATGTTGGAGTTTATGACGATATTTTCGGCTAATGTCGTCAGCGGTCCATTCGTAACGAAATTACCGTCGAACGTGACCTGAGCGGCAACAATCGACGCATCCTTTTCTCCGGACGGCGGGGTTAGATCGACAGTCCCTGTGGCCGGCGGCACGACGGTGAAACCACCGAGTATCAGATGACCTTCAAAATTGGTGAAGGCGTTATGACGAACGTGACCAACGCCAGGTTGGTTATCGAAGATCAGCTCGCCACCCGCGGGCGGAATGATTGCGAGGTTGCTGGTCCCAATGACGTTCGCCGGTAACACCAGTGTCGTTGCTGAGAGAATGCCGTCGCCAGTGATGGCCAGAGTGCCCGAACCGCCATTGGCTAACAGTGCCAGGTCGCCCGCCTGAATCAGACCATTGCGCGCATCGATTGCTATCGGGCCGCTCACCGTTTGAATAGCCAGATTATCCGTATCGTTAACTTCACCGATAAGCTGCAAACCGTCGTTAGCAGTGATTGCCGTATTGCCGTTCAGCGTAAAAGCGCCACCGTCCGGCGAGCGCAGCGTTACGGGATCCCTAAACGTGCTGGTACTCAGCACGCCACCGGCGGTGCTGTCGGCGCGGCCGATGATGATGCGCGAGTGTCCGTCGGCAAGCGCGGCTAGATCGGCTGTGGAAAGATCCAGGGCACCCGTACCGGTGGTGTTGTCAGCGGCGACGCCGACTTCAACTTGGGTGGCTGCCAGATCCGGTTGCAGTGTGAGTGCACCAGTACCGATAACGGAGTTCGGCCCACCGTTAAAATCGATTTCCGCGGCATTAATAACCAAACCGCTGCTTCCGTGATTAACCGTCGATTGCGCCGCGAATGTATTCGCACCGCCGTTCACCAGTCCGGCCAAAAATACTGGATCGACGAACGTCGTATTCGTCGCGAGCACCACCGTCGGCGAGCCGAGGAAATCGAACACGCCTGCACCACTTGGATCCCCAAGCACCGGCGTGTCAAACGTACCGCCTACCGTCGCTATTCCGGTTGTGCTGACCTGTAGGTTGGCGACGTTGATGTTTGCGCCTACGTCGGCACCCAGGATGACGGGCGCGCTACCAGCATTGATCTGCAACGCGCTGCCTGTGACCGTCGACGGACCGTTGATGTTTACCGCGTTGTTGAACGTCGTTACGCCGGTGACGTTGAAACTTACCGTTGTCGCACTGTTAATGATTAGGCCGGCCATATCGGGCGTAAATGTGGGATCCAACGCTGTGCCGAAGGTCACAATGTTCGCATTGTTAATAGTGATGGCACCCATGCGGCTGGCAAACACCACCGGCGTCAGCGGCGGCGGCGGGAACTCGATGAGTTCACCTATTGCACCGTCGAACGTCGCGTTGCCGGTGGTACCGAGGTCGAAGGTAATCGCATTTTCTTCACTGGCCCCAACCGCAGCACTCGACGCTTCGCTGCTTACACGACCTTGAAACTGCAGGTTACCGCCGCCGGTCTGCACCGTAAGGTTCGGCTCGGCAATTATTACGTCACTCTGGAAAATCAGATCCGCCCCCAAGGTATTGATATTACCGGTAATGATCTGAGCCAGGCCGACCACCGTGAAGCTGCCGTCGGGTGACTGGATTTCCGGGAAGTTCGTAAGCCGCACAAGACCACGCACGGTCAACGGATCTTTAATTCGGGCATTATTGGCTGTGTTCATCGTCGTACCGTCGACATTGATGAACGTCGTACCCATTGGCGATCCAAAGTCCAGTGTCAGCCAGTCATCACCGATCGCGGCGAAATCACTGGTGGAGATGAACAGATTGGTATCGACGCCACCGGTTTCGGTACCACCCAGGGAAACATCGCTGACGTTCAGTCCCGGCTGGATCGACAAAGTGCCGATGGAGTTCGGGGCGTCTCCGGTGCCACTGCTCGTGACCGTGCCGACGCCGCCAACCATATTCAGTTCTTGCGTCACCACGGTGAAGTCGGTGTTAACCCCGAACACCTCATTGCCGCCGCCGGCAGTGCCCAACGTGGTAAGAGCCGCACTGATAACGTTGAAAGTCCCGAGTCGATCGTTGTTACCGACATTATTCGGGAACGTAACATTGCCCGTACCCGCGTTGATCGCCAGGTTGTTGGTTTCACCCTTCTGGCTGTTGACCACACCGTTGAACAGTACGTTGCCTGCGCCGATGCCTGTATCCACGCCTGTTGCGGCCTGCAATTCTATAGCGCCATCCAGGCTGACATTCTGGCCCGGCGTGGTGATCGTAAGACCGTCCAGTGCAATGTTGTTGTTAACGATAGCGACACCGCCGCTGGTGGCGTTCACATTACCGTGTAATGTGGTGGTATCGCTGCCAGTCGTTTGAGTAATCGAGGCAGCGGTGATAGTGCTGTCGGCTTCAATCTTCGCGGCGGTATCGATCAACAAGGCACCCAGTGCGTTGCCGGTACCGGAACCTACCGAGCTGTCGAAATCGATGTTGGCATTGGACTCCAGCGTCAGGTTCTGCGCAGCGCCGCCCGTGGAGGCAAGGACGTTGGCGAATGTGATGGTGCCTGCCGCATCGACATCGGTCGCCGCGGTCTGTAGGTCGACCCCACCATTGAAGGTCACAACGCCACCACCCGTGGTCACGATATTGAGACCGTCAAGAAGAGTGTTGCCCGTCGTTACTACGCCCGCCGCGGCAGAGGTCGTGACGTTTTCGCGTAGCGCGACTAGGCCGCCTGCGGTTGCGGCGTCCAGGGACCCCAGCACCAGGCTGGTCTGAACATCCACCGTGCCGGTGGCTGCGTCGAGATCGAAAATATCGGAAGCGGTATTTGTGAATACGAGACCCGACGGCAAAATCAAATTGGCCGTTCCCAGGGTCTGCAAGACCACGGTATCGGCGCCCGCACCCGTGGTGATGGCCGCTACCGTGAGGTTATTGAGTGGCGATTTTACAAAGATGTTGCTGCCGGTGGCGGCAACGGTGAGGGTGCCGCCGACGTTGACGTCGATGAGGTTACCGGCGCCAGCAGCACCGATATCGCCCGTCGCCATCAATGTAACGTTGCCAGGATTACTGACGCTGGCCGTAGTACCGCTATCCGCATCGGTGATGTTGCCGCCAAGCGCGTTCACCGTGACGAGACCGCCGTTACCGTTAATGGCGTCATTCATCAGGGCAATGTCGCCGGTCGTCGAGGAGACGGTAACCGTGCCCGCAGTGGCCCCGGTGAGGTCCGCATTCTGAACCGTGAAACCGTCGCTTTCGAGGATGCCGATATTGCCGCTTGTGGCGTTGGTGATATTGAGCGTCGTCAGCGTCGTCTCGAGCGCATCCGCCGAGCCGATGCCGCCGCTGGCGCTCGCGTTCAGGGTTGTTGCGCTGACGTTGTTGGTGCCAGCGTTCACATCCGTGATTGCACCGCCAATGATCATATTGACCGTCTGACCGGTTGCGGTCAGGTTGTTAAGCGCCAAACCGCCACCCACGGTGGTCAGATCGAACTGCCCCGTCAGCGTGGAGTCAAGTATCGTTACGCCGCCGGTGTCGATAATCGACGTCGCTGCGGTCGTCAGTTGCAGATTGGTCAGCGTCGTCTCGATGTCCGTAACCGCTTGGTTGCCCAAAACGATCAATGTCGTCGCCGTGACATTATCGGTTGCGAGATTGAGGTCTGTTAAAGCACCTCCCGGCGTCAACGTCACGGTCTGGCCCGCTGCATTGATACGGTTCAACGCAATGCCTGCGGTATTTGTCAGTGTCAAAGCACCGGTAAGCGTCGAATCCGTCACTGTCAGCAGGCCGCCGCTGTTGTCGATCTCGGTCTGCGCGCTCACCAGACCCAAGGTCGAAACCACCGTCTCCAGCGAGTTACCGGCGCCGGACGTTCTGGCCGCCGCCAATATTCAATGTGTTTGCCGTGACATTCACCGTGCCAGTGTTGTTGTCGGTCAATGCACCACCCAGGGTAATGTTCACCGTCTGACCGGTTGCGTTCAGGTTATCGAGCGCGAGACCGCCGCCGGTGGTCGTAAGGTCGAGCTGTCCGGTAACGGTTGAATCCAGCAAGGTCACACCACCGGTATCGGTGATTGACGTCGCCGCCGTGGTCAGTTGCAGATTACCCAGTGTAGTCTCGAGATCCGTCACCGCCTGATTGCCGAGAACGATGAGGGTCCCCGCAGTAACATTATCGGTTACGCCGTTAGCGTCGGTCAGCGCGCCGCCGGGCGTCAGGGTCACGGTCTGACTCGCGGCGTTGATGCGATTCAATGAAATGCCTGCATCACTTGTCAGCGTCAGGGGGCCGCCAAGCGATGAATCGGTGATTGTCAAAATTCCACCACCGGTATTGTCGATTTCGGTCGTCGCCGTGGTCAGACCCAAAGTCGACACCGTAGTCTCTAACGAGTTACCGGAGCCCACACTCTGGCCGCCGGAGATATTCAGAGTCGCCGCCGTCACATTGGTGGTCGCCACGTTGTTATCGGTCAGCGCGCCGCCGAGTGTGAAATTAACCGTCTGTCCGGCGGCCGTCAGGTTGTTGAGGAGCAACGCACCACCGGTGGTAGCGAAGTCCAACTGTCCGGTCACCACCGAGTCAAGGAACGTTAGACCGCCACTGTCGCTGATGTTGCTCGCACCCGTCGTCAGCATCAACATGCCGACCTGAGTGGCAAACTGATTGCCACCGGTACCTGCGCCGCTGGCCGTTATGGTCAACGTGCCAGCCGTGTCCAGCGCGAGACCCATGTTGTTGTCGTTGACCGTGCTCATCGTCGTAAGCGTTAGATTCGGTCCGGCAAATGCTGTCTTGCGGTCAAGCACGATTGGCGCGGTCGTCGTGCCGCTGCCAATCCCGAGCAAACCACCGAATACCAGCGCATCCATCTCAGAGTCGTTAAGGTTGAAACCACCTGCCGGGGCCTCATCGCCCAGGTTAATTTGAGTCGCGGCGCCCTCGTCGAGCACGACGTTGCCGCTGATGGCGAAGATGACCACGCCATCGGCGTCAGTGCCGACCGGCACATTGTCGATGAGCAGATCCGGGGCTGACAAGACGAGGTCGTTGCTGTTGGCCGTCGTTAGAGTGATATCGGCAGCCGTCATGGGATCGAGCTGCACTTGCGATGCCACGCCGGTGCTGGTCAGTCTAATGGCACCGAGAGTCGCGGCACCGTCGGTCGTCAGGTTATGTGCAATCGTTACCGTGGAGTTACCGGTAATGTCGATGCTGTTCGCGCTGATCGCGCCGCCGGTTATAAACGTGCCGCTGTTAAGGAAATCGATATCACCGCTGTTCGCGGTCAGCGTCGCCGTGGTATTGGCAGCATTGCTGATATTGAGATTCGCGCCGGTGGCGCTGGCGACGATGGTGGATGCCGCTGTCTCCAAAGCATCTGCCGCGGTGCCGATTGTGCCGGCGCCCGCCGTTGCATTGAGAGTTCCGGCAGTGACGTTAGTTAGGATTGCTGCGTTGCCGGTGATTGACCCGCCTGTAGCGGTCAAGGTTACCGTCTGACCCGCGGCGCTAACCGCGCCCGTCGCACCGAAGCTGATACTGCCGCTGGCCGTCGTCAGCGTCGTCGCCACCGGGGAAATCAACGTTCCATTGACGATAATGCTGCCGGTGTCTTGTTGCAACGTGAACGTGCCGCCCGTGAGGCCCTTTGCGTCGCTAACACCTGTGCGTATGGTGATGCCGGCGTCATTAGTGGCATTACCGATGGTCAGCCCAGCGGAACTGGAGATCCGTGCTAACTCCAAATCGGTAATTCCCAGAGATGCGGCACCATCTACTGCCAACGGTCCAATCTCCACGGCCTGGAGGTCTTCAAATGGCTGGATAGTAACGCCGGCTCCGGCAATCGGTGCGTCAATCCTAATTTGATCGACGGTCAGCGTGACGCTGCCGGTATTTGCATTCAGTCCGTCGTTCCCCAGGCCCCAGGGCGTAGCAACAGCTGACCCCGGGAAAATCTGGACGTTAGTGTCGGCATTGTCGTAGACGGCTACGATATTGCCGCCGCCAGCATTAGAGCCGAAAATCGCTGGCGGGCTCGCCTGATCCCTGGGATTTAATACCACATCACCCGAGGTCGTGTTGCGGAAAGCAAGCCCTATGACCGTTGCTTCAAGCGGGGTCGCCGTCGTACCAATTCCCTGAGCGGCATCAGCGAAAAGAGTACTCGCAGACACATCCAGCGCGTCCGCGGCGCTAGCCTGGATGGCGCCGGTTCCTTTGCCATCGAGATCCGCAACCAGATCAACAATGTTGGGGGTGCTGACACCGGTTATCGGGGTGGCCTGCGCAAAAACAATGTTGTTATCAGCCTGCAGGGTAATCCTGCTGCTGCCCGATACCGTTTGGCTGATCGTCAGGTCATTCGTAGCGCCCGTGACGTCCAACTGGATCGGCCCTGTGCCCGTATTCGTCACCGACGAGGTCGTGCCGCCGTCGAGATTCAGCGCTTGATCGTTGCTGATGTTCAGCGCGGAAGCACCGGTGTTGTCCGCCGTCAGCTTCGTCGTCGACGTCTGGAACTGCGTGGAGGAGCCCAATCCCGTCGCCGCAGTCAAGGTCAACGTGCCGCCGGCCACGTCTGCAGTGGCCGCCGCGTTGCCTTGGATGTCGCCGGTTGAGAGCAACGTGATGTTGCCAGAACTCGTCAGCGTGTTACCGCCTCCGACGATGCTGGCGCCGGAGATGGTCAGATCCTGGGTACCGACGTCGACTGCCGCATTACTGCCGAGCGTAATAATCCCTGCCGTCACCGTCGCCGCGGCGTCTTCACCAATGAATATCCGACCGGCGGTGGTGTTCGTGGTCAGTTCGATCTGCGTCAGATCGAAACCGGTACCGGCGCCGCCGATGGCAACAGCCGTGCTGGCGGTATTGGGCAGCAGGTAGACGTTTGCCGCGGTGGCGTCTACCAAATTGGCGATATCCAGCGCATTCGCGCGCAACGTGATGTTGGCGCCACCGGAGCTGACACCACCTGCCGCGATACCCAAACCGGTCGCATCGGCATCGGCGAGATTGACTACGCCAGACTTGTTGGTACCACTGAATGTCGTATTTGCCGCACCGCTATCGCTGATCTGCACCACGCCCGAGGTCGAGTTGGTAAAAGCGATATTGCCAGTCGATGCTGTCTGCAGCGCATTGGTCGCACCGATGCCGGTGCTCGTCGTGAGCGTCACCGAGCCACCAACCACGTTGGTAAAATTCGCCACATCACCCGTGATCGCTCCCGCCGCCGCGCTCAGCGTCACCGATTGACCCGCCGCGCTGATTGCGCCAGCCGCGCCAAAGCCAATGCTGTTATTCGCCGTCGTCAGCGTCGTCGCCACCGGCGACGTCAGCGTCGCATTGACCGTGATGGCGCCCGTGTCCTGCTGCAGCTTCAGAGACGACGTCGCACTCAGACCTGACAGGCTCCCCGCGCCAACAATCGTGATGCCGCCGTCGCTCGTCGCGTTGCCTATCTGCACCACGCCGGCTGAACTCTTGATGTTGGCCAGCTCCACATTCGTGAGGCCAAACCCATTAACACCCGCCGCGCCGTTGAGATTGTCGTTGATGGCACCCAGACCGAGCTGGATCGCTTGGGTGTCGTCAAACGGCTGCAGTGTCACACCGCCGTTGCCTTCGACGAATGCATCCGCGTCGATCTGCATGTTATCGGCCGTCAACACGACCGAGCCGGTGTTTGCATCCACGCCCGCGGCAACGCCGGGGGCATTGAAAACCCAGATTCTGCCTTCGATTACCGGCTTGGTGAATAAGATGTCACCGCCCCCAGTGTTCGACCCCGCAATCGCCGTGCGATTCTCCCCTAATACAGCGCCCGCGTTCGTATCGATGAGATTAATGTCGCCCGACGTCGTATTGGTAAAGCGCGTAAACCCAGTCACGGTCTCTAGTGGGTTGGCATCACCAATACCTTCGGCGGCAGCCACATCAAGCCCAAAAACCGCAAATACATCTGTTGCAACGTTGGCGTTGCCTTGGACAGCGCCAGTATTGTTGCCGTCGAGATCCGCAGTTAGCTCTATATTGCCCGCGACATTGGTGACGCCGGTTGTAGCCGCAGGCTGCGCAAAGATGATGTGACGATCGGCCTGCAATGTGATTGTAGAGCTGCCCGAGACGGTATTGCTGATCGTCAGGTCGCCACTCTTGTTGGTAAGAGTAAGCGCTCCGGTCAGAGTCGAAGCCGTAACACTGAGGCCAGCCGCATTGGTGTTGTCGATCTGAGTCACTGCACTTGTCAGGCCAATGGTTCCGACAATCGTCTCGATCGCATTACCCGAACCCACGTTCTGGGCGCCCAAGATGTTCAAAGTCGCCGCCGTCAGGTTGTTCAGATTGCCGTTGTTGTCAGTCAGCGCACCGCCCAGCGTAATGTTGACGGTCTGCTTGTCCGCGTTCAGATTGTCGAGCGCCAAGCCGCCAGTGACCGTCGTCAGATCCAGTTGTCCCGTGAGGGTTGAATCAAGCAGCGTGAGGCCGCCAGTATCACTGATGTCGCTTGCGCCCGTGAAAAGTGCCAGCGAGCCAACCTGAGTGACGAGTTGGTTGGTGGTACCGGCGCCAGACGCCGTGATGGTCAAGGTGCCGCTGGTCTCAAGCGCGATTCCCATGTCGGCGTCGTTAACTGTGCTGGTCGTTGTGAGCGTCACGTTAGTCCCAGCGAAAGCGGTGGCCCTATCGATGATGATGGGTACGGTCGTGGTCCCGGTGCCGATCGCGAACGAGCCGGCGAATACCAGCGCATCCATTTCTGCATCGTCGAGGCGAAAACCACCCAACGGCGATTGATCGCCGAGGTTGATTTCTGTAGCGGCCCCCACATCGATGGGGATGCCGCCGCTGATATTGAAGACAACGATGCCGTCCCCGTCGCTACCCACAGGGGCAGCATCGACGAACAACTTGTCGGAGGACAAGACAAGGTTGTTGCCGTTGGCCGTCGTTAGCGTGATGTCGGCCGCCGTCATCGGATCGAGTTGCAGTTCGGTCCCGGTACCAGTGCTCGTGAGCGTTATCGCACCGACGTTGGCCGCGCCGTCGGTGGTCATGTTGTGCGCTATCGTTACCGTGTTATCGCCGGTGATGTCAATGCTGTTGGCGCTGAGGGCGCCACCTGTGATGAAGGTGCCGCTATTGAGAAAATCGGCATCGCCGCTGTTCGCGGTCAACGTCGCTGTCACGGCCCCGGTGTTGCTGATGTTCAGGTTCGCGCCGCTGGCGCTCGCGACGACCGTCGATACCGCCGTCTCCAACGCATCGGTCGACGTTCCAATCGTGCCGCCCGCAGTTGCATTCAGAGTGCCCGCAGTCACGTTGGTAAAGGTCGCCGCATCGCCGGTGACCGATCCGCCGGTGGCGGTCAGCGTAACGGTCTGTCCCGCCGCGCTGACAGCGCCGTCCGGGTCAAAGCTGATGCCGCCGCTTGCAGTCGTGAGTGTGGTCGCGATCGGTGACGTCAGAGTGGTGTTGACCGCAATGTTGCCGCTGCCCTGTTGCAGCGTCAGCGTGCCGCTCGACAAGCCGGACGTATTAGCGGCGCCGACGACAGTGATGCCTTGGGTGTGGCTGCCGTTGCCAATCGTCAGACCGGCGCCTTTGAACTGCATCAGTTCGGTGTCGAGCAGACCGAGTACGGTAGCACTGTCAGCTGCGCCAACACCGATTTCAATGCTTTGGGCCGTCGGATTCTCAGCCAGCACCGTGATGCCGGCAGTGCTAGTGACTGTGCCCGTAACGGTCATCTGATCGGACGTCAGGATAACGCTCTGCGCACTGATGTTGCTGCCGTTGACGGTGAGTACTTGATCCGCACCCGTGACTTCGACGTCGAACGCGCCGTTGCTGTTGGTACCGCTGACGGACACCGCGTCGGTTTCATCGACGCGCACCGCCCCCGATGTCGAGTTCGTCAACGAGAGGGTCGCGACAGCCGTTTCGATCGGAGTGGCGCTGCCGATCCCTGTAGCCGCGCTCGCATTCAATGTGTCGGCTGCCACGTCGGTGGCGGCATTGCCATTGCCTGTGATTGCGCCCGCAGTGCTAGTGTCGCGGTCAGCCGTCAGGTTGACGGTGCCCGTTGTAGACACGCCCGTTACGCTCACACCTTGCGCGAAACCGATATTGTTATTCGCCTCGAGAGTAAGCGTTGCAGTGCTTGACAACGTGTTTTTTATCGTCAGGTCTGTGCCCGCGGTCAATATCAATTCTTGTGAGCCCACGTTGACTGCGGAATCAATGCTTAAGGTGGTTCCGGTTATCGTCCCTGCGGAATCCTTGCCGACGAAAATTCGGCCGGCAGTGATGTTGGTCGTCAATTCCGTCTGCGTCAGATCGAAGGCGCCCACACCACCGATGGTACCTGCGATAGCGGAGTTCGGTAGCAGGTGCACGTCCGAAGTACCTGCATTCACCAAATTGGCGATGTCCAGCGCGTTTGCACGCAGCGTGATCACCTGATTACCACCCGAGCTGATGCCGCCCGCGGCCACTGCGATACCCGTCGCGTCAGCGTCTATAAGAGTAATCGGCGCGTTGTTGTTGGTGCCCGTGTAGCTCGTTCCGGCGGCGCCGCTGTCCGTGATCTGGACGTTACCGCTACCGGTGTTCGAGAACGTGATTTTCCCGGCCACGGCCGTCTCCAGCGCATTCGTGGGACCGATGCCGGTGCTCGCTGTGAGGTTCAGCGATCCCGCGACGACATTGGTAAATGCTGTGCCGTTACCGAAAATCCGCCGATTAGCCGCAGTCAGTGTGACGTTCTTACCGGCCGCGCTAACCTGACCGGCAGGACCCCAGAAGATGCCGTTTTTCGTCGACGTCGCGCTAATTAGTGTGGTGTCCACTGGCGAGATGAGCGTGGCATTGACCAGAATATTCGCGTCGTCTTGCTGCAGGGTCAGCGTTCCGCCCGTCAAATCGGTCTTCAACGCAGTAGCGGCACCGACCACCGTGATACCGCCGTCACTGGTGGCATTACCGATGGTTAAACCGGCGCTGCTTTTGATATTCAGCAGTTCGAGATCCGTGATACCCAGGACTGTCCCGTCGGTCTTAGCGGTAAGTCCGATCTCGATTGGCTGAAGGTCGTCGACCGCTTGCAGCGTAACGCCGGTGCCGGTCACCGTGGAGCCGATACTGAGTTCGTCCGCCGTCAGGGTCACGGTTCCTGTATTGGCGTTTACAGGACTGGTGACAAGCAGGCTGTTATTGGTACCGAGTACCGTGAAATTGTAGGCACCGCCTCCGGCATTGCTACCGAACATCTGAACGGTACCCGTATTCACGACGTTCACATCACCCGAGTTGGTATTGATCGGACCAACCCCGACTGTGGCCGTCGTTTCGATGGCGTTGGTTGAACCGATCCCTTCCGCCGCATTCGCGAACAGAATCGCTGACGCCACGTCCGTCGCAACGTTTAGGTTGCCTTGGATAGCGCCGGTGGTGCTGGGCAATGCTGCGTCTAGATTAGCGTTCAGGGTTACGGTAGCCGATGGGGTACTGATACCCGTAACGCCGGTTCCCTGCGCAAAAATGATGTGCCGATCGGCGCTCAGGGTGATGTTGCTGTTGCCGGTAACGGTGTTGCTGATCGTCAGGTCGCTGGTGGCGCCGGTCACATCGATCTGAATGGTGCCCGTTGCGTTGCTATTGCTCACCGATGCGCCGGTGAGGTTGAGCGACTGGGCGTTGGAAATGTTTATGTTGCCCGTGGTTACGCTGGTGTTACTGGCCGTAAGGCTGGCCGTATCGGTCTGGAATTGCGTTGCGCCAATGCCGTTGACGGCTGTGATGTTGATGCTGCCAGCTTTGATGTCGGTGACCACCGCGGCGTTGCCGTTCACCGTTCCCGAACTATTCAGCGTGACGTTGCCAGTTGTAATCAGCGTCTTAGCGCCGCCGTTAATGGCAGTGCCGGCAATAGTGAGGTTCTGGGCGCCGACATCGACGTCGAGGGTACCGGGTAACGTCACGACTCCAGCACGAATAGTGGTTCCGACATCCTCGCCGATGAAGATCCGACCCGCGGTAATTTTTGTTAATTCCGCCTGTTCGAGATCGAGGGTAGACGCACCATCGAGGCTGACGGGGGTGAGTAGAGTAAATGGCGAAATGTATACGTTATTGGTACTTGCGTTGATGGTGTGGGCAATGTTTACCGTATCCGCGACAATCGCGAGGAGCCCACTTCCACCGGTTATCGTGCCTCCGGTTGTGAACCCGGTCTTGTCACTATCGATAATGCTCGTGGTTAGGCCGCTGTTGGTCCCCGCGTAGGTGGTGCTGGTGCCGCCGCTATCGGAAAGGTTGATGCCACCGGTGACGGTATTGCTGAAGGTAATCAGCCCACTGACCGCGGTTGTAAGCGTTTGCGTTGCACCGATGCCGTTGGCGGCCGTCAAGATCGCCGCATTGCCGGTGACGTCCGTCGCGCCGCCACTAGTGCCCTGAATAGCGCCGGTACTTGCAGTCAGCGTCACGCTGTCTGGCGTTGTCCTCCCCGCATGAACGTCTGCGGCGATGAGATCGCCGCTGGAGGATATCACGGTGATAGGATCTTCAAACGTTTCGAGAAGGGTCAGCGTCGTGCCGTCGGTCTCACGCAGCACGATTTGGTGGGTAGCGAGCGTACCGGTGGTCGAAACGTTCAGGCTGGTCGAAGCGATTTCGAGCGCTTCCTGCCCGTCGGTCCCAGCAGGGGTACCGTCGTCACCGCCGATTTCATCTCTCGCGGTCAGCGTGACCGTGCCACCAATTATATCTTCGTCACCCGCGGCAAGAACGTCGTCGGCATCGTCGTTGATGGAGCCGGCGCTCGCGAGTAAGTTAACCGCGTTGGTGCCGGCGTTGATGCGAGTAATGCTGAGATCGCGCAGGGTCGAGCTAAAGGTGACATTGCCGACCGCGACTGCTTTGGTACCAATGTTGAGCGCAATCGTGCCTCCGGTGCCCGACTCCTCGGAGATATTGATGTCGTTGCCGCCCGTGGACGGGATTACCACAGTGCCCATATTGGCAATCGCAAGCTCAAGTGCCGTTCCTTGACTATCCGTCCGTGTACCGATACCACCGTTCGTCGTGAGCGTCAGCGTGCCGAGGCTGTTGACGCCATCGACGCTCGCCCCTGTTGCGCCTAAATTTATGGGCACACCGTGTATGAGCCCGGTGACAAAATCATGCGTCTCGACCACGTTGTCTGCGCTGGAGATCGACACGGCGCTAATGGTGAGGTCTTGATCTCCGGTGAAAGTCGCACTCATATCGAAAATAACGTCACCTAGCAGACCGGTACCGCCGGATCCATCACCGGTTATGAGAACCGGGCCGACGAGGGCATTAGTATTTATCTTCAAATCCGTAACGATCTCGATCGGTGCATCATTATTCATTCCAGGTGTGAAGATTGCATCCCAACGTCGCAGGGTGGCATCGTCGCCGATGGCAACGGTGGTGCCGTCCGGAAAGGTCAGCGATGTGCCGGCGCCGTATATTTGTTGAATGTCCGCAGGCGACCCAGCCGTGTCGTTTGATTCCTCTTGTATGATTGTGTCGCCTTTGTTGTTATCTAACTGGCCGTTAAGGCTAATCAGACGCGAGCGCCGGTTGGCCCCTGTCTCATCCTGTAGTAACAGTATGTCGTTCTTGCCCGTGTCGACCTGGATGTCGCCATTGACGACCGAGACATCCAGGTTATTTTTTCCGTCGACATTGGCGCTGTTCGCCGTCACCGTGATACCGACGTTCGCGACGGTACGTATGGTCGCCGTCGCGCCCGACTTCAAGCTGATGTCTCCGTCGCCGGTAGTTGTTACAAAATCATCGATGGTCAGCACGCCGCCCGCATCCAACAGGATAGTGCCGGCGCCCGCCGCGCCCGAGCCGGTTGTTTTGACCGCGGTTGCCGTCGTCAGGTTACCTTTGGTCGTGGTTATCTCGATGTCCGTATCAATAGCACCCGTCGTCACATCGAAATTGTTGCCGAGGATCAGCGTGTCGGCCTCGAGGACAAAAATACCCCCGGCAGAGCCGCCCGTGGTGGTTGCGTCGAGGGTTGTTACATCTAGTTCCATCGGATTGGCACTGGTGCCGATGGAGCCATTACGTGCATCCAGGTACAGGGTCCCCGCTGTCGTTTCACCATCGCCGTCGACCAACGATCCCGCTTGCAATTGGACGGTCGCGGTACCGAAGCTGACGTTTTTGTCGAAGGTTAGCGTCGTGTTGTGATCACTACGCCCAATCTTTAGGGTGCCGGTGACGCCGCCAGCGATGGCGAAAGACTCTTCGCCGGATTTCGTCCCCTCGATGTCGAAAGCCGTGTTGCCAGTACCGAGCGTAATGGCCGTCGCGGTCGTGGCCGGGTTGAGATGCAGCGTGCCGGAGGTGATAAAGGCATTGTCACCACTGTTTGCGGCAACGACCACCGAGTCGGTGGTAATAGTAATGTCGCCGGCACCCGAATTGATATCGATGTTCGTGTTATGGGTGTAATTACCCGTACCGAGGTTCAGTGTAACGGCCGAGTTGGTGGTCGTGAGGTTGCCCGCGACTGTCAAATTATTATTGTTGTTGTCGAGCGTGAACGTAGTTGCCGATGTGCTGGTGCCTAATGTCGCGATATTGTGACTGCCGGTGTTATCCAACGTGACCGCTCCGGCACTGTTCGCGGTAAAGGTGCCGCTGGTAACTACCGTACCGCTTCCGCCATCGGTGATGTCGCCAGCGCTCGTGATGAGTTCCAAGGCACCGCTGCCAGCATTGAGGCTGGCGATGTCCATCTGATTCGTTTCGGTAATGAAAATACCGCCTGCACCCGTCGATGCCGCCGCCGTCAACGTCCCCGTCAACGTCACGTTGATGTCGTTCGCCGCCGTCGTCGCGCCAATGGACCCGCCCGAGGCGCTCGCCATCAGCTTCAAGTTCGCACCCGTCAACGCCGAGGTCGCATTCGTGAATCCTGATGGCGCCGATAGCTCGATGTCGCCCGTGCCGGCGTTCACTGTTCCCAACGCCAGACTGCCACTCTGCTCCGCGATGAAAATACCGCCCGTGCTGGTCGTCGCGTTGGCCGTCAGCGTTCCGCTCGCATCCACCGTGATCGGCGTGCCCGTGGTGCCTATCGCCTTGCCACTCTCCGTTGCCGTCAGACTCAACGCCCCCGCCGTCACGTCGCCGGTCGTGTCCGTGATGTCACCCAGGATCGCCTCGAACGTCAGACTGTTGGCCATCACATTCACCACACCCAGCGCGATGCCATTCGCCTCTGTGATAAACGCATTACCACTCGTCGTAGTTACGTTCAGCGTGTCCACTGACAGATTCAGCGAGTCCGCCGCACTCTGACCGATGCCGGTCGAGTTGCGGATAGTCAATGCCGCACCGGTCACGTCTACCACGGTATTGTCCGCACCCGTGTCAGTGATGGTCATGGTCGATTCCAGTTCGACGTTACCCGTCCCCGCGTTCACGCTCACCACCGACATGTCGCCCGTTTCGGTGATGAAGATACCGCCCGCACCGGTCGATGCCGTCGCCGTCAACGTCCCCGTCAACGTCACGTTGATGTCGTTCGCCGCCGTCGTCGCGCCAATGGACCCGCCCGACGCGCTCGCCGTCAGCTTCAAGTTCGCACCCGTCAACGCAGATGTCGCGTTCGTGAATCCCGATGGCGCCGATAGCTCGATGTCGCCCGTGCCGGCGTTCACCGTTCCCAACGCCAGACTGCCACTCTGCTCCGCGATGAAAATACCGCCCGTGCTGGTCGTCGCGTTGGCCGTCAGCGTTCCGCTCGCATCCGCCGTGATCGG
>CBDDBH010000006.1:0-11709 GCA_965225625.1 Gammaproteobacteria bacterium
GGACTATATCAGCTTCTCGATCGCCGGCGTTGAGGGTGGATTTGACGGTGTTGACGAGGCCCGTGTCGCGCCACCGGCGTATTGGTGGTGCCGTCTGCTGACGATCTGGGCGCGAACTAAAAGCAGTCGAAGACGCGGGCGATACCGTCATAAATCCGATCTACAGTTTCCCCGGGGGCAGCGGTTTCACTTTCATGACCCGAACGGTACTGAGCTGGTAGTTCGGTCCGAGTAACTATCGAGTCGGTTCAGGCTGGACCGACGAGGGCATTCCCCGCAATAGACCTGCGGTCCAGCACCTAATGCGGTGTCGGGCGCATCGCCGATCAACGACCACCGCTTGTGGGCTTGAACATGCGACGAGCGATGCCGCTCTTGTCGATCATTGCGTGTTTGGCCGCTCCCAGAACATGCAGGGCAAGCAGAGGTATGAACAGGTGCCCGGAGATATCATGCACCTCTTCCATGAGATCGTGGAAATCCTGACTTGACGCAATCGGTGAGGGTATTGGTACGCCAAATACGTTCAGAGGATTTCCCTGTGGCCAGGGCGACGGGTCCCCGGTAATCACCGCGGCAACGATAGTCACCAGACCCCCCCCCACTGCACCGCCAGTGCGGCGTAAGCGGTTAAACCAGACCGTCATTCCGATTTAAAATGGCAGTGAGTTAGTTTGCCAGGTTTTCCGTCCCGTTAGGAGCCTGGCACATGCCACCACAACGCAAATCCCGCTGGAAGCGCCGTACACCCGCCGCGTGGCGAGCATTGTTCGCAGAGCAAGCCCAAAGTGGGCTCTCGGTCAAAGCTTTTTGCGCGCAACGCGGCATCGGTTATTCAACCTTTGCGCGCTGGAAGTCGGCATTATCCGGGGCGGAGCAAACCGCGTCACAAACAATCCCCTTCATTGAGTTATCACCGCCACGGTCATCGTCAAATGATGGTTGGGATGTCGAGGTCACCCTGGGCCCCGATATTGTGTTGCGGTTGGCGCGTCGCTGATGTGGTCAGCGCCTTGCGGTTTGCGCATTTGGTTGTGCCGGTCGCCGACCGACATGCGTAAATCTTTTCACGGCTTGTCGGCTTTGGTCCGCCAAGGCTTAAACGAAGACCCGCTCGACGGTGCGTTGTACGTTTTTGTGAATCGCCGACGGACATTGCTGAAGGCGTTGTACTTTGAAGTAGATGGTTATTGTATCTGGAGTAAACGATTAGAGCGCGGTCAGTTCCAAGTACGTTGGGACAGCGACGTCAAACAGCGGCTCCAACGTAGCGAATGGCAATGCATTATTGAAGGCATCGACTTACGTTCAGTGCGTCGATTAAGGCGTTTTTAATTTACCTGAAAACGATCGACGTTCAAGCGTGCAAACGTTATAATTCACGCTCATGAAAGAGGGCTGCGTCACACTGCAAACGCCCCTCGATGCGACGATGTTACAAGCAGAAATCACCGCCCTTAAATCGCAAGTCGCACAACTCACCCATCAACTCGACTGGTTCAAACGCCAACTGTTCGGCCGCAAGTCTGAACGGCGTTTAATCGAGCCCAATCCGGACCCACCGCAACTGGATGGCTTTAACGTAGAGCGGCCTGAGGCAGCGCAAGTTGAGAAAGAAACCATTACGTATCAACGGCGCAAAGGTAAGCGTCGTGATGCGGATTGTGTGACCGAGCAAGGCTTGCGGTTTGATGACTCGGTGCCGATCCAAACCATCCGCTTATCGGTACCGGCAGACCTGGCGGGTGACTTTGAATCGATTAGCGAGAAGGTGACCTATCGGTTAGCGCAACGGCCGGGGGCGTATGTGGTATTGAAGTACATCCGGCCGGTGGTGAAGCGCAAGCGCGATGGTCAAATCGTTACCCTTGCGGCGCCGGAAGGTCTGTGGCCCGGCAGCATGGTGGATGTGAGTGTGGTCGCTGGGATGCTGGTCGACAAATTCGCCTATCACTTACCGTTGTATCGCCAACATCAGCGACTGGCGATGAATGGCATTACGGTATCGCGTGCTAGCTTGACGCAATGGGTGAAGAAAGCGAGCGGCTTACTGCAACCGATTTATCTGGCGCTGTTACGGCATATCTTGCAATCGAAGACGCTGGCGATGGACGAGACGCCGGTCAAGGCGGGCCGCGCAGGTAAAGGCAAGGATGAGAACGGCCTGGTATTGGCCGATCTATGGCGAGGCGGATGAAATCGCATTTACCTTTGCGCCGAGTAAAGCGCGCACGCATATCGAGAAGACCTTGTTGGACTTTAAGGGCACGCTGTTAACGGATGGTGCGGCGGCTTATGCCCGCTATGCGATTGAACACGAGGATGTGGTGCACGCGCAATGCTGGGCCCATACAAGACGCCAATTCGAACGGGCGTTGTCAGATGACCCACCAGGCGCCCATGCCGCGCCTGAACTGATAGGTCAGCTGTATACGGTTGAGACCACTATCCGCAAGCAACAAATGGAGGCAGTGGCGACGCAGGCGACCTCGCGGTTTACATGCTTTGCCGGCGGTGGATGCGTTCTTTGCTTGGTTGCATGGGCAACGCCAGCGGCTGGACTTATTACCCAGCCAACCGTTTACTAAAGCTGTCGGTTATGCGAGTGAGCGTGAGGGCGCATTGCGGATTTATCTATCAGATCCGAGTGTCGCCATTGATACCAATCACTTAGAGCGTGCACTTCGGCCTATCCCGATGGAGCGCAAGGCGTGGTTGTTTTGCTGGACGGAGGTGGGTGCCGAGCATGTTGGGATCATCCAGAGTTTGCTCTGCACGTGTCGCTTGCACGGTATCAACCCGTATACCTACCTGGTCGATGTGCTGCAACGGATCGCGATCCATCCGGATAGTGCGGTGGAGCAGTTGACGCCGCGGGTATGGAAATCGATGTTCAGTGATAACCCGCTACGGTCTGATTTGGCCGTGAACCAACACACCGCAGAAACGAATTCAAGACGTCGCCGTTTAACCGGTTACAGTGCGGCGGCATTGAGCAGGAATGCTAATCCGCCGAAGCTGTCTTACCGCGTCTCGCGCGATGCCACACCCGCCACAGAAGAAACTCGCCGGCGATGGCGCCCGCCGCTCTCGTGAATGACACCCCACCACGGGGTTACGAACATCTTCCGTCAACGCGCGTGGGAGGCGGGGAAGGACGATGGACATGCGCACATGTCAGTAAAACGTGATGGGGGCAACTCTGGGGGCAATAGATAAACTTCAGATACAGAATTACTTTTTATACCAATCTGTTATAGATGTAATTCAAACTCTCTCTCGCCAATTAAATAAGCCCGCTTTTGCGGGCTTATTTAATTGGCGAGAGAGAGTTTGACGAGAGCTGCACCTGAGATCAGGCGAGCGAGATATTCAAACCGTTTAAACAGTGTATCCTTCACGTTCTGCGGTAGATTCATCAAGAACGCCCGGATCGTATTCAATGCTGACCCTTACCCTGTCGGCCAAATCGCAGATTTCTGCGTTACGCCAACGGAATCCGGTCTCATCCGACGACACCAATCGAAGATGTTGAGCCGCCCAAAAAATGCAGCCGCTCAACGACAGCCCGTCTTCGTTGTCATAGCCGCAATAAAGCTGCTGTGTAGTATCTAAATCCATCTCACCTCACCTCGATGACCAATAGCCGATGGTCTGTCAACGGCTACGCACCTAGCGAAATATTGACTACCTCATTACCCAACCCGCTTCGCGGTAAACACGAGCAATGCGATCGTATGGACTCGATCCGACTATAGCTGTCGAGATCGTTGCATGTCGGTATTCCGTGATCGTGTCGACCGAGTCATATGCCTGACGGGAGATCGTCCGCAAATGATTTCGACTTTACGATTCGAAATAATGTTTGTGATACAGCGCACAGCGGCCGTCGCTATCTGTGACGGTCGTCACAAACCAGATCTGGCAAAAAATGGCCCAGGTGAATAAGGATCTGTAAAGGGTAAGACTAAAAAGTCTGCGCGGAGATTTAACTATGCCCGCATGCGACAAAGTCCACTACCACGCCTGCAGGGCGGCAGGCAATCAATATGAAATATCACTTTGCTATAGGTTCTGACGCTGAGACGTTTACCGCGATGTCGTAAACGAATGCGGCAAGTTTGGTCTTTTAGTGACGACTCTAGCGTTACTGGTAGCTCCAGCTAGACGATCGGCCGAGCAAAGCTCAACTCGTTACCGTCGGGATCTCGCAGGTGAAAATAACGCTCTCCCCAAGGGGCATCCGCAGGTGACCCTTCCGACTCAAATCCTGCGGCTATCGCCCGTTGGTACATGGCTTCCACATCAGAGACATAGAGAATAACCCGCCCCCAATGAGCCTTAGGCGGGGCGCCGGACATCAGATTTAAATATCCTGAACCCACATGAAAGCTGGTGAATCGAGTGTCCTCACCGCCGTATCGCAATTGAAATCCCATCGCCTGGTAGAAACGGACGGCACGCGCCATATCAGCCGTGTACATAGTGACGGCACTGATGCATTCGATTTGGATTTCTTCTTCGAGCATTACTCATTCCCTATTCCATAGCAGCGGTGGAAGCGCGCTAGATTATGCTCTGGATCGTGGCCGTCATGCGCGCGTAGAGACGTTGCGACCCTAATGAACTCCACGACGATGTTCACGTTTTTTTCTGATTAGGAACGATGTGAAGACGGCTAGCCTGCAAATTGCACCAATAGAAACGGCGGTCCTGTAGTTTCCTATATAATTCAAAGTGCTAACAACGAATAAAGGAAGGGACCGCCGTGACGAAATGTTACCAGAGATCGTTCGAATTTCCACGTGTTAATCGCCGCATTGTCGAAGCCAGATTCGACGGTGGCGACATCACTTCCGATGGTGGCGTGTTGCTATTGCGGCAGGCAGATCGGTTAACGGGTTTGAGTGATTCGATTGCGCGGGCGCTGTCGGATCCCCGCCGTCAGGCGAGTTGCGATCATGATGTGCCGGGTCTGGTTCGGCAACGCCTGTATGCGATTGCGCTGGGCTATGAAGACCTGAACGACCATGACGGATTGCGTCAAGACGTGGCACTGCAGACAGCAGTGGAACGTGATCAATGGTTGGCCAGTGCATCGACCTTATGCCGTTTTGAGAACCGGGCTGATCGGGAGACTGCCTGGCGGTTGCACGAAGTGCTGCTCGATCAGTTCATCGCCTCGTTCAAGCGTGCACCGAAAAAGTTGATACTGGACTTCGATGCGACCGATGACCCGGTACACGGTGAACAGGACGGTCGCTTCTTTCACGGCTATTACCGGCACTACTGTTTTCTGCCACTGTATGTATTCTGCGGTCATCAGTTGCTGGTGAGCTATCTTCGTCCGAGCAACATCGATGGTGCCAAACACAGCTGGGCGATTTTGTCGTTGTTGGTCAAAAGACTGCGGCAAGTGTGGCCAAAGGTGCGGATCATCTTCCGCGGTGACGGTGGCTTTTGCCGCTGGAAGATGCTGCGCTGGTGTGATCATCACGAGGTCGGCTACATCATCGGACTGGCTAAGAATAAGTGCTTGAACCGGCTCACGGCATCCTTGCAGGATGAGGCCGCGGCGTGCTTTGCCGCCACCGGACATAAAGTGCGCTGGTTCACCGATTTCCAATACGCTGCCCGCAGCTGGGATGGTGCGCGTCGCGTGATCGCCAAGATCGAGCACTCGCAGCACGGTGTCAATCCGCGTTATGTGGTGACCCACCTTGAAGGCGATGCCAAGCAGCTGTACGACAAGCTTTACTGTGCCCGCGGTGACATGGAAAACCGCATCAAGGAAAACCAACTGGATATGTTCGGCGATCGCACCTCCTGTCAACACTGGTGGCCGAATCAGTTCCGATTGTTACTCGCCTCGCTGGCCTACACCCTGATCGAGGCGATCCGGCGGATCGCATTGAAAGGTACCGAGCTGGCCAACGCTTATGTCGGTACCATCCGCTTAAAGCTGTTCAGGATCGGTGCCGTGATCCTGAAAAATACGCGCCGTATCCGTTTCCTTTTGGCCAGCGGTTGTCCTTACAAGGAACTCTACTTCCTGGCCGCGAATCGACTCGCACCCGGATAAACCCGAAACGATTAAAGCATTCGCGTGTTGAAAACACGCATGGATACCTTTGCCTGAAAAACGACTTCTCAGCAAAAATTACTGCGGTAACGTCCTTGCCACTCGGGAATGAGTAGACCAGCCCCTGCAATCGCCGATGACAATCGATTGAACGGCCAACTTGCCAACAAAACCGCCTGAATTTATTCACTCATGCAATATGCAGGTTAACCGTTCGATCCAAGACCAATTCCGCCGGCGATGGCATGAAATGGCGGTTGCGGAGGGCTGGGGGCGGAAGATTCCGAAGCCTTTTGGATCTCAACAGATCCTCTACGGCGATAAGGTCATCAATGTCGTCAATCAGAAACGGCGAGACGTCTGGCCCGCAACGGACGGGGAAGCATACCTAGCGAACGGTGACCTGGGGATCGTCGTTGGCCAGTACAAGGGGGCGAAGTCGAAGCTGCGAGGGCTGCCGTCGAAACTGGAGGTGGAGTTCACCGGGCAACTCGGACACAAGTACGGATTCTGGAAAGGGGAGTTTGGCGACGAAGCCAGGAACCCACTCGAGCTGGCCTACGCGTTGACGGTTCACAAAACTCAAGGAAGCGAGTTCGCCATCACGGTTCTTGTTGTGCCGAATCCATGCTGGCTCCTCTCTCGCGAGCTGCTATATACCGCCCTCACCCGACATCGCGACCGGATGATTGTTCTACACCAGGGACCAGTATTGGAGTTTCGCCGCTTCGCTGGCGAGGAGTACTCCGAGATTGCTCGGCGTATGACGAATCTCTTCTCAGATCCGCAGCCGCGAGAGGTTGTTGTTGGAACGTCGACTCGATTCCTAGAGGAAGGATTGATCCACCGAACCGAGAGAGGAGACCTGGTCAGGTCAAAGTCCGAATTGGTAATAGCCGACAAGTTGCACAGCCGAGGGCTCGATTACTCGTACGAACAGCAACTCGTTCTTGGGGACGGTCGTGTTCGCTATCCGGACTTCACGATTGCTGATCACGCAAGTGGGGTTACTTTCTACTGGGAACACCTGGGACTTCTCAATGACCCGGGTTATCGAACCAGATGGGAGCGCAAACGAGCGGAGTACCTTGCATACGGAATCCTGCCGCATGAAGCCGGCGGTGGCCCGGAGGGAACGTTGATTGAGACTCGAGATGACTCGGCTGGTGGACTGGATGCCACCGGGATTGCACAGATCATTGATGGGGTGCTGCTCGGTGAGGCTTGAGCCGATTTTGCTGCCACTGAGGTGCGCCTGGACCTCCCGGGTTATCAAGGGAAGAACGGTGATGCTCAGATCCAAGGCGTCCCGGAAATGGGTCAAGATCTATGAGCAGTGATTCGCAAATGCTCCAGCACCTCAAGGAAGCGACAAGGGAGCTGTGCCGCTTCCTAGAGAAAGTGCTTGCGGAGGTCGGAGGGGATGATTGGTGGCTGTCCGTCACCAGCAGTCGGCTAGCGGGAGCCGCTCTCCACGACGCCACGCCCAAGGCGACACGAATTCTCCGGCCCATATCCCCAGTCCTTCGGCCTCGGCTTTGTTCTCGGCGTCAATGTACGCCGTGGAATATGTGCGGTACGCCAGTGCGTGTCCCTGGCGCACGACCCAGCCGTTGAGGTCGATGCCGTCGGCGAAAAAGCAAACGCCGATCAAACGTCCGTACCGATCGCGTGAATCCCCTCTACACATCACGATGTCCGAGCCGATCCGTGCCCGCAGCGCTTCCGTGGCAACTTCCCCGCACGGATATTCCTTGCCGGCGGCGTCCCTGCATGTTTGTTTCGCTTCCGGCGCGTCAATACCCTCGATCCGAACCCGCCCTTTGTCGAACGCCAGCGTATCTGCATCCACTACGCGAGGATGCCCGATGAGGGTCTCCGAATGGGCTGTACCGATGCAGAGTGACAGCAGTAATGGGATGAGGACTCTCAAGGTCATACTATTCGAGGCGTTATGGTCTGATCTTTTCTGTCACAGCATATTCGCGTGCGTTGAAGGCCACCGAATATCCATGGATTACCCCGCCCGTCAAGTGAAGGTTGTCATGCCCGTACGCTAACCAGCCGGAGGCTGGTGAGTACGGAAACGTCAGGGTGTCAGACCTTGACGCCTCGCGCGCAGGCCCCAACAAGTGAGACAACGAGACCCATAGGTACTTAAGCCAAACGCTGACGGCGTTGGGATATCCCCCCTATCGCTTCAGGCCGACGGGTCCCATGAACGAAACTCCTCACCTGCGCGACCACGGTAATTACCACGCATTGGTGGTGTCAGGAATTTTGTGTATGAGCCAGTTGGGTTGATCAATCGTACAGGGTAAATCGTTCTCCAAATCGGATCGCGAACTACGCCTTCGCCTTGCGCCAAGCGACCGGTGGATTCTTCCACTTCGCGGTGATGTAGCGCAATGCCAGCAGATCAGCTTGGTAGCAGCTTCACCATTGGCGAAGTGGCTCTTGTTTCGAATGCTCTTTCACCTGGCTGTGCAGACTCTCAATCGCGTTGGTGGCGGCAACACGCCCTTCGAAAAACATCGGTCGAGACGATTTCGCTGTTATGCTTAACCCGCAACCATCTGACATCATCAGCCCTTACACTTGGACCAACCTGGGAGGAAGCCATCATGCTCTATCGCGTAGTACTGCTTTGTCTATTGGGGATGCTCATCGGCGCCTGTGACAGAGACCAGGCCGAGACACAGACCACCGCACCCGCCGCGACCGAGACGCCGGCGGAGCCGGTTGCCGCGGACGACGAGGAAGAGGATTAACCGGTAGTCACCTGACCTCACCGGCGCTTGCACCCACGGCCTGGGAGGACGCCCTGTCATGCCGTGGAGTATTGCTTTGCCTGGCGGGCATGCTCATCAGCGCCTGTGGCGATGACCAGGTTGCGCCGTAGACCGCTATAACCGCCGCGATCGAGAGGCCGACGCCTGAGCCGGCTGCCAAAGTGGCGGTCGCAGACGATGCGGAAAAGGCCGAGATGGCGGTTGCGGACGACGAGGAGCGCACCTGCGATCGCATCGCTATCTCGAAACTTGACAACCACGGGTAGCTACCGCATTCGAGTGGTGGTGGGCAGGTGACGCCGCAACCGGGACACATCTTGCGATAGGGCACTCGCAACATTACTGCTACGTACAAGTGCAACGCGAGCCCAAACAACACGGTTCGAGGCGTCAAGGCGACCCGCGAACCGGAGCGGGGTTGAGCGGCTTTGGCAGGGCGGTGTGCACCGCTCGCGCGTAGCGCGAAAAGTGTGAGGCTCAGACCCATAGGTACTTAGGAAATTCGCCGACGCCGTTGGAGGCTCCCCCCTGGTGCTTCAAGCCAACGGGTCCCATCCGCGACTCTTTCCACATGCGCGATAAACTCATTTATCGCGTATCGGGAACCCGGTTCAGCCATGATTCGAGCGCCCGGGACGTGAGCGGGGGCGCACGTTGACCGAGACCGACAGGGGCCTGCAATACTTCGTATAAGGTGTCATCGCAGGGTCATGAGATTCTGCGCGCCAGGGTTGCCCGCGCCATCGCGTGGGGCTATCGTCCCGCAGCCACCGGCACGCCCTGCTCGCGGATAACGCGCTACCGCCGTCTGCCGCAAGGGTGGCCCAGAGCAGTGCGCTGGATGAAGTGGCGTGCGGTGAAGCCAGATTCGGCGGGCGCTTGCCGAAAGCAAGACGGGACCGAGGTATGGTCTGCTCGGTGCGCCGGCGCGGGAATCGCGGAACCATCTATCCACGACGGCTTCCAGCGAAGGGGTGTTGTCCGGCGTGTGCATCGACGCGTCGTTGAGTAAGAATGCGCGACGGGGCGGGTATCTTGGTGGCTGGGCGGCTTCACGACCTAAAGCACGCTGACCCATTGACCGGCTCCACCGGAACCCGGTTTAGCTGTCAATTTAAGGACCTAAGGCATTGTTAGAACAGCTACAACGTGGAGCCATAACGGTGCTCCATAGCCCAAACGGCATCGATGAAGGACGCAATGGACGCAATTTTGCAGGTCTTTTCGGGAAGATGACATAAAGGGCCTGTCAGCTACTGTGAGGCGTCATTCCGGGCGTTATGTCCCGCGCGCTTATCCACTCAACCGGCATCGCACCGAAGAACCTGACTTCATCACACCAACCTGCCTGCCATTCGGTGGTGCTGGAGCACCGATGCCTGTTGCGCAAACGCGGGCTTCAAACCCTGCCCGCACCGGCGGCAGCGGCCATGACCGTTCGACATCGCGCGGCGTCCATGGTACCGGCCTCGTTGGGCACCTTGATCGCGGCACGTCGGCGTTTTGGCTGCACCGTCCCCTCAGAATTTCGGCGGCGAGGTGACATAGTGGTGATACAAGATTTTCAAAATGATGGCGTATTACTTATAACGAATTGAAATATTTAGTAATTCATCAAGAAGACGAATTGAATTAACTCTGATTACGAATCAAATATTGCGAGTACCCGCTCGTTCGCGAGGAGTAGCCTTTCTTACAATATTTTCCCTAATACTTACCCAAATGGACTGTTGTAATCGAAGAGCCGGTATAACCTACTGAAAGATATGGCGTCCCCTGGGGGAGTCGAACCCCCCGTTGCCGCCGTGAAAGGGCGGTGTCCTAGGCCACTAGACGAAGGGGACGGGATTGGTGGAGCCAGGCGGGATCGAACCGCCGACCTCTACAATGCCATTGTAGCGCTCTCCCAGCTGAGCTATGGCCCCATCTGCAGGTCGAATGTGCTGAAGCAGAAAGCGGATCGCCTTGCTTCTTAGCGTCCCATTATAGAGGATGCTTGAACCGGTAAAAAGCTGGGCTTCTCGCCTAGATTCAAGTCCTTACACTGCCCTTCCGAAGCGGGCGCAGGTTACGTGAGGGGGGGATCGGCTGTCAAGCTGCCGCAGCGCGGGCGTCGATGTATGCAAGGGCTTTGTCGAGGCGTTTCAGGCATTGTTCGCGGCCGACCAAGTGCAAGGTTACGTCGATGGACGGTGAGGCGGCGGATCCGGTGACGGCGACTCTCAATGGCTGGGCTATCTTGCCGAGTTTGAGTTCATGTGCCGCGGCGATTTCCTCGACCAGCGCGTGGAGCGCGTTGGGAGTCCACGGATTCTGGATTTCTAGCCGCTCACGAATATTGCGCAATGGCGGTCCCGCGATCGGGCGCAGGTGTTTTTTCGCGGCGCCCTCATCAAATGCGTCGAGTTCACCGAAGAACGGGCGGCTCTTCTCAGCTATCTCGACCAGGGTTTTCGCGCGGGTGCGTTGAGCCTCGATCACGGTCTCGAGCCTCGCGCTGTCGCTGGTATCGATTCCCGCCGCGACGAAATGCGGCGCCGCCTGTTCACGGAGTTCCGCCATTGGCATTGTCTGGATGTACTGCTGGTTGACCCATAAGAGCTTCTCCCGGTCGAAGGTCGCGGCCGATTGATGAATACCTTCGATATCGAAATACTCGGTCATCTCGGCCGGCGTGAAGATCTCCTGGTCACCGTGGGACCAGCCGAGCCGCACGAGGTAATTCAGCAGCGCCTGGGGGAGAAAACCGTCGTCGCGATACTGCAGCACGCTCACCGCGCCGTGCCGCTTGGAAAGCTTCTTCCCGTCGGCACCGTTGATAATTGGAATGTGCGC
>CBDDBH010000007.1:0-39597 GCA_965225625.1 Gammaproteobacteria bacterium
AGCCTTAGTAATCAAATAACGACAGTTCTTGAATAGCACGCCGCTCATGGCAGTCTCCGACGTTGTTGGGGGGCTTGGGTCACAAATCGATTAAACTAGAATACCAAAAGATTCCGTCGTTTATTAGCCGTCACCACCAAGCAAGGAAGAATAATCATGCAAGCCGATGATCTCGCATTCGCCATCCACGGCACGCTCATGCACGCTCCGGTTCTCGGCGAAATCGAGACCCTGGAGGGCGCCGTCGTTGGCGTCGACAGCGCCGGCCGGATCGCCGGCGTGTCCCGCCGCGGCGAAGCCGGCAACGAAGAGCTGAAGCAGGCGGTGCAAGATGTAGGCAAGCTGCAAAGTCTGGCGCCGGGACAGTATTTGCTTCCAGGTCTGATCGACACCCACATTCACGCGCCGCAGTGGCCTCAGCTCGGCAAGGCGTTGGACCGCCCGCTGGACGTCTGGCTGCAAACCTATACATTTCCACTGGAAGCCAAATACGCTGACCCGGTATTTGCCCGACAGATCTACGAATCGCTGGTCGAGACACTGATCGCCAATGGCACCACGACGGCCCTTTACTTCGGCACTATTCACCTGGAAGCGTCAAAAATTCTGGCCGAGATCTGTCTGCAGAGGGGCCAGCGTGCGCTGGTCGGCAAGATCACCATGGACGATCCGCAGCAGTGCCCCGACTATTATCGCGACGCCAGCACCGCACAGGGTCTGCAGGAGACGCAAGCCTTCATCGAACACGTGCGTGGATCTTCTGAGAATGCGCAGGGACTGGTGTCGCCGGTGGTCATGCCCAGGTTCATACCAAGTTGCACCGACGAAATGCTGCACGGGCTGGGCGAAATCACGCAAGCGACCGGTTGTCACATGCATACCCACTGCTCCGAAGGCGACTGGGAACATGCTTACGTACTCGAACGCTGTGGCATGACAGATACGTTGAGCCTCGACAACTACGGTTTACTCAGCGACAAAGCAGTCCTCGCGCACGCCAATTTCATCAGTGACCACGACATGGACGTTATCCAGCAGCGCGGTGCTGGCATCGCGCACTGTCCGTTGGCCAATCTGTATTTCTCTAATGCGGTATTCCCGATCCGCCGCGCGCTTGATCGCGGCATGCATGTCGGCGTCGGCACCGATATCGCCGGCGGTGCAAGCCCGAGCATCTTGCACAACTGCCAGATGTCGATCACGGCCTCACGCGCTGTCGAGGACGGTGTCGATCCCACCGTAAGTGGCGACCGGCGCGGCACACCGGGTGCGCGGATCGACTTTCGCGAAGCGTTTTGGATGGCGACCACTGGGGGGGCAATGGCGCTCGATCTCAAAACAGGCAAATTCGCGGACGATTATGCATTCGACGCAATAGTGATCGATACCAACGTAGCCGATACCAATCTCATCCTCTGGGATGGTCTCGATGAGGGGGACGACATTCTGCAGAAGATGATCTACAACACGGAGCGCCGCAACATCACCTGCGTCTGGGTGCAAGGTCGTCGCATAAAGGGTTAATCGCTCCCGTATGGATTGACTATGGACAAGAATTTCCCGACGGCCACGCATTGGAGCAACTACGGTGTCGAGGTGGAGGACGACCGGAAACTTGCAGTGTATGCGGATCAGCAGGTTCCCGACCCATTTCAATCCAGAACTTGGGCATGTCGCGTTATGAGAGCGGGCGTGGCCGTCGCAATTAAGGCCCGACAATCGCGGCGAGGACGTGTAACGTGCCCTCATGTACGCCGCTCCTACACGACTAGCCCTAGGCTGCGATCCGATTTACGTCTTCGCGTGGGCGACAGCCCGATTCATCGTTCGTAGGATTCGCGGCGCCCGGCCTCGGACAGAGGAATCAAATAACGTGAGGGGTCGGACAGTATCTTCGTCCGCGTCGCGGATAAGGAATTCTCCCCCGCATAGCTGACGGCGGAGCGAATGTGCCCGCGGATCCGGTGCAGAATATCGACGACACTGCCTTTATAAGGCACCTGTATCTCCTGCCCTTCGGCTGGCGTTTCTAACGCCGCATCCACGGCGGCTTCATCATCGGTGTCATACAGCGCCTCGAAGACCGCTTCGGGCGACGTCATGCCCCGATAAATTTTCTTCTTCATTTGCGTCGCGGGATCCTCGATCACCCGACCCGGTGCTTCGTCCGTACCCGACAAGGCACTACCAAGCATCACAGTCGACGCCCCGCAAATCAGGGCCAGAAAAATGTCCTTGTCGTCACGGATCCCACCGTCAGCAATAATCGGCACGCTGCCCCTGACCGCCAGCCAGGTCTCACGAATCGCCTGCAGTTGAGGTACGCCTGCTGCGGTTTCCAATCGTGTACGACAGCCGCGCCCTGGACCCACTCCCACCTTGATGGCGTCCACACCGATGTCCTTCATGAATATGGCGCCCTCTGCGGTTGCGACATTTCCGCAGATCACTGGCACGTCACCAAAATGTTTGCGCATCGCCGCGACGGCCTCACCCATAACGTCGGCATGACCGTGGGCGATATCAATGAAAAAGCAATCGGCTCCCGCTTCCAGCACCGCCGCCGAGCGTTCCAGGTAATCACCGCGAACACCGATCGCCGCGCCTACGAGCAACCGACCTTTTGCGTCTTTACTGGCAAAAGGTCGCTCGCGCAAAAACTGGATGTCCCGGCGGGTAATGAGTCCGTGTATGCGCCGCTCGTCGTCTATCAGCGGAAGGCGCTCGATGCGCCGTTCGAACAAAATCCGCTCGGCCTGCTCGACCGTGATACCTGGTTTCTCGGTAACCAGGTTTTCTATCGGGGTCATGAATTCCTCGACACATTGATTCTCGCCTTCGGCGCGCCACGGCATGTCGCGATCCGATAACAGTCCGGCGAGAATCCCACTGCTGGCATAGGTCTCGATAAGTATCCCGGTGATACTGTTCTGGCGCGCAAACACCCGCGCCTGGCGCATGGTTGTGCCCATGGGCAGACATAGTGGATTTTCTATGATTGCGCTTTGGCTGCGTTTTACCTGCCCCACTTTGGCAGCCTGGCGCTCAATCGTCGATCCCCGATGGACAACGCCGATACCTCCCTCCTGAGCCATAACCCGCGCCATGCGCATACCGGTAACGCTGTCCATATTGGCGGAGATTATGGGCAGATCGAGCTGCAGTTTGGCCGTTAATTCGCAACTCAAACTGATTTCACGGCGCGATTCGGTAACCCCTTTTTGCGGACGCAACAAAAAATCATCAAATGTTCTACCGTTCCAGAACTGCCGTTCTGCCGCGTCCGCATAAGGTAGCGTCGCACTCAAAGTTACAACGTCTGAGGTACTCCTCGCCATCGCTGCTATTCTCCCGCTACCTCGCTAAATTAAACGATCAGCCCGCACCGTGCGGACCGCCGTCGCAATCCGCTGCGCCGCGGATTGCACCGCAGCTTCAGAATTCGCGGGGCCGAACGAAACCCGGATAGATGCTGCCGCCTGTTCGCGACTCAATCCCATCGCTCGAAGCACCGGCGAGGGTTCCCCGTGGCTGCAAGCCGATCCCGCCGAGATCGCGATATCCGGTAACAGTTCCATCAGACGTTGACTATCCACTCCGGAAAACTGGAGATTGAGATTAGCCGGAACGCGATATTCTATGCTGCCGTTAACTGTGACCTCATCGACCTCATTTCGCAAGGTGTCCAGAAAGGCGTTTCTCAAGTGCTCCATATGTGCCCGGTCGTTGATAAGACGTTCTGCTGCGAGCCTGCAGGCCTCACCAAGGCCAACGCACAATGGTGTCGGCAAGGTACCTGGACGCAGGGCACCTTCCTGCCCTCCACCGAAACATAACGGCGCCAGCGCCGACCGGTGCTCGGCTGCCACGTACAACGCGCCAATCCCCTTTGGGCCGTATATCTTGTGTGCCGTCAGGCTCGCGAAGGAAATGCCGAGTTGGCGTAAATCCAAAGGGATTCGACCCACTCCCTGAACGATATCCGAGTGCAACGGAACATTGCAGACGCGGCACATCTCACCAATGGCTTGCAGATCCTGAAACACGCCGGTTTCGTTGTTAACCGCCATGACTGAAAGTAGCGTGGGACATTCGGCCAGCGTCCGTTGCAGTTGCGTGAGATCGATACGTCCGTCGGCTGCCACATCGATTAAGGTAATGCGCGCCCCGCGGGTCGCCAGCATATCAAGCACATTCAGCACGCTCGGGTGCTCCGTCGCGCAACTCACAATATGCTGCTCATCCACCGCCCCGGCTAATCCTTGCAGCACTATGTTGTTGGATTCCGTAGCGCCGGAGGTAAAGTAAATTTCGGCCGGGGCAACATTGAGGGCGTCGGCAATGTGTTCCCGGGCATCCTCGATTGCCGCAGCGGCCTCAGCGCCGTATTGATGCTGTAATGAATGCGGGTTGCCGTAGTGCTCATTGAAAAACGGTAACATCGCGTCCAGCACTGCTGGCGCTAGTGGCGTTGTGGCCTGGTGGTCGAGGTAGATCGGCATCGCCCCCGCGTCCGGCAACTGACGCTCAACATTCAAGGCTACATCAGAATTCATGCGGGTGTGGGAATCCGTGTTTTAGTGTCAGACACGAGATCGGCAAGCCGAAACTCTGCGATTTTATCTATCTCGGCAAGGCTGATTTGGAATTCGCTAGACGCATCGTTGTTCACGCGCCTACGCGCACTGGCGATTATATCGGCAACGCTCAGACCTTTGACCGCGATAATAAAGGGCGATTGGAAATTCTCCAGGTACTGTTCGTTCAGGTCCAGCAGCTCCTGCGCTTGCGCTCGGGTAGCCGCCTGGATCCCCGCATCTCGCTGCTCCTTGGTTGAATGCGTCGACAAAACCTTACTGGTTCCGAGTTGCGGGTGAGCGCGTACCAGTGCCAGCTGGCTCGCGTGCGAGGCCGAGCTCACTGCCTCACGCATGGCCCCCTTGAGCGCCGCCAGATCGGCGAAAGGTCGTGTGTTCCAGGCACGCCCAGCCACCCACGGCGAGTCCTCGTAGATAACGCCGAACACGGCAACGAAAACGTCGTGTTCCATAGCATTGACTGTGTCGATAGCGTATTTGTCGGAATCGCTCATCGCGGCCGGTCCATCGGGAAAATCAACTACCGTTACGATACTACAGACCCGTGGGTTGTACGATTTATCCGACCTTGATTGCAAACAATTTCCCGGCGCTCGCGCTCAAGCGCGCTACAATAGCGCCGCCGCGAAGGCCCAACCCATGCAAACCTCTACTCGAACCCAGATGCTGGCCTACGCAGGCGTGGCTGCGACCAATGTGATTTGGGCCGGCAATAACGTAGTTGCCAGGGGCGTCATCGATCACATCCCCCCAATCAGCCTTGCGTTCTGGCGCTGGTCGGTCGCGTTGGTGTTTATATTGCCTTTCGCCTGGAAACATCTTAAACGTGACCGCGCAGCAATCCGGACCAACATAAAGGCATTGCTAGGCATGTCGGCGCTGGGGATCGCAGGGTTCAACACCTTGCTATACGGTTCCGCGCATACCACTACAGCGATAAACATCACGCTGGTCGCACAGCTGGTGCCGATCGCTACCCTGCTGCTGGCATGGTGGTTATTGACCGAACAACCATCGCGCCGACAATTGGTGGGGGTATTACTTTCGCTTGCGGGCGTACTCGTAATTATTGCGCAAGGCTCGCTGGAAGTGTTCAAAACGCTGTCGTTCAATCCCGGGGATCTCATCATGACCTGGGCGGTGCTGGTCATCGCCGTATACATGGTGCTGCTCAAACACTACAGTCTGCCGCTACACCCGTTATCGCTACTCACGTGCTTGATTGCCGCCGGCGTGCCGATGTTACTGCCATTGTACTTGTGGGAAAGGAGTTTCTACGGCACTTTCGAATTAACCGCTGCCCCATTGGCCGCGATCCTCTACACCGGGATCCTGGCATCGGCGCTGGCAAATCTCTTCTTCAATAACGCCATTGCCGTGGTCGGACCGACGAAAACAGCAATTTTCAGCTATCTGCAACCGCTGTTCGCGATTCTGCTGGCGGTCCCGCTGTTGCACGAGGAATTGCGTTTGTTTCACGGTACCGGTGGATTGCTGATCATCGCCGGCGTGGCACTGACGATGCTGTATGGATCACGGCGTTAATCGCCGCCATCTACGCTCGAATTTGCATGGTTGATTTCGAACAACGTTTTGCGCGCGGAGTAATACGTTATCGCTGGTGGATTATCCCCTTGAGTGTGGCTGCCGTGTGGCTGATGGCCAGCGGCAGCAGTCAACTCGCGTTTTATCCGGACTATCGGATATTTTTTGACGCGGACAATCCCGAGTTGATTGCCCACGAAACCATTGAAAAAACTTACACCAAAACCGACAACCTGATATTCATCATCGCGCCGAATTCCGGGGACGTATTCAACAGCGAAACCTTGCAGGTAATCGTCGATCTGACTGAACAGGGGTGGCAACTGCCCTCCGCCACCCGTGTGGATTCAATCAGCAATTTTCAACATACGGAAGCCGAGGAGGACGACCTCGTTGTCCGGGATCTGGTGATGGACCCTGCTTCACTGACGCCCGAGCAACTGGTTTCGATCCGCAACATTGCGCTCGCCGAGCCTCTTCTCATGCGCCGCTTGGTATCCGAACAAGGCCATGTGACCGCTGTCAACGTCCGGCTGACGATGGCTGATGAGGAGAAGGCGGACGCAGTCATGAAAGCCTACATGGCGGCGACGACACTCACGGATGAGCTTGCGGTCCGCTATCCGAATATCGATTTTTACCTGGGCGGACAATCGGCCCTGGATGCGTCGTTTCCGGAAGCGGCACAGAAAGATGCCGCGGGATTGCTGCCGTTGAGTTTTATCCTCATGAGCATCATTTTGATGCTGCTGCTGCGCAGTTTCACCGGGACTGTGGCAGCGCTAATCGTCATCGCGTTCTCGATAGTCGCGGCCATGGGGCTGCGCGGATTCAGCGGCTATCCATTGACCGCACAGTCAGGGGCGACCCCGATCATCATCCTGACCGTAGCGGTTGCCAATTGTGTTCATCTGCTGGTGAGTTATATCCACGGCCTGCAGCGGGGCGATGCGAAGCTCGCCGCACTTGAAGAGAGCCTGCGCGTCAACCTGCAGCCGATAGCGCTGGCGAGCGTCACAACGGCGCTTGGATTTCTGACCTTATTGGCCTCTTCAGTGCCACCTTACCGTTGGATGGGATGCACAGTCGCGGCCGGCGTTCTGGTTTCATTAGTTTTGTCGCTGAGCTTTTTGCCGGCGCTACTGAGTGTTTTACCGATTCGCCCGCGGGGCACCGGTGTAGCCAGCGACACAGCCATGCGCAGGCTCGGTACATTCGTCGTCACGCGCCACAAGGCACTTTTTTCGACGATGTCTATCGCCATCGTCGTCCTGATTGCATGCGTGCCGCTGAACGAGGCCAATGAAGATCCGTTCTTATGGTTCGACAAGAGTTTCGGCGTCCGCGTGGCCACTGATTTCGTCGAAGAGAATCTGACCGGTGTTGTGCCCATTCATTATTCACTCGCGGCGCGGGCAGGCAACATCAGTGATCCGAAATTCATGCTCGAACTCGATGGGTTTGCCGCCTGGTTGCGCGCACAACCTGAAGTCGTGCACGTCAATGTGCTTACCGACACCATGAAACGACTCAACAAGAACCTGCACGGCGACGACGCGGCGTGGTATCGCCTGCCAGAGAACCGTGAATTAAATGCCCAATATCTGCTGCTCTACGAGATGTCGCTTCCTTACGGACTGGACCTCAACGATCAAATCGACATCGACAAGTCCGCGATCCGATTGACGGTGACGCTTAGCAGGATGAAGACAAGCAAAATCATGGCATTCGCCACACGAGTGCAGGATTGGCTCAGTGATAATGCTGACGCTCTGATCCCCGCCACGGGCACGGGTGTTAACTTCATGTTCGCCAAGAACAACCGGCGCAACACGATAAGTATCGTGACCGCAACAACGGCGGCGTTGATACTCATTTCGTTTTTGCTGGTGCTTGCGTTCAAGTCGTTAAAATTCGGCTTGGTCAGTCTCGCACCTAACCTGGTACCCGCGGCCATGGGTTTTGGCGTTTGGGGCATTTTCGATGGCTGGGTGAGCGTAGACATCTCACCGGTCATGGGGATGACCCTCGGAATCGTGATCGACGACACCGTTCATTTCATGAGCAAGTACTTGCGGGCACGACGGGAAAACCGCTTAGCCAGTCCGGATGCCGTGGTGTATGCGTTTACCACAGTCGGTCAGGCGCTGGTGGTGACCTCGATCGTTTTGGTGGTTGGATTTGTGACGCTATCCTTGTCGCATTTCGGACTGACTTCGAGAATGGCGGCGCTGACGTCGATTGTGATTATCTTCGCCCTCGCGGCGGACTTCCTGTTTCTACCACCATTGTTGATGCGGGTGGATAAGAACTAACCCGGATATTGCACGAGGACGACCGCTGCGCTCCTGCAATATCCGGGCTAACCGGCGTATCGCAACAAGGCGACTGTCAGATCGGCAACCGGTCCAGTGCTCGATACCAGGCAATCGAAGGCGCCAGAAACCACGGGGAGCCGTGGTACAACGGCCGCGAGCTGAATTTGGCAACATCCAACGGCGTATTTCCCTCGGCCGAGCCCAGCAATTTTTTACCCAGACGCATGCCCAGATAAGCTCCCATGGCAATGCCGAGGCCGCAATACCCCATGGCGTAATATAGACCCTCGTTTTCGCCGACATGAGGTAACTCGTCAAACGTATAGGCGACGAACCCCATCCAACTATGTGTAATCCGGGTACGCCTGAGTTGCGGGAAAATTGCACTCATGGCGTCGTGCAGGCGCGGCGCACTCACGCGTGGGTCAGATTCCATATAGGCCACCCGCCCACCAAACAGCATGGATGTGCGATCCGGTGATAAACGATAATAAAAGACGACACGGCGAGTATCCGAGAAAGTACGCCCGTTCGGCGCCAATTCATCAGCCAACTCCGGCGCTAGTCCTTCGGTTGCAATAATGTAGCTTCCAATCGGGATGACACGGCGCCGCTGCCAGGGCGTAAGCGGACCGGTATAGCCATTAGTGCCGATAACTACTTCGCGCGCACGCACCTCACCTTTCGACGTTGTGACCCGAAAACCGGCACCGTTGCGTTCGAGTGATTCGACTCGGCAATGTGCAATCACCTGCACGCCGTGTGCTTGCGCAGACTTTAGTAAGCCGTCGTGAAACTTCGCCGGATGCAAGGCTGCCTGCTTCGTGAATACCGCACCACCGAAATATCGCTCACTTCCGATTTCCGCTGTTTGCTCTTCGCGCGGCACCATATGCACAGCCTCATTGAACTCGCTCGGAAAATCTTTTAAGGCAGTGGCTAGTAATTCGTACTGACGGGGGTTATGTGCCGCAACGAAGTGCCCGGCACGATCCCAATCGCAATCGATGTTTTCGCCGCGAATGAAATCTTCTAGATAGTCGATGGCCCGATACCCTTCCAGCCGAATGTCAAGGGCGGTTTGGTAACCATACTTCGAGGTCAAATCGGCAAGGCCACGCTTGAAAGATGACGTCACCTGGCCACCATTGCGACTTGAGCATCCCCAGCCGGCTTCCTCGGCGTCTACTACCAGCGTCGAGCGGCCCGCCCGTGCCGTTTGCAACGCGGCCGACAACCCCGTGTAGCCCGAACCGACTACCAAAACATCGACTTCGGGTGGCGGCGTTTGCTCCGGTATAAACGGGCGAGGCACCGCGTCCCACCAGTAAGGGGTTTCTTTGCTGTCGGCTGTGTAAAGATCAAACGTCATTTTAGAATTGTAAGCGCAGCGGTGAGTAATTCCCGCGCTTTTTTCACCGAGTCTTCTTAAAGTTACCCCTCATCCGACCGCAAGGGGAGAAGGGACCCGCTGATTAAGCCCCTCGCCAGGGGTAAAATAATGCGACGCTCCTTATCGCCCAGGGCTGCGGCTCCGACTCGGTGTAGGCCCTGGCACAAAATGAGCTTCAACGAACTTCACCCGGAAAGCGAGTACGCATGAATATTACAGATATGGCGGCAATAGTAACCGGCGGCGCAACCGGACTCGGCGCTGCCACCGCAGAACTTTTAAGCGCTACGGGGGCGAAGGTAACGATCCTGGGGCGTCGCGCAGATCTCGTTGCAGAGAAAGCCGCTGAAATCGATGCCCTGGGCGTCCCCTGTGATGTCACCGACGAAACCGCCACCCAAACAGCTTTTGCAACGGCCAACAACGCGCATGGCCCCGTTCGAATACTGATCAACTGCGCTGCACTGACCCGTGCCTATCCTCTGCTATCTCCCGCAGGTGAACCCGCTTCGCTGCAGGATATGGCCGAGACGATATCGGTAAACGTGCTGGGGACATTGAACACAGTGCGGCTGGCCGCCGCGGAAATGGCAAAAGCCAATCCCGTTAACTCTGAGGGAACCCGTGGGGTGATCATCAACGTGTCGTCACTTAATGCCGATCACTGCTTAATTCCGGGTGCCGCACCGTATGTTGCGTCAAAAGGCGCCATAAACTCACTGACTCATGTGCTGGCAAACGAGTTGGGGCCACATGGTATTCGGGTAGTTACGATAGCGGCGGCTGCGTTCGAGACTGAGAACCTGCGCGCGAACATGCCTGCTGCAGGTCAGGCAAACCTGAACAAACGTATGGTCTTTCCCCAAACGCCTCGGCGCGCCGGAGGAATTTGCCAGGCTCGCCCTGCACGTGTGCGAAAACGAATTTATCAACGGCACGGTTCTCAGGATTACCGGCGGCATGCAACCGGGCTAACCCGAAACCCATTAGAACGTCAGCGCAATCTGCCCGTAGATATAGGTTGGATCACCATTATCGTTTGCATTGGGTGCATCTTCGGCAAATTCACCTTTGAACAAGTGCGCGACACCAGCCTCGATGCGGACGTTGCCTGGCAATAATTCGTGGCGCATTCTCACGTCGATCTGATGACCTAGATAACGGCCGGAACTACCGCTCGGATCAATCACACGCGCGCTGGTCCATGCATCACGAGCGGATGCCAACCAATAAACACGATGCGCCACGAAGGCCGAAGTAGCTGCCGTCGGCTTTAGCAGCAAACGCAATCCCGGCGTTATCACGTTGCTGCGCGCAAAAGGCCCATACTGCCCAGTAGGACCAAAATCAAAGCGTCTGGATCCAAACAACGTATCAAACCGATTGTTGTCGTCGTCGCTTTGCGAATCATCGCCGCTGGCGTAGTCGAACTGAGCAAGCAGCCGTGGGTTCCAGGCGCTGTCGAATGTAAAACCGAGTTCCGCATGGTGAAAGTGAGCAAAGTGATCCAGATTCGGTCTCGCTAAGACGGTTGAACGCGATTCGCCAAACTGGAATGCGTTTTCGATCTGGTAATCGAAATTACCCCGGGCCGCTGGACGGAAAAACCGGAATCCAATGGTGATCAATTCCCGGTTGCGCGTTGCCAGACTTGCACTGTCGTCTTCGTGCAGACCAAAAACGAAGATCTCGCCCGAATCTCCCCAAAAGACGTTCTCGGCACGCCAATACACACCCCAGAATTTAACGTCGGTATGTTCATCATCGAATTCAGTTTCGTTGGCCAGCAGTTTCGTGGGCGCCACGGGCCGGCGGTTGACCGGCAGCACGAAAAAAGCGCGAACGTGCTGCCCGTTCTGCAAGTTCAAGGACCAATCGACACCGGTGAACGCGTTTAAGGTGTTACGGAAGCGATTGCGCGCGACGAATCGGCGACTACCAATATCCATGGTCAATCGACCGACCGTCATATCGCTGGCGATATCACTGCCGCCCAGCGATGTGGTTTGCCAGTTAAGGTAAGCACGCAGCAGTTCCGTGGTGTTAACCACCGAGGTGCTCAGCGGCGTGCCAGCGTCGGCAAGTTCCTGACGTGAGTCCTGCAACTCGGCTCCGAAAGTGATCGCTCCCCATTTGGCTTGAGCATGCAGCAACGTACGCAGCAGAAATATTTGATCGCCGCCGTCACGAAAGGCCCGAAATTGTTCGTCCAGCGACTCATAACGCAGGCGAAAAGAGCCGCTTAACGACAACCAATCCGGCAAGGCAACAGCATTGTTAAGGCGCCATGGCTGGGCATGCGCACTTGTCGATATGAGCACAGCGCCAAACAGTGCTAGAGCGGTGCGACAGCCAATCCATGACGTTGTGCCCCGGCCACGAATGAAGATTTTATACATGATGTTTTTATTTCAGCAGCCGTTGCCGAGGCCGGCAAATGCCATTGCGCAGCCATGGGATCGCGCATTATAAGAATATTAGGGATCTACAGGCGAGCGCGTGCTGTGAGCTACATAAACCGTACTGGCGGACACGCCCCCGGTATAAGGATTGGCAAACTCAACAACGTGAGCCTGTGTGGCGGCGAACACCGATTCCAAGATCAGCGAAAAGTCATCATCGGGCGGATCGTTTGACCACAGCGCGAACACACCGCCTGGGTGCAGATGCGAGGTAAGCGCCCGCAAACCATCGCTTTGATAAAAGTCCGCGTTCTGCGGGTGCAGTACATGGCGTGGCGAATGATCGATATCGAGCAGGATTGCGTGGAATCGGCGTCCCGGACTCAAACTGTCCAAGGCGGGTCCGGATCTGGCCGCCAGTTCGAAGAAGTCGCCCACGGCGAGTCGGCAGCGGGGATCGCCGGTAAGTGATGCGCCCAGTGGAACCAGGCCGCGTTGGTGCCACTCGACTACGTCTTCCAGGGCCTCAATGACCAGCAGCGAGCTGACCGTATCGTGCTTGAGCACGGCGGCTGCGGTATACCCCAACCCCAGCCCGCCAACAGCCACATCGACGTGGGCCTGCGTCATTGATGCCAGTCCCAATTCGGCCAGAGCTGTCTCGCCGACCGTGAACAAACTCGACATCAGATACTCGTCACCGAGCTTCACTTCCAACACCGCTTCGCCGCCTAACAGTGGCTCCCGGCGGCGGCGCAGGACCAAATCGCCCAGTTCCGTGCGGCGATAATAGAGTTCTTCAAGCTCAACCATTGCCTGCGTCCAAGGTGCAACCAAGCGCGCTGCGCGGTCTCCGTGTTAATCCCGGGCATACTTCGATCAGGATCATAGATACGCTGTGCGGCGGTAGAGCCTCATACGTCGGCAGGTACAATCGCAACCGCATTGAGTTCGAATTTCATGGCGTCGAATGCCAGCCGAGGTGCCGGAATGAGAGTGCTTGCGGGTTTGCTGTCTCCCCAAAGAGCGACCGTCTCGCGCTCCAGCGCTGCGAGCATCGCCTCAGTCTGGTTCACTACTAATACGGTTATGTGAGCCACGTGTTCCGGCCTGCTCCCGGCGGCCTGCAATGCAACGGCGAAGTTGTGAAACGCCTGGCGGATCTGCTCGGTCATGTCTTCGGAGACAATCTCGCCTTTTTCATTGGCGCCGTATTGGCCGGAGAAAAAAGCCAGCCTAGCGCCCGGCGGAGTCACGACAATCTGGCTGTAATAGCGTGAGGAATCGCATAATCCAGAAGGATTGATTCTGTTCAGTTGGTTGCTGCTGGCCATTTACACCTCCCGAGTTCTGGCGACAGTACATGTTATTGGTGGATATTCAATTACCTTGTTGTCGATGAGCAATACAGTGTTCGTGCAAAGGCTCCGACGATGCGCTATGCTCCGCCTCACTTTAACGCCAAATGTGAGATCGGCGTTGGGTGATTCGCAGTTTTCCTCCTGTTAGTCCGGCTTAGCTCGATACGTTTGTGCGGCTCCGCCCAAACAGTCTGGATCACCCGCGATCGGCACCGATTAGCGACACACCCATGTATAGCGAGAAACGAGTATGAAATTATATGTCGGCAACCTGGCCTACGGCGTCACTGAAGATGAGCTGCGTGAGACATTTACCGCGTTCGGCACCGTCGATAGCGTTGACCTTATCAAGGACAAATTCTCCGGTGAATCCAAAGGCTTTGGCTTCGTCGAGATGACCAATAACAGCGAAGCCGATACTGCCATCAAAGGGCTGAACGGAACTGCGCTGAGCGGTCGCAACATCAAAGTCAACCAGGCCCAGCCGCGTGGCAGCCGGCCATCCAGCCGAGGCCGTCGCCGCTAAGGAATTTTGTTTAGCGCGCTCGCACCCGCGTCCATTAGCTGCTCATCCGGACTTTGTTGCCGCCGGTAATGGCGACGACTGCACGTCGATTGTCGGTTGCCGCACGGTAACACCTAGCAGAGCGCTGATCGGACCCAGACCGGTCTGCCCGGCTTTCGCCTCATCGACTTTCACTCATACCCGGTACGAATCACCTATACTGTGGCCGATTGTTCTGGAGAAGTTGAGATGGACGCTGCAGCTTCCGATGAGTCGCTGGTTGACGCTGAACGCGGCCTGATCAGTCGTCGAATATTTGTCGATCCCGACATCTACGAACAGGAACTCGACCGTGTGTTCAGCCGGTCATGGCTGTACCTCGGTCACGAGTCACAGATCCCCGATCCCGGGGATTACTTCACCACCTACATGGCTGAAGATCCCATCATCGTTACGCGCGATAAATCCGGAATAATCCACGCATTTCTCAATTCGTGCCGACATCGTGGCATGCGCGTGTGCCGCTCGGACAAAGGCAATACCCAGACATTTACCTGTCCCTACCACGGTTGGAGCTACTCCTCGCAAGGCCAACTGCGCGGTGTGCCGCGGCTGGAAACCGGCTACTTCGGCGAGTTGGATAAAAGTGCCTGGGGCCTGATCGAAGTCCCTCGACTGGAGCACTACAAAGGTCTGTTGTGGGCCAATTGGGACACTTCGGCACCCGACTTCAAAGATTATCTGGGTGGTATGGGTTTCTACTTCGACCTGTCGATCGACCGGATGCCGGGTGGTCTCGAGGCAATCGGCGGAATGCACAAGTGGACCATCGACACTAACTGGAAATTTGCGGCGGACAACTTTGTCGGTGACATGTATCACGTGCCGATGACCCATGGCGCTGCCAATGCGGTGGGTATGCGCAAACCGTGGGGTGATGAGGGTTATCAGATTTCACCGGGTGGCGGACACGGCTTTGGCGGTGAATACGGTGGGCTGGCTGAAGGTGCCGCCGTGCAGGACGCGTATACCCCGTTCGTCAAAGAGATGCGCGCTCAGATCGCAGCGGAAAAGGGCGAATTTATCGAGAAGATTGTACCCATCGGTCACGGCACTATTTTTCCGAATTTTTCCTATCTGGACACACTCAGATTTCGCACTTTCCGGGTCTGGCACCCCAAGGGACCGCGACAAATTGATGTTTACGCGTGGTGCATGGTCGATAAAGCCTTGCCAGATGATCTGAAGGAGGCTGTACGTCGTCAGTACATCCTAGCTTTCGGGCCCAAGGGTTTTTTTGAAGAGGACGATGGCGAGAACTGGAGTCAGTGTACCGCCGGACTCAGCGGTTGGCGCGCGCGCCAGTCGGCGCTCAACTATCAAATGGGTCGCGGTCACGAGCGCCCGGTCAGTGAGGTACTCGGTGATGGACTGCCTGGCGTCATGGGGGGGATCTGGAGCGAGATCAACCAACGCGCCTTCTACAAGCATTGGTCCGAACTCATGGCGACACCTAGAACGGCCGTCGTACAGGACTAAGCCGCGATGGAATCGGCGACAGCGGACCCGGTCCTGATCACAGCTGTCGAGCAGTTTCTCTACGACGAAGCTGCGTTGCTCGATGAACGCCGTTACGAAGAGTGGTTGGCGCTTTTCACACCCGACTCGCGTTACACCATGCCCATCGTGTCTACCCGCGAGAGCGGCGAAGACGAGATCGGGCCGCCCGGCGATTTGGCCTATGTCGACGACACCATCGAGACGCTGACCTTGCGGATTAAGCGCCTGTACACCGGCAAAGCCTGGTCAGAGGAGCCGCCCTCGCGCACTACCCGGTTCATCTCCAATGTGCGCGTCGCGCCGCCGCGCGGCAGTGATTACGACGTGCGCTGCAATTTTATCGTCTATCGAACCCGACTGGAAAAAGAAGTCGACCTGTTCGTTGGCGCACGCGCCGACCAACTTCGGCGCGAGGGTGACGGCTGGCGCATCGCGCAACGAAGCATAGTGCTCAAGCAGAGTGTGTTGCCACACAACAATCTCAGCGTTTTTTTCTAACAACCTGGGAAGCGGCCAAAGGAGACTACTCGTGGGACGCGCTGCCTTTATACCATCGCTATTATTATTGCTAATCGTTGACGCCACAGCCAACGACTGGCCAGTGCACAGTGCCGACAAAGCCGGGACTCGCTACTCGCAGCTTACACAGATAAACCGCGAAAATGTCACTGATCTGAAACGGGCGTGGACCTATCGCAATGGCGAAATGCAGCGCCGCGGTGCGGCCTACGCACTCAGCATGGAGCAGAACATACCCATTCTTGTTGGCGGGCAGCTGATCGTGTGTACGCCTTTCAATCGCGTAATTGCGTTGGACCCGGCAACGGGCGAGGAGCGCTGGACATTTGACCCGGAGCTACGAATGGACTTCGAGATGCCGTCCAATTATGCCTGCCGCGGGGTCGCGCAGTGGGTGGATCCCGAAGCCGACGATGACGCGATTTGCCAGCATCGCCTGCTGTTTGGCACCAACGACCTGCGGATATTCGCCATCGATGCGACAAGCGGTCAGCGCTGCCCTCAGTTTGGCGATAACGGTGAGGTCAGGACACAAGCCGGTGAAGCGCAGGCCTACGCTGGAGAAATCCGATTCCTGATGCCCCCGGCGATTATCAACGGTGTCGCCGTGTTCGGCTCGGCATCCTCAGATTACGGCCGAGCATACGGTATCAGCGGTAAGGTTCGCGCTATTGACGCGCGTTCTGGACACACGGTTTGGGAGTTTGACCCGATCCCGAAAGCTGCGACAGATCCGGCAGCCGAGACCTGGGGTAATGCCGACGGATTGCGCAGCGGCGGTGGCAATGTGTGGGGCAATATCGCGGCGGACGAGGAACGCGATCTGGTATTTCTACCCACCGCGAGCCCAACCGCCGACACCTACGGCGGGCATCGACACGGCAGCAATCTGTATTCGAGTTCTCTGTTGGCGCTGCGCGGCACGACCGGCGAACTCGTCTGGCACTATCAGATCGTCCACCACGATCTGTGGGGCTGGGACGTAGCGCCGCAACCCCTGCTGGTCGATTTACGCAAAGACAATCAGATCATCCCAGCGGTTGTACAAAACACGAAACAAGGTCTCATTTTCGTTTTCAATCGTGAAACGGGGGAGCCGGTATTTCCGATCGAGGAGCGGCCCGTACCGCAAGGTGATGTTCCCGGTGAGTGGTACTCACCCACCCAGCCCTTCCCCACCCGACCGCCACCGCTTATCAAACCTGCATTCCTACCCGAAGACGCATGGGGTCTGACGTTTTACGATCGCAACAGTTGCCGAAAGCAGATCGCGGCGCTCGACCACGGCAATATGTATGCGCCGCCCAGCCTGCGCGGAACGCTGATGAGCCCGTGGTCGGGTGGCGGACCCAACTGGGGCGGCCCGGCATACGATCCGCAGCGCCAGCTAATGATTGTGAACTCGACCCGGATCCTATCGGTACTGCGCCTGGTGCCGGTCGAGGAGACCAGCGTGGGCGACAAGCACTATTCCCCCACCGAACACAGCCTGTCGATCATGGAAGGCACGCCGTATGCAGTGGAAAAATATTTCGTTACATCGCCGTTCGGCGCGCCGTGCAGTCCGCCGCCATGGGGCGCGTTGACGGCTGTTGACCTGTCTACCGGCAGCATAAAATGGGAGGTCGGACTCGGCTCGATCGAACGCATGCTGCCAGTTCCTCTACCGCTCGAGTGGGGCGTACCCAACGTCGGCGGCCCAATCATCACCGCCGGTGGCCTGATATTTATCGCTGCAACGTTTGATCAGAAATTCCGCGCTTTCGACATCGATACCGGCGAGAAACTCTGGCAGGTCAAGCTACCGGCCGGATCACAGACTGCCGCTATGACCTACATGGCGGACGGACGTCAATTTGTCGTGATCACCTCCGGCGGTCACGCCGACATCGGCAACGTTCGAGGCGATTACACCCTCGCCTACGCGCTCCCGGAATAAAGCACCCACCGATCAGGTATCAACCTCATCGAAGGCGACACGCAGCGCGGCCACCAGTTCATCAACATGCTCGCGTTGGAACACCAACGGTGGCGAGATAATGAGCTTTGGTCCAACCGCACGCACGATTACGCCCTCGCGCTCGGCAACGTCGGCGAGTTTCTGGGAGAAACCGCTGGCCGGGTCGACTGATTCACGCGTTTTCTTATCGGTAACCAGATCAATGGCCATCATCAGCCCTTTACCTCGCACTTCTCCCACGGAGGGATAGCGTTCTGCAAACGGCTGCAACTGTTGCAGGCAGTAGGCACCAACCTCAGCAGCATTACCCGGCAGATCTTCCGCCTCAACGATGGCAAGCGCGGCGAGCGCAGCAGCGCAGCCAACCGGGTGCCCGGAGTAGGTATAACCGTGCATGATCATGCCTTGCGGCCCATCGACATTCCACGCGTCAGCCACCCGCTCGTTGATCATGGTCGCTCCGATTGGTATGTAGCCAGAGCTGATCCCTTTGGCAAATGACATCAGGTCAGGCTTAACGCCCCAACCGCGCGAGCCAAACATGTTGCCGCTGCGGCCAAAGCCGGTAACGACTTCATCGGCGATCAACAACACGCCGTGTTTGTCGCACACCTCGCGCACCAATGGCCAGAAATTCGGTGGCGGCACAATCACACCACCCGCACCCTGGATCGGCTCGGCAATGAATGCAGCTACCGTGTCCGCACCCTGATGTTCAATCTCCCGGTCCAATTGGCCGGCTACGATCTGGCCCAGCTCTTCCGGGTCATCGGTCCAGGGATTGCGATACAGCCAGGGCGCGTCGATGTGATAACAACCCGGTAGCAGCGGCTCGTAGGCGCGGCGATTGACGCCCGTGCCGGTGACGGACAAAGAGCCGAAATGAACGCCATGATAGGCGTGACGTAGGGAGATAAATTTAATGCGCTCCGGCTGCCCCATGAGGTTCCAATACTGTCGCGACAGCTTGAGCGCAGTCTCGTTGGAGTCGGACCCGCCCGAGGTGTAAAACACGTTGCACATGTTCTCGGGCGCAAGCATGTCTATTAAGCGGTGCGACAACTCGATGGCCCTTTCGTTGGTGGTGTCGGTAAATCCTGAGTAATACGCGATCCGCTCAAGCTGGTCGGCAATGGCCTTATTGACTTCGGCGCGACCGTGGCCAACGTTTACACACCACAATCCCGCTTGCGAATCGAGGTAACGCTTATCATTGACGTCCCAGACATAGACGCCTTCGCCGCGGGCAATAACCAAGGGTGGGTTTTGCCGCGTCATGCTCGGTGCGGTCATCGGATGAAAGATCCGACCTGAACGGTTCTCAAAGATTTCGCTTTTCTCAACAGCCATGATTTTGCTCCGGTTTATGCTTGGCGACTGCCCGCGCGGGACTGCCTATATCATACGCCGACAGACCTGATGCACGACAATGGCTGTGGCTTATCCAGGCGCGTCGGGTAAGGTTTCATCAATATGCAGCCAGGATATCTGTTCGTGACGGTAGTCGTGGAAGCCTGCGGGAAAGGCCCCTGGATCGTCGAAGATCCCCACCGCTATGTAGATCCGTTCGGGACGGGGTTTGTAGCCAAAACAAACGCTTGAGCCGCACCGTTGGCAGAAACCACGCCAGCCCCGCTCGCTTGAATCGTAGCGTGTTACCTCCCCGCTCCACTGCACTTTACTGCTGTCGAAGGCGGCGTAAGTCGCCACGACCGCGCCCACTGCCCGACGGCACATATCGCAGTGACAGTGCGTTACGCGCCGCGGGGCCACGCTCGCCTGGAACTTGATCGCCCCACACAGGCAACCACCGCTAATGTTGGTAGGCTCTTCAGTGCTCATAGGTCACTACTTTCTCTCCGACGAAATTGTAGTGCGAATAGATAGGCGCAAACACACGGAAACGACTGAGGGCGGTCAGACCTTGTTCCAGGCGGAAGAAAAAATCGAACGCCGGATGCGACGGGAAAACCCGGAAATAGCGCACTGCGGATTTATGGATCCCCGCTGGCGCCAGTGCAGCCTGCAAGGCTTGAGCAGTTAGTATTCGCTCGTTACCCCAGATCGTCGTATGGCCATTGACATTCACTTCGACCGTAGTTTTGAAGCCGCGCTGCAGAAAGATCTGCAACTGCAACAACGGATTTAGTGCATTGGCTTCAGAAAACACAATCTTGCCGCCGGGACGTAATAATTGACCAATCTTGGTCACGACTTCAGCGCGCGGCTCCAGATGATGGAAAGCCTGCTCCAGCCAAATGACGTCAAAACCCGCGGCGTCTTCAAATTGCAGAATCGGGCAGGCATGCATTGTGCACGCAAGTTTGCGACCCGAGCGTTGTTCAAGAAAACGCAAACGCTCATTGGCAACATCAACTTCATAAGGAAGAACGTCGATTCCCGTGACATCGGCGCCCAGCCAGGCAAACCATAAGGCTTCCGTACCTGTGCCGACGCCGACTTCCAATAAGCGCGGCGACTGGTTGTTGCCCAGCAATTGTTCGATTTCGCGAACCTGATTACGATACCAGTGACACAATCGTTGCGTTTCCAATCCGCGCCACTTTTTATAGTAATCGCTCAGTAATTTTTGCGCCTCTTCGCTCAGCGTGGTTTGCCGCAACCAGATTTTCAGAAAATCAGTGATGTCCTCGGCGGCATTAAAATCGCTCGATACCATGGTTGGTGTTTAAAGGCGCCGGAGCTGCTTCTTGTCAATTTTACCAACCACCGTTTTTGGCAACTCCTGCAGCACATTGATCCGGGTCGGGACTTTATACTTGGCCAAATTTTCGCGGCAATAGGCAATTAAATCAGACTCTGATGCAGTGGCCTGTGGCAGCAACGTCACATAAGCAACGACGACTTCGCCCCGGTAGTCGTCGGCGATGCCGACCGCGGCCGCTTCGCGCACGGCTGCATGAGCCAGCAGCACGTCATCGATTTCGCGCGGGTACACGTTATACCCACTGACGATGACCATGTCCTTCTTGCGGTCGCGTATATATAGATAGCCATCCTCGTCGAATTCGCCGATGTCACCGGTGTATAACCAGCCATCACGCAGACTCTGAGCGTTTTCCGTCGGCCGGTTGCGGTAACCACTCATAATCTGCGGTCCGCGGGCACGGATCTCTCCGGCCACGCCAGCTGCCAGGACCTTGGTGCCGGATTCAGCGTCAACGACTTCCACTTGCGTCTGGGGTACGGCAACGCCAACCGAGCCGGGTTTTCGTATGCCGTTTAATGGATTGAATGTCAGTACCGGGCCCGCTTCGGTCTGCCCGTAACCCTCGGTGATAGGACAGCCGGTCGCGGCTTCCCATTGCCGCAGTACCTGCTCCGAGAGCGCCGCCGAGCCGGACACACAATAATGTAACGATGAGAAATCAGTGTCGGCAAATGACGCGTGGGCCATCATGCCGATGTAAACGGTGGGACCGGCTGGCAGGATGGTAATTCGCTGGGATTCAAGCGCTTCAAGTACGGTCTGCGGGTGATAATGCGGCAATACGATCAAGCACGCGCGCGAATAGACAAAGTTGTACAGACAAACGTGCATCGCAAAAACGTGGAACATTGGCATCATGCAGACGATGCGCTCTTGATCCGGGCGGGTCGGCACCAGGGCCTGCAGCTGACTGATATTGATCATGGTTTGTTCGTGTGTGATGTTCACGCCCTTGGCGAGTCCGGTCGTACCACCGGTATACAAAAGACTACCCAGGGCCGAGGGCGCCGGTAATGGCAAACTGTATTCATCACCTTGTCGCCAGCTATCCAACGATCTGCCGTGCGCGCCGCCCACTTTGACTGTGTGCCGCGGTTCACTCGCATCGATGATTGGCGCGATGGTGCTCTCACATTCCGCGTCGTAGATGAATATCGACGGCTCGGCATCGTCGATGATCTGAGCCAACTCCCGTTGCGTGTAAAGTGGGTTCAGTGGTACCGCCTGTGCGCCCGCGGCATGGACCGCATACAGGGCAATCGCCATGTCGATGGAGTTGCCGCAGATTAATACGACCCGGTTACCGGCGGCACCGGCATCGATCAACTCGTTGGCAAAACCGGCAACACAACGGCGAAACTCGCTAAAGCTAAGCTGACTCTCACCGCTGACGAGTGCGACGGCGTCCCCGGCTTTGGCGGCCGCATCGGCCAGCATGTGCACCGACGTCTCGTGCACCTGAGGCATGGATAGCGCAGGCATTATCGGCGCCTTCATACAATCTGCGGATCAGCTGGTGCTTGGCGCAGCCGTGAGATTGTTTCTGCCGGCGAACAGCGCGCCGAGCATGAATACCAGCGACAAGGCCAGAAATAGCGCGGTTACTTGGAATACTACCGCGAATCCATCACTGAGCAGGCCTGCCACTATCGCGGGCCCTACGCCCGAGCCCAACCCGGCGATTGCGTTGAGCAACACCAGCGGGCGACCGTCGCGATCAAACGCGGCCAGCAGTCCAAACTGGTAAGGAACGTACATGTACCAGCCCAGCGAAAACAACGCCGTGGCGAAAACGTAGCCGTAATAGCTAAAACCGTCATACAGAAGTGCAATCGCCACCAATTGGGCCCCGGCTGAAAAGATCAGCGGCAATGCACGGCCCAGGCGAATGTTCAGGGCCGCGGCCGCATAGGCACCGAGCAGTCCGCCGATCAGCCCCAAACTGAGCGCCGCACCAGTCTGCTGCTGCGTGAGGTCGCCGATGTCCATACCAATCGGTGCTATGTAAGTCCAAAATCCACCGAGTGCGGTAAAAAAGAAGATCAGCCCGACGAAAACCACTCCGCACAGAATCCAGCGGAACCGGTCATTGCCCTCGCCGGCAACCGCCGGCGCCAACCAGCGACGATCCGGGATTTTGCGGGTCAGCACGAGTAACGTGAACAACTCGATGACACATAAACCGGCAAAAATTCCACCAACACCAAATGCTTCGTTCACCCGCGGAAAACCGTAGACGCCGGCCATGGAAAATAACACTTGAAAACCCACGAACAATCCAAAATTTCTATCAATTGCCCGGGTCTGGCCGAGCGCATAGGCACCGAAAGAGATGGCAATTCCGCCCGCTAGCCCGCTGAGCGCGCGTAACGCCAGAAAAGAGTAGTAGTCGGTAACAAAAACGCAGGCGAGGTCACCAACGAATAATCCGATTACGCCGATGCGGGCCAGGCCCTGCCATGACAAGCGCGGCAATAGCCACAAACAGCACACAGAGCCCACGCCTAAACCTATCAACTGGGCCGTCGCCATCAGCCCAATCTGCTGCTGCGTGAAACCGAGATCTGCTACCACGCCGACAACGATCGCCGGCAATACAAGAAACGCGCTCACACCCAGTGAGCCGGTAACTATAATCGCCGCCAAGGCGACGGGGGTGTCGATCGATGTAGAGTCTGAACTCATGCAGGCGCTATCCCTCCTGGGTGGCGAATTTCATTCGCTGCTGAATTTCCGCGACATCCGCGGGACGCTCAAACGGCTCTGGTAACGAATCGCCGGGCGTTCGCGGCCGACCAATACTCGCAAACCATTCCTCTAATCCGGAAGGAAAAATAGTCCACCAAAGACGCATGGGGATCGTGCCGGTGTTCTCCACATAATGCTGCACGTATGGACCGACCAGAATGGTACTCTCGGGCTCGAGTTCATAAACGGCATCATCGATTTCGGCTCGACCGCGACCTGCGTAAACGAAAATCATTTCGTGATTATCCTGATGCCCGTGTTTGCGCACACTCGCGCCGGGTTCCAGCACCTGGATACCTGCCGTAAACATGTCGACAGAGGAATTCTCCGGGCTGAATTTAACGGTGGAATACCCACGTGAGGGCTGCGGTTGCCAATAGGAATTGCCATCATCGGGTCCGAGTACGAGTGCGGGGCCTTTGGGTTGTACGTTCATGGGTAATCTCCGTTGGCTCAGCACCTACTTGCCGAGCGCCGACGATAGAATACTATTAAACGCTATGGAATTACTTGCTCGATCCGCGGCCCGAGCGCTTGTCGCTGCCAACACGATTCCGAACGACGCGAGCTTGCGACCACAGGGCCATAACGACCATAACAAACAAGGCTGAGATATGCTCACGGAAAAACTGAAGAACCAGGTTTATAAAGGGAACATTGAGTTCTTCATTGAAGACACGAGTGAAGATCGTGTGCTCGCCCGGATGCCGGTTAACCCCGGCATTCTGAATCCATTCGGCATCGTCCATGCTGGCGCCATGCTCTGGTTCGCTGATGTGGCCGCCTCTTTGCTTGCTGCCCAACGGACCAAGCCGGACGACGACGGCCGTGGATTTCCGCTGGCCATTGATCTGCATACGACATTGCTTGGCAATCAGAGTGACGGCGAACTACGTGCGGAGGCCAAATTCGTGCGTGCCGGAAAACGCGTCCTGGTCGTGCGCACGCGGGTCACGGGCGAGAACGAGCGCCTCCTTTGCGAGGTAACGACTTCACATATACCGGCAACATAAGGAGACAACATGAGAATTTCAAATCTGAGCACAATTGCGGTTATCTGCCTACTGAGCAATGTGGCCGCAAGCGGCGGCGAGCCCGCAGACGACTCTATACTCCAAGCACTTGCTCAAGCGGGCCGCAGCGACGCCGATCGCGATCGCGACAAGCACAGCCGACCGGATGAGGTATTGGCGTTTTTTGGTGTAAAACCCGGGATGATAATCGCCGATTTAATGTCCGGGGGCGGCTATTACTCTGAGATCATGGCCTACGCGGTAGGACCACAAGGTAGAGTAATCGCCCACAACAATACCGGCTACTTAAAATTCGCCGGCGATGAGCCCGATAAGCGATTTAACGACAATCGCCTCCCCAACGTCGAGCGTTTGAATACCGAACTGGAAACACTCGGACTTCCCGAAGGTGAACTCGACATGATTGTGTTGGTGATGAGTTATCACGACATCTATTGGGAAGACGCTGAGTATGATTGGGCGCTAACCGATCGGGACCAGTTCTTCGCGGGGTTGCAAAGTAGCTTGAAGCCCGGTGGTATCGTGGCAATTGTTGACCACGCGGCGAAATCCAATACCGGCACAACCGCGGTCAATAAGCTGCATCGCATCGACGAGGAGTTCGCGCGTAAGGACTTCGAACAGGCTGGCTTCCACTTCGAGGGCGCATCGGATGTGTTGCGCAACCCAGATGACGCGCGCACCTTAGGCGTCTTCGACGACGCCGTCAAAGGCCAGACGGACCGCTTTGTCTACCGGTTCAGTAAGATCAGCACGGACTTGTAGCTTGGGCTTGACTCAGGCAAGGCGAGACAAAGATAAACCGCGAGTCCCTTCCCCCCTAGCGGGGTGAGCGGGAAAGGGTAAGGGCCATTTAACATAGCGCTTGCCCCGCGAACGTGACCGCCAAGGAAGGAGCAAATGTCTGCCCCTTGCCGTGAGACAAGGGCTGGGGGTTCTTAACGAGGCACAGCCGAGTTCTAGAACACGACCGGATGAGGGGGGTAATCGCGCCAAAGCCGCTACCCGTTGGCTGTCGGCGTTAGTGGAACTCAGGCATTACTTGTTGCGCGAACATTTCCATCGACTTCAGTACTTTCTCTTGTTCCAGGCCACCGAAAGACAGAAACAACAGCAGGTAAGTGACTTTGCATTCATCCCGCAGCCACCGGATCTTCTCAGCGATTGACGCCGGATCGCCGAACCAGACCAAATCCTGCTCGACCGCTTGTTCAAACGTCAACGAGCGGATGTAGCGCCCCCAGGGTTCAAAGAATTGATAACTTTCCGGCCATTGTGTGCCTTCCGGCAGGGTGAGCATTTGCGCAAAATCGTCCAAGAACCACTGTGTAGCCTCCCGGGCTTCGGAACGTGCTTTCTCGACAGTGTCGCTGACGAACACAAATGGATGCGCAACGCGCTCAACATCCGGGCAGTTGGTTTGTTTAATGACGTTATCGAGTCGATCAAACGTCTTCTTGAGATCCGGCAAGGGCGTCAGCGATGCGCCAATAATCGGCGTAATTCCCCGCCGCAAAGCCTTTTCCATCGTAGACGGGCTCAGGCACGGTTGCCACAGCGGCGGATGCGGTTTTTGCAGTGGCGTGGGCGACACTTCAACCTGCGGCACGGTATAGAACTTGCCCTCGTGGGAGAATGATTCTCCTGTCCATGCCTGCAAAATAATATCCAGACTCTCGTTGAAGCGTTCTTCAGCTTCACCCCAGGGAATACCGTAGCCGTCGAACTCGCCCTTGAACAGCCCCCTGCCAACGCCAAAGTCTAGGCGACCGTCTGATAACAGGTCGACCGTCGCGTAATCCTGCGCCAGCTCAATCGGATCATGCCAGGGTAAGACGCTTACCGCGGTGCCTATGCGCATTCGTTTAGTACGCGCGGCAATGTTACCTAGCAGGACATGCGGCGAAGGCTTGCCGTGCAGATGAAACGCGTGTTCGGCAAGAAACACGGCGTCATAACCAAGTTCTTCACCCCACTCGATCTGGTCCATACCCTCGTCGTAAACCCGTTTGAACGAATCGCCTTCGCGGCTTTGATTGATGATGAAGAAAGAAAATTTCATAGTTGTTTCCTTTTGCATACTTGATTGCGTCCCGGCGTGTCACTGTGTGCGAAATCGCAACCGATGACATGTCGCATGTTCACTTGGAGCCAGTGCTCAAGCCACCGCGGGATGCTGCGCGTGCCAGTGGCGCGCGATGTCGACGCGACGACAAATCCACACCCGCTCATGACGCTGGACGTAGTCGAGAAAGCGTTCCAGGGCCGCGGCCCGCCCTGGTCGGCCCGCCAGCCGACAGTGTAAGCCGACCGACATCATCTTCGGCGTCGTCTCTCCCTCGCGATAGAGCACGTCGAATGAATCTTTGAGGTAGGTAAAGAACTGCTCACCGGAGTTAAAGCCCTGCGCGGTCGCGAAACGCATGTCATTGCAATCGAGCGTATAGGGGACGACCAAGTGAGAATGCCCGTTGACCTGCTCCCAATATGGCAAATCGTCGGCATAGGAATCGGCGTCGTATAAGAATCCGCCATGTTCGACCACCAGGCGGCGAGTCGCGGGACTGTCTCGACCAGTATACCAACCGAGCGGCGGTGTGCCGGTAAGGCGTTCGATCGTTGCCACCGCAAGTCGGATGTGCTCGCGCTCGGTTTGTTCATCGACGTCTTGATAGTTGATCCAGCGCCAACCGTGGCTCGCGATTTCGTGGCCGGCAGCGACCATCGCGGCTGCCGCCTCGGGATTTCGCTCTAGCGCCATTGCCACGCCAAATACGGTGAGCTTGATGCCGCGTTCCTCGAAGATCCGTAGCAGCCGCCACAGACCCGCGCGGCTGCCGTATTCGTACAGCGACTCCATGCTCTTGTGACGCACACCCTCGAATGCCTGGGCGCCGATTATCTCGGAGAGAAAGGTCTCCGAAGCCGCGTCGCCGTGCAATACGCAGTTCTCGCTGCCCTCCTCATAGTTCATCACAAGCTGCAGCGCTATGCGTGCATCATCTGGCCAGTTTACATGAGGCGGTGCCGCGCCATAGCCCAGCATGTCGCGGGGATAGTTCTTCATTAGGTGTGCTTGTGCTCAGTCATCATTTATTAACCCAGGTTGGGTACGCTGTTCTGTCCAATGTTTACAATCTATACAACAAAATGTCTACAATTACGCGCCATGAATAATGAACACGACCTGGAAACACTCGCCACACGCTGGGCGAACCTGGCGGATGCCGATTTGGGCGCGAAAGCTTTATTTGCGACCGATGACTTCTTCGCGCCCAAAGAACGTATGCTCAATCCCCGCGAACCGGTGTTCGAGGCAGACAAATATGACGATCACGGACAGTGGATGGACGGCTGGGAAAGCCGCCGCAAACGCGATGCCGGCCACGACTTCTGTATAGTTCAACTGGCCTCGCGTGGCAGCATTACTGCCGTAGACGTGGATACGCGGTACTTTACCGGGAATTACCCGCCACAGGCCTCGATCGACGCAAGCAATAGTCCTGACCCAACCAGCGAGGAGGCGCAATGGACCTCGATACTCTCCCCGGTGGCGCTGCGCGGCGACGCCCATAATCTCATCGGCATCGACAACACGCACGCATGGCAAAGCCTGCGGCTGAACATTTATCCCGATGGCGGTGTCGCGCGTTTGCGCGTATTCGGGCGGGCACAGCCGGATTGGTCAGCAATCTCGGCCGACGAAATCATTGATCTAGCATTCTTGCTTAACGGCACGCGCGCGTTGCACAGCAACGACGCACATTTCGGTGACGTGCAGAAAATGCTACGCCCGGGTCGTGGCGTCAACATGGGCGATGGTTGGCAAACGCGGCGGCGCCGGGAACCAGGCCACGACTGGGCCATTCTTGAACTGGGCCATGCCGCGATGATCGACAACGTCGAAATCGACACGGCCCACTTTAAGGGTAATTATCCGGAGCGCGTCTCAATCGATGCGGCTTTTCTCGCCGATACCGTCGTCGCTGAGCTTGATCCGGAAAGCATAGGCTGGCAGCCGCTGCTGCCGGCGCAAAAGCTGGGGCCGGATGCGCAACACTACTACGCAGATGAAGTGCTCACCGCCGACCCGGTTAACCACGTACGTATTAACATATTTCCCGATGGCGGTATCAGCCGAGTCCGGTTAAACGGCAAGCTGTATCGTCCGTAATTTCATGCGGGCGAACCGCTAGCAACCGCTACAATTGCGTATTGTGCCGCTTAGTCCTGACCGGCGATGTCGGGTAGCGTCGCGAGCAACGATTCGAGTTCGTCGAAAATGGGCTTCAGACCAAGTTTATGTTCGCGGATCTCGGCCAGCGTCAATCCCTGCAACTCGTAGGGAAGTACTAGCCAGTCATCGGTCTCATGCAGATAAAAATCCGGGACCCGGCCTGTGCGGTTATTCTTGGGTTTGTACCAGGGAACCGCAATTTTTACCTCGTGAGGCATGTTCCGCCGCGTTTTCTGGGCAAGTTGGTCAATGACAGCCTGAATATTCAAACCGGTGCTGTAAACGTCATCGACGATCAGCAGGGAGTCGTCTGAATCCAGTGTTTCCAACAGATACTGCAGACCATGCACCCCAATCGGTTGCTCGCCGCTAATCAAGCGCTGATAGGATTGCTGACCTGTGTAGGAAGTCCGTACGGCAATATGATCCGTGCTGACGCCCAGATACTCCAGGCACTCTTGCACGGCGATGCCGACGGCACTGCCACCTCGCCACAAACCCAGCAAAAAGTTTGGCCGAAAGCCGCTCGCATGGATCTGCGTCGCCAGACGAAATGAATCCAGCAATTGATCCTCGGCCGTCACATAAATTTTCTTTTCAGGCTGTGCAGCCACTCAGTTCCTCGCTTATCTGTTACTCAGCCGACGTGTGCACGCTCGATCAACCCGTCGCATTATATGATTCCGCATCTCGACATGGGAAACTATGTGGTTATAGCTTTCACGATACAAGCCACCACATGCAGTTACCCAGACAGGCAGTTCGAGCTCAAGACACACGGTAAATGCTAGTGAGCGATAAGATCTACATCTCCGCTCAAGAGCTGCTAGAGGATTCATTCCGACTGGGTGCGAAAATCCTTAAAAGTGGGTTCCGACCCACCTTCATAATGGCCATTTGGCGTGGCGGAGCACCCATTGGCATAGCCGTACAGGAAATGTTGAGTTTCTTCGGGGTAGTCACGGATCACATCGCTATCCGCACTTCATCGTATACCGGAATTAACGAGCGCAGCGATGACGTGCGCGTCCACGGTCTGAATTACATTGTTAAAAACATCAGCCACGATGACACCTTATTGATAGTCGATGATGTGTTTGATCGAGGACTGACGATCCAGGCGGTATTAGCGCAGCTGTCCGCCCGCACCAGGCGTAATACGCCCGCGGACATCCGCGTGGCAGTTCCATGGTTCAAACCCACGCACAACCGCACGGATCTGGAACCGGACTATTACATCAACACAACCGACAAATGGTTGGTGTTCCCCCATGGATTGGAAGGACTGACCTGGGAAGAAATCGCAGCAAAGCCAACGCCGGTTGCCGACCTACTAGCGGGCGTCAAGACTTGAACCCAGGGTCACTGACTCGATAGCGTGCGAAACGCACTGATCCAGGTGTCGTAGGCCGCGACATAGTTGTAGCCGCAAACCGTTTGTAAAGTCGACTCGTCCACGATCTCCAGTACTCGCGTTGCCTGCTTGCGGATCTCGGCCTGGTCGCTGAACGTGTTGAAACACATATTGGAATCCGGCGAAAAGATGTAGTCACAGGCGAATAAAACATCATCGAAAACATACATGGTGAAGCCAGGTGAATGACCGCCGATGTGATAAGCGCGAATATCACCGTCGGTGAAATCCGCCGTAAACTCATGATCAACCGGGAAGTCCAATGCAAGCGGTCGCGCTGCCTCCAGAGCATGCAAATGCACTTGTGCACCCCATAACTCACGATACTGATTCGACGCGCCGAGAAAGTCCTGATGGGTAAAATAGATTGCGCTAACGGGATCCAGCGTTCGATTGAAGACCGAAGGACAGTCTACCCAGGCCGCGTTGGTGTTCGTTTCAATCCGGTAGGCCGCATGCTCAAGACCCAGCTTGGGCACGGATAACAATTGCTGCACGCGATCACTCACGCGCCTAGGCATGACCCGGTAAGTCTGCTCGCCCTCCTCCCAACTGACAAACTCATCGTGGCTGGCTCCGCAAAACGGACATACGTCCGGCGCATCGCCTATCATGTTGTAGCCGCAAGTTAAGCACACCCATTGCCCAGACATCGTGCCAGCCCTCTGCGTGCACATTACCATGTCAGGGATCCGCAGCCTATAATTGTGACCGCTGGTATGAGCACAAAACACTACATCTCGGCCCAGGATCTTTTGGAAGATTCGTTCCGCCTTGCCGCGGAGATTCTGAAAGACGGCTACCGGCCTACTTTTATCATTGCGGTGTGGCGCGGTGGCGCTCCCGTGGGAATCGCTGTACAGGAGATGTTGAGTTTTTTTGGCATTGAAACGAACCACATTGCAATTCGGACGTCGTCGTACACCGGCATCGGCCAACAGTCATCGACAGTAGGAATCCACGGCCTCAACTACGTTATTAAGAACATTACTCATGACGATGCGCTGCTCATCGTTGATGATGTATTCGATACCGGGGTTACGATTAATGCCGTTATTGAGTTGCTGTTGCGGCGAACACGCAAGAATGCACCGCGCGAGATTCGCGTCGGCGTGCCGTGGTATAAGCCCGACAACAATAAAACGCAGCGTATACCCGAGTACTATGTGAGAACTTCTGACCGCTGGTTGGTGTTTCCACACGAACTCGATGGTCTCAGCAGCGACGAAATCGCAGTCAATCGGCCGGCAGCGAACGCCATCGTTGGCTTTGTCCGCAATGCGGCGGGCGCGCCCACGAAACGGAGCTAACTCAGCCGGACTTCGTTACCTCGACCGGCGGCATAACGTAATCCACGAACTGCTCGCGAAGATGTATCTTGCTTAACTTGCCGGTTGCCGTGTGCGGGAGTTCATTGACAAATGCCACATCGTCCGGGATCCACCATTTTGCGACCTTGCCCTGGAACCACGCGAGCAGCGCTTCCTTCGACGGTTCTTCGCCCGGTTTCTTAACCACGATCAACAACGGTCGTTCGGCCCACTTGGGGTGCGCAACCCCGATCACCGCTGCCTCGGCGACCTGCGGGTGGGCCACCGCGGTGTTCTCCAGTTCGATGGAACTGATCCATTCCCCGCCAGACTTGATCACGTCTTTGGTGCGATCGGTGATTTGCATATAGCCCTGCGCGTCGATGACAGCGACATCGCCCGTATTGAACCAGCCCTTGTCGTCGTGCGCGTCGCTGCGCCCTTGCTGCTTGAAGTAGTCATTGCAGACGAAGGGACCGCGTACTTTCAACGCACCGAATGCCTTGCCGTTCCACGGCAGTTCATTGTCGTCGTCGTCGACAATTTTCAAGTCGACGCCGAAGACGGCACGACCCTGCTTCGCCTGAACATCTCCCAGCTCCTGCGGGGACAGATCCTCCATGCCGGACACCAGCGAATTAAACGTGCCCAGCGGGCTCATCTCGGTCATCCCCCAGGCATGATGCACATAGACACCATAATCGTCGCGAAACTTATCGATCATCGCTCGCGGACAGGCAGAGCCGCCGATGAAGGTACGCTCTAGCGAGTCGACCCTTTTGCCTGATTTTTCCAGGTAGCCGAGCAACGCCAGCCACACCGTGGGCACCCCCAGCGCTGCAGTGATGTGTTCAGTTTCTATTAAACGCTGCAATGTCTCGCCGTCGCCCAATTGAGGTCCGGGGAAAACCAGTTTGGCGCCCATCATCACCGGAGCGTAGGTGACGCCCCAGGCGTTGGCGTGGAACATTGGCACGACCGGTAGGACGTTATCGCGGGCATGAAATCCCATAACATCGCGAAGGTTGGCGGAATAACTATGCAGTACGGTAGAGCGGTGATCGTATAACACACCCTTGGGATTACCGGTCGTTCCGGAGGTGTAGCACAGCGCACTGGCGGTACGTTCATCCAGATCCGGCCACTCGAACACGTCAGACTCAGCAGTTAACAGCGTCTCGTAACAGTGAACCTTGGGCAGCGACGTTGTCGGCATGTGCGCGGCATCGCTCAACACGATAAAGCCTTTTACCGTCGTCAACTGTGACTGCAGTCCTTCCAATTTGCTCAGGAATGCGACGTCGGTAAACACCCACTGGTCTTCTGCGTGATTGGCAATGTAGACGATCTGCTCGTCGAACAGGCGCGGATTGATCGTGTGGCACACCGCGCCACTACACGAGATCGCGTAATAAAGTTCGAAATGGCGAAAATCATTCCACGCTAAAGTCGCGACTCGATCGCCTGCCTGCACCCCAAGCCGCGTCAATACATTCGCCAGCTGTCGTGCACGGCGAAAAGTCTCGCTGTAGGTCGTACGGTGCATCGGGTGATCCGCGGTAATCGAAACGATCTCGCGGTTCGGGTGATTTTTTTCGGCGTGCCGCATGATGCTGGTGATGGTTAACGGCAAATTCATCATCAAACCGTGCATCGCAGACTCCTTTTGGAAGGGTTTACCCAGGCGAAAAATGTAACCGTTTCCCGTCTATGGGCACAAGCGGCGCTAGCCCGCACCAACAGCGAAATGCGTCCCCAGCCAGGGCATGAGCCTGTGCGCCATGGGCGCGCATTCCCGGACCAGAATATCCCGCGCAGTCTCCGCCAATTGCGTAGCCAGGCCGCCGTATTCGTATTGACGGGTAACCAGTGTCAACGTACGACTAACGAGCTCCCCAGGCAATGCGCAAAAGCGCAAACTGGTCGCAAGGTGCGCGCACTGTAACGCGCACAAAGGTGTGGTCAGTGTCCAGTAATCACCCGCGGCAACCATCGCCAGCAGCGTGTCGGTGGAATCGAACTCAATGCCGCCGACTGCGTCGATGCGGTGACGCCGCAGCGCGCCTGCAACGAGGCGGCCTGTCATCGACTCAGGGCTATAGCGAACCAGCCGCAGCCGACTCGCGACGTCATCGAGCTTAGATATCGCGGTTTGAAAGTGTCGCGGCACGGCAACCACCAGCGGTTCACGCAGGACGTGGTGCCGCTCCAATGACTCAATATCCTCCAACGCGCCCTCGACAACCAGCAGATCGACCTCACGGGCGAGCAACGCCTGTTCATGCCGGGCCGTTAGTCCCGAACGCACCGACCACGTATCAGCCAGATCGACGTGGGCGTCAATCAAACGCGGCCCAATCGTCGCCGCGACAGAGTGCACGAATCCGCACCGCAAGCGCGGTAGCGCGTGGCCGACAGGCGCGTGGATGCTCGCATGCAACTCCTTTGCGCTGGCCAGCAACCATTGCCCCCGATCGTAGAGTAACCGGCCCTTGGTGGTCACCGCGAGCGGCCTGACCGAGCGATCAATGAGGACGATATCGAATCCCGCCTCCAACTTCTGAATGCCCTGGGACACGGCCGACTGGGTAATGGCCAAACGCTCGGCGGCGAGCGTCATGCTGCGCGTCTCCACCACCGCTGCAAATAGCTGCAAACCACGCAGATCCAACCCGTTGAATGCATCTTGCATAAGCTTTACTTTATCTGAGAGCAAATATTTGGCAAATTTAAGTATACATATTAAATATACTGGTAATTAACATTAATATTACTAATTTACATGGGCATATTGAGCTGCCGAGCGCATAACGACTCCAATGCCTTTGTCGTTACTCAAACTTGGACTTAGGGGTAGCCGGCGCTCGAAGCCCGATTTCACCGCACCTCCCACATTGCGCGACAGTTACGATGTCGTCATCGTCGGCGGCGGCGGTCATGGCCTGGCTTGCGCCTATTATCTGGCGCGGGACTGGGGAATAACCAACGTTGCAGTCCTCGAGAAAGGTTGGTTGGCTGGCGGCAATACGGCCCGTAATACCGCCATCATCAGATCGAATTATCTGACACCCGAGGGCGTGCGCTTTTACGACGAATCGGTTCGCTTGTTCCAGGGCCTGAGCAACGAACTCGATTACAACATTATGTACTCCGAACGTGGCCACCTTACGCTGGCGCACACGGACGCGGCACTGCGCACGGCACGCTGGCGCGCTGAGGTAAACAAACATCTCGGTGTCGAGTCTGAACTGGTTTATGCCGATGAAATTGCGCGGATCTGCCCGCAACTCCATTTAAGCGAACGCGTGCGTTACCCCATCCTCGGTGCGCTGTATCACGCTCCGGGGGCGATTGCCCGCCACGATGCCGTGGCCTGGGGCTATGCACGCGGTGCAGCCCGCCGGGGCATCGATATCCACACCCAAACCGAAGTCACGGGATTCACAATTGATAACAACCGCGTAACCACTGTGGCCACCAATCGCGGTGAGATCCGCTGCGGCATGGTACTGCAAGCAGTGGCCGGTATGAGTTCGGAGGTCGCACGTCTGGCCGGCTTCAAATTACCGATACGTTCAGTGCCCCTGCAAGCCTGCGTGAGCGAGCCGATAAAACCCATCCTGGATTGCATCGTTGTCTCCGGTTCATTGCACATATACGTATCCCAATCCGCGCGTGGCGAACTCGTCATGGGCGCATCGGCCGATCCCTACAGCCTCTATTCAACCCGCTCCACCTTGGAGTTTAAAGAGACGCTGATGATGCACCTGCTGGAATTACTGCCGTTTACCGGCAACCTCAAGGTGCTACGCCAATGGGCAGGCATCAGCGATTTGACCCCTGACTTCAGCCCGGTAATGGGTAAAACGCCCATCGACAATTATTTTATCGATGCAGGCTGGGGATCGTGGGGGTTCAAAGCTACACCGGTGTCAGGCAAACGTATGGCAGAAACACTCGCGAGCGGAAAAGTTCCGGAATTAATCCAACCCTTCGCGCTGGAACGGTTTTATCAGTTCAACCAGGTGGGCGAACGCGGCGCCGCCTCCGTAGGACAGTAGCGGACAGCGGCTAAACGAATGAAAATCATGACCTGCCCGTTAAACGGTCCGCGCAATATCGCGGAGTTCGTCAGCGGTGGTGAAGTTGAAAATCTGCCCGATCCCGCCTCGGCGAGCGTGCGTGAATGGGCCGATTATGTGTTCATGCCAAACAATACCAAAGGCGTGATCCGCGAATGGTGGATGCATGTGCCAACGGCTTTCTGGTTCATCGCCGAACGCGATACCGGCACCGACGAGATCCTTCGTACCTATACGGCGGATACAATTTTTTCCACGCGCGTCGAATTCACACGACCGGACGACGATCCATGAACAGATTGCCTGCGCCCGCCGGACTGCTCATCGATCGTGCTCAACCAATCGAGTTTAGCTTCGAAGGCAAACGCTATGCGGGCTATGCCGGCGATAATATAGCGAGCGCACTGGCAGCCAACGATGTCCGCGTGTTGTCGCGGTCCTTCAAATATCATCGCCCGCGCGGGATCCTCGGCATGAGCGGGCAGGACGCGAATACCTTGGTGCAGTTACCGCAGGAACCCAACGTGCGTGCTGATCGTTATCCCATTCACGATGGTCTGGAGGTGCGCCCACAAAACGTGTTCGGATCTCTGCGTCATGACTGGGGCGCAATCCTGGGGTATTGCAGCCGATTCCTGCCGAACGGCTTTTATTACAGGGCATTTTTCAAACCACGCGGCGCCTGGCGATATTGGGAACCGCTGATCCGGCGTATGGCCGGCTTGGGCAGCATCTCAACAGCCGCCCGCCACCGTCAATTCGACAAGGTCTACGAATTCACCGACGTTGCCGTTATCGGCGGCGGGCCCAGTGGAATCGAAGCGGCCATGGCGGCGGCCAAAACCGGTGCCACGGTTACTTTGATTGAACGCGAACCCGTACTTGGCGGCGCCCTCAACTATGCGCGTTTTGGCGCTGACCCCGAGCACGCCGGCGACACACGTTTGCAACTTCTGAAAGGGTTGAGCGACTCGCCGTCGATAACAACGCTCACGAATTCCGTCTGCACAGGCTGGTTTGCCGACAATTGGCTCGCCGTTATGACGACGGATCGACTTGTGAAGCTGCGCGCGAAATCCGTTGTCATCGCCACCGGCGTCATCGAGCAGCCGTTAGTGTTTCGCAACAACGACCTGCCGGGCGTTATGCAGGCAAGCGCCGCCCAGCGTCTGCTGAGAATGTACGGCGTGAAACCCGGACAGCGCGCTGTCGTCGTAACCGCCAACGACGATGGTTACGGCGCGGCGCTGGATCTAGCCGAAGCCGGCGTCGAGGTGTGCATTGCCGATCTACGCTCGGCGCCAGCGCAAGGGGCTCTAATCGACGCGGTGCGCAGCAGGGCAATTGCCATATTGCCCGGCCACACGGTAACCGAAGCGCTGCCGGGCCCGGGCAAACGTTCAGTACGCGCCGCGCTATTAGCACGTATCACAGACTCGGCCGTGTCTGCGGGCGCGACCATGACCATACCGTGCGATTTAATATGCATGGCGACCGGCTATACGCCGGCGGCACAATTAGTCTGCCACTCCGGCGGCTCCCTGGTTTACGACGAAGCGTTTTCGGGACTTCGCATCGCTTCACTACCCGGTAATGGCCGCCAGGCAACGGCAGCCGGCTCGATACAGGGATTGTTTGCGCTGGACGAAGTGCGTGCCGACGGTCGCAACGCAGGCGAGGTGGCGGCCGCTCAGGCTGGCTTCACGTCGACGGCGACGCGCACTCAGCCGCGTTCTGCAACCACCAGTCCCAACTACCCCTGGCCAATTTTCAAGCATCCGAAAAATCGTGAATTCATTGATTTCGATGAGGACTTACAGATAAAGGACATCACTGAATCGATTGCCGCCGGTTATGCCGACATCGAATTGGTCAAGCGATTCACCACAGTCGGCATGGGGCCGTCACAAGGACGCCACTCCGCCGTAAATACGCTGCGACTGGTCACGCGAGAAACAGACTTAGCGCTGAACGGCAGTACCGTCACAACACAGCGCCCACCGTTTGAGCCTGAGTCCATCGCGCAACTGGCTGGCCGCGGTTTTCAACCTACCCGACGCACCGCCATGCATCATCGTCACATCGAACTCGGTGCGAAAATGATGCCGGCCGGCACCTGGCTGCGCCCCGCCTACTACACTCAGGGCTCTAATCGCGACGCCACCATCCAGGCTGAAGCCCGGGCGGTACGCGAGAATGTCGCTCTGATCGACGTCGGCACCCTGGGCAAGCTGGAGTTACGCGGTCCAGACGCAGCCGAAATGCTGGAGCGCGTCTATACGTTCGCCTATGCCAAACAGCCGGTTGGACGTTCCCGTTACCTGCTGATGACCGACCTGTCGGGCGCCATCGTCGATGATGGAGTTGCCTGTCGCCTGAATGAGCAGCATTTCTATGTGACGACCACAACCAGCGGATCCGAAAGTGTGTTCCGCTCGCTGTTACGCTGGAACGCCGAGTGGCGATTAGAGGTCGACATCACCAACGTCACCGGTACCTATGCCGCAGTGAACCTGGCGGGTCCTCGGTCGCGAGAAGTGTTGCAGACTCTGTGTGACGACATACCGCTCAGCAGCGAAGATTTTCCCTACCTGGCGGTGCGCGAAGGCCATGTCGGCGGCATTGCTGCACGCTTGTTTCGTGTCGGATTCGTCGGCGAGTTGGGTTATGAAATACACGTTCCAACGAGCTGTGGCGAAGCGCTGTGGGACCAGTTGATGCAAGCGGGTGCGAGTTTTTCGATGAAGCCATTCGGCGTCGAGGCGCAGCGAATTTTACGTCTGGAAAAGGGGCATATCATTGTCGGACAGGATACCGACGGCTTAACCATACCGTCGGAGGCCGGGCAGTCCTGGGCAATTGCAAAAAAGAAACCTTTTTTCGTCGGCAAGCCCGCGCTGGATGCGTTTGCGGCTCGGGCGCCGTCCCGCCAATTGGTCGGCTTTACCCTGTCCCCGGCTTCAGCATTGCCGCAAGAATGCAATCTCACGCTGCGTGATAACGTTATTGTCGGTCGGGTAACTTCGATTGCGCATTCGCCTGCCTGCGGTAGCGCAATAGGGCTCGCTTATGTGGCACCGGAACAAACCGCAGTGAACTCGTTTTTTGATATCAAACTCGGTGACGGGACGCTGATCCAGGGGCAGGTGACCGAACTGCCATTTTATGATCCCGATAACCGTCGACAGGAAATGTGACCATGTCCCTTGATCCGGTCGACGCAGTGCGACGCAGCCCCGTATACCGACTCCTGCAGGAGCGAGGTGCCGATTTTACTGTGGTCAACGAGGGCGCCATCGCCGAGTCGCTTACGAGCGTTGAAACCGAAGAGGAGCAAGCGCGGCAACTAAGCCTGTGTGACTTATCCGTGTTGCCGCGTTGCGGCTTCAAAGGATCCGGCACCATGGAGTGGCTAACCAAACAGGGTCTGTCAACGCCGCCGCAGCCCAACCTGGCGATCCCGGTGCAGGACGACGGTCTGCTTGTACGTCTGGCAGCAAATGAGTGCTTGCTGCTTGCAGATCTTCAATCACGCTCTACGCTCTGCTCGGATCTGACTGCTAAATGGTGGTCGGCCAGCGTGCCGCCCGAAACACAACGTTGCTTTCCGCTCGAGCGTCAGGACAGTCACGCCTGGTTCGCATTAACGGGTGAACTGGCTCCCGCGTTGTTCGCAAGAATGTGTGCCGTCGATCTTCGGCCAACGCACTTCGAAAACGCACAGGTGGCACAGACCATGTCCGCCCGTGTCTCCACCATTATTATTCGCAGCGATCTGGGCGACACGTTGAATTATTACGTCCTCACGGATACCAGCTCGGCGGAATATCTATGGGGCTGCATCGATGAGGCCAGCAGCCAGTTGGGCGGAATGGTGATC
>CBDDBH010000008.1:0-41539 GCA_965225625.1 Gammaproteobacteria bacterium
AGTCTGGAAGAAAAGGAATCAGGTTTGTTTCATTGGCGATGTCGGGCGTCATTCCAATGTTGACGAAAGACGTGCCAGTGACTTCTAACTCATTACAACCGACCGCGGTTATAGCGTGCCCGCCCGTATCACGGATCGTGCTATCCGTCATGCGTAGTTCACTCTCGAGTATCAAGATTCCATCGGATTCAATATTTGAAATATTTATGTCGCTCGCGCTGATAACGCTGTTTTTGGCAACAATTCCAAATGGCGCACTATCTATAGTTGTAGTCGCTATAGTTAACTCGCTATCTACCAGTACGAGTGCTTGTCCGAAAATGATTCTGCGTTCGATCATGCCCTCACGAATACTGCCAAACAAATCGCCACCAACGACGGGTCTTAACTCACCGTCGGCTCGAAAAACAGTTTCGGTGAAGAGTGGTATTAAAATTGCTGGCGTCACCCGTATTGCAACGAACGTGAAAGGGGGGCCGCTTACTGTCGAAATCGTGCTGTCTTGAATAAACACCTTTGCTCCAACGGCGCTTACCGCGCTAAAGCTTAGAATGTTTTCGGAAAAGTGTGTCGGTTAGTCTAAGTTCGCCACCGCGTGCAAATACCCCACCCGCATGAAACTCAGTGTTTACAACGGAAACCGTACTGTCCGTTGCCGAAAGCCCCGCGGTACGCCGAAGGACACTGTTCTCGATCAACAGCGCACTGTCCACGATAGAGATAGAGATACTTATGGAATCCTGAAGGATGCTGTTGTCGATGAGCGCGTTCGTTACGCCGTTTGCTCGCACCTGCGCAAGACCACCAGATATTGTCAGTCCGTTGATAGCCGAGTCATTCGCCAACGATATAAAACCAGTGGTGCCTCCCTCAGCTGGTACTAAAAGCACTTTCGACTCACGGCCGCGCGGTATGTAGCTGATATCGCGAAAATCGCCGCTGTCTGAAAAGCGAAAGACAATGGGTTCCCCTGTACCGGTGAGAATCTGGCCATCCTGCAAGTTGATACCGCGGAAACTACTAACCGTGCCGTGAATAATCGCAAGGCTGTCTGCACCTGCGCCTTCAATAACCTCGTCTATATCAAGACCATCCGCCGCCGTGACCCGCACGACATTGCTTATTGGTCGGCCGCTTTGCGGATTGATGACAGGGCGAAGCTTCCGGCTATTGCCAACCGTCGAAATCACATCGACGTCGCGAACGATCGGATCCACCATCCTGCGTTCCAATCGACTGTGGGTGGGCGTACGGGTGCGGGTCACTGCACCGAACGGGATGCGTAATTGCACCAAGCCATAAGCTTCGGTGTCGCGAATATTGTCGTTGGTGATTTCAGCCCCCAACATCAAACGTGAATCTTTACCGAGGAAAGGCAGATCGTGGAAACGCGCTTCCACCCGCAAACGTTCTCCCGACATACTGTTGAAGCCGGCGGCGTCGAAATGGAAAGCTCCCGCGTAAACGCGTAAGTCATTGGCGAACGGCAGCTTATGGCCAACTTCAATGTCGAAGCCGCCGAGTACGCGCTCTTCGCCGAAGCTCACACCGATCTGATTGCCTCTTACGACAACCTGGTCCATTGCTCTGATGCGCTTCTTGGTGTCCTCTGGGATATAGCCATTAATGCGGAAATCCCAAACGTCCGACAGGGCCTCGACGCCAAAATTGACCTGATGAAAAGTGTGATCGTTCTCGGTCGAACGTGAGTCGAAGAAACCCCACCCCCCCCCCAAGATCCATTTGTCGTGGAGTCGTCGATAACCGAGGCCGACGTTGTATTCCTCGCTGTCGCCATCGTCCAATTGACCGCGCAGGTTCAGAAACAGCAAGGAATCCATATCCTGATAAACGGGTAGGAGCAAATCGCTTTGCCCCAACGAGCGTTCCGTCCCGGGCTTTCCCAGAAATTCAAGGTAGCCCTGCCACTTCTTGGCAGCGGCTTGTGACCAAGCCGGTGTCGCCAGAGCGACAACCACTATAGCGAATGCCACCTGCCTGAGTTTCATGATGTCCTTGGGCTTTAGCATCGTTTAGGTAAGCCCAGGCGGAAGTATAGGACGGCTACAAGGGCCTACGCGCCCGGAGCAGAAACCGATCCGTACGTCGGTAGATGGCCTCGTCATAGACCATCAAACTGTGATCATCCGCGGGATTGGCATACAGATCTGATTCCGCCTCGATCACGAATCCCGCTTTGGTGAGCAGGTCGCGCGCCAAAGCGGGTTCAATTCTATGCAGGTTTTTGTTGTCTTTGCCTGCTATGCCGACATGATCGGTAAGAGCGAATATACCGCCGGGTTTGAGCGCGTTTTTTATGCTCTTGAGGAAAGCAAGCGCGGTTGCTTCACCGTCGCGGTAGTAAAAGTCGTGCACGATATTGCCGAGGAAGGCGAAATCGAGTTCATCGTCGAGGCGTAGATCATCATATTCACTCAGGTGTGAGACGACGTTGGGCAAGCGGTTATTAGTCAGGCGTTCATCCATGGTCCGCTTGTAATAGCCTTCCGCATAGTTCATCAGCACGGTTTCGCGATTCTGCGAATACACTTTGCCGTCTGCGCCAACCGCCGCTGCGAGCATCTCGGTCGTGTAGCCGGCATAGCCGCCGACATCCATGACGGTCATGCCGGGTTGCACGCCGAGAAAGCTGAACGCCTCAAAGGGTTTGCGATGTTCGTCGCGCGGCAAATCGAATTTGTGTCTATCCCGCGTGCGCATTTGTCGCTGTATGCGCGCCGCCATAGATGTGCCCGTCGTCAACTCGCGCACCGCGGAGAGCACTACCGGCCAGGTCGTGCGGTAAGGGTTAATCAGCTCGAAATGCCCCGCTTCTTGTGCCATTACCTGTTTGACTTGCACATCACCAGCGGCTCTTGCCACTTGCATGTATTGAAGACCGATGGGTGTCCAGATCTCGTCGTGCACACCGAGGACCACAATCTGCCGCACGCCCAGCGGCGCCAGCAGTCCGGGTTCTGCATTTTGATACCGCTGCGGGTACTGTTCGGGCGAACCACCCATGAGCTGCCCGGCAGCTTTTTCGCAGGTGCCCTGTGCATACATCCACGTCAACTGCGAAGCTGGGGCCAATGCAACCACGCCGGCCACCTCAATGGGATTGGCTTGATGCAACTCGTGGCCTGCGGGGATCTTGTGGCGTGCCGCTAGCCACAACGCTAAATGCCCACCCGCCGAGTGACCCATGACAACAACGCGTGATAAGTCCAGCGGATACTTTTTTGCCAGCTCGCGTAGATAGTCGGTACCTGCGCCGTTATCCAGCAAGGTGCCTGGATAGGCGCCGCCGGCATCGCCGATTCGGCGGTATTCGAGATTCCATACGGCGATGCCGTTTTCCTTCAATGCCTGCGCAAGCGGCCGTGTGGTCGTGATGTCGTATTTGGCGAACCAGCAACCGCCGTGAGCGAATACGACCACAGGGAACGGACCGTCGCCATCCGGGATACTCAACTCACCGAACTGCAGCGGATCCTCACCGTATGCAATCTTGATACCTGGTGAACCCGAAGACAGCTCCGCGAGGAGATCATCCACTGTCATCACGGCGTGCGCGCCCGCAGCGCCGCTCAACATGAGCAGCCCGAATAGGATTTTCGTGATGTGATCATTTTTCATGTTTGTCCTGTCCACGGCGATTAGTTTTGAAACTCGAACGCCAGCAGTAAATTGCCGCCTAAGCCAATAAGGAAATTTCCCATTCCGGAAACCACGTAGAGCATATCGCCGACGATGGCCGGCCCGCCGAAAGCGACGGACCCACCCTTGCCGGCGATGCCGTTGACGGTCTTAAACTCCGTGCCGATGGTGTCCAGCGACCAGAGTTCATCGCCCGACGCGGTGTCGAAAGCGTGCAGGTAACCGTCGTTGCTGCCTGCGAAGACAACGCCGTCAGTGACAGTAATCGACGACATGTAGGCGTTGTTGCAGGGCACCGGTTTACCTTCGCAGGTGCCCTCGGCACCGGCCACGCGCCACAACAGCTTGCCGGTTTCCAGATCCACCGCGTTCATGCTGCCTTCGGCTTGCAACCGGGGGTGCGCGTAATCGACATCGGCAATCGGCACATAGGCCCGCAGCGGATCCGTCGCCAGGCTGTACTGGATGCCGCCGGTTTCGCCGCCTTTGCCCAGTCGGATCTGCCACAGCACGCGGCCTGCGTCGTTTGGATCGAGTCCATAGAGCATGCCGTCTTTGGACCCTGCGACCAGGAGAATCCCGACCGGAGGCGGTTCGCTGCAACACTGCCGGCGCACCGAAGTCGCGATCACCTTCGCCCTTCGGATTAACCGGTGAACAGGTCTCGCGTTTTTCGTTCACCCACGCTTCACAGCCGATATGGTAAATGTCCTGATTGTTGAACTGCTCTGGAGCGAGTGTCTGTATCCAACGTTTCGCACCTGTTTTGATGTCGAGTGCAATGATGGCGTCGGATTCTGCGACCCTGGGTTCGGTGAACTGGTTACCGGTTGCGATGTAAATCAGACCGCGCTCGGTATCGATGGTCGGCACTGACCAGACAGTGACGCCGGAAGGCCCGTAACGCTTATCGCCGTTCGGTGCCTTGCCCAGATCACGCAAGGGTTCATCGATCATGGACGTGCGCCAGACACGCCGGCCGGTTTTCACGTCTAGTGCCACGACACTGCCCCGAAATGAGCAGCAACTCAGTCCCGGTTTGATCCCGTAGACCTCTTGCATCGAGGAAATCGGCACGAAGACTGTGCCCTGGTAAGCCGTCATGCTGCCGATGATGCGCGCACTCGCCTGGGGATCGGCGCGCACCTTCCACAACAGTTTTCCTGTTTCCGCATCGAGCCCGTACACATGGGCGAGCGTGTCAGCGACCAGCGCGACGCCGTCCGCGAGCACCACCGCCGAGCGCACCCGCGCGTCGGCGCGGAAGGTCCAGTGCGCGCAGCCACGGTCTGCATCTAACGCGTATACCCAACGATTCAGGTTGCCGGTGAAGAGCCGACCGTTAGACACAGTTACTTGATTGCCACCGTTGACGAACGGAGAGGCGTCTGGAAACGCGAACGCCCATTTGAAGTTCATGCCTTTCAGTTTCGCGGCTGTCAGCGCCTGCTTGGGCAAGTAGCGGGTATTTGCCAGATCGGGTGCCCAGCCGGTCCAGGCGTCCGTGCTTGCGGCAGGTGGCCCTTCACAGCTGCGCGCGCCGCTATCGGGGTTAGGTTTTTCGATGCTCATAGAACCGATGTATTCGGCCAGAGCGAGCCGTTCGGCGTCCTCCAAACCGTTCGCGATCTCAGCCATCGAGCCGAACCACAGCGTCTCGTATACCTCTTCGCTGGTCAGCTTGGACATGTTGGCCGGGGTCGGTATGAACACGCCCAGTCCGTGGCAGGCAACGCAGTGTTCCTGGTAAAGCCGGGCCCCATCCAGGGAATTGTTTTGCTCAGCACGTGCGCTGAAGGAAGCAACAATTACCAGTGCGAAAGTCAAACTGGAAACACGGTTGATGTTTGGCATGGCGGTCCCCTTTATCGAGTCTATTGTGCCGAGTCTTTGTCTCATCTGCTACAGCGGGCTATTATCGTTTGCTCCTGCCGGAGAACCACTACAAGCGTGCCAGTCCTAGCCATCCTCGCTGCACTGTTGTTATCGACGCCGGTCGTCGCCGAAACCTTGCTGGTCGTGCATGCCGGCACTGTGTTAGCCGTACCCGGTGAGGCTCCGCTGCAACAACAGACCATCATTATTCGCGATGGCGTTATCGATTCAGTGCAGGCCGGGTTTGTCGAACCGTCAACGTTGGGTAGCGATGTCGCCGTGGTCGATCTCAGCGACCGGTTCGTATTGCCCGGTCTTATCGATACCCATGTACACATTGCAGTTGAACTCGGACCTGACTATAAATTGAGCCGTGTTACTCAGAGCGATGCTGACAAGGCTTTGAGCGGCGCTGCGTATGCACGCCGAACGCTACTCGCGGGCTTTACGACCGTGCGCGATCTAAGTTCGGACGGCGCGGCCGTGTTTGCCTTACGTGACGCGATAGCAGCGGGTAAAGTTCCGGGCTCGCGTATGTTAGTCGCGGGGAACGCGATTTGGGCCACTGGACATCAAGCGGGTTTTCGTCCGGAGGTGCTTGCGCTGTTTGATACGACCGCCGACTGTGATGGACCCTACGACTGCCGGCGGGCGGTGCGTGCGCAGATCGGTCGCGGTGCGGACGTCATCAAGATCCATGCGACCGGCGCGGTTCTGAGTGAAGCAAAATCCGGCGTGGGTCGGCAATTAAAGGACGACGAATTTCAGGAAATAGTGGAGACCGCACATATGCTTGGGCGCCGGGTTGCCGCTCACGCGCATGCTGCTGAGGGGATCAACGCGGCGTTACGCGCTGGGGTCGACTCTATCGAACACGGCACTTTTCTAGATGCGCAATCGATTCGTCTGTTCAAAAAATCGGGTGCCTATCTGGTGCCGACGCTGATGGCCGGACTTGCCTTAGCGAAAATGAGCGATAGTACTTCTGGCTTGTCGAAAGCGGAGCGTGACAAGGCCGGGCTCGTTGGGCGTCAGATGCGGGAATCCACCGCCAACGCCTACAAAGCCGGCGTGCGGATCGCCTTCGGTACCGACTCCGGCGTATCGCCCCACGGCGCGAATGGCGATGAGTTTGCGTTGCTGGTCGCCGCCGGCATGACGCCGATGGATGCGATCCGGGCCGCAACGGTCGACGCAGCGGCGCTGCTCGATGTGGGCGCAGAGGTTGGTAGCATCGAACCCGGCAAAGCGGCGGATATTGTTGCTACGAGTCGCGATCCGCTGGCAGATGTTGAAGCGTTGACCGCGATAGATTTTGTCATGCGCGCGGGCACGATATACAAGGAGTAGGCAAGGTGGACGATTTGCACAAACCAGACGTGGACGTGCTCGCCGCTATGATCCCGGACGGCGCGAGCATTGCGATTTGCAAGAACGCATCGGGCGTGGCAAGCGAACTGGTGCGTGCCCTGGTACGGCGTGGCGCGCGCGAGTTGCATGTCATCAGCGTGCCGACCAACGGTTACGCGACCGATGTGCTGATTGGCGCCGGCTGTGTAAAGACGGTGGAAACCTCCGCGGTGACGCTCGATGAAACGGGTCTTGCCCCGCGATTCGTTCATGCGGTGAAGTCGGGGTCCATAAAGATCCTCGATTCCACCTGTCCCGCGGTCTACTCTGGACTTCGCGCCGGTGAGAAAGGCATTCCTTTCATTCCTATTCGCGGGCTGATCGGCACTGACATCATGCGCTATCGCGACGACTACAAAGTCATCGACAATCCGTATGCAGAAGCGGATCCCATCGTCTTGATACCGGCTATCGTCCCGGACTTTGCGCTCATCCATGCGGCCATGGCGGATGATGATGGCAACATTTACATCGGCCGCGACCGCGACCTGGCGCTTATGGCCCACGCAGCAAAACAAACATTGGTAACGGTTGAAAAGCGTTACTCCGGGAACCTCATGAACAATCCGCGACTAGCGGCCGCGACCGTCTCCTCTATTTACGTGGGTGGAATTGCCGTGGCAGAGCAGGGCGGCTGGCCGCTCGCCTTGCAGGATCACTATCCAGAAGATCAGCCACATATGGCGAGGTATCAGGAAATGGCGTCCGCGGATGACAGCTTTCGCGCTTACCTCGAGGAGTTCGTCACGCCCGACCGGACAGCAGCCTGATGGGTAGCGATTGTTCACTGGAAGAGCTGTTGATCTACAGCATCTGCGGTCTGCTCGAAGGTCTGCCACAGGTAACCACCGGCATGGCCTCGCCGATACCGTCGTGCGCGGCTTTGCTGCAGCGCGAGTTGTCCGGCGGGACTACCCGGGTTTCGATTCTAGCGAGTGCGCATTTGCACAGTTTTACCGATGGCGGCTCGGAGATATTCGATCTTGCCGCGCAGGGACGGATCGGTGCGTTTTTTCTAAGCGGTGGCCAGATCGACGGCGAGGGAAACGTCAATCTGGTCGGCATTGGTGAATACCCGCGAATGCGTGTGCGCTGGTCAGGATCATTTGGCTCCGCCTTCCTGTATTACATGGTGCCACGTGTCATCTTGTTTCGTCTCGAACACACATTACGGACGATGGTCGAGCGTGTGGACTTCGTCTCTGCACCCGGCAGTAGCGACGGCAACGTGTATAGACCCGGCGGGCCTTACGCATTAATCACCAATCGCTGCCTGTTTATGTTTGACAAAGGCGAGCACCGTTTTCGGGTCGCCTCCGTACACCCCGGCCACACGCTGGAGGAAGTCATCGAGAACACGGGATTCGAGTTTACGATACCGCAGGAGGTGCCGATGACACCGACGCCTGGCGAGGACGTTCTCGACCTCATCAGGACGAAGGTCGCGCCGTTGGTGGCTGAAGCGTATCCCAAATTTGCGGCCGAAGTATTCGGCGTCGCATAGCGAATAGCAGCTAAATAAAATTTCCCTCGCGCAAGTCTCAACTTCACCGTTTCGGCGCATTGATGCGCATGGTCACCCGCGGTATCCAGTTGCGCGGACGATTCTTTAGTGGTTTTTGGATAACCCGGAACCCTGCGCGACGGAACATCGGCTCGGTCCCGAAATAAGCATTATCGTCGCCCGTGCGTGTTGCCCCCGCCCGCGGGTAGGCTTCAATGGCGGGCGCACCTTTTTCGATTGCGTAACTCACGGCAGCCCGGATCAGGGCAAGTGCGACGCCGCGACCGCGAGCACTCTTGTGCACGGTGACACACGGAATGACCCAGACGTCCTCGTCGTCCACGCGAGGCGTCGCACGTGATGCGTCGACCCGCATGTATTCGCTGCGGGGTGCAACCGCGATCCAGCCAACGGCTTCATGGCCGTCGAAGGCGAGAAGACCCGGCGCGCGTCGGCGGCGTGCGAGTTTCGTCATTGCCTTGCATTGACGTTCGCTCAATGAGCCTGAACCGGGTAACTCCCGTATTTTCGCGTTACTCAGTCGTGGAAACATGCACCAACAACCCGCACCCCAGCTGCCACGCAGAACCGTTCCAAACGCATCCATTAGTTTGGGCGTGAGTGGGCGAAAGACAAGGGTTTTAGGGGACACCGTTAACTTAATAACTTAACACGAGGAACCATCGAACCCACAGACCGGAGCGATCTGGCGACTTCACATAGCGGGGGTTGTTAGTACAAATTGCTGCGAAAGACAGTCAAAGCTTGGCATTAAGTTAATAAGTTAACGGTGCCCCCCTAAAACAAAAACCATTTTTCGAATTTGCCGGCTTAAGTCAAACAGCTGACGATCATCGCGCATGGCACTGACCCGCGCGGACCGTCTACTATACGAAACCATGCATCGGATGGCCCACATATTGATGGTGACGTTCTGCGTTGCGCTCGGCGGCAGCCTCGCGGCACAGGAACTATCGCCGCTGGGTCGTGTTGTTTTGGACTGGCGCGTTCCAAACGTAAGCCGAGTTATCTCGGTCAATACCGATTTCCATTCCGGGCTAAAGGTGCAGACCGCGTCGCGGCAGGGACGTGTGGTCGAACGGGGTGGACGTCGCTGCGTGCGGGCTCCCTATCTGCTGTTTGATGTGGATGACGACTTTGCATTCGACATCGATGAGCGCATTACCGTCGATATTCTCGTCGATCGCGAGGATACAGACGGCTTTTATCTCTCCTACGATCACGCGACGCTGGTGCCGTTTTCCGTCAAACACCGCGTTGAGCCTGGCGGTAAACGCTTCGCCTGGGAGCGCTTGATTATCGAGCGCGCGCGCTTTGCCAATCGGCGTTATGAAGGCGCTGACTTTTCTATCGCGGCGCTTGGCACCATTTTGTTTTCGCCGCTGCTGGAGCAAGGCGTATTCGCTCTGCTCGACAACGGCGCTTCCCGCAATGCGGAATTCACCCTTTGCGGCGTGCGTCTGACGCGTAGTTATGCCAGTCCTGCGCGTGAGAATTCGGGCACGGTGCGGCTCGCGCTACGCGATGAGACCGGCGCACCGGTGCCGGCGCGCGTGGGACTGTATGACGCCAGCGGCTGGAGTCCGCTACCCAGCCAGCGGGCGCTTTCAGTCGATCGCTATGGTGCGGATTTCAAGACGCTACCGCTCATTGATGGCCAGGAGCGTTGGCCGGGTTCCGGGCGCTACGTTTTCTTTGTTGACGGTGACTACGATGCGCAGATACCGGCCGGCGAATATCAATTGATTGTGTCGCGTGGACCCGAAACTCGAATAGTGAAGCACAACCTTACCGTTTATAGCGCTCAAACCACGGGCGTCGATCTGACGCTGAAGCGTTGGATCGATATGGCCCAGCAGGGTTGGTATTCCGGCGATGAACACATTCACATCGCACGCAGCGCCAATAACGATGCGCGCTTTGCGATGTTAATGCGAGCCGAGGATCTGCGTGTCGCGAATCTTCTGCAACTCGGTTCGCCAGACAGCGAATTCTTCAAACAATACGCGTTCGCGGCGAACGCTCTGCTCGTAGCAGACGAAGTTCTCCACGTGCCGGGACAGGAAGCGACACGGTCTGCCACTACCGTTGCATTGAACATGCGACAACTAACTGGGGCTGCTCAAGCAGGGTTAAATCGCGCTGAGGGGAGACACGTCGGGTTGGTGCAGAGTCAGCAACCCGGGCCGGCAATCGGATCCGTCGCTGCACTGGAAATTGCACTTGGCGGCATCGACTCCATGGAGATCCTGAAGTACGGGGTCCTGGATACCGAGGTGTATTACGATTTCCTCAATATGGGATTCAAACTTGTACCAACGTCCGGTAGCCATTTTCCATTTATGAATCTGCCAGGTACGGAGCGCTCCTACGTGCAGGTCCGAAGCGATTTTTCCGCGGACGGTTGGTTTGCAGGCTTACGCGCCGGGCAGACTTTTGTATCCAACGGGCCGATGTTGTCGCTGGATGTGCATAGCGCCGGGATGGGCAATAGCCTGGCCGTCGATCAGGGTGCCCGGTTGCAAATAAAGGCGGGGGCGCGAGTCAACCCGGATCTGGATCGCTTGGATCGGCTGGAGTTGATCGTGCACGGCGATGTGGTCGCCGTGGTCAGTGCTTTCGACCAATCGAGCGAGCTGTCACTGAATCACGAATTGACTGTGGAAGAGGGCGTGTGGATCGCGGTGCGAGCGAGCGGTGCGGCGGGCACGCTTGCCCACAGTGCCCCGGTGTACATTACGTTGCGCGGTGAGGGTGGACGGTTTGCGAAGCGTGCGGCGCTTGCGCGACTGGTTGCTAAGTATCGCGGCAAGCTGGGAGAGATGCTTGCGAGATCGGCGCAGCAACCGGGTTTTGAAGACATCGATGCAAACTCGCCCGTGCAGGCGCTAAGCGTCGGCTTGCAGCGAGTTCACAAGGCGGTGACCGCTTTGGATGCACTGTTAACTGTCTACGCGGTCGAACCCTAGCGCGCTAGACCACGAACCCGGTCAGGCGTTCGATCACCCAGAACGCTGCGATGCCACCGATACCATAAGCAATCGCGCGAGACGCGGCGAGGAGCCAGGGGAACTGGATTCGCCGTAGCACCTGCCTGACAAGGACTGCCGCAAAGATCACCAAGAGCTGCCCAAGCTCCACGCCCACATTAAAACTGAACAGCGCCAGCGGCACTTCGCCCTGCGGCAGGCCGATTGCCTGCAGCGCTCCGGCGAATCCGAAGCCGTGCAGTAATCCGAAGGCGAATGCGATCACCCAGGGGTACTGTGCGGCGATCCCGTGTTGTCTGTTCGGCTTTACCAGCTCGCGTGCGACAAAAACGATACTCAAGGCGATGACGGCCTCGACTGGCGGTCCAGGCAGGTACACCAGATCCAAACTAGCCAGTGCCAGGGTAAGACTGTGGGCGACGGTAAACGCCGTGACGGTTTTAACGAGCACCCAGGTACCGCGAACCAGCAATAAAAGTGCGACTACAAATAACAGGTGATCGAAACCGCTAAGAATATGCTCGACGCCAAGCCTCGCATAGGTAGTGAGGACAGCGACAGCCCCGGCCGCCGCAACTATATGTTGCGGTGTGTCGGCCGACAGCCGTGCCGTATATGTTTGGCCGTCCGCGGCGCCGATGCGCAGCAAGGCGTCAATAAAAGTGTATTGCAGACCATCAATCGCAATGCGCCCGCCGGCCAATGGCACCAAACATTGCAGCGTCCAATGTTCGAGCAAGGCAATATCAGAGCGTTGATAGGTCGCAGTACCGACACGCTGGCACGCCTCGGGAAACTCAGGAGTCAGGGCCAGCGCTTGCCCTTCCCAAATCGGAACTTTCCAAGTTACCTGGTAGGTGTTGGGCGAGGTTTCTTCGAGCGCAAGGTAAGCCGGCCGCACCTCGTGTGCAGCTACTGTGTTGACTATGCAAATACAGCACAGCGCGACAAAAAGTGGGATCAGATAAATTGGGGTCAGATACACATTTTCGTGAAAATGTGTATCTGACCCCAATTTATCTAAATCCAATTTATTTCCCCGCGAATTGCTCACTGCTCGTCTAGCCGTGCTTCGACTTCCGCCGTCAGGGTCACCTGATATTTTTTTAGCAGTGTTTTGACGAACTCCTCGTTGGCCTCACGAAATCGTGCGTCGCGCCAGTCCGTCATCACCCGGGTGCGTACCTCGGCCAACGCCGGCAGGCGCCCGGGACGCTGTGACTGCAGATACACCAGATGCTCGCCGTAGCCCGAGCGCACCGGTCCGTGCCAGCGGCCGGGTTCGAGCGCAGCAACCCCGGCCGCGAAACTCTCGCCAAATCGTCCCGCGAGCTCTGTTTGCTCTACCTCTTTATAGTCGTAACCCAACATGAAGGGATCACCGAGCTCGGATGTTTGTTGAGATATCGGCGTGGCTGCGTCTAGCGAGGCCAATACTGCCCGTGCATCGGCCGCAGCATCGGCACCACGTTTATCGCTGTTGAAGTAGATGTGAGTCAGGCTGAATTTTGCCGGGATCGCATAACGTTGCCGATTGGCGCGAAACCAGGTTGTCAGCTCCGCATCGTCCGGCTCAGGCAATGGTGCGAGTCCGGCGGTAAGGAACGACATTTTCTGGGCAAGTCGTCGCCGGATTATGATGTCGTTGTCGTCGAGGCCGAGCGCTTTGGCCTCACGGTAAAGCACTTCTTCGCGCAGCTGCCCATCGACCAATTGCCGCAGCTGCGCGTTGTTCGGGGGGCGTCCCATGCGCTGTTCCCACACGGCGGCCAGGCGTTCCAGATCTCTAATGTCGAAGACCACCGCCGGGTTGTTGCGCGACGCATCTCCAGGCGCGATCCAGGCATGGACACCGAACAGCAAAGCGCCGATGAGGAAAAAATGCAGCAGTGGTTCGTGTAACAGGGATCTCATGGGCCGGTGCGCCGCGCGCCTTTCATATTGCTGCATGATGGAATAGATTGCTGCCACGAACAACACGACCACGGAGGCACGGATGACGACGCGTCGCAACGTTCTTTTCTGCGGCAGTATCGGCTTGGAAGATTCGCAGAGTGTATTCAGTGCATTGGCCGAATCGGTAGGGACTCTGGCCAAGCGTTATCCGGACGGCGAAACAGGCGCTCGAGATTACTGGATTATGTGGCAGCAGCCTGTCTTCGCGGAGCACCCGCAAATTGAACTGGGTCTAGAGGTGCCGTTTACGTTGGGTGGGCTTCATTTTGAGAAGCGGCCTTATTACAAGTTGCGCGATGGTGTCGATCCGGCGGCATTCGAATTTCCATCAATCGGTTACGCCAGAGAGGCAATTGCCTCATATTACGCGTTCAAGCAACTGCGCGATGCCGGCACGATCCCCACGGGCGTACGTTTTCAGGTTTCACTCCCAACGCCTACCGCCGTGCTGGTCTGCTTTATTGTCGAAGAGCAACGTGCGGCATTTGAAGCCGCTTACGAACGTGCAATGCAAAAAGAAGTCGCCGAGATGGTCGCGGCGATCCCGCATGAAGCGCTCGCCATACAACTGGATGTGTGCCACGAGATTCTCGCCTACGACGGCGGACCGGAACCGCTTTTCTACGATGATATTCTGGGCGGCGCAGTGGAACGCGTCGCGCGCATGGCGACCTGGGTGCCGGACGATGTCGAGTTTGGCATTCATCTGTGCTACGGCGATCCCGGCCATAAGCATATCGTTGAACCCGCCGACACCGGCAGCGCCGTACTTTTTTCGAACGCGATTTCCGACGGCGTTAGCCGTGTAGTTGATTGGATTCATTTGCCGGTACCGCGTGATCGTGGCGACGACGAATACTTCGTGCCAATGGCAGATCTGAAGCTGCGATCCGACACCGAACTCTATCTTGGTCTGGTACATTTAACCGGCGGGCTGGAAGCCACCCAGAACCGCATTGCAGCTGCGGAACGCCACACGGAAGAATTTGGAATTGCCACCGAATGTGGATTTGGACGTCGCGATCCAGCGACCATACCTGAATTGTTAAAACTACACGCAGACGCCGCCCGCTAGCGGCGAAGGAGCAACTATGGATTTGCAACTGGATGGCAAAGTCGCCATGGTCACAGGCGGCACCCGGGGGATCGGGCGCGCCATTACCGAGGTATTGCTGGAAGAAGGGTGCCGGGTCGCATTGTGCGCACGCAGTGCTGAAGGCGTCGTCGCGGCGACCGAGGAATTATCCAGCATCGGTCCCGACGTAATGGGGATGCCGGTCGACGTAAGCGACAGTGCTGCCGTTAAGGAATGGGCGAGTGCCGTCACATCGGAATTTGGCAAACTCGACATTTTCATCTCGAATGTCAGTGCATTGGCGCACGGCACGTCCGAAGAAGATTGGCTGCAAAGCCTGAAGGTGGACGTTCTGTGTCCGCGGGCAGTACTGGAAGTCGCCAAGCCATTTCTCGAATCCGCGGCCGCGGAAAACGGAGATGCCGCAGTGCTGGCGATCTCCTCCGTATCGGGCAACCTGTCGATGAAATCGGAATCCTACGGCGCCATTAAGGCCGCCCTTGATCATTACATGAGCGGTCTTGCCAAAGAACTCGCTCCTGCCAAAGTGCGGGTTAATGCATTGTCACCTGGCACCATCTTTTTTGAAGATGGGTTCTGGGGTAACGTCAAGCGTGGCGATCCGGATTTTTTCAATGCTATGGTTCAGCAGAATCCGATGAAACGCATGGGCACTCCGCGCGAAGTAGCGCAGGCGGCGGCTTTCCTGGTCAGCCCAAAGGCTTCCTTTGTTAGTGGGTCGAATATGATCGTGGATGGAGCGATAAAGCCTTGCGTTAGTTTTTAATCGTTTTACCCCTGATCCGACCGCCAGGGATGGCGGAAGTGCAGGTAAAGCACGACTACAGGATGTAGAGGTAGAGCGAAGCACGCCTACAGGACGTAGGCGTTAGAACGACGCAGGAGCCAAAGTCGAGGAGCTAGAGCCGAGGAGCATTTACCTGCCTGACCTGTTCTAGAACTCGGCTAACGCCTCGTTAAGAACCCCCGGCCCTTGCCTCGCGGCAAGGGCGTTCGCGGGGCAAGCGCCATGTTAAATGGCCCTTGCTCTTTCCCGCTCACCCCGCAAGGGGAGAAGGGACCCTTAGTTTAAGCCCCTCGCCCCTTGCGGGAGAGGGGTTGGGGTGAGGGGTAGAAAATCCCGCAGAGCGCACTCAACAGTTCTAAACCGGCTGCTGCTGCGTTATGCAGTGGATGCCACCGCCGCCAATAGCGATGTCATTGATGTCGATTTGCACCACATCGCGATCCGGAAACGCTTTGGCGACCACCTCGTAGGCTTTAGCGTCGGCGTCGATACCATAGCCGGGAATGACAATGCCGCCATTGGCGATATAAAAGTTAACATACGATTTTGCAAAGATAGCACTGCGGGCTTTGGCGGCCAGGGCTTCTTCGATAATGATCAGTTCCAGTCGGCGTCCGTTTGCGTCGGTGGCGGCCTCGAGAATACGCACGTTTTCGTAAATCGCTTCATAGCGCTTGCTTGAGGTGTCTGGACAGATCTCTACCATGACCACGCCCGGACACACGAAACACGCCGTCCCATCAACATGGCCGTCGGTTTCCTTATCGTCGGGATCGCCCGGTAACCAGATCACCTTGTCGACACCTAACGCGTGGCAGAGTTCGTACTCTGCGTCTTGTTTGCTGATGCCTGGGTTTCGGTTCGCGTTCAGTACGCAGGATTCGGTGGTCAGCAGCGTGCCTTCGCCGTCTACGTTTATGGCGCCGCCTTCCAAAAACAGCGGTGAACTGAATGTTGGAATGCACAGGTGTTCGGCGATGCGGTGACCCAGCGCGGCATCTTTGCGGTACCGTTCGTATTTTCCGCCCCAAGCATTGAAGTGAAAGATTGATGCGGCCAACTCGTCGTCGCGTTTGACGAAATTGGGCCCGCTGTCACGCGTCCAGGAATCATCCAAATCGGCCGGGAAAATATCGACGCCATCAGCGCACAGATCGGACGCTACATCCAATGCAACGTGCGGCACCAGCATAGTCACGGGTTCAAATTGCGCGATGGCGTTGGCTACAGTCGCATAACCCCGTTCGGTTGCTGGCAGGATGTCACCCCACAGTTCGGGCCGGGACGGCCAAGCCATCCAGCAACGGGCGTGCGGGGCCCATTCCGCAGGCATGCGGAAGCCGGCGTCTTTTGCGGTCTCAAATTTGACTTGGTTCATCAACCAAAGTGTAACCTGCGCGCAAGCGCGACTGTTACCATCAGCGCCATCATTGATTGAGGGGAGGCATTGAGTACTAACATTCGCACGGTGCTGCTTGCGGTTCTGGGTACGGTCGCGCTCATTCCGTTGCTGTTGCTGCCTGTGATTGTCGGTGGACTGATCGATGGCGCAGGCATGTCAGAAAGTTCGGCGGGTTGGACCGCTTCGTTCGGTTCCTTTGGCGGCGCGCTCGCGGCAATCGTATTAGCAATGCGGATCCATCATCTCGATCTACGCAGGCTTGCGACAGTCGGCCTGTTAGTCTTGATCATTTCCGACTTGTTCTCGGCATTGGTCGGTCGCATACCGCTGGCTGCGTACATCAGTTTGCGCTTTATCGCCGGCGTCGGCGGTGGCGCGATCTATGCGGCGGTGATGAGCGCATTTGCCGGTCACGCAGCACCCGAACGATCCTATGGACTGTTTGTACTGATGCAGTTTTTGCTCAGTTCGATGGGAATGTCTGCGCTTCCGTTTGTGTTGCCGCAGATCGGCATTAGCGGTTTTTTCGTGCTATTGGCACTGGTCGATATGCTCGTACTTGGACTGGTAGGACTATTGCCCGGTGGTCATGCGACTGGGCAAGGCGTCGCACAACCTAAACTCGAAGTGGAAGTGATTCTCTCTCGTGCGGCACTGCTGTGTCTGTTTGGAATTGGTTTGTTCGAAGCGGCCAACTTTGCGCATTTCACTTATGCGGAGCGAATTGGTGTTTCTTTTGCGCTCGATACAGCGCAGATCGCAATGGTTTTGGGGTTCGCGACTCTAACCGGTGTTCCAGGTGCCTTTGCGGTCGTACTACTCGGGAGCCGGTTCGGGGTACTTGGCCCTATCTCTGCGTCACTAGTCGTCATGTCTGCTGCCTTACTGTTATTGATTTTCGCGGAGGGTTTCACTGTCTATTTGAGCGCGATGTGCATTCTTGGTCTGGCATGGGCCTTTGGGTTGCCGTACTTTCAGGCCTTCGCCGCTGAGCTCGATCCGCGGGGTAGTGTCGTAACCGCCTGCGGTTTTGCCACTGCGTTCGGCGCTGCTGCCGGGCCGGGGGCAGCTGCCATGGTTGTGGACGAAGGCCAGTATCCACGGGTGCTGTGGCTTGCGATAGTAGTTTACGTGGGGGTGATCGCGTTGATGGTTGCAGCGACCCGCTCAAGATCTGCACAGTAAGTGACTAAAGCACGTTGCCACCTATAATTAGCTAAAAATAGGGACCATTGTATGAGCGCTAAACAATCACATGTAGCCGTCGTCACAGGTTCGGCAGCGGGCATTGGCCAGATGTTCTGTCAGACGCTGGCCGGTGCCGGTATCGCCGTAGTGGGTATCGACATAGCGGAGCAGGGCGAGACTGCCAAACTGGTCGAGGCGCAAGGTGTAGCGTTCACCGCGTTGACGGCCGATGTCTCCGATCTTGAGGCCATGCGCGGCAGTATGGATGCGGCCGCTGCGGCCTCGGGCCACATCGACATAGTGGTCGCGAACGCCGGTGTTTATCCGGCCGGCCCGTTCGAAGAAGTCACGCTTGATGATTGGCGAGCGGTCATGCGAGTAAATGTAGACGGCGTGTTTTGCACGCTGCAATCAGCGCTGCCATATTTACGCAATAACGGCTGGGGCCGCATCGTTGTCATCTCTTCCGCTGCGATTTGGACCGGCGTTCCGCTGCAGACGCCCTATGTCGCGTCCAAAGCAGCGTTGATTGGACTGGTGCGTTCACTGGCGGGTGAAGTCGCCGAAGATGGCATCACCGTTAATGCCATTTCGCCGGGGCTTACGGCGACCGAGCACGTACTCACCAGTTGGCCTGGGACGCTATTCGAAACGGTCATCGGCATGCAGGCGATAAAACGCCGCATGGTCCCGGAAGATCTTGCCAGCTCGTTGTTGTATCTCATTGATGAGCGTAGCGGCTTCATCACCGGCCAGACGATCAATGTCGATGGCGGCACCAACAAGCGTTAAGAAATAGGAGAGATCGGCATGAGCGATGACATGGTTTATCGGCGCTACGCCGCCAAGCATCCGGAACTCGATACCGCACCCGTTTCCACCGAGCCCTATGTCTCAGAGAATTTTTTCGAGCAGGAACGTTCGGCAATCTTTGAACGTTGCTGGCTCAACGTCGGGCGCGTAGAGGAACTGCCCAAGCCCGGAGATTTCCTAGTCAAGAACCTCGATGTGTGCCACACGTCGGCGTTGGTGGTGCACGGCAAGGACGGTGTTATCCGCGCGTTTCATAATGTCTGCAAACATCGCGGCAATATTCTCGAGTGGCACAGCAGCGGACGATGTAACGGCTACTTCACCTGCAAATTTCACGGTTGGGTTTATGACGAACAGGGTGCGCTGCGCGATATTACCGATGAGAAGAATTTCCACGATGTCGACAAAGATGCTCTCGGCCTCACGGCAATCGCGACTGACATCTGGCGCGGGTTCATATTCGTTTGCCTGCAACCCGAACAAACGTTGCGCGAGTATCTCGGTGGTGTCGATGCGCGCCTGAGTCCTTATCCGTTCGAACGCTTCGCGACGCGTTTCGATTATCGCGCAGATGAGCGGGTCAATTGGAAGATACTGCTGGACGCGCAGCAGGAAGGTTACCATGTGCCGTTTCTGCACAAACGTACAATCGCTCACTCTTTCAAGTCTGATCTCGGTGAGACGGCCTTTCGTACCAAGAATTTCGAAACCTTTGGGCCGCATCGGGTTCTCGCCCACGGTGCCGCCGACAGTTTCGAAGCCACCCCGGTGGGCGGCCTCGCCGCGAGCTTCGGCGCAACATCGAGTGACGCTTTTGCCGGGCGTGCCGCGGAAACCGGTGAATCTGCCGCCCTCGATGGTGTGTTTGATTTCTGGGTGATCTTTCCGAACATGGTGCTTGGACTGATGTACGGAACGTATTTCAGTTACAACATCTGGCCGCGGGCAGTGGATCGCAGCATTTGGGAGGTTCACTTGTATTATCCTGAGCCGAACAATGCCGCGCAGGCGTTCTCTAACGAATATGGGAAATGCGCTTTTCGCGACGCCTTGTTGGAAGACGGCAGCACGCATGAATGCATGCAGCGCGGTATCGGCTCGGGCGTTATCGATGCCGTACAGTTTCAGGATGAAGAGATTATGGCGCGTCACAGCAACACGGTGGTGCGCGACATGGTACAACGTTATGCGCAGCGCGCCGGTAGCTGATTGTTCAGGAGAAATTTAATGAAGCGCGGTTTACTGTTTCCGCTTTTAGTTTTGTTGATCACCGCCTGCGCGACCAGCCCGACGGGTCGCAGTCAGTTCCTGATGTTTTCCGAAGCATCTGCGATTGCCTCGTCCAAACAAGCCTATGCACAAATGTTGGCGCCCCTTTCCAAGGAGGGCAAGATCGATACCGACGCGATTTTGCGTGATCGCGTAGTGACGATGACCAGTCGCATCGTTGCGCAAGCCGTGCGCATGCGTCCCGAGACCGCCAACTGGGAGTGGGAGATTAAGGTCATCAACGATTCGAAGACCGTCAATGCCTGGGCTATGGCTGGCGGCAAAATGGCTCTGTACACCGGGCTGGTTGAACAGGTCAAACCCAGCGATGATGAACTCGCGCAAGTTATCGGTCATGAAATCGCCCATGCGCTGGCAAAACATTCGGCGGAGAAAATGTCCATCGCTGCGGCGACCCAGGCCGGCGTGACGGCGGTTGCGATCGCCTCGGATCAAAACCAAATCGCCATGACCGGTGCGGCCCTGACCGCGGCCATCGCGTTGACCTTGCCCAACAGTCGGACGATGGAAACGGAAGCGGATCAGATCGGCATCGAACTGGCTGCCCGCGCCGGATACGATCCGAATGCGGCAGTTTCTTTGTGGGAGAAGATGGCAAAAGTAGGCGGCAGCGGACCGCCTAAATTCCTGAGTACCCACCCCAATCCAGCGGCGCGTAAGCAGACACTAACGGAATTGGTCCCGCAGATGTTGCCGTATTATCAATCCAAGGATCCGCGCCCTTCTCATCCGTTGTAGAGTTCGACTTTTGCTACCCCTCATCCGACCGCCAGGGATGGCGGAAGTGCAGGTAATGCACGACTACAGGATGTAGGAGGTAGAGCGAAGCAGGAGCTAGAGCCGAGGGGCATTTATTAGAAGTGAATTAGTCTCCCGCTGACGCAAGCGCTGTGGCTTTGCTCAAGCCTTTAATCGACCGCAGTCGTCCGACGGCGCGTTTCAGTGTGCGTTCGTAGTGGGCTTGTGCGCCGACGATGTCACCGTTTGCCAGCAGCTCATCGGCGATCAGTTCGGCGGCGGGTTGTACGGGTATCGGTGGACCAACGCGCGGCGATAGTTGGTCTTCGCGGTCTGCTACCTGCAACAGAATGCCCATGCCGCGATCGCGTTCGCCGTTGGCAATTGCAATCTGAGCTTCCAGCATAGTTCGCAATAGCGACGGGGCGACGGCACGGGCGTTGCGGCTGCCACTGTCGACTGTCGGAAGAAAGCTGGCGAGTATTTTTTCCGCCGCTGCGACGTTATCGTGTTTGATGGCATGCACTGCTTGAAAGTATTGATCAGCTGCCAGCGAATTTGCGTACAAGCCGACGTCATCAATCTTCACATCGGCCAGCGGGCTGTCCCATTCGCCGGTGTCGATGATGTAACCGGCCCGCGCGGTTGCGAATGCGTTACGGGATGGCAGATCGCCGACCGTTTGCACCTGCTTTGCAATCTTGCTGAGTCGCGCGAGTGCCTCTTGTTTGTTGCCATTCTGGGTCAAACCATAAATCAGCCAGGTCAGCGAATGGTAGGCCGAGCGATCGATAGGGATCTGCTTACGCGCAAGCCGTGTTTCCGCCGCCGCATAGGAACGCGCGTTCAGTTTGTTGGCGCGGTCGAATTGACCCAATGCGAAATAAATATGTGCCGGCATGTGCAAGGCATGCACGGCCGAGGGCGCGACCTCGGAATATATATTCGCGGCACGTACGCCCAGCGGCGAGTGCACCGGGTCGTCGTAGCTGTGAATGTTGTAATGCAGAGCGCCAGGGTGACGTGGCGAACTGTCGAGGATCTGCTCCGTTACGGCGGCGGCCTGCATGTATTTCGCGAAATCCCGCCCATCATGACTGGTCGTCAGTATCGACAGGGCGTAAAAGGCTGCTGCGTCGAGATCCTCAGGATAAGTTTCCATGATGTTCTTTAACGCGGCGGAATAGCGATAGTCACGCTGCTCGTCGCTACCCTCGCCGAACAGGATATTGACGGAGTCAATGTAAGCTTTTTCCCGCGCTGTCGCGGCCCTCGCAACACGTGCTTTTGCCGTGGGCGCAATTTTCGCCAGTGCCGCGGTGGCGCTTGCGAGGTCTTGCTCGTTCCACAACGGATGCTCGTAGGTTAATGCCTCGCCCCAATAGGCCATGACCATATCCCGATCGAGCTTTTGCACGTCCAGGAACACCTCGCGTGCGTCGTCATACTCGAAGTTGTGCAGCATCAACAGCCCGCGGACAAAAAGCTGCTGTGCCTCAGGCTTGCCGGTCACCGGGAAGTTGGTGGTGCCGTAATTGGACGGCGCGGCGGCAGCCGTGGCCATCAGCAGCAGGCTACCAAGAGTAATGATGCAGCGTTGCGTAAAAAATCGATTTATCGTTGATCCCATCTAAAAGTCCCTTAGCTTTACGGTTTCAAGTTCGCGCTTGACGGCCTTTTGAAAAAGCCCAGGCCCTACCCAAGTGTAGATGCACAAGGCCAGCCATACGAGTTGTAACATATTGGCGGCGTTAGGGTGACCGAGATCGGTCAGTATCAAGGCGCTCAGTCGGTACACGAGGAACGCACACAACAGTACGGTGATGGCGCGACCGCTGCCGAGCTCGCCCATCCAGGTCGCAAATCGCCACCACCACCCGAGCAGCGGATTCTCGCGCGCCTTGATACCCGCCATTAAATGCAAGGCGCCGCGATGAGTGGCGTTGCTGCGCAAAGCCCACAGTGCGTGATCGCGGGCGGTCGTGGTGTCACCGGTACGCAATGCGATACCGCCCATCAGAACCAGCCCGTCAATGTGTTCGGGAACGGTTTGCAAGGTTTCGCGTGCGAAGTGCAAGGCCTGCTCCAGTTCGCCGCGCTGCAAATGATAGCTGCCCAGAGCTGCGAGCGTGTTTGCATCGTCAGGCGCTAATTCCAGCGCTTTTTCGAGTAATGCGTGCGCGTGCGCCTTGCCCTTTCTTGTGCCCTGCACCTCCAAAATCGAAGCGAGCAGGCGATAGTAGGCAGGCTCCTCAGGGGACAAATCCAACATTTGGGCAGCGTGCGCCTCGGCATCCTTGAAGCGCCGCCGCGCGAGCAGAGACAGCGCCATTGCGTGGTGCGCCATTTCGTTTTCCGGTTCAAGTGCCAGCGCCATTCCCGCTTCGTGTTCGGCGGCGTGCGCGCGGCGCATATCCAACAAACAAAATGACAACAACGCATGGGCGCTTGCGTGGTCGGGATCATCGGCCAACACGCGTTTGAGCGAATCAATCGCCCCATTGAGGTTGCCGCGTTGATATTGGTCGAATGCGAAATCGATAGTGCGCTCTTCAGCCATCCATTACACCAGTACCCAGGCGAAGATGCCTATACTGTTTACCAGTGCGTCTAGCACTGCTCCATGTAGAAACGTGCCGGCGATAACAACCAACAGACCATTGCGTACCGTGCCGCCGTAATATTCGTAGAGTCCGAAGGTGCGCGCCTGCAGCGTATACAGCCAGTATCCTACGAGCAGCTTCCAGGCGATGACGCCGGTTCGCACATAAGGAACGGCTTGCGCCGCTCCATCCGCGCCGACAATGGTGATTGCGATTTTTAACAGTACGATGATGAGCAACGCCGTGCCAACAACCCCAGCAGCTACCAGCGCACACTCGCGTTTCAGACTTGGGCTGCCTACAGCGAGGCCATTAAACACAAACCACGGCCACGCAAGCCAGCCACCGGCGAGCATGACCGCGAATAATGGCCAGATGGGATTTACCGCGAACTGAGCCAGCGCTCCGGGCGCTGGTTCGTCGGCAATGCGATAGGCGTCGGCCAATGCTAAGCGTTTCCTTTAGAGATTGTCTCCCCGACGGTAGCCGGGTCGTCATCAGTGCGCTAGCGCTTAATCTTTTCCATGGCGTTTGAGAAATTCCAATACTTCATCGTAATGCCCGGATTCGTTAGCGTAGCGGGCGTAGTTGCGTGCCGTCGTCAGCCACTCGAGGGTCGTGGTGCGGGTTTCACTCAGTGCCTGTTGTAAATGGACGGTTGCAATAGGCACTTCCTGCGCGGCCTCGATAGACGCTTCGATGGCGGCATCGGCCGCTGTTTCGATCACGTTTTGCAGGTCCGCACCGGAATAGCCGCTGGTGCGCTTCGCCAGCCCTGCGAGATCAATCCGCTCCTCAACCGGGCGATCCGAGATTAGCAGTTCGAGGATGCGTTCTCGAGCGAGTTCGTCGGGCGGCGGTACGAACAGCACGCGATCGAAACGCCCGGGCCGGCGAAAGGCCGGATCCACCGCCCAGGGCACATTAGTGGCGCCGAGCACCAGTACGCCTTCGTTGTTTTTGGTGAAGCCATCCATCTCGCTCAAAAACTGGCTGACCAGTTTGGAGGCAGTCGCTTCACGTGTGTATTGGCGTTTGCCGCCCAGCGCTTCAATCTCGTCAAAGAACAACACTGACGGCGTCATAGCGCGGGCTTTTTCGAAAAGTGCGTGGAGCTTTTGCTCCGACTCGCCGATGTACATGTCCAGTACGTCGGCGATTGATACGTTTAAAAATGCAGCGTCGCATTCGCCGGCCGTGGCGCGAGCTAACAAGGTCTTGCCGCAACCCGGTGGTCCATACATGAGAATGCCGCCACCAACCCGTTTTTTAAATTTGGCAAACAAGCTCGGTTTTTGGAACGGCAGGATGATACGTTTATGGATTTGGCTTTTGATATCGTCGAGGCCGCCGACGTCGGCAAATTTTATCTCTTCGGCTTTCGCTTGTATCAGACGTTCGAGCTCGGACTGATCGGTATCATCGTTGGAGATCACCCGCAGTCGTGGACGACCCGCTTCAACCCGCGCTTCGGTCAGCTTCGCATTCAAGGCTTTCCCGAGGACTGGATCTTCGAGCGCCGCGCTGGCCTTGACTGCCTTCTCATAGGACTCGCGACCCTCCGGGTTCCGTCCTAAGCCGAGTAATGCGCGCGCAGCAAGCAGATTGGCATGCGCATCGTCTGGAAATTGTTGAGCATAGGCAAGTGCGCGCTCGTCCTGTCTTGCCGCCAGCGCTACGCGCGCGGCAAGGCAAGCTTCCTTCGCCTCAGTGAAGGTATCCGGTGCCTGACCATCGAGCAAGACGAAGCCTTGGGTTGCGTCATCGCGTTCCAGGTATGCTTCGAGTAACACCACCAGTAGCTTGATGTTATCGGGGGACGCGCGATACGCGCTGAGCAAATTTTCCAGTGTCTGGTCGTCCATCGCTCTATGCTAATCCAATTTTCACATCGACCGTCCGAATGTGCATACTAGCCCACATATTTCACGAAGGCGCCACGCGATGCGCGTGAAACCCAGGCGTTGTAAAGGTTCCAAGTCAACGACGGCAAAGGACAGTTTGTACCGCATCGCGCGGCTATCCTGGCGCTGGCTGGTCCGCGCACGCCTGAGCTTGCGCTTCACGCCAACCATAGCTACGGCTATGCTTGGTGCTCCAGCGCGGCGCCCAGCCGCACGCGTCCTGCGCGAGCATCCAGGATCCTTCATGAAATATGCGGGCTAGCCCACCTGGTACTGTGGGAGCGGCTCTTATTCGTTTCAGCCACCGGCTGCAATATTCAGCTTAGGATTTTGGTATTCAACATAGGGAGAAGAAATAAATGATCTACAACATGCGTGTCTACGACCTCAAGTTCGGTGCGATTCCGGAATATATGGCTGCGGTGAAAGAACTCGCGGTTAAAATCAGAGCCAAGCATGGGGTGAAACTTGCCGGCTGGTACTACACCGAGATCGGCACCCAACATCGCGTTGTGCATATCTGGGAATACAAGGACTACACCCACTTCGAAGAGGCGGCCCAGGCGGTGCGCAGCGATCCTCAATGGGTCAATGAATATGTTCCGCGCGTGCGAGACTTAATTGTCGGACAACAGGATTCGATGATGCGCGCACCGGACTGGGAGAGCTGGTAGCGTGCCAGCGCGGCTTGGTGCGTGTCGAATCAAACCTCCGGAAAAATTTTCGATAGTTTCTCGAAGGTCAGCTGTTCGCGCATTTCCTCGCTCAGGTAAGGCACGTCGATGCCATATTCCGCCCAGCGCTGTTTAATCTTGCGTTCGAGTTCAACCGGGATTTTATTGAGCGGCGGAAAGCGCTGATCGCCGTAATCGGGGTTCGATTCGAACTCCCAGTTGCGCGTCGCATCGATGAGCACGCGGGTCCACTTGCCGCTGCCGTATTTGCGTGGATTGCGCAGTTCCACCGGTGTCGAGGGATCCAGCGGTGAGCCGAAAGTCGGTCCGTAGGTGGTGATACCCCCTTCGGTGGCATTTACGCGATAGGCAATCGCCCATTCCATAGCTTCGGGATCGCGAATATCGATGTCTTCCTCGACGACGAACACGTTCTTGAACGCGAACTGGGACATGCTCCAGCCCCAAATCGCGCTCGCGACTTGCTGCGCGTGGCCGCGGTAGTTCTTGTGGATCTGCACGATGATATGGGTGCCGGAGGTTACCGGCGGGATCCACACATCGGTGATACCGGTTACGCCAAGATCCTCCATCAGATTCCAGGCAATTGCCGGCCAGCTGTGAGAGAAGATGCCGATGTCCTCGCTCGGAAACCCCGGTCGCGCGCCTTCCAGTGCTCCGCGCATGATGGGATTGTTGCGGTGCGTGATCGCAGTGACAATAACCACAGGTTTCGGCGAGGGCTTGCCACCCGAGTATCCCGGGTATTCGGAGAACGGGCCTTCCATCTCGAAGGTCGCCGGGTCCGGATCGATATAGCCCTCGACTACGATTTCCGCGGAGGCCGGCACTTCCAAATCCACCGTTTCGCATTTCACGAGATCCACAGGGTGACCGAGAATGGCGCCCATCATGTCCCACTCACAAACTTTTTTGGTAAAGCAGCTTGCGCCGCAGAACGGTAACACATCGTGCCAGCCGTAGACGATAGCCACTGGCATGGGCTCGGGCTTCATGCCGTATTTTATAAAGTGCTGCCCCCAACCCTGGGTTTTTACCAGGAGCTTACCGATCCGGTTTTTGTCGAGCAGCATGCCACGATATAAGCCGATGTTCGGTAAACCGGTGTCCGGCTCCTTGGTGACGGTAACCGCGGCGGTGTCGATATAGCGGCCGCCGTCCATGTGATGCCACTTTGGCGCAGGGAATTGGTAGAGATCGATGTCATCGCCGGTGACGATGTTGTCCTTGACAGAACCAGACGCCACTACGCGAGGCTCGATGGGCTTACGGTAGAGGTCCTTCAGATAAAAGATGATTTCTTTGCTCGACGTCGATTCGGGCAGACCAAGTAGCAGTGCCACCTGCTTGCGCGTACCTATGCTGCTGGTGAGGAATTTTGTGCAGCGCGTGTCGGCGTAGTCCTTGAGGTTTTCGAACAGAAGCGCTGGACCTTGCTGGCTCAAATTTACCCGTGCGATTGCGCCCAGCTCTTGATCCCAGTCGACTTCGGCGTGGATCTTGTGGAGTTGCCCGGCCGACTCCAGCGTTTCGAGCCATGTGCGCATGCTTGGTCCCGATTCCACGGCCGCTTTGTCTTGTTCTTGGATCTGCGCTGCACTACTGGCTGCTTGAATCATCTTGAATCCTCCTGAGGAGCGCGGCGTTGTGTGCTCCAGAAACGTAAAACTACTCTACCAGCCGTGTCAATGCGAGCACACGCAACGAGTGTTCGAGTTTGCCGTGCCATGGCGTAGTAAAATCCTTCAAAATGCCTCTCCAGGCCAATTGTTCGGTCAGGTGTGATTAAAGCGATGTCCGTACCAGCTCTCGGTGGATAAGCAAACTAAAACTCCTCGACTTCAGCCGCAGTCCACACCAATTTGCAGTTGGTGTAATTGGCTACGTCGTCAATCAGCGGCTGCACCAGTGGTGTTTTCATGAAGGCGCTGAACGCGTCTAGATCCTTCTTCGATTCCAGATAGTAAGACAACACAAGCACCGGTCCCGGAACTTCGGGGTTTAGAAAATCCCGGCAGTTACCTGCGACTTCGCGCCGGATAAACGGTACCTTTCCCTGGCGCATTAGCTGTTCGGCGAGTGGTATATGTTTGTCAAAGTAATGATCGAAATTGAAAAATGTATTTTCGACCGCCAGATAAGCCGCGCTAACTTTGAACATCTACTATCCCCCTTGATTTACACCAGGAATAAATTCAGCATACATCGTCCATCGCGTGTCCTGTCAAGCTTGCATTCAACCACCGACATCGCGAAACGTTATTTGGCGTTTAGTTTAGTATTACCGTAGCGGCGTCTGAGCGCGCCGGTGTTACAGCACGATTGCCGCCTCACAGCCTTTTAACCCTTGAGCTTGGTGGTGACGATTATGACAAACGAATCGCCTTTCCACGCGGGCGAGCAGGCGGTGCAGACCCGGCTCGGCGTTCGTGATGAGATCGAACCGTGGGCTCGGCAAATGGTGCGTCCCTATCTGCCTGAAGAGCATCGCGTCTTTCACCAGTCGTTACCATTCCTGGTAGCGGCTGCGCGTGATGCCGGTGGCCGCCCATGGGCGACGTTACTGACCGGTGCGCCCGGTTTTGTGCATTCTCCGGATCCGCAACGGCTTGAAATCGACGCCCAGACATTTTCCGGTGACGCTTTGGAAGGGGCTCTAACCCCAGGCGCCGATCTCGGTTTGCTCGGTATCGAACTGGAAACCCGCCGGCGCAACCGGGTGAACGGGCGAGTTGCTAACGGCGACTCGGCTGTGCTGCTGTTCGAAGTCGAGCAAACCTTCGGTAACTGCCCACAATACATCCACGAACGCACCTGGGAACGGGTGGCTGCGCCGGCCGATCCGATCCCGGCACGCCGTGCCACTCGACTTTCGCCTGCGATGCGCGAGTGGATACAAAGCGCTGATACGTTTTTCATTGCCAGCGGTCACCGTGGCGACGGCAGCAGCCCGAGTTACGGCATGGACGCCTCGCATCGGGGCGGCGACTCCGAATTCGTACGCGTGGACAGCGATACCAGCCTGCTGTTTCCGGACTATGCGGGTAACAATCACTTCAATACGATTGGCAATCTGGTTGTCGAACCGCGCGCCGGCCTGTTATTCGTCGATTTCGAACGCGGCAGCCTGCTGCAACTCACAGGCCACACCCGCATTGACTGGGACTCCCCAGCCGTGGCCCGATTCCCGGCAGCGCGGCGTCTCGTCGGGTTTGAGGTGGAGGAGGTGGTTGAACTCGAGGCGGTATTGCCCTTGCGCTGGAGTGCTGCCAGCGATTTCGTTCGAACACTGCGACTGGTCGAGAAGCGCCGCGAAAGCGCGGACGTGACGTCGTTTGTCTTCGCCGCTCGCGACGGTGGGCCACTGGCGGATTTTCAGGCCGGACAGCACCTTCCGATCGAGCTGCAGGTGCCAGATCAGCCGCAGCCTGTTCGCCGCACTTACTCGCTTTCGAACGGGCCGGGCACGGACCGCTACCGCATCAGCGTCAAGCGAGAGCACCTCGGGATAGCGTCACGCCACCTGCATGATCAGGTTGAACTTGGAGCATTTGTTGAGGCACGTCCCCCGGCAGGTGAATTTGTGCTTTTTAAGGCCGACCGACCCGTCGCGCTCATCAGCGCAGGGATTGGTCTGACGCCGATGGTCAGTATGTTGCACACCCTGAACGACGCGGCCATGGTTAAACCCGTCTGGTTTGTTCATGGTGCGCGGGACGGCGAACATCACCCGCTATTGGAAGAAGTCCGAACGCTGGTTACAAAACGCGAGCGCACACAGGCGCATGTCGCCTACAGCCAGCCGCGATCAGCGGACGTGCTCGGAACGCACTACGATTCAGTGGGACGCGTCGATGCCGAGTTGATCGCTCGCTTGCTGCCCGCGCTGGACGCTGAATTTTATCTTTGCGGTCCGACGGGCTTTATGGCGAATATGCAAACGGGCTTGATAACCCGCGGAGTGCCCGCGGACCGCATTCACACTGAAACCTTCGGGCCGGTCGGTTGATGGACGTGGGTGTGTCCCTCTCCGACGTGAGAGGGGGTTAATCGTTGCTGGAGCGTTGGCTAATGATAACTCCAGCTTAACTGCGCACCGATGGCACGCGGCTCGACGGTGACTTTTTGCTTGGCATCCACGCCAGTACCGAAGACATCAATGACAGCGGACTTGTCAGTCACGTTGCGTACAAAAACTCGAAAATCCCAGTTCTTGTATTCAAAATTGGCACTCAAATCCAGCAGAAAATAATCGCCCAGTGGATTGTTATTTTCGAAAGTGTCATTGAAGAACCGGGTTGAATCATCGGTGTAGGAGAAATTGGCACGCAAGGCCGTGTCTACACTGTCGAGCAGTTGAAACGGCACACGGTACTCGGCCGTGCCCGATAAGGCCCATTCGGGAACCTTCGGCACTTTGTCGCCACTGAACCCGCCAGGAAATCCGAGTCCTAAGGGGTCATCGACGATCTGATCCTCGGTTAGCGCCGCATCGATCCAGGTCAGGCCAAAGGTCAGGTACCAGTGTTCGTTCGGCCGGGCCGCGAGCTCGAGCTCGACGCCGTCGATCTCGGCCGCCGCAGCATTGCCGATAAAATTGACGGTGCCGGACGGATCCTGACCGGGTACCTGGATATCGTCCCATTTCATATGGAAGTAGGTCGCGTTGGCCGTGAGGCGGTCCTCGAACCACGAGGTCTTGGCACCGCCCTCGTAGCTGATCACCGTGTCCGGCGCAAAGAAATCCGGAACTATAACGTTCAATTGCGCGGCCTGATTGGAATCGTTTATGCCACCCTGACGGAAACCCGTCGCAGCCCGGAAATAGAAAAGTATATTATCGGCATGCCGATAAGCGAGACTGGCGTCCCAGGTGAGCTCGTCGACGCTGCTACTGGCTTCGAGACCAAACCTGGATTGCGTTTGCACGGGACCACCGAAAGCGGGCGGCAGCGTGAACGGAATGCTGCCCTGAAAATCCTGCGTACTGGCTTGAATGTCTTCCTCGTCCGCTTCGTAATACCGTACACCGCCGCCCAAGGTTATTTGTTCCGTAATCTCCCAGTCGACATGTCCAAACAGCGCGAAAGATTCGATGAAAACTCGATTGTCGCTGCCGAATACAAGGTTCATCGCGCCCTGGGAGGTCGGATCTGCGATACAGTCAGGATGGAACGTGCACAGCGACTTACCGGTTACCGGATCGGCCCGCATCACCACCAGGTCAGTTCTCTGGTCCTCGTCCTGATAGAACCAACCGGCAACGAAATTGATCGGTCCCTCGAAATCCGAGGTAAAGCGGATCTCTGCGGAGAGCACGTCGCGAATCTGTGTCTGGTGGATAGCCCAGGGCGTAGTAATGCCTAAGCGCGCGCCGGGGATCACCGGGAATGGAACGCCGGGAACGAAAAACGGCGGCACATCGACGCCCGTCTGCGTGGGCGGGACGGGATCAACCAGAAAGAAACCCGTGGCGATTGCGCTCGTATCCCAACTGTGTTTGTAGGGGTCATTTTCGAACTTTGATACGGTGCCCAGTACCGAGCCGAATCCCAGATCATATTCCGCTGTTGCGCCGTACATTAATACGTCGCTGCTGGAGTTCTGCACTGACGGCGTTGTCAGGATCCGATCGCCGACGACGCCGCTCAGCGGAGGGTGCACCAGACCAACTGCGTTCGGCGGGCCAACGATAAAGGTAACGGGCAGCAGGTGCCCCGTAGCTACGTCCGAAAATCCGTTCGGCCCATCCACCTCGATGTCCTGATACATCGCGTATGCATCGAAAGTGAAGTCCTCGTTCGGCGTGAAGCGCAGCATGACGCGGCCACCGACTTTTTCGACTTCGTCAGCGTTTTCATGCTCGCTCACGGCATTAAGTCCGGTGAAGTGATCGATGAAGCCGCCGCTGCTTTCGTACCAGCCGACCGCACGAACGGCCAGAACATCTTCCATCAAGGGGATATTCAACATACCGTTGGCACCATATCCCGCATCACCATCCTTGAGCCCATTGCCGCGCAATGAGGCATTGGCGTCTATTTCGCTGGCATCGGGTTTGTTGGAGATGAGACGCACGGTGCCGGTCATGGAACTGGCGCCGAACAAAGTGCCCTGCGGTCCTTTGAGAATTTCCACGCGGGCCAGATCGTAAGCGCCGATGTCGGGCGTACGACCGCCGCCATCCTGAAAGTTCTGACCGGTGATCACGGTTTCGTCGAAGTAGACGCCGACGGTGCCGGCACCGGGAGATTGGATGCCACGAATGATGGGCTGCAAATCGCCGACAGCGGATTTGGCGAACTGTAATGAAGGTTCGATCCGGGCAATATCGTCGAAAGAGCGAAGTTCGTGATCGCGGATGAATTCACCGGTGACGGCTTTGATACCGGCCGGGATATCCTGAACAGACACGGCACCACGTTTGGTGGCCGTGACGATAATCTCCTCGATGATCACCTGTGCGTTGGCCGCGCTGATGCCCATGGCAAATACCAGCGCGAGGCTCGGTACGCGAATGTCCGATATCCTCATAGTGAATCCCCCTAATTAACGACGCATATTTAAGTGCGCCGGTACGCACTAAATTGTCAACAATCACGTTAATCCTAGGCCCGGGCCCAGCATGAGTCAACCAGCGCAGTACCGCACATTCAGACGTCGAATCGACCCAATTCTATTGCCACGGTGAAATGGCCGAGTCATAGTCCTGCGCCGCGCGCGAACGTCATGCACCCACGTTGGGTCGCTTGTCAGCACGTTGTGACTCCTGGCAGAATCTGCCGGCAACGCTGTCAGAAAGTACTTATTGAAGGAGATCCGCAGAATGGGTAAGCCGTTTTTGAAGAACGCCTGGTACTGTGCGACTTGGAGCAACGAAGTCGGTGAGGGCTTGTTCGAGCGAACCATTGCCAACCACCCGATCCTCTTTTACCGGAAAGACAATGGTGATCCGGTCGCGCTTCACGATATGTGCCCGCACCGGTTCTCGCCGCTGCACCGGGGCACCCGCAAGGGTGACCTCGTCGAGTGTGCCTACCATGGCCTGCGCTTTGACAGCACGGGCAAGTGCGTTCACAACCCACACGGCGACGGCAAAATCCCGAAGAAAGCCTTCGTCAGGCAATATCCGCTGGTAGAACGCCACGATATGTTGTGGGTTTGGCTGGGCGAGCCGGAGCTTGCCAACCCGGACACGATTCCGGATTTCAGTTGCCAGAACGACCCACGCTACCGATGCGTGGGTGGCGTTATAGAAATGCACGGCAACTACGAAATCATCACCGATAATCTCATGGATCTGACGCACGTGGAGTACTTGCACCGGGGTCTGCTGGGCAGTGACGCGATCACCCGTGGCAAGCACGAAATCATGCAGGATGGAACGACGGTCTGGTCCAACCGTTGGTGTCCCGATGGTCTTGCACCACCAGCCTGGGATGCGATGTTCGACAATTATGGCAAGGTGGTCGATCACTGGTTGTATATGCGCTGGGATGCACCCGCGCATATGCTGCTGGACGTGGGCATCGTGCCAACCGGCACGCCGCGCGAAAATGGCATCTGGATGTACGGAACCGATATTCTGACACCCAGGACCGAGACTTCTTCTTACTACTTCTGGGGTGTGTCGCGCGCATACAAGTTGGACGACGCCGCTATGGATCAGGCCTGGCGGGACGCCATCGATTTGGCATTCGTGCATCAGGACAAACCAACCATTGAAGCGCAGCAGGCAATGATGGAACTGCACGGCGCGACGGATATCGATGGGTTGGATCCGGTGTTACTGACCGGCGACAGCGGGCCGATGCGTTGCCGTCGGCTATTACAGAGATTACGTGAAAAGGACGGCGAAGAACTGCCGGATCCCCGTAATCCCGCGTTGACCAGCCTGGTGGAAGAAACCGCCAAAAACTACGACGGCAGAATCGAAAAGGTGGTGTAATCGACCGCCAAGCGTACAGTGACTGATCCGCGGTTTCACGGTGTCGCCGGTGGACTTCGCGCATCGCCGCACAACGCTTTTAACATGGCTGTAACATGCAGGGTATTTAATACCGGGCCGTAAACGCAGCTAAGGTCACACGCATGTCGGGAACCATCCTGATCGTCGACGACGAGCCAGCGATACGCCAGATGCTGGAATTCACGCTCTCAAGCGAAGGTTACAGCTGCCGATTAGCCGCGGACGTTAATGAGGCACGCGACCTGCTGGCTGAGTCGACGCCAGATCTCATTCTTCTCGATTGGATGTTGCCCGGCGTCAGCGGCATCGACTTTGCACGCCGGCTCAAGCACGACCCGCAAACCAACCACATTGCAATCATTATGGTGACTGCGCGCGACGCGGAAGTCGAAAAAGTCCAAGGCCTTGATTTGGGTGCGGACGACTATATAACCAAGCCATTCTCCAATAAGGAAATGCTGGCGCGCATACGCGCGGTTATTCGCCGTGGAGCGAAGCTGAAGTCGAAGGGTGCGATCGAGATAGGTGGTTTGAAACTGGACAGTGAAACGTATCGCGTCAGCGCCGGCGAGGCCCCTGTCGAACTGAGTCCGACTGAATTCCGCTTGCTGCACTTCTTCGTCACACACCCGGAACGTGTTTATACGCGAGGTCAATTGCTGGACTCGGTCTGGGGCGACAACGTTTACATCGACGAACGCACCGTCGATGTTCATATACTGCGTTTGCGAAAAGTGCTGGCCCCACATAAATACGACGAGTATGTACAGACGGTGCGTAGTGTAGGCTATCGATTTTCTACACACTGATCGACGGGCTCAGCGCCGCGAGTATTCGCACACGATTGATTGCAGCTACGAAACCTCGGTCCGGCGGGATAATCGAAACTGATGCGTAGAGATCTCTGGCGTATCTTCTCGGTTCTGGCACTCGGCCTGGCCATCGGCGCTGTGCTGGATCGGATCCTGTTAACGCTGTTCCTTGCGACCCTGTTGCTGCTCGGTTGGTATATCCGCCGAATGCAGGGCCTGTTGGCCTGGTTACGGTCCCGCAAGACGGCGGCAGCGCCGGACAGTCCCGGGATGTTTGAGGAGATCTGCAGCGAAATCGATCGCATGCGCGAGCGTCAGAAACGCCGAAAAAAAACGCTCGCCACCTACCTTAAACGCTTTCGCGAGGCCACGACGGCATTACCGGACGCGGTCGTCGTACTCGGACCGGACGGCGAGATCGAATGGGCCAACGATGCCGCCGCCGACCTTCTCAATGTGCGCTGGCCGCAAGATCGGCGGCAGCGGATTACAAATATTGTACGTCGTGCCGAAATTGACGAAATCGTCGAGCGTGGCACGGATGGCGGTACCGCCGAGATTACGGCGCCGGACGACGAAGCACGACGGCTAAGCGTCAGCATCGTGCCGTATGTCAAGAAGCAGCGTTTATTCGTAGCGCGTGACACGACAAAACTGCACCGCTTGAATCAGATCCGTAGCGACTTTGTCGCAAACGTATCACACGAATTGAAGACGCCACTCACTGTTTTCAGCGGCTACGTAGAGACGCTCGCCGAGGACAAGGAGAATTGCCCGCCGAAATGGCAAACGGCTATCGAGCATTTGCGTACCCACGCACAGCGCATGCGGGCGATCATCAGCGATTTGCTCATGCTCTCCAGACTCGAACAGGAGGGACTTGTTCTTCAGCCAAGGGCTGTCGCGGTTCCCGAACTTCTCGCCAACGTCTGCAAAGAAGCTCAGGAGTTAAGCGGCGAGCAATGTCACGTAATCAACTTGGACGCGGTGCCGGACTTATGCGTCTACGGTTCTCGTGACGAACTCTACAGCGCGTTTACCAACCTGGTGTACAACGCCGTACAGTACACCCCCGCGGGCGGGAGTATAGAGATCCGTTGGTATCGCGATAACGCCGGCGCCCATCTTGACGTCGAGGACGCGGGGATTGGGATCCCGCCCCAACATGTCGAAAGGATTGCGGAACGATTTTATCGCGTCGATAGCGGCCGTTCACGCGAGAGCGGCGGCACCGGTCTGGGTCTGGCGATCGTCAAGCATGTTCTCAGCCGTCACGGCGGCAGTCTGCACATCGACAGCGAAGTCGATAAAGGGAGTGTATTCCGATGCGATTTTCCTGCCGATAACATCGTCGCGAAAGAAATTGCGCTCGACGAACTAGCTTGACGGAAATCGTAGTCAGGGTCGGCGCCGGGCAAGGCTAGAAACCAAGGATCTGCTGCCCCACTGCCTCCCAGGATGCGACTGGGTTCCTCATGTCGAAATGAATGGACGTTATGCCCAGTCGCTGTGCGCCGGCGACGTTGCCCGGTTGGTCGTCGACGAACAAGACCTCGTCAGCGCCTGCCTGCAATTCGTTGAGTGCCCGTTCGTAAGCGCGCTGATCGGGTTTCAGGATGCCGGCATGAGACACATCGGTCAGCGTGTCGATGAGCCGAAAAAATGCGATCTTTTGTTTGAATTCTGGGCTCAGAAAGGCCTCTAAATCGTTCGTCAGAATTCCTGTTTTCACGCCGGCGCTGCGTGCCGCGGTGACGACGTCCACCGCGGCGGGGCGGATTATCTGCGCCTCGGGCAGGTCAAAGCAGTTACTCATATACTCGCGCACACTGAGCGCCCGCCCGGCGGCGACACCGATCTCCGCAACGCGACGGTCCCAATACTCGCGCTCAGTCAGGCGGCCGGCGAGAAGTTCACGCCAGAGCGGATCCGTGTCGGGGTCCACCGGGCCAAGCCAGGTGAGTGAGCCCGGCTCAAGCCCGAATCCGGCTTCGGTTTGACGGTGCAGCTCCACCGGATAAAGTGAACACACGCCGCCAAAGTCCAGTAGCAGTACCGGGAAGGCTGGGGTTTGCGCCGTCACCAGGTGTCTGGGTTGTTAAGACCGGTCAGGTCCATAGTTGCTGTGTCGCCAGCGCTGCGCCAGCCGAGAGCGCGCGGAGTTTTTCCCAGGCCACGCTCGGGTGAACCTCCGGCGCGAAACTCGCGCGCGAGGAGAATCCGCAGTCGGCGCCCGCAATGACGTTTTCCCGGCCCACCAGGCGCGCGTACTTGACGATGTATTCGGCAATCATCTCAGGATGTTCTACGTAGTTCGTTGCGTGTCCGAGCAGACCGGGGATCAGGATCTTGCCGTCTGGCAGTTTCACATCCTGCCAGATCTGCCATTCGTGATAATGCCGTGGATTGGCCACCTCGAATGAGTAAGCGCCGGCGGTCACGTCGAGCATCGGGGCAACGACCTCAAGCATGGGTACATCGTTGAGCCGGGGTCCGTGGTTGAGCCCGTAGCAGGTGTGCAGCCGGATTTTTTCCTCAGGGATCCCGCGCAAGGCCTGATTCAGGATTTCCACATGTTCGGCAACCGTGCGTTTGCGTTCGGCGACTTCGTAGCGCGGATCGCTCAGGATCTCGATCAGCCACGGGTCGTCGATCTGCAAAATGAATCCGGCGTCGACGATACCCAGGTATTCCTCACGCATGGCTTCTGCGACCGCCGCGTAATAATCGGCCTCCGAGTCATAGAATTCGTTGCGGCCGAAGCCGCGCGGACTCATCGACGGTAGAAACGCTTCTTCTACCTCCTGTTCCGCCAGCGCGCCGCGCAAATTCTCGATGTCCACGCTCAACGCAGCGTGGCCTTCGTAGCGGATCGGCCCATTATAGATCAGAACGCGCAATGGTGAGACAGTGGACTTGTATTTATTGAAGTATCCGGCGTAATAGTCGGGGAAATCCGCCACTTCCTTTTTCCAGGACTCGGGCATGATCGGTTCACCGCTTTCGGATTCAAAACCGCTGAGCCGATCCTTCACATAATTGAGGAACCCGACTTTGCCCTGTTCGCCATCGGTGACGATATCGATTCCGGCCTCGACCTGGCGGCGCACGACGTCGGTAACCGCGTCACGGACTTGTCGCGCAAATAAACCCTGGTCGTAAGGCTCGCCGGTCTCCTTGGCGCGCATCGTTTCCAGCAGCTTGTGCGGTCGCGCCAGGCTGCCAACGTGGGTAGCGAGCATGCGCTCGACGCTTTGTTTCATTGTCTATCCCCGCGTCTTATGACTGTTGAATTGATTCACTGCGCGCAGCGGATCCCACGTCGGTACTTGCGGTTCCTCATCCGCGTGCACCGTCTCCGGGCGTGCCTGCACGATCGTGATCGGCTCGCCGGGACGGCGATGGCGATCCAGTACCCATTCGATGTCTACCGGGTAGCCATAATGGTTTTCGATACGGGTTACGGCCGCTACGATCGCCGCGAGTTGTTCGTCGTCCAATGCGGCGCGCTTGCGGAGCCTTGCGGGCATTTCACGTTCAACGACACGGCCGAGATGGTAGTCGAAGGCTGATGCAATGGCTTTGTCGCTGATGTCGCGTATCAGTACGCGACCGTCGGTCTTGTCGATCTCGTAATGATCCGGCGTCACCAAACCCTGAACGATCGCCTCGCCCCAGCCCCAACTGGCTTCCACTACTATCCGGTCGCGTCGTCCCTTTACCGGATCGATAGAGAAGGCAACCCCGGACGCCTGGGCGTCCACCAATTCAAGTATGCCCACTGCCATCGGTGAATCGCGATGTGACAGTCCGCGCTGGCGACGGTAATCCACGGCCCGCAGCGTGAATTGACTGGCCCAACAGTTGCGCACGCCATCCAGCACCCGCTCGTTTCCAGTCAGCCCGAGGTAGGTGTCGAATTGTCCCGCGAAACTGGCGTCGGCGGCGTCCTCGCCGGTAGCGGAAGAGCGCACCGCTACCGGTAGCGCCAACGCGGCGCGCCGGTCGCACAACTCCTCATAGGCATTGACGATCACATTGGTCGTCTCGGGCGGGATCGGCACGGCCCCGATAGCATTGCGGATACGCTGGGCGACGGTTTCGAGCGTTTGTCCCGGCTGCTCGAGTGAGGCCAGTTCGTTGTCAAGATGGTCCGCAAGCGCTCCACTGTCGATGAAAGATTGATGGGCCGTGGTAGTAACCACGAAGCCATCGGGTACGCGCAAACCAACTGCAGCCAACTCGGCGAGCCTGGCAATCTTGGAGCCCGCAACGGATACCGATGTGCCGGGATCCAGTTGTTCCAACCAGCTTACTAACATTAACGGATTACCCGGACCACGCCCTTGCCGCCGTCAACCTCGATAGTGTCACCGGTCTTTATCATGCGCGTGGCAGTACCGACGCCGACCACACACGGGATCCCATATTCGCGCGAGACGATCGATGCATGCGCGAGCGTGCCACCGCCGTCGCAAACGCACGCGGCTATTTTCCCAAACGCCGGTGTCCAGTTCGGAGAGGTGGACTCACACACCAGGATCTCCCCGGGCTGGATGCTGTGCAGCCCGTCGGCCGTAAACATCACGCGTGCGGTGCCTTTAACCACGCCGGTGGACGCGGCTACGCCGACGAGTGTATCGACTTGTTTATCCTGGTTGCGGATGCTTTCGAAGAAATGATGATGCATACCAAAGATTTCGATCAGCACCGGATCCTGGACTCCACCGTCGGGAATGGTGCCAAGCACTTTCGGCATTTCCGGTCGTCGGTCGTACCAGTACTCATAATATCCGCGTCGTTCCGATACGACGTTGTGGAAGGACGTCCAGTCGCGCTTGCCGGCGCACAGTTCGCGCAACTCCGGCCAGAATAAAAAGCAGGTGTCGTCAGGACGATCCGCGCCGGCAGCTTCACCTATTGCCAGCGCCGCACGACGCAGCGGCAGCGTCGTGCGTAGATCGATGAGAAAATTATGTTCATCGTTCCACCAGGCGAAATTGGCATGCTGAACCGACTCCAGTGCCGGATTAAACGCCTGAAGTTGGGCCTGCGAGAGCCGTGAGCGAGCAGCTTCGATCGCGTCTTCGCGTTCGGCAATGGACTTTTTGCGGGCGGCATGGAAATCGAAATCATCGGGTTTCTGCAAAAACGTGCGTATGGTGCCCAGTGGTGGCGTTGAGTCTTCTATCCATGAAGGCAGATAAACATCACAGGCACCTTCGGTGCGGTAACCATATATTTTCAAGAAATCGTCGAATTCGCCGATCCACGTCGCTGCGTTGGGCCCGCCATTGCGCAACGCGGCTTCTATCTTTTCTGGTTCATTCGCCGCGAAAATCCGATTCAGTTCCAGGCGCCGTGCGCGCGTGGTGAGCTTCCAAAGCTCGCGGTCGGTTTCCAGGATCTTGTTGTCGTAACCCTGGCAGAATTTGGAGATCTCGCCCGGATCCAGGTCGAGCTCGGAGCACAGACCGTAGAAGCTGATGTAATTAGCGAGCAGCGGATACATCAACTCAAAGTGGATCTCAAAGCTGCGTTTGAAAAAACGGCGCGCGTCGTAGAGGTGTTTCCATAGCTCGGGTAGTGACTGAGCGTTGAGGTTCAGTCCTTCGAAATGCGCCAGCGCCGCTTTCAGCTCTACTACCCGTTCCGCCCAGACATCGGGGAAACGGCTCAACACCGGCGGCAGGTTCTTGGCGATACGTCCTGCCCGATGCGCTATCTCGTACTCTGAGGTGACGTCCAGACTGCCGGCATAAATGTGGGTTCCCGCGATCCGATTAGCGATACCGTAGCCGGGCGGCAGCGGCAGCGTCTCGCAGGCCAACTGTGTGCCCCAGGTGTAGCCGTCTTCGCACCAGATCAGTCCAAGCGGTGTCATGCCGCGTGGCCAGTGGAAATCCAGAAACCAGAACCGTGATTCGTCCTCTTCGTTAAAGGTACGAAACGGCTCAACGATCCAGCCGGCATGTTCATATCCAGGCTTGAATCCGGGATACCACTCCTGTGTTACGAACTCTCCCAACGGTACGATATCGGTCATTCGAGTTTCTCTGTGGACACGCCGTGGACGTCCGGAGTATATCGTTCCGATGTAAATCCGTCAGCGTTCCGGCTAATTCAGGCAGTGTTGTGACCTGTATGCCGCAGTGGTACAAGACTACCGTGCACGTTGAAAATCTTACCCATTGCGCCCCACTGTTTAACCAGTGGCTCACTTGCTTGCAGGGAGGAGGGTAATCATGGTCGCAACCCGCGTCATAGGCACTAGCGTTGCGCGGCCGGACGCCTACGACAAAGTTTTGGGCGGTAAAGGCTTCCCGGTGAATGTCACCTTACGCGGCATGTTGCATGGCAAACTGCTGCGCAGTCCTTATCCGCATGCGCGTATTCGTGCAATCGATACCGCTAAGGCCGAGCAACTTCCCGGCGTGAAAGCCGTGTTGACACCGGCGGATGTTCCGCAGCGACCGTTCAGTCCGGTGTACTTCACGCCCACCCAGGCGAAGAGCATGGTGCAGGACTTCCTCATCATGAGCGATACCGTACGTTATGCGGGCCAGCCGGTCGCCGCGGTCGCGGCGACGTCGGTCGAGATCGCGGAACAGGCGCTTGCCTTGATTGATGTGGACTATGAAGAGTTGCCGGTGGTACTCGATCCCATCGCAGCGATGCAACCCGGTGCGCCACAGTTACATGCCGACGCCGAAAATAATGTTGCGAAGCGCGAATGCTTTGAGTTCGGTGATATCGAGGCCGGCTTTGCTAAAGCCGACCATATTTTCGAGGGCACATTTCAAACTCAGCGTGCACACACTTGCTA
>CBDDBH010000009.1:0-16483 GCA_965225625.1 Gammaproteobacteria bacterium
GATGGGCATGAAACCATTGAGTATGACGCCATCAGCAATCTCGCCGGCCAGCGCTAGCGCGCGCGGTCCAGTCACGCCGAGGTATACGGGCAAAGGCGCAGTTGGAGTTACCTCGAGAACCGCGTCCTCGAGCTTGAATGTTTCGCCGCTAAAGGTGACCCGTTCGCCGGCCAGCAGCGCACGGATCACCATTACGTACTCGCGCAAACGGGTAACGGGCTTGTGCATTTTCACGCCCTGCGCGGCGAGCACCTTGAGTGAGCCGGTGCCCAAACCGATGACGACGCGCCCGGACGCGAGCTCAGCAAGTGTCGCGAAACTCAACGCCGTGACCACCGGGCCACGTGTATATACATTGACGATCGCAGTTCCCAGACGAGCGCGATCCGTTGCCGTTGCGATCGCGGCCAGCGGCACGAATCCGTCGCGGGCGATGCGGGTTTCGGCCATCCATATGGACTCGAAGCCCTGTTGTTCCGCGCGTGCGGCCAGGTCGACGATTGTCGGAGTGTCGGGTGCGCCCAGAAAGGCGAAACCGGTTTTTTTAGGTGTGGACATGAGTGGAGTTTAGTTTCTAAAGAAGATCGCAGCCAATAACCCCCTCACCCGACCGCCATCCATGGCGGTCGGGTGAGGGGTGGTAATGTACGGGTTCAACGAGCATCACGGCAACTGATGCTAAACTGCGGCGCCCAAACGCGGAGTTCGATGCATGAATGATTTTCGGGTCGCGCTCGGCGTGCGCGAAGCGGTAGACAACTTCCAGGCACCGGAAACTCTTGGCTTCGGCACTGTCATCGCGCCCATCATGTATCGCATCGACTACGCCGACGGTAGGTGGAGCGATCCGCAACTGCTGCCGTACGGGCCAGTGTCATTGGATCCAGCTGCCAAGGTGCTGCATTGGGCGCAGGTCATCTTCGAAGGGCTGAAGGCTTACTGGGTCGAGCAAAAGCACCCGGTGATTTTCCGTCCGAAGATGAATGCGCAGCGTCTCAACAGCTCGGCGGAACGGATGCTGATGCCGATGCTGCCAGAAGAATCGTTCCTGGAGGGTTTGTATACGGTCGCCGCTTATTGCGAACCGCTGATCCCGCGCGCACCAGGTAAATCGTTATATTTGCGACCGCTGATGTACGGCACCCAACCGTCATTAGGGCTCGGCGCTTCAGACAGCTATACGTTCTTGGTCATTGCAAGTCCATCGGAGGCGGTCATATCGGGTGCGCTGCGTGTGATTATCGAACGGCAGGGTACGCGAGCAGCCCAGGGGGGTACCGGCGGGGTAAAAGCCAGTGGCAACTATGGTGCTTCCTTGCATTCCACGGAGCAAGCGCACGCCGAAGGCTACAGCCAACCGTTGTGGTTGGATGCGGCGGAGCACCGCTACATCGAGGAACTCTCGATCATGAATTTTTTCGCGGTGATCGCCGGCACACTGCATACGCCTGCGTTGGGAGGCACCATATTGCCCGGCGTGACCCGTGATTCGGTTATCGCGCTGGCGCGCGCCAGCGCGATTGAAGTGCAAGAGCAGCAAATCGACATCGATCGCTTGTTGAGTTTGATAAAGTCGGGCGAGTGCACCGAGGCCTTCGCTTGCGGTACAGCCGCTACCATTGTACCGATCAGCACGATTGGCGAACGCGATGGCTCGCTTTACGAACTCGATCCGCGTGATGATTCATTAGCGATCCGGCTCAAGCAACAGTTGTTGGACATTCAGGAAGGACGCGCCAATGACAGTCTCAACTGGATGCAGGCGATACCGACCAAGTATTATCGGTAAGCTTGAGTAGCTTGAAAGACGATGAGTTCTGTCAATAAATCCCCCATTCAGCCGGTCGAAAGCCTGAGCGACCGCGCGCTGCGCAGTCGCGATAAACTCAAGAGTGCGACCCGTGAGCTGTTGAATGAGCGTGGCTTCCATCAGATCCGTGTCCAGGACCTTACCGAACGTGCCGGCGTCGCGGCCGGGCTTTTTTACCGCTACTTTCGTGATTTGCGCGAGATCGTCTACGAAGTCTCCAGGGAGTTCATGGCGCAGTTGATTAGCCAGACTAGCGATCTGGCGAGTGCGGCTCACCCCTACGATCAAATCTATGAACGCCACCTACTGGCGCTGAACCTATTTACGCAGAACCCGGGGATCGTACGCTGCATGTTTCAATACGATGGCGACTACCCTGAATTTGGACTCGCTTGGAAGGGCGCCGCGCATGTGTGGAATCTTCAGGTTGCCGACTTTCTACAAGCGAACATCTCGATCCAGCCGGAACAAGCGCAGCACACCGCTTTTGTACTCGGTGCGATGACGGAAGGTGTGTTTTTTCAATACCTCATTCGGCATACCGAAGATCTCGAGAACATGGGTCCGGTGCCCAACGATATCGCCGAGCTGATCTCCGTGATGTGGTATCGAGCTATTTTTTTGCAGAATCCACCGGCGGACAAGCTTCGCTCCGGTAACGCGCTGATCCACGCTGCCGGTTAACTCGCATCGCGCCTTCATGCAATTTGCAGTTTAAGCGTTCGCCCTCAGCTCGCGTGTTTGCGCAAGATCCAGTTTGTCGGCATCGTCAATTTCGACCCCGTATTGTTCGCGTGCCTGCTCGCGTGTGATGAGTTCATCCAGGTAATCGGCGAGCACGCGTGCCGGTTCGCGCGCGAATGGCTTACCGTAGCCGCCGCCGCAGCCGCCGATGGCAATGAAGCGATCACCTGCCTTCGTGGGCCGCGTTGCCACCATGGATGGCAATTCGATCACTTCACCGTTTTTTCGCACCATGGTCAATTGCGATGGAATGCCCTCGTGTCCACCATCGAATCCCCAGCCCCAATGCGAGTGTCCATCGCCCTCTGAGCTGACCGTACCGTCGACCAGGAACTCCGTCTCTTTGATCATGCCGATACCCCCGCGCCACTTACCCGGTACGCTCGCGTCTGCACGTAATTCGTAACGGTTTACTCTCAGCGGTACGTGCGTCTCTATATCTTCGATCGGGTTGTTGCGGGTGTTCGCGTACAGTGTGTCTACTGCGTCCATACCATCGCGGCCGTGCCGGCCGCCATAGCTGCCTTCGAAGATTTCGATATGGACCCAGTGTTGTTCATTGCGCAGACCGGAAAACCCAAGGGCCTTGAGATTCGCGATGCCGGCGCTGACCTGCTTGGGGAGTATCGGTGCCAGTGCTCGCATCAGCGTGTCGGCGAGAATGTTGCCCGGTGAAACACGCGCCATGGTGGGTGCCGGGAATATCGGGTTAGCGAGCGAACCCTTGGGAGCCGTGATATGGACCGGTCGGTAAAGTCCGGCGTTTTGCGGGATGTCCCCGTGCACGTCGGAATCCAATAATATGGAGCGCAGGGTCAGCCAAATTGCAACGTCCACCGTGCCGATGAAGGGCATGTTGATCGCGTGGCCTTCAACCTGATCGGCGGTGCCGGTTAGATCAACAGTGAGTTCCGAGCCCGCTACCGTGACCGCAACTTTGATCGGCAGGTTCTTCAGCTTGGGATCGGTGCTGTCGAGGTAGCCGTCAACGACACCCTCCGCCCTATAAGTGCCGTCGGGGATCTTTTCGATCTGTACACGCATCAAGCGTTCGGAGTAATCGAACAAGTCCTCGGAAGCGTCGCGAAGCAAATCCAGGCCGAAGCGGGCGATTAGATCCACGAACCGCTTTGCCCCCACCTGACATGCCGCGATCTGTGCTTCCATATCGCCGACAATCAAGCCGGGAACGCGCACATTGTCGCGGATCAACTGCCACACGGCGAGATTGCTTTGGCCTTGGTCGTAGACTTTGATCGCTTTGAATTGAAAACCTTCGGCATAGGCGTCGGCGCAATTGGAGATCCCCACGCTGCCAGGTTCACACGAGCCGATGTCCAGATGATGGGCGGTGGTCATGGAAAATCCTACCAGCGCATGTTCATAAAACACCGGCACGCAAAAACCGATATCGGGGCTGTGCGATGCGCCGTTGTAGGCATCGTTGTGAATAATCACGTCACCCTCGCGTAAGGTCTCACCGCGTTCCTTCATTTGCTTCATGATGCCGCGTACGTAACCGGGTATCGGCCCCGACTGCAACGGCGTGCTCTTGTTGCACTCGCACAGTTGCCGGCCTTGTGCGTCGCACAGTGCGGCGCCGAAGTCTTCAGATTCACGGATGATGCTGGAGTACGACATGCGCATGAGCTTAAAGCCCATCTCGATAGCGATGTTTTCCAACGCGCCGTAAATAATGCTCGCTGTCACCGGGTCCACGCGGGTGGCATCGTTCCGTGGGCTGCTTGCGGGGGTTGCATCGTTCATTTGCCGTTACCGTAGGTTTTCTTGGTCGTTGTTTCGAATTAAGTAATGTTAAAGACTATAACTGTATAGAAGAGTCGGACAATGTTGAAGGTGAATTCAAGTTCAACTATTATTCGGCATTCAAGTTCGGTGCTCGATGTGTTGTATATCCACAACACACTACGGCGTCGATAGAAACAGGAAAACGGCTCGCCCGGACGTACGCGCCCTTTTCCGAGAGCACTTATAACAACAATGAAAGTCATCGGCGTCGACGTTGGTGGGACCTTTACCGATATCGTCCTTACCGACACCGATAGTAATGTCACGGCGATCCACAAAATCGCCAGTACACCCGAGGATCCCTCTGTCGCTGTCATGAACGGGATCACTGAAATCTGCGCCCGCAACACCGTTCCACCCAGCGATATCGCGCATGTGTTTCATGGAACCACCGTCGCGACCAATGCGGTCCTGCAATACAAGGGTGCGCGCGCAGGCATGATTACGACTGCCGGTTATCGCGACATCATTCACATCGGTCGCCATCAAAGGCCACAACATTATTCCATCATGCAGGAGATCCCGTGGCAGGAGCGTCCACTTATTTCGCGACGCTATCGAAAAACAGTCACTGAGCGACTGATCCCGCCTACCGGTGAGGTCCTGGTCCCGCTGAATGAGGACGAAGTTCGCAACGTTGCCCGCGAATTGCGGGACGCGGAAGTTTCCTCGATTGTCATCTGTTTCTTATTTTCGTATCTCAATTCCGCCCACGAGGACCGTGCCAAAGCAATTGTGCAGTCAGAATGTCCCGAGATCTTCGTCACGACATCAAGCGAGGTTTCGCCACAGTTTCGCGAGTTCGAACGTTTTACCACCGCGGCCATGAATGCTTTTATCGGACCTCTGGTCCGCGAGTACGTGAATAATCTCGAACAGGCGCTGCGCATAGCAGGCATTGCCGCCGAGTTGCACATCATGCGCTCAAACGGCGGCGTGGCCACGGTCCAAACGGTCGCGCGCTTACCGGTGTTCACCTTGATGTCCGGGCTTGCGGCAGGTGTCATGGGCGGAGCGTGGGTAGGAGGTTTGGCCGGGCGTAACAATGTGATCACCTTCGATGTCGGCGGCACCAGCGCGGACATTGGCGTGGTGACAGATGGGCTATTTGTCGAGGCATCTGCGCGCGACACTTTTGTGGGCGGTTATCCGATCATGGTGCCGATGATCGATCTGCACACCATCGGTGCAGGTGGCGGCTCCATCGCCCACCTTGATGCCGGCGGCGCTTTCAAAGTCGGTCCGCAGAGTGCCGGCGCCGTTCCGGGACCGGCGGCATACGCGCAAGGTGGTACGGAAGCGACGGTTACCGACGCCAATCTGGTGCTGGGACGACTCGACAAAGACAACTTTCTCGGCGGTGCGATGGCGCTCGATGCTGCCGCCGCAACAGCGGCTGTACAGGTCATGGCGGACCGCGTCGGCATGCCGCTGCTCGATGCCGCGGAAGGCATCATTGCGCTGTTGAACTCGAGTATGGCGAACGCGATCCGCGCTCGCACGGTGCAGAAAGGTATCGATCCGCGTGACTACGTGCTGGTTGCCTCCGGCGGTGCGGGTCCGTTACACGGCGCCGAAGTCGCACGCATGCTGGACATTCCCGAAGTCGTGATACCGCCTTATCCCGGCATCAACTCTGCTATGGGATTGCTTACCACCGATCTCAAATACGATGCCATCCAAACTGCCTTTTTGGTTTCAACGGCCATGGATTACGCGCGGCTTAACCAGGGATTTGCCGCTATGGAAGCCCAACTGCGCGCCCAATTCGAAACCGACGGTATCAGCGCGAACGAGGCGCAATACCATCGCTACACCGATTTGCATTACGCGGGGCAGGGCTATGAACTACGCGTTACAATACCCGCAGGCGAGATAAACGAGGCAAGCCTGTCCGAGGCGCTGGAGGAATTTCACCGTTTGCATCACAGCGAATACGGACACAGCTTTCCAGACAGTCCGGTCGAGTTCGTCAACATCCGCGTGACCGGTATCGGCCCGGTTCCTAAGATTGGGGTGCCGTCGGTCCCTGCGGGCGGATCTCGGGAGGCTGCACTTGCGAAACGGGATACCACCGTTTTTCGGCTGAGTGAAAAACTGCAGGAGTTCGACACGGCTTTCTACACGCGTCATGAGCTGCCGTTGGGCGAGGAGATTCCCGGCCCTGCGATCATCCTGCAGACGGATTCCACAACGGTAGTTCCGCCGGACTGCACAGTTACCGCCGCCAGTTCAGGCACGCTCTTGATTAACGTGGGCTTGTCGTGAATAGAGTTAATTTCAGAATCTTAATATCGCCATGCTGCTCGGTCGTTCGAGCCAGGCGTCACCTACCGATCCATCTTCGAGGAGGATCTATCGATGAAGACCCTAAGCACCTTTCCCGCGATGCTTGTTCGCGCAGCGACTGCCTTGGGTGCAATCGCACTGCTCGCAATAGGTCCGCCACTGTACGCCCAAGAGGTGTTGGAGGAAATTGTCGTCACCGCCCAGAAGCGCGAGGAGTCGGTGCAGAACGTCGCCAATCCGGTCACGGTGTTCACCGGCGAAGACCTGCATTCTCTCGGTATCAAGGAGCCGAGAGATCTGGCCATGCAAACGCCGGGGCTGCTCACCAAACTGGGACCCAACGGTCTGCGGACGGTAAGTTTTTATCTACGTGGCGTCGGTATTAACGATTTCTCCGGCACAGTCGACTCATCGGTCGGTGTCTATGTGGATGAGGTCTACAAACCGACACCGGATACTTTGAACTTCGCCCTTATGGACATGGAGCGGGTCGAGGTACTCAAAGGGCCGCAAGGTACTCTGTACGGCCGCAACAGCACAGGCGGTGCGGTGAATATCATCTCCGCGCGACCAACGGATGAAGTTGAAGGTTACATCCGTGCCGGTTATGAACGCTACGATACCGCCACGCTGGAGGCCGCCCTCAGCGGTCCGCTCTCGGACCAGCTGTTGGGCCGCGTGTCCTTCGCCGGTCAGATCAGCGATACCGATTCGGGTTACGCCTTCAACCGCTTAACCGACAACACAATAGGCAACGACGATCGGGCCGCGGTGCGTGGGCAATTGCACTGGCTGCCGCGCGACGACTTCGATGTTCGGGTCATTGTCAATTACGGCCATCACGAATCCGAGGAGCCGTTGCTCGAGGGTGCGCAGGGGCTCGATCCCGTCACCGGTGCCGTGTGCGCGCCGATAATTGCCGGCAACCGTGCGGAAGGTCAGTGCGTGGGGCTATTGGGACAATTCGACCCCGACGACAATCGGTTTGACACTGAAGCCGACACCGAGCCTAAGGTCGAGATGGAGGATCACAACGTTGCCGGTCACGTTAATTGGCGGTTGCCGCGCTTCACCGTTACCTCAATTACCGGCTACGAACACTTCGAGAAGGAGCAGGCGCAGGATCTCGATTCCTCCCGCTTCGTGATCGGCAATAACGATACCATCAACAGCGAGGTCGATAGCTTCAGCCAGGAGCTGCGGCTGACCTCTGATGATTCCTGGCCCTTTGCCTGGATCGTCGGCGGATTTTACTTCCACAGCGACATCGCGTGGTTCCAGACGATTGATCTAAGCGATATAGCGATACCGACCAGTAACGGTGCTGATCAGGATACGGAATCCTGGGCGGTATTCGGCGACATCACTGTCCCATTCGGAGAAAAGTTCGAGTTCGAAGGCGGTATACGCTTTACCCACGAGAAACGCGACTGGGCGGGCGGATCGGTAATCGGTACTTTTACGAATCTCGCCGAGGCACTGGCGCTCACCCCTGCACCACCGCTGTCGGCCCTGCCGATACCGGCGAGCGGAACCCTGCCATCCCCGGCCGCGCCCGCTGGATCCCTGCCGGGCGGTCCCTTGGACTTCGACAACTCGATTGAGGAAGACAACGTCGACTTCCGCGCAGTGATTAAGTACCACCACAACGACGACATGATGTTCTATATGTCCGTGAGCGAGGGTTTCCGCAGTGGCGGCTTCTCGGGCGCCGTGATCTTCTCGCAGGAATCGCTGGAGCCATTCGAACCGGAATCGCTGCGTGCCTACGAGGGCGGATTCAAGACGAATCTTTTGGACGGACGCATGCAGTTCAATGCCAGCGGTTTTTACTATGATTTTGAAGGTTATCAGGCAACATTCGTGCGCGGCTCTGAGGTGAGTGCGCGCCTGCAAAATGCAGGTGACGTAGAGATCTTCGGCGCCGAGGCTGAGCTGAAATGGCTTGTTACCGACGATCTGTTCGTGGACCTCGGTCTGAGTTATTTGGACAATGAGATCGTCTCCTCCGAGGTCGTCCTGGTCCCGCTCGAAGGCGGAGCCGCCGCGACTATAGAAGGCAATAAGGTCACCAACGCACCAGAGTGGTCCTTCAACGGGCGGGTACGCTATGAGTTACCTCTGACCGCTGGGTTCCGCCCCTACATTCAGGGCGACTTCAAATATGTCGACGATCATTTCCTGGAGCCCAACAACCGCCTGATCCTGAAAGAAGATGGCTACTTTCTGCTGAACGGCCGTCTCAACTTCGAACAGGAAAGCGGTCCCTGGCACGCATCGGCATGGGTCAGGAATATCACCGATGAGGAATACTTGAGCTCTGGCCAGGACATTATAGTGGCGCTGGGATTTGCCCATCGGATCCAGGGCATGCCGCGTACTTATGGTGTGGAGGTTGGATATCGGTTTTAGCAGGTACGTTACAACACCGCTAATCCCCCCTCACCCGATCGCCATCCATGGCGGTCGGATGAGGGGCGGTTGAACAGCTGCTAAATCCCCGGCCTTTGCTTATGCCACTGCGTCGCCGACTCATACGCGTGGGCAACGCGCAGTAACGTCTCCTCATCGAACGGGCGCGCGTAGAACTGCACACCAATGGGCAGTCGCGCCGGAGTGGTGGCGAAGCCGCAAGGTACGGTAATCGCCGGTATGCCCGTCATCGTACCGATTATCGTCGTCTTCACCGCCGCGAGAATCGCAAACTTCAGCGCTTCGCCCGCACCCTCTACGACATCAGTGCCGGCGTTTTCTGGCGATTGGATACGCTTGCCGATACGTGTAACCGTCGGCATGACCATCACGTCGCAGTTGCGAAATGCATCCTGCACTTCGCGTTTCAATATCGTCCGGACCTGTTGTGATTTCAGGTAATCGGTGGCGCTATAGAACCGCGCTGCCTCTAAACGTTCTCTGACTAAGGGATCGAATAATTCGCGCGAGTTCTGCAATCGCGCTTCATGATAGGTAGCAGCCTCCGACATGCTCACCATCCAACCCGCGGGCACCGACAGTGGCGCGCTCGGGATCTCGACGGCGACGGGTTTCGCGCCCAGCGCAATTAGTGTTGCGATTGCATCGCGTACCGCTTGCTCGACTTGCGGAGCTAGTCCTTCGAAGAAAAAACGCTCAGGGATACCGAGTCGCAACCCTCGAATATCGTCCGACAGCGCTGCTGCATAGTCCGGTACGGGTTCGCTCGCGGAACTCTCATCGTTCGGATCCTGGCCCGCTAATATTTGCAGCATGACAGCCGCGTCGGTAACGCTTCGGGTCATCAGCCCGACATGGTCGAGCGACCAACTGGTGCTGGATACGCCGTAGCGGCTCACGCGTCCATAAGTTGGTTTCAAACCGACGATGCCGGTAACGGCCGCGGGTTTGCGTATCGATCCGCCGGTTTCGGTACCCAGCGCCAGCGGCGTTAGTGACGCCGCAACCGCAGCCGCGGATCCACTGGAGGAGCCCTCTGGTGAATAATCCAAATGCCATGGATTGTGTGCGGGACCTGCAAGCGATAGCGCTTCGCTACCGATAGCGAATTCGTAAAGGTTGGTTTTGCCCAACAGCACGGCGCCGGCACCGTTCATGCGCGCGGTGGCAGTGGACTCGTAGTCCGGAACCCACTGGGCCGTGGCGCGGGAACCATTGGTCGTGCGGATGCCTTTGGACGCGAAAAGATCTTTGGGCGCATAGGGAACGCCGTGCAGTGGTCCTAGCGCGTTGCCGTCGGCCCGTTGACGCTCTAACAATGCTGCACGTGCCAGTGCGTGATCGGCGACGACGCTAATGAACGCGTTAAGTTTGGAATCGACAGCTTGAATACGTTCCAGGAACGCAGTAACAACCTCGGTTGGGGATATCTCGCCCGTGCGGATCAAAGCGGCTAACTGCGAGCTACTGCGATAAATCAGCTCGCTGGAGGCCACGTTATTTCGCCCGAAAAATCGTCGCCGGCTCGATCAGCGGATCGATTTGCAACGCCCGTACTGATTCGAACTGATCTAAGGTCTGCGCGATCGCTTTGGCGATCGTGTTCAACCTTGCAGGCTCGAGCGCATAGCCGAGCCGAGCGACAGGGTCTGGCAGCGGTTGTGTATTGGATGCCTCGGTTTCAAACGGTAGCGCCGCCAGGGCGCCTGCGCTCGCCGATAATTGCAGCATTCCGCGGCGGGTTGTCTGCCGATTCCATGGGGCGTTTCGGGGTGACATTTTTGAGCTCCTCCTGTCCTCGCCTCCGAGTGTAGCCTGCATATTGCATCAAGCAGCAGCACGATGCAGCGTTGTTTTTAAACCCCTCACCCGACCGCCATCCATGGCAGTCGGATGACGGGTAGTTTTAAGGTCGCTCCTACAGAGCGTTTGTCAGCGCCGCTTGCTGCACCAATCAGGCTGGCCCACAATCGTTAATCGCTTCAACGAGAGATTCGCCATGAATTACCGCCGAAGAAGATTGCGTATCCTGATCCCTCTAACTCTGTTGGTTTTAATCGGATCCCCGTTACCAGCACTCGCCGATTCGGCAGCAACCAACACCATGCTCGCCAATGCACAAATCACAAAGGCGATTTACGAGAACATGCAGGGCATGAGCGCCGGTCTCGTAAACCGCAACGCCGAGGAAATTGTCGGATTGTTCGCACAGAGCCCGGATGTGCTGGTGATGGGATCCAAAGCTGGCAAGATTGCGCACGGCATCGACGAAGCTAGGGCAATGTTCGAAGGCATAGTCTCCGCGCCCGCCGCAACGAGGTTTGAATGGAAGTCCTATACGGTGCAAGCGTTGGGCGATGTTGCCTGGCTATTTGCACTTGTCGATCTGATCCACGAGCGGCCGGAGGGTGTGACTCGGGTACCGTACCGAGTGACGAGCGTTTTTGCGCGCATCGAGGGGCGTTGGCAATGGGTTCAATACCACGGCTCGGAACCGATCACTAATTAACAACGCAAAGTCAAAACTGCAAATGATGTCGAGAATAGCGCCTTCGTTTAGTCGCAGTTTTGCAGGGTCCTCCGCGCGTTCGTCCCGGCTACCGTTATGAGTTGAAGATGAATTCACGGTCAACTAAGATGCCGAGCACACTCGGCTTCGAGCGTGTCGCGCTTGTAAGCCGCATCGATGCCCGCTTTCGGACGTAATACAAAATCAAAGAAATGACTATGGAAATCGTTGCGCAACCGCTGACGGCGGACGCTTTTGCTCTGTTCGGTGAAGTTATCGATTGTCTGGACAAACCCGGTCGCAATTTTTACAACGCGGCACTGGCTAACGGACGTGAAAATGCGGCGGTTGATTTGTCGATTGCGCGCGTCGATCCCTTTACTGATCTGCCATTAGTAGCAAGAGAACTCGAACGCCACGAATTCTCGAGTCAGACTTTCATACCCATCGACGTTGCACGTTATCTGGTGATCGTCGCGCCTGGCGGTGCCGACGGTGGGCCGGATGCTGCCGGCGCGCGCGCATTTATTGCCAACGGCAGGCAGGGGATCACGTTACGGTTGAATACCTGGCACCACAGCATGACGGTACTCGATGCGCCCGCTGAGTTCGCCGTGCTGATGTGGTGTGACGGCGGTAGCGGCGATGAGGAATTCCGCGACCTGAGCCAACCATTCAAAGTAATCGTTGGGGATTGAGGGTTATCGTGATGTCCGACTCAAACAGCAAATACCCCCGTGACCTGATCGGTTACGGCGCTAATCCACCGGATCCGAAATGGCCCAACGACGCCCGCCTGGCGCTCAATTTCGTGATGAATTATGAGGAAGGGTCAGAGTATTCGGTGCAGGACGGCGACGGGCGCTCGGAGGCGACACTCACCGAGATAGGTACATATAACAGCGGAATTACCGGTCGGGATCTCGCCGCCGAGTCCATGTTTGAGTATGGAACGCGAGTCGGTTTCTGGCGGGTGATGCGAGCGTTTCAGACGCGCGACATGCCGATGACGGTATTCGGTTGCGCGTTAGCGCTAGAACGGCATCCGCCCGCGGCGGCGGCGATCGTGGAGGCTGGATATGACATCTGTTGCCATGGTTGGCGCTGGGTGAATCAGTACGATTTGACGGAAGCCGAAGAGCGCGAACACATCCAACGCGCCGTCGCATCTCTTGAAAAAACCACCGGCGAACGACCCTACGGTTGGTATTGCCGCTATGGACCCAGCGTAAATACCCGTCGACTGCTGATGGAGGAGGGCGGGTTTTTGTACGACTCCGATGCCTATAACGACGATCTTCCATACTGGGTGGAAGTTGATGACAAGCCGCAACTTGTCGTTCCTTATTCCCTGAGCAACAACGACGTAAAATTTGGCCTTGGTTCGTTTGGAACGTCCGGAGATTTTTTTGAATATCTGAAAGACTGTTTTGATGTGATGTATCGTGAAGGTGAAACCCAACCGAGAATGATGTCGGTTGGTCTGCATCTGCGCTTGATTGGTCACCCGGCTCGCCTGGCGGGACTCGAGCGCTTCCTCGATTACGTCGCTGGGCACAACGCAGTGTGGGTATGCCGGAGACTGGATGTTGCCCGACACTGGATGGAGCATCGCCCCTGGACCGGTGGCCAGGCCGGTTAAGCTGCAACCTACACCGAGACGGCGCAGCGCGTACCGCTATATCGCCATGAATTCATGAGCGATTCCAGCTACATCGAGGGGTTGCGCCCGGTTGCGCAACCCGAGCGTGTGTTCACTGCACTCACCTATGTGCTGATGCTGTGGTCGTCGCTGAATCGTCATTCAAGGCTTTGTGTTGGGACAGGCGCTGTTACCACCGCAAGGCGAACTCACGTTTTTGCAGGGCACGGTAGTGGTTGGTTTGTCGGCGTTGGTCATCGCAAGCTTTATGGTGCTGAACGGCCAGGCCGGGCTCAAATTCGGCATACCCTACTGCATCCAACTCAGGGCCGCGTACGGGGTCCGCGGTGCTCGCTTACCGGAAATCATCCGTCTGGTTCCAGCTTTGATCTGGTATGGATTTGGCACTTGGATCGCGGCCTTGTCCATGGACGGTATCGTCGCGACCTTGTCTGGATTTTCTCCGCCAGGTATCAAATTCGCTTATTTCATCGGACTGCAGATCTTTCAAACGGGGCTCGCATACCGTGGAGTGCGGACGATGAAGTGGTTCAATGTGAGCGCATCGGCGGCACTCGTATTAATCATGGGCTACATGATGATACGGATCTTCGCCACCCAGGGCTTCGAGCTAGAAAAATCCTGGAATACCGATGGTACTTGGGGATGGGCGTTTTGGGCAGGCGTCAACGCGTCCGTTGGGATAGCTGTTGCAGTCATCGCCAGCGCCAGCGATCTAACGCGGTATCTGGAAAACAAGCAGACCAGCACGTGGGTCGGACATCTGTTCGGCGTTACGCCGCCATTGTTCTTCATGATGTTCATGGGTTTCGTGGCCGCGGTGACCACCGGAGTTTGGGATCCGATTGAGGCGCTCATGCTGCTTGCGCAGACCCCGACCTTAATGGTGCTTATGCTGTTTTTCATTCTCGTTGCGCAGTTCAGCACCAACCTGACGTTAAACATCATGCCCCCTGCGTTTATTTTCCAGGAGCTGTTCGGGGTCGATTGGCATAAAGGCGTGAATCCTCTCCGGTGTGCTCGGCAGCCTCACCTTTCCGTGGGTGTTGTTGGAAAGTGGCGAGAATTTTATTCACTTCATTAATTACTACACAGCGTTCTTCGGACCGTTGCTGGGCTGCATGCTTGCAGAATATTGGTTGGAACGTGGCGACCTGGACGTAGATCAGTTGTATGTCACTGATGCATCCAGCAGATACTGGTACAGCGGTGGTGTTAACTGGGTTGCCGTGGGCACCACCATTGGTGTCGTTTGTTCGTGATGATCTGGTGGCTGGAGATTTCATGGCTGGTAGGGCTGCCGCTGGGATCGGCGTGTTACACCTTATTGCGCCGGCGTCGCGGTCGGTGAACCCAATATGGCGATAGCGTTGCAGCCCAAACCGGAACGCGCAATTGCGGACCTAAAGACGCTGGCGCAATTTGGCAAGTTTGAAACCGGCGTGAACCGCCGCTCGCTCACGGCCGAAGATGTCGAGGCTCGCGCGTGGCTGCTGGCACGCATGCACGAAGCAGGTCTGGATGCGCACATTGACGGTATCGGTAATGTCGTCGGGCGAACGCCCGGCGCAAAGAGGTTCATCATCATCGCCTCGCACACGGATACGGTCCCCCGCGGCGGTTGGTTGGACGGCGCCATGGGGGTGATATTCGGTCTGGAAATCGCCCGGGCCTACGTTGAGGCTGAGGTAGATGCCGATCTGGGCATCGAAGTGATTTCATTCAACGATGAGGAAGGGCGCTTTAGCGGGTTGCTGGGAAGCCGCGTGTTCAGCGGCGCGCTTGATTTGGATGCGGCACTGGAACTCACGGCAGCCGATGGTGTGACGCTTCGCGAAGCCCTCGTTAATGCAGGTTACGCTAGCGCTGTACCAGCGCGCTTCGATTCGGCGTGTCACGCGGCCTATCTGGAACCCCATATTGAGCAAGGTCCGGTTCTAGAAGACGCAGGCAAACGGATCGGTTTGGTGACCGACATCGTCGGCGTGGCACGGATGAAAGTAACGTTTACTGGAGCAGCAGATCACGCCGGCACAATGCCTATGCCGATGCGTAAGGATGCTGCCGCGGCGGCCTATGACTTTGCCGTTCGGTTTGCGCGGTTCTGCAGCGACGTCGGATCTGCCAGCACAGTGTGGAATCTTGGAAATGTGACGATAAGCCCGGGCGCTTACAATGTGGTCGCGCGCGAGGCCGAGATACTGGTGGAGTATCGCGACACATCTAGCGTGGTACTGAAAAAGATCCGCGACCACGTACACAATTCGAGCATAAGCATCGCCGCTGAACACAGGGTCAACGTCGAGGTTGAACAGGGTGTTTACTCCGATCCGGTGGCGATGGCTCCCGCGCTACTTGCCGAATTGGAGTTGGCCGCGAAGCAATTCGAAGCCCCGTACCTGCACATGCCCAGTGGTGCAGGACACGACGCCATGCTATTCACTAAGCTCGTGCCGACCGCCATGTTGTTTGTACCCAGCATCGGTGGTCGTAGCCATGACGTGGTGGAGGATACCAGTGAAGCCGATATTGCCCTGGGTTGTCGGGTGTTAGGGCGTGCCGTTGCTTCGCTTATCGAGCACGGTGTGTGATTTATAGATAAGGGACTCAACTCGTGCTGCAGACATTATCGCGTGGCGTTGTACTTCTGTTAATTGTTTTGGTTGTTGCCTGCTCCGAGCAGCCGGCCCCGTCAGGTTCACAAACGGTCGATAAACCGGCAACTGCCGCGACAGCGGATCTTGTTCTGACCAACGCAACTATCTATACGGTTGACGCCAAGCGTAGCGTCGCCAAAGCACTTGCGATCCGAGCCAATCGCATCATCGCGGTTGGCTCAGCAGAAGAAATCTCAAAGCACATTGGTGAGAAAACACAAGTGCGCGACGTTCAAGGCAGGATGATCATGCCGGGCATCCACGATAGCCATATCCACGCTATCGGTACGGTCGAACCGGATATGTGCGACCTCAAAAGCCAAGGCAGGACCCTGGAAGAAATGGTGCCGTTCCTGCGCGAGTGCCTGCAACGATATGACGTTGCAGCAGGTGAGTGGTTGCCGGTGGTTCAATGGCCGTTTGCACTTGGCAATCAGCCGAGCGAACGCTATCCCAACCTGCGTGCCGCGCTGGACGGCGCCTCCACCGAGCACCCCATTATTTTGTGGGGTGACGACGGCCACCATGGTGCCGCCAACAGTGCAGCTCTGGCGCTGGCTCGCGACAGC
>CBDDBH010000010.1:0-30592 GCA_965225625.1 Gammaproteobacteria bacterium
GTTGCGTGCCCGCCTGGTCGCTTTCAATCTCGATGCCTGTGAGCACTTGCGCGGAGGTTTCCGTTACACGCAGCGGCTGTTGTGCCATCCGCTGCAGATCCTCGTCATGCATCAGGATTGCGACGCCATCGCGGGATAACTGAACGTCGAATTCGACGCACGGCGCGCCGGCTTTCAATGCACCGTCGAGTGCGGCTAAAGTGTTCTCTGGATAGCGGGCTACGTGGCCGCGGTGGGCAACGATAAGAGGGTAACTCACGCCGTCACCGTACCTGATAGCAATTGCTCAAATAACCCAGAATGCATAATCCCACCTAACCGACTTTAACGGTAGACATTGAAAGCACTGATGCAACCCTCCCGATCAAGTCACCCAAGCGACGTGCGCAAAGCAATCCGCGCAGGTGAATTTGCGCGGCCCACCAATGGTATCGCGGTCGACTACGTGCAATGCAATATTCTGATCCTGCCCAGCGCATACGCCCCGGATTTCACCCGTTTTTGCCAACTCAATGCGGCGGCGTGTCCACTCGTGGCAACCTCGCAGCCGGGCGATCCACGCTTGCCGTCGCTCGGCGAAGATCTCGATATTCGCACCGATCTGGGCAGTTATCGCGTATTTCGCGACGGCGAGAATTGTGGCGACGTTGAGGATATCAGCGAGCTTTGGCAAGACGATTTCGTTACCTTTGCATTCGGCTGTTCGTTTTCTTTCGAACAGGCCTTAGCCCGCAACGGCGTCGCCATGCATTTTCTCGATCGCGGTGACACCGCGGCCATGTACGTGTCGAATCTTCAAGCCCAACCGGCCGGCCCATTCAAAGGCAACATCGCTGTGTCAATGCGACCGCTGCGCCCGGCCGACGCGATTCGTGCTATTGAGGTTACCGCACGTTACCCCGCCGTACACGGTAAGCCCGTGCACATCGGCCTGCCGGAATTAATCGGTATTGACGATCTGGAGGCATCGGTAGAGAAGATCGGACGCACTCGCGTGCTCGCCGATGAGTTACCCGTGTTCTGGGCCTGCGGCGTGACCCCGCAACTCGCCGTACAAAACGCGCGCCCGCCGCTGTGTATCTCGCACACACCGGCCTACATGCTGGTAACCGACCTGACGCTGGCAAGCATGGAGCGCAATGCCCCGTAGGAGCGGCGTACCCAAGGGCACGTTACACCTACCCAAGGGCACGTTGCACGTACCCAAGGGCACGTTACACCTACCCGCTGCGATTAGGCAGCGGATTGCGGCAAGCTTATTCGTACCGGCTTTATTGTTATTGATAACTGCCGTGGTCGCACACGCTGAGATTACCGACGCCGTGGGCCTTGAACTGGTAGTCAGTGTGGGCGCGAAACCGGTGGCCATTCGCAATGCGGGTGATGGATCCGGGCGCCTGTTCATCGTCCGACAGCAGGGTGACATCCTCGTCCTGGATAGTGGCGGCGCCTTGCTGGCAGCACCGTTTCTGGATATTGGCACGTTGGTCGATGACAGTGGCACCGAGCAAGGGCTACTTGGCCTCGCGTTTCATCCTCACTATAAATCGAACGGGTATTTCTACATAAATTACACACGAAACCGGGAGCCGGTGGCACGAGACCGAACTGTCATTGCCCGCTACACGGTATCGTCGGCCGATCCCAATCTTGCCGACTCGAGCTCCGGTCTTACGCTGCTCGAAATAGAACAGGATTTCAGCAACCACAACGGCGGTGATTTGCTGTTCGGGCCCGACGGTTATCTCTACATCGCTGTCGGTGACGGTGGCAGCAGTGGAGATCCGAATAATCGTGCACAAACGCTGGACTCGTTGTTGGGAAAACTACTACGCATCGACGTCGATTCAGAAGCCTCCGCGGACACGGATCAACTGTGCGGCTTGAATCCACAGGGTTACGGTATTCCTGCGGCCAACCCGTTTGTCGGTGACCCGAATCGCTGCCCGGAAGTCTGGGCCTTCGGGCTGCGCAACCCCTGGCGGTTGGGGTTCGACGCCAATACCGGCGACCTGTTCATCGGCGACGTCGGGCAGGCAACCGTCGAAGAAATCGATTTCCAGCCGGTGGGCGTGGGCGGTAGAAATTACGGCTGGCGCTGCCGCGAAGGTGATAGGGCGTTCAACAGCAATCCCGCATGTCCCGGTTCATTAGTGGAACCAATCCTGACCTACACCCACGCGGATGGCTGTTCCGTCACGGGCGGTTACCGTTATCGAGGGGGCTACGGCCCGCTGGCGGGCACCTATATTTATGCGGATTTTTGTAGCGGCCGGATCTGGTTTGCGCGCGAGGACACGGAAGGCATCTGGGCAAACCAGGGCATTCTCGACAGTGGGCTCAATGTCAGCAGTTTCGGCGAGGACGAAACGGGAGAGATCTACCTGACAGATCTGGGCGGCGCCATTTATCGGCTGAAGACACCGAAAACAGGGTTCATCGTCCCAGTGCTGGATCTATTGCTGGACTGAGCCGGATTAGAGCGGTTCGATCAATTCCGCCAGCTGTTCATGTGAAGCAATAATCCTGTCAGCGCCGGCGATACACAGACTTGTCGATGTCGCCGCACCGGTGAGGACGCCTATCGCGTACATACCCGCGGCACGTGCTGCGGTAACGTCGATTTGCGTATCGCCGACGTATAGCGCACGCGCGGGCGAGACGTTCATTGCGGCCAGACACTGCAGTAAGCCTTCAGGATCGGGTTTGCGTTTCTCCACGTCACGGGCAGTGACCACGCAATCAAACAGGTCGGTGTCACTGAGTAGCCCCAGCGATTCGCCGCCGGTGACGATGCCGATGCGTAATCCCTGAGCGCGTAATCCGTGCAGGGTTTCCTCGACGCCATCAAATACCCTGCCATGCTCCGCCATGACTTCCGGCCACAGACGCCGTGCTTCCGCGATCAAGTTTTTCACCACTTTGTCGCGTTCAGGCATATCTGGGGGCAGCATAGATTCCCAGAACAAACTGCCTGTGTTGAGGGAATCCATAATTGCGGCGCGCGAAACCTTTATGCCGAGCGGATCGGCAGCGCGTTGCGCCAGAATGTGAAACGTCTCAATGGTATCCACCAAAGTGCCATCAAGGTCGAACAGCACGGCGGTGACGTCCAGGCGTGAACTGGTCGTGACGGACAGGGGATCGCCGTCGCTCAGCGACAGGTGTTTGCGTACCGCTAGTGGCGCGATTATCTCCAATTGAGTGACGGGATAGCCGTCCACCTCTGGATAGACAATTGCCGCTGGATAATGATCGTCTATGCGCACCGGGTAGCAGCGAGCGTCACAACTATCGCTGCCTGGCGCCACGATCCGATATCCAGGTTGGGCCCTCACTGTGCTCCACGCAGCCAGCGTGTCGGCTTCCTCGATGTGCAGGTTAACGGTACCGGGGAACGGGTCGATACCAAGTTTGCTGGTGAACTGTTCCCGCGCCCACGCGAGTTGCGTAAAGGCTGCGCCGTTGCCTAGACCCGTTGCGATACGTCCGGAAAGTCTGTGGCTAGTCATATGCAATTACTCGATAGCGAATTTGGGTTGCTTAGCCGCAAGCGGCGTAATCAAGATAAACGCAATTACTATAAATACCAGACCCTGGGTTACGACAATGCGGTAATTCAGTGCATTACCCAGAAACAGAGCAGCAAGCGCAGGGCCCGCGGCCAGTCCCGTGCCGATGATCAAGTTGGTGAATACGATGAGTCGCCCGGACGGGTCCAGATTGGTGATACAGGCCAGCAGGTAGGGTAAAACGAAGGTCCAGCCGAATTTGAACAGCGCTGTCGCCAGAAAAAACAGGGCGACAGTCAGCGTGCCGAACAGCATCAAAATCGCGCCAATCAACATCATGAATCCGGCTACGATCGGTTTGAATCGGCCGAAGCGCACGCTCAATATTGTCGCGGTGCCGGCGCCGGCGACCCCCATCAGCGAGGACACGAACAAGGCATTACCCATCGTTTTCGATGACAGTCCGGCCGCATCGCCCATGCGCTCGACGAAGGTCCAGATACCACCCAGTGCCAGGTAAAACATAAAAATGGCGCCCACGCCAAGCAGGCCCGAGATCAGAATGGGTCTTAGAGCCGCCAGCGATCCTCGCGAACCCGACGTCGAGCCTCGTTCTGGTAAATACCGGATAGTCGTGATCAACGGCAGCACGAGTATGGCGACCGCGGCATAAAAACTTTCCAGCCCCCAGATGGGCAAGACTCGTGGCTGCGCCAACAGACCCAGCGCGCCCAGTGCCAACTGACCGATGACCCACCAGCGAACACACGATCTTGATTGCGCGTCATCCCGATTGTGGAAAGGCCCAATAGCAGGATCGAACCATTGGCGAGCGCCACGATGCCACGAATGGCCAACAACGCCGTGAAAGAGGTGGCGTACATGGACATGATGTTGCAAACAAACATGATGCCAAGCGCCGTGTAACCAGCGCGGTGCCAGTTGACCCGTGGCATCCAAAGCAGCGCGGGCAAGGTCGCCAGCGACATGCCCCACAACTCAATGGAAATTACGTAACCGGCCTGCTGCGGACTGAGCCCGAGTTGGGTAACCATACCGCCGACCAAACCTGGCGCAACCAGCAAGACGATAGGCGCGACCGCCGCCAGCACGACGACGGTTGCAACGGAGGCGAAGCTGTTAACGTCGGTGGGGGAGGTGGGATTCAAAATGTTAAGCGAGACTCGAAGCCGGGAGGAACTTCCCTTTCATAACCCCTCATTCGACCGCCATGGATGGCGGAAGTGGAGGCAATGCATGGAGCTTCTGCCTGCCTGTCCTTCTGCCGCAAGGGGAGAAGGGACCCATGGGTTAAGCGCCTCGCCCCTTGCGGGAGAGGGGTTGGGGGTGAGGGGCAAATATGGCCGACTAGGCGCTGGCAACCCGCCGCTGTTCCGATCCCAGTCCCGCTTGCGGCGCTTTATGGAACTGCCCGTCTTTCATGATCATCAGCAGCCGGTCCGGGTCCTGCAGGATTGTAATGTCTTCCAGTGGATTACCATCCACCAGCAACAGATCGGCGAGAAAACCTTCCTGTACCAGTCCAATTTGCTCACCGAAACACTCGCCACCGAATTTGGTCGCCATCATCAGCGTTTCCGCGGTGCTGAACTTCATCAGATTAACGAAGTGTTCCAGGTCACGTGCATCTTGGGCAACTTTGTTCCACTCAAAACCGTAATCGCCAAACGGCAAAACCCGCACGCCGCGTTTATGTAGTTCCTGCATACTCTCGATACCGCGATCCAACTCCTGGCGGAAACCCATGCGTTCCGCGGCTGTCGGCGGCAGGCCGTATTGTTCCATTTCATACAAAGGTGTGTAGCTGAGCGAGATGGCGGGATTGATGAAGTGCTTATCTTTATTGGCTTCGAGCAGATCGAATGCTTCGTCGTCGCAGAAGTTTGCGTGGTAGATAAGTTCCACGCCATGACGCACGCACAGTTTGACGGCGGCCGCGCTCCTGGCATGGGCAATGATGCGAATACCGTTTGCGCGCGCAACCTTACAACCGGCGATTACTTCGTCTTCATCCATGACCGTTTCGTCGGCGTTGCCGGGTCTGACAAAATTGTCGCCCGATATCATTAGTTTGATGGAGTCGACGCCTTCGCGGATCATCAATCTGACGTATTCGCGGATTTTCATGGGGCCGTCGAGTACCACCGCCACGTTTTGGTGATCCATATGCATCTGGTTAATGTCGCCAAGACCGCCGGTGACCGTAATCTCCTGCGTGCAAGCGCGCACCCGCGGTCCCGGGATGCGGCCTGCGTCAATTTCTTTGCGCATGACGATATCCAGACGCGGTTTGGACGTGGCGCCGCTCACCATGGCAGTAAAACCGTAGTCGAGCATCATTTTCATGTTGTACATGGTCTTGAGTACATGCTCTTCAATCGGGATTTCGCCGAGAGCGTAAAAACGTTCGCCCATGTTGCAATAGGTCGGATGTGCATGGCAGTTGATCAACCCGGGCATGAGCGTCACGCCGCCGCCGTCGATGACATCCATATCCTCAGGCGCGATCTGATTGACACTTTCGGCAACCGTCTTGATTTGGTTGCCCTGAACAACGACCTCTCCTGAGAACGGTGCCTTGCCGCTGCCGTCGAAAATCTGCACATTGGTTATTAGGGTATTTGACATGGTTGTACTCCTGTGGCCGACACCACTTTGCGCCTGCCGAACCGACTAATCAAGATGACCCGACGAAACAGTCGAGGCCTATACCAGTAAGCTACAATAGCGAGCTTCACGTAGCCACTTGAGTTCAGGAATCCCATGAAATTATACGATTTTACAGCCGCCCCGAATCCGCGCCGCGCACGGATATTCATTGCCGAAAAAGGAATCGACGTCGAGACCGTCCAGGTCGATCTCATGCACCAGGAACAGCTGACGGATGCATTTAGAGCAATCAACCCGCGTTGCACCGTGCCGGTCCTCGAGCTAGACGACGGTACCTGTATTGCTGAGAACGTCGGCATCGCACAATATCTGGAGGACATAAACCCTGATCCGCTGTTGCTCGGCACGACCCCGGTGGAAAGGGCTCAGATCTGGTCGTGGAACGCCCGCTGCGAGTTTGACGGAATATCTGCGATCGGCGAGTCGTTTCGTAACCAGACGCCGGGTTTCAAGACGCGGGCCCTGACCGGGCCGTCGGACTACCCACAGATCCCTGAGCTGGTTGAACGGGGCGCTCGCCGCGCGCAGGAGTTCTTCGCGGTACTCGATGCGCATTTTGGTGCGCACGAATATGTCGTCGGCGATGCCTACTCCATGGCCGATATCACCGCGCTGGTGGCTATCGACTTTGCCGCTTGGATAAAAGTCTCAATCGGCGAGGATCAGACGCACCTCAGGCGCTGGCACGATGCCGTGAGCGCCCGTCCCAGCGCCAAGGCGTAATCTGATCGGCGGCGCACTCTCGTCAAGCTACATGGATGAATCGGCGTTACAACGCTCAGCGCTGATCGCGATCTCAGTAACGTCTTTCACCACACCGCTGATGCTTGCGGCGGTGAACGTTGCGTTGCCGGCCATCGGCGCAGCGTTTGATGCCGATGCGGTGCTGTTGAGTTGGGTGGCGACCGCGTACCTCTTGGCAGGCGCCGTATTTCTCCTGCCGTTCGGCAAAGTCGCCGATATCGTCGGTCGAAAACGTATCTTCCTGATTGGCATGTTTGTGATTATGCTCGCGTCAGTCTGTGCGGCCATGGCGCAGTCGATGACGGTGCTGCTTATCTTCCGCGTGTTGCAAGGCGTAGGTTCGGCGATGCTTTTTGCCACGGGGCTCGCAATTCTGACCTCGGTGATCCCACCGCCCGCCCGGGGTAAGGCATTCGGACTGGCGGTCGCCGCGGTTTACATCGGTCTTACCTGTGGACCGGCGATTGGCGGCTGGGTGACGGAACATCTGGGATGGCGCGCTGTGATGGTGTTCCATCTGCCGTTGTATCTAATTTCCATTTGCCTGGTCATGACCCGACTCAAGAGCGAATGGCGCGGCCAACCCGGTCAACGCCTGGATCTTGCCGGGTCAATCATTTACGCCGTGTCGATTTGTGCGGTGATGTATGGCGTATCGATCCTGCCCACTGTGCCCAGTATCGGCATCATCCTTGGCGGCGTGATTGGCCTGCTCGTATTTTTGAAGTTTGAAACCAGCCGGACCCATCCGGTGCTTGAAGTCGGATTGTTTCGTAACAACCCGGTGTTTACGTTTTCGTGTCTGGCCATATTCCTGATGTACTCGGCCACTTTTGCCACATCATTTCTAATGAGCCTGTATCTACAATACGTAAAAGGGATGTCGCCGCAGCAAGCCGGTCTGGTGATGATGGCGCAACCCATTGTCATGGCGCTGTTCTCACCGCTGGCCGGTCGTCTGTCCGATACCTACGAACCACGCTATCTGGCGTCGCTGGGTATGGGGCTAACCGCATTCGGTCTGGGTCTGCTCGCACTGCTGCAAGCCGACACGTCGGTGGCCTATTTGATCTGCGCACTAATGCTGTCAGGGCTCGGATTTGCGATGTTTACCGCGCCGAACGCCAACGCCATCATGAGCGCCGTTGATCCGCACCACTACGGCAGCGCTACCGGGACGATGGGTACGCTGCGTGTACTCGGTCAGATGTTCAGCATGGGCATTGTGACCTTGATATTCGCGCTCATGCTCGGGCACGTGCAGATCACGCCGGCCAACTACGCCGCGTTGATCCGCAGCGTTAACTGGGTGCTGATGATCAATGCATGTCTGTGTATCCTGGGCATATACTTCTCGATATCGCGCGGCGTCATGCAGCGCGTTGTTGTGAGCGCCTTGGAGGAACCTGATGCCGGAAATTAATGGTGAACGCCTATTAGCGGATCTGAAAGAGCTGCGCACTTTTGGCGCCCACGCCAACGGTGTCGTGCGCCAGGCTTTGAGCCCGATTGATGTCGAATCACGCCAGTGGTTGCTGGAAAAAATGAAAGCGGCCGGGCTCGATGCCCGCATCGATAATGTTGGCAACGTCATTGGTCGCTCGCCGAACCCAGGGCCTGCCCTGCTGATGGGATCACACACGGACACGCAACCCGAAGGCGGTTGGCTGGATGGCGCCATGGGTGTGATGTATGCGCTGGAGATTGCGCGTGCCTTCAATGAATCCGAGGAAACCAGAGGACTGGCGCTGGACATCGCATCCTGGATGGACGAGGAGGGCGCGTTTAAAAATTTCATTGGCAGTGGTTCGTTCTGTGAGAAGTTTGCGCTGGCGGAGCTTGCCGACAAACGCAATGCCGCCGGCGAAACCTTGGCAGAAGCGCTCCAAGCGGCTGGATATCATAAATACGAACCGGCGACCCTCGATCCGGATCGACATATCGGCTATCTCGAAGCGCATATCGAACAGGGCGGTGTGTTGGAAAGCGAGAGCAAGTTGATTGGCGTTGTTACCGCCATTGTTGGCATCCGAAATTTCGAGGTCACCTTCATTGGCCAGCAGAATCATGCGGGTACGACACCGATGCATTTGCGCAAGGACGCGGCCATGGTCATGTTCAAATTCGCCAGCGCACTCGATGAAAAATTTCAGGCGATCGCCGCACAGAGTTCGGTTTGGACCTTTGGCCGCGTTGACGTGCAACCGGGTGCCGACAGCATCGTGCCGGCACGCGCGACGTTAAGCGTACAGTTCCGGGATCCGGCAATGGCTGTGTTGGAGCGAATGGAAGCGGCGTTTCGCGCGCTTGTGGAAGAAGTTGATGGCAAAGGCAGGGTCCAAGTGCAATTGGGCAACGCCGTCATAGTTGTAGCTCCCGCGCAAATGGATCCTGGTTTTCAGGCACACATCGCGGCAGCGGCCGCCCACCACGCGGCGCAATCCTGGATGCACATGCCCAGTGGCGCCGGTCACGACGCGCAGGTGTTTGCTGAGCGGATCCCGGCAGCGATGCTGTTCGTGCCGAGCGTGCAGGGGATCAGCCACTCTTTCGAAGAAGACACCGCAGACGCGGATATTGTTTTGGGATGCCGGGTGCTGGCGGATGCGGCAGCGGCTATTCTCAGTGAATGAATTTCGTTGTGTCTACGCAACAATTATTTATATTTTAGGCTTCGAATATCTGTGCACGAAGGGTATACTTCAGCAGTCGGACGCCTGCCAAATTAGGGGAGTAGGCGTCAGGACTTCAGAAATCTTCAGAACCAGGGGGCAGATATGCCACTAAGAACATCGTTGAAAACCCTTGTAGCGTTCTCGTTAACTGCATTGGTAGCGATCTCTGCGCAAGCACAAATCGAAGAAGTCATCGTCACCGCGCAGAAACGCGCCGAGTCGATCCAGGACGTGCCGATCTCGATGCAGGCGCTCGGGGGTAGCGATATCGAAAAATTCGAGATCAAACGCGCCGACGATATCACGCGTTTTATGGCCAATGTGCAGGCCGCGGCACCGGTCAGCGACACGCAGATGAATTACTACATCCGCGGCATTGGCGAATCGAACTTCCATGCGAACTCGGTTGGCGCGGTCGGGTTGTATCTCGACCAGGTCGCTTTACATAGCCCGCTGTCATCTGCGTTTTCGCTGTTTGATATAAAGCGTGTTGAAGTACTGCGCGGACCGCAGAACACCTTGTTTGGTAAGAATACGACGGGCGGTGCGATCCAATACCACACTAACAAACCGGAAATTGGCGGCGAGACCAACGGCTACCTTGATCTCACTTACGGTCGCTGGAATCAGTGGGATGTCGAAGCAGGCTGGGGCACGGCGATTACCGATACCTTGGCTTTCCGTGTCGCGGGCACTACCCACAACCGCGACGGCATCATCGAGAACCTCATTACCGGCCAGGATTTGTGGGATACCGAACGTCACTCCGGACGCGCGCAATTGCTGTGGGCGCCAACGGACGACGTGGAAGTGCTGTTCAACGTGCACGGCGGCGTGAACCGCGGCGGCAATATCAGCTATAACAACTGGGGTACTCAGGACCCGGCCAATCCGCAGCTACCGTGTGCCGTGCCGGTGGCAGACTTTGAACCCGGTATTCCTTGCGCCGACGGCGGCGGCGTTGTACACACCGGCAATTGGGACGAAAGTCAAACCAGCCTTCAAAATCTGCGCAACGATCTCGACAACTGGGGCGCGAACATCACCCTAAAGTGGGATTTGGGTTGGGCAGAAATGACGTCCATCACTGCCTACGAGTCCAACGCAATGGTCCGCAACGAGGACAGCTCCGATGCGCCTTCGGTCTTGTTCGCGTTCCTCCAGGAAAGCGAGCTCGATCAATGGAGTCAGGAAATTCGCTTTGCGTCACAGGGCGACGACAATTACCGCTGGATTCTCGGCGGTTTTTACTTCTTCGAGGAGCAGTTGCTCACCACCGTGGTGCGGCGCGCCCCGCCTGGCGTCTCGCCGTTGCCACCGGGCGTAACATACCCGCCCGGCAGTTTCACGATCCTTCCCAGCGTCGTGTTCTTCCAGGATGACGAGGAATGGTCTATCTACGGGCAGGGCGAATACGACTTCAACGATCAGCTGACCATTACCCTGGGTATCCGGGGTAGTTGGGAAACTAAAGAAGGTTGGAACCTCGCACAGGTCGGCAATGGCGGTCAGTTTGCCCCCGACCAATTCATCGGTAAAGACGAAGTCTTATTTAATCCGCTGTTTGTCGTCGGCCGGGACCCTTTGCACCAGAAATCTGAAGAGTGGGGTGGCAAGGCTGGCGTCGACTACCGCTTCAATGACGACTTCCTGGTCTATTTCAACGCATTACGCGGCTTCAAGAGTGGCGGTTTCAGCGTTGCGGCATTGCAGGCGATACTCGGTGAGGCCGCCACTGACGTGCTGCCGGAAACGTTGGTCACCTACGAAGGCGGCTTCAAATCCGAGTGGTTCGACGGCACTGTACAGTTCAATGCCGCGGTGTTCATGAACGAGTGGACCAACCAGCAGATCTTCTCGTTGATCCTGCGTGGCGGCATCGTTCTTCCGCTATTGATTAACGTGCCCGAGACCAGCAACTGGGGTGCGGATATGGATGCCACCTGGGTACCCGGTGACGGTTGGCACCTGCAACTGGGCCTCGGTTTCATCAATTCTGAAGTCGACGATGCGACCGATTTGCCGACCGTAACAGTTGGAAACGAACTGCCGTATAACCCGGAGTTCAGCCTTGCCGGTTTGGTGCGTAAGGAATGGGACATGGCCGGTGGCGTCGTAGCACTGCAGACCGATTTCCAATATCACGCGTCCCAGACCTACGATATAGAGAACAAACCTGAAAGTAGCGAGGACAGTTTTTTCGAGATTGGCGTGCGCGGTAGCTACACGTTCGGACCCAACGACCGTTACACGGTTGCCGCATGGGGTAAGAACCTGACGGGCACAGACTATTGCACCAATATCGGTGACTTGCGCGGCGGCCTTTCAGAGACACAGACCTGCACGCCCTATATTGGCGATCCGACCTACGGCGTGTCCGCAAGACTCAACTGGAACTAACGCCTTAGCTTAATGGCTGTTTTGAAAACCCCGGCAAAGCCGGGGGTTTTTTTGCGATGCTGCGTTACTAGTGTCCTTCCCGAATATTCGTACTCGTTGATATCCTTGATGAAATTCTCGAGCAACGTCAGCCTGGGATCTCCAGCTTTTGTGAGTGTCGATAAGGATCCAGGATCGTGAAACCCATTATCAGTGCGCTGTTGGCGTTCGCGTCTACGATGTTGCGGTCACGCGTCTCGTTGCAATTCGAAATCGTCGCGCTAAGACCTCAAATCATGGTGTATCACCGCTCAACAACGCGCCCGCGAATAAAGCGGGGTGATAGAATATTGTGGTCTTGGATTGCACGACGGTGGTCTGGTTGGCAGGATGTCCTAATCATTGTCCAGCCCGCGACAGTAATTGCTTGGCAGCGAAAACGGTTTCGGGAGCATTGGACGAAGTTGAGCAAGCATGGCAAGCCCGGTAGGCCGCCGGTACCAAAAGAAATCATAGACTTGATCCGAAAGATGTCAGAGGCGAATGTCTGCTGGGGCTCGCCCCGGATTGTCGGCGAACTTCGTAAACTCGGGATCGAAGTCGCTAAATCTACCGTCGAGAAGTACCGAGTGCGTCCTTGGAAACCATCGTCGCCGACGTGGGAATCATTTCTGAACAATCACGCGAAGGACACGGTATCAATCGATTTCCTAGTCGTGCCGACGGTAGGATTCAGGATGTTGTACGTCTTGGTGAGCCTTTCGCATCATCGGCGCCAAGTTGTCCATTTCAATGTCACGGCACACCCAACCGCTCATTGGACTGGCCAACAGATCATTGAGGCATTTCCTTTCGACTCGGCTCCGCAATATCTAATTCGGGATCGCGATGGAATTTATGGGGGCCAATTTCGGAAGCGCGTCCGAAGCATGGGTATCGAAGAGATCCTGACAGCTCCGCGAAGCCCTTGGCAGACTGCTTACGTTGAAAGAATGATCGGCAGCATCCGGCGAGATTGTCTGGACCATGTTGTCGTATTGAACGAGCGTCATTTGAAACGGATCTTGGTTAGCTATTGCGGTTATTACCATCGCTGGCGCACTCATTTGTCGCTGGACATGGACAGTCCAGGCTCTCGAGCAGTCCAGCTACTCGGTTCGGGAAACGTTGTCCAATTCCCCGATCTCGGTGGTCTACATCACCATTACGAACGAATAGCGGCTTGATGCCGGGTGATATGAGTATCCGGGAAGCACAGAGATCCCTCATAGTCTCCATTAAAGTCCAGATTGCTGAACATCAACATAATCAGAAAAGGGTGGATTTTGCAGTCGCTCGAGTCCTGACTTGTCCTCTTTCAACGTTAGATCGAACCAGGTCGCCAAGTAATAATGTGCGATGAAAGTACGCAAGTCGAAGTGCTGTTCTTTATTGTCCGTTGCATTGTGCAGTAACCGAAATTTCGGTCCGGGTAGCCTGCCTAAAAGACCTTTATTGTTCGGCAGTCTTCGCGCGACCGTTGGAAGTTGGGCGCCGTGTTCGGCCAGTATTTGTGCTCGCGTTGAGTCATCTATCCCCAGGTGGCCGACATCTTTTACCGCTGCAATTACCTTTGGCCCGGTAGCTCGCTCGTAAGCGGCTAATGCAACCGGTTGGGTATTCGCGTCTGTTCGGGGTGCTAGTTCATTATCGAGCACGAAAATCTCACTGGGATCCCCGCCCGCATCCTCATACCATCGCTTAAATAACAGTTTGAAGACAAAGAAGATGAAACTGTCTTCCGCTCCGTGCAAAAAGAACATTGGCTTTTCGATATTCTCCAAGGTGCCCTCAGGGGCGATGCCATGAGAATGGGGCTCCCATCGTTTGGGAATACCGTTGTTGAAGCCGAATCCCGCTGTCAATTCCGGTAGTTGGCGCAACGCCACTTGCGTTGTAATAGAGCCGAGCGAATGACCGGATATGCCAATTCGTTCAAAGTCGATACTGTCGGTGAGCAAACCGCAATACTTTCCCTCAAGATCACGCACTGCGAAATACGATTCGCACGCCTCACGGGTCGCGGCCAGCGTTCGCATCTCGCCAATGACGAATGCAACATCATCGACACGTTGCTGGAAAAGTCTGGCCATCATCTCGGTCATTTGCTTAGCACCCTCAGCTGGTGCTTGGGCGCCACCAAGATCAGGGAAGTTTTCCGGGCTAAGGTTTTCAACTTCTATCCCGTATAGGAATTTAAAAAAATGCGGAAATGCCTTTATATCGGCTGCCATCACCTCATAAGCTTCAAGGACTGTTGCCGCATCGGTCGCTGCAGCGAATTGAGAATTGGGATCGCTGAATATCGGCGGCAGTAATCCATCGCTGGTGAGGTTCACCGCGACTACTACAAAACCTCGGCTAGCTAACATTTCGGCAGTATCGTTCCAAAACGAGACGTGACCAGTCATGCCGTGGACGAAGACGATCAACGGAAAGTTACCGGCTGCCACTGGCGCGCCGATCGTGCTGCGACGTTCCGTGCCGCCCAGCTTTGCTGCAACACGTGTCACGTCTTCCTCGGTTAACTGTCCCCCGAGCACAGCGAACGGTCCGCCGAGCGAGCGGATCGTTAATTGCGCAAGATCCTCGTTGTTACCAAAGAATGTCGAGTAGGTTGCAATAGGAAAACTTGGAGCCTGTTTCGCGGGATACCATATTTCCGTCACTGTCGTTCTTGGTTCGCCGGTTGCGCTAACCTTCTCGATCAGTGCACGATATTCTTTACCGCCGAATTGAGCGCCCCAGGCATCGAACGGCTCATCGAAATTCTTTACGAAGTTCGTGATCGAACCTACCGGATAGATCCCTCGATTAAAGTCCTTCGCCGAGAAATCGACAGAAACCGATGCCGGTATGGGTTCTCGAAGAAAATAGAATGCCACTGCGGCAGCGGCAACAATGATGGCGCCAAGGGAATAGAACAGTATCTTTTGCATAGATATTTGGGATTGCCCGTGCCAAGCGCCAGTGGCCGGCATATATATAAGGTGTATTCGGGAATTTTCCTGTCAATTCCCATTTTGGTCTGGCAAATTTTGGTGTAACAACGGAAACCCGGCGCGCACTATAACCCCCGCCCGCGGCTGTGATTATCGCGCGCGGGTCGTCGTGGGGCTAAACGGATACACCCGGAGTATTCTGGGCTGAGGCAAATTTGTCGAAACCTAAGGTGCTGACAATTTCCCGGATCGCAGCGGTGTCGGCTCGGGCCTGGACAATTCCAGCGCCGTCGGCCAAACGATCCATTTGCATGAAGTTGGCCACAACGCCGGCGGAATCCACCAATGCGACGTCGCCCATTTCCGCCTGCAGTTTATCTCTGGCAGCGGCGAGTGCCGCATCATCGTCGCCGAGCGCCGCCTCGACAAAGGTATTCAAGATCCTGCTGTGCGGAAGCCCGCTGTCGGCATCGGAATCGATCACTGACAACAGATCTACGTCTACACCCTCTTGCTTGCTGCTCACACGGAGCATCACTGTGTGACCGGTAGTTCAGTAAAAACACTGATTCAGGGCCGAAACACGGGAGGCGAGAAACTCCATCTGACCACGGCTGATCGCCCGGTCCGGCGTCGCGTTCGGAAGTGAGGGATCGAGCACGTGATGTACTTTGAACGCTTCCATGTAATGCGGTGGAATCAGAACGTGAATACTGGTGCGCAGTTCCTCAGGGACGAGGCTGAGTGACCGTAGCACATTTACGGCATCTGCCTCTCCCTGATAGAGATCGGCATCCGGTTCATCGATATTGCCGTTCGGGATCATGGGCACCCAGGCTCCCTCACCTGCGCGCGCCTGCGCTGGCCGACGACGCGTGGGCTCGCCGCTTAGCGGCGCCGGGAGTTCGTGCAGTTCACTGCCGATGCTGCGACAAAAGGTATCGATGTAAACAGTTCGGGCAACTACAGCCAGCGCTTCTACGTAGTGCGTATCCGTGAGTCCAGCTGCCAAAATCTGCTCATGCCATTTTTTGCTCAGGCGGGCCGGGTCGGTTGCGATGCGATGCGCCATCTCGACAACAGACGCGGGCAACGATCCCTCGGAATCATGTTCGCCTTGAACAGAAGCCGGCGACAACGAGGCTTTCCGCTCAGTACACAAACGGCAACGGCGCGCGTTGCGCACTTCGGCCGCGATAGCAACGCGTTCGGCGCCCGTCCACCAAGTGCCCGGCTCTGCGAGCTTACGCCAGCAGTATTCATGGACTTCGATGATGTCCGCACGGACGGGGACGGGAGAGGATTCAAACATAGGTCAGGTTCTGTAGGTATTTTCTTGTGGCGGGTACGTCGCGGTTTCTGTGCTCGTTAGGTGGTGCATTCAGTCGTGATATTAATTGCGATATTAGAACAAATGCCGTTGACCTGCCTCAAAATTTATCCGCATTGATTTTATTACACTTTTTGTTCCAGCCCAGTTAGCGTTGCAGCCGTGATGAAATGGCTGGAAATACTCCTCGGAACTCTCAGAAGTGCGCTTCACAGCCGGCGGGAGTTGGTTGCTTCTTCAAAATTCGTGAACGGCGCAAAAACTCAATCTGTGTTGTGTTTATCCACCGAGTCGTGTGAAAAACTGCTGCTAGAACATGTGTGTGGCGAATTACCTTTCGGGCGGTCTTCCTCATCGCTATAAACGCTTAGCTGCATGACGGCGATTACATTTTTTGCTTCTTGGGAAAAGGCAGTAACCGCATGAGACAATGCAGCCGGCGGTTCTCTGGCAAAGGAGTAGTAAACTTGGCAGTACCCAGAGTTCAGTTCGTGCTAAACTTTTTCCACCGAGTCTTCGCGATGAATATCGGAGGCGAATTAGTTTTCACGTAGCGGGAAGCTAGTCGAGCGAGGGTGATTGCAACCGGTTGCAAATACGTTGGAGGGAAGGTCGAACTACGCCGCAACACCTTATATATAGGTATTGGTGATTTCCCTGTTAATTCCCTGTTAAATTCCGGCTGTCCTTCCTGAAAGGTCGATCCTATTGAAGTGATTGACTTTTTCGGTCCCGGATCTAAGCATGGCGAGGATGTATTTCTCATTAATATGTGCTGTTTTTACGTCGTTGCTTTCGGTGATGAAGACGCAACGCGCCCTGACGTTAGAGAACCTCGCTTTGCGCCAGCAGGTCGTGATGCTCAAGCGCTCGGTGAAACGGCCTCGCATGACCACGTTTGACCGGGCGTTCTGGGTTGTATTCGCTCGATTTTGTTCTGTCAGGTTGCCGCCGGATCGCCGACAATTAACTCATGACAACGCAAGCGAGGTGACCGCGTAATGCTACCAATGGGCGTAACCATGGCAAACAACCCGGGCATGACGATAGACGAGATCGTCGAATACGCGCGTCTCGCTGAGCGGCTCGGCTACGAAACGTTCTGGTTGACTGAGGACAACATCCGCGACGTGTTCGTCACCCTGGACCGCGTGGCGCAAGGGACTGAACGGATCCGGCTCGGTACCGGCATTACCAGCGTTCATGCACGCACGCCGATGACGCTCGCGATGAGCTCGGCGACGCTGCAGAACGATTCCGGTGGTCGGTTCTTTCTAGGGCTCGGCACGGGCGGGATTGGATTCGTGACACGCGGACACGGCGCGGTGATAGAGCGCCCGGTGCGACGCATGCGCGAAGCCGTTGAGATCGTCCGTGCATTGGTTCGCGGCGACCGACTCAATTACCAGGGTGATTTTTTTTCGGTTGATGATTTCCACATTCGTGAGCCCGCAAAGGCAGAGGTGCCCATCTATATCTCGGCGCTCAACCCACTGATGACCAAACTGGGCGGCGAGATTACCGACGGGATACTCGCCAACTTCCTGACCATCGAGCGCTGCGAAAGCCAAGTCAAACCCTGGCTGGACGAGGGCCGAGCGCGCGGTGAGTGCAACGGTCCACCGCCCTTAATCGGCACCCTCGCACTGACGCCTGCCGAGCCGGACTCCGCGGAGGCGCTGCTGCCGGTACGCAAGCGCATGGCATTTTACGGATCGAGTCCCCACTACCAGGACGTGATCGCCTCGGGTGGCTACGCTGCAGATGCGCCGGGCATCCAGCAAGCCTGGCTAGCCGGTGAGCGGGATAAAGCTGTAGAACGCGTTTCACCAGCCATGGCTGAACACTTCACGCTAGCCGGAAGCCGGGAGAAACTCCGCAAACAACTGTTGGAGTACCGCGGCGCACGCATTTATCCGGTGGTTTACCCGGTGCCCCGCAGCGGCCGGTTTGTCGAAGACTACGCCTCGGCAATCACCTATGTCGCGGAATGTGCCCGGGATGCAGGATTGGACGCAAGCGGAGACGCATGATGGGCGCAAGCTATGACGAGTTGACGGAGGACTTCAAGTTCGAAAGCGAACCGATCACGATGACCGAAGCTCACGTCGTGACCCTGGCTGGACTCATTGGCAATTTCCACCCGTCGCATCTTAATCAGCACTACTCGGAAGAAGCCGGTCCATTCAAGCAACGGGTGATCCATGGCGAGCTGACCCATAGCCTGATGGTCAGTGGCTTTGCTCATGTTGTACGGGAAACCAGCCAGGGTCAGCTCGGCGCCACGTACCGGCTCCTCAAGCCGGTCTTCATCGGTGACACGATCTACACGGAGATTACGGTCAAAGAAAAGCGGCAAACGAGCAAACCGGGCCGCGGCTTCGTGCGCTTCGCAATGCTCACTTACAAGCAAGACGGCAGCTGTGTTGCCGACGGTACCGCGGACTTCCTGGTCTCAACCAAGCATCTGCCGATCTACCCGGCGGAGACCCCTGCAGGTAAATCGGAGCGTAGCTGATGCACGCCTGGGACGTTCACACGCACCCACCGAGCGAGGGCTACATCAACGATGCCCACGGCCCGTACCTGGAAGCGCTACGCCACCATTGGAAACACGGCGTCGAACCGAGACCTATCGAGGCGATGGTCGAGGAATATCGTGCCCTCGATGTGCGGGCGATCATCTCCGCCTGGGATGCCGAGACGGCGACCGGGCTGGCCAGCGTCTCCAATGACGAAGTGGCCGCCATCGTGGAGCGTTTTCCGGATATGTTCGTCGGCTGGGCGAGCGTCGATCCATGGAAAGGTAAAATCGCTGTGCGCGAGTTGCGGCGCGCGGTGACCGAACTCGGATTGCGGGGAGTCGGTGAGTTCCATCCGTCGATGCAGGCGTTTGCGCCCAGTGATCCGCGCTTCAATGAACTCTGGGAGACCTGCATCGAACTCGATATCCCGGTCTCGTTTCACACCGGCACCACGGGTGTCGGTGCGGGCATGCCCGGCGGTGGCGGCCTGCGACTGTCCTACGCGCACCCGCTGCATCTCGATGACCTCGCGGCGCGCTATCCGGCGCTGACCATCGTTGCCTGCCATCCTTCGTTCCCGTGGCTCGAGGAAACGCTCGTGATCCTCACCCACAAAGCGAATGTGTTGATGGATCTTTCGGGCTGGTCGCCGCGCCGCTTTCCCCCGATGTTGATCGACGCGATCAACGGTCCGCTGGGCGAGCGCATGATGTTTGGCACCGACTATCCATGGTTGACACCACAAAAGTGGCTCGAGGCGTTCGCCGATCTCGACATCCGCGAGGAAATGCGTTCCAAAGTACTGCGTGAGAACGCGGAGCGGCTGCTCGGACTGCCGGCGCTGTGAGCCTGGTTGCCCCCGAACTCTGGCCACAACAACTGCGCTCCGCGGCGCAGCCGAGTGGACAATTCAACCTCGCGGAGTACTTGCTCGGCGGTAAGGATCCGGGGCGCCTGGCCGTCGCCTACCCGCAGGTCACTTATGGCGAACTCGATAGCATGGTGTCGCGCGTGGCGGCTGCTCTAGTCGCACAAGGCTTGAAGCACGGTGATCGTGTCCTGTTGCACCTGCCCAACTCCATCGAGTTCATTGCGTGTTGGTTAGGCGTGCTGCGTGCCGGGGGCGTCAACGTCGCGGCCATGCCGCTGCTGCGGACGCGAGAGCTGTCGTTCATCCTCGAGAACTCGGGCGCGCGGGTGGCCATCGGCCACGCGCGCCTGTGGCCGGAGCTCGAGCCGGCGGCCACGGCTCGACCGAACTTGAGCTGCATAGTGGTAGGCGAGGACGTCGGATCGCCCGCACAGCGATTTGACGAATTGCTGGCGTCGAGCTCAGCGCACTTCGAGCCGATCGCCACGGACGCCGAGGACATTGCGCTGATCGCCTACACCTCGGGCAGCACCGGCCCACCCAAGGGGTGTGCACACTGCCACGGTGACGTCGTCGGCAGCATCGAGGGTTATTCCAAGGGTGTACTCGACGCGCGGCCCGACGATGTCTTCGTTGGTAATCCGTCGATGGCGTTTACCTACGGGCTCGGCGATCTATTGGTGTTTCCATTTGCCGCGGGCGCCGCCACCACTATCGTCGCCGAGCCGAGCATCGACGCCCTGCTCGCGACACTCGTCGAGGCTCGCGGCACGATCCTGTTTACCGTTCCGATTACCTACAAGACGCTGCTCAAAATGACCGACGCCGAATTGCGCAGCGTGACCTCAACCCTCAGACGTGCGGTCAGCGCGGGGGAGAGGCTACCAGGTCAAGTCTATGAAGAGTGGGTGGCGCGCACCGGTGTGGAGCTGACCGAAGGGATCGGCATGACGGAGCTTTTTCATATCGTCATTTCATCGCGCCCCGGACGCGTCCGCCCCGGTATCACCGGTGAAGCGGTCCCAGGCTACGTGTGCCGCGTAGTCGACGCTGAGTTCCGGGATCTGCCCGATGGCGAACCCGGCCTGCTCGCGGTGCAGGGGCCGACGCGCTGCCGCTACTGGGCCAACGATGAAAAGCAACGTCTATATGTGCAGAACAACTGGAACGTCCCCGGTGACGTCTTCGTACGTCACGCCGATGGTTACTTTGGGTACCTGGCGCGCAATGACGACCTGATCGTCACTGCCGGCTACAACGTCTCCCCGGTCGAGATCGAGGAGATCCTGGTGCGCCACCCCGCCGTAAAAGATGCGGGTGTCGTCGGCAAACCCGACGACTTCCGCGGTCAGCTCGTAAAGGCTTTCGTGGAGCTGGCGCCCGGTGCGAAGGCCGGCGCTGAATTGACCACAGAATTGCAGGCGTTCGTGAAACAGGAGGCGGCGCCCTACAAGTATCCGCGCGAGATCCAATACCTCGACGCGCTGCCACGGACCGAGACGGGGAAGCTGAGCCGCCCACAGTTGCGGCGTCTGGCGCAGGATGTGGATTCGCCTACTGTTTGAGGTCCCGCAAAATCACCGGGTAAACATCTAACACAGGGGGCGTGTACGTCGTCGACGTTCACCTCGGCATGTGCGTCCAGAAGTTCGTGCCCAGCTGATCTTGTCCGGAGGTTTGGCGCGCAGGTTTTGCTGTGAGAGACTTGCGGCCGGTTCCGAACGAACTTCGACATACCCAAAGGAGGCGGCGTGTTCGACTTTCTCGAATGGTACTTCCCATGGTCCCGCATCGACGGCGTGCTCAAGCTGCAGCTCGTACTTTGGTTCGTCTCCGTGGCGGCGGCCATCCTCATCTACCTGTGGACTATCGTTTTGGGCAAACCCTGGCTGATCCTGCCGGTCGCGTCTGACGCCGACGAGGACGGCGACAAGCACCCGACTCCGCAGCAAAGTTCATCCTGAGCGGCCCAACCTCGACGTGTCGCTGGAAGCCACTCTTTACGGAGCGTTCCTGGGCCTGAGTCTCGCGATCGGCGCATTGGCGTCGTGGCGGGTGCGCGGGCTCAAGGATTACTACGTGGCCGGCGCGCAGATGCCTTGGTACCTGCTGTGTGGGACCTTCATCGCGTCCAACGTGAGTGCGGGGGTGTTTCTCGGCGGGACCAACATGAACGCCCGGCACGGTTACACGATGTGGTGCTCTTATTTCACGACCAGCATCGGCTATCTGCTTGCGATCGGCGTCATCGGCGTTCTGGTCAAGCGCTTGGCGTCGCGTTACGAGATCTACGACTTCGCCGATATCTTCGCGGTGCGCTATCCGACTCGGCGCGGCGCGATCCGGGTCCTGATCGCCATCGTGCTGCCGCTGATCTACGTGCCGACGCTGGCCGCACAGTTCATCGCGCTCGCCGCCATATCCGGGTCGATGTTCACAACGTCCTATGAGTTTTTGCTGGTGTTCGTGGTCGCGGTCGTCGTGCTATACACCGTGATGGGCGGGATGCTCGGGGTGGTATGGAACGATACCTTCCAGTTTTTCGTGCTCATCATCGGCTTGATTGTCGCCGTACCGGTGGGTATGGGCTTGCTGGGGCACGGCGATGCGACCGCCGGCTGGTCCGTGCTGATCGCGGATTCGCCCGAACTGTTCAAATGGCGGACCGATGACTGGCGGCGGTACGACGTTCTCGGCCAGTTCGTGTGGATATTCGCGGTCTGCGCACAGCCGCACCTGATCACTCGATTTTTGACCGCGCGCGACGAGCGGACCATCCTCAAGGCGCTGCCGGTATGCATCGTTGGTGCGCTGGTGATCTATGCGTCGACCGTGCCGGTCGGGCTGCTGGGGCGGGTGAGTCTGGAGGCGATCGGTGGCGAGGAGCACGTCTACATCGCGCTCGCCAAACATACCCTGGGTCCCTGGGTGGGCACCTTCGTGCTAATCGGTATCGCTGCGGCGGCGCTGTCCACCTGTTCGACCATCCTTATGGTGACGGCCCAGGCCTTGTCCCGCGACGTCTATCAGCGTTGGCGGCCGGGCGTCAGCGATGCGCACATGCTGCGGGTGTCAAGATTGTGCGTATTGGTGATCGGACTGTTCGCCGCGATACTCGCCTTCTTCCGCCCGCTCAGCATCTTCTGGCTGGTTGTCCTGTCGGGAACGCTGTTCGCTGCGATTTTCTTCGTTCCGCTGCTCGGCTGCTTCTTCTCCCGGCGGGCCACCGGCCGCGGTGCGCTCGCAGCAATGATCGCCGGCGGCCTGGCGGCAGTCATCGTCTACGCGGTCAACAGGACGACCGGTTCACACTGGTTTATCAGCGAACTGTACGGCGGTTTGTTGTTCAGCTGGCTGGCCTGGACGTGGTACAACTACCGCAGTGAACCGGTGGCTGAAGAGCACGCGGTGCTGCTCTCCATCGCCCGCCCGGCGGAGCGCGACACGGCCGTGGTTTCAGCGGCGCAATAAGCGCTGGAACGGTTTGCAATTGAGGGTACTGTGGAGGTGTTCCAGACATGAGTGACCGAGAAGACCCCATCCGGATCTGGTATCAGGGCTTCACCCATCCCGTGGTCAACAAGATCTATGTCAAGCGTTATCGATCAATTCGGTTGTTTTGTCTCGCCCAAACCGCATATCGCCAACGTCGAGGAGAACGAGATCCACGGACCCATGCTGTTCCTGTATCGCAGCTACTTTCCCGATACCGGCGGCGACGGCGCACACCGCGGTGGTCGTGCCGCGGGCACTGCGTGGACACCCCATGGTGTGGATCGCCTGCGCTGCTCTTTGACGTCTCACGGTGTGGATGTACCGGTGTCCTTCGGCCAGTTTGGTGGCTGGCCCGGAGTGTGCAGTGCAGCGATGGTCGTGCATGGATCCGACGTGAGGCAGCGTTGGGCCGACGGCGAACTACCGTTGGCGCTTGAAGACATTTCCGAACCGCTTGATCTCGATGCGCTCGGTGGCGAGGTACAGGTGCTCGAAGCCAAAGAGGACGAAATGCCGGTGTTGCCCGGCGACGTCGTGCAATATACCTGGCAGGGCGGGGGTGGCTACGGCGATCCGCTGCAGCGCGAGGTGGAAGAAGTTGAATGCGATATTCGTGACGGCATCATTTCCGCGGCGCGCGCTGAAACCGTTTACGGTGTGGTGCCCGGTGAGTCGGCGCGCGAGATCGAGATGCGTCGTGAGCGCCTGCGCAAGTCACGCCTGGAGACCGCTGATGTCCCGGCAAATGCCGCTGGAACCCGCGCGCCGGGACAGTTACTGACGCAGCTCGGCTCGGGTCTCGTGGTCGCGCGGACTAAAGACGGCGCCATGCAGTTCGAATGTAGCTGCGGTCACAGCTTTTGCGACTCGCACGATAACTGGAAGACCTACGCAGCGACGCACAGCATAAGTGCGGACGAACTGCCCTCCGGCATGCGCGTGCATCCGACTTTGGAACTGGTCGAATATCTCTGCCCGTCATGTGGACGGCGGCATGCGCTCGACGTTAAAGAGCGCGATGAACCCGTACTTCAAGATCTAAAAGTGCTTAGTTGGTCGGCGTGAGCCTAACCGCCTATTGGCCGATGGCCGGAGTTCTTGCGCGCTCAACCGCGCCGAACCGGCTCTGATAGCAAGAGATCCATCAACGCGCGCAAATCCCGCTTGTACGCCTCATGCCGTTGACCCGTAGCGGGACCCGGGAAGGCCGTGTGGATCCTCCTGATGCGACCAAGGAATAGGAAACACATTCTGTATTGCTTGGGGATTATGGCTTTGAGGATCCCCCCTCACCCGGGCGCGCCACGGGCTCGAAACCGGGGCGGTAGGTCTTCTCATCGAGGAATTCGCGCATGCCGCGGCGTCGGGTCTCGAGTTTGTCGTTGAAACGCAGCGCGTCCAGTTTCGACGATAGATAGTCGTAGGAGCGTTCCACGTCCATATGGCCTACCGCCCGGATCGCCTGCTTGACATGGGCGAGTACGGCGGGGCTTTTCTGCATCAGCTCGCGGGCGATGGCTTCCGTTTCCTCGCGCAGTCGCTCGCGCGGTACCGCGATAGTAGCGAGTCCAATCTCGACTGCTTTCAGCCCGTCGATGGTGCGACCTGTCATGGCGTAGAAGAGGGCGTTACGATAGCTCAACAACTCGCGGATGACCTTCGACACCAGCCCGCCGGGCAGGATCCCCCAGTTGACCTCCGACAGGCCGAACGTTGCATCTTCACTAGTAACGACGATGTCGCAGGCGCACAGCGGGATCCACGCGCCGCCGAAGCAGTGACCGTTGACCATGGCAATGGTGGACTTGCGGCTCCAGGACAGCAGCTCCCAACCCCAGTGTCGATCCGCGACCGTGACGCGGAACCGCGCTTCCGGATCGTCGTCGGTGTCGCGGAAATACTCCTTGAGATCCATGCCGGCGCTCCATGAGTCTCCAGCGCCGGTCAGGACGATGACCTCGATCTCGTCGTCGGTTTCGAGATTCATGAGAATATGTTCCATGTCGAAATGGAGTTGCGGGTTCATGGCGTTCTTTTTTTCCGGCCGGTTGAAAGTCACCCAGGCGATGCCGTCGCGCTTCTCAACCAGTACCGTGTCGTATTGTGGTTTCAGTGCCATGTTTGGCTCCTCGTTTTAACACCTGGATATAGCAGCGGTCGGGGATTATATGGTCCCTTCCTCTCGCAACCGGACGATCTCGTCCTCTTGGCATCCCAGGTCCCTGAGAATCTCGTCGGTATGCTCACCGAGCGTGGGCGGCGGGGTGTCGACGCTGGGGCCGCCGTGGGCATATTTGAAAGCGGTGACAGGGACGGTGAGGTGCGCGCCAGCGTTGGGAAAGTCGGCGAAGTCGTGGGTCACGCCGCGCGAGCGGAGTTGCGGGTCAGCGAGTGCCTCGGGTAACGCGCGGACCCGCGCCGCAGGGATGTGGTTCGCCTGGAGCTCGTCCTCCCACTCGGCAGCGGCCCGGTCGAGGAACGCCGCGGCAAGGATCTCGGCGTGGCTATCGCCGTCCGCGAAGCGCGCGGGGTAGTCGGCCACCGCTGCAATGTCGGGCCGGCCCATCAACGTGAATAGTCGCGCGTGCTGGCGCCTGTTCATGGCGCCCAGCATCAACAAGCCGTCCTTGGTGGGATAGCAGCGCACGCCGCCGAGCGGGAGGTCGTTACCGCTCGGCACCGGTGGTATGCCGCTCCACATATAATTGGTGATGTCGGCGCTCATCAGAATCAGCGCGACGTCGAACATCGCAAGGTCGATATACTGGCCGCGGCCATCGCGCTCGCGCTGAAACAGCGCGCTGGCGATGGCGAACGCTCCCATGGTTCCGGTGCCGTAGTCGATGACCGGCGGGCCCACCTTGAGCGGATTAACCTCGGGCGTGCCGGTCGATGCCATGACGCCCGAGGTTGCCTGGATCTGCATGTCATAGGCCGTCTGGCCGGCGCGCGGACCCTGCTGGCCGAACGCGGTCATCGAGCAGTAGATCAGTCGCTCATTGATGGCGGCAAGATCCTCGTAGCCTAGCCCGAGCGCCGGGAATGCGCCGGCCCGGTAATTCTCGATCAGCACATCGGCGTCCGCGACCAGCCGCCGGAATAGTTCGCGCCCGTTCTCGTGCCTGAGGTTCAGCGTCACCGACCGCTTGTTCGACCCCTGCGTGAGGTAGTAGGTGCCCATGCCGTCGCGGTTGAGCGCCTCGTCCGGGCCCTGCTCCCGCACCTGGTCCATATCCCTGGGGCTTTCGATCTTGATCACGTCGGCGCCGAGAACGGCGAGCTGATAGGCCGCGAACGGCCCGGCGAGCACATGCGTCGCATCGATCACGCGGAGACCTTCAAACGGGCGCGTCATGGATCCCTTGTGTTTACGTGGTTGTTCCAGAAACCGTTAAACCTATAACATTATGTTGGATTGTAGTGTCGGCCATCAAGCTAATACGGGGACGGCCGTCTTTTCCGGATCGCAACCGGAAAAGAACGTTTCCTATCTGTACGGCAGCCCTTCTATGTCAGACCAAGGGATTCGCTCTATTCACGATCCGCTGCCGCGATATCGCGCAGAAGTTTGCGGTCCAGTTTGTGGGCCGCAGTCTTGGGTAATTTATCAATGAGCCTAATTGACTTTGGAATCTTGTAAGAGACGAGATGCTTATGGCACATGTCAAGCAGAACATCCAAATCTGGACTTTTCTCAGACACCGGGACCACAAAAGATGCCGGAACTTCGCCCTTTCGCTCATCGGGGATTCCAACGGTGCCAACCTCCTGCACATCGGGATGCTGGACAAGCACTTCATCGATCTCCCGCGGAAATACGTTGTATCCGGACACAATGATCATGTCTTTTTTTCGATCGACGATGAACAAATAGCCTTCTTCATCCAGATAACCGATATCACCGGTATAGACCCAGCCGTCGCGAATTGTGGCAGCAGTTTCATCTGGCCTATTCCGGTATGACTTAAAAGCTTGCGGACCTCGAACACGGATTTCACCTTCCACACCTGCAGCTAAGGCGCGCGTCCCATCGACCAAATCGACAATTTCAAGATCGAGCAAAGGCGCAACTTTACCAACAGACCCAATTTTCTGTTTGCTACCTGGACGATTCACGGTGATGGGAGACAATTCGGTCATCCCATAAGCTTCATAAGTGCGAACGCCCGTGCGCTTCGCCCAACGGTCGTGGATTGCGGCCGGAAATGGTGAGGCACCGGCCGCACACGTACGAAGGTGAGACAAATCTGCGCTTTCCAGGTTTTCTGCGCCAAGCAAACCGTTATACAAAGCCGGGGGCCCGCCGGCGAAGACCGTAACTTTATAGCGGTCGAGTGCCTCCACAACCGGCTCCGGTTTGAATTGGGGAATCATCACTAAATGGGCCCGGCCATAGACTGGGCTTATGCATCCCATCAGAAACCCATAGGTGTGAAACATCGGCGCAACATTCAGCCAAACTTCCGTGTCCACCCTCGTGGGCCATGAGACTTCCATGGCCCGAATTTGAATCATGAGTTCATCATGTGTGCGATTGACGCCCTTAGAGACACCCGTTGTTCCTCCTGTATACAGCAGGGTTGCGAGAGATTCAGGCTTTATCGGGATCTCTGGCAATGTCAGCGAATGATCCTTTCGCCATGTCTCGACGAGAGATGGATCGTCGTCTGAAAAGACAAATGTGTCATTTGTAATTAATCCGCTCGCGATGCTTGTAATCTGATCTGCTAAGGAGTCTTTTGTTATGATCACCTTAGGATCCGCATCCCGAAGAATAGGTCTTAGTTCCGGTTCGGGATAATTCGGATTGAACAATGTCGCTTGGGCACCTGCGAGCAAAGCGGCATAGATCGAAAAAGCCATCTCGGGCGAATTCGGCAGTAAGATCGCAACGCGTTCACCAGTCACTGACAAATTTGACAGTACGCTTGCCAAACCGGCGACACACCCGCCGTACTCGGCATAGGTAAAGTGTCGCCCTTCGCAAGTAATGGCGGAATGGTCCGGGCGTTCCGTAATCGCGAACCGGAACATATCGCAGACTGTGCTGAACGAAGGTCGCCCTTCGCGCTCGCCAGGCTCTGGAAAATCTGTCCCCACCGTTCTCTACTTTCCCACGTGATCGCCATCGCTGATGGCAGCCTGGCGACTCTTTTCGACCTCCTGACTGACATTCCAAGTATATTCGTCAATCAGTTCGGCCGCGATATCAACGACGACTACGACTACGCCGACTACATGCATGCTTGTTGGACGGGGATCTGCACGAGGATAGACGATGCGTGCAATTTCAGCAGCGCCGGTATCGTCGCCGGCTCCCGGCTCCCGGCACCCGAATCCACATTCCGTGGCGATGCCGAACCCGCCGGTGTGCTTCTGCGCGGTGGCAATGCGGTTGCGGATACCTTCCAGCCCGCCTGTCAGATGCACCAGCCCGAGGTAGAGTTCGGTTTCGGACCGCAACTTCAGATCCGCCAACGGTGCGAAGTACTCATCGTCGTTGCGCTCGGCGGGACCGGCAGATGGATCCAATTGACCACGCGCGCAACGCCTTCGGTAATGGCGTTTGCAAACAGCACGGCGCTCCCGGTGTCGGCCGGCTCGACGATGTGCTTGTGGCCCGGATCGCCGTAGCAAAGCTGAATGCCGAACTCGACTGCCTCCGGTACCCAGGCCGCCATACACGCGACGCGCTCTGCCGTGCCGCCCAGGATGTCGTCGTAGAAAATCGGCTCCGGCCCCCCATCGTAGGCCAGGATCTCGTGGCGGATATCCAGTTGGATGGCGAGGTCTTCATGCGGGATGGCCTCGACCATCGCGGCGACCTCTTTTTGCATCGCTCGCTCGTAAGCAGTTTCGAATGCCGCACGCTGCTCTTCGACGATGAAACACACGATTACCGCGGTCGGTGTCCACAGTGAAACCCGAAAGCGCACGCCGGCGGGGATCGTTCCGGCTTCGCGCAGGCGCTTGAACGTCTCGTACGACGCGATCGCCGCCTTCGCGTAGCCGATCGATGGAAATTCGAGTCCGGCAGGATCGACATCGTCACGCAACTTGTAGTCGGGCCGTTTCTCGAATTCGAGCCCGCCCAGCGTAAAGGGAACCTCCAGGCCGAGTTCACATTGCGGGTGCTCCGCGAATACCGGCTGTTGCCACAAAATCCAGTAGTGGCGAGCGTCGGTTTCGCCATCCGGTTAGCGTTTCGCGCGCGCGCCCACCGATTCGGACAACGCGCGAAACACACTCTCCGAATCCTCCAAACCGATGCTGCCGCAGAAAAGCACATCGCGGGGGGCCGTCATGCCTGCCTCCATGGTCGTCTTGTTAGTGGGGGCAATCTATTCCATCATGCCGCAATATGAAAGCGGCGCGGCGCACGAGTCGATGAAATCCCTGCTGCGCGAGCCGCTGTTCCATTTCTTCCTCATCGGCGCCGTGCTGTTCGGCGTTTATGCGAGGCTCTCACCCGAAAAGTGGTCCGCTAGTCAAACGACCGTGGTCTTCGACATCGGGGATCTGGAACGCCTTGCCGCCGTCTGGGAACAGCGCACGGGCCGACCCCCCGGTTCGGCGCAACTCCGACAGATGGTCGACGAGCAACTGCGCGAAGAAGTGTTTTACCGCGAGGCCAAGGCGCTCGACCTCGACGATAACGACATCATCATCCGCCGCCGGCTCGCCCAGAAAATGTCGTTTTTATCCGGCGGCCCCGCGCCCTTGCCCGATCCAGGCGACGCGGAACTCGCGACCTGGTTCCAGGCAAACCAGCAGCGCTATGCGATTCCAGAAAAATTCGGGCTCAGTCACGTCTACTTCAGCACCGACAAACGTGGTGCGAATGCCGGTGCGGATGCGCGTGCCGTTCTCGCCTCCCTGCAAGCGGCCGTGCCGGTGCCGAGACAAGCGCCGGAACTAGGTGATCCGTTCATGCTACGCTATGAGTACACGGACGCTACGCAGGCCGAACTCGAAGGACGACTCGGCGAAAGTTTCGGAGCAGCGGTCGAGAAGCTCGAGCCCGGCCGCTGGCACGGACCCGTGCGCTCCGGGTACGGCGAGCATCTGGTGTTCCTAGAGTCGCGCGTGGATGGGCGGCTGCCGGAGTTGGCGGAGGTGCGCACGCGGGTGTTGACCGACTGGCGCGACGCGCAGTTCCGCGCGGCCAACGAAAGGCTCGTCAAAAGCCTGCTGGAAAAATATCGGGTGACGCTCACCGCCGAGGTCGAGGCGCGGCTCGCCAGGCAATGATTTAAAATGGAGCGCTACTCGCTCTGCTCGGCGCGTGCCCGCTGAACACCGCAGCTGCACATGAGGTGAGACCCGCTTACCTCGCGCTGGGGGAAACCGCGCCCAACACTTTCGAGATCACCTGGAAAGTGCCGATCT
>CBDDBH010000011.1:0-19330 GCA_965225625.1 Gammaproteobacteria bacterium
CGCGCTCGAGGGCACGTATTACCTACCTTCGGGCACGCAGCCCATGCAAGTCCTTGTACCCGCGCGTCTGCCCAGCAGTCCAACAGGAGTAATCTAATGCAACGTCACATGTGGTTATTGATCTGTCTGTTTAGCATACCGGTGGGCGCGGATAACACCACCGGCAAGTCGACGAACACACACGCCGCAACGCGTACTGTTTGGTTGCCGGCGCTACGGGCCGCCAGGGCGGCGCCGTGGCACGTGCGCTGTTGCAACGTGGCTATAAGGTGCGCGGTTTGACGCGTAACCCTGATAGCGACCGCGCTAAGGCGTTGACGGAACTAGGCATTAAGGTCGTGAAAGGGGATTTCGAACGATCGCAGGTCACTGGATCGAGCAATGGCCGGTGTCTACGGTGCCTATGCGGTACAAAACTTCTGGGAACACGGCTATGAAGCTGAAATCCGTCAGGGCAGGAATTATGCGGATGCGGCGAAACGTGCCGGGGTGAAGCATTTTGTGTTCAGTTCAGTCGGCGGCGCCGATCTCGATACTAAGATCCCGCACTTTGAAAGTAAGTTCAAAATCGAGCAGCACATTCGCAAGATCGGTCTGCCATACACCATCCTGCGGCCGGTATCGTTCATGGAGAGCTCGGAGTATTCGCGTGTAGCCATCATTGCGGGCACCATGCGCGAACCGTTATCGCCGGACACGCGCATGCAGGAGATCTCGGTTAGCGACATCGGTCGGTTTGCCGCCGAGGCTTTCGACAATCCGGCGCAATGGTTGGGTCGCGCTGTCGAAATCGCCGGAGCGCAGTACACGATGGAGGAATCGGCTGCGATATTCAGCCGCGTGATCGGCCGGCCGGTTAAATACGAGCAAGTACCCTGGGCGCAGTACGAAAAAGAAAACGGTCCGGAGATGACGGTCATGATGCGCTGGTTTGAAGACGTCGGTTATAACGCGGATATCGCCGCGCTGCAGGCGAGTTATCCCGGCCTCATTTCACTCGAGCAGTATCTTCGCGATGCTGGCTGGACAAATGCGGGTCAACCCGACGCCAGCCGCGGTCCAGAGGTGCCCGTCGACAAGGGCTACCTGGTCGAGGAAATCAAGGACGGCGTTTATTGGCTGACCGATGGCCATTACCAAATGATGTTTGTGATTACGAAAAAAGGCGTCATCGTCGTTGACGCGCCACGCAGCCTCGCCGACAAGATCGTAATCGCGATGGCGGAGTGACCGATAAGCCGGTGACTCATCTGATTTATAGTCATTTCCATGCCGATCACATCGGCGCGGCGCACGTGTTCGGTGACGATGTCGAGATCGTTGCGCAGCGCGAGACGTTGCGCATGTTGGTCGAAGCGGCCGATCCGAAAAGACCTTTGCCGACGGTTACCTTCGACGACGAATTCAAGCTCAGCTTCGGCGGGGGAAAAACTGGAATTGAGTTATACCGGACCCAATCACGAATCCGGCAACATCATCATTTATGCACCGAAGCAAAAAGTCCTCATGATGGTCGATGTTGTGTGGCCGGGATGGGTTTCCGTTCCAGCAATTTGGTCTTGCCGATCACGTTCCGGGCGTGATGCGCGCCATGGATGATTACTGGCATACGATTTTGAAACCTTTGTAGGTGGTCATGCAACCGGTTGGGAACACGCGCCGATGTCGAAGCGCAAAAACAATATACGCTAGACATCCAGCAGGCCGCGAAGGAGGCTTATGACGAAGTCGACTTCGGCACACTGGTCGCCGATATTGGTTGGCAGCGTCGCTGGCAGATGTTTGGTACTTATTACGACTTGCTTGCTGAGAAATGCAGCGACAAGGTTGTTGCAAAGTGGCAGGGACGTCTGGGCGGTGTCGAGAGTTTTAGCGAGCCTAACTGCAAGAAAATGGCATTCAGTTTGTGGTTGGATTGAGCTTTTCGGGTTAACCCGGGGCCGCTGCGTACTTTTTGTCCCATTTCACGCCGCTCAGGACATTCGCACAATGCGGCCGCGCGGCTTATCATTACCAGCACGCAATCCGTCTCGCCTAAACTGCGTGAATGTCGCGCGCTTGTGCAGGACGGGTCCAACGTTAGGATAGCGTTCAGCGGCCGCATCACCCTGGTAGCCGCGTGAGAGAACTAACAGGGGCAAAAGCAAGGGGAAAGCTATGAACTGGTACCTGGATGTGTTGAAAAAATACGCGGTGTTTGACGGCAGAGCCCGTAGGAAAGAATATTGGATGTTCGCTCTTTTCAACGTGATCGTAGTGGTGCTTCTTGGTGTCATCGAGGGAGTTGTGGGCACCGCAGGCATTCTCGTGACGATTTACAGCTTGGGTGTGCTGGTTCCAAGTGTGGGCGTGGCGATCAGAAGGCTACATGATACCGACCGTTCGGGTTGGTGGCTCCTAATTGGTTTGGTTCCAGTAATCGGTGGATTAGTGCTTCTTTACTTTTTGGTTCTGGACAGCAATTCCGCCGAGAATCAATTCGGGGCGAACCCAAAAGCGGCCTAATAAAGCGCTGCAACGGCAGCGGGTTTTGCCGCTGTGCTTTGAGTTAAGTGGCCGCCGAGCTTTGTTGCTCGGCGGCCCACGAGACGCAAGTGCTCGTCCGTGTGTCTCAGCTTCGCGCTCCGTCGCTATTGTCTACGTTCATTTTGAACGCCTGTAGCGGCGACCTTCAGTAAGCCGGGGACACGATCACATGAAGTATCTGTTGTTAATATTTCTCGCAACGATTATCAATTTTGCGTGGGCGCAAGAAGGCGTTGATATCGCCGATCCCGTCCAAGTCTCAGAATTAAGCAAGTTGCAGGGCGAGATAGAATCGATTTCCACGGCCATTATGGAGTGCATTACGGCAGGCGAAGACCACGTCGCCTGTCTGTGCACACACAAAGAGGAAATCGTTCAATTTAATTCCAGCGTAAAAAATCTGTTTGCAAATCATCCTGATTTTGAAAATCACGATCTCGTGAATTTCACGACGCCCGACGGGGTTTCGGTCGCGCAAAGTCTTAAGGGTATTTTAGAGCAAGCGAGTATTGAGCCGGTGTGTCCGTAAGACAAAGACCGGAGATTTTCCGATGACTATCCAGATCTATGAACATCCCGAATCTGTCTGCTGCCAGAAAGTGGGAGTGGCGCTAATTGAGAAAGGTGTGGAATGCGAAAAAGTGCACATCGAATTCGCTCGCGGCGAGCAGTTCTCGCCTAAATTTTTGCGTTTGAACTCTAAAGCCGTGGTGCCGGTGCTGGTTCATGATGGACGCGTGCTGACGGAGTCGACGGTTATTAACGAGTATCTCGATGAGGCGTTTGACGGTCCAAGTCTGATGCCGGGCGATGCCTACGGGCGGGCGCGCAAGCGCTACTGGTCTCGGCAGGTCGATCATTTGCACATGCCGCATATCGCCGCGATTAGTTTTTCCATTGCGTTTCGGCACGCGCTGCTTGGAGCCATCGACACACCTGAGAAGCAGGACGCGCATCTTGCCAGGGTTCGCGATCCAATCAGCCAGGCCATGCAGCGCGAAGCGCTCGAAATGGGGCTTGAGTCACCTATGTTTCACCAGGCCGTTGTTGAATTCGATCGCTTGCTCGGTGACATGGAGCATACCCTCAGTGAAACGCCATGGTTGGCTGGAGATGCATTTTCGTTGGCCGACATCGATGTGTCGCCTTACATCTGGCGGTTGCACACGCTGCAACTCGACGGTATGTGGGCCGATCGGCCGGGTGTTCAGGATTGGAGCGCACGCATGTGGTCGCGGAGCAGCTGGAAACAAGGAGTCATTGAGCGCCACGTCGACAACTGGCTCGACGCAATGCAGACCCATGGCGCTGAGGCCTGGCCTCGGGTCGAAGCGATCATCGCTGCGGCTAGACCGCATATCTCATGACGGCACCGCTACATCCCTTAGCCCGTTGAGGGTTGCCGGTGAAACGACGAGACTTTCTACTAACGACTGGTGTGGCGGCTGGTCTGAGTGCCACGGCAACCGGCGCTACCGCTGAACAGCGACCCGTTGGCGACGCCGATCCGCTCGGCGTGCGTGCGGATTTTCCTATTACCCGCGAGCTTGCATTTCTCAATACGGCCTATACCGGCGCAGTACCCGTAGAGGTTGCCGAAGCTGGAGTTGCGTTCGCCCGCGACAAGGCCTATCGGACAACCAGCCTGCCCGAGATGATGGAGGGAGTCGAACGGGCGCGCCTCAAGTTCGCGCGCATGCTGCGGGTGACAGCGGACGAGATCGGTTTCCTGTTCGCGACCAGCGAAGGCGAAAACATCATTGCGCACGCGCTGAAATTTAAGGCCGGCGATAACGTCGTGATCGATGAACTGCACTACACCACGACCTATGTACTGTATCGACACCTGGAGAAAACCGCGGGTCTTGAATTGCGTATAGTGCCGACCCGTGAGGGTGCTGCACGGGCCGAGGATTTCGAGCGCCTCACCGACGACAACACGCGATTAATCTCGGTTTCCTGGGTTTCGTCCGGAACCGGTTACCGGCACAACATTAAGACGCTTGCCGACATTGCCCACGCTCATGGTGCATACATTTATGTGGATGCGGTACAGGCGGTCGGTATGTTTCCCATGGATGTGCGCGCGGAAGGCGTCGACTTCCTGACCAGCGGCAGCTACAAGTGGCTGCATGCCAGCTACAACGCGGCGGGGTTCTATGTGCGGCGCGAACTGCTCGAGCGGATCCCGGCGGACCGCATGGGTTATCTGCATGTGAAGAAGTTGCCCGACTTCCGCTACGAGCACGATGCGAGCGCGCGCAAATTCGAATTTGCCGCTCCTGCGTTCAGCGGATTGTTGCAGCTGGAGCGGGCAATCGACTATCTGACGAATGTTGGCTTCGCGCGAATCGAGGCCCACGTCGTGCCGCTCGCGAATTATCTGAATGCAGAACTGAGGGCGTTAGGGTTTGATGTACTCACGCCGCCGGGCAACGCTTCCGGCATCGTGGCGATTGCGCACGGACCCGATCCGGATGAGTTACAGCGCCGGCTCGATGCCGCCAGGGTCGAGGTCACGAATCGTCGGGAGAAGCGTCATGTGCGGATCAGCGTCGCCCTGTTCAACAACAAGGCGGAGGTGGATCGCTTACTCGAGGTGATGCGCGCTTTCGCATGATCCCGATGTAGGCGGGGACACAAAAACGGCATTTAGAACGGGATATGGATGGTCTCCAGGGATCCTTCGCAATCCACGAGTAACACTTTTTTGCGTTTGATACGAAATTCGTCGTTTACAAGTACGAGGTCGTAAGTGAAAGTCCCGGCCCAGTCGATGCGTAGATCATCTCTAAACTCGCGCATCTGAAACTGTGCCGTGGCGACACAATCACCGCTGGAGTCCTCGTAACTGTCGAGCATGACGTTGGAGACAAGATGTGAGGTTCGCGATGGTGGGTTCTGGCTGTGCGCACGGGAGTGGCCATAACGGCGGCAGCGTAGTTGCAGGATCGCTTTGCTTTCGTACATCACTGATAAGTGCTGCCAGGGATCTGATTGAGCAGGCGCCAACGGCACCCAATAGTCAGCTTCGTCGGTAAACAGCGCTAACCAGTCGTCCCAGCGTTTCTCGTCGATGCAGCGGACCTCCTGAAACATGAACTGCTCCAGGTGGCGCAGCTCCGGTTTCGGCTGTGGCGCTGCGACGGATGCGGCTGTAGTCATTGCTGTGCCCCGTTGGTCATATAGCGTTTCCACACGGCGTATTGATGTTGAAACGGAACCTCACTATCGCCGTCACACACGGTGCCGGCGCCGGTGGTCACCATCGGCCGGTTGCGGCCGCGCTCCAAACTCACCCAAGTGTCCGACGACTCTTGCAAGCCGCGTTGCATGCGTCCCATGGCCTCGTGATCATCAGCGCTCACCAGGGTACCTGCGGAGTCGAGCAATTGGGTGTACAGAATAGAGCGTCGCAACATCTCCTCGGGCGCGCCTTTTAGTCTGAAGACCCAACTTTCGGTCAAGGTTTTATCCGGCGCAATTGGTTTGAACACGCGTAATTTCTGCACCATGCATTTGATATGAACGTTCGGATAGATACACGTATTGTGCCGTTGCAACGACAAGATCTCCTTGACCCGCTGTGTGCCATAGGCGCTTTCCATGGCTTCCAGGTAGTCCGCCAGATCGGAAAGCTCGGAATGCAGGCTCACCTTGCCACCGTTGTAGCTATGGCCATTTTCCAGGATGGTGGTACCCATTTTTCTGATCCACGATGGCGATTTCCAGAAACTCTGTGCCATTGCCAGAATTGGAGGTAACTTTTCGGGGTCTTCGTATTCCTTCGCCATCCGCATTGCCGTCTGCGCAATGGATGGATGTACCGCGGCCACATGGGCGCCGTCGACGATGTTCTCGGTCAGCATCTTCCAGTTGCAATGATTGACCCACCGAACCGGTTCACCGACGACCTCAAGCTCTCCGTCGGGCGCGCGGTCGGTGATATTGTCGAGGGAGATTTTGCTCTGACCCAGCCACGTTTCCAGCGCCGGGCCGTCACCCTCCAGCCGGGCGAAAACGAATCCACGGTAGTCATCGACGGCGGCCGCGCTTTGCATGTTTACGCGCGGATCACAACGATCGAACGGCGTATCCTGGTACGCGTCTTCCAGTTGGATGGCACTGATGACGCCATCAGTCTTGAAGGTGTAACCGTGGAAAATGCAATGGAACTCCTCGACATGGCCGCGCGGTCCGACTGCGATCGTGGCGCCACGGTGACTGCAACGGTTGCGTAACACCCGAATACTGTCGTCGCTGTGCCGAACCATCAGCACCGGGACGCGCCCGATTTCAGTGGTTATATAGTCGCCCGGTTGTTTGACCTGGCTTGCGTGCCCCACATAGACCCAGGTGCGCGCGAATATGCGCTGCATTTCGAGCTCGAATACGTCCTGATCGGTATAGACATCTCGATGGACACGTCCGTCCTCAACGAGCGCCGCCAGCTCAGTGTCACTATATGGCATGACTCACCTCCACAGTTTCATTCCCGGTTCTCCCCCCACTATAGCCAATTGTAGATCGAACAACGGCAGGGTGACGTTCAGGGTTTACTCATTCGTAATCGCGGGAACAGCAGCAATCACAACATCTTCCTCACTCACGACCCGAGCGGTATGACCCTGGCCGGTGGTGTCCTCAACTAACAGGATATCGCCCGGAGCGAATCTACGCACTTCACCGTCACTCACTGTTATTTCTGAAATTCCGGATAGATGGAACAAGAATTGTTTGCGAATGGCGGTATGCCAATCACCAAAATATCCCGAAGGCGCAGAAAAAAAGGTGACAGATGAGGCCTCATAGGTCGCAGACAGTCCAAGTTTAGGTTCTGGCTGCGCGTAGCTGGCTAAAGTCATGGGGATCTCTGCGTGAGAAAAGTGGGATTGACCTTCCTCGTCAGTAACAATTCGCGTATAGCGCAAATTTGTAGGCTGCCGGGCAGCACTATCTTGTGCACCTAGCGTCGACTCTCCGATGAATAACGTGACTAGCAATAATGTTTTTATGAGGCTGTTCATGGATTATCACTCCTGCTTAATTTCAGCTTGTGCCCACCTGCATGCTGAGCGCGTAATGATTTAGGATGCGATGCGTCAGCGTAGTGCCGATTAGCTGGTCAGGCGTGCAGATTCGTCCCAGATCGGAAATGGGCCCAGGCGCGATACAATCGCACACACCATCAGCGTACCGCTGAATGAAGCCCACAGTACTTCGCGGTAAGACCCCATCAGTTCATAGCCAAGACCAACGGCGTAAGGCCCGATCGCGGTGCCGACCATGAAAGCGGCAAAAATGTAGCCGTAGATTTCGCCGAATGATCGCAAACCGAAATAGCGGCCGGTTAGATACGCGAGCAGATCCGATTCGGAACTCGCGCCGATCCCCATGAGCACCGCGCAAGCAAAGGCCAGTGCTACCACAGGGTTCCCTTGCAGCAATATGAACGCTAGCGCGGAGCACAAGAATGCCGCGACAGCGACCCGTGGCGCAAAGTAGTGGTCGAACAGAAACCCCACCACGACCCGGCCGGCGATGCCCGTCAAGGCCATGGCACCGGCGGCACCGGCGGCCATTCGCGGCGAGATACCGGAGTCTCGAAGCAAGGGTACAAGGTGGATCTGGATACCGTGGATAGCAACGCCGACCAGGAAAAAAACTGCAATCAACATCCAGAACTCTCGCGAGCGCACACTTTGAGCCCGGTTCAGACCGCCCTGGGATTTCGGTGACGGCGGTGGGTTTTCGGCATCCTCGGGCGCGACCGCGTCGGGCAGATCACCGTCCGGCAGCAGGCCCATTTCCTGTGGTGTTTCGCGCACCAGCAAATAGACCGTAGGCAAGCCGATCACGAGCACCGCTACCCCCATAACCGCATAAGCGACGCGCCAGCCCTGGGCCTCAATCAGGATCTGGGCGGTCATGATCGAGGCAGCTTTGCCCAGCGGAATCCCGGCCATCGTCACACCTAGCGCCAGGCCGCGACGTTTGTTGAACCACGCTGATAACACCCTCGCATAGCTCATGGTATTAGAGCCGGCGCCGAGCAAGCCGATGGCGGCGAAGCTTAGATAAAAATGCCAAAGTGACGGACCCAGCGTGCACAGCGAGATGGTCGTCAGTCCGTACAGCAGCAGGGACGTGAACAGCACCCGGCGCGAACCAAAGCGATCAAGCAAGTTTCCCACTAAGGGCATCGCGATTGCTAGGCTCAGCGCCGCGACCGACAGCCCCAACGATACTTGCGCCCGATCCCAGCCAAACTCCTCTCCCAGCGGGATCATGAAAACGCCGAGCGTCAGGAAAACGACCGGGGTCTGGCACAGCGCTGCGCCGATGAGCGAACCGGCCACGACCCACCAACCGAAAAAGATTCGCGCTGGGGACCTAGCCGGCACTTCTCACCACGATTGAGCTGCCGCTAACGGAGATGAGAAATTCAGTCCGACGCGATTCATTTGCGACATATTTGCCGGTGCAGGATTGATCAACGTGTTTATGGCACCGGCCTGCGGCGCGCTAGCCGGTCCTGGCTATTCGGCCGGCAGCGCCGTGCCCATGTACTGCTTATAGGCAGCATAGAACTTGCGAAGGGAGTATTCGTCAGTCTTGTCGCCGACGGTACCGGGCTGCTGGCCCCGATCGATGTTTGACCACGGTATTTCGCGCAGGTTGCTGAAGCCCACAGTGCTGCGGCGGGCGGCTTCGACGTCATCGCCGCTAATCTTGCCGGCCGAGGACTGCGTATCCAGCGTGCTTTTCAGCCGCCACGCGCGCACCTCGTCCGACTCATTCTTCTCGCCAAAGACGACGCCTTCGACAACGGTTCGATCGACGCCAAGGGGCCGCAGTACCTGCAACAGAATGCACATCGCGCCGTTACGCAGCCACTGGAAATCGAGATTGGGAAAGATCGCCAGGATTTCGGTGGAGATAGGCTCGGTTCCGGTCTGAACCGGCGCGCGACCACGCATGCCCTTGCTGACGTCGATTTGGTAATCGCCGACTTCGTTCAACATCTCTCCCACCTTATTCGGATCACCCTGACGCGGGAACCAGAGCAGGCTGTGCGCTGGCTCGAGCTCCACGTTCCGGCCGGTGGGTATGCGCGAACGATACTGGGCGGCTACCTGGCGATGGGTGAATTGCGGATGATAGTTGTCACGAAAATTTTCGTGCCACAGCTTCCAGTTGCCGTTTAGCATCCAGCGAACCCGGCCAAGCACTTCATGTTTACCTGTATAGCGTTCGAGGTATTGCGCGGACTCGCCGAGAAATGCTTCCAGCGCGGCTACCTCCGGGTCCAGGCAGAGGAATACGTTCTGCGCGAAAGTCTCCAAACGAACCTGTGGAATGTTATACAGACTGCGATCAAAATCCTCGCCATAAGCATCTGGCCATGCGGCTCCCGCCAGTTTGCCGGCGGCATCGAAGCTCCAGCCGTGATACATGCAAACGAACTTGCCACCGCAATTACCTTTGTTGCGCTCGGTCAGACAGGCACCGCGATGTGTGCATGTGTTGAAAAATGCGTTGAGGTCGCGGTTTCGATCACGTACTACGATGATGCTGCGCCCGGCAATCGTGGCAGCTATGTAATCACCCAATTCCTGCAGTTCACTGGCATGCGCGACCCACTGCCAGGATTTAGCGAAGATCAGTTCCTGCTCCGCGTCTAGCACGTCCGGGTCGACGTAGACGCGGCGGTCGATGACGCGCGAGCCGTCCAGATTGAGTGTGTTGTCGGACCATGGGTCGGACATCGGCACAGACTCCCTGTGTGGCACGCCGAAGTCTGCGCCTAAAAATACGCGCAGGCCAACGAACGGATTGAATTTCGAGTATAGCACCGGGCCGCCAAGCACTGCGCCCGCCAGGTGCTAAACTGCTCATCATATTAAAGCGCGGGGATTTATCAACAGCCCGGCGGTTCTTCCGCCACGTCCATTCCCATCTGTCAGCATGAAATTGCAATACAGCATCTGCCAGCCACATCCGCACGCGCGCAACAGACGCGTTGGAGCTGTATTAATCACCCTGCTTGCGCTGACGGTTTTCACTATGGCGGCGGCGCAGACGACGGAGCCGGCACCTGCCCAGCGTTCCCTCACTCATGTAGCCGGTGACGTTTATGTGTTCAAAGACAAATTCCACAATGGCGTGCTGATGGTAACGCCCGTGGGCGTGATGGTCGTCGATCCCTTAACGTCGAAACTGCGCGATGGTTGCGAGAGGAAATTGCGGATCGCTTTGCTAAACCTGTCGTGTCGGTCGTCTACACCCACCATCATCAGGACCACGTTAACGGCGCGCAAGCCTTCGCGGCCACAGTCCAAGACGTGATCGCGCATACGAACGCCGTTCCCCATCTCCGCGCGGAGGGCCTGGTAACGGTGATGCCTACCCAAACCTTTGCGGAAAATCTTGTCGTAACGCTGGGCGGGAAATCCGCGGAGTTGCGCTACCTCGGACCCCGCGGACATTCGGATGATTCCGTTGTTGTGTATTTCCCGGATGAGCGCGTGCTGTTCGTCGTGGACATTGTGGGTGTAAACCGCATCCCGCACCGCTATCTTGGCAGCGGCACCCTGGACAAAATGAACGACGTTGATGGGTGGATTTCCGTGCTGAGTCGAATCGAAGCAATGGACTTCGACATATTGGTGCCCGGGCATCTGCAGCTCGGCACTGTCGGGGATGTGCGTATGACGCGCGAGTATCTGCTCAGCCTGCGCACGCAAGTCGCGGCGCTACAGTCCAAGGGCAGGACACTTGCGCAGATGATCACGGACGTTGACTTGTCGGATTACAGCAAGCTCACTTTTTATGAGCAGAACCTATCGCAGAACATTGAGGCTATGGCCCATTGGCTGCAGCGACCTGCCGAGAACACGTTTTCGTCGGAAATTGCGTTTGTGGTGCTCGGCAAGAAACATCACTTTCGCCAGGACGCCGACGGCGATCTGGCATTCCTGAACTACTTTTTCTTTACCAATATTGTGCCTGCCAGGGGCGGTAAGCTCGAGCGGGCGTATTTCATACCGCCGGGGAAAACGCGCATCGACTATCCACCATCACACGGCCGGCGCACGTTTTTTGGCGCCGGATTCGGCGAGAAACGTTGGTTGGATCTCGCATACCCACCAGGTACCTATCGGCTGAACATCACGACACCCTCGGGCAGCCTGAACGACATCCGTCTGACACTAGGCAGTCAGGATTTCGTCGCACCGCCGGTCATCACGCTGGTGCAGGAGGGTAAAGCCGTCGCCGTCAATCGCGTCGATCCAGGCAAGGCGCTCACTTTTTCCTGGACACAATTTGACGGTAACCAGGATCCGCGCGGGATCCTCGATGATCTGGTCCTGATAGGGATCTACGGTTGCCGCAACGAAATCGTTGCATTCCTCGGTCGGCCCAACGACGGCAAGAACATCATTAGTTTCCAAGATACCGAGTATGTCTTTGAAGCCGACCGTCTTGAACCCGGTCAGACCTATGCGATGTTTCTTGAGCATGCATTGCTGACGGACACCGGCCGTCACCATGAATGCTTGAGTATCGCGGCACTCGCGTCGCAAACCTACCTCGATTTCAAAACCACCGGTGTTGCCGCACCGGACCGTCATTGCCCCGACACCATGCCGCAGTTCGAGCCCGGCCAAACCGATAGACACAGTGCCGAGCATGCGCTGCATTGAGTATCTGTGCAGTAGTTGGAGCGTTTGTTGCGGGACCGATGGCAGTGTCAGTTACTGGAGGACGCATGAAATCTGCAGCGGCTAGGAGCTTATTTGTGGCCTTGAGCCTGATGGTTTTGGCTCCGGCAGCATTGCCCAATTCCCCTGACTGGGACGGCCTGGCACAGCGGATCGTCGCTCAGATTAAGCTGAAGCCTGGCGAAACCGTATTGGTTATGGCGCGTCCGGGGTTGTTTGACGAGATAATTCCCTACATTCGTTATGGTGTGCTGGCACACGACGGCATCGACCTTGGCACGCTTGCGGTACAGGAACGACCGCACCCGGCCGCGCCAGATGCGAACACGTTACGCCAAGGATTCAAGGCCGCCCATGACGCCTATCTCGAAATGCTGGTCGGCGTTGACGTCGCGATTATGTTGCCCGGGACCAGTCCCGCGGATCCGGCTTACAACGCCTTTCAGACTTTGCTTCGCGAAAACCGCGGAATACGCCGGGCAATTCATTTCCACTGGACCGATAGCTACAACCCGCTGGGCAATGATTCGGGGATGACTGGCGTATCGGTGCTACCTGGGTTGCCAGCACCCGACATCAAGGTGGTGGACGAGCGCTACCAGCGCGCGGTTCTGGACACGGATTACATGGCCATGGGCAAACACCAAAGGCGGTTCGCTGCCGCCATGCGTGGCGGCGTCATCCGCGTTACCAACGGTGCCGGCACCGATCTCGCGTTTCGCATTGGCGATCGTCCGATTGTGATCCAGGATGGCGACGCATCCGCTGCACGTATGATGAGCGCAGCTACTATTCTCGACAGAGAAGTTGAGCTTCCCGCCGGCGCGGTTCGGGTAGCACCGCTTGAAGACAGTGTCGAAGGCGTAATCGCCTACGCACACTCTTGGTGGAACGGGCATGTCGTGCGCGACCTGACGCTTACGTTTCGCGGCGGCCGCATCGCTGAGATTGCAGCAGCCCAGGGACAAGAACACGTTGAAGCGGAGTTATGGCCTGTGCCCAAATCCAACAGGGCCCTTCGTGAGTTCGTACTCGGATTCAATCACCTGCTGGCGATCGACGAATCAGCACCGTGGATTGGATACTTCGGTTACGGCGCCGGCATCGTACGTCTGGGTATCGGCGCCAATACCGAACTCAACGGAGCGATCGGCGGTTCCTACTTCCGCTGGCGAGACTTAGTAGTGGACGGCACCGTCACAATCGATGATGAAGTCTGGGTCAGGGACGGCAAACTGGTGAATTAGTCAGGCACTGTTGCAAACCCGGCGGTCGGTATATTGCGCCGCTTACTGAAAGTCGATCATTTTGGGAGAAGCGAAGCCGCCGAAGCGCCCGTACCGATTTCACAACCAGCCGACAACCGCGACGTTGGCGATGCCGGCAGTTCAGCTTTCCTATCGATCTGCGATTTTCTTCTGTGTCCGCGGAAGCATTTACCTGGATACCTGCGGTTTGTCTCAATCGTCTGATTAAATCTCATCGAGGGGACTGTTCACACCCCGGCCTCCGCGGTTCAGCACATGGGTGTAAATCATGGTGGTCGATACGTCCGAGTGCCCTAGTAACTCCTGTAACGTCCTGATGTCATAACCCGCCTCCAACAAATGCGTCGCGAAGGAATGACGCAGTGAATGGCAGTTGACGTTCTTGTTGACTCGCGCGGTGCGTGCAGCTTTCTTACTCAGCAGTCGCCAATATAGGCGACAGATGGAGCAAGAAAGAATGATCGAACAAGGTGGGGCATACGCTTGAGTTGGGTGAGTTGCTCCTCGATCTTCTCGCGCAGTGTTTCGCCCGCCCGCAGTGGCCGTCGCGCCGCACCCGTGCGCTTGACGTGACTCCACACCCATTCATCGGGGTTCAGGTCTGGCGCGTAACCGGGCAGAAAATGCAGGCTCAGCCGGCCATTCGTCGAAGCGACGTAGTCGCGCACGCGCGCGGTCTTGTGCGCCGGCAGACTGTCGAGCACGAGATGCACCGGCTTGCGCCGGCCCCGCATGAGCTGGCGCAGCAAGGTGACAAACAAAGCGGCTTTGAGCGCGCCGCTATAGGTGCAAAACCAGAACGCCCCGTTGGCGTTGACCGCCGAGGCGGCACTGAACGATTGACGCTGTCCGGGTCGGTACACGACCGGCGTCTGGCCGCGCACGCCCCAGGTCTTACCGTGCACCGTATCAGCACGGAAGCCAGACTCATCCCAGAAAAACACCTCGCCACCGTGCTGTTTCGCTTGACGGGCGATGGCTGGGAAGGTTTCACGCTGCCAGCGTTCAATCGCCTCGGGGTCCCGCTGATAGGCTCGCTGCAGCGGCTTGTGCGGCGTCAATCCCAGTTTCGCCAACAACTCCCCGACCGCCGTGACGCCTATCGTCACCCCGAACTTCTGCGTCACCAACTCCACGACCACCGCGCGCGTCCACAAGCCGAAGTCCAATCCATACTGTCGCGGGTCACGACCATTGATCCAGCGGAACACCTGTCGCTCTTGCGCCGCGCTCAGGGTTCGTGGCCGCCCCGTAGCCTTCGTCGAACGCAACGCCTTGATGCCGACACCCGGCTGCAGCGCCGCTTTGATCCATTTGTAGATGGTCGTCCGGTTGAACCCGAACGATGCGATCACCGTCGCCGGCGACTCGCCTTCGCGAACGCGCTCTATCGCCATCAAGCGAATAGCTTCCAAGGTCGAATGGTCAAGCGTGCGGCCGTCCAGTTTCATATCTGATCCGATCGGTACGCTCTCAGAAAGTTCCATCGATGTCGCCTTATTTATCGACTAGTGAGTAACTGCTTTCTGTAGTCCGTTCTCGTGAATGTGGTGACGCCGGGTTTTACCGTTGCGTGAATCCACCGACAAACGACCGCTAGGGAACACGTATTGCCAGATCTATTCTCGCGGCGCTTTGGGCCATTTTCTCGCCAACGCTTCCGGCAAATACACCTCCCCGAAACCCCTTTCCTTATCGCCTTCGAACAATATGCGAACTTCGCCCAAATGCGCGCGTAAGGGACCGGCGGTTTTCCTGGGCAGTAAAGCGACGCGATCTTTCCTCCCCTTGGCATCGCGTATCAGGATCTGTTGGTAGGCGAAATCAACGTCTTTTACTCGCAATCGAACACACTCCATAAGCGGCATACCCGCTCCGTACAAAAGGCTGGCCATGAGCCACTGCACGCCATCCAGGCAACCTAAAAGGGCCCGCACTTCAGCGCGGGTCAGTACGACAGGCAATCGGTGCGGACGCTTTGCTCGTGCAAACGAATCAAGCTTCTCCAGCGGCTGCTCAAGAACATGTCGGTACAGAAACACTAGAGCGTTGAGTGCCTGATTTTGAGTGCTGGCAGCGACGTTGCCTTCGATCACAAGACGCTCGAGAAATTCCGTTACTTCGGGGCCGCCGAGAGTGCGGGGATTACGATCATCGAAGAACGAAATGTAACGGCGCACCCATTGGGTGTAGGCCTGTTCAGTACGGATCGAATACGCACGGCGCCGGATCTCGGTGGCGAGCGCGCCGATGACGGATTCGTTCGCTGAATCCGGCCCAGAGACGCGGCCATGCCCGTCGACGGGTCGTGCGCGCAGTTTCGTGGGTATGTCTCGAGCCACCGTTGGATGGTCTGAGCCAAGTTTGCGAACGGTGTCCCGCCAGTATCCCCAGTCGAAATCGCGTGCCCATGGTAACGCCAACACATCCACGAAGAGGACGTTCAGCGCATCAACAACTTGACCAAATTGCCAATCCTTTAATCGGCCATTTCTACCCGACTGCGTAAGGTACGGTGTCAGTTGTTGGGGCGAGTGGTCTTGAAGCGAGAGAGGGTGGTAGTGGGAGATGTACTGTTCCACCCTGAGGGCGTACCATTTCTGTTGCCCCTGCTTAATCTGTCGACGTTGCAGGGCGGCGAGGAATTGATCCCAGAACGGCGGGTCGCCGAAGTCGGCAGGATGATGAGAGCGACTCATCGCGGAACCTCCATGTCCCAAGCTTGCTCGACCGTAGGTTAGCACAGACCCTCACGCAGAACATATGCTGCACAAAAACACTAATTCGGCACCACACAGATTCTGTCTAGTACAATATTTTCTGAGTCTGTCTAGTTAACTGTTAGGTGCTTGAACGATGACTTTGGGCGGAATCGGATTGCTGGTCCTAGGGTGGTTGTTGGGGATGCTCAGCCCGGCGATTACAAAAGCCATCGGTGCGAAACACGAGGCTAATAAAGTCCGGATCGCAATTGACTCCGAGTTGCGCGAATTCGCGTACGCGCTGATTCAAGTCATCCACATCTCCGACTCAAGAAGGGGATCGCATTCCGCTGAATCTATCGAGTGGCTTCTAGAGCGTGAAAAGCGATACCGGGGGCATTTCCCGCAAGAAAATATGTCAAAAGCCCTACAAAGACTTAAAGGCATTAACGAGGAACCAATGGCCGTGTTCAATGTAGAAATGAAGACGGCAGAATCAAATAAGGGGTTAGCGTTAAAGTCGGCTTCTCTTCCATACTTGCAATCAAAGATTCAAGATCTCCCGATGCTAACCGAAGAAGAACACGCGAGACTCCTTGAAATATGGGGACAAGTTTCGATTTACAACGAGACCATCGGGGAAGCGAAGAGGTATTACTGGCTTACTTTCGACAGTAGCGTTTCTTCTGATAGCTACGCAACAATTCGTGCATCGTTAGAAGATGCGTATTACCAGGTCGCGTTTAGAGCGAAGTTCATCGTCCAACGTCTAGATTCTTTGAACCTTGGAAAACGCACCTAACGAGTCGTTGGAGCCGACGGGATAGCATGTCGATTAAATCCGGGAAGACCGCGGCGCGCGGCTGAGCTCCACCGTTAGGTGCTCGAGTAAGAATGATAGCTTATCTAGATTTTAGAGAAGGCGACTCGAATAGGAGCGCCTAACCAGCGACTGTGATTTGCAAGTTCGCTAATTAGGCATATTTTTCACTCCAGTTGTTGCCGTCTCTGACCATGGCGTTGAGGATGGTGATGAATTTACGCATGCAAGCGGTCAGAGCGACTTTCTTGTGTTTTCCGGTGGCGAGTAAGCGTCGATAGAAGGCGCGAATGACGGGGTTGTGCTGGGTCGCACTGAGCGTGGCCATGTACAGAACGGTGCGCACGGTTGCGCGCCCGCCTTTGATGCGCCGTTTACCCCGAAGGCGACCGCTATCACGATTGATAGGGGCTACGCCGACGAGGGCCGCGATTTGTTTTTGGTTGAGTTTGCCCAGCTCAGGCAAGTCACCAAGCAGCGTGTAGATAAGGGTGTCGCCGACGCCGGGGACGGAAGCCAATTGGCGGTGTGTTGCCGCCCATTCGGTCACGTGAGCGATGAGTTGGCTGAGACGGGCTTCGGTCCACTGGATCTCCTTATCGAGGGTTTTGATCACGGCGCGGTGTGAACGCTGCAGGGCAGCGGGCATGATGTGCGCGCGATTCATCTCCATGGTGCGCATATCGACGAGTTGGCGTCGCCGGGCGATTAAGTCCTTTACCTGAAGGACTTTTTTGTCCGTGTGGGGTATGACCTGGGGTTGTACCCGAGCGGCAAACTCGGCGATGAGCCGGGCATCGATGGCATCGGTTTTAGCCAACTGGCCGATGGCGCCGGCGTAGCGGCGTACGTTGAGGGGGTTAACGACGACAATCGGCAATTGCTTATCGATGGCCGCCTCCACCAGCAGCCGTTCGTAACGTCCCGTGGCTTCTACCACGATGCGGGCCAGCGGGTAGCGGGCCAGGCGTGTCACTAGCTTACGGATGGCCTTGGGCTCATTGGCCGCTTGAAGTGCCAGGCGCCTTTCCCAGACATAAACGTCCACCACGTCCTTACCGACATCGACACCTACATTGATACTCTTATCCTTGATTGTCATAACAACTCACCCTTGCTAGATTCGGGCTCGTGAGGCCCATTCGACTGTTCGAGTTAATCAATCGGGTCGACCCGGCGCCGCTCGCTGGTTAACGGTCTTGCCTAGGCAGAGCCGACGCTGGATCGGGCTGCCGGGTCGGTAGTTTGCTGGTAACAAGTTACGGGCCTCACTCTAGCCGACTGGAGGTCGGTAGTGTCATACAAGGCGCTGGAGCCGACGCGAAAAAGCTATGTCGATTGAATCTGAAACACTAGGGCGCGCGCCTCAGCTCAGTCGTTAGATTTCATGTTGAGTCGAGGTGTAGAATTAATGCAGAGTATTGGAGATGGCGATGGCATCAGCGAAAGAAGAGATCGCGGAGCTTTTGGCACGGCAGCCCGAAGATAGTTCCTACGAGGAACTTGTACGTGAGCTTGCTTTTGGCGTAATGATTCGTCGTGGTTTAGCCGACTCCGACGCCGACCGGACGATATCGAATAATGATATGGGTCGCCGCATCCAGCAATGGGTCACCTGAACTGGACGCACGAGGCTGAGAGTTGGCTCAAAGACATTCACGATTACATAGCACAAGATAATCCGGCTGCCGCACAGCGAGTAGTCGGAGGGATTTACGAGCGGGCCCAAGATCTTATCCGCCACCCGCGGATTGGGCATCGATATGAGTTAGCACCAGAGCGGGAAATTCGCGTACTCCTGTACGGTCATTACCGCATCGCCTACCTAGTTAATCCGAATGACGATATTGATATCCTTGGGGTATTTCACGGTGCCCTCGATGTAGAGCGATATCTTCTGTGAGGACATGAAATCTAACCAGCGACTGTGATTTGCAAGTTCATTAATTAGGCATATTTTTCACTCCAGTTGTTGCCGTCTCTGACCATGGCGTTGAGGATGGTGATGAATTTACGCATGCAGGCAGTCAGAGCGACTTTTTTGTGTTTTCCCGTGGCGAGTAAACGTCGATAGAAGGCACGAATGACGGGGTTGTGCTGGGTCGCACTGAGCGTGGCCATGTACAGAACGGTGCGCACGGTTGCACGCCCACCTTTGATACGCCGTTTACCCCGAAGGCGACCGCTATCACGATTGATAGGGGCTACGCCGACGAGCGCAGCGATTTGTTTTTGGTTGAGTTTGCCCAGCTCAGGCAAGTCCCCAAGCAGCGTGTAGATAAGGGTGTC
>CBDDBH010000012.1:0-21813 GCA_965225625.1 Gammaproteobacteria bacterium
TTCTCTCGTCTTGAAGGCGCCGCGCAGATCGCGCGAAGGATCGGTTAAGGCTCGCCCCGTTGCAATGGCATAGCGGAATACCTGTCCCGCGACGATTCGCGTCTTGGACGCAAGCTCCAGGGCGTCGCGCTTCTCCAGTTCGCGGATGACGGCAAGCAGATCGGGCGCCGAGATGTCCGCGATCGGCTTTGCCCCGAGTCCAGGGAACAAATGCTTCTCTAGCCGATTGAGGACCGCTTCAGTGTGCCCCGGCGACCATGCCCCTTTTTTTGTGTCATGCCATTCGCGTCCAATGGTTTCGAAAGTGTTTTGTGCGCGGAGTCCTGCGGCCTGCTTTTGTGCCTTGCGATCGGCGCCGGGATCGACGCCCTCAGCGAGTTTCTTGCGTGCCTCGCCTCTGCGGTCGCGTGCCTTGCGAAGGCCGATGTCAGGATAGACGCCAAGGGCAAGCACCTTTTCCTTGCCCATGTGGCGGTATTTTAGGCGCCAGTAGCGTGCCCCGTTTGGTTGCACGAGGAGATACATCCCGCCCCCGTCCGCGACCTTGTAGGGGTTCTCAGCGGGCTTGGCGTTGCGTACTACGGTATCGGTCAGCATGGGGGTATCTCCGGGCGAGCAGTATCCATATACCCCCGATTATACCCCCGGATACCCCCAGATGCCAAGAGATAGCAATAGACGACATCGAACGCCGTTTAGCCGATATACCCTTTTTATTTAGATAGTTATGGATGTTACTGGACTACAATGGACGCAACTTTGGTGCCCGGGGCCGGACTCGAACCGGCACGGAGAAACCTCCGAGGGATTTTCATACCACTACAACTTTCGTTGCTGCATCAAATATCTCGCATTCGTGGTCTGGACTTTCTCTTTGCCATATCACCGTTACCGATGCCGTAGGCAGGAGCCGTCAAGTCTCTACACTTTCCCGATTTCGCAGGGTTACGTTTCTGCGCGACGGGCTTAGCTCGGGATTGCCACCACCGGAGGTGCTGAGGTTTCCCCGAATTTGACTCCATTCACACTAAGCGTTTCCACTCAGGTGCTCAATTACTCAAGTCCCTTGCGTCTACCAATTCCGCCACCCGGGCCGGGCGCGAGGCGCCAATGCTACACTGGTTGTTGGGGTCGTTAAAACTGCAGATGCCGACTACGCGCCGCCGGCTTAGCTGCGCCGTGATTCACAAGCCGTCGCATGCAGGTTTAAAACACATAAATATCATTACCCATCCAATCTGCGTACAACATCAATCAACCTTATCGCCGTCGCGGTACATCATGTGGTGGCGCTTATTTGCAATCCAATCTTCAATTTCATCATTCGACATCTGGTGTTCGGGGTTGAATTTGTCCCAATTAATGATCTCGGACAATTCCTTTTTCCAGCGTTTGTAGGGCGTCTTAAGCGCCGGACCGAAACACATGATGTCCAGCACCGATAAATCGTCGGGGATCCCCAGCAGCGGCTTCATCGCATCCTGTGCTTCTTGTTGACCAATCGCGGTGACCCACCAAACGTTATAACCAAGCGCCGCCGCGGCTAGATGCGCCGACATCGTTGAGGCCGCTACACTTTGCAGCAGGATCCGTTCTGCGTTCTCGTAATACATTTTATTGAGCGGAGAATCCTCATCTTTCAGTACGGGGAAAGCGCGCACCCAGCGAAAATCCGATGCAATCACGATCATGCCTGGCGCATTCGCGAGCCCCTTGTAGTCCGGCGTTGGGAATTTCATCTTTAACCTTGCACGACGGCGCTGCTCGGCCACGAAGTAATCGGCAATTTTTTGTTTGGCATCGGCGGTGTTTATGACGATGAAATGCCACGGCTGTGCATTCGCCCCCGATGGACCGTGACGAGCCGCCTCAACAATGAGTTCGTAATGCTCCTTGGGAACCTCATAATTCGAATCAAACGCCCGGGTCGTTACCCGATTGCGGATGACATCCATCAATTGTTCGTAGTGCGCCATGTTGTTGACGTCACCGGGCTCACCGCTCGGCGGTTCGTAACTCCATGCTTTAGCCACAGCGTTCTCCTCTAAAAGCTCGCGAGCTTATATTTTGGGCCAGGCTCCGCTACAGTCAGGAAGCAGAACGTGCACGTCCAATATTGCGTTTCAGTACCCGCGCCTAAACGCGATAACCCGCCGTGGTCAGTGGCAGGGTGCGGATGCGCTCCCCGGTCGCCGCGAAAATTGCGTTGCAAACCGCAGGTGCGAGCGGTGGCAGTGCCGGCTCGCCAAGGCCAGTTGGCGAAAAGTCACTGTCCACGAAATGCACATCCACCGTTGGTGCATGTGCAATTCGCAATAGTGGATAGGTATCAAAGTTCGACTCCTGCACCCGCCCATTCTCCAGCGTGATCCCCAGACCCAGGGCCGTGCTCAAACCATCGAGCACCGCGCCCTGACATTGGTTCTCGGCACCGCTCAAATTAATGATCGGTCCGACATCGCCGGCCACCGTGACATGATGCAGTTTCAGCTGCTTGTCCTTATCGACACTGACCTGCGCTACTTCGGCAAAGTGCCCGGCATGGCTGAAGTGAAAAGCAAGCCCCATACCGTGACCGGTAGGCAGTGCCCTGCCCCAGCCCGCCTTTTCGGCGGCGAGTTTAATAACACCCGCCGCTCTGCCGGTATGCAAGGCCCGATCATTGCCCGGCTCCAGCCAACGCGGCTCACCCATGATTTCCAGCAGAAATTCGAGGTGATCGCGCCCGGCTGCTTGTGCCAACTCATGGATAAAACACTGCACGGCAAATGCGATGCCGTTAGAGCGCGGCGCCCGCCAGGGTCCGCAAGGCGTCGCCAGCGGCAACATGCTTTGGGTAAGACGGTAATGCTTCAGCAATGGTCCGGGAAACTCGGTCGCCGTGATGTTGCCGCCGGACACCGGCTTGCGACCGTCTTCTGTGAAGGTAATGAAGTGGTTCTGCCACGCGGCAAGTTTGCCGGTTTCATCAACACTGCCTTTCAACGAATGGAATCCGGCGACACGATAGAAATCGTGCGCCATGTCGTCTTCGCGACTCCATTGCAACTTGACCGGTTGTGTCGCACGTTTCGCAATGAACGCCGCTTCACAGACGTAGTCGTTGATCAAACGCCGGCCGAACCCGCCACCGACCCGTGTTTGATGCAGCGTGACCTTGTCCTCACTTATTCCCAGCGTATGTGCGGCACTGGTTTTTGCGCGCGCAGGTGTCTGCGTCGGGGCCCAGATTTCCATGCCGCCGTCGTGGTACCAGGCGGTGCAATTCTGCGGTTCCAGGGGAGCATGCGAAACGAAGGGATAGGTGTAAAACGCCTCGGCTGTCTTGCCGCCGCTGTCGAATGTCCGATCGACCTCACCGTGCTCACCAATTTTCTCTGCGCCAATGCGGCTAGCAAGTGCTTTCGCCTGAGTGGTCGCGGCACTCCAGCTATCGCGCGCGGCGTTGGATTCATCCCAATCAACGCGCAATACACTTTTTGCCTTAAATGCCGCCCAGGTCGAGTTTGCGACAATCGCAACGCCGGGCATCACTTCGCTGACCAAACCGTTGCCCTCGACTACGAACGCGTCACGCACTCCCGCCAGTGCGCGGACCTCTTCAAGATTGGCACTGCGCACCCGCCCGCCGGGAGCCGGGCATTTAACGTAAGTGGCGTATACCATCCCGGGCAGGGATTGATCGATGCCAAACAGCGGTTGGCCGGTGACCAGTTTATGGTTATCGACACCGCCAACGCGTGTGCCAAGCAGGCGATACTCGTTCCGATCCTTTAGCGTGACGGAAGACGGATCGGGCACCGGCAACCCGGATGCCTGCTCTGTGAGCTCGCCATAACTCAGGCGTTTGCCAGTTTCGATATGGATTACGGTGCTGGGCTCAGTCCTACATTGATCTTCCGACGTACCCCATTGCTTCGCGGCAGCCTTGATCAACATCGATCGAGCCAGCGCACCGGCCATTCGCAATTCATTCCACGCCGCCGGTATGGAGCGCGATCCGCCAGCCGACTGTCGTCCGAAACGATTGGAATCGATGGGCGCCTGATCCACCCGCACTGCCGACCAGTCGGCATCCAACTCTTCAGCGACGATGAGCGGAAATGCGGTTTTGATACCCTGACCGATCTCAGGTCCTTTGGAGACAATGTGTATGGCTCCATCGGCTGCGATGCGCACATAGGCGTTCGGAACAAATTCCCTCCGCTGCTCGCCGTCTTCGGCCCAGATCTCGCCGGGGCGCAAGGAGAAACCCAGGACCAGTCCGCCACCGGCGACACCGGTTAGCTTCAGGAAGCGGCGGCGATTCAGCTGCATGCCGAGGTGGCCGCAGTCGAGTTCTCGCATCACGTCATCTAGGTAAGGATCGCTATGTCGATATTGGACGCTCATACAACCTCCCTGGCCGTCGTTTTTTCGCTGGGGAGAACTTCGGCTGCGTCGTGGATCGCTTTGCGCACACGCTGATAGGTACCGCAACGACACAAATTACCCATCATTGCCTGATCGATTTCAGCGTCGGTGGGTGATGGATTGTTTGCCAACAGCGCTGTCGCCGACATTATCTGTCCCGCCTGGCAATAACCGCACTGCGGCACATCGTTTTCGATCCAGGCTGCCTGCACAGGATTCAGCGTACCGTCAGCAGCAGCCAATCCCTCAATGGTAGTGATTGCCTTGCCAACTGCTCGCTGCGCAGGCACTGAACACGAGCGCACCGGATTACCGTCCAGATGAACGGTGCACGCACCACAGTACGATGCGCCACAACCATATTTCGTACCAACCAGCCCCAGTGCGTCACGTAACACCCAAAGCAGCGGTGTTGAACCCTCCGCGTCGTCGATCGAATATTTTTCATCGTTTATGTCGAGTTCAAGCATGGATCACCTCAATATTAGGCACCCGTTGGTGACGATTCTTGCCGAGATTCAGCGCTGCGACAATATGCATACTGAATCACCATTTTCCGTCAGGCATCGACTCCCATTCAATAGGACCGGCCTCAGTCGATCTCGTGGCTAATCTGTGTTGCGATCGATAGTACGAGCAAAACGGGTAGCAGGCCAGCCAGCAGCGAATCGTGCGTGTGGCTATGAATTAGTGACGCAGCGACGCTCGCCCTTGTGCTTACCTCGATTGATATAAGGACGGTTTCAGACTAAGTTTTAATGATGGAAGCTGATCCATTACTTGAGTTTTGACCGATGGGACATCCTTTCTTGACGCCACAAAGAATAAAGTTTGCGCTCGCGGCCGTGTTGCCCCTGATCGTCTGTTTGGGATTATCTTTTTTCATCCAGTTTGAGATCCGCAACCAACATCAGCGTAACGAATTCCTGCAAGGTGAAATTGAGCTGGTCGACCACGAAATCCAGGAGATCCAGGGCCTGGAAAAATTGAAAGCAAGGCTGCTTTCGCGCATGGCTCTCTATGAAGTTATCCGTAAGGACGCACACGTCGGATTCGTTCGCATTATACCGCAGTTATCAACCCTTACGTCGCCGACTGTGGCATTGAACCAGGTTCAGTATTTTCGCAATGCCAGGGTGAGTGCACCGGTACTCGATGTTGCGGGGCAGACCCGGGATCCCGACCATGTCGAAGACTTGACCGAACGAATGAGCAACCTTATGCCGCGCCTGCAACCCGATGTTCGCATATGGCCGGTGGCAGGTGCGCAGCGCTTGACGGGATTTCGAATACGCATGCTACACAATTCCACCGGCCCATCCAGCGAGTACGAATGAAGCGGATGTCCAAGCGCAACTTATTTTTTCTAGCGACGACCAGCTTGATTCTCGGCATCGTCCTGATAGTTTCGCCTGCGCGAGACACACTCGCGGAACAGGAATCAAAAGAGGGCTCGCTAAAATACGAATTCGAGTCAAAACAGAGAAAACTGACGAATCTCGATGCGCTCAAGCAACAATTTGTGCAATTGGATAAACAATTTTATGAATTTAACCAGTTACTGCCGATGCGAATCGATACGGGCACAGAGGCCGAAACAATCAAACTGGCGGCAGCCAATTACGATGTTGTTGTTTCCGCACTCGTGTTCCAGCCCGCCCTGTCGCTGGAATTTCACAGCGAAACGCCGTTTACACTCCAGGCCACAGCGGATTACTCGCACTTGTTCTACTTTGTATACGACACCTTTTACCAACCGGCCAAGGCGGTACAGTTGCGTGATTTCGTGATTGAACGAACGAATGGAACTCTATCACTCAAACTGGAAGGCGCGTATTTCGCCTACTTGTAGGAGACATGATTCACGGCTGCCTGCGGGCGTGGATGTTAGTACTCGTGGTCCTGGCGGCGGGCTGCGAGCGCACTAACGATGACTTGCCGGTATACATTAATGAGATCAAGGCGCGTCCTGCCGCAGCCATCGCTCCCCCGCCGGAACTCGCATCGTTTCCTGTGGCGGCACGTGAAATCGGACGGGATCCGTTTCAGCGGCTGGCAAATTGATTAACAGGTAGTCCGTTGCATTCGGGTCAGGGCGCGGTCCTATCAACCAGCGCGAGGATTTACCAGCGTCGGCAAGGCACCGGCAGAAAGTTCTCGTGTACGCTCGTTTCGTTCTTCCCGGCTGCACGCATGCCCGTCACGGCCTCGGCGTAGCCGCACAGCCAGGAGATTGGGCTTTCGGGGCTGCCGGTCACCGTGGCAGGTCTGAGCGTGACCCCCTTGCCGCGGACATGAGCGTTGATACGATGGCCGAGGGCGATATGGATGGCACCCTCGCCTATTTTTATCCCGGTCACGTGATTACCGATCAGATGTTCCGGTTTTGGCACACCGGCTTCGGCATTATCAGTGGGAAATCGTTGATGGCGGCTGTGAAACTCTTCCACCGCCTGTTTGATGCCTACCGACAGGGCCATGGCGTCCTCGATTTGGGCACGGATAATCCGATCTTGGTAAGTCGGCAGAGCGATGGTGGACAATATACCAATGACGGCGATGACCATCATTAGCTCGATCAACGTAAAACCGTGCCGACACTTGCGCATGTAGATCCTCCTCACTTTCGTTCGGGTATTGAGCATTGCACGCTCAGCCGCTGCCATTGTGACGTTTAAGCGGTCGACGACAGCCCGTTGGCAGGTGCCGTCTAACTCCCTCGGTGGTCCGGTTCTCGCCAAACGCCAGCATGTTCGCAGCAGGCTCGGTAAATCCGCACACCCATGAGAGCGTTCCTCCCTCAGCGACGTCAGGCACCATCACCGGTCGAATGCTTACGATCCAGGGGCCAGAAGATTCGCGCTCATCAGACTGCACCTGCACATGGATGGCGCCATCTACGATTTCGACGCGCTGCACGAATCGCCCAATTAGATTTTCAGGAGCGGCTATGCCTGCGGCCGCATTGGTCGTAGGAAGCTGTCCGCGATGGGCGTAAAACTCGGCGATCGAATGTCGGGCATTGGCAGTTATGGTAAAGGCCTCTGCCACCTTCGCACGTGAAACATAAATCGAATAGGGCGGGATTGCGACGGCAGCCAGCACGCCAATGATGGCGACGACCGCCATCAACTCGACGATGGTAAACCCGCAGCTACGATGGACAGGTATCGTTAACGACATATCGATGCCCGAAATTTTTGCGGTAGATCGGATCGATCTTCCCCGACCACCCGTACACCCTCCCGGGTTTCGTCCGCACATAGCCAAAACAAGGGGGCGGTTGGCTGCACGATGTTGATCCCAGGGCGAAGCGTCAGCGTCCGACCGGCAATCTCATTGTTCGAGCCGGTAGCGAAATGGACGGTTATGGCGCCCGCCTCGACAACTACCGCCTCCACATAACTGCCCGCGAGTTTATCCGGTGGAGCCAGGCCTGCTGCGCGGTTATCGTCGGGAAATTCGCCACGTACGGCGTAGTAGTCCGCGATGTTTTCCCGGATCGGCATCCATAGCGCATAAGCCTCGGCCACTTGGCCGCGTACGATATAGGTCTGATAAGCCGGAACTGCGACGCCGGCCAGCACCGACGCAATCAGCACCGTCATCAGTAGATCGAAAAAGATAAAACCGGGTTTGGCCGGGCACATCTAGATGACCCACCCCATTTTGAATATTGGTAGATACATCGCGATGAGGAACAGTCCGAGAAACACGCCAACTATCACGGTCAACCACGGTGCAACGAGCTGGCTCGAGCGACTGACACGAGCGTCAATTCGTCGACTGTAAGTGTCGGCAAGCCGTGCGAAAACGGCAGCCAGGTTCTGACTCCGCGTCCCAACAAGCGCTGCGCGTACTACCTTGCGTGGAACGATGCGGCTGGCCTGCAGGGAGTTGGCGAATTCGGTGCCACTCAGCAGATCCGCGTGGATCTGAGATAGTGCTTTGGCCATGAAAGGATTACGTGCAAGCATGCCAGCGGCCGCGACGGCGACGCTCGGTGAGTCTTCCTGGCCCCGCAGCAAGGCAACGGTTCGCAGTAGTCGCACCACATCAATATTCCGCTGGATTGCAGCCCATCCCGGCAAAAACGCGATCAACCAGGACCCGCATCTCGCAGCGTGCGGCCTGCCGATCGGGGTAAGGCCAAAGAGGAGCAGCAAGCCCGCTACGGGCAAGAGCCACCAGAGACTGCCAAGCAGGCGGGCCAGATCCACGACCACGACAGTCAAAGCCGGCAGATCAACCCCAAATCCCGAGAATAGGTCTTCGAACTGAGGAACGACAAAGACCATGAGCACAAAGCACACAGCGCTGGCGATCAGCAATACTGTCAGTGGATAGTAGAAGGCCCGCAGAATGGATCGGTGATGATCGCCGGTGATGTAAATCGAGTCGAGATAATCGGCGGTTTCGATTAATGTTGAATCCAATCGGTTTTGCCTTTCACGATCGCGTATGAAATCGGTCAGGAAGGGCGGCAGTTGACGCGCATGCCTGGCCAGAGCGTCGGCCAGAGCGTTTTCCTCTTTAAGGTCTTGCTGAAGCGAGTTGATGAGTGCCTGCATGCCGCGACGGTCCTCTTCGGCGCCGACGATGTCCAGTGCCTCCTGAACACTGATCTTTGCGCCGAGTAGCAATCCGAGTTCTCGGAGCATGTCGGCAATATCTGATATGGATAGCCGTTTTCTTCTCATTATTTTTGGACCCGTATTATACCTTGGTCAACGGCATCGCGAATCGAGGAGCCGCGCGGGGACATCGGTCTGGTTGCGGCCTTGCGCAGTGAATGACCGTGGGGCTCGCTCCATGCCGCATAACCACAGGACCGAGCCGGACGGCCCGGCCGTCGACGGCACAGCCGCCCTGTATGTCAGACGACGACCCGCGAGTTCAAAAGGCGAGGCGGGTCGCCAGAAAAACGTAACCGACCCAGCCGCGATCGTTCCGCTTATGGCAAAACTCTCCGGGTCATATGACAAAACCTCCTCGCGAAAGGTGGCGTCGTTCATATCCGGCCACTCGCCGAAGAAGGAATAATATTCGTCTATCGCAGATGTGAATGCCGGCAACATCGTAGCCGTTTCCGCCATAATCTGCGCGTGTAGCCAGTAGTCGCGATAGTGGGCTAATGCGGCCGCATACAATATTCCAAGGATCACGCATACGATGAAAAGCTCAGTCAGACAGAACCCCCGAAGCTTCCTCTGTCGCGGGGGGCGCGTTCGGTGATCTGCGATGGCGGCGTGCCGGCGTGTACAGAGCAACCCTTTGCAAGTCTGTCATTCCAGGTGCCAATGCCCCCTCTCCTCCCTGCAGTATAGGATAGTTGACTAACTGTTGCCGTCCGCACCACCTAAAAAAAAGGATGCCCCAATGGGAGAAACTAATGCGCAAGGTGCCGATGTCAGCCTCGCACCCATGGGAGAAAGCGTTGTGTGTCGTGTCTATTCGGCCCCCTACCGCATCCCCCCACCTCATTGGTACAAATTGCAAACCAATAAAACTAGCCCGCAAAGTACAAGGATGACCTGTGGACTGCATGAATATACTTGGGTGTCTAGCGATTCTTCGGTCTGAAATTACTTCCTCATCGCCCCGAAAAGGTGATTCAAAGTGCAAACAATGCTAGCTTAAGGCGGCTAATATTGAGCGCACTTTGAGTGCAGAATCTATGTCTGAGAGCTTCGAGTGGGGATCTAGACGCGGTGGCGGTCTGCGACATGCGGTGTCTGTCCCGGCCCACATCATTGGGAAAAACGGGATCCCAATAAAGGCAGAAATCCGAAACATCAGCAGCACCGGGATGTTCCTCGGTTACGATTTGGTGGTGCCTTTAGGCGGTCCGGAACCGCTGAAGATCGACACCAATATCAACGTAATATTCGCGCCGGATGGTAAATCTTCACCGGACGAAAGCATTACAATAGCGGGAAAGATTATGCGTCGACAGGCGCACGGTATCGGTATTCGATTTATCGACCTGAGCCCGGAGCATATGTCAGCGGTTCGCGCCTTGGCGATTGCGGCGGTGGAAGGTGAGGACACTGCGGAACGCAAGGAAGCGGAGCGCATAGCCGAAAAGCAGACTAGCGAGGAAATCGACCGCACGAAGATTACGCGGCACGTCCGCAAGGTCCTTGAGCGTCAACTCCCAAGCATGATTTTTGCGCTACGCTCTGAGCTTTCAAAGCGCCTGCGGGCCATCGATGACGAAGGAGCGGGGGCAGCCGATGCGGATCTGCTGGATCAAAAGGCGTCAGCGCTGGGTAGAGCCATCGAACGTCGTGTAATGCTTTCGTTCGCCGAGCTCGGTAGCCTCGACTCTACACAGCAGCTTTTAATGCGGTCGCCGGCAGCGGTTGTGGGAGATCAGACAACCAATCTGGGGCTGATGGGGCAGGCCCGTGCTGAGAATTCTCCCGGTCTGGCAGCCACCATCACGCAGGTAGAAGCGCTTGTGCAGCGCAAGAGCTTCGAGATCAACGTTCGCATGGCGGATGTGCTGGGGCGTCGCGTTGACGACCAGGAAAATCCCCTTGTACCTGCGGTGCTATGCAGCATGCTGTGGTATTCAACCCTCGAATACTGTGACACCCCTCGCGTGCAGCGACACCTGCAAGAATCAATCAAGAGGCGGATCGCGCCCTTGTTATCCGATCTATACGACGATCTGGAAACGACGCTGAACGAGCACGGCGTACGCCGGGCATTGGAATAATGCAGCTTGTCCAAACAGATCTGTCGCACTCACGACGTGACAATTCGCCGAGCGTAGTTTGCAAACGCAGCAACGCTATCAGGGTTTGCTGCTGACGACTTGCTCACCGGACCGCAGGATCTGGCCCTCCAGGTGAGCGAACAAACCGTCTAGCCCCTGCGTATGGATAATTTGCGCAAATGAGTGGCGATAATTCGCGACCAGGCTGATCCCTTCAATTTCCACATCATAGGCGTACCAGCCATCGCTGTGCTTTTTCAATTTGAAATTGAGCGGTATCTTCGTCGTTTCGGTCGTTATGAATGTCTCGACGAATGCGAAACCGTCATAGTCGATTACGCTGCCATAACTGATTTTCTCGTCGCTATAAGTTTCCATTTTTTCGCGATAGATCAGCTCCAAATAGCGCGAGAAATACTCGACAAATTCCGCGCGTTGATCCTTCTGTACCTTATCCCAATGAGTTGCCAGAACGCTTTGCGACATACCGAGAAAGTTGAAACTCTCGCGAATGACCGGGGCAATCCTCTGCCACCGCGTTTCGCGCCCCAGGGTGTCGTCGTTGAGCAAAGTTATGACCTGCTCCACCGTGTGCTGCACGCGTTGCATCGGTGTTTGATGCTCTGCGGTAACGACACTCGCCCAGAAGATAATGCATGCACCTGTTATCAACCGTGACCTGACATTCATGATGTTGCTCCCTAAAGCCTATAACGCGGGCTGTTGTAAAGAGTGTGGACCAACATCTTGGATACCAGTAGTTTGTAACGGTTTGAAACGTGGGTAAGTCACTGAACCATCAAGCAACTACGTGGGTGCCAGACAGCGGCGGTTCTGCCTCAATCGTCAACTAATGCAGAGCCGAGTCCTGCGAGAATTGTCGCGGCCTCATTCATCATCCGGCTAATCACGGTTTCGGCAGGTTCAACTGCAGTGATCAGTCCGCTGCCCTGACCACAGAGCATTGGCATCTGGTCAAAGTCACCGGTGGTTTCTGGAACCGGCACGATTGCATCGAATGGTTTGACTGGCATGCTCATGTCCCCAAACATCGTCTGACCGATTGCATCCAGGTCGTCACGATTAGTGGGTAACGCGTCGAGTCGATGATCCCAGGCATCGATTGTGTCGTTTCGTATCATGCGCATCGGATTGAAGGTTGGGAATTCGGGTCCATAGACGGACGACAGAACCGTATCGGCGCCCGTCGCAGCGACGATCCGACGCCGATGTTCCGCGTGCGCATTTGCCTCAGGCGTCGCCACCATACGTGTTCCCACCCACACACCATCCGCGCCGAGTGCAAGCGCCGCTGCCACGCCTCGACCATCGGCAATACCGCCGGCGCCAATGACCAACCGATCGCGGACGACATCCTTCACTGCAGGCAGTAGCGCCATTAATGGAAGTCCCGCGTAGTTGTGACCCCCGGCTTCAAATCCCTGCACTACGATGGCATCGCATCCAGCATCGGCGGCGGCGACGGCATCTTCAACCGTACCCACCTGCGCCCATACGGAAACACCGGCTCCTAGCAAGCGCTCGATTGCGTCGGCTACGGGCAAACCCCAATGGAAAGACACGATTGGGACTTGCTTGTCTGCACAGATTTCAACGTGTAGGTCGTACGGAAAACACGTCAGGAGATTTACGTGGAAGGCGCCAGAGGTCCCGTCACGCAGCGTATCGATAGCCGCGCCCAACGTTTCCGGTGACAAAAGGGTACCCGCGAGTGCTCCGATGCCGCCTGCGCGCATGGTCGCCAGACCCAGGTGCGGGGTATCGCAAATAAAGCCCATACCCGCACATACAAACGGATGTTTAGTCGAATACCGCTCGGTAAGCCGCGTCTCGATTACAGGCATGTGTTTCTCCTTGGCAGGGACGAGCAAGAGCGTAGTCGAAAATGTATCCTTCGGTAACTCTATTCCCCCGTATTCCGATTCAACGCCCCGCAATCTCCGAGGAGGTGCAGGGTTACGTGTAGCAAGACGCGGCTGCCGAACTCTTCAACAGCCCCAGAGTGAGTGCAAGCTTACTCGATTCAGCGACACGCACCTCAGATGGCGATGAGCCTGATGCCGGACAAGTATGGATGGACGAAAACAAGCACGGCGAACGCGACTGCACCTATGTCCACCGTTAAGACATCGCCTCTGAGTGCGACCGGTCCAGGTTTGATCCAGGCACCGTCGCGGCGGTTGATGAGCAGCATCTCGGCAAGCGCCCATAGCCCGAGCCACGTGAAAAGCGTGAGCGAGCAAGTGCGCGACGCTCCACAGCAATACACCGGTAAGCTGCGGATGCCGAAGGATACGTTTGAGGCTGGTCGGCGTGCGGGCCGCAAAGAACAATGTCAAAGCGACCACGACCAGCGCCATGGCGGCCGTTCGGCCCCATGCAGGCGGCAGATAGACCGATGCAGGCTCCATCGAGCGCCAACCGAACACCATCAACACAATCGAACCCACAAGTAAGTAGCGAGAAGACACCTTTGTACGGGTTCTCGCCGCTAGCAGCAACGACCCGAGTGCGCAGGCGCTGCCCGATCGCCGGGGTGAAATGCGCGGCGCTCCACAACAACAAACCCATTACTAGCAGGATCATTGGTCCGTTCCCTCACACTACGGTATCTGCATGCCGGTCCGGTGGCGCTGCAGATGGATAGGTTAGGACAGCCTGCCTGTTAATAAAGTCTATCAAAAGCATCGTCATGCCTTCGCTCACCCCGTGGCGTCGAAAAACAACTGCCACTTCGCTGAAATTGATATTTTGACGGTTGTGCGCGCAGAATCGTATTCCAGCCGGGGAACCGCTGGAGGGATCCTCGGTCAATAGTATCGGTTGATTAGGTGTTGGGTGTTACGGGAGATTGTCGTGAAGCTACCAGAGCCACTTTTTGCGATTATTAACCCCATAGTCCGTTTCTTGTTGCGATCGCCAATTCACGGATTCTGGAGCAAAAGTTTGAAGCTGATCACCTTCACAGGTCGGAAGACGCAAAGGGTTTTTACTACACCCGTGCGCTATGTTACGGACGGCGATGTCGTAAGGTGTTTCACCTCTTCGGAGAATAGATGGTGGCGCAACTTACGTGGCGGAGCAGATGTTGTATTGCGCATACAAGGTAAGGATTGCCCGCACCATGCGGTAGCTATCGAAAATGATCCGGAGGAAGTAAAGAAGTGGCTCCAGTATTATCTTGGAGTGTTCCCTCAAGATGCGGAGTATCACGACATCCGGCTGGAAAAAGACAAGAGTCTGGTGGCGGCAGACTTGGAGCGCGCATCGATAAATGCAATTGTCGTTGAAGCCAGGCCAACAGGTTAAAGCTGGGCGTTGGTTACGCAGATGGCTAGGCTTCACGGTCGGAGGGACTTTGACAACACTCATCATCTCGACGATCTGGGGATTGCAACGCGTTTGCGTACAGCAACATTGCGCCTAGTCGATTAGAGGGGTGGATCAAGCTAAAAAAGATCCGGCCGGGAATTGCTGATGGGGGAGGAAGAACCCCGGCCGGAGACTATCGGGCAAATGTCACGCTTCTTTTTCTAATTCGCCGTTAAAGTGTAGACCTCTGGCGGGGAGGGTCAAGCTTTGACGACACGAAGTAACCCGACCGGTTCGCTTTTTTAATGGCTAGTGCCCCGTGTGCCTGCAAACGTGAAGCGATGCATCACGGCACAAGCCGATTTTTACCGCCTATACTCTATACATGGACTGCAAATCCTCGAAGCTGGAGAATCTGATACGTAATACAGGGGTTGTGGTCTTCTCGGCTTTCTTGATGACCAGCTGCGGCGGTCCTACCGAGCCGGAGAAAAAGAACCCGGCACAGCAAATGGTCGAAGACGCTCAAATGCTATGCGCGGAGCTTACTGCCACCGGTATCACAACAAAGTGCGACGTAAAGGCTCAAGGGATGACTGTGGATATCCGAATCGATAAAAATGCGGCTGAGGTTAGAAAAATCTGTGCCGAGGTGGTCGAATCATCAGCACCCAAGATTGGAAGCTTTAGGGGGCGGTGGCAGCTTCGAATATTTCCGCCGTTCAATACAGAGCGCCCGATTGCTACCTGTGTCCTGAATTAATTTCTGATAAGCCGATGTGGAAGGCGATCGGTCGAGTTCTCTGCGGGTTGGGATTTCACGATTTTAGAATTATTGACGTGACGTTCGGTTTCGGCGACGGCGGCAGTGTTGAGCATCTCGAATGTCGCCGCTGCGGCCTGCAAATCACGCGCCACGGGTGAAGTCCGCACTCGGTGCGTCACTGATCCGTAGCCGGCACTCTTCGGGGTGTTCGAAATGTTCCGGCAAATTGATCTCAAAGGCACTTAATGCCTCGACATCGGTACATCCGACGGACTCGTGGCGTTTGGAATGAAGAAGCTCGGAGCTTCGCAAGTGATCGCCTCGCGACTCGCTGGCCGACGCAGAAGGCCTAGGTTTAGAGGAACGCGTTCGTATGGTGGGTCGAAGCCGAACTACGACTCGCGGAAAGGGAAATAATTTGGGATCGGTCGCCAACGATACCAATGTGGGGTGACTGATTCCAGCAGCCTAGTTATCCACCTCATCGCTTCATCTGCGATAATCAATTCATTAGCCAATTTATCCTGACAACACAATGGTCGATCACTGCGATTAACTCGCCAATGTAAGAAGCTTGTTCCAACGTCATCTCCATCTCCCTGCTGGATTTGTGCGTAGTACGCCAAGGATAGCCCAAATGGATTTGTCCCCCAGCAGCGCAGGCGCCGACCGACCTTAGTCACGGCCTTCTGGAAGCAGGCAGAGTTGGCGTTATGATTGTTCACTATTTACATAAGTCTCAATAGGTCCGTGGCTCTTTATAAGAAAGACGACGCGATGCTACGCCCATTGCCCGAACGGTTCCCCGGTATGGAGGTGGTTGTAGTACCAGGGAAGTAAATTGAGGATACGGAAATGACGAAAACCATGGTGGACGAACGGATCATTGCGCCGAAGGGTGTCTCGGCGTTCATAGTCAAGCGGGAACAATTCCTGCGGGTTACTGACATCGAAGGCCAACAGGTTGGTGACTTAGCGCTACTGAACGAACACGACCTTTCGGACAAATTCTGTCCCTCGTATACACGTGAGCACACATTCACGTTCGACCCGGAAACCATGTTCCTGCAATCGAGGCTCGCCGGGTTTACCACGGGTGACGAGTTGATCTCGACGGTACGTCACGTGATGGCCACCATTACCGCTGACACGCCCACACCGGCGGGGGTCCACGACCTGACGATGCGCTCGTGCGCGCGCTGGGTTTATGAGCAAGCCGCAAAGGAGGGACTGGGGGTCGCCCAAGACGGTTGCTTCGACCTGCTGAGCCGTGCGCTCGCGCCGTACGGGGTTGAACCGGGCAATCTCCCCGACGCTTTCAACTTGTTCATGAATGTTGAGTACGACACGGCAACCGAACGGCTTGGGATATTGGAGCCGGTGAGCAAGCCGGGTGATTATATCGAGATGCGGGCGGAAATGGATCTGCTGTGCGCCTTGAGTGCGTGCCCGGACGACTGCTGTTCGCTGTGCAACGGAAAAGCTCCGCATCCTGCCAAACCACTCAAGGTTCAAATATTCGAAGAAGCTTAAACGAGCACCGGTGCCCCAATGCTACAATCCCCTAGCCAGCATTCGGGGAGAAGCGCTTGGCCGACTCCGTCATCCAGCAGCTAGTGCACCGCAAGATGATCCGCATCACGGCGGGTATCTGGCGGTGGCGTGGGTGCTTCCAATGACGATGACGAAAGTCCTCCGCAACATCGTTTTCTTGTCTAGCTGCGGTCTTGCGCTCTGCTGGACAGCAAGTGGCGCAGCGGCTGAACAAGCACTCGTCATTGATGGGAGTGTGGATTCTTATTCCGTCGCGGCGTACTCAGACATCCTTGAAGACCCGACAGGGACACTAACGATAGATGACATCCGGTCACCGGAAGTTGCAGCGTCATTCCGTCAGTCTGCACGCGATCCGATCGGTTTTGGCTACACGGACTCTACCTACTGGGTGCGGTTCACGGTGACCACTTCGCTGGGAAACGCACGATAGCCGCTCTCCTCAGTGAGCGAACGAAACTTCCGCTCTTCCACAATCATCTAACCGTCGATCTTGTAAGTACACTGTTTGAATTTGGCACATCAGCTTTCTGCGCTTTGCGAGCGACGATTTGGCGGGAGTCTTTTCGTGAAGCAGCGTCATCGAACCGATCGTTCATTTTTATGTTCCATTCGGAGTCCTCCGTAGAAGCAGGCCTCATTCCTGAGTTAATTGAGAAGGTTGGATCTGTCGGCGGCAACGTCCACTTTGTTGAGCTGCGCTGTGCGGAAACCACTATCTTGGAGCGCATCGAAAACGGCAGTCGGAAGGATTTTGGAAAACTAGTAGATGGCGCTCTATATCGAGAAATCTCAGCTGCCGGAGGATTCGATTTTCCACCCTTACCGACTCCATTATTGGTGATTGAATCTGATGCCGTAGAGGCAGAGGTGTCTGCCCAAAGAATTTTCGAAACGTTACAGGGCGTCGCCTAACCATGCGCCGGAGCCGACGCGAACAACACACATTACCCATACCGAAACTCACCCGCCCCAGCCCACACGATCCTGATCCCACAGTCCCGTCCGCCGCATTCACGGCATTTCAGGTGGCGGGATATGGTGGCTATCGGGTATTCAGGTCCAAGCCTGTCATACAGCACCAGCATCTTCAGCCGCTCCATCCGCGAACAGCTGTTGCACACGCCGTAGAGGTGGTAGTCCGTTAGGGTGTCGAGGGCGAGCATGGGAAACGCACAGTGACGCCAGTTAGCGACACTAACCACGGCACCGTAACCCGGAGAGGCGCCCGCTGCAGTAGCCTGTAAGTGCGTACGGGCTGAGATTTGTGACTTAGACCTATTTTCCGGATCTCCATCTGTGAACTCGTTATCACGAGAATCCAAACCCCCGCCTTAACGGCACATAACTTGCTTCTTCTAAATCACGCTGCAGTGCGTTAAATGGCAGGACATCCAATGATTGATGGCATTCAGTTCTACGCAAGCACGGGCCGACAGCCGGTACATGACGATCTTCAGCGCTGCAACTGTGAACTGGCGGGCAATGCAAGCCACGTATTCTGCGGCTGGTGCTCAACCCACGGTAGACCACGGTTCGAGTGCGGCTGTATGGCCAAGAGTAGCTGGGACACGCCGATCTCAGACGGGTCTCATGGGGAAACGCATTCGCTGGATGGCACCTACCGGAATCGATATTGAATGACCCGGAGTCCCAATCCCCGCTACCCCTACCCCCCTTTACCTGGCTAATGGGACCCGTCGGCTGGACAACTTTGACTACTATAGCCCCCGGCCGGCGATCTTCCGGAGTCGACCCGATCCGGTCATTGCGGGTCGCTGACTAGTGGACTGATGATCAGCACAAAGCGGTCACTCAGTTACAGTGATATTCAAAAATTAGAATTTTGTTCAGTGCGATTGTGCCAAAGCTTGTTCAACCACATCCCTAGCTTGTTTCCAAACCTGCAATTTCCACTCATCCGATTCCGGGTAGAATGCTTGCAATAGCTTCTTCTTGATCTCGTATGCATCAGGATGGCTCTGATCACCATGGTGGTGAAGCCAATTCCCCCAGGTTGCTACGTCTGTCATGTTCATGGCGTTGCCTCCTATTGTGCCCGACCCACATGGCGTTGGTGGAAGAAGAAGACGAGACCGCCGATATAGCTGACAATCAAAATAATGACCGCACTGTATTTCGTGACAGCTATTCCGATAGCGCCCGAACGGGTTGCAGAACCGTGCAAACCGATGATCGGTGATCCCTCGCTTGCCCGTGCTGCGATTTAGGTTCCAATCACTTCCCAGTCATGGCTCGTTCCGATAATGGGACCTGCTTGCTGTAACACTATGAGGGTGAACAGTCCGACGATGATAAAGACCATACTGGATTCGAATTTGTCGGCGGCCAAGTATGCGGCAATGAGGAAAGCAAACAGCACAGCGACATAGTTCATCACGGCTGTTTGCAGATTCACCAAATGTAATTGGAACAGATTGATCAGTTCATAATCAGTCATCGTCATCCCTCCATCAGTAGGTAATCCCACCCAGTATCCTGCGCCGCAGTTGACAAATCCATTTGGGCTATGCTTGGGTAATCGCATCAACGAGAAATTGCCAGTCTGCGAAGCTCCCCTGACCACATCAGCGGGGAGAATGGTAACCAGTGGTATGAATTGGCGGATTGGAAGTCAGGGAGGCGGGTCAGATGAAGCAGAAGACATTCAGTTTACACTGGGGGACAGGAATCGTTGCAGAGGAAGCGCAGACTATTAGCGAGTACCACCAACCAACCATACAACTACTGGAATTCACCGAAGGTGAAGCCAAGGGTCAAACCCAGATACGTTTCTGTCATTACTCACCAAGGGGAGCCTTTCAACGATCCCCTCTCATCATCGGCGAGTCTGATATTCCGGAACTGCGAAAAGAGATTAGGCAATGTCCAAAGCTGCATCGCTTACTGAAGCGACTGGTCTGAGAGCGTAGCCCGGTTCCCGTCCTGCGCCTAATAAGTCGTTAGAGTCAACGCGATTAGCGCACATCACCCATACCGAAACTCACCCGCCCCAGCCCATACGATCCTAATCCCACAGTCCCGTCCGCCGCATTCAGTGCATTTGAGGTGGCGGGAAACGGTGGCAACGGGCTGCCCTGGCCCTAACTTGTCATGCAACACCAGCATCTTCAGCCGCTCCATCCGCGAGCAGGTGTTGCACACGCCGTAGAGGTGGTAGTCGGTTAGATCGGCGAGGGTTTGGACGGCGAACATGGAAACGGTATCCGGTCGCTGGGTGAAGCTCAAGTGGCGCTCGCCGGGGTGATCGTATCCCCCACCTTTGCGAGAAATAAGTCTTTGCTCGGTCGGCCCCGTACTTTATTGCTTAGATAGTAGGAGACCGGCACCACAATCAGGCCGACATAAGCATGCCACGGGTTATGCCCAGCAATCAGGTGGGCGGCCGTAGCCACGATCATGTTGATGTAATACGCCCCGTAAGCGATTTCCTTGAGATTGTTGTAACGGTTCGTAAGGATCACGAGCATCGCTATCAGCTTTAGATAGGCAAGAGGATAGACAATGTAAGTTGGGTAGCCGAAGTCGCGGAAGAAACCAGCGGCCATTTCGGCTCTGAGGTGATACATGATCACTGACCAGCCCATCAGGGCCAGCGCTAATGTGGTTGCGAACCAATATAGTGCTTTTTCTGTTTTGCTTGCGTTCATCATCTACCTCGATCAAGAAGCTGTTCGTTTAACCGCTAACATGTTCACGGTCTGTGCGTTCATAGCTCTCTCCCGTTGACTGGGGAAAGCATAGCGCGGTTGAGACATCGATTCTGAGCGCGAATGCCAGTGCTTCCTGCTTGACGTGGCAACCTAAGTTGCGGCACCCATAGGGGAGGTATAGGGTCGGGGCAGTTCTGTCCAAAAACGTGTCCTTTGGGGCTGATTTTCAGTGGTAACATTCTCTGCCGGCCCATCCCAATGGCCAAGGTTGACCGCGTCTTGAGATTGGTGGCGTCCTACGCGAGCTATAAAACCATCCCAGCTAAATGATCTTTACCAAAAAGGTTGGGCGGTGGATCGCAGCAATTGCTCTGGTCAGCACTACGGTCGTAGGGTTGATTGGTTGGTACGTATGCGAATCGCAGACTCACCCGATACGTGTCGCAGAGCGGTGGCCTGAAGCGGAATGGCCACGATATACGCTCGCGCAATTTGATCCGCCCCCGCCAGAGGATGTTACCTTCCAGAGCGAAGACGGCTTGACGCTGGCGGGCTGGTTTTTTCCGGGTAGCAAGACCGCGGCGATCATTCTCGTTCATGGGAAAGACGCCAACCGTCAGGAGATGCTGCCGCATGCCGCGTACCTTCAGCGAGCCGGATTTTCAACACTGCTCTTCGATGCCCGTGGCCGTGGCGAAAGCGGCGGCGATATGGTGACTTTCGGGGCAAAAGAGCCGCTGGATATGAAGGGCGCGGTCGACTATCTGAAGACACGCTCCGATGTCGATAAGATCGGCGTGCAAGGTATATCGCTGGGTGCGGTATCGGCAATTATGGCTGCTGCCGATCTGCCCGACATTCAAGGCGTGGTGGCTGAAAGCGCCTTCGCTGATTTACAGACTGCCATTTCTGATGGATTTTCACATGTTACGGGATTGCCGGGCTTTCCATTCGCTAATGTCGCAAAGCTCATTTGTGAATGCCGCATCGGTGTCGATCTGGATACGGTTAGTCCGGTCAAAGCAATCGCTGTCATCAGTCCCCGCCCGGTGTTTCTGATCCACGACGAACACGATGCACAGCTCACGGCTAATTCGCTGGAAGCAATGTGGGAAGCAGCACGGGAGCCTCGCTACCGATGGATTGTACCCGCCGCGACTCACGGCAAAGGTTGGCAGAGCGCCAGAAAAGAATACGCTGGCCGAGTGGTCCGCTTCTGGGAGCAAACATTTGTAAACACATCCAGGCCGAATTGAACAACTTTAACGGTAGATCACCAGGCTCACTCGATGACACCAACGGGAACCGATACACAAACGCCAGGAGTCCCAATCCCCGCTATCCACCTG
>CBDDBH010000013.1:0-93884 GCA_965225625.1 Gammaproteobacteria bacterium
CTTTAGCACGCCGCGCCTTGTAGCGATCGATTCGCCCCTGCAGGTCATTCAGCAAGCCATTCATTCCCTCGCTACGCACAATGGCCGAAAACGTGTTGCGGTAGTTGTTGACCAGACTCAGACCCTCAATGACAACGTCGTAGGCCAGCCATCGACCCTGAGTTTCGCGCAGCTTGTAGCTGACCGGAATTTCCGTGCGGCCGGCGACGATGACCGTATCCACTACAGCCCGCGACCCGGTGATTGATTCGTTCACATAACGAATTTCTTGATCGTCATAGGCTTCAATTTTCGTTCGATACGTGTCCTCGAGATACTGAGAGAAGAATTCCACGAAATTACGTTTCTCCTCTGGCGATGCCTTTTTCCAGTTGGTCGCCAGAACACTTTGTGACATCGCTTGAAAATCAAAGGTTTTGTTAATAATCACACCGATTCTCTCCCAACGCGCTTCCCGATTGAGATCCTCGGTCTTGAGTATGCCAACGATATCGTTTACGGCGTCCTGCACCCTTTCAGTTGGGGTCAGTGCGGCGTTTTCCTGTGTGCGAAATCAGCAACAGGGCGAAACAAAAGAGGTGTTTTAGCTGCACCGAATAGTCTCGTATGTTGGATATTTGCGGGCTACTTTATCACACTCATCAGGCCGCACATTTCACCAATTCGCGCCGCAGGTGCGCGCCTTTTCGCCGCTGAATTGTGCAACACTATGCACCCGCCGCAGCGCAGGAAACTACGCCTGGTGCCGACCTTCGAGTGAGCGCGGAACCTCGCCAGCTGTATCTATAAACTACTTTAAAAATAAAACTTATACCATTGATAATAAATATGTTAGTTGGTATAAAATAGCGCTGGCTACGCCAAGGCATGGGTCGGCAAGCGAAAATCCAAGCTAAGGTTTTAGCGCCTAAGCCGCACCATCAATTGCGTATGATTCTATCGGCAGAGGTCGGCCAACGGCATATCCCTGGGCAAAGTCGACACCCACAGTACGCAGTGTGCCCAGAGTGACTGTGTCTTCGACGAATTCCGCAATCGTCTTCTTGCCCATGACATGACCCACTTCATTGATCGATTTGACCATGGCGTAATCGATTGCATTGGTCGCCATATCGCGAACGAAAGCGCCGTCGATCTTGAGAAAATCCACTGGCAGATGCTTCAAATAGTTAAATGAGGACACGCCAGTGCCGAAGTCGTCGAGCGCAAATAAACAGCCGCGTTCCTTGACCGTGTTGATGAACCGGGTAGCATTGACGATATTGCTTGCGGCTGCTGTTTCCGTAACCTCGAAACAGATTTTATGCGCGGGGATATCGCGTCCATCCAGCTGATCGAGCAGAAATTCAAGAATCTCATCATCACCAAGTGACTGGCCGGACAAATTGATGGCACACATATAGAGTCGCTTGAGAACCGCGGGATTGCCCAGCAACCAGTCAAAAGCCGTTTCGATGACCCATCGATCAATTTTCGAGGCGAGGCTGAAGCGCTCCGCCGCCGGCAAGAACTCATTAGGACCGACGATCTTGCCTTGTTCGTCCTTCATCCTGATCAGCATTTCATAATGGTCGCCTTCGCTGCCTGTGGGGGAAACTGGAGTAATCGGCTGCAAATTCAGACGGAACCGACCTTCTGCGAGCGCCTCGTTGATGCGGCCCACCCACTTCATTTCGCCCACCCGCACAAGCATATTCAGATCATTTTCCGCGTGCACGTGAACACGGTTTCTGCCGGCATCTTTTGCGGTGTAGCAGGCCGCATCCGCCATACTGAGTAGATTCGCCGCATCGACGCTATCCGGTGTCACCGGCACGATGCCGATGCTGGCGTGAACGCGCAGCACATCAGAGCCGCACCTGAAATTGTGTTCGTAAATTGCGTCTTTGAGGGCGGTGGCCACCGTCGCGGCTGGCGCAAGTTCACATTCTTCGATGAGGACGACAAATTCATCGCCACCCAATCGCGCAATGGTGTCGCGCTTGCGCACCACGTTTTCGAGGATACCGCTGACTTGCACCAAGACCTCGTCCCCGATCGCGTGACCCTTGGTGTCGTTGATGACTTTGAACTGATCCAGGTCGAGGTAGCACAAAGCGTGGCTGCAGCCGGTCTCTCGGGATTGTTGCAATGCCTTTACCAGGCGTTCTTCGAAGCTGCGCCGATTGTGTAGACCTGTGAGCGAATCGAAACGCTCCTGATAGGTAAGACGCTCACTCAACTGGTAGGTCTCGCTTATGTCTTCCGAGACAATCAATAGTGAACAATCCTCACTGCCCTGACCAATTGCTCTAGCGGTCTCGCGTACCCAGATTATTTGTTCGCTATGGTGGCGCTTGCGGATCTCCCAACGGTGCATACGATCCGACACATTGGTCACTGCTTCGAGATATTTAGCAGCGGTGGAGCGATCCTCCGGGTGGTAAAGTTCCAATGCTGAAGTACCGACCAGTTCGTTTCGACGGTAGCCTAAATGACGCGCTGCAAGTCGATTTATTGCGATAATGGTTCCCGTCGTCGACAAGGTAAACATCATCGAGGGATTATCGTCATACAGTGATCGGTAGCGGCTCTCGCTGGCACGCAATTCGTCTTCCATGAGGATGCGATTATCCATTTCCCATTTCAGCTTGGAATTGGATTCCTGCAACTCAACCGTGCGATGTAGTACTTTGCGTTCTAGATCATGATGCGCTTCGCGCAAGGCATCGCTTGTGGTTTTCAGTGCCAGGTGCGTGTCGATACGTGCAGCCAGCACGGTGATCTCGCCGGGTTTTATGACGTAATCGTTCGCTCCCAAGTCGAATGTGCGAACAATCTCTTCAGTCTCGTCATTGGCAGTGAGCATTATCACCGGCAACTGAGTCGGCGCACGCTTGCGGCGGATCTCCCGCAGCACGGCTTCACCAGATAAATCCGGCATGTGGATATCGAGCACGACAAGATCGAATTCGCGCTGCGCCAGCAGACGCAATCCTTCTTCACCACCGCTGGCGGTGGTTACGACGTAGCCTTTACTGCCAAGACGCGCCGCTATCGTCGCGCGGACCGTTGCGTTGTCGTCAACGGCAAGTATTCTTGCGCCTTCCACGGGCTATAGACCTCCTCTGGGCTAACAAGTCTTCGCGGTCGCCGTTGGCGGGTTTCTCTAATTCAAGCTTGAACCTTAGGCCTGGGTAGATCGCGCTTGCTTCGATTGTGGACCGATATTGTACGCAAATTCAGTAAGCTATGTAAAACACTTAAAGAGCGGATTAACTAATTTGTGAACTCGCGGTAGGATATAAGGGTGCAAGAGGGTCTTTGTGGGGGGGCTGTATCGGCTCAACTGCTTCCTTTTGCAGGGCCTGCCACAAACGCTCGCCGCTGAATGTGGTATTGCCGGTTCCATAAAGTTCGCGGTTGAGCAGCACAAGTTCCGCCCGCATGTCAGCGCTGCAATACTCGCCGAGCTGTGCCAGGCTTTGTGGTGACGCCGCCGGATCACGGATCGCACCCCAGCGCAGTAACTCAGTTTTTAGCCGATTGAGCTCACCGCTCTCGCAGCACCATTTAATCGCTTTCAAATCAGGGTTTCGCGATAATTTTACAGCGGTAGGTGCAACCTGCTTGCTGCGCTGCCACGCGAATAATGTGAGCAACCACGCGGCTCCCAGCGCCGCGGCGATCCAACGCCAGGCGTCGGTTGCAGGTCCACCGGGAGCGGCCGCCTCCGATTTATTGGCTGGCGCGGGTGTTGGTAAGACCTGTGTTTCCGCGAGTTGGGCCGCACGCGCCGCTGCTGGAGCGATGATGCGAACGGTGCGGGCCCGCAGACTCGCTATTTCCAGACGATCAGTACCGGTATTCCACCACGGGATCTCGATAGCGGGCAGTTCCACCTCCCCGGGTTGGGCCGGGATGATTGCAATCTTCTCTTGGCGCACACCCACCATTCCGACTTCATCGTGCTGATCGCTCAGAACCGGCTGATCCGGGTATAGCTTCAAGCCGTCGGGTGCGGATCCACTGATTTCCGGCAGTTGGCCGGCGGTCAGGCCATGGACAATCAGTGCCAAAGTACGAGTCACGGGTTCGCCAACCGCCATCGAGTCCGGTTCGTCGGACCAGACCTCACGAAGTTCGACGGCGCGCGCTGGCAGCCACACCGCTGCGGGATAATCGGCAGGGATAGGACGCACTTTGACAGTGATCGGTTCGGATCTGAGCCTGCGCACTGTAGCCTGGCCGAACGGATCGAACAGAGAACGAGCTCGTGTAATCACCTTGCCCTCCAAAACGATAGGCTCGAACACCAAAGTGCCACTTTGCTGCGGGAATATGACGAAGTTTCGCTCAATCACCTCGTAAAGCTTGCCCTGCCGCCGGGTACGGTAGGTTTTGTCCTCGCCGAGTCGTTTGATCAAGGCGTCGCCATCGCGCACGGTGGGTTCGCTAAGCTGGGCGCTGGCCAGATCGGTTGCCTGATAGATACGCACGGTATAGCGGATCTGCTGCTGAACGTAGACCTCGGAGACACCGGTGGTCACCTCCATCAACAGATCCTGCTGCGCCCCGGTTCCAGTTGCGGCTGATCCCAGCACCGTGACGGTGCTGGAAGGGCTGAGATCGCGACCGAAATGTATAGTCGGAATTGTGAGTTTGCCTGCGCGGCGTGGCATGAGACTCAGGGTCCAGGTCGTGGAACGGGAGAAATCACCGTTCATCATGTTGAGTTTGCTACTGTGACTGCGACCCAGAATCTCGAAATCTCGTGACAACGGCGTGAAGTCAGGATCGCCATCAACCTGACCGACCGCTTCAAATGTTAATCGAAGTGATTGGTTGCGGGCCGCCGGATCAGGATCGACAAACACCTGGAATTCCGCAGCCAATGCCGATCCGGCTAACAAAAGAACTCCAAAAAAGATCGCGAGTAGAGTAAATCCGTTACGCATGCGTCGTCTCACCAAGGGTCTCCCGAGTAATCCGATTGCTCGGAACGCTGATATTGATACAGGAATTTGCGCCGCAACAGGCCACCTGGGTCATCTGGAATACGCCGTAGCCATTGCTCTGTTGCCTGTTCCTGTTCGTTGTCTTGTGGCGTTTCGCTGTCCGCCAGTGCCGGTGGCGGCGCTGGATCCTCTTCTTGCGCCTCGTCGGTCTGCGGGGATATTTGCTCGGCCGATTGAGGTTCCTGTTCCTGTTCCTGCGGATCAGGCTGTTGTTCAGCCGCCGAATTCGTATCATCCGGCTGCTGTTCAGAGTGTTTCTGACCAGATTCGGAGGGTTCGGACGCCTTGTCCTGTTGCTGATTCGATTGATCCTCGCCGGATTGCTGTTCATCGGACCCGTCTTGCTGCTCGTCGTTCTGGGAAGAATCGTCAGGTGGGGACTGCTGAGACAGCAACTCGCGCAGCAAATCTCGATTAAATGCGGCGTCTTCATGATCCGGTGCGACGGTAAGTGCTTGTTCGTACAGTCCTATCGCTTCCTGGTAGCGTCCAAGCCGGGCAAGGGCGTTGCCTTTGTTGTAGGAACTATCGGCCGACTCGGTATTCGTCAGAGCATCGGCGGCCGGTTCGAATTCCCCAGCCTGATAATGTGCGGCAGCTTTCCAATTCGGATCATCGAACATCGCCGCGGCCTTAGCCGGATCGCCGGCTTGGAATACGCTTTGGGCGCGCTGATCATCATTTAGCCAAAGATCACGCCACTCCAGTCCATGGCTCGGTGGTGGGAGCAACAGCAGTGCGACGAGTGTGAGGCAGCCCCTGCGAAACCCCAGCGCCGCGAGCGGCAAGATAAGCAGCACCAATAACGGTCCTGCTTCGCGCCATTGATCCATTTCCAGCGTCGTCGTCTGCGCTTGTTCCTCGCCCTCGCTATCGAAGAACGTCTGCATGGCCTGAATGTCTGCGTCGGTGGTATTTAGCCTTTGGTAAATGCCGCCACCGGCAGCGGCTAACTCGCGCAGTCCGGGCTCTTGCAAGCTGCTCATCACAATTGCACCATCGGCATTTTTCAGAAAACCACCACCTGCAGCCGGAATCGGAGCGCCGGCTGCGGTGCCCACGCCAAGCACGGAAACACGCAGCGTGGAGTTGGCCACGCGGGCCAGGATAGGGGAGAGCTGCGCCTCGATTCCGTCGGTCACGATGAGCAGATGCCCCGCCTGCGCACCACCCTGACGGGCCAGTTCCTGCGCCTTGTCGATGGCCGCTGTGACGTTGCTACCGGGGGATGGCATCAATTCGGAGCGTAGCACCGGCAGATGTGCGCTGATTGTCCGCACGTCATCGGTCAGCGGGGTTACCGTGTAAGCTTCGGCTGCATAAACCAACATTGCCGTCTGCCCGTCTTTACGCAGTTTCAGCAAATCGGCAATCTTAAATCGCGCCCGTGCCAGACGACTTGGCGCGATATCCGGGGTATTCATCGACGGCGACAAATCCAACGCGATCACCACGGTACTGGGCTGGCGAAAGAGCGGACGCGGTAATCGTTCCCAGGTTGGGCCAGCCAGTGCAACAATGCTTAACGCCAATGTGCTCGTGAGAACAAGCAGCGGCCAATGCCCTCGACTGCCGGGCGCGCGTTCGATCAATACGTAAGGCAGCAGCGCTGAGTCGCAGACCCGCGACCACGCACTGCCGTGCCAACGGCGCGTCGCATAAAGCGCAATCAACAGCAGTCCGGGCAAAAAGGCCCACAGCCAGTATGGGCGCAGAAAATGAAATGTCTCTGGGATCACAGCCCCAACCTACCGCGGCCAGCGGCCAGCAGCAGCCCGCATCCGATCAGCAGTGTGCCGGCCAAGGGCCACGGGAACAGTGCGGACTGGGGTCGGTAGTATTCAGGATCGTGTTCTACCGGTTCCAGTTCGTCCAGCAAGGTGTAGATTTCTTCGAGTTCGTCCACATCGCGTGCCCTGAAATATCGCCCGCCGGTAACATCCGCTATCGTTTTAAGCGTTTTTTCGTCCAGATCGGAAGATGGATTAACGCGCCGATAACCAAACATACTGCGCAGCACCTGCTCGTCCGCGCCGATACCGATGGTATACACCGTGAGGCCCTGCGCGGCAGCGAGCTCCGCGGCCTTTAAGGGTTCAATCGTGCCGCTGGTATTTGCGCCATCCGTGACCAGGATCAGAACCTGGCGCGTAACCTTCTGCGCCCGCAAACGCTTGACGGCTACTCCAATCGCATCCCCGATCGCGGTAGATTTTCCCGCCAGACCGATGACCGCTTCGCCCAGGAGTGTGTTAACCGTGACACGGTCGAAGGTCAGAGGGGTCTGTAGATAGGCCCGATCAGCAAACAATATTAGGCCGATTCGGTCACCCACTCGGCGTTCGATGAATTCGCGGGCTACGGCTTTGGTGGCGGTTAAACGGTCAACGGCACGCCCGCGAAGTTGAAAATCGGTTTGGCGCATACTGTCAGACAAGTCCACGGCAATCATGAGGTCTCGACCGCTCACCGGGCGTTGCACGGGATCGCCCAGCCATTGTGGACGGGCTCCGGCGGTGACCAGTAGTAACCAGGCAATCAGCCCCAGGAGCAACGCCAGGCGGCGGCGCGGCAATGCTCCGCCGAACTGTGGCAGTGCGGTAAAATCCTCAATGAAAGGCGTGCGCAGCGCGGCGTCGCGCGCCGCTGCTGGTGGCAGCAGGCGCCAAACCACCCAGGGTAGAGGTAACATTGCAAACACCCATGGCCAGTCGAAGTTAATCATTCAGATTTCCGACGCGCCAAGCGTTGCACCCAATCGCGAACCGCGGTGACCACTTCGTTCGTATCGAAATCAATCGCGGCACGATACGGCCCCGCGGCCACTAATTCACCGATTTCTCCGTGCAGACGCGGATCATCCAGTTTCGATTGCAAAAATTCCACCCAGGCCGCGCCGTGCAGGCTGGCCACTTCAACCCGTGGAGATTGACTCAAAGCGACCCTGCGTAACAATGCAGACAGGTCCTGCAGCAGCCGTTGACGATCACCGCTGCGGCCATAACGAGCCTCGATGGCTTGCAGCTCGCGATTTGCGCGCACCTGCAATGCGCGACGCCGGCGCCGCCATAGCCAATATGCACAACCCGCAGCAATTGCAATGCTGACCATCAACAATCCCCACCAACCGGGCGCGAGGGGCCACCAGCCGATCGGTGCCGGCAGGTGTATATCGCGTAAAGGTATCGATGCGGGATCGCGCGGATCCATGAACTGGCCTATCGGTGCTGCTTTAGCCCGGCGCGTAATGCCTCTAACGTCGGGACGTCGGTGGGTGCTTCCAGCAGTCGAATGCGCAGCCGGCGAGTCAGCGCTTGCAACGCATCACAATGCTGTGTGAAGCGTTGTGCGTAGCGTTCAGCAGTCGATTTATCGGCCGAATTCACATCGACGATCGAATGCCCGTCGCTCAAACGATAACGCCCAGGCGGCGGCAGCCGCGCCTCTAGCGGGTCATAGATATGCACCAGCATGACATCGTTGTGCTGTGCGAGACGAGCGACATCATGTTTTGCAGCATCGAGTAATCCGCGAAAATCACTGATCAGGAATATCAGGCTGCCCGGTTTTGCCACGCGGCAAAGACGCGCCAGGGCATGCTCGGCCGGATCCTCACGCTGTGCTTCGGCCGCTTCGGCTGGGTGCTCGCAGGCTGCAGCCAGCCGTTTCAAAAAGTGCAGTACGGCGCTCTTGCCGCGGCCGGGTTTGATCTCTTCATGCGATGTTGCGGAAAAAATCAGGCCGCCGACCCGATCATTAGCGCGTGCAGCGCTCCATGCGAGCAAGGTTGCCACGCGCGCCGCAATCACTGATTTAAACGCACCACGGGTCGCAAAAAACATCGACGGTCGTAAATCGACCCATAACAACACCGGACGTTCGCGTTCCTGTCGGAATATTTTTGTATAGGTGTCGCCCGTGCGAGCCGTAACTTTCCAGTCAAGGTGGCGAATATCGTCGCCGGCCTGATAGGGACGTACTTCGTCAAACTCCATGCCGCGGCCTTTGAAAGCGGACAGGTAGCCGCCTGATTGGTGGGCGCGGGCACCGCTGGCGATTATCGGCAATTCCCGAGCGGCGGCGGCCAACTGAATTAATTCAGCGATGGTAACGCGTGTCGGATCGAGCACCGCTTGCGCAGTCATGGCACAGCAATACGTGCGAGGAGCTCAGCGATAAACCGATCTTTGCTGATCCCTTCGGCTTCGGCCTCATAGGTCAAGATAACGCGATGTCGCAAAACATCGGCGACGACAGCCTGTACGTCTTCGGGTCCGACATAATCCCGTCCCGCCAACCAGGCATGCGCGCGCGAGCAGCGATCCAATGCAATAGTAGCGCGCGGGCTTGCGCCGTATTCCAGCCAACCCGCCAGTTCGGGGTCGTAAATTCCAGGATTGCGGCTGCCCAGTACAATATTGAGCACATAGCGTTCCAGCGGCTCGGACATATAGATATCGAGCACCTGGCCGCGTGCGGCAAGCACGCTTTGCTGGCTCAAACGGGTGTGTTCCGCACGTTTGAAAGCCCCGCCGCTGCGCGCCTCGCTACGCGCCAATTTGAGGATGGCTAATTCGTCCGCTTCGCCCGGATAGTCAATCCGCACATGCATAAGAAAGCGATCCAGTTGGGCTTCCGGAAGCGGGTAGGTGCCTTCCTGCTCGATTGGATTTTGGGTCGCCATCACTAGGAATAATTCGGGTAACGGATAAGTTTGACCACCGACGGTGATCTGGCGCTCGCCCATGGCTTCCAATAACGCTGATTGCACCTTGGCGGGGGCCCGGTTGACCTCGTCGGCCAAGACCAGATTGTGAAACAGTGGACCTTTCTGGAAGCTGAAATCACCGGCTTGCGGACGGTAGATGTCGGTGCCGGTAAGGTCCGCAGGTAACAAATCCGGGGTGAACTGGACCCGATGAAAATCCGCGTCCAAGCCCTCGCTCAAGACTTTGACTGCCCGGGTCTTGGCGAGCCCGGGAGCGCCTTCAACGAGCAGGTGGCCGTCCGCGAGCAGCGCAATCAACAATCGGTCCACCAAAGTATCCTGGCCGATGATCAGGCTGCTGATAAATGTCCGCAGCGCTGCAACAGCCGCTTGATTTACGTCGATGCCAGTGCCTGCAGGTTTGCCGTTTTCTTGCACATCCATAAAATTTAACTACCGAACCGGTTTGTCACGTTGCGAGACCGCCATCCTGCGCGAAAGTTCACGCGCCCCGCGGATGAAACACGACATTTTACTGCAGAGTACAAACTTGTTTAAAGCCGTTAACACAACGAGCAATTTGTCGGCGCCGCGATAACCCGTTCGACTTGGATCTGGAGTAAAATGGCGTTCAGCGCGCAGTTGCAAGACTTGCGCGTTGTCGCGAACACTGGGGAGAGTTCGTTGTAACAATAGCATGTTAAAGAAAATTAAAAAGGGCCTGGATCTACCGATAACCGGTGTGCCGGAGCAGGTCATCACGCCTGGCGCGCAGATCAGTAGTGTCGGCCTCATTGGCAGCGACTATATCGACCTGAAACCAACGATGCAGGTTGCCGAAGGCGATCGAGTCCGTTGCGGCCAATCTGTATTCACGGATAAGCGAAATCCTGGAGTAAATTTCACCGCGCCGGGCAGCGGCATGATTGCAGCCATCAACCGAGGCGCTCGGCGCGTGCTGCAATCGGTCGTCATCCAACTGGACGGGGACGAGCACGAATCGTTCGATATAACAGACAGCGAAAAATTGTCAGCGTTGAGCGCAGAACAGGTCAGTGCGGTGTTACTCAAGTCGGGTTTGTGGACAGCGTTGCGCACGCGGCCGTACAGCAAAATTCCTGCCGCCGACAGCAGTCCCCATTCAATCTTTGTAACCGCCATCGACAGCAACCCGCTTGCAGCTGATCCCGCCATCGTCATCAAGGAGTTCAATCAGGACTTTAACGATGGACTGGCGGCGATCGCGAAATTGACGACAGGCAGAGTATTCGTGTGCAAAGCCGCCGGCGCTGCAATTGACGTTATTGAGCGGGAGCGCATTACCGTGGCTGAATTTGCCGGACCGCACCCGTCGGGATTGGTCGGCACGCACATCCACTTCCTCGATCCGGTCAGTGCCGCAAAGACAGTGTGGCATTTGAACTATCAGGACGTCATTGCGATCGGCAAGCTTTTCACAACGGGCAGGCTTTGGGTAGAACGGATAGTTGCGCTGGGCGGACCCGTCGTCAATAAACCAAGGTTATTGCGCACCCGCCTTGGTGCGCACACCGAGGAACTGGTCGCCGAACAATTACAACACATAGAATGCCGGGTTATCTCCGGGTCGGTGTTATCGGGACGTCAGGCGGCGGGGTGGGGCACCTATCTTGGTCGTTATGACCTGCAGATCAGCGCGCTGGCGGAAGGTCGAGAGCGCGAGTTTTTTGGCTGGATAACCCCCGGCGTGAATAAATTTTCTAAGACCAATGTATTCCTGTCGAGTTTGGTCCGTCGTCGCAGATTTTCATTTACTACCTCCGAACATGGCAGTCCGCGGGCTATGGTGCCAATCGGGACGTACGAAGAAGTGGTTCCTTTGGACATGCTGCCGACGCAGTTATTGCGCGCTTTGGTGGTGCGCGATACTGATGCCGCGCAGGCCCTCGGTTGCCTGGAACTGGATGAAGAAGATCTTGCCCTTTGTTCTTTTGTCGATTCGGGCAAATATGATTTCGGCCCCGTGCTGCGCGCCAACCTGGTCCAGATTGAGAAGGACGGCTGATGCTGGCACTACGGCGCTATCTCGATCGTCTGCACCCGCTGTTTGCAAAGGGCGGGCCTTACGAAAAATATTTCGCGCTCTACGAGATGGTCGATACGTTTCTGTATACGCCGGCCGATGTTACCCGTGGCAGGCTGCATGTGCGCGATGGGAGCGATCTCAAACGCCTCATGAGTTATGTCGTTGTCGCAACCCTGCCTTGTATCCTGGTGGCATGCTGGAACACCGGCTATCAAGCTAACCTGGCCATGGCTTCGCTCGGCATCGACACCGCAACTGGGTGGCGTGGGGCCGCTCTCGCGCTGCTTGGCATAGGCTACAACCCAAACAGTATCCTCGCCTGTGTCTGGCACGGGTTTGTCTATTTCCTGCCGTTGTACATTGTCACCGTTGCCGCCGGGGGTGTCTGGGAAGTGTTGTTTGCCGCCGTTCGCAACCATGAAGTAAATGAGGGATTCCTTGTTACGTCAATGTTATTCACCCTGACACTACCGCCGACGATTCCGCTATGGCAGGTCGCGCTGGGAATTTCTTTTGGCGTTGTCATCGGCAAAGAGGTATTTGGTGGGACCGGCAAGAATTTCTTGAACCCAGCGTTAACCGGGCGTGCTTTTCTGTTTTTCGCCTACCCGGCGCAGATGTCGGGCGACACCGCGTGGACCGCCGTGGATGGGTTCAGTGGCGCAACGCCGCTCGCGCTAGCCGCGGCCGGGGGCATCGAAGCCGTTACCGGTGCCGGGGTGACGTTGCAGCAGAGCTTTCTTGGCGCCATCCAGGGGTCGATCGGTGCAACCTCGACGCTCGCCTGTTTGTTCGGGGCTTGTATGCTGATTTACACCAAAGTTGCGTCCTGGCGAATAATTTCCGGTGTGTTTCTGGGTATGGTGATCACCGCGACACTACTCAATCTGATTGGCAGCGATAGTAACCCGATGTTCGCAGTGCCCTGGTATTGGCACCTGTGCCTGGGTGGTTTTGCCTTCGGTATGGTTTTCATGGCAACCGATCCCGTGAGTGCGGCAATGTCCAACGCGGGACGGTGGATGTTCGGTGGCTTGATCGGATTTATGACCGTCCTCATCCGTGTGGTAAACCCGGCGTTTCCGGAAGGTATCATGCTGGCTATTTTATTCGCTAACTTGTTCGCGCCGCTCATCGACTGGTCAGTCATGCAGTTCGACATCCGCCGCAGAATTCGACGCAGCGCTACGTAGGCAGAAACGCAAAATGAGCACTGACAGTACTGCCAGGACTTTCACCGTAGCGTTGGTATTGTGCCTGGTCTGCTCAGTGGTAGTGTCCACCGCCGCGGTCAAACTGCGCCCGCAGCAGCAAGCCAACAAAGCGAACGACAAGCGGCGCAATATCCTGGAGGTTGCCGGTCTTTTTCAGGAAGGTGCGGATGTGGATGAACTATTCCGCCAAATCGATACCCGAGTCGTGGAGCTGGCAAGCGGTAATTACACTGATAGCATCAATGCGGACTCCTACGAGCAGCGCGATGCAGCGCGTGATCCACAACGCAGCCACGCAATTGCAGCGGCTGACGACATTGCCCGTATCGGGCGCCGAGCCGATTTTGCCAGCGTTTACCTGGTTAAGGATCACCGCGGCAATACCAATCGTGTGATATTGCCCGTGCACGGTTACGGCTTGTGGTCCACGCTTTATGGCTTTCTTGCACTGGATGCCGATGGCAGCACTATTTACGGACTGAAATTTTATGACCATGCCGAAACCCCCGGGCTTGGCGGTGAAGTCGACAATCCCCGATGGCGCAGCCAATGGCGCGGCAAACTCGCCCTGGACGACAGTGGCGTGCCGCGCATCGAGGTGGTACGCGGCCGCGTGAACGAGAGCAAAGCTGACAGCACCTACCAGGTTGATGGACTTGCCGGCGCGACACTCACAGGCACTGGCGTAACCAACCTGTTGCGCTATTGGCTGGGCACTCAGGGCTTCGGCCCATATCTGCAAAAACTCAAACAGGGTTAATCAATGGCAAGCGAAGCTAGACTGGTAATCGTTGATCCCTTGTTCAACAACAACCCGATTGCGCTGCAGGTTTTGGGTATCTGCTCAGCGCTGGCGGTAACAACGTCGCTTGCGAATGCGCTGATTATGTCGCTGGCACTGACCTCGGTGGTTGCCTTCTCCAATGCTTCCATCAGCATGATCCGCAACCAGGTTCCCAACAGTATTCGCATTATCGTGCAAATGACGATTATTGCGTCGTTGGTGATCGTCGTCGATCAAATCCTCAAGGCGTATGCCTACGAAATCAGCAAGCAATTATCGGTGTTCGTCGGCTTGATTATTACCAATTGCATCGTGCTCGGTCGCGCCGAAGCGTACGCCATGAAGAATCCGCCTGGCTTAAGTTTTCTCGATGGTATCGGCAACGGATTGGGCTATAGCGCGATTTTGATATTGGTTGGAAGCGTAAGGGAATTGCTGGGCGCAGGCTCATTGCTGGGTTACCCGGTGTTGCCCCTGGTAACCGAGGGAGGATGGTATTACCCAAACGGGTTGTTGTTGCTGCCGCCAAGCGCGTTTTTCATCATCGGCTTGTTGATTTGGGGTCTACGCACCTGGAAACCGGCACAGCTTGAGAAACGTGAATACCAGATCCATCAAGTACACCGCACGGAAGTGATCTGATGGAAGCCCATCTCAGCCTGTTGGTCACCTCCATCTTTATGGAGAACCTGGCACTCGCCTTCTTCCTGGGCATGTGTACTTTCCTCGCTGTATCGAAAAAAATCGAAACGGCGATCGGCCTGGGTGCCGCAGTCATCGTGGTGCAGGGGATTACCGTTCCTGCGAACAATCTTTTGTTTCAGTACTTGTTAAAGGACGGCGCCTTGGGTTGGGCCGGCTTTGGTGACGCTGATCTCAGTTTTCTAGGTCTGATCTGTTACATCGGTGTAATCGCGGCGATGGTGCAGATCCTTGAGATGGCATTGGATAAATATTTCCCCGCGCTTTACCAGGCCTTGGGCATTTTTCTGCCGCTGATTACCGTCAATTGCGCGATTTTAGGTGGCACCTTATTCATGGTCGAACGCAATTACACATTTTCCGAGAGCGTTGTCTACGGTTTCGGCAGTGGCATAGGCTGGGCGCTGGCAATCACCGCGCTCGCCGGGATCCGTGAAAAACTCAAATACAGCGATGTCCCCGACGGCTTGCAGGGTCTGGGAATCACCTTTATCACGGTAGGTCTTATGTCACTGGGATTCATGGCGTTCTCCGGAATAAAACTCTAGCGGCGATGCTCGAAATCGCTCTAGGTGTCTCTGCGTTTACCACCATCGTTCTGGTGTTGGTGGGGATCATTCTCGCGGCTAAATCGAAGTTGGTTGCCTCGGGCGAGATCGCGGTATTGATAAATGGTGAACGAACCCTGAGCACGCCGGTTGGTACAAAGTTGCTGACTGCGTTGGCAAGCGAACATCTGTTCGTTGCCTCAGCCTGCGGAGGCGGCGGTAGTTGCGGGCAGTGCAGGGTAAAGGTGCTTGAGGGGGGAGGTTCAATCCTGCCAACCGAAACGTCGCACATCAACAAACGAGAAGCTGCCGCAGGTGAACGTCTGTCGTGCCAACTGACGTGCAAGCAGGACATGAAAATCGAGGTCCCGGAAGAAGTTTTCGGGGTGAAGAAGTGGGAATGCACGGTACGCTCTAACCATAACGTGGCGACCTTTATCAAGGAACTGGTGCTGGAGTTGCCGCAGAATGAGCATGTGGATTTCCGTGCCGGCGGATACATTCAGATCGAATCCCCAGGCTACGAATTGGATTACAAAGACATCGATGTCGAGGAACGGTTTCGAGCCGATTGGGATCACTTCAATCTGTGGCGCTACAAATCCGTGGTGACCGAACCCGTCGTGCGCGCCTATTCCATGGCGAATTATCCGGGTGAGGGGGGCATTATCATGCTTAATGTTCGCATTGCATCGCCACCGCCAGGTGCTGCCAGCGACGTGCCGCCAGGAAAAATGTCGTCCTACATACACGGTCTGAAACCGGGCGCGAAGGTCACGATTTCAGGACCCTTTGGCGAATTCTTTGCGCGCGAAACTGAAAACGAGATGATTTTCGTTGGAGGTGGGGCAGGCATGGCGCCGATGCGCTCACACATCTTCGATCAACTAAAACGTTTGAACAGCAAACGCAAGATGAGTTTTTGGTACGGCGCCCGCAGCGCCGGCGAAATGTTCTACGTTGAGGATTTTGACGGACTACAATCGCAATTCGAGAACTTCGCATGGCATGTGGCGCTATCGGATCCCAAACCCGAAGACAATTGGAGTGGTTACACTGGCTTCATCCACAACGTCCTCTACGAAAATTACCTGGCGGATCATCGGGCACCTGAGGATTGCGAATACTATATGTGCGGTCCGCCGATGATGAATTCCGCGGTCATTCGAATGCTCGAAGATCTGGGTGTCGAGCGCGCTCACATACTGCTGGACGATTTCGGTGGTTAGGTCCACGCTGCGTGCGGCCACACATCGGATCCGGCCACTGGATTAAGTTCATGGGCCTGCTGCGGGCTTGCGGCGAAGGTATTGTCGTGGCAACGCTGGCGGTGACAATCGGCGCATGTGATCGAGTCCAGCGGCTGAACTTGAGCGGCGAAGCCATGGGCACGAGCTACAGTGTCAAGTTTTTCGCCCCAGCCAGCGCCGAGCACGCACTCGCCGAGGGGGTCGCGGCAAAACTTGCCGAGGTCGACGCGTTGATGTCTACCTACCGGCAAGACTCCGAATTATCGCGCTTCAATAAGCATGAGGGGACTGACTGGTATGCGGTATCAGGTCCCCTTTACACGGTTGTGGCCAGTGCCCTGGAGGTGAGCAGGACAAGCGGCGGCGCGTTTGATATAACTGTCGGACCTCTAGTCAATATTTGGGGATTCGGCACTGAAGAGCGCGGCGGGGCGCCGCCACCATCAGCAGCTGTGCAACGCGAACGCGAGCGCGTGGGGTACGAGAATCTCACGGTGCGCTCAACACCACCCGCCTTACGCAAGCGGCGCGCTGATATCTATCTGGATTTGTCCGCCATCGCCAAGGGTTACTCCGTGGATGTCGTTGCTGTCTACCTGAGTACGCAGGGCGTCAAGGATTATATGGTCGAGGTGGGCGGCGAACTGCGCGCCGCCGGCCACAATGCCAACGATCAACCATGGCGCATCGGTGTTGAAAAACCACTGGTCGGCGCCCGCATCGTTGCGCGAATAGTGCCTTTGAAGAACATGGGCATGGCGACCTCCGGCGGTTATAGAAATTTCTTCGAATATGCTGGAGTACGATATTCGCACACGCTAGACCCTTTGACCGCGGCACCTATCACGCATAATCTTGCTGCGGTCACTGTGTTGCATGAATCCGCGATGCAGGCCGATGCCTGGGCTACCGCCTTGCTGGTAATGGGGCCACAGCGTGGATTTGCACTGGCCGCAACACTCCAGATTATGGCTTTATTTGTAGTAGCTGATGAGACGCTCGGGTTCGAGGAAAAATCGACACCTGTGTTTGATGATTATCTGAAAACCGTACACTGATAATGGCGACGTTTCTAATCACATTTCTTGCGCTGATGCTGGTGGTAGCAGCAATGGCCATTGGCGTCATATTCGGCCGTCGCCCCATCAAAGGCAGCTGCGGCGGTCTGAATAACGTAACCGGCCTGGAACAGGAATGTCCGATCTGTTCCGACCCGGCGGCATGCATTGCCAAGCAAGAGGGTTGAAAAATGCTTTCAGAGGTAAGCGTCAAAAGCTATATGGCCGCAAATCTGGTCACGTTCACACCGGATATGGATGTGTTGCGAGCCATCCATCTATTAATCGAGAAGCGAATCTCAGGCGCTCCGGTAGTGGATGAACACGGCAACTTGCTGGGTATGTTGTCCGAGCGCGACTGCGTAAAGGTTGCGTTGAGCGCCGGTTATTACAACGAATTCGGTGGTCCCGTCTCCGACTACATGACGGCGGACGTCGAGACCATTGATGGCGACACAAGTATTGTTGAGTTGGCTGAATTGTTCATCAATAAACCATTTCGTCGCTACCCGGTGGTGGAGAATAACCGTCTAATTGGCCAAATCAGTGTTCGCGACGTGCTGCGCGCGCTGGAGTTACTCGCGGACCCGGAACATCAGTCATTCGGCCGCTGAAATCTAAGTCTTAATCTCCGTCTTTTTGCAGACAATCGTGAATTACCTCCCAGGCGCGACTGCGGATGCGCCGGCATTACCAAGCTGAGTTGCTGTGAACCATCTGGAAAACCACATCGGTATCTGGATTGCAGCCCGCCGCTGGCAGGTCATTGTTATGACGTTGCTAATCGTCGGTCTGGCGGGTTCCGGAATGTCGAAGCTGCAGTTAAACAACGACTATCGGATTTTCTTCGCCGCCGACAATCCAGAACTCCTCGCCAACGATGCGCTCGAAGCCACCTACATAAAAAGCGACAACCTGATCATTATCGTCGCGCCGAAGAACCACAATGTTTTTACGCCTACAAACCTGGCCACTGTCGAGTTACTGACCAACGCCGCGTGGCAGATCCCGTACACCACACGCGTCGATTCCTTGAGCAACTTCCAACACACCGAGGCGCTGGGCGACGATCTTATGGTCGGCGATTTGGTGAGAGATGCGGCGACATTGAACCCGGCTCAAATTGAGAAAATCAGAAAAATTGCCCTCACCGAGCCGTTGTTGAATGGCCAAATGGTCGCTACCGACGGTTTTATCGCAATCATAAATGTCGTTGTCTCGACACCGGAAATCGATCAAACCGCCGAGGTCGAGTCAATCGTAGCTGCCACGCGCGCACTCCTGGACGATGCGCGTAGCAACCATCCCGACGCCGAATTTCACCTGTCCGGTGAGATCCTCATGGAACACAGTTTCATGGAGGCTTCGGTAGCCGATATCCAAAGCCTTGTGCCCTTAAGTGTTGTCGTCATGTTTGTCATTTTGGCATTGCTGTTGCGCTCTCTCGCCGCGGTGCTGTTGACGCTGACGGTGGTCATTTTTGCGGTCGTCACGGCAATGGGACTCGCCGGCCACGTCGGTTTGCCGATCACACCGGTGCTGGCAAGCGCACCCATCATCATCCTCACGGTAGCGGTCGCCAATTGCGTACATCTGGTCGTGACTTATACGCACGGCTTGCAGCAAGGACTAGAGTCCCAGCGGGCATTAGAGGAAAGTATCAGGGTCAATTTGCAGCCGGTTTTCCTCGCCAGCATGTCAACGGCCATCGGTTTTCTCAGCATGAACTTCGCGGATGTGCCGCCGTTCGCCCATCTGGGAAATACCGTCGCTGTGGGGATGATCGCCTCGTTTGTATTCGCGATCGCATTTCTTCCAGCAGTGACGGGATTACTGCCACATCGCGCGCCCGCCCGTGCGGCAGCGGTGGCCGGCCCCGACTCAATGGCCCAGATGGGAGAATTCGTCGTACGCAACCGACGCTGGCTGTTGCCAAGCGTCGGCAGCTTGATCGTCGCACTGGTTGCCTTTATACCGGCTAATCAATTGGACGATGACTACGTCAAATATTTCGACGATTCGTTCGAATTTCGCCGAGCCACCGACTTCATGTTGGAGCACACCTCGGGTATTTATGCCATAGATTTCTCCCTGTCAGCAAAGGAACCCGGAGGCATCAGCGAACCGGCATTTCTGCGCGAGGTCGAGCAATTCGGTCAATGGCTGCGCACTCAACCGGAAGTTGCCCATATAAACTCGTTGACCGATACGTTCAAACGTCTCAACAAAAATCTGCATGGCGACGATGACGCCTGGTACAGGCTGCCGGACGAGCGGGAACTGGCGGCCCAGTATCTGTTGCTGTACGAGATGTCGCTGCCATACGGATTGGATTTGAATAATCAGATTAACGTCGACAAGTCGGCGATCCGATTCAGGATATTGGCACACGCACTGTCGTCTAACGCACTCATCGCCCTCAACGATCGCGCGCAGGCGTGGCTTAACGAGAACACACATATCGACGCCAGCCGCGGCAGCGGGGCCATGGTCATGTTTGCGTATCTGGGCCGGCGCAATATTGCCAGCATGTTGACGGGAACCACGGTTGCTCTGGTCTTGATCTCATTCCTGCTGATCATCGCATTTCGATCGGTAAAAATTGGCTTAGTCAGCCTGGTGCCCAATCTGGCGCCTGCCGCGATGGGTTTTGGTTTATGGGGGATCTTCGTTGGCGAGGTTGGCATCGCCTTGTCTGTGGTGACAGGCATGACACTGGGCATCGTTGTCGACGATACCGTGCATTTTTTGAGCAAATACCTGCGCGCTCGGCGCGAGCAGCATGTCTCCAGCCCGCAAGCCGTTGTTTACGCTTTCAGAACGGTAGGCAGGGCTTTGCTGGTCACATCGCTGATGCTGGCTGCTGGTTTTCTGGTATTGTCCCTGTCCGGCTATAAGGTAAATGCCGCGATGGGGCTGTTGACTGCGATAATTATCGCGTTTGCATTGTTTGCGGACTTTATGTTTTTGCCCGCTTTATTAATGAAGGTAGAGGAAAATACGGAATGAAAAATTGGTTGTATTTGACGACGTTGTTAATGACGCTTCCTATTATCGCTGTCGCCGAGACGGCCGAAGAAAAAGGATTAGCGATCGCCATTGAAGCTGAGCAACGTGACACCGGCTGGACCGACATGCGCACAGATATGGAAATGACACTGCGTAACCGCCAGGGTCAGGAAAGTTTGCGGAAAATGAGCACTTCGACGTTGGAAATAGAGGGCGACGGTGATAAGAGCCTGACAATCTTCGATCAACCACGCGACGTCAAAGGCACGGCTTTTTTGAGCTTCACCCATGCTTTGGTCCCAGATGAACAATGGTTGTTTTTGCCGGCGTTGAAACGGGTGAAACGCATCTCATCGGCGAATAAGTCCGGTCCTTTCATGGGCAGTGAGTACGCTTTCGAAGATATCTCCTCTGACGAAATCGAAAAATATACTTACAAATGGCTGCGGGACGAGGCGGTAGATGGTCGCGATGCATTCGTGATCGAGCGAATTCCTCAGTACGAGCACTCGGGGTATACGCGGCAGATTGCCTGGGTTGATAAGGAAATGTATCGACCGGTAAAAGTGGAATATTACGACCGCAAAAATTCTTTGCTGAAGACAATGACGATAATTGGGTATAATACCTACCTCGACAAGTACTGGCGGGCAGACCGGATGGAGATGGAAAATCACCAAACCGGCAAAAGCACCACCCTTACTTGGCAAAATTATAAATTCAAGACTGGTTTGACAGACCGAGACTTTGATCGCAACTCGCTCAAGCGGGCGCGTTGATTGGCTGTCAAATTATGGCTTGGACTAGCTCACAGAACGCAGTAAGGAAAACCACTGACGGGCACACTGGTGCTTCGTACACAGTGGTTCCCGGGCGTTGGCTAGCCACCGCGGAAGCAGTCGATCCGCGGCGCCTTAGCCGCCCTCCGGGGGCCTTACTGCTGTATGCGAGCGACTAGAGCCCTTCTTAGCCTTGTCATCCTGATTGCTGTCTCCCACGCGGTGCGAGCCGAGTGGGAAGTATCGGGATCCCTTGGCCCGGAAATACGATGGTTTCCCCGCGAGGAGGCCGATCAGCGACAGCATTGTTGCGGCAACCTGTCGTTTTCCCTGCAACCTGAGTTCTACAAAGAGTGGGACGACGGTGATCAGAGTCTCCTTTTTGTGCCTTTTTTCCGCCTCGACCAGGGCGATGGCGCGCGCACGCACTTCGATATACGCGAATTGACCTGGTTGAAGGCTGGTTACAGCTGGGAGTTACGCCTGGGGATCCGCAAGGACTTCTGGGGTGTGGTCGAGTCCCAACATTTAGTCGATATCATCAATCAAAGTGACTTTATCGAGAATATCGACACTGAAGACAAACTTGGTCAGCCGATGGTGAATCTGGCCTTAATCCGGGACTGGGGTACCGTAGATTTGTTTGTATTGCCATATTTCAGGGAACGTACTTTCGCCAGCAACGAGGGAAGATTGCGCACCCGCCCTGGCGTGGCCACCGATCTGGTCGAATACGAATCCTCTGCCGAAGAGCACCACGTCGACTTTGCGGTCCGTTGGTCCCACGCAATAGGCGATTGGGACCTCGGCCTATCCCATTTTTACGGCACTTCGCGCGCCCCCCGGTTGCTGCCGCATGTGGTGCCCACCGGCGAACTGGTCTTGATTCCGTACTATGACATCATTAACCAGACAGGGCTGGACGTACAGGCCACCAAGGGCGACTGGCTGTGGAAACTGGAGGTCATCCGCAGATCCGGCCAGGCCGACACTTTCGTGGCCATGACCGGCGGTTTTGAATATACCTTTATCGGCATATTCGACACGCTGATGGATCTGGGGGTATTAACGGAGTACTTGTACGATGATCGAGGAGAGCGTGGCGCCGTCCCATTCCAGGATGACATACTCACCGGCATGCGGCTGTCGGTCAACGATGCGCAAAGCACAACGGCCCTGTTTGGCGTCATGATAGATCGTGATGATCGTGCCTGGTCGATGAATTTGGAGGCCAGTCGCCGCTTCGGCAACCGCTGGACAGTTGAACTGGAAGCCCGGTTCTTCGAAAATCTCGACGCCGGTAACGCCCAGTCTGCATTCAAAGACGACGATTACGTTCAAATACAAATATTTAGATATTTCTGATCGTTATCATAAACTTGGGGTTGTGGTCGGAACGCTGCGCGGAATGCCGTGTCCAATCCTAACAACGGTTATGAGAGGCAAATTATGAGGGTTTTATTCAGCGCAATATGCGCGCTAGTCGCCTTAAGCAGCAGCGTGGCGGTAGCGGCGACGTCTGCAGAAGACGTTGTAAAAGCAACCACGCAACAAGTGATCGAAAGATTGCAGGAGGAGAAGCAGGGCGTGCGTCCTGATCCGCCGGACCTCTACATCGTCGTCAAGGAGTTGGTATTACCCCGTTTCGACTTTGCACGCATGTCACGCTGGGCGCTGGGCAAACATTGGAAATCGCTTGATGAGGTCCAGCGTCAGCTGTTTTCCGAAGAATTCGGCGAATTGCTCGTCCGTGCCTATGCCAACGTTCTGCTTGAATATAATGACGAAAACTTTGCTTGCAGCCCGGCAGAGCCGATTGCTCACGGGGAGTTCGTTGTCGTCAGACAGGAAATCTCAAAACCGGACGGCAGTAAACCCTTGCCGGTGGACTACCGCATGCACTTTGCAGATTCACAGTGGAAAGTTGTCGACGTAGTAATCGATGGTGTGAGCCTGGTCGCGAATTACCGATCGGCTTTTGACAGCGAAATCCGCGCAAAAGGCTTCGAGGGCTTAATTCAAACCATGCAAAACCGCAACGGACACGGGCGAGGGTAGGGCGCGCAAGGGCGCGTGACCGCTTTACGGCCGGCCTATTGCAAGTTTGAGTCAACCGGCGCTTGGCCGGTCTGTTGATCCCGTATTTCGGCTAGTAATTCAATAATCTTCGCGAGACCGAAGAGCAGGATTATTCCAAGCAGACTGGTGAAAAATGCCCCCAGCATAAAGGCCCGGTAGATATCGCTTTCGACGACAAACGTGCCAAACAGACAACCCGCTGCCGTCGCAATCGCAATGCCACCGAGCAGCTGCAAGGTGCTGATAATTCCTGGAAGTGAGGCAGGCATGCTATCGACCCCCATGAGCCACGACTAGGCGCAAAGATGAAAATTAAATTATAGAAACAGCATTAGAATACACAGATAACTGGTTATAGACAAACAGTTTATATATCTTAAGTAAAATCAGAAAATAGATCCGCGGGCCGCTTAGAGATATCAGTGCGAGTTCTAGCTTGTTGCCTACGCATGGGTCTGATCCGGGTTCGCACGGAAATTCATTTGTCGCTGTACAGGCGTGGCTGACAAGCTCAACGGCAAACACAGGTATAGCGGTTTAGCTGGACCAGTGCGTTGACCTGAAAAAGGTGAGTAGATACGCGAGCTGCTGTGCCGGCTACGGATCTCTAATATCCGTTATTTAACATAATATACATTATGCGAACCTAAAAAGGCCGGCCAGACAGCCATAACCGGCAATCCCGCACCACGACTAATCCAGTAGTTTCAGCACGTAACCAGCTTTGCCTGTTGCGGCGCCAGTGTGATTTCCACGCGCGCGCCGGTGTTGAATGCGAGGAAGTCGGACTCGATGCCGTCGCTGAATATAACGCCGTTGTTTCCCATCTGCGATTCGACGATCAGTGATTGCTTGCGACCGAATTGGCCGTGCACCAGTGTGGTTCCGGTGGTCAAACTCGGGAACGGTTCGCGCACCGAATACACCAGCTGGTCTGTATCCCACGGCAAGCGTGGGAATTCGGCCGGCGGGACGACTTTGCCGCCCAAGTGCTCAATCACACCCGCAGCACCTGCGTAGATTGACTGCAGCCAGCCGGTCGAGCCGGCGCCGGTCGAAACCAGGATGCCGCTGGACGACTGATCCTCGGCCTGCTCACCAATGTGCAAGCGGTAACGCGCGGATACATGGCTTTGCGCGCCGATGAAGAAATCATTGAAAGCCAAAAGCTGCTGACCATCGTCCAGCGTCGCTCGAGCCAAGGTGACATTTACCTGATTGGCGCGGTCGCCAGCGTGGATGGCAGCTAAGCCAGCATCCAGGGTATCCACCGTGAACGGCAACAACACACCGTCAAATCGCTCGGGATCGGGATTTACCGCCAGAATAGGCTGTCCGTCTAGATACTTTGCCGTATTGGACACCAGGCCATCCTGCCCCACGGTGATAACGAGGTCGTTCGCGCCAAAGGTGAATTGGGGCAGCATGGCGCGTTCTATGAGCTGCCATTTGCCCATCGAGGACATGGTTCGGCAAACCCGCTCAACGACCGCCGTTTGCTTGTCATGTGCCAGTTTTACCGGCGCAAACGGTTGTCCGGCATGCTCCAGGTAAAACTGCGCTTGGGACATCGTGGTAAAACGCTCCAACAGTTCCTGCAAATGGGTTTTGCGCGTCACGACCACCGCTTTGTCGAATGCACGATCAGACATGCTCGTCCGTCTCAAGCCTGCTTGGAATCAGCCACCCAGGTAACCACTTTACTCAGTAAATCCGGGGTGATACTCAAATTGGCGATTGTGCCAGCGTTGCCGGCCCACTCCCGCAGCGCCAATCCGATCAGTGCCTGCGGCGGCAGCGCGCCGTAAGGACTCAGTTTCAGTTCATCGGCCTTGGCCTCGGCCTCTGCCAGCGCAAGGTTATTGCGCGCCTGGGTGTCCACTAACTTGCTCCGGCGATTTTCTATCTCCACCTCGGTATTGATTTCGCTTTCCCGGATCTTACGTTCCTCGGCGACCGCGGCGGCGCGCCGCGCATAAATAGCTTGATCGGCGCGTTTATGCAGCGCCTCGCGGTGATCGGTTTCCAGCGCTTTTTGCATCTCAGACGTCGCTTTGACGGCGTGGAAATGGAGATTTTCCAGGTGGATCCCCAGTGCCTGCAACACCGGAGCGGCGCCTATTTCTGAGTACACCGAAGTGGCCAGGTGTTTGACCCGGGTCAGTGCCTGTTCGAACTCCATGTCATTGGTAAGGCTGCGTGTTTGCGATTGAACCGCGTTCACGACCCTTTGTATTAGCTTGTCCGGATCGTCACTTCGGTAGCGGCCGGTGGCTGGGTCTATGGTGTAATCCAGGCGTCCGGCAATGACCAAAGGCTGCTCTAATCGGTAGGTTAAAGAGCCCTGTATGGTGATCTCCTGATAATTCGCGGTGGTTTCATTGAAAATAAACGGGGCTTCCTGGCTGGCTAAAGGCACCACGGCTATTGAGGTGTTCCACGGCCAGTACCAGAAATTGATGCCAGCTCCGCTGGCTTCGATTTCACCGGCCCGATAACGGATAATATAGAGGTTAGGCGTTCCTTTAAAATACTTTAATATCATTTCGTATATCTCTGTATTTATTTAATAATATTTACTTTTTTTCGATCGATAACACGATACAAAGCCGCTGGCCTGTGGGCCCCGTCATGTGCCTTCTCTCCGGTGGGTTCAATCTGCTGCAGAGCCAGCACTCGTTTACGAAAGTTGCGTTTGTCGAGCACTTCTCCCAGCACAATTTCGTAGACCTGCTGTAATTGACTCAGGGTGAAGATGCTGGGCATGAACTGGAAAGCGATGGTGGAGTAGTCAAGTTTGGCGCTTAGCCGCGAATGCGCCATTGCAACGATTTCCCCGTGATCAAAAGCCAATGGCGGCAACTCACCCAAACCAAACCAACCGACGGCATCTGCGTCGCTGGCCGCCCTCACCTCAAGTCGGTCAGAAGGGATCAGGGCGAAATACGCGACTGTGATTACTCTCTCACGCGGGTCACGCTCGGGTGTACCAAAGGTATAAAGTTGCTCGAGATAGATCCCGCTCACCCCCGTTTCCTCTAAGAGTTCACGCTGAGCGCCCTCCTCCAGGCTCTCGTCAACCTCGACGAAACCACCAGGCAAGGCCCAGGCGCCGGCATACGGGTCGCCAGCGCGCTTAATGAGCAGTAGCTTGAGTTCATTATTGCGAATCGTAAAAACCACGATATCGGTCGTAACGGCAGGGTGCGCGTATTCGTATTGGTACATAACATTAGTTCGTGTTGAATTGACACTTAATAAGATAGTGTTTTATAAACACGAAGTCAAGGTTTGATACCGTGCACCCATCACACTCGGCGGAGCGGTTTTTATAATTGGTGGTGCTTTACAGTGGTGGTGCGGGCAGTGCCACTTTATGGATACGAACCACCATCGTAGTGTCGGAGTCTCCGTAAGGGATGGACCCGAGCGGCTCTGGATAACCCAATCCAGGCCAGCCCCAAACCGCAGACAACAGGCTGCCCGGCAATATCAGCGCAACGCGGCCGGAGTGGCTTTGCTGTAACGCCAATTTTAACTCACCCAAGCCCTTGATCCGGGGGACGGGTCGATGCAAGTAGTGCACATAAATGTTTGGATTGATGTACCAGGCATAGATGTCGGTGCCGGGTTGCAGTTGGCGTCCGGTAGCTTGTGCGAGGCGCGCTTTGTTATAACGATCTGTGCTCCAGGGCAATTGGGTATCGGCCAGGCCCACACCCAGTAACCCCACCATTACGCAACTACTCCAAACTTGGAGAATTACCCTGCCCCGCTGCGATTTAGTCATTTTCCCCGAATGCCACAGCAGCAAAGCTGCGAAAACCAAGAGCAGTGCGGCCATAACAGACCAGGTCGTGCCGCTGACAACTTTCCCCACGAGCAGGCCGACGGCGGTGGCTCCGGCCAATATCATGTGTGCCGGCCAGAACCAACGCCGCCAGCGCGCAGGATGGATCTGACATCGGGCAGCGAAGGTTTGCACCCCAAGGGCGAGTAATAAGCACATGACCGGCACTACCGGCAGCAGGTAGAACCAGCGCTGCTGAGGACCAAAGCTGAGTACCAGTGCGGGCACCAGGACCAGCAGCAACAGTAACAACTCGGTGCCCTTCTTCGGCAACTGCCGCCGTAGGCGCCATAGGGTCGTGGGCAGCAAACCTAGCCACGGTATTATCAGGATTAAAGGTTGGTACAGGTAATAACTGTCCAGGCCATCGCGCCAATGCGGCATCAGCAAAGTGCCCGAGAGTTCACTCACATCCAGCGCGTCACTCGGCACGCTATCGAGTAGCAACCACCACCAGGGCAGCACGATTGCCAGCACCAGCATCAGACCACTGAATATTCGCAACAGGGCGAGGCCGCGGCCCCAACCGTAACCGCTGACACCCAGATAAAGCACACAGGCTACAACCAAGCTCAATGGTAACTGTGGACCTTTAGTCAACGTCGCCAAGCCGTAGGCGGCCCACATTGCGTAAATTGCCCACGCGCGATGTTCTCGCGAAGCAGTCAAAGCAAACACAAAACTGCTTAACGCGCCCATGCACCAAAACGCATAGACCATGTCGGGCCGAGCATCGTGGCTGTAACTGAAAAACCCGACACTCGAGGCCAGCAGCAACCCTGCGGTGATGCCGGTGGTCTCGCCGAACAGCCGCCGACCGGTAAACCAGGTCAACAACACCATCCCAAAGCCTGCAACAATAGATGGCACGCGCCCATGCCATCCTTGTATGCGATCGAGTCCACCACTCAGCCACGCCGTCACTCCCGTCAGCCAATAACTGAGCGGTGGCTTGGTCAGGCGGAGATTACCGTTGAAATACGGCACAACCCAGTTGCCACGGTCGTGCATCTCCTGTGCGGTGCCAACCACCAGTACTTCGTGACCATCCAGCGGTAGTTTTGCACTACCCGAAACGGCAATTGCCAACGCCAGCAATACCAGTACCGCGACAGCAGGTGCTCCGAATGCGGATCGGCCGGGCATGCTGCCGGCCGATCGCTTCATACGCCGGCGCGTTCTCGTTTAATGAAGTACAAATTCCGGGTGTAAATAAAAAAGCCCCCGGTTTGTCCGAGGATAAACACCGGGTCGAGCCGGTGAATGGCGTAGCTGAGCAAAATGACACTACCGCCCAGACTGAAATACCAGAATGCGGTTGGCATGATGCTGCGCCCGGCCCGCTCGCTGGCTAACCATTGCACCAGAAAACGGGCCGAAAACAAGAGTTGTCCAAACAAGCCCACGGCCAACCAAAGCGGCTCAATCGTCATTTTTTCTGATCTCCTCGAATGTTACGCTGCGACTACGCCGCCCTAACCAGACGACGCCGAATAGGTCCACAATGCCAACCCACAATCGATCGTTGATGCCATATTTTGAAATCCCACTACGGCGCTCGCGGTGATTGACCGGCACCGATATCGTTTGATATCCCGCCTGCTGGAATAACGCTGGTAAGAACCGGTGCATATGATTGAACGACGGTAACTGCAGGAAACTATCGCGGCGCATGAGTTTAAGTCCGCAACCAGTATCGGGTGTTGCATCTGTAAGTACGCTCGCGCGGACGGCATTTGCGACTCTCGACGCCATGCGACGGATCCAGGAATCGTGGCGCCTTCGGCGATTGCCGCAGATCAATTGCAAGGCAGGCTGTTCGTCAGCCATCGTAATCAACGCTGGAATATCCGCAGGATCGTTTTGCCCGTCCCCGTCCATGGTGACAACCCAAGCGCCCCGCGCAGCAACAATGCCGCTGCGCAGCGCCGCAGACTGTCCAGCGTTACCGCTATGTCGCAGGATCCGCAAGCATGGACTGTTGGCTTGCTGCGCTTTCAACACCGCGAGCGTGTCATCCGTGCTGGCATCGTCGATGACCACGACCTCAAAGTTCGTGCGCTCATGCAACACCGCATTCACCTCTTGCAGCAGTTGCGCAATCGCGCCCTCCTCGTTAAAAACCGGAATAACGACCGATAGCTCAGGTACTAGCCCGGTGGCAGATTGCAATTCAAAAATGTCCGATGCTTGGCTGTGTATGGAATTTTGACATTCTAACCCGCGTACGCCCCGCACCTAGCAGTCTGTACTAAGGCGGACTAATCGTTGGCTAACAAATCAATAAGGCTGGACGTATCCCAGCGATTCCCGCCACGTGCCTGTAGTTGTGCATAAAATTGATCCACCAGAGCCGCAACTGGCAGTCGTGCCCCATTGCGATTGCCTTCCGTCAAGGAAATCCCCAGATCTTTGCGCATCCAATCAACGGCGAACCCAAACTCAAATTCACCTTGGCACATCGTCTCTGCGCGGTTCTCCATCTGCCACGATTGCGCAGCCCCCTTGGAGATGACTTGTTTTACTTTGCTCATGTCCAATCCCGCGCGCAAGCCGAAATTCATACCCTCAGCCAGGCCCTGCAGCACGCCCGCTATGCAGATCTGATTGACCATTTTGGTGAGCTGACCGGCGCCGACCGGACCCATTAATACACATGCTTTTGCATAGCTGTCGATGATCCCAGCGACGCGCTCAAAGGCCCCGGTCTCGCCGCCGCACATGACGGTTAATGCGCCATTCTCAGCACCTGCCTGCCCCCCGGATACCGGTGCGTCGACGAATTGCAGGCCGCCCCGTGCACCCTCCTGCGCCAATTCCCGCGCCACCTCAGCCGAGGTCGTCGTGTGATCCACAAACACAGTTCCTTCGCGCATACCGCTATAGGCACCCTCTTCACCCGTAACGACAGCGCGCAGATCGTCGTCGTTGCCCACGCACGCAAACACAACTTCCGCGCCTGCGGTCGCGGCAGCGGGCGTGGGCACCTGAGTACCACCATGTTCGGTTACCCAACGTGTTGCTTTGCTCGTGGTACGGTTATAAACCGTCACTTCGTGCCCATTGCGATGCAGGTGACCAGCCATCGGATACCCCATCACACCAAGCCCTATAAACGCGACTTTACTCATGATTTGCTCTGCTCCGAGTTACACGACTTCCGCGTTGACTTATGTCCGTACGGCACTAGAATGACCTTGCTCTCGTGAATGGTATTGAGCGCACACCTCTTTACGACCTGCACCTGGAACTCGGTGCAAAAATGGTCGACTTTGCCGGGTCTACCCTCCCCATTCAGTATGCGCAGGGCATTATCCACGAACACCGACATACACGTACACAGGCAAGCCTGTTCGACGTATCGCATATGGTGCAACTACGCCTTGCCGGCGACGCGGCGGCGCGGGCGCTGGAGACTCTGGTGTCTGGCAATATCATTGGGCTACCCGTCAATCGCCAGCGTTACACGCTGCTGACCAACAGCACCGGCGGTATCATCGATGACTTAATGGTCACCAACCAGGGGGATGCGTTATTGCTGGTGGTGAACGCCGCACGCGGCGACGAGGATCTTGCGCACCTGCGTGACGGGCTCCCGGCAGAGTGCACGGTGGAGCGCCTTGACCGCGCGTTACTGGCTCTGCAGGGGCCTGCGGCTGCCGAGGTGATGGAGCGCTATTTGCCCGCCGCATCACTTAAATTTCTGCACACCACTACGATCGTCATTCAGGACAGCTCCTGTTTCGTTTCGCGCTCGGGTTACACTGGCGAAGATGGATTTGAAATCGCCGTAGCAAACGAGTCGGCAACGTCAGTCGCTCGGGCGTTACTCGCGCACCCCGCGGTCAAACCTGCCGGACTGGGCGCACGCGATTCTCTACGTCTTGAAGCAGGCTTGTGTCTGTACGGCAACGATCTAGATGTCGGCACATCCATTGTTGCAGCGGGATTGCAATGGACGATAGCACCGGTACGGCGCGCGGGTGGCGAGCGGGCCGGCGGATTTCCGGGCGCCGACGTGCTGAACGAACAACTGGAACAGGGGGTTGCACGCCGCCGCGTTGGCCTTCGTGTCGATGGTAAAGCAGTAGCCCGTCAGGGAGCCAAATTGCTCTGGGACGACAAAGAATGCGGAATTGTCACCAGCGGTGGTTTTAGTCCGAGCCTTGGCGCGCCGATTGCGATGGCGTACGTTGACAGTGCGGCGCAAACGGGGACCCAGTTGACAGCGCTTGTTCGTAACAAAAAAGTCCCGGTCACGGTGACCGCACTACCCTTTCTCCCACCCAATTATTTCAGGGGATGAAGCCTATGAGTCAGTTACTGTATACGCAAGACCACGAATGGATACGCATCGAGGATGATGGCTCGGCAACAGTCGGTATAACCGACTACGCGCAACAGCAACTCGGCGATGTTGTGTACGTCGAAATGCCGGAGATTGGTACTGAGGTTGCGCAGGGCGAAGACGCTGCAGTTGTCGAGTCGGTAAAGGCAGCAGCCGACGTGAAAATGCCGATCTCGGGCAGCGTGACAGCTGTCAACGCCGCACTGGGCGAAACACCGGAACTCGTGAACCAGGATCCGCTGGACGGCGCCTGGTTTTTCCGTGTAGCGCCCAGCAACCCCGCGGAGATGGACGAGTTGATGGATGAGGGCGCCTATCTGAAATTCATAGATCACCTGTAATGGCCAGGGCTGCGCCGGCAGGCTTACCAGCGAACCTTCCCGCAGGGCACCAATCGCTGAGCGAACTGGAAAACAACGACGAATTCATCGCCCGGCATATCGGGCCCGATGAACACCAAGTTGCCGCGATGCTCGCTGCAGTGGGTGCGGATTCCCTGGATATTCTCGTTAGAGAAACCGTGCCAGCCGGGATATTGGATACCCAACCACCCGACTTGGACGAGCCGATGACAGAGCAGGCGACCTTAGCAGCGCTCGCCAACATGGGTGAGCGCAACCGCCTGCTCGTATCGATGCTGGGAATGGGTTATTACGGAACCATTACACCCTCGATTATTAAGCGCTGCGTGTTGGAAAACCCAGCCTGGTACACCGCCTATACACCCTATCAGGCCGAGATCAGCCAAGGGCGATTGGAAGCCCTGCTCGCCTTTCAACAAATGGTCATTGATCTTACCGGCATGGAATTGGCCAATGCTTCATTGCTGGACGAGGCCACCGCCGCTGCCGAGGCCATGACGATGTCCAAGCGCCTGGCAAAAACCAAGGGCAGCACGTTCTTTGTAGCTCAGGACTGCCATCCGCAAACCATCGCCGTAGTGCAAACGCGGGCCGCTCCGCTAGGCATTACAGTGCGCGTCGGCGATCCAACCGCGGCTGCGAAGGACGATGACATCTTCGGGGTATTACTGCAGTACCCAGGTACCGACGGCATGCTGCACGATCCGCGAAGCGTGATCCAGGCAGCGCATGCAGCGGGCGCGTTGGTGACTGTCGCCACGGATCTCCTCGCGTTAATCGTTCTGACACCGCCAGGCGAACTGGATGCCGACATCGTCGTCGGTAACGCTCAACGATTCGGTGTTGCAATGGGTTACGGCGGACCTCACGCCGCTTTTTTTGCCACTCGCGATGCCTTCAAACGATCCACGCCCGGACGCCTGATTGGCGTTTCCGTGGACGCTCGCGGGTGCCCAGCGTTGCGCATGGCCCTGCAAACCCGCGAGCAGCATATCCGTCGAGAGAAAGCGACCAGCAACATCTGCACCGCACAGGTGCTGCTTGCGATTATTGCCGCTTGCTATGCGATCTATCACGGACCGGCGGGACTGCACCGTATTGCCGAGCGGGTGCATCGACTGGCGCGGATTTTCGCCGCTGGTCTGAAACACCTGGGTTATAACGACACAAATCCGGCATTCTTCGACACGGTAACGGTAGGCACACCCAATATGGCTCATCACATAGCCATGCAAGCACTACAGGCCGGCATCAATCTGCGCGTCGTCGATGAGAGTCGGGTGAGCATTGCGTTTGATGAGACCAGCGGCCGCGACGAAATCGAAATCTTGTGGCGGATCTTTGCCGGTAACAGTGATGAAGTCGCATGTTCTATCGAGGAATTGGATCGCGACATGGCGCAAGCCATACCTGAGCAGTTACGCCGCACAACCGAATTTCTTAGCCATCCAACGTTCAACGCCTATCACAGCGAGACGGAAATGCTGCGTTATCTGCGCCGGCTTGCAGCACGTGACATTGCTCTGGACCGGGCAATGATCCCGCTGGGATCGTGCACCATGAAACTCAACGCGAGTACGGAAATGCAGGCACTGAGTTTTCCCCAGTTCAACGCCCTGCATCCGTTTGTACCGATCGATCAGGCACAGGGTTACCAGCAATTGTTCAATGCTCTGCAGGCGCAGTTATGCAAAATAACCGGCTTTGACGCATTTTCGCTACAACCGAATGCCGGTTCCCAAGGAGAATATGCCGGGCTGTTGGTGATCCGTAAATATCATGCAAGCAATGGCGAAGGACACCGTGATGTGTGCCTGATCCCCGCCTCGGCACATGGAACCAATCCTGCCAGCGCCACACTGGCAGGCCTGCAGGTAGTGGTCGTCGCCTGCAATGAACGCGGCGATGTGGATCTAAAAGATCTCGAAGCCAAGGCCAGGCTGCACAAAGACCGGCTTGCGGCGTTGATGGTGACCTATCCGTCGACGCATGGCGTATTTGAGGAAGGCATTACGGCAATGTGCGCCACCGTACATGCCAACGGCGGTCAAATTTACATGGATGGGGCCAATATGAACGCTATGGTCGGTTTGTGCAGACCGGCTGAGATTGGCATCGACGTGTCCCACCTCAATTTGCATAAGACTTTTTGCATACCACATGGCGGCGGTGGCCCCGGCATGGGCCCCATTGGAGTGCGCAGTCATCTGACGCCGTTCTTGCCTGATCACCCGGTCGTGCAAGATGTCAATCCCGCCGCAGCTGCGGGGTCGAGCGTCGGTGCTGTCTCCGCGGCCCCGTGGGGTTCGGCGAGTTTGCTGACCATATCATGGAGCTACATCGCCATGATGGGTGCTGACGGGCTGCGGCGCGCCAGTGAAATTGCCATTTTGAATGCCAACTACATTGCAGCAAGACTGGTCGAGCACTACCCGATTTTGTATACGGGCAGTCATGGTCGGGTCGCGCACGAATGCATTATCGATCTGCGCCCGATAAAAGCGGCATGCGGCATTACCGTTGACGACGTTGCCAAACGTCTTATCGACTATGGCTTTCATGCACCCACCATGTCGTTTCCGGTGGGAGACACACTGATGATTGAACCCACGGAAAGTGAAACAAAACGTGAATTGGATCGCTTTTGCGCCGCCATGCTCGCCATCCGCGAAGAAATTGCCAGTGTCGAACGCGGCAATTTCGGCGTCGATGACAGTCCGCTGCGAAACGCGCCGCACACACACGATTTACTGAGTCAGCGACAATTGGGCGTTACCGTATAGTAAGCAGCAGGCTTTCTTCCCGCTCGCTGAGCAGCAACACGATAAGTATTGGCCGCCCGTCGCCCGCATCGATAATTTGCATGGAGATCGACAATTGGACTGCACTTTACCCGCGGTGATGAACTATGCCGAAGACTGAACCCGCCAATTTCGCACCGCGCTTGAAGTCCGTGGAGTTTGACTGATGGCCTCTGTGGTATTGACCGTTGTTGGCCGCGATCGCCCGGGACTGGTTGAATCCTTGTCCAACACCCTCAGTGCCCATGATGGCGATTGGCAGGAAAGCCGCATGGCCCGCCTGGCCAATCAGTTTGCCGGGATCCTGCTGGCGACGGTTCCTGACTCGCGCCTGGAATCTCTGAAACAAGCGTTGCGGGGCCTGAGCAGAGACGGTTTGCAGGTGACCGTTCAAGATTCGCAAGCATCGCCGGTTGAAGCTGCGGCCCAACGCCAAATTCAGTTAGAGGTGCTGGGACAGGATCGCCCCGGGATTATTCACGAGATATCGCGTGTATTGGCAAAGGGCGGGATCAGCATTGATGATCTTCAAACCCATGTCAGCAGCGCCTCGTGGTCCGGCGAGACCTTATTCCACGCAAAAGCAGAGCTGCGTGCTCCAACATCCGTCGATACCGAGGAACTACGAACTATACTGGAACAATTGGCTAACGAATTGATGGTAGATGTGACGTTGGCCGATCGGGGTGAAGGTTAACGATTTGTTCAAGACACGACCAAGCATTGCGGGAAATTGCAAATCATGAGTACGCACGATGCAAAACAAAAAGTAACGATCACCACATTAGAAAAACGCAAGCAAGGCGGCGGCAAGTTTGCCAGCATTGCGGTTTACGATGCCGGATTTGCCGAGATCGCCAGCACTGCCGGCATTGAGGTTTTGCTTGTCGGCGATTCTCTCGGCATGGTACTGCAGGGACATGACAGTACGCTGCCAGTAACAATGAGCGACATCGTCTATCACCTGACTAACGTCAGTCGTGGCAACCGAGGGTCGCTACTGATGGCGGATCTGCCGTTCATGAGCTATCACTCGGAAGGCTTATCATTGGAAAACGCCGCCGCACTGATGCGCGTCGGTGCCCACATGGTGAAGTTGGAAGGGGGTGAATGGATTGCCGAATCAACCCGATTGCTGGTCGAACGTGGCATACCCGTGTGCGCGCACATGGGATTGACCCCGCAGTCGATAAACCGTTTCGGTGGATTTCGGGTTCAGGGGCGCGATCCGGCACAAGCGCAGGCGATGATCGACGAAGCGCTGCTGTTGCAACAGGCTGGTGCCAGTATTGTGTTGCTAGAATGCGTCCCGCTGGCGCTAGCCAAGACCATTAGCGAAAGATTGACGGTGCCGGTGATAGGCATAGGTGCGGGACCGCACACCGACGGGCAAATCATGGTCATGCACGACATGCTTGGAATTACCCCGCCCGACATCAAGATACCGAGATTCGTAAAGAACTTCCTAGCAGAAGCCAACGGCGACATTCGCGCAGCCTTTGTCCTTTATGCCGAATCGGTGCAATCCGGTGCATTTCCTGGCCCGGAGCATAGTTACGAGTAGACGTTTAGACCGTGAACATGTCCGGCCACATTTACCCCTCACCCCAACCCCTCTCCCGCAAGGGGCGAGGGAGTTACACCGCGGATCTCTTCTCCCCTTGAGGGAGAAGGACAGGCAGGTAAATGCTCCTGCATTACCTGCACTTCCGCCATCCCTGGCCGTCGGATGAGGGGTCAAGCAGAGTCGAGACGCTCGCTCGCCTTGAGAAAATTTGTCTGTAGATCGACGTATTCGCGGGTCACCGGATATTGCGGAAGATCCTGCACCACCCGATCCGGCGGTCGAAACCAGAACCCGGCATCGGCTTCATCAAGCATGCCGGAATCATTGTAGGAATCCCCGGCGGCCAGTACCTGGAAGTTCATTGCATGGAAGGCAGCCACCACCTGTCGTTTAGGATCTATCTGGCGGACTCGATAACCGGTGACAATACCGCTAGCATCGGTCAGCAGCCGGTTACACAGCAACATTGGCCAACCCAGTTGCCGCATGGCCGGTTCGGCGAATTCATAAAATGTGTCGGATAAAATTGCGAGTTGGAAATGCTCGCGGATCCAGCCGACAAACTCCACCGCTCCTTCTAGCGGCTGCATTTCAGCAATAACCGATTGTATATCGGGCAAGCCGATGCCCTGCGCATCCAGAACATCCAGGCGATGGCGCATAAGTTCATCGTAGTCGGAAATGTCCCGCGTCGTGAGTTTCAGCGCGTCGACGCCAACGCGCTTCGACACCTCTATCCATATTTCCGGAATCAAGACGCCTTCTAAATCCAGACAAACAACTTTCATGATCGGCTGTGAACTCCTAGCCCGCAAATTGCATAAAGGATCCTGGCGCCTCGCTGAGGGCGCGTGCGGCTGGGCGCTGCGCTGGAGCGCCAAGCATAGCCGTAGCTATGGTGGCGTGAAGCGCAAGCCCAAGCGTGGGCGGACCAGCGAGGGCCAGGATAGCTGCACGGTGCAGTACAAACTGTATTTTCCATCCTATAGACATCGGATCTTTGTAGTACGCCGGTTTCAGCAGCATCGTGCGGCGCCTTCACGCACTATGCGGGCTAAGAGCTTCTAATATCTCTAAGTCAGCGTTAGCTGGCGTATAAGGCGCGCATAGGACAATATTCCAGTCGTTGCCGTCAAGTTTTTCCTGCTCATCACTAAGGACCGTGCATGAACAAAACGAAATTCGCGCTATTGGCGGCCATTGCCGTGGTGGTCGCCGCGTTCTTCGCCTTGGGCCTGGATCAGCACTTGACGCTGGATACGTTCAAGCATCAGCAGGCACAACTGCAAACCTACCACTCTGCACACCCTGGGCTAACAGCACTCATATACTTCGGCCTGTATATCGTCATCACCAGCTTGTCGGTCCCGGGTGCGCTACTGTTGACACTTGCGGGGGGTGCCATATTTGGCGTCATCTGGGGATCGATCCTGGTTTCCTTCGCCAGCAGCATCGGCGCCACTGTTGCGTTTCTGCTCTCCCGTTTCGTCCTTGGCAATGTGATACAGACGCGCTACCGGCATCGGCTAGAGGCTATCAATGACGGCATCGCTCGCGATGGCGCGTTTTACTTATTCGCCATCCGCCTGGTGCCGCTGTTCCCCTACTTCGTCGTAAACCTGGTGATGGGTTTAACCAGCATCAAGACACGGGTGTACTACCTCACCAGCCAGCTGGGCATGCTGCCGGCGACAATTATCTACGTCAACGCGGGAACGCAATTGGCGAAACTGGAATCCACTGGCGATATTGTCGCACCCGGCGTATTGGGTTCGTTGGTATTGCTCGGAATATTCCCGCTGCTGGCGAAAAAACTCTTGAATACGCTGCGAGCGCGGCGAGTACTCAAGCCCTACGCCAAACCGCGCTATTTCGACCGCAACGTCATTGTCATCGGCGCCGGATCGGCGGGGCTAGTCGCCGCCTACATTGCGGCGGCGGTCAAAGCGAAAGTTACCCTCATCGAAAAACACAAAATGGGTGGAGATTGCCTGAATACCGGGTGCGTGCCCTCCAAAGCACTGCTCCGATCCGCCAAATTCCTGGCTCAATGCCGGCGTGCTTCGGAATTGGGGATCCGCAGCGCCACGGCTGAATTCGACTTCGCCCAAGTAATGGAACGCGTTCAAAGCGTAATCCGGGAGATTGAACCCCACGATTCCGTGGAACGATATTCGGCCTTGGGCGTCGATTGTGTCCAGGGCGAAGCACGCATCACGTCACCCTACCGCGTCGAGGTGGACGGCCGCACCTTGACGACCCGAAGCATAATTATTGCTGCGGGCGCCCGTCCTTTCGTCCCGCCGATCGCGGGCATCGAAAACATTCGTTATTGGACCTCGGACACTATTTGGAACCTGCGTGAGCGACCGCAAAGATTGGTAGTGCTGGGTGGTGGACCCATTGGCTGCGAGCTCAGCCAGGCGTTTGCGCGCTTGGGTTGCACCGTCACCCAGGTGGAAATGGCGGAGCGCCTGTTGATCCGCGAAGACCCCGAGATCGCCGCGATGCTGCACGCGCAGTTTGAACGCGAGGGAATCGACGTCCGGGTCGATCATCGCGCAACGGCCGTGGAATACGCAGACGATCATAAGGTTCTCGTCTGCGCCCACGGTGACGGGGCGCCACCCTCAGAAGTGCGCATCGAATTCGACGAATTACTGGTGGCCGTCGGGCGTGTCGCCAACACTGAAGGTTATGGACTCGAAACGCTGGGCATACCGCTTTCCAAGCAGAATACGATCGAAACTGATGCCTATTTACAGACCCTGTACCCGAATATTTACGCCTGTGGCGATGTTGCCGGTCCTTATCAGTTCACGCACGTGGCGGCCCATCAAGCCTGGTACGCGAGCGTCAATTCATTGTTCGGTAGCCTGTGGCGCTTCAAGGCCGACTATTCCGTGATCCCCTGGGCAACCTTTACCGAGCCGGAAGTTGCCCGGGTCGGGCTGAACGAGCAGGATGCTCAGGCCCGCGGGATCCCGTACGAGGTAACAAGTTACGACATCGGCGATTTAGATCGTGCCATTGCCGACGGAAATGCGTATGGACTGGTCAAGGTGCTCACGGTTCCAGGCAAGGATCGCATCCTCGGCGCGACGCTGGTCGGGGAGCACGCCGGTGATCTCATCAGCGAATTCGTCAGTGCGATGCGCCACGGCATTGGCTTAAACAAAATCCTCGGGACCATCCATATCTATCCGACCATGGCGGAGGCTAACAAATATGTCGCCGGCGTATGGAAACGAACGCATGCGCCTGATGGGTTATTGGCTTGGTTGGCGCGTTACCATCGGTGGCGACTTGGCGGCAGCGGTGGATCCGCCGAGGCGCCCGCTCCAGCCGATGGGCCAGAGGTTTGAGCGTCAACGCTAACCGCCACCAATCGCGGGGGCATTGAGTGTTAGTCGGTAGGCTCTGTTCGGTTGACCCTGCGGCGGCCGCACCGTAATACTTGAAACACTGCATTCACGTGTTGTAAAGTTGACGTTAACGTCAATATAAAGACAGACGCGAATGTCACAACACTATACTATCCGCGCCCTAGCCAAGGAGTTTGGAGTGTCCGCACGGACTTTGCGTTTCTACGAGTCCAAAGGTCTGGTCAATCCACAGCGCGCAGGCACCGCGCGTCGTTACGACGAACGCGATCGTATTCGATTAATCTTGACTTTGCGCGGTAAGCGAATTGGCTTTTCGCTAGAAGAAATCAAAGAAATCATAGATATGTACGATCCAATCGAGCAGGATGATGGCCGTCAACTGCTGCACTTGTGTTCCCGGATCCGGGCGCGACGCGGACAATTGCTGGAAAAGCTCAGAGACATCGAAGCGACCCTCGGCGCCATGGACGAGGTGGAAGATCGGTGCTTGTCACGGTTGCTGGCGCGGTTCCCTCAAACCTGACGCATATGAACGTTAACGTTAACGTAAAGACTAATTTGGAGGTAATCACATGAGTGGGCTTTATCCCACCTTGAATTTTGCACTCGGCGAAACTGCCGACATGCTGCGCGCCGCTGTGCGCGACTTTGCGGATCAGGAAATCGCTCCGCGCGCTGCTGAGATCGATGCCAGCAACGAGGCACCTAACGATTTATGGGAGAAATTGGGTTCCATGGGTTTGCTCGGGATTACCGTCGAGGAAGAGTACGGTGGTGCCGGTATGGGTTATCTCGAACACGTCATCGCGGTCGAGGAAATCAGCAAAGCATCAGCCGCCGTAGGTCTTTCCTATGGCGCCCATTCCAATCTGTGCGTCAACCAGATACGACGCAACGGCAATGAAGACCAAAAACAGCGGTATTTACCAAAACTCATCAGCGGTGAGCACGTCGGGGCATTGGCAATGAGTGAATCGGGTGCGGGTTCGGATGTCCTCAGTATGCGCCTGAAGGCGGAGAAAAATGGTGATCGCTATGTGTTGAACGGTACCAAAATGTGGATTACCAATGGTCCGGACGCCCACACTCTGGTGGTTTATGGGAAAACGTCACCGGAAGCAAAGTCACGCGGCATTACAGCGTTCATTATCGAAAAAGGCTTTAAGGGCTTCTCCACCGCCCAGAAACTGGACAAACTCGGGATGCGCGGCTCCAACACCTGCGAACTGGTGTTCGAGGATTGCGAGGTCCCGGAAGAAAACGTGCTGGCGGGTGAAGGCGCAGGTGCCCGCGTGCTGATGAGTGGACTCGACTACGAGCGGCTGGTGCTCTCAGGTGGACCCTTGGGTTTAATGCAGGCCTGCATGGACGTCGTACTGCCCTACATACATGAGCGCAAACAATTCGACCAACCGATTGGCGAATTTCAGCTGATGCAAGGCAAGATCGCGGACATGTATACCACCCTGAATGCCTGCAAAGCCTACGTTTACACCGTCGCCAAAGCCTGTGATCGCGGCGAAACCACGCGAAAAGACGCAGCCGGTGCCATCCTCTATTCCGCAGAGCGTGCAACCTGGATGGCACTGCAGGCGATCCAGGCGCTGGGCGGCAATGGCTATATCAACGAATACCCGACGGGCCGGTTGCTGCGCGATGCCAAGCTATACGAAATCGGCGCTGGGACCAGCGAGATCCGGCGCATGTTGATCGGGCGCGAATTGTTCATCGAATCTGCTTGAGATCCGCCGTATGGCTGCCATACAGACCAATCTCGAGCTGCAATCCGAACAATCACGTGCCAGTAACGAGGCGATGCAGTCTTTGGTCTCGGACCTGCACGAGAAAGTTATCGAAATTGTCCAGGGTGGCGGTGAGCGCGCACGGCTGCGCCACGTCGAGCGCGGCAAACTGTTGCCTCGCGATCGACTGCACCGCTTGCTGGATCTCGGCTCACCCTTTCTAGAATTGTCACAATTCGCCGCCTACCAGGTCTACGACGATCCCCTGCCCTGCGCCGGCATTATTACCGGGATTGGTCGCATCAGCGGCACTGAATGCGTGATCGTCGTCAATGATGCGACCGTAAAGGGCGGGACTTATCACCCGCTGACCGTGAAAAAACACCTGCGGGCGCAGGAAATAGCGGGTGAAAACAATCTGCCATGTGTCTATTTAGTCGACTCTGGAGGTGCATTTTTGCCGCAGCAAGCAGAGGTTTTTCCCGATCGGGAACATTTTGGACGAATATTCTTTAACCAGGCGCAGTTATCCGCCCGTGGAATTTCCCAGATCGCGGTGGTTATGGGGTCCTGTACGGCGGGCGGAGCCTACGTGCCGGCAATGTCGGATGAGGCGATTATCGTGCGCGAGCAAGGCACAATTTTTCTCGGCGGCCCGCCGCTGGTAAAAGCAGCAATCGGCGAGACAGTGACTGCTGAGGAGTTAGGTGGCGCCGATATTCATGCCCGTGTCTCCGGTGTGGCGGATCATTATGCCAACGATGACGAACACGCGTTGCAGTTAGCGCGCCGCTGCGTCGCAAACTTGAATCTGACGAAAAGCAATCCGCTGAAAGTGCGCGAACCCCGCGAACCACTGTATCCAGTTGACGAATTGTATGCTGTTGTGCCTGCGGATATACGCCAACCGTACGACGTTCGGGAGATCCTGGCGCGAATTATCGATGCCAGCGAATTCGATGAATTCAAGCAACTTTACGGGACCACGTTGGTGTGCGGATTTGCCCACATTGGCGGTTACCCCGTGGGGATCGTGGCCAATAATGGGATTCTGTTTTCCGAATCGGCATTGAAAGGAGCGCATTTCATTCAACTTTGCTGCCAACGTGGCATCCCTTTGATATTTTTCCAGAATATTTCGGGGTTTATGGTCGGCAGCAAATATGAGGCCGGTGGTATTGCCAAAGACGGCGCAAAACTGGTGACCGCGGTTGCCTGCGCCACGGTCCCGAAATTCACGGTTATCATCGGCGGCAGCTTTGGCGCCGGAAACTACGGCATGTGCGGGCGTGCATATGCTCCACGCTTTCTGTGGACCTGGCCGAATGCCCGCGTCTCGGTGATGGGCGCGGAACAGGCGGCGAGTGTGCTGGCGCAAGTGCGACGCGACTCTCTGGAAGCGCGTGGTGACGAATGGTCAGCGCAGGACGAAGAGGATTTCAAAGCACCGATCAGAGATCAGTATGACGCTGAAGGTCATCCCTACTTCGGCAGTGCGCGCCTGTGGGATGACGGCGTCATCGATCCGAAAGACACACGCACAGTCCTGACACTCGGCATCTCCGCGACACTCAATGCACCGATAAAACCGACACAGTTCGGCGTCTTCCGGATGTAATTTGCGTGTTTGAAAAAATTCTTATCGCTAACCGCGGCGAAATTGCCTGCCGGATCATCAAAACCGCGCGCCGAATGGGGATTGGCAGCGTTGCCGTCTATTCAAGTGCCGACGTTGGCGCATTACATGTTCACTTGGCCGACGAAGCCGTCGAGATTGGTCCAGCTCCCGCGCGCGACAGCTACCTGCGAAGTGATCGGATCGTGGAAGCGGCACGGGCGACACATACAGATGCGATACACCCCGGCTACGGATTCCTCGCTGAAAACGCTGCATTCGCCCAAGCCTGTGTCGACGCCGGGCTGGTCTTTATTGGTCCGCCGGCAGCCGCTATCGAGCGAATGGGTTCAAAAAGCGCTGCAAAAGCCATTATGAATGACGCAGGCGTGCCGGTAGTGCCCGGCTATTTTGGCGCGGACCAGGCAGACGCAACGCTGGAGCACGAGGCCGCCAAAGTCGGGTACCCGGTGCTTATCAAGGCGTCGGCCGGAGGCGGTGGTAAAGGCATGCGGGTGGTAGAAAAAGCTGAGGATTTCCGCGCCGCGCTGGATTCCGCCCGGCGTGAGGCCGCCAGCGCCTTTGGCGATGAGCGCATGTTGTTGGAAAAATACCTGCTTACACCGCGGCATATTGAGATCCAGGTGTTCTGCGATGCGCATGGCGGTTCAGTATCGATGTTCGAACGTGATTGCTCGGTACAACGCCGCCATCAAAAGGTGCTGGAAGAAGCGCCGGCGCCGGGGCTCAGCGCCGAGCGTCGGCAAGCGATGGGCGCCGCGGCCGTTGCCGCGGCGCAGGCTGTAGGCTACCGCAATGCCGGCACGGTTGAGTTCATCGTCGACAGCAACGATGACTTTTATTTTATGGAAATGAATACGCGTCTGCAGGTCGAGCATGCCGTTACAGAGCTCGTAACGGGTCAGGACCTGGTGGAATGGCAGATCCGTATAGCCGCCGGCGAACCATTACCTTGCCAGCAGCAAGAACTAGAACTACACGGGCACGCGATCGAGGTACGTCTGTATGCCGAGGACCCGACACGCGATTTCCTGCCGGCGACAGGACAAATAGCCCATCTGAGGTTTCCCGCCGGCGATAATCTGGTCCGTATCGATACCGGCGTGCGCAGTGGTGATGAGGTATCCGTTCATTATGATCCCCTGCTGGCCAAAGTGATTGCCTGGGGCCCCGATCGCCGCCAGGCGTTGACACGTCTGCGTGGTGCCCTGCGCGCGACAGAGCTGGTGGGCGTCACAACCAATCGTGAATTCCTGCTGGAGCTGGTCGGCCATGCAGAAATGCGCGCTGGTGGGGTCGATACCGAATTTATCAGTCGCCACATTGACAGTCTGATAGTGCCCGCGGCGATACCCGACGACACCGTGTTGGCAATTGCCACGTTGTCTGTAGTGGCCGAACGCGGTCGCACGAATGCCGCAAACGCTATGAAATCCGAGGATCCTTACTCACCCTGGGATGATGCGACGATCTGGCGGATGAACGGGGAAGGTTTTTCCTTAGTCGAATTTCAGATTGCTGGCGAGCGTGTACCAGTCACTGTGCGGACCACCGCTGGCGGGTACCGGCTGACGCTGCCGGGTGGCGAGCAATCGGCCAGCGTCAGCGCCTCGGACGGTAATTTGACGGTACTGCTCAGCGGGCAGCGCCTCCAGCCCCAAATTGTGGGTGAAGATCGACAGTTGGTGGTGATCCTCAACGGCACAAACTATCCGCTGTCGCTGTTCGATCCCGCTGCAAAGCATGCGGATGCGGAACTCGCGACCGGCAGGTTGACCGCGCCGATGCCGGGAACGGTAGTCAAAGTGCTGGTGGAACCGGGCTCTCATGTCGTTAAAGGCGCAGCACTGATGGTGCTGGAAGCCATGAAGATGGAGCACACGATTACGGCACCCGGCAACGGCATCGTGAGCGCCATTCATTTCAAGGAAGGCGATCTGGTGTCGTCAGAGGGTCTACAGCTTTTGGATCTAAAAATTTAATAAAAATAAATGTTTATAGATATTTTATAATCTAATTTATAACCTCTATCGCAATCGCGGTAGCCTCGCCACCGCCAATGCAAAGGCTCGCGATTCCGCGTTTCAGGCCCTGGTCCTGAAGAGCCCGCAGCAGCGTCACGACAATGCGCGCTCCCGAAGTCCCAATGGGGTGTCCCAACGCACAGGCGCCCCCGCGGATGTTTACTTTTTCGTGGGGCAATTCCAAATCGTGCATCGCCGCGAGGGTGACCACCGCGAAGGCTTCATTTATCTCGAATAGATCGACGTCGTCCTTGCTCCAGCTTAGTTTATCCAGCAGTTTATTGATGGCGCCAACCGGCGCCGTTGTAAACCATTCGGGCTCGTGTGCATGCGCGGTGTGCGCCAGAATCCTAGCCTGTGCGCCAACGCCACGCCGCTCGGCTTCAACCTCGGGCATCAACACCAAGGCAGCGGCACCATCGGAAATAGAACTGGAATTGGCCGCGGTAACGGTGCCGTCTTTCGCAAAGGCGGGGCGCAGGTCGGGGATCTTGTCAATTTTAGCGTTTCCGGGTTGTTCATCGGTGGCCACAACGCTGTCACCTTTGCGCGAGGTAATCGTCACCGGGGCAATTTCTTGTTCAAAATCGCCGTCAGCAATTGCTTTTTGTGCGCGCAGCAAAGATTCGACCGCGAATGCGTCCTGTTGCTCACGGCTGAATCCATAGCGGGACGCTGTGGCCTCTGCAAAACTTCCCATCAACCGGCCGCGGTCATAGGCGTCCTCAAGTCCATCCAAAAACAGGTGATCGACCACCTCAGCGTGCCCCATGCGCAAGCCGGCACGGGCTTTGGGCAGCAAATAGGGTGCGTTTGTCATACTTTCCATGCCACCCGCGGCGATCACATCGGCAGTGCCGGCGAGAATGGCATCGTGACCCAACATAATCGCTTTCATACCGGATCCGCACATTTTATTCACGGTCGTCGCGCCAACGCTCTGCGGGATCCCCGCCCCCAGTGAGGCCTGCCGTGCCGGCGCCTGCCCCTGCCCTGCCGCTAGCACGCAGCCCATAATCGTCTCGCTGATGTCCTCTGCAGCGACCCCGGCGTCCGTCAGTGCCGCCTGGATAGCCACAGCACCCAACTCAGGCGCAGTCTTGGCTGCCAGAGCACCTTGGAATCCACCTTGCGCAGTGCGCGCAATACCGGCAATTACCACTGGTCCATTCATATAATTTACCTTAACTATAATGATTAATAAATTGAATTATATATATTTATAAAGCTACAAATGTTCTAAGCACGGATGTTGCAAAATTTACCCAGCTTGCCGCAACGCACGCTCGACGATATGACGACCGATCGGTAATGCGGCAGTCGCGGCCGGCGATGGTGCGTTGCACAAGTGTAGGCTATTTTCAGTCTCTATGAACAGGAAATCGTGCAGTAATTCCCCTTCCCTGCTGACCGCCTGCGCACGTACGCCGGAAGCATGAGGACGCAGATCATTGAGCGTGAGTTGCGGACAATATTGACGCACCTCTTGCAGGTATGCGTGTTGTGACCACGAGTTGCGTAGTTCCCGCATGCCTACTCGCAGGTTGCCTTTGAGCATTCGCCAGAAGCCGCCGAAAGCCGCCATTTCCATCAGATCGCGGTAATCAATCGCAGTCTTGCTGTAACCCTCGCGAGCGAACGCCAGCACCGCGTTGGGCCCCACAGTGATTCCACCGTCGATGGTACGGGTTAAATGCACCCCCAGAAATGGTAGCCCAGGTTCCGGAATAGGATAGATCAAATGCTTGATCAGCCGGTTCAGCTCCGGCCGTAGCTGGAAGAACTCACCGCGAAACGGGATCAGCCGAAAGTCAGCTTTCGCGCCGGCTGCAAGCGCCATGCGATCGGCAAACAGCCCTGCGCAAGCAATCAGGCGACGGGCCCTAAGGGAGCCATGACTGACGTGTATTGTCACCCCGTCCGACGCCTCATCCACACGCAATACGCGGCAACCGAGTTTCACCTGGCCACCCAGTCCCTGAAACAATCGGGCCATCCGATGTGCAATTTCTGCGAAATTGACGATACCTGAACTCGGCACAAACAGCGCTTCGAGCCCCACAATGTTGGGTTCCCGCTGCTTTAGTTCGGTCTGATCAACACGTTCGATCTCGATTTGATTCGCCTGCGCCCGTTCGTACAACGCCTGCATGTGCTCGATTTGGATTTCATTGGTCGCCACCAGCAACTTGCCGGGTTCTTCGAACTTAATGCCGTGCTCGCGGCAGAATTCTTTGGTACTCCGATTTCCCGTTCGACAGAATTCAGCCTTTAAACTGCCCGGCTCGTAATACACGCCCGCATGGATAACGCCACTGTTATGTTTGGATTGATGTTCGGCGAGAAGCGGCTCTTTTTCGATGAGCACAATATTGGCGTCCGGCAGCCGCTGTTTAAGTTGCCAGGCCACGGAGGCGCCGATAATGCCCCCGCCAATGATTGCAAAGTCATACATACACTAACGGTATCTGGTTTCACAATATCAACCAACCTCTCCGGTGCATCGTATGTCGCCTTGGTGCAATATGCCCGCTATGACAGAATTTCCCTTGGATAAGACCGAGAAACGCGAGAATTTTGCGTATTTCTACCCGATTCAACTGCGCTGGAATGACCACGATGGTTTCGGCCATCTGAATAACGCTCGCTATCATGCGTTATTTGACAGTGCAATCATGCATTACCTGGTCAGCGATGAAGGTCTGGATCTGATGTCCGGCGCCCTACAGCCCTTTACCGTTGAAAACCTGCGCCGCTACCACCGTAGTGTCGCTCTACCGGACAAAATCGAATGCGGTGTTCGAACGGCAAAGCTGGGTAATTCAAGCGCCCGCTATGAATTCGGCCTGTTTGTGGTCGGTGAAATCGATGCGGCAGCCACGGGATATATGGTTGACGTATACGTTGACCGGGCTACTCAAAAGCCTGTACGCATCCCGGATGAGATCCGGATCAGCCTGCAGCGATTGGTCGTCGAGAACCTCTGACTCGCGATCACCGCAGTCACCCGTGGTTTAGCCCGCCTATTTCACGAAGGGCAGACAAACGCTCCTGCATGGTCTGCATTTCCGCCATCCCTGGCGGTCACGCCACGCGATGCGAGTGAAACCCGGGCGGTGTAAAGGTTCCGTGTCAATGACGGCAAAGGACAGTTTGTACCGCATCGCGCGGCTATCCTGGTGCTCGCGGGTCCGCGCACGCCTGAGCTTGCGCTTCACGCCATCCATAGCTACGGCTATGCTTGGCGCTCCAGCCGCACGCGTCCTGCGCGAGCATCCAGGATCCTTCATGAAATATGCGGGTTAGGCCAGAATTCCCACCGGATCGCGCCCTTCTACATAGGCCGTGACCGCCGCATACTGGTGCAGGCAAGCTACTTCCTCGTCCTGAAATTTAAAATCAGTGAGCGCACCCGATTTCAACCCCGCCTGTATGTGCTCATGCACGCTGGCGTCTTCGATCAGGGTATCGCGCAGGACAATACGGCCGTATTCATTAGCGAACATTTGTCCGGCCGATTGTGGGCGCGGGTAATACATTCGAATATCCCAAATCGTACGATCCGCCGCCAACGGCCAGAGGTTATAGGTGAAATAAGTCCCATAAAGCGTGGCAATGACGAAATTGGGAAATATGACGGTGAAATCAAAAATCCCGTGCATGACATCTGCTTCGGCCCCCGCTGCCTCGGAAATACCCGCGAACGCATCCGCCGCGCCGGTGCCATATTGGGCGGACAACCCAGCCGTCGGATTCGGTTCAAAATGCGGATTAGCAGGCGTACTGATGCGCCGGTGGGGTCCGTAGGCTTCAAAACTGTGCGACCGATATATGCCCCCATTCAATTTCGCGACTGACGGCGCTAACGATATCTTATGAAGGGTCGGGACGTGATATCCCTCCTGCTGCGCATCCAGCAGCACCTTCCAATTGACAGCGATCTCTGGACGGTAAGGATAAGCAACCGTCATCTTTTCGAACGGATAACGCCCAAGCGCGCGCCCCGCATCGCCCAGATACTCATCCAGCGACTGTTCTGGCTGGTCCTGGAGGTTAATGAAAATAAATCCCCGCCATACGTCTGTGGTGACTTCCTTGAGTCCGCGGTTATTTTTGTTTAATTCGAAAAAATTGTCTTCGTCGGGAACACCGACGAGTCTGCCTTTCGTGTCGTAGCTCCAACCGTGAAATTTGCAGGTGAACGTGCTCCGACGCCGTCCAGAGGATTGCCACACGACGTGGTTACCGCGATGCTGGCAAACGTTGTGGAATGAACGAACAACGTCGTCGTTGCCGCGCACGATTAACAATGACGTGTGGCAAACCGCGAGATCCTGCAGGAAATAGTCACCGGCCTCAGGGATGTCGTCGATCCGACCAACATTGAGCCAGCAGCGCTTGAAAATCGCCTCACGCTCGCGTTCGAAATATTCGCTCGAGGCATAAGGTTCCACCGGAACCGGATCCGTCGCTAAGCCGGGTACGCCTGCTGTCCAAACTGTTTTCTCCGCTTTACGATTAACGCTCGTCAGTGACTCAGCTTTCGCGCTCATCAATTATTACTCCACAGTGTTGGGCGAGGGGATAAAACGCTCAGGGGGGAAGCCGTCAATGACGTCCGGTTGTTTGAACAGCTCCACTGCGTTGGCCACCTCGGCCAATGACAGCGCTAAATACAACAAACGTTGCTCTGCTGCCGGCATATCGTCGAGTGGAAAGCCATTGAGATGGTCGATAACCTGCTCCATGCGCGGGAAAATCGCGTCATAGAAGGCTTGAATATCTGCCATCTTGGCCCGATTACGGTGTTGGTTACGGGCGTACTCGGTTGGCAAAGCCCACTGCAGATGGGCTTCGAGCGGTTCGAATTGTGCGGGTAATTGAGCTTCAGTCATTGTGGTCTCCGAACGACCGCCCAGCAGGTGCGCGTCGAATTTTGTTCAGATGCCAGTTTAACTGTCATTATTCCCGAATTACTAATAACCCGATAGTAGCAACATGTAATAGAATTTCGACCCCATGGAATATCGCACAATAAAAGCAACAAAAATGCCTGCACTGGGCTTTGGTACCTGGGATCTATCGGGTGCCACGTGCACGGAAATGGTTCGTTACGCGCTAGAGATCGGCTATCGCCACATCGATGCGGCGCGGATGTATGGTAACGAAACTGAGGTGGGACGCGGAATCGCCACGTCTGGCGTGGAGCGCGCAGATATTTTCTTGACAACCAAGGTCTGGAACGACCGGCTCGCGCGCGACGACGTGAAGCGTTCGCTGGAAGAGAGTCTGCAGGCGCTAAATACTGACTATGTCGATTTATTCTTAATCCATTGGCCCAACCGTACGACGCCACTGGCAGAGACCCTCGACGCAATGAGCGCATTGCAGCTCTCCGGACAAACCCGACATATCGGCGTCAGTAACTTTCCCGTGAAACTCATGCGCGAGGCAATCGAAGAGTGCGGCGCGGATATCGTTTGCAACCAGGTGGAATATCACCCGCGCCTGTCGCAACGTCCGGTTCTCGATTATGCACGCAGTAAAGACGTCGTTGTCACGGCTTACAGCCCGCTGGCACAAGGCAAACATCTGGATGCAGATAGACCGGTATTGACGCCCATTGCGCGCCGGCATAACAAGACTTTGCAGCAGGTCATGCTCCGCTGGCTGATGCAACAGGATAGCGTAGCGGCGGTACCCAAGACTTCCAACAAAGCACATTGCCTGGCGAACTTTGAGATATTTGATTTCGAGCTCACCGCAGATGAGATGCGCCAACTCGATGCACTGGCGGATCCGGCGGGGCGAGTGATCGAGATAGACAATCCGCCTGATTGGGATATCGGCTGATTGGGACAGCGCGTGGGCCCGCTGCACGGAGTTCGGGTTGTCGAGTTCGCGGGTATCGGACCGGCTCCATTCGCGGCGATGATGCTTGCCGACATGGGCGCAGAGATCGTGCGCATCGATCGAAAGACACCGCTCAAGGATTACGCCGACCAAAAATGGGATGTTTACAACCCAGGTCGACATGGTGTGCTCAATCGTGGCCGCCGCTCGCTGGCCCTGGACCTCAAACAAGCCGAAGGCGCCGCGACCGCTCTGCGTTTGCTGCAAAACGCTGACGGTCTGATTGAGGGGTTTCGCCCCGGCGTAATGGAACGCCTGGGTCTCGGACCCGATATCTGCCTGCAGCGTAATCCAAAACTCATCTACGGTCGCATGACCGGATGGGGGCAGACCGGACCGCTTGCACATACTGCCGGGCACGACATCAACTACATTGCCTTGTCGGGCGCTTTGCATGGAATCGGCCCACCCGAAAACCCACCGGTACCGCCGCTTAATCTGGTTGGCGATTTTGGCGGCGGCGGCATGGTGCTGGCCTACGGCATAGTCTGCGCGCTGCTCGAAACGCGGCAATCCGGTCAAGGCCAGGTTATCGATGCGGCCATGAGCGATGGCGCTGCAGCGTTAATGTCGATGGCCTACGGAATGCAATCCTTGGGCGCATGGCACGAGCGCGGTCAAAATCGCATTGACGGCGGTGCTCACTTCTATACCAGCTATGAATGCGCGGATGGTAAGTACCTTGCAGTCGGCGCGAACGAAGCCAAGTTTTACGACATTTTGTTAGCCAAGTGCGGCTTAAGCGATCCAGATTTTCAGCATCGGCGCATGGACTCTGAACGCTGGCCGGAAATGAAACAGGCACTGGCCGCGGTATTCCAAACGAAATCGCGCGACGCGTGGTGCGAGTTGCTGGAAGGCTCGGATGCGTGCGTTTCGCCAGTATTGGATATGGATGAGGCGCCGCAGCATCCGCATAATCGCGCCCGTGGCACCTTTATCGATATAGAAGGTGTCACCCAGCCGGCGCCGACGCCGCGCTTCAGTCGCACTCAAAGCGAAACACCCAGCCCACCTCCGCACGCAGGCGAACACTCGGCAGCGGTCCTGGGTGACTGGGGATTTAACACTGAGGAAATCGAGCATTTGCGCTCGATGAATGTGATCTAATGACACTCTCACCCGACCGCCATGGATCGCGGAAATGCAGACAACGCACGAGTCCAGGGATGGACGAGGTAGAGCGAAGCAGGAGCCAAGAGCCGAGGAGCGGCTGTCTGCCAACCCCTCTCCCGCAAGGAGCGAGGGGCTAAGCCATTGCGCAGACTGCACGCGAAGTTCGCGCACCGCTTTTATCTGCGGTCGCCATTATGACGTCGGATCCTTCCGCTCCCGATTGGGTAATGGCAAACATGATTCGCGCACATGCGCGTTCGCGCGGCGATGCGATTGCCTGCATTTTTGAGGATAAAAGCTACAGCTATACCGACCTTGACGATCACTCAAATCAAGTTGCAAACGCGTTCATCGCGGCAGGAACCCAAACCAATAGCCGCATTGCGATACTCGATTTCAATTCTTACAGATTCGCCCAGACCTTATATGGGGCACTCAAGGCACGCGCCACCATCGTCACGGTTAACGCGCGTCTGGCCGCGCCGGAAGTGAATTTCATTATCAATGACTCAGGCGCGGAGATACTGCTGGTGGGGCGTGAACACTACGAACTTGTGGAATCAATCGAGCAGGAACTCGCATCAATCAAACACATTTTTGCACTACATGGAGAACATCCCCGCTGGCCCGCGTTCGATGACGTGACGGCTGCACAGAGCAGTCGGGATCCGGCGCTGGCAGCCAGGCCAAGCGACGATACGATGCAACTCTATACCAGCGGCACTACAGGACATCCTAAAGGTGTTTGCCACACAAATGCGCACTACGCCGCGACGCTGCAGTCGTGTCGTGGCACCGGCTGGGGCGACTATGCCGACACCGCCGTCGCCTTGGTCTGCATGCCTATGTTTCATGTCGCCGGCTACAACATCTTCAACCTTGCCATCGCTGGCGGGGCCACGGCCATGATCATGAAGTTGCCAGACCCCGCGCAGATCCTCGACGCCATACCGCGTCATGGCATAACAGATACGCTGTTGGTGCCGGCCGTTATTGACAGCCTCATATCGCATCGGGCCGCTGCAAGCACCGACTTTACTTCGTTACAAACTGTGGTCTATGGCGCAGCGCCCATGGCCGAGGATATTCTGGCTCGCGCGACCGGGCGCCTGGGATGTGGTTTCGTACATGTCTACGGCCTCACTGAAAGTCTGGGGCTCGGTACCTACCTGCCACCGGATATGCATCACGGCAAACTTGGCAAATTGCGTTCGGTAGGCAAGCCGTATCCTGGCATAGAGTTACGGGTGGTAAACACGCAGGGCCTGGATTGTGAGGCCGACGAGGTCGGCGAAATCATCCTCAAATGCGCGTCGGTGATGCGCTGCTATTGGCAGCGCCCCGATGCAACTGCACAGACCGTTCGTGATGGCTGGCTATACACCGGTGATGCCGGCTATCTCGACACTGATGGCTACGTTTTTCTGCACGACCGTATCAAAGACATGATCATATGCGGCGGAGAAAACGTATACCCCGCTGAAGTTGAGAACGTACTGTTTGGACATCCTTGCGTGGCGGACGTGGCGGTTATCGGCGTTCCGGATCAACGCTGGGGCGAAGCCGTCAAAGCCATTATCGTTCTGGCGGCGGGTACGACTCTGGACGAACAACAACTCACAAAATATGTGCGGCAACACATCGCTGGTTTCAAGACACCCAAATCATTTGCCGTTGTCGACGAACTACCGCGCAATGCCAGCGGTAAAGTACTGAGGCGCCGACTCAGAGAGCAGTTCTAACTCACTGGCGCTCAAGCCAACGGATGCCCTGCCTCACCAGGCAGTAATACCCCCGTCGATGGCCACAGCCTGACCGTTGATAAACGACGCCGCATCCGAACACAGCCAGACAATGGTACGCGCTACTTCCTGCGGTTCACCAAGGCGCTTCATGGGGCTGGCATTTGCAAATTTGTCCGCCAAATCTGGTTGGGCCTCCAGCACGCGAGCTACCATTTGGGTACGTGTGTAGCTCGGGCATACCGCGTTAACCCGAATACCGCGCGTGGCATATTCAACCGCCGCCGTACGAGTCAATCCGACTACACCGTGCTTGCTGGCGGCATAAGGGGCCAGCTTGGGAGCGCCACCCAAACCCGCGATGGAAGCGGTATTGACGATGACACCGCCGCCTTGTCTGGTCATCTCCGGCAACTCTTGGCGAAGGCACAGGAACACGCCCTTAAGATTGATGGCAATGGTGCGATCCCAATCTGCTTCCGTGCAATCTTCCAAACGCTGCGGTTTGTGGTCCACCCCGGCGTTATTTATTGCGCAGTCCAAACGACCGTAATGTTCGACCGCCACAGCCACCATCAACTCGACATCCACTGCCTGCGACACATCAACTTCCACGAATATTGCGGCACCGCCCGCTTCCTGTATGTCGGCCGCGGCGCGATGTGCGAGCTCGGGATCGAGATCCGCAATCACCAAACGCGCACCGTTCGCTGCAAACAATTTGGCGGTCTCAAGTCCAATCCCGGCCGCGGCGCCGGTAACGAGTACGACTTTGTCGGTTAACTCGGGGTACATGGACACACAATAGCTCGCGAAAAATTCAAATCAGGAAACCACCATCGACCGGCACGATGCTACCGGTAGCATAACTCGCGGCAGCGGACACGAGGTACAGGATCGCCGGCGCAACCTCTTCGGGCTGTGCCATTCGCCCAAGCGCAGTGCGCTGCATTGCGCGGTCGTAGATCTCCTTGTTCTCGGTCAGCGCGCTGGCGAATTTGGTTTCCGTAATGCCGGGTAACACCGCATTGACCCGAATATTGTGAGGACCGCATTCCAATGCAAAAGCCTTAGTCATATTGATGATCCCGGCTTTTGTGATCGAGTAGACCGCACGTTGATCGCCGGGCGTGACGCCATCAACTGAGGCGACGTTAACAATCGAACCACCCCTGCCTGAGGCCCGCATTCTTTTGCCTGCTTCGACTGACATAAAGAAAAATCCACGCAGATTCACGTCCATGGTTTTGTCGTATGCCGAAGGCTCGATGTCCAGTACATGACCGAAGTAGGGATTAGTCGCGGCGTTATTGACCAGAATATCAATATGTCCGTGGGTCGCATCGACGTGCTCAAACAGCGACTTAATCTGTGAAAGCTCACCGATGTGACAGGCAAAGCCTTCAGCACTGCCCCCGGCGTCGTTGATTTGCGCGGCGACGCTCGCGCAGGCTTCCTGTTTGCGACTCGCAACGATTACGTGTGCCCCATACTGTGCGAGCAACCTAGCCGTCGATTCGCCAATCCCCCGGCTCGCACCTGTGACTATTGCAATTTTGCCGCTCAAATCAAAAAGATCAGAATCCATACCTACTCTCCGCCCAATTCTTAAGCCCCTCTCCCCTCGCGGGAGAAGGGGTTGGCAGGTAATTGCTCCTCGGCTCTAGCTCCTCGACTTTGGCTCCTGCGTCGTTCTAACGCCTACGTCCTGTAAGCGTGCTTCGCCCTACCTCCTACATCCTGTAGTCGTGCATTACCTGCATTTCCGCCATCCCTGGCGGTCGGGTGAGGGGTCAAATAATTGTCGTTAGCTTGACGGCGTGGCTAACCCTATTACAAATACGTAATCAAACTTGTGTCGCCGGCCGCTTCCAGATGACCGATGGTATTAAACGAAGCCATCGATACCCGCTCATCGTTGTACAGCAACCGCGTCACACAAGCGTTATACATCTGCAATTCCAAGCCAACCGTGGTCGTGTCGTCGATCCCCAGAACGTGTTGCAGGATGACCGATATCGCTCCCGAAGAGCTGAAAACCGCCACCCTCGCGCCTCGGCCATGCCGCTCGATGACGCTTTGCAATCCCGCCACACAACGCTCGCAGAATTCACGCCGTGGTTCGATTTCAGCGCCGACAAGTTCATCCCTTACCCAACTGTGCAGTGCGCCTTCCAAAAACCCATAGCACGCACGCCTGTCCGACCAGATAGCCTTTAAATCCACGTCGACGGGAGGCTCGCTGGTTCGCAGGTTTTCGGTGTGACTTTTTAAGATGGGCTGAAAACTGAACTCGTTGAATTCGCCAAGAATCTCTAGCGCCGGCGTCTTGGCACCACGTTCGGCAAGACGCTTTAGCGCTGTGTTCGCTGAGTCGATCTGGCGGTCGAGTTCCCCGGCATACACAGCATCGAAACCCAGCCCTAAAACCGACCAATAGTCGGCCAGCAATTCCGCCTGCCGGTGACCAAGTGCCGACAGCTCATCATAGTTGCGGGCTCCAAAGGCTGCCTGACCGTGACGGACCAGATATATCTCGCTCATCGGCGAGCTAACCCACAAGGCTCGCTGGAAGCCCCGCTAACGCGCAGCGGCCCAATCAACGAAGGTCTTATTTTCTGCGGCCAGTTTTTCCAGCAGCGGCGCCGGCGTCCAATAGCGTGCACCGTAACGCTCGCGAAACTTGAGTACCTTGTCGTAAACCGTTTTGATGCCGACCGTGTCGGCGTAAAACATGGGGCCTCCGCGATAGCGTGGGAAACCGTAGCCATTGACGAAGATCACGTCTATGTCGCTGGGCCGCAGCGCAATGCCCTCCTCCAGGATCAAGGCGCCCTCATTGATCATTGCGTAGAACAGGCGCTCGATAATCTCGTCATCCGTGACATCACGTTGTTCAACGCCCAGGCGCTGCGTTTCTTCGGCAATCAGCGCCTCAACCTCCGGATCCGGAGACGGTTTGCGACGCTCGTCGTAGGTGAACATGCCGCGGCCGGTCTTCTGCCCGAACCAACCTTTTTCGGCAAGCACTGTCAGCATGCGGCAAAATGCCGGGTCGTCCGGTAGGTCTTCCCATTCCTGATTGAGTTTGTAAAAAACGTCGATTCCGGCCAGATCCTGCACCGCGCTTGGACCCATGGCCATGCCCCAATCATAGGCAACCTTGTCGATACGCTCAGCTTTAACACCCTCTAGCAGCATGTACTGAGATTCCCGAACATAAGGAATAAACATCCGATTGCCGACGAAGCCGAAACAAACACCTACCAGGACACCAACTTTGCGGATGGTTTTGGACATCGCCATGGCCGTAGCGACGACGTCTTTTGCGGTTTTCGCACCGCGCACAATCTCAAGCAGCACCATAACGTTAGCAGGGCTGAAAAAGTGCAGTCCAATTACATCTTCGGGCCGTTTAGTGACTGCAGCAATGGCATCAACATCCAGCGTCGAAGTATTGCTCGCCAGAATTGCGCCTGGCTTGCACACCGCGTCGAGCCGGGCAAAAACCTGTTTCTTGATCTCCATGTTCTCGAAGACCGCTTCGATGACCAAATCCGCGTCGGCCAGGTCGTCATAATTGAGCGTGCCCGCAATAAGCCCCAGGCGTTCAGTCAGTTGTGCATCGGACATCCGGCCCTTTTTGACGGTCGTTTCATAGTTCTTACGCACGATCCCGAGCCCGCGATCCAAACCTTCCTGATCCACCTCCAGAACCGTTACCGCAACGCCGGCGTTGGCGAAATTCATCGCAATGCCGCCGCCCATCGTGCCAGCCCCGATGATGGCGACTTTGTTCAGTTCACGACGCGGCGTTTCTTTACCGATGTCCGGTATCTTCGCTACCTCTCTTTCGGCAAAGAACAGGTGCCGTTGGGACTCGGAATGGGAGCTTTGCTTACAGTCGTCGAAAAGCTCTCGCTCGCGCTGCAACCCATCCTCAAAGGGTAGATTTACCGCACCCTCAACACACTGAACGATGCGCTCAGGTGCGAAAAAACCCCGCGTCGCGCGGGCCATGCTTGTGCGATATTCGGCAAAGAAATCGTCCGCCAATGTCGGCCCCGGCACCTGCATTTCGCTGATGCGGCGGGCACCGGCGCCGTCCGCGACCAACGTCTTGGCGTAATCAATCGCACCGCTGCGCAGATCACCATCAATGATCTTGTCGATTGCACCTTTCTCCAACGCAACGGCCGCTGCCATGGGTTTGCCTGAGATCATCGCTTCCAGCGCATCCTTGGCGCCAATCAGCCGTGGCAGACGCTGGGTTCCGCTGGCACCGGGCAACAATCCCAGCAAAACCTCGGGCAAACCGATCTTGGCCGAGGCCACAGCGCAGCGGTAGTGGCAGCCCAGTGCGGTTTCCAGGCCACCGCCCAAGGCGGTACCGTGGATGGCCGCGATGACCGGTTTTTGCGTAGCCTCAAGGTCTGCCACGATGCTGGGCAGCCAGGGGTCTTGCATAGGTTTATCGAATTCCGTGATGTCGGCACCGGCAATAAACGTGCGGCCAGAGCAGATAAGCACGATAGCCTGCGCATCGTCATCTTCACGCCCCTGTTTCAGGCACTCCACAATACCGACCCGCACGGCATGGCTGAGCGCATTAACCGGCGGGCTATCGATCGTGATGACGCCGATGGAGTCTTGAAGTTCATAGCTGACTGGTGAGCTCATTTACAGTTCCTGTCGATAAACGAAAAGGCGGCTCTGGCGACAATAACGGCGTCGACAGAATATATAATTTACTTTAATATATATTTATAAATAATTGATAATTAAATATATTAATATATATAATTTACCTTAGTTTCAGTTTAAGGCCTATGCATCTACGCTAATGTGCAGCACCGTCGGCGATACTATTTTCTTTAGTGTTGCGACGCAACATCGGCGCGTTGCAGTACGATTTTGCCATAAGCCGATCGCGTTTCCAGCGCGTCTAAACCATCGCACAGCGCCGTCATCGGCAGCACCTGGCTGACCACCGGTACAATGTCGCCGCGCGCATACATCCCGAGCAAATCTGCATGGACCGTCTGCAGGAGTTTTGGATTGCGATCGACATAGTTGCCCCAGAACAAACCAATGACTGACATGTTTTTAAGCAAAATTCTGTTTGCCGCAATTTCCGGGATGCGGCCCCCGGCGAACCCGATAACCAGCAGACGCCCTTCCCAAGCAATACATTTGCTGCTTTTGTCGAAGACATCGCCACCGACAGGGTCGTAGATCACGTCCGCCCCTGCGCCATCGGTAATGGATTTCACCGCGGCTACGAAATCGTCGGTGGAGTAATTAATGACATGATCTGCCCCCTGCTGGCGGCAAACTTCCAGCTTTTCACTGCTCCCGGCTGTGGCTATGACGGTTGCGCCCCAGGCTTTGCCGATTTGAATCGCCGCCGTGCCTACGCCACCCGCACCCCCGTGTACAAGCAGGGTTTCTCCTGCCTGTAGGTGTCCCCGGTGTCCCAGCGCGAAATGCGCCGTCTGGTAGATTGTCAACAATGCGGCTGCATGTTCGTCGGGCATACTGTCTGGCACGCCGAAGCTGGTATCGGCTTTGACGCAGCCCTGTTCGGCGAATGCCCCGCACGGGCGAAACAGACTGGCAACCCGGTCGCCGATCTTCAACGCGCATTGCGCGCCCACTGCGGTCACGGTGCCAACCGCTTCGATGCCGGGGATAGCTGGAAGAGCGGGTTTGAACTGGTATTTTCCGGTTACCAGCAGGATATCGGGAAAATTGATGGCGGCGGCGGCGATGCTTAGCAAGGCCTCATCCGGCGCGGGCTTCGGATCCGCTACCTCACGCCATTTCAGGACCTCGCGATAGTCCCCGTATTCATCGAATTCCCACGCGTACATCTTGCTGCCCTGTGGTGTCAGGCGCGCTACTTTAGCACGCGGGTACGAGCCCTTACGGACTGGGTATTTTGTCTCTCAAAGCGAAAACCCAGAGCACGCCGCCTTGCGGCACCACGGTCTTGTGGGGCATGGCGTTATCGAAGGTAGCTTGCATCTCGGCCGCGTCAACGCCCCAACCAGCCTGCACGGCGATGTATTGCACCCCGTCGAGCATGTAGGACGCAGGCACCGCGGTGATGCCTGAATTGAGCCGCATCTGCCATAGTTTCTCGCCGGTCGCGGCGTCCAATGCGCGGAATACCCGATCGTTGCTACCACCGGAGATCACCAGATTGCCCGCGGTGGCCAGAATCGAGCCCCAATTCATCTCCTTTATATTGAACGTCCAAACCTCTTTGCCTTGGGATAAATCCCACGCCTGTATTTCGCCGATGTGTGCGTTCGGGCCATTCAAGGCATCCGCGTGCAGGCGGATGCTTTCAAACAATTCCGGAACGGAGTAGCCCATGTACATCTCGCCCTTTCGATATTCAGGCTTGAAACCGCGCATTACCGAACACAGGTTCTCGTTAGCCGGGATATACAACAACTTGGTATGGGGGTTGTAGGCTTCCGGTGGCCAGCCCTTACCGCCCCAAACCGATGGGCAGAAATGGGCGGTTTTATCAATGCCGGGAATTTTGTGCGGATCGTAGCTGGGCCGCCCGGTCTTGGGATCGATAGCCGTAAAGACGTTCTGGCGAACGTAGGGCTCCGCGTCGACGAATCGGATACTGTTCTTGCCGCGTTCCAGCAGCCACAAATAGCCGTTACGACCGGCGTGCACCAAGCCTTTAAACGCTCGCCCGTCGCGCTCGACGTCGATCAGTAGCGGCGGTGATATCTCGTCCCAATCCCAGGCACCGTTCCAGTGGTATTGGTGGTGAGCCTTGATGTCCCCAGTGTCGGGATCCATGGCCAGAACCGAGTTGGTGTACAAATTGTCACCCGGGCGCACCTCGGCAATCCACGGACCCGGATTGCCGGTTCCGAAAAATATCAAATCGAGCTCCGGATCATAGGTCGCAGTGCTCCAGATAGAACCACCACCGTGCTCCCAGGTATCACCCGGCCAGGTTTCGCTGCCCGGTTCCGGTATGGTGTAGGTGCGCCAGACCTCTTCTCCGGTCTCTGCATCCAGCGCCACGGCGAAACAGCGAGCGCCGAATTCAGCGCCTGATACGCCCATGATGATGTTGCCGCGGATCGGCAGCGGCGCCAGCGTCATGTGAAAACCCGCCTGCCAGTCAGCGACACAGGTTTCCCAGATTTCCTCGCCGGTGACAGCATCCAGCGCAACCGCGCACGCATCGGTCGCCGTTACAAAGACCTTGTCCCCGTATAACGCGACGCCCCGGTTAGTCGGATGCATCTGGAACAATTCCTCCGGCACCTCCTTGCGATAGCGCCAGAGCTCATCGCCGGTGCGCCCATTTAACGCGATCACCTCATGCGCAGGTGTTGTTATGAACAGGTAACCGTCATTCACAATCGGCGGAGATTCGTGCCCTTCCAACGATCCCGTCGAATACGTCCATACGGGCGTGAGCTCTGCGACATTACTTGTATTGATCTGATCGAGCGGGCTGTAAGTCCAGCCGGCGTAGTTGCCACGCCACTGTAACCAGTTTTCGGGTTCGGGATTCAACAAACGCGCGTCAGTAACCGGTGAATACGGGGGTGGCGCTGCATTCGCCACGCTGGCGAGCACAATGAGCGAACAAGCGAGCACCCGGAATGCATTCATCGCGCTTTCCACAGCAACTTATTTCTGAGGTGGACCGGGACGTTTGGTAAACGGGGCGGCCACAACTACTTTCCCCTGCGCGATCCGTATCGGCAACATCGGCAACTTGCGCGCTGCCGGCCCACTGCTCACCTTACCGAATTTGTACGGGTTGAAGCGCGATAAATGGCACTCACACATGAATTCTTTCTGTTTATCCAGCCAGGCCGACACAGCGCATGCCTCATGGGTACAAATCGCGGAGTAGACCACAATACCACCGACCGCGTTGTCAGCGGTGCGTTTGTCCAGTGACGCCACCGAAAGGCGCATGATTAACACTTTGTTGAAACGCGACTCCGAGCGAATCAATCCGCTGACAGGATCCTGGGAAAGGCAGGAATCGGATCAGTTTCGAATGCGACTTCGCTCACATTGATCGGCGAGGACTCTCGCGAACCAGCGGCGTGAACGAGAACATCACCTTGTTGCGGACGCAGGCTTGCCGGATCTATATCACGGGCGAAACGGCGCCGGTCATGCTCATGCCGTGTATTGCTGCTACATGTTGCAGCAATACACGGCGTCGCATCTTTTGCACCAACGGGCTCTGCCTCCACTTCCACAACGCAATAGAAGGTAAGATATTCTGCTCGCGGCGAGATAACAACGTCTGCGGAAAATCGAGGAGTGGCATGCGGGTTCTGATAATTGGATCGGGTCTGCTCGGTGTGATGACCGCATATTTCCTTGTGCGCGAAGGACACGAAGTCTGCGTGCTCGACCGCCAGGCCGGACCCGGCCTTGAAACCAGTTTCGCAAACGGCGGCATGCTCACGCCATCACAGGCGAACCCGTGGAATGAACCCGGGGTACTGTGGCGGCTCGTGCGTTATCTGGGCGATGAAGATTCGCCGTTATTGCTACGCCTGTCGGCGCTGCCGTCCATGCTGGGCTGGGGTTTCAAATTTCTACGCAATTCCTCCCCGCAACGCTATCACCGCAGTCTTATGCATAACGCGCGAATTGCCGAGTACAGCCTCAGAGTCTTGCAGCAACTACGCGCTCAGCTCAACGTGCCTTACGATCACGGCACCCAGGGCACAATGAAGATTTTCCGTGAGCAAAAAGAACTTGATACCACTGCAGGGTTCGCCGAGCGTCTGCACGAGTATGGGGTAAATTTCCGCCTTCTCGACAGCACCGTAGCAGTGGAGATTGAGCCTGCCATTGCGCCAGTGAAAGACGAGATCGTCGGTGCTGCCTATTATCCCGATGACGAACATGGCGACGCCTTCCAGTTTTGCTCGGCGATGTCAGATTTCGCGCAGCGGGCCGGGGCGGAATTCCGCTTCAGTACAATCGTGACCGAATTGGTGCGTGATGGCGCCGCAATCTCGTCAGTGCGCACGACCGAGGAGGTATTGACCGCCGACGCTTATGTTCTGGCTGCCGGCAGTTATAGTCCGCTACTCGCAAAAACGGCTAATTTGAAAATTCCGGTTCAACCGGTAAAAGGTTATTCCGTCACGACCCGTTTGAACGGCTGGGCACAGCCACCCAGAATGCCAGTTATCGACGAAAGTCTGCACGCCGGTGTTACGCCGCTTGGCGATCGCTTACGCAGCGTCGGCACGGCTGAGTTCGCGGGTTACGATACGAGCTTGAATGCGAGACGCATCAGCAATTTGCTCGACTTGCTGATTAGAATTTTTCCCCAATACGAACCGTATTTTGAACGAACGAAGGTACAGGAATGGACCGGCCTGAGGCCTATGACATCTGACGGCGTGCCAATTTTAGGACATTCACCGTTGCAAAATCTTTACTTGAATACTGGCCACGGCCATCTAGGATGGTCAATGTGTGCCGGATCGGGCCAGGCGGTGGCTGCTCTGATCAGTGGAAAGCAGCCTGACATTGACCTGGCCCCGTACAATTTTGACCGATTCTAAGCTGCCCAAGAGTAAAAATATGACCCAGAGCAAACTCAGCTACGTTTCAGGCACGAGTTCCAAGCCGCTGCTGTATAAAACCATCAGCCAGGCGTTCGATGATGCAGTGGAAACGTGGGGCGAGCGCGAGGCCGTCGTCGTGTGCCATCAGGACATCCGCTGGACCTATCGACAACTGGCTGATGCCGCCAGCGAGTTCGCAAATGGACTCGTATCACTGGGTTTAAAACCCGGAGAACGCGTTGGCATCTGGTCGCCCAACAGAATCGAATGGGTGATTACGGTATTTGCCGCGGCGAAAGCTGGTTTGGTTCTGGTCAACATCAACCCGGCTTATCGTCTCGCCGAGCTTGAGTACGCGCTGAATAAAGTCGGTTGCCGCGCCCTTGTGATTGCCGAGCAGTTTAAGAGCAGCGACTACACCGGCATGATCCGGAAGTTGGCACCGGAAATTGAATCCAGCAGACCCGGCGAGCTTCATTCCGAACGACTGCCAGATTTACGCACGGTGATCCATATGGGTGCAGATGCGCTCCCGGGTTTTTTTCGATTCCAGGAGGTTGCAGCGCGTGGCGGTGATACGGAACGCGCTGCCATTGCCGAATTAACCCCCAACATCCAGCCGGACGACCCCGCGAATATCCAGTTCACCAGTGGCACCACAGGCTTTCCCAAGGGTGCCACGCTGACGCACTTCAATATCGTCAACAACGGCTATATCTTTGGTCAGGGGATGGTCTTCACACACGAGGACCGACTGTGCATTCCAGTACCGCTGTACCACTGTTTCGGCATGGTAATGGGCGTGCTCACCTGTGTGACCCACGGCGCAACCATGGTGTTCCCCTCTGAAGCATTTGAACCCGAGCCCGTATTACAGGCCATTGCCGAGGAAAAATGCACCGCTTTGCATGGCGTGCCCACTATGTTCATTGCGGAACTCGATCATCCTAACTTCGGCCAATATGACCTGAGCAGTCTGCGCACCGGTTGTATGGCAGGCGCGCCCTGCCCGACCGAAGTCATGAAGCGGGTACTCGAGCAGATGCACATGAGCGAGGTCACTATCGGCTATGGCATGACTGAAACAAGCCCGGTCAGTTTCCAAACCGGTGTGTCGGATCCGATCGAAAAGCGGGTGTCTACCGTCGGCCGGATCCACCCGCATGTACAAGCGAAAATTATAGACGAACAAGGCCGGGTAGTACCGCGCGGGCAGTCCGGTGAATTCTGCACGCGTGGTTACAACGTCATGCTCGGCTATTGGGGCGACGAGGAAAAAACCACCGAAGCGATCGATGCGGCCGGTTGGATGCACACCGGTGATCTCGGCACCATCGATGATGAGGGTTACGGCAATATTGTCGGCAGAGTAAAGGACATGATTATCCGCGGTGGTGAAAACATCTATCCGCGCGAGATCGAGGAGTTCCTGTTCAGAAATCCGAAAATCCAGGATGTCAGCGTCTTCGGGATCCCGGACGAAAAATACGGTGAAGAAGTTTGCGCCTGGATCAAACTACGCGACGGACAGGAATGCAGTCACGAAGAGGTCGTCGCGTTCTGCAAAGATCAAATCGCTCACTACAAAGTCCCGCGCTACACCCGTTTCGTCGATGCATTTCCGATGACGGTTACCGGCAAGATCCAGAAATTCGTCATGAGCGATCAAATGAAAGAAGAATTGGGTCTTGGGGGAAGCGGAACCGCATGAGGATTACTTAGGGATGTCAATCCCCGCTGTAAAATGTCGGTGGAACAATGTTGATCAGAGAACGCGTCACCCGTCGCCAACTCCTGAAGGGACTTGCAGCCGCGGTCGGTTTCTGGGGACCCCTCGCGCACCTGGCTCCGGTTAAAGCAGTGGCCTACTCGCAAGACATACTTCCGCAGGGCATCCGGTCGCGCTTCATCCAAGGGATTAACGGCCTGGATATGCACGTGTTGGAAGCCGGTTTCGAGGAGAGCAATCGGCCGCTCGCTGTGCTTCTGCACGGCTTTCCTGAGCTAGCTTATAGCTGGAGAAAAGTCATGGTGCCGCTTGCCAACGCCGGCTATCACGTAATCGCTCCCGATCAGCGCGGTTATGGCCGGACTAAGGGCTGGGACGGCGGCTACGACGGCGATCTCGCATCCTACCGCTGGCTGAACCTCGTGAGAGATGTCCTCGGCCTCGTTTTCGCCTTGGGGTATCGGTCGGCTGCGTCAGTGATCGGTCACGACTTTGGCTCCCCGGTTGCTGCCTGGTGTGCGATTACTCGGCCCGACATCTTCCATTCTGTCGTGCTGATGAGCGGGCCCTTCGGTGGTACGCCGCCACCGTTCGATAATGCCAACGCCAGTGCGAAAAACCTGGGCCCAATCGACGATACGCTGTTTGAGGATCTCGCAGCGCTCCCGCGGGCACGCAACCACTACCAGCATTACTACCGGACCCGCGAGGCCAACGACAATATGTGGCATGCAGCACAGGGCGTTCATGCATTCCTTCGCGCCTATTACCATTACAAGAGTGCTGACTGGAGTGGAAACAAGCCATTCAGGCTTGCCGCACGCAGCGCCGTGGAAATGGCCAAAATGCCTACGTACTACATCATGGATGGCGATGTGGGGATGGCTGATACAGTTGCGGCCGAAATGCCCACAGCCGCCCAAATCGCGGCCAACACCTGGCTACCCGATAACGAGTTGAATGTTTACAGCGCGGAATTCGCGAGAACAGGTTTTCAAGGCGGACTGAACTGGTATAGGGCGTTTGGCGATCCAGACATGCAGATCTTCGCAGGTCGCGTGATCAATCAACCGTCCATGTTCATCGCAGGCGCGAGAGACTGGGGTCCGTATCAGAACCCGGGCGCGCTCGAGCGGATGCAGGAGCAGGCGTGTACTGACATGCAGGGAGTCCATATTGTTGAGGGGGCCGGGCATTGGGTACAGCAGGAACAGCCCGAGCACACCAGCCGTCTACTCACGGAGTTTCTTAAGCTAAACGCCCCGAAACTCGGTTGATTTCGAAATTTTGAAAGATCCTCTATGAGTCGGACTGAGTCTTTAGCTACCCTGGTGCGTAAGCGCCGCGCGTACTAGAAAAGATCTGGAAGGTTTTCGGGTAGTGGCTCGCGGCTGCCGTGCGATCGTCCATCCATGATTTCAATGGCCCGGTGCGGATCCGAATTAATACGCCCTGCAACAAGCGGATGATTAGCACTGCCGTTGTTGCGAGCGTCCAGATCACCACGCCGATAAATCCCAAATCGGGACGACTCATCAAACAGGCAACCGTCAAAATAATCAGGCACGGGTTGCGCCGTGCGGTGACCAGACGGAAGTAAGCGTCGAATGGTCGCCAGGTGAACATCGAAATAGATCCGAATTCCAGGAAGATTTGCTCGGCGAAACGTCCGAAGATATAGCCGAGCACGAGCAACCAAATCATGTCTACTCGGGTCAAGTCGAACGGCGCGGGCAAATTGCCCAGGGCCATTCCCCAAAAAACATACCAAAACGGTGGATGAATGATATCCATGCCGTGATCGAGGACATGCCCGAGCTTGCTCGACTGCACCGTTACCCGCGCCAGTTTGCCATCGACCGTGTCCAGGTAAGTCATGAACCATCCTGCGAGTAAACCGCTGATGAAGTTGCCTTGATAAAACAATACACACGCGACCAGCATCAACCCCAAACCGGTGATCGTCACCATGTTCGGTGAAATCCCAAGTCTGGCGCAGATCCGTACCCCCTTTTTGGCCGGACGTGGCCACAGCCATTTGGTTACTAAATCCGTAATGCCCTTGTACGAACTGCCGTACAAGACATCCTCAATGCGTTGTTGATTTTGCTCGCTAATCGGCTCTAACAACGGTGGTTTGGCTCGCAGCAGCGTGACGTCATAAGCGCCGAGTGTTGCTGGCTCGACAACAGTGAGTTCGGTCAAATTATTCGCATCGGAGCTGGTCATTAATTTGATGGTTTTTTCAGCGAACTCGGCTGCTACAAAGGCCGCAGCCAACTGCTGATCTGTGGAGCAACGCAGGGCAACGTTTTGCTGTGCGCACAATTGCTGCAACGCACGCACCTCGGTTACATAATCAGCCCGCACCACCAGAAGGCCACTATCAGTGGGCAAATCATTTAAATTGTCGAGGTGCTCGATCCCTTTGATCTGGCTGAACTGTCTGCGTAGACGCTCGGCGGAAGCTAGCCCCCAGATCTCGACTGATGTGTCTCCCAGCACGTAGGCAAAAGTCCTCATTGACTGCCGCATTCTCCCGCCCAAGTCACCACAATCCATCGACTGGCAAAATTCTCTCTCGGATATTTACCAACCAAATGAGGATAAGTTTATTTTTGAATGCTGCTGCGCTGTGCGAACCATAAACCGACAATGGCGCGCTCATCCTCTGTCATTTGCGTCAAGTTCGCGAGCGGCATGGTCTGGTTAACAACGACGCGGTCATAAATCGCCTGTGCCCAGGTTTGCATCTGCGCAGCCGTGTCAAAAGCGACACCGTTGGGCGCAACCGGTGCCGTAGGATGTGTCGGCGCGGCAGAGTGGCAGGCAGTACAGCGGTTTACCATAATCGATTGCAGCAACACTTCAATGTGTTCCGGCTGATGCTCCTGGACCTGCGTAACCGCATCCAGATCCGCCGGCCGCGGCGTAACCACGAAGGCCAGGGCCGCGAGTAACAACACCGCCAGTAGCACTAACCCGATGCGCTCCGTGCCCTGATTCCGCAAATTGAAATAGTGCCGGATCAGCGCGCCTATGCCGAATAAGGCCAGCAGTATCAGCCAGTTGTAGGTGTGGCCATACGTCGTCGGATAGTGGTGGCTGATCATGACGAACACCACCGGCAAGGTCAGATAATTGTTGTGAACCGAGCGCTGTTTGGCGCGCAAACCGAAGGCCGCATCGGGCGTCCGCCCCTCGTTTTTGGCTGTCACCAGCTGTTGTTGTGATGGAATGATTATTCGCCAGACATTGGCCACCATAATCGTGCCGAGCATCGCGCCAACCTGCATATATGCGCCTCTACCGCCGAATACCTGACTCACACCATAGGCGAGCCCCGCTATCAGCAAGACGCCGAGCGCGACAACAGCGCGGTTGCTGAGGCCGGATTTGCACAACAGATCGTAAACCAGCCATCCGGCAACCAGCAGTAGCAGGCTGATTGAGATAGCCGTTGATCCGCTGATATCGGCAACGCGCGTGTCCACCAGATACGCCTCGGCCTTGAGGTAGTACGCGACAATCAACAGCGCAAATCCTGTGATCCAAGTCCAATAAGCTTCCCACTTGAACCAATGCAGCGGTTCGGGCAATTCCTGCGGAGCCACTTTATATTTCTGAGCGTGATAAAACCCGCCGCCATGCACGGCCCACAGATCGCCGGCAATATCCTCGCTCTCCGGATCTCGCGGCGGAACGTTTAGACGTGAATCCAGCCACATGAAATAAAACGATGAGCCAATCCAGGCAATGCCAACGATCACATGGGCCCACCGCAGCACCAGGTTCAGCCATTCGTACAAATAGGCGCTCATCGATACGCCAGGCTTGATTCGATAGAGGTCTCCACTGCGGCTTGCGACTGATGAATTTGCAGCAGTTGGGCAACGGCTGCTATAGCAATTGCACCGGGATACTTGGCATCAATTCCTGGTACACCGATTGGGCAAGTCAGGCGCGCCAGTTGGTTGCGGCTGAGTCCGCGCTGCCGCAAGCGCTTTTCGAAGCGATTTCGTTTTGTTTGTGACCCTATCAACCCCAGAAATGCAAATTCACCGCGGCGCAGTATTTGCTCGCACAGCGCCTGATCCAGTGGATGGCTGTGGGTCATGACCAGGTAGTAGGTGTCAGCCGGCAATGTTTCGAGCACCTGCGTCGGTGTCTCAGTCACCACAGCGTTTACGTCGCCAGGCAAGACGCTTGGAAACTGGTCGCTGCGACTGTCTATCCAATGCAGGCGGCAGGTAATGTCCGCAAGAACTCTGGCCACCGCGCGACCAACATGTCCCGCACCAAACAACGCGATGTTGAAAGCCGTCGGTTGCAGCGGCTCGTAGAGGAAGCGCGGCGAACTTTCCGCGGGATCGATATGCACTTGCGCAGGCACATCAGCGGTTTGCAACATGCTCCGGGCACGCTCGATAGCCACTGTCTCATGCTCGCTGGTGTGGTGGTCACAGCGGTGTGCGTCATCGGTCACCAGCCATTTGTCTGCGGGTGCCTTCTCAGACTGCTCGTCGATGACACTCACTAAAATCGCAGGGCGTTCTGCCATGACACATTTCACCGCCGCGGTGATCCATTCTGGATACGGGTACTCGATTTTCTCCAGATACAACAACGCTACGCCGCCGCAGCACTGGTCCAGGGCCGGACCCAGGGGCATGCGTTCGATCGCTTGTGACGCCGTGCCCGCCAACAACTCGCGCGCGCATTCGATGGCTTTGTACTCCAGATTGCCACCACCGATAGTTCCATGGCTCGATTGCTCGGTGATGATCATCTTTGCGCCGCATTCACGCGGCGTCGACCCAGCCACCGCAGCCACCGTTATTAATACACAAGGCGCGTGCGTCTCGGCGAGCGCCTGTAGCTGCGTCAACCAGCCGAGCACGGCTGCTTTCCCCCAGGGTCCTGTGTTTGCTGAATCAGCTGGTCGATACTCACCAATACCGCCTCGGGCGTTGCAGGTGCGTGCAGCTCGGGGCTGATCCGGCCGTCGCCGACAGCGGCTACCGCGTCCTTAATGGCCTGAAAGACGGAAATCGCCAGCATCAATGGGGGCTCACCGACCGCCTTGGAGCGATAGATACTGTCTTCCTTGTTTTTACCCCAACTCAAGAGTTCGACATTCACCCGCGCAGGCCAATCACTGGCGGTGGGAATCTTGTAGGTGGACGGCGCATGCGTTTGCAGTCGTCCGCTCGCATCCCAGCACAGCTCCTCGCTGGTGAGCCAGCCGACGCCCTGCAGAAAGCCGCCTTCGATTTGCCCCCGATCGATCGCTGGATTTATCGAGGCACCGGCGTCGTGCAGAATGTCTGCCTGCAGCAGCTTAGTTTCTCCGGTCAACGTGTCGATCACGACCTCGGCCACTGCGGCGCCATAGACGAAATAAAAAAACGGGTTACCGGTCATCGTCGCCATGTCGTAATGGATTTTCGGCGTGCGGTAATAGCCGGTCGCGGACAGTGACACGCGCGCCATGTAAGCCTGGCCGATGAGTTCGGCAAAGCTTAGATTCGTGTCGCCGATCGTGACGTTGCCATTGTTAAATATCACGCGGTCCTTATCGACCTCATAGCGCTCGACGGCGAACTTCACCAGCCGGCTCTTGAGCGTCTGCGCGGCGGCCTGCGCTGCTTTACCATTCAGATCACTGCTCGATGATGCCGCGGTCGCCGACGTGTTCGGCACCTTAGCGGTATCGGCTGCCGTACACTTGATCTGATCGATGTTGATCTGGAATTCCTCGGCCAACACTTGCGCGACCTTGGTGTACAGGCCCTGCCCCATCTCGGTACCGCCATGATTCAGCATCACCGTGCCGTCCTTGTATATGTGCACGAGTGCACCGGCCTGGTTGAAAAAAGTGGCGGTAAACGCGATGCCAAATTTGAGCGGCGTCAATGCAATGCCGCGCTTGAGGATCTTGTTAGCACGATTGAACGCGTCGATTTCCTTGCGCCGGCGCCGATAAGCCGAGCGTTCTTCCAGCTCGTCGACCAATTCGTGAATGATGTTGTCTTCGATTGTTTGCAGGTACGGCGTGACGTTGCGCTCGTCTTTACCGTAGAAATTAATTTTGCGCACGTCGAGCGGATCCTTATCAAGGCGTCGCGCGATCTCGTCGATAACCTGTTCCATCCCCATCATGCCTTGCGGCCCGCCAAAACCTCGAAACGCCGTATTCGACACTTTGTGGGTCTTGCAGCGATGGGACGTTATCGTGACGTTATCCAGGTAGTAGCAATTGTCGCTGTGGAACATTGCGCGACCATTTACCGCGCCCGACAGATCGGCCGAACGCCCACACCCGGATAAATGCTCATAGGTGATGGCAAGAATGCGACCATCAGTATCGAATCCGACGTCGTAATCGATGATGAAATCATGGCGTTTTCCGGTCAGCAGCATGTCGTCATCACGGTCCAGGCGCAGTTTCACGGCCCGGCCGGTTTTTCCGGCGGCCACCGCGGCAATGCAGGCAATCAATGCCGGTTGCGTTTCTTTGCCGCCGAAACCGCCCCCCATACGCCGACATTCGACGACGACGTCTTTGGATTTTTTGCCGAGAACGTGAGCGACCAGATGCTGTACTTCGCTCGGATGTTGGGTCGAGCTATACACCAGCATGTCGCCATCGTCGCGCGGAACGGCAACTGCGATTTGTCCTTCCAGGTAGAAATGATCCTGCCCACCCATGGCTAGCGCACCCTGAAGTCGCAGCGGTGCGGTCGCAAGCACTGCGTCCGGTTGACCTCGACTGATTTGCTGTGACGGAATAACAAATGACTTTTTTGCCAACGCCGTGCGGACATCCAGTATCGGTTCGCGCTCCACGTAGTCGATTCGCGCCAGTCGTGCGGCGCGGCGCGCCTGTTCGGTAGTGTGTGCAACAACCGCGAATATCGATTGCCCTGCGTATTCGACGAGGTCTTGGGCGAAAACCGGATCGTCGGCATGGACAGGTCCATGATTGTTGCTACCGGGGATATCGGCAGCAGTCACCACGGCAACCACTCCGTCGGCAGCCTCAACTGCCGTTAAATCAATCGAGCGGATTTCGGCATGCGCTGATTCGCTTAGGCCCACGGCGGCGTGCAGCAACTCCCGCGACTCGGGCAGATCGTCAACATACGAAGCGGCGCCCGCAACGTGCAGATGCGCGCTTTCATGCGGCAGCATGGTGCCGACGGCGCCTTTGATTTTTGTGCTAGCCGGCATGGTGCACCCGGGATTGTGGGTGGTTGACGATCGGCCTCATCTAATTTTAACCCCTCACCCCAACCCCTCTCCCGCAAGGGTCGAGGGGCTTAAACCGTGGGTCCCTTCTCCGCTTGCGGGAGAAGGACAGGTTGAGGGGTCATTAACGATGCGAAGCGTCGGAAAGCTAAGGGGATGCCAGGCGAGCTGAATTGATACAATAGAGCGAGTTTCCATATTCAGCCGGCGTAACGCCACACGCTGGTCGCTGTATGGCCTTGCGTCTCCAAATAGAATCGCCGCAACAAGTTGCCGGCAACGCGCGTGCGGTAGCTCTCGCTTGCGCGCATATCCGAGAGCGGTGTGAAATCCTGCGCCAGCGCGACGATGGCCGAATCGATCGTGGATTCCGTCCAAGCTTCACCGCGAAGAGCCTGTTCACAGGAAGCCGCACGTTTTGGCGTTGGCGCCATTCCACCGTAGCAAACACGTATGTCGCTTACGCGATCACCATCAAGCGTCAAACAAAAGGCGCCGCATACAGCAGAGATGTCCTGATCGTAGCGTTTCGCGATCTTGTAAGAGCGAAATTGGCTGTCCTCGCGCGCAACGGGTATGCGCACCGCCTGAACGAATTCATCGGCTTGCAAAGCATTCTGTTGGTAATCCAGATAAAACTCGTCGAGCGCCAGTTCACGGGTCGCGTTGGCGCCGCGCAACAGCAAGGTGCTGTCTAGAGTGATGAGCGCCGGCATACTGTCACCAATCGGCGATCCGTTGGCAATGTTGCCGCACAGTGTCCCGGCGTTACAAATGGGCGGTGATGCAAACCGGCGAACGATCTCGTGCATATCGGGATAATGCTGCTCTACTTCGCCGAGCGCATCGGTCAAATTAACCGCGGCACCGATCTCGATGTAATCGTCGTTAACCGTTATCTGCTGCAGATCAGGAACATTGCCGAGGTAGATAAGCTCGGCGAGATCACGATGTTGTTTAGTCACCCACAAACCGACATCTGTGCCACCCGCCAACAGTGTCGCCTGTGGATATTGGCTGCGCAGTGCGGCAAGCTCGGTAAGCGTCACCGGTGAAAAATAGTGCGTCTTGCCAGTCAGTTCGACGGCGGTCGACGGCTGGATTGCGGTTAGCTTTGATTTGAGGTCCGCTTCCAGAGTCGTGGCTTCGCTAGCATCCGCGCGGGGTGCCGTCATCCAATTGCGTTGCGATGCCGTCAGTTTAGAACCGTACTCGTACATTTTTTCGGCGGCGTCGATAATCGGTCGATAGCCTGTGCATCGGCACAGGTTACCTGCCAATGCGTAATCGATATCTTCGCGCCGCGGCTGATTTTGGGTCTTGTATAAAGCGTAGAGCGACATCACAAAGCCGGGCGTACAGAAACCGCACTGTGAACCGTGACAGTCAACCATCGCCTGCTGGACGGGATGTAGTTCACCACCCGTGCCTGCCGTCAGGCTTTCGACCGTGATCAATGCTTTACCGTCGATAGTGGGCAGGAATTGGATGCAGGAATTTATCGCGCGATAGCGTACTGCGCCGTCATGCAATTCGGCCAGCACAACCGTACAGGCGCCACAGTCACCTTCCGCACAACCCTCTTTGGTGCCCGAACGACGCAAATGCTCACGCAAATAGTTGAGCACCGTGGTAGCGGCATCGACGCTATCGACTTGTTCGAGTCGGCTGTCCAACAGGAATTGAATTGTGTCGCGTCGGGTCATTGCTCAGCTCCCACGGTAGGTAGAGTAACTCCAGGGAGATACCAGCAGCGGCACGTGATAATGCGCTTCCTGGTCCGCGATTCCAAACCGGATTGGAACCTTTTGCAGAAAAGGCGGCGATGTCATGAACATGTCCGAACGCGTGTAATAGTCCGAAACGTGAAACACCAGTTCCCACACGCCAGGTAGGAATTCCTCCTGCGTAAGCATGGCCTCAGGGGGACGACCGTCGTTATCAGTCAACTGGGTTTTGACGAGTTTGGCTTCGCCTGCCTCCAAGCGATACAGATCGACTCGCATGTTGCCAGCCGGTGTCCCGTGGGCCGTATCAAGTACATGAGTGGTTAAGAAACCCATATGATTTCCATCACTTGGATTATTCAGTCAAAACGAGGGTTATTGGTAATGTAATGATAGTCGTTTATCGCTCTGGCATATTAGATTTTCGTGAACTCCTCGTGGACCTTGTCGATGAGCGATTTACCCTCGCTGTAAGCGTTCGTGTAGACCTCGCTGAACCTGGAGAACCATTCGTGACCCTTGGCAATGATGGCCTCTTCATCCAGCGTGGTGAATTCGCCATTGCGGCGCAGGAATACGCCGTCGACCATCGCGTCGTCAACGTGAGTCCCGGGGCCGTTGATGCTCAGAAAATAAAGCAACATCCCTGCATTCAGCGGCATCAGATCTGTGTTGCGCCGCAGATCGATGCTGATGATGTCCGCTCGTTTCCCGGCTTCGAGGCTGCCGATACGGTCCTCCAGGCGCATCACCCGCGCACTGCCCATGGTCGCTAGCTCGAGCGGTACGTGTACCGCCACGGAGCGCTTCTCGCGCGGCATGATGTTGTGGAACATCGCCATGGCCATCATGTCCTTGAAGAGATTGCAGCTCGGATTGTCCGTGGCGAGCCCCAAGCGTACCCCGGCATCCAGCATGTAGGGCACATAGGCACAGTCGCCTTTGCGGGCGTTATTGGTCGGGCAGTGGGCGATGCCCGCGCCGGCCGCCGCGATCATGTCGATCTCGGCCTCGTCCAACTGCGTGCAGTGATAGAAGACCGAGCGCTCGGTGATCAGCCCCAGTGACTTCAGGTACGCTAGCGCGCCGCCGTCATCGGCGCACAACTCGTTCGCCATTCGTTTCTCATCCGGACCTTCGAATAGGTGGGTAGTGAATTGGACATCGTACTTTTCAGCGAGCGCCATGCCCTTAGTCAGAATGCTCTGCGTGCAGTTCCACGGCCAACTGGCGTGCACGTCGACCGTGATGCGTCCGTCGAGGCTGCCGTGGAAGTCGGTGAGCGCGCGTTCGGTTTCCGCGAGGTAGCCCTGCTCGTCCAGTCCGTCGGCCATCCGGTAGGCGGTAAGCAATTGCGGCTGGATCGCCATGCGCACGCCGGCATGTTCCGCGGCGCTATAAACTGCATCTGGGAAATGAAACGCGTTCGCACTGGTCGTGGTACCGTGCTTGAGCAGATTCACCAGCCCCAACAGCGTCAGATCGTATGTGCTCTCCGCCGTCAACCAGGTCCACGCCGGCCACACCAGATGTTCCAGTCCCTCGATAATGCCACGGATGATCCGCCAGCGGCTCATGCCGAGCACCAGATACATGTGATATTCGCCGACATGGTTGTGACAGTCGATAAGCCCGGGCAGAACGATTTTCTGTGAGCAGTCGACGATCTCCACATCCGCAGAGGAACCGATTTGTCGTTGCAGGTCGGCCGAGGGCCCGACCATCTCGATCGAGGGGCCATTTACCAGCACACCGCCCTGCTCCACCACGCCGTCCGGCGCGGCGTGCGTAATAAGGTATCTGCAGTCCTTAAAGAAAATCCTGCTCATCTAATTCTCCGTACCGGTTGCCGGCGGTTATTCACCGCAGGATAAACGGGTTCTGCACCTCGGTCGCGGTCGAGATCCATACGCTCTTGGTTTGCAGGTATTCCATGATCATCGCCTGTCCGTTTTCCCGTCCCAGGCCACTGCGCTTGTAGCCGCCGAACGGTGACATGTAACTCACGGCGCGGTAGGTGTTGACCCACACCGTGCCCGCGCGCAGACGCTCGGACATGAGGAACGCGCGCCTGATATTTTCCGTCCAGACACCAGCGGCGAGCCCGAATTGGACATCGTTGCCGATTTCGATCGCTTCCTCCTCGTCGCGAAACGGGATCACGCACAATACCGGACCGAACACTTCCTACTGTACAATTCGCATCGCATTGTTGACCCCGGTAAACACCGTCGGCTCGACGAACCAGCCGTTACCGCATTCCGGCCGTTCGGCCTTGCTGCCGCCGAGCACGGGGGTGGCACCTTCCGTCTTGGCGATGTCTATGTAATCCAGAACCTTTTGATACTGCGGCGGAGTCGTCACCGGACCGACCTGGGTGTCGAGATCCATGGGGTCGCCCATTCTGGCGGTCTTGGCGAAGGCGACGAGTTTGTCGACGAACTCATCATGGATCGATTCCTGTACCAGCAACCGCGACCCCGCGATGCAGGTTTGTCCCGAGGCGGCGAAGATGCCCGACACTACGCCCTTCAGCGCATTGTCCAGGTTGGCGTCCGCGAACACGACGTTCGGTGATTTACCGCCGAGTTCGAGACTCACACGCTTCAGGCTGCGGGCGGCCGTCTCGTAGATCTTCTGGCCCGTGACGTCGGAACCGGTGAATGCAACCTTGGCGACCAGCGGATGCTCGGCAAGTCGCGCCCCAACCGGATCACCGTAGCCGGTGACGACATTCAACACCCCTTTCGGAAAACCGGCCTGCTCGAAGACCTCCATAAATTCGAGCATCGAGGCCGACGTGAATTCGGAGGGTTTGACGACAACGGTGTTACCGGCAGCCAGAGCTGGCGCGAGCTTCCAGGTGGTGAGAAACAGTGGCGAATTCCACGGCACGATGATGCTGACCACGCCGAGAGGTTCGTGGCGGGTAAAGTTGAAACAGTCCGGCCTATCGATCGGGATGACGCTGCCTTCGATCTTGTCCGCCAACCCGCCGAAGTAGTAGTACCACTGCGGTATGTATTTCATCTGCACGCCCGTCTCGGCGAGCAGCTTACCGTTGTCGCGCACCTCGACAGCCGCGAGATGCTCCGCTTTGTCCGCGAGCAAATCGCCCAGGCGCCGCAGCAACGCGCCGCGCTCGGTCGCGGAAATTCCCGACCATTCGCTGCTGTTGAATGCGCGGTCGGCGGCGACAACCGCCCGATCGACGTCTGTCGCGGTGCCCTGCGGGATCGCGCACCATACTTCGCCGGTATATGGACTGTGACTGTCGAAGTACTCGTTCGAATCCGATGCGGTCCACTGACCATCGATGTACATCGCATACTGCTTGTTCACTGCCAATGTCCTCCCATCACCGAGGCCGCGCGCGGCGCCGACAAAGATAACATGGAATTTTCGCCTGTATACTGAGGCAACTGCAGGCCACGCGCCGGCCCGCAATATCAGCCGTCACTCTCGGAGACAATCGAGCATGAACCAAACATTCGACCCGGGTCTGAGTCTGGAAGAGATCGACCGCCGCACCGTATTTCACAGTTCAACTGATCTGAAGAAACACGCGAACGGGACGTCAGCAACACCGCGGATCATTCGCCACGGTGACGGGATCCGGATCACCGACCAGCACGGCAAAGAAACCATCGACGCGTTCTCGGCGCTGTATTGCGTCAACGTCGGCTACGGGCGCACCGAAATCGCCGATGCCATCTACGCACAGGCAAAGGAGCTTGCCTACTACCATTCGTTCGTCGGCCATTCGAGCGAACCGGTTATTCAGCTTTCGAAGCGCATACTCGAGCGCGCGCCTGCCGGCATGAGCAAGATCTTTTACGGCCAGTCGGGCTCCGACGCCAATGAGACGCAGATCAAAATTGTCTGGTATTACCAGAACGTGCTCGGCCGCCCAGAGAAGCGGAAAATCATTTCCAGAACCCGCGCCTACCACGGTTCTGGCATCATGACCGGCAGCATGACCGGACTGCCCTTCTTCCAGAATCAATTCAATCTGCCCATGGAGGATATCAAGCACACCGTGACGCCGCATTACTACCGTCACGCGCAGCCGGGAATGAGTGAACACGAATTCTCTGCGTGGTGCGCAGAACAACTCGAAACTCTCATCCTGGCCGAAGGACCGGAGACGATTGCCGCCTTCATCGGCGAACCAGTGATGGGGACGGGTGGCATTATTCCACCGCCGGAAGGCTACTGGGATGCGATCCAGCCAATATTGCGCAAGTACGACATCCTGTTCATCGTCGATGAGGTGGTCACGGGATTCGGCCGCCTGGGTCACTGGTTTGCCACCGAGCGTTACAACCTGCAACCGGACCTCATCACTATCGCCAAGGGGTTGACCAGTGCCTACCTGCCGCTATCCGGCAGCATCGTCGGCGACAAGGTCTGGGCGGTGCTCGAAGAGGGCTCGGAACGCTTCGGGCCATTCGGTCATGCCTGGACTTACTCTGCCCACCCACTCGCCGCCGCGGCAGCGCTTGCGAACCTCGACATACTGGAACGCGAAAACCTCGTCGCGCATGCCGGCACCGTAGGCGATTACTTTCAACAACGCCTTAGTGAGGAATTCGCCGATCACGCCATGGTGGGCGAGGTGCGCGGCGCGGGACTGCTTGGCGCACTGGAGTTGGTCGCCGACCCTGCCACCAAGCGCGCCTTTACAGAAGAATTGAAAGTCGGCCCTCGCGTAGCCGCGGCCTGTCTGGAAGACGGCTTGATCGTTCGCGCCATGGCGCACGGCGACATCATCGGCTTCGCCCCGCCGCTGATCGTGTCGAACGACGATGTGGAGGAGATCATCGCACTGACGCGCGTGGGCATGGATCGCGTGACGGCGGAACTGGTCAAAGCCGGAGCTTTGTAAGTGCCGGATCGAAGCCGATGGATTCGGTCAGCCGCGGCCGGGCACGGCGAGCAACTTCATCAGGAGATACACGCATGGACAGAGTACTGTTTCGTAACTGCCGCTATTTGATTTCGCGTGCCGCTGCGCAGGGCGGCATCATCGAAAACGGCGCCGTTTATATCGAGGGCCCGTTGATAAAGGCAATCGGTCCCTCCGGCGAGCTCGAGGCGCAGTACGGCAGCCAGGACGGTGTCGAAACGATCGACGCGTCAGACAAAATCGTGATGCCGGGTCTGGTGGACGCCCACAACCACGTTGGCGAGGCTCACATTTTCCAAATCTTCGGCTGGCTGGAAACGCCGCTGACCGGTATTGTCGACGGCGCCATCAGGGTGCTGTGGCCCGCCTGGAACTGGCTGACCGACGAGAGCGTCTATGATCTGACGCTGTTCGGACTGCTCAATCTCCTCAAACACGGCACCACCACATTTGGCAATGCCTTCAACCATCCGGACGCCGTCTACAAGGCCTCAGCGGAGTCGGGAATGCGAACCGTCATCCACGTGCAGATGATTACCAGCATCAATCTGCCGGATGCGAAAAACGAGGTCGAGTACCTGGCCCTGAACGAAGCGGCCATCAACAATTACCACAATACAGAGGATGGCCGTATCCGCATCGGCGTGCATCCCAGCGCAACCTACAACTGCACGCAGAGCCTGTTGCGCAAAGCGATGGACATGGCGGAAAAATACGACGTGCAATTCGCAACGCACGTCGCCGAAGCACCGGACGAGAAGGAACGCGCCGATGCGACCTGGGCTGACGAAGGCGGCCAGATCCAACACCTGCGCAACATCGGCCTCATGTCACCGCGTTCATTGTTTTTCCACGGCGCAGTGTTGAACGAACGCGAAATCGACATGCTCGCCGAAACCGGCACGGCACTTGCGCATTGTCCGCCAACTAACTCGATACTCGGCAACTGCGCCTACCTGCCGTACATGCTCGAGACCGGTGTCAAAGTGGGCTTGGGCACGGATTGGCCCATGCACAACCTGTTCAACGCGATGCTGTCGGTGGCGCAGCAACACAGCATCATGCCGCGGGACCTGCGCGGAGTGATGCCCTGGACGCCGGTTGAACTGGCCACGCTCGGCAGCGCCCGAGCACTCCAATGGGAAGAGCAAATCGGCAGCCTGGAGCCCGGCAAGCAGGCCGATCTAATCACGATCGATCTCAGCCGCAATACCGGCTTGTTTCCACTCAATGCAGGAACTCTGCTTACCTTCCTGGCAATGAACGGTCCCGGCACGCAGGTGACCGATGCGATGGTGGACGGCAAGTTCCTGCGCCGCAACGGTGAGTTCACCGTACTAGATGAAGACGCCATCATCGCCCGTGCCCGGGAGTGGTGCGACAAGTTCGCGGTGGACTACATGGCGGCAAAGAAAACCGGAACGCCCATGTTCAACCGTGTTCACGAGGAGTACCTGCGCACGTAGGAACGACGAGCCGCGGAGTACTAGCCCTTGTAGGAGCGACGTCCTCGTCGCGATTCGAATTATTACCTGGTGCAATCGCGACGAGGACGTCGCTCCTACGACAATTCGGGTCAGGTCACTCGCTCGGCTCGTACCAAAAGTCGAGCACGTCGCCGATACGCTTTTCCTCGAACCGGGTAACTACCCGCGTGCCGATACTAAGCGCCTTGGCCGCGAATTCCGGATCGGACAAATCAACCCCGCGAAAGTAGCCGCCCAACGCTGTGTCCGCACCGTCCAGCATGACGTAACCGAATGCATAGGGCGGCGGCGGCAGACCCTGAAAGGCGCGATAGACGATGGTGAACGCTTCCACAACGCCACCGGGGCCGACTTCCACCCATTCAGTCGTCGGCTCCAGCGAGTCCTCTGAGAAAGCCCGCGGCGGCACCAGTACGCGACCTGTCTCCGCGCATCGCCGCCCGTAAAGCTTGCAGTGATCGCGGATCTGAACGTAAAACCAACTGGCAGTCTCACCGAGTGCGTGGTTGTAGGTAATGTCCCACTTTTCCTGTCTCTGCAGCAGTTCCATCTGACGTTCCTCTGATTGTTGCACTTACGACTCAACCACCATGGTCCCGAAGAACTGATGGTCGCCACCGTTACCGGACGCGATGCCCAACCGCGCTCCGGGTACCTGCCGTTTACCCGCCCGCCCCCATACTTGCAGGGCGACCTCCGCCACTCTCACCATGGCCGTTACCGCGATGGCATTGGTGCACAACACCCCGCCGGACGGATTCACCGGCTGCTCCCCGCCAAGGTCGTAGCGACCCGCGCGTGACTCGGCGACCGACTCGCCTCTCCCACACAAACCCGCGGCATCGATCGCGTGGTACTCGGTGTTGCTGAACGGCGCGTAAAGCTCAGCCACGTCGACCTGCTCCCGCGGCGCATCGATCCCCGCCATGGCATAGGCGCGCTGGAAGGACTGTGCCAATGCATCTGCGTCGGCATGATCAGCCGTGAAGCCTCTGCCCATCCGGTCCCCCATCCAGTAGCTCTCCGCGCAGGAGCCGAGACCGGTGATCCACACGGCATCCAGACCGCGCTCACGTATGAAGCGCTCCGAAGCGAGTAGCATCGCGCAACCACCACTGGACTGTGGGCAACAGTCGAACAGCTTGAGGGGCCAGGAAATGTATTGTGAATCGAGGACGTCCTCGACGCTGGTTTCAGTCCGCAGGTGGGCATAGGGGTTCAGCGCAGCATGGCGTCGATTCTTGACGACGACCCGCGCCATGTCTTCTTCCGTCATGCCGTACTTGTGGTGGTAGCGTACCGCCGACATTGCGAGCATCGAGATGGTGCCTAGCGGCAGCGAGCGCTCGTAAACTGGATCCCAGATCTTATTGAGCACCGTTTGCGAATCGCCGCATTCGCCGACCTTGTCAGCACCTGCAGTGAGCACGAGATCACACGCTCCGGCTGCAATATGAGTCCACGCCGCGGCGACACTGGAGATCCCGGTGGACCCGCCGGTGTTGATGCGCAGGAACCGTTTGTTGCGGGCGCCGACGGCCTCGACGCCGAGGCGCTCGGCGTTGCCGATCCCGACCATGGCGTCGGGCGACAGCGAATACACAACTGCCTCGATCGCCTCGAGCCCGACTGCAGCATCGGCGAGGCAAATCTGTACGGCCTCACGCACGAGTTCCGGATAACTCGCATCGTCACGCCGCGATCGAAACTCGGATTGGCCGATGCCGATGATGCCCACCCGAGGCGAACTCACGACGGCATGCGCTCCCGCTCGGCACCCAACACGACGACCGTCTGATATTGCATGGCAAAGCCGCTTGCAGCGTGCGCCAGAGCTAAGTCCACGTTCGCGACCTGATGTCTCCCCGCCCGTCCACGGATCTGGTTCGCAGCCTCGGCGATGCGCGCAAGACCGTTGCTGAAGACATGATTGACCGCGAGGGCGCCCCCCGAAACATTGACGGGCAGGCGCCCGTCAAAATCATGTTCACCTGCCGCCAGCACCGCATGCCAGTGGGTCGACGAGCAGAGTCCCAAGGCCTGGTAGGCGATAAGTTCCTCGTAGGGAGTCGCGTCGGAGACTTCCGCCAGCGCGATCTGGCCGTGCGGGTCCGAAATACCGGCTTCCCCGTAGGCCTGGCTGGCTGCCGCCGCCAGCGCCGGGGCGTGGGCAAGTGCGCGGTCTCCAAGGAAGGCAGGTTCCGTGGCCCAACCCATGCCGAGAACCAGAGCAGCTGCGCAATCGTGCTTCTCACCGCGGCTCTCGGCGGCGGCCAGTACGAGTCCAACCACACCCGCCGACGGTGCGGCGACCATGCCCTCGCGGATCGGCCAGTCGAGCACCGCACTCTCGGTAATCTCCTGCGCGTCCGTCGGGCCCACCGGCAGATCCGGTTGCACTCGCCGGGCGTTGCAGCGGTTCTTCTTGACGACCAGTAGTGCGGCGGCGCGCGCGTCGGGATATTCCGCCTCCAGAGCTGCGGCCTGCAGCGCCGCGGCCGACAGCCCATCCAGCGGCAAGCGCCGATGGAAATAGGGGTCGGTTCCGAGTCGTTCCACCGCTGACAGCGACTCGGCCTCCATCGGACTCCACGCCACCACTAGTTGCGTGCGGTGAAGACCGCTCGCCACTCGCAACGCGCCCATCACGAAAGCATGCTCCGATGCCGAGGGCGTCGACAGAATATCGCAGCCGACGCCACCCAACGGTCCCGAGGCCATCATCACGGAAATCGACCGGCCGTCGAATTGGTCGTTGCCAGCGACGACGATGCCGTCAACGTCCTCATGAGTCATACCGGCATCTGCGAGCGCCGCGTGGCCTACTTCATAAAGCGTCTCTTCGAGCGAGCGGTCAAGTCCCTCGAGCGGCGCGGCGAGCGCAGTACCAACGATCGCAACTTTCGACGCCATCTAATGTTCCTCGGTCGCCACGTTACCAGCACTTTCCCACGCGGGGCACTCGTTGTCTGTCACCACACGCAGTGGCGCGCGCGGCGACGGCGCCTGACCGTCGACGTGCGCCGGGAACAACGTCTGCAGGTTGCCGTCCGGACCGCGCCGCACCAGCCCCCGCCGTTCGACGTAGTCCGCCTCCATCGCATCGGCCAAATCGAGCACCGGTGAAAGACAGCAATCGGGCGAACCGAAGCGGCCGGCGCATTCAGCGGCTGACATCCCGGCAAAGTAGGACCTGAGCTCTTCTATCAGTGCCCGTTGCGGCAATGGATCGACATGCCGCCCGATCCAGTCCCGGCGGTCGCAGGCGGCGCAGAACGCACGCCAGAATTTGGGCTCCACCGCGCCCAGGGCGACATGACGATCGTCGGCCGTGCGGTACACCTGGTAGTAGGCGGCTCCACCGTTGAGATACGTCGTGCGGCGACCAGGGACTTGGCCAGTGGCGCCGTAACCTGCCACCTGAAACAACTGTAGCGGGGTTGTGACATCGGCGAGCGCCAGATCGATGGCGCACCCCTCTCCGCTCGCATCGCGGTCGCGCAACGCCCCCATGATTGTAATCACCGCAAACAGCGAGCCGGTCGTGTCGGCGATTGGCGGATCGAAGAACACGGGATCCTCCGTGCCGTTGCGGTGGAGAATACCGTTTGCCGCCAGGTAATTGGCGTCGTGGCCGGCATGCGGTGCCTTGGGTCCGCTTGCGCCGTAGCCGCTGAGCGAGACATAAACGAGTCGGGGATTGACAGCCTTCAATGTGGCGTAGTCGAGACCCAGGCGAGTCATCACGCCAGGACGAAAACCTTCCAGGAGGACGTCCGCGGTCTCGACGAGTCGCAGCAACACGTCGCGTTTTGACGGGGCCTTGAGATCCATGCGGTGTACCGCCTTGGCGGCATTGACCGCTTGATAGAACACTGCACGTCCGTGCGTATCACGGGGTCCGAGATGCTGCATCTGGTCACCATCCGGCGGCTCGATCTTGATGACTTCGGCACCCATGTCTGCGAGCAGCAGTGTCGCGAGCGGTCCCGGTAGATACGACGAAAGATCGAGCACGCGCACCCCCGCAAGAAAGGTCTCAAGCCGGGAATTCACAGCACCGCCACCGGGTTCAGCGGGCTGCCGGTTGCTCCAACGATCAGCAGCGGAGCGGCAGTAAACAGACAGGTTGATGCGCCGGCCTTGGCCAGCGCACCCAGGACGAGACCCTCGATCAGCGGGATACCGTAGTCCCGGATCAGACGTTGGTGAACCGGGAACACCGTATTGTCGGCGAACGGTAGGACTTCGACGGCATAGTTGTCGGCGCCGATGAGCCCAACCTCGGCCTCGGCGAGCCACAGGGCCGCGTCAACATCGATACCCGGTTCGCGGTTGAAGTCGGCCGGCGCACCGTCGTTGATCTGCTCGATCCAGCCGGTACGCAGCAGCACGGCATCACCCTTACCGATTACCACGCCGGCGGCGCTCGCCGCTGCTTCGAGATCAGTGCGTGTGACCCGCTGATCCGCCGCAAGTGGTCCGCCATTTTCCCGAACCAGATCCAGCAGCACCCCACGGGTGACGATCGGCGACAGCTTCTCCACTCCGCAGTACTCGGCCCCCGTCGTGCTGCGGATCGAATTCCCTGCGAAACCGTTGTAAAGCTGATCCTCGTACCACGCGTGACACAACGCGTCGATGTGGGTGCCTACCTGCACCGGCATCACGATGGTATCGTCGGCAAACTGAAAACCGCCAGGACGCCGGGCACCCGCGGCATAGTCGCCGCCGTCGCGATTCATCAGGTGGATGACCCCGGGGCGATGGGCCGGGATCGGCATCGAACTGAAGATTGGTTGCGAGAGACTCAGCACTTCACCCGTCCTCACCAGGGTTGCAGCATGAAGAACTTCCTTACGCCCAATGAGATTGAGCGAACCACACTCATCGGCCTCTCCCCAACGACCCCAGGCTTCTTTGCTCATTCTCGTCTACCTGTCAGCGCGCATTATCCAGTTCGAGCGCCAGCGTCTTCAGTTCTGTGCGCTTGAGTTTTCCAGTACTGGTCGTCGGCAATGCCGTACAAAACTCGATCCGATCGGGTACTTTGTAGCTCGACGCAATGTTTCGGCAGTGCGCCAGGATCGCGGCTACGGTTGGATGGGCCTCCCGCGTTGGCACGACAAACGCGACGACGGCTGCTCCGCGTTCGGGATCCGGCACGCCGACAACGCCGGCCTCGGCGATACCGGGATACTGCAGGAGGACGTCTTCTACCTCAACAGGCGAGACATTGATGCCGGCACGTTTGACCATGTCGTCGCCGCGTCCGATGAAAATGAAATCGCCCGCAGCCGTCAATTTGCCGATATCACCGGTGCGAAAATAACCGTCCTCAGTCAAGAGGTCGGCATTTTGCGCGGCGCTCTGACCCGTATAGCCCGGTGTTACATAACCTCTCACTTCGACCTCGCCGGCGGTATCCGGCCCGACAAGCTTCCCCGTTTCGGAATCGCGACAGCGGATCTCGACCCCCGGCAACGGCGGTCCCTGGCATGCGGCGCGTCGCTCTAACGGCCAGTGATGCCATGTCACGCAACAGTTGCCGTAGGTTTCAGTGCCGCCGTAGATATTGCACAGTTCCGCGACGCCGAGCACCGTAGCACCCTCGATCACGTCCTGCGGGCTGCCGATGGTAAGCCCGGTTCGCAGAGTGCGGGTACGCTCGGGGCTGAACTCAGGGTGGCGTACCATGGCACCCGTCATCGACGGTAAAGTGTAGATCGCCGTGCACCTCTGCTGCTCGATAAGCGCAATGGCGCCGCCCGCTTCGAAGCGACTCTGCAACACCATGGTTGCACCATGCGTCAGGGTGGCCGGCATGGCATTGCTGCTGCCGTAGGCCCAGAACAGCGGCGGCGCAATTAGCACGCGATCTCCCGGGCCGAGCCCCTGACGCGCACCGATGTTGAATGCGTTCTCGATGATCGCGTAGTTGACCAGCCGTACACCCTTGGGCCGGTTTGTCGATCCTGAGGTGTACAGGATGAGCGCATCGTCGTTTTCGCTCGATCCCTCGCCGAGCGAGAACGAAGCTGAGGCGCGCGCCCGCGTTACGATGTGCTCATAACAATGCCAACCAGTCGCCGTCGAACCGCTAATCGCCACGATGACCTCAAGATGCGGCAGCTCGTGCGACTGCCACGTGCCGGTGGCGGCCGAAGTCGACTCCGGCACGAGTGCCGCAAAATCCTCCGTAAACGATCGCTCCCCGAGACCGGCGATTAAGAGCACAACCTTGACAGCGGAATCGCGCAACAGGAACTGCAGTTCGTGGCGTGTGGAGTAGGTGCTGAAGGGCACTAGGATTGCCCCGCAGGCGTTGGCGCCCAGCGCAATCTCCATCCACTCGACACGATTGTCGCAGAGCAGGCCCACCCGATCCCCGCGCCGAACGCCAATGTCAACGAGCGCACTCGCGACCCGACGAGCGCGGTCCTCGAGTTCGGAGTAGGAGATGGTCTCGCCGCGATCGACAACCGCGGTGTCTGCGCCCCGCCGGGCAGCCTTTTCACAAACCAGATCGAAAAGCGTGCGGGCCTCGGGCGCCCTCATGTCGGGTCTGCTATCCAGATTGTTCGAGACATCACCCGTTATACAATCACTAGTGCTTTCGTTCTATACTCAAAAATATAAATACGCGTCGGGTTGCCGCTTCTGCGCATCGCCCGGCACTTGAAGAAAAAACGCTTTACCCGCAGGGGGTGTGACCATGGGTGGCAATTCCACTATAGGTGCTGGTAGTCCAAAGAATTTTGTACGCTCACGACTATTCACTTCAGTGTCCGTGCTTGCGGTAACTCTCGCCGGCATATTGCCGGCAACCGTGCAGGCACAACAATCACAGGCATCCCGAAGCTCCAATATCCTCGAGGAAGTCGTCGTTACCGCCCAGCGTCGGGAACAAAGCGTGCAAGACGTGCCGCTCACGGTCAACGCGTTCACTGCCAAGGATCTCGGTGATCTGTCCATGGACAACGCCAGGGATCTGCAGTCACTCACGCCGACATTGGTCTATCAAAGCACCAGTAGCAACTTCAGCGCCCCAAGCATTTACCTGCGCGGCCTCGGCAACGAGAGTTTTCATGCCAACGCCGGTTCGCCCGTCGGCGTGTATTTCGACGGTAGCTACGTGGGCAGCAATACGGCCTATGGATTCCAGCTCATGGATCTAGAGCGCGTCGAGGTTCTCAAGGGTCCCCAGGGGACGCTGTATGGACGCAATACGATTGCGGGCCTGCTCAACTACATTCCCGCCAAACCCGTTCTTGACGATGAATTGAGCGGCGAACTCAGTGTTACCTATGGCCGCTTCAATAAGTTGAACTTTGACGGTTCGGTGAACGTGCCGCTTAACGACTGGGCGGCCTTGCGGGTCGCCGGGAAGAGCGATCATAACGACGGGCAGTACTCTAATGTCTCGCCGACGCTGGTCGAAGAGGACTACGGCGGTTACGACGTCAACTCCGTGCGGGCCTCGCTGTTGATGGAACCCAATGAGCGCTTGACCATGCTGGCCACGGCACACTTCGGCGATCTGGACGCCGCGCCGGGGATCGTCAAACCGACCCACCTGCTCGATCCGGCAAGCACCCCGGTCGGGTTTCCCACCGGGTTGGCCATCGTGCCGTGCACGGTACATCCCGGTCTAGGGTCGCCCTGCGCCGATGTGACGGGTTTCATTCCGAACGGCGATTTCGACACCATGGAGAATGAATTCGCCGGTTTCGAGGAGACCGAATCGTGGGGTCTCCGCTTCAAGCTGGATTATGATTTTGAGAACTTCACGGTGACGTCAATCACGACCTATGACGAAACCAGTCGTCGTGTACACAACGACACCGACGGGGTGCCCTCGGCGCTGCTGTACGCCAGTCTGTCGTCGGAATACGAAGCGTTCAGCCAGGAATTGCGCGTGACGTCCACGTCGTCCGGACCGTGGAAGTGGATCGCCGGGTTTTACTTCTACACCGACGACGTCGATCAGTGGGAGGGTGTCTCGGTGCCGTTCATCGATTCGCTGTTCGGCGGCGGCGGCCACGCCGGACGGGATCTGCTACAGGACACGACTACGTGGGCTTTCTTTGGCGACGTAACCTACGCCTTCAACGACCGATTCGAGGTGGCGGCCGGTCTCCGAGTCACCAACGACGACCGTGAAGGGGTCCAGAACCGTTTCTTCATCGACTCGGCCCTGATACCGTCGACACCGACGCTGTTCATCAGCCGCGAGATTGGCTTGGCCAACAACGTCGGTGTGGCCTTTCCAGATACGGAACTCGACAATGACTGGACCGAAATCAGCGGTCGGATCTCGCTCACCTATCACTGGAGCGACGACGTGATGACTTACGTCACTGGCGCCCGCGGCTTCAAGGGGGGCGAGATCAACGGGGCGCCCTCCAACGCCACTGATGTCAGCTTGTCGGACCCGGAATTTCTTAACACTGTGGAAATCGGTCTCAAGGGTGATTTCTGGCAGGACCGCGTACGCGCGAACGTGGCGGGGTTCTACTACGACTTCGAAGATCAGCAGGTATTCGTCGAGGAACCACTGCCATCGGGGTTCAACCGGCAAATCATCTCCAACGCCGGCTCGTCTGAAATCTACGGTGTTGAGGCCAGCGCAACCATCCTGCCGTTCGACCACCTGCGTCTGAATTTGACTGCCGCGTACATGGAAGCCGAGTTCCAGGATTTCGTCGCCGATCCGCTGGACAGCGACGGCAATGGCGATATCCAGGACAATTCAGGCAATCGGCTGGCGAACTCGCCGGAGCTGTTCTTTACTACCGTCGCCCGCTACGACATTCCCCTGCAGAACGGCAGTGTAGTCACGCTCCAGGGCGATGCGAATCTGCAAGACAGTCGTTTCTTCACGGCCACCGAAAACCAGTTCCTGGCGCAGGAGGCCTACTGGTTGGTGGGCGCGCGGATCACTTTCCTGTCTCCCGATGAGAACTGGGACGTCAGCTTTTTCGGCAGGAATCTGACGGATGAGGAGTACTACGTCGGTGGATTCGATTTCACCGGTCTTGCCGGCAGCCAGTATCCCCTGACGGTCGGCGATCGTCTCACCTGGGGCGTTACCGGCAGCTACCGTTTCTGAAACCGACATTCACGAGCTATCGCAAAATCAGGGGCTCACATTACGTGAGCCCCTTTTGTTTGTGCGATAACAAAGCCTGATGAATTCGAACGCCGCCCAAGCGTATCCGAACCCAACTTATGCGTGGACCGTAGTCGCGGTTTTACTACTTGCCACCATCTGCTCGTTTATCGACCGGATGATCCTGGCACTGCTGGTCGAGCCCATCAAGGCGGATCTCGGACTCTCCGATACCCAGATCGGTATCCTGCACGGGTTCGCGTTTGCCGCCTTTTATGCCTTGATGGGATTACCCATTGGGCGCATTGCCGATCGCGTGCACCGGCGCAATGTGATTGTCGTCGGCATCGTCTCCTGGAGCGTGATGACGGCGAGTTGCGGCTTGGCGCGCAATTTTGCGACGATGTTCCTGGCGCGCATGGGGACAGCTATCGGTGAGGCCACGCTCAGTCCCTGTGCCTATCCCCTGGTCGCCGACTATTTCCCCAAGGAGAAGCGTAGTACGCCGTTAAGCCTGGTTGCCGTCGGACCGTATTTCGGCGGTGGTCTGTCGTTTGTGCTCGGCGGCATCGTTCTCGCCTGGGTCGCCGGCCTCGAACCGATTTCCATGCCGTGGGTTGGTGCGCTCAAACCGTGGCAATTAACGTTCATGATCGTCGGCCTGCCCGGCATAGCCATCGCCCTGCTCGTGCTGCTCATCGTTCGTGAACCGGTTCGCCATGAGCGTGTCGCCAAAGAGACACGTGATTTACCCTGGTCCGAGACTTTCAAATTTGCGTGGCTGCACAGAAAGGTTTTTCTGCTGATCACCGCCGGCGCCGCCTTCAACATTATGATTGCGTACGCGCTTAACGGTTGGACTCCCACACTGTTCGTGCGCGTTTATGGCTGGGAGGCCGCCCGGATCGGCACGGTCTTCGGCTTGATCTATATGATCTTCGGTTCACTCGGCACCTTCATGGGCGGTTACGTTGGCGATTGGCTGTACAGGAGGGGGCGCATGGACGCCTACATCCTCACCATGTTGATCTTTATACCCGGCGCGATCCTTCTGGCGTTCATGCCGCTGGTAAGTTCACCGGAATTGGCGCTGGCATTGCTCGCCCTTGGACTGCTGTGTCTGGCGACCGGCGTCGCGCTACCAATTACGGCGATCCTGCAGGTAACGCCGAACGAATTCCGCGGTCAGATCCTCGCCATGTACTTCTTCCTCCTGTACGTGCTGGGCGTTGGCTTCGGACCGGTCCTCGTCGCACTGTTGACCGACTATTTTTTTCAGGATACCGGCGCCATCGGCTATTCCATCGCCCTGGTCGCCGCGACCACCATCCCGTGCAACGTTGCGGCGCTCTGGTTTTGTCTGAAGCCCTACGACCGATTACTGCGGCAGGTGCATGCTATCGACCAACCCGCGGCGCAAAAAAACGGTGTATCTTAAATAAACCGACCCCCCTCAAGGAGGGTGTCGCGAAAGGGGGATCGTTGCAAGGATCGTGAAGCGTTAAACTACGTGCAGGTACAAGATAGCGAGAGGCCAACGGTGACAAAAGCGCTGGGAATAAATGGGGATGTGCAACTGAACCTGTTTGAGGGGTTGTCCGATACTGGCGCGTCGCGGCAAAGCCGCAGAGCTGCGGGGCGTGTGTTCATTGATCCTGATCCGCAGCAGCTTTATCTGGGTCAGTAGTCGGTGAAGGCGCATCTGCAAGCGGCCGGCATTCGTGGGCCGTTAGTGTTACGAGCGCTATTGAGCGAGCTGGATTGGTCGGGTTTTGAAGACAACTATGCCAGGACGGGCCGCGCGCCGTATTCCCCGCGCAGCGTGTTGGGGTTAATCGTGTACGGGCTATTGCAGGGTGTGAGTTCGTTGCGGGGTCTGGAACGGTTGGCGCGAGTGGATATCGGTGCGATGTGGGTGAGCGGGGGGATCTGTCCGGACCATGCGAACATCGGTCGGTTTATCACGCAGCATGATGAGTTGCTGAGCGGGTCATTTTTTATTGAGTTAACCGGCCGTGTGTTACAAGCCACGGGCAGCAGCGCGACCCGGGTGGCGGGAGACGGCACGGTGATAGAGGCGGCGTGTTCGCATTATGGTTTGATAAAGGAAGAGGCGGCGAAACAGCGTTTGAGCGAGGCGAGGCAGGTGTTGGCGCAGGCACCGGAGGATAAAACCAAACAAGTGGCGTTGGCGCAAAGCCAGCAAGTGCATGAGACCTTGCAAAGGCGCAAAGCGGCGCGGGAAAGCAAGGGTAAGTCAGGCGAGAAGGTGTGTGTGAGTGCGCACGAGCCCGAAGCGATGGTGCAAGCGTTGAAACGCGGACGAGGCACGGGGCCCTCCTATAAGCCCTCGGTGCTGGCCAATGAAGAACGGGTGGTGGTTGGGATGGCGGTTGACCCCTCCAGTGAGAGCGCGGTGGTCGCGGGGATGCTGGCGCACAGTGAAGCGAGCAGTGGCGTGGCCGTTGAAGATCTGTTGCTGGATGCGGGCTACTTCAGTGACCGGATATTGCAACACAGCGTGGAGCGGGACATCAACCTGCTTTGTCCGGAGGGGGGAAAGTGGCGGGGCAAGCCAAGCAATCGCAGAAAACCTTTCCTAAGGGTGCCTTTGTCTATGACGCGTACCAGGATGCTTACCGCTGTGCGAACAATGAATGGTTAGTGCCGGTGGAGCGTTACGCGGGCACTGCCACACACAAAGGGTACGTGCGTTATGCCACCCCGGGCTGCGGTGCGTGTGCTTTGAAAGCGCAGTGTACGCGGGGGGAACGCCGGACCATCAGCCGCTATGGGGGTGATGAACTAAAAGATGCGCTGCGCATGGTGATGCAACAGCCGCAGGCGCAAGCGCTGTATGTGAAGCGCCAAGCGATGGTAGAGCCGGTGTTCAGCACGTTGCGCGAGCGACAGGGATTGAACCGGTTCCGGCGGCGCGGGTTAGCCGGGGTGAGACGAGAATTTGCACTGCATATACTCGCTTACAACCTGGGACGGGCGGTGTTGGCCCGTTTAGCCTGTATTGGTGCGTTGACAAAAGCGTGTTTGATGCGCTTGTGGCATCACCGTATCGTGCGCCGCGAATTATGGCTTTGGGAAACACACCTGCTGCCAACGGCGTGTTGAAACACCGCCAGTACGATATCCAGCATATTTATCGCCTTTTGCGACACCCTCCAAGGGGCGAAGGGCTTAAAGCACGAAGCTTTTTTGTAACGAAGAGTCCCTTCTCCTGCGGGGATTCACTAGGTACTGACAGTCTTGCCATCCTCGACCCTGACACTGGCAATCCCTTTGGCAGCGTAATACACGAGCAACATGGTCAAGAGGATGAAGACCAGCCTTGTCCAACCCAGAATCGTATAGCTTCCCCACCACTGCGTCAGCAACCCGCCCATCAGCGGTCCTACCGCGCCCGTCAAGGTGAATGTGCCGCCTGCGGCTGCGGCACAACGTCCATCGGGGTCCAACGCCGCCGCGATCCCGAACATATACGGCGTAATAAAATGTATGCCCCACATCAGGAACGGTGTCGCGAACATAAATACGAACAAACTGGAAGCATGAGTAACCGCCATCGCGGCCGTAAGTTCTACGAATAGCGCGAGAGTAAGCGGGATAATGCGGCCGAACCGCGTGCTCAGCCAAGCGGCCATGACACCGCCTGCCAGGCCGGTGGCCGCCCAGATCGCGGTCGCCACGCCGATCAATTTCGGCTCCAGGCCGAGTCGCGCGCCTATTTGCAGCAGAAACACCCACATCGCGGCGCCAGCGCATCCGTAGAGAAAGATCCCGGCGAGCAAGGCATAACTGCGTAAATTCCCGAAGCCTCGGGTAGCTGACGGACCGACTGTTTTGGCGACGGTGGGCATCAACAACATAGCAGGGAGGCAACGCCAAACAGACGAGCGACAGTGCGATGAACATTCCGTACTGTCCGTAGGAATGTTCTGCAAAGGCAAGCAAAGACAGTAGCGCCATTCCAAAGATGCTGTACGCGACATTTATCTGCGCATAACCGCGATCCGGATCCCGGAACGATGCGATGACCGCGTTGGCAACCGCCAATACACAGCCTTCGCCGGTGCCAGCCAACAACCGGCACAGCGAAAGTGTAGGCAGCGTGTTCATCTCAGCCGACAACGCATGCCCGGCGACCGCAACGGCAGCACCACACAGGCAAAGCCGGCGGGCGGGCAGGACGGCGATGCGCGGCGCCAGAAAGAAGGCAGTCAACGCAACGGCCAGAAGTTCGGACGACGCGACCAACCCGACTGACCCTTCCGTCAGTCCCAGGTGTCGGATCAGCGAGCTGACGATTTGCGGCTGGGCAAACCACCCGGAGAACCGACACAGTAGGCCGCCATGGCGCCGAGCAGAATTCGTAGGACCG
>CBDDBH010000014.1:0-100991 GCA_965225625.1 Gammaproteobacteria bacterium
TCGGTGCCGGTCAGTCTGAGTCGCTATCATCGGATCGCCGACATCGAGTTCATGAAGTCCATAGACGGCCACATGAAACGTTGGGCCGCTCTTAGTATGGCGGGCATTCGTCTGCTGTCCGAGTGGGCGCACAACAATAAGCGGGAGCCGACACCCGAATTCCGTGATATCTGCTCGCTGGAGCACATCGTGGCCATTCAACACGATCTGCTTGCACATGAGACACGCACCGATGAGCAGGTGCGCGAGTTGCTCGACAGACATCTAGGTCTGTTGGAGACGACGGTCGTGGAATACCACAAATTACTGGTGGACGACGCCGGCGACGATGCGGTTAATCCTTACGCACTAAGCGGCATGCCCGTCGATGCGTTCCCGAGTGTTGAACACATTGGCAGCGCCAACGGGGTTGAAATCGCGAACAACATTCGACGATTGTGGTTCGCCTCTCAGCCGTAGAGTCGTAGACTGCTCTTCGTGCATACACAGCCTGTTGCGGACACGATGTGGTCAATTTCTGCGAGCGAGCTTCATCGCTTGCTTTAATTCCAGTCTGCTGGACTCACTCGATAAAATTTCCGAAGTTCCTCGTACAGCGCAGGATGTTCGGATCTGAGTGAATCGGGTTGTTCGAAAAAGGTTTCCGTCACAACCGCAAAAAATTCGCCTGGATCCTGGGCACCGTAGTCATCGATGAGTGACCGCACGCCCGCATCCGCGCGCTTTTGTAAGCGCTCAAATTCCTCGCCTAATACGCGTGACCAAGTACGATAAGCGGCATCGGCAAGCACCGGGGTGCCGTTGATGTTTCCTGACTCGTGATCGAGCTGGTGTGCAAATTCGTGTAGAACGACGTTTTCTCCGTCGTCGGGATTGTCGCTTCCCGCCACGACATGATTCCACGCTACGATCACTTTCCCGTCCGACCATGATTCGCCACTGAGTACCCGCTCCGCTGTACTGTGTACACCGGCTGCGTCGATGTCATTGCGGGCGACAACAAACTCCGCCGGGTACACCAACACAACGCGCAGATCCGCGTAATAATCAGTCGCCCGATTCAGCAGTAACAGTGACGCCTGGGCCGCAATGGTGACTCGTATTTCGTCGTCTACCGTAAGACCCTTGCAGCCAATAAATTCTTTCTCTGCCAAAAATACCAAGATATGACCCTGCAATTGTGACCGCAGTGCGGCTGGCAACTTTCGATAAATCGGCACACGCCTTTCGAGTATGGCCAGCCAGGCATTAGGAAACGGGCCCTGCCGTACAAGTTGCCAACGGCGGCGTCGCAACAGCGGTTGCCCGATCACCCAGGCTGCAGCGATTACTGCACTAATTGCCAGGGCGATGGCCAGTGGTGACATATCAGTTGCTGCCAAATCTGTTCACGTTTGCGCTCAGAACTTTTTGCGCTCGTGTAGAATTCAGCGCCAATTGGTCTGCAGCCGGAGTGCGCGCTATGAAATCGCCGAAGTCGATGACAAAAGCGGAATTAATCAAACTCGTTGAAGAGCAAAGCCGCAAACTCCACATCTTGCAGATGGAAGTCACCTTTTTAACTTTTGCAGTGATGCACAACAACTATTTCTTCAACAAACCCGGCACTGATGATCACTCTCAGGATGCGTTCGACGGAGCACGCACGTTTGCGCGGACGGTTTACCTCAACTCACTTTCGGAAAACAGAGAACTGCGGCCGCGGGAATGTGCAAGCTTTGTCCGCGAACTCATCGCTAAGGAACCCCAGCGATTCGGCCTGGATAAGCCGCCATCGGTCACACGCATCGCTTCGTGGATCAAAGGTCTGGCGCCGGCAGCGGCCGGCGCGCGGCAGCGTTAGGTTTTAGGGGCGGAATCCATACTCGCCATGTAATTCAGGATTTCCTCTGCGTAGCCATCGTAGTCTTTGGACTCGTTGGGATCGAACTTAACTCCCAGGTAATGACGTTGTTGTGAAGCTCGCGGTGACGCACGCGCGCCCCCAGCGCCAGGGGTTTCGGGTTGGTTGGGCAGAGTTACAAAAAGCTTCACGAATTCGGTGTCCGACAAATCCTCATCCAGGTCTTCACTGGTGCGTATTGCAGCACCGGTTAGTGATAAGTCTTTCAATCCTACGTGATAGCGAACCATGTCGTTGAATTGCGGCGGGAACTCGAGTTCGATGCCGACATTGTCCCCGGCATGATCTGGGTTTATTCGATAGGCTTCGCGGCGATTAAACAAGCTGTGAAGATCCTGCGATAGCTCACCGAGCAAGTCGTCACCGCGGTCGAAACGAAAGCTGCACTTCAACTCGTCATCGTCGGTTGTACTAATGGCAACCACAGATGCCTCGATTGTTATGGGTTCGGACTTACCTGGAATGTTTACCCGCAAACGCACGGTACTCCCCGACTCCATCTGCGGGATCCCGTCTTTCGGAAACAACGCCGCCGCACCGTTGATTGTGACGTTGACCACGCGCTCGGCAATCAATGTCTGTTCATCGATAACCATGGCTATGGTGAGCCCACCGGACGCCTCAGGCTCGACCCTGTACACCGCGCGGCGGTCATCGTGGTTGTCAGTATTATTCATGTTAGTTTCTCTGCTTTTCCGTGTTTACTACCCGGAGCCCGTCGTTAGTTATCGGCTGCGATTCGCGCAACTAAATAATGCGTTCTAACACGTCGACATCAGCTTTATCGAAATACCGGTGCTTCGCCGCTCCAGCTATATGAACAAGTACCAGTATAACGAGCGATATCGAGAGCAACTCATGCAAGTCTCTCACTTTTAGCGCGATATCACGATTCGCGCCGAGAAACTCGGGTACGCTGAACAAGCCGAATACGCTTACCGGCCGGTCGGCGAAATCAGACATGATAATCCCAGCCATGGGGATTGCCAGCATCAGCGCATACATTCAAGATCGCCACGATCCGGGTTAACAGCTTTTCCCACGACTGCAGTGCGGCCGGCAGCGTCGGCGGGCGGCTATACAGCGTCCATCCGATACGCAGCAGAACCAGGAAGCCGACAGCTTTGTGTGTGCCGGTAAGTTCGCCGCGTAACGGATCGGCGCGATCCAGACCGGTCATGAAAATACCGACCCCAACCATAGCGAAGATCATCAAGGTCATAAGCCAATGCAGGATTTTGGAAAGGCGGCCATAGGCCTCTGGCGTGTTTCGCCACATGGCGATGTATCCGTTGGCGGAATTGGATTCTACACAATACCCCACGTCGACTGGTGACGGTAGCCGGACTCACTGTTTACGGGATCAAGCGGGGGACAAATTTCGTGTTGAGCTGCTACAGATTATTCATGACCAGCGCAATCACGATGACTTGCGGCACCGTAATCAAGGGTAGAAACAGTGCGATCTTCCACGATTTCGTCGTTTCTTTCAGTACCATGATTTCCGTGTAGTCGGTCGAAACACCGGTCATCAAGAATGCAAAACTATTGCCCGGCGCCTGCGCGCGAACCAGGAGATCGGCGGCCACCGGTACCGTGCCTTCCGAACAGACTTCCATGATGGTCGCTGCAATCAGCGTCAGGCCCAAGCCCACCAACGTCGGACCGAAGAAAGTCTGAAACTGCTCTGGTGCAAACAACACGCGGATGGCCGCCGCGATCACGACGCCAAACAGCATCCAACGCATGACCATGCGTGAGCCTTTGACGCCGTCCCAGAGCAAGCGGGCAACCAAGCCCGGGGTAATTCGCACCCCCGCAAGCCCGCGCTTGGCCTCGGTGAAGAAGTCGAAGCCTTCCGGTATCTCGGGCGCATTGACGTTTGCCGGCAACGTTCCCCTGGCGACCAGGAAATCGAATATAACGCCGGCAACAAACGCGATCGCCATCGACGTGAGTAGAAAGGTAAGCATCCATTGCCATCCTACCAACGCCCACAAGATCAACGTCAGCGATAGAGAATTCCAGGGACTGGCGATCAGAAAAGCCATCACCTGGCCAAGACTTGCGCCGCGCTCGTACAAACGCGCGCCGACGATCAATATTCCGTGACTGCACAGATCGAGCAAAACCCCTGCAATCATCGCGCGCGCCACACCTCTCACGGTGCCGCCGGGACCTAGAACTGCGATCACAAACTCCCGAGGAACCACCCCAAGCAAACCGATAAAGACGATCGCCGCGAGCACACCCCATATCATGGTGTTGATCAAATCGAATATAGAAAATGCGAACTCGGCAAGTACAGTGCCTTGAAGTTGCGGCACACCCAGATGCAGCACATATGCGACTAACACAACACTGCCCATGCTCGTCAGCAGCAGGTCGATACGGCGGCGTTCGCTATGGCAAGCGCCGGCCGTCGGCGTTTTTGCACCTGCGCGTTCAGGGGAACAATGATCAGTCATGGCCTTTATCTCATTTGAGATGCCTAGTAACTGTACACCCCGGAGGGCGCTACAGGGTCAAGCGGAGATAGGGGATCTACAGTTAGTCGGGTAAGATTGTAAGGCGTAAATGCCCGCCCTAAGCAGATGAAACTCTTTGATATTACCCGCAATATTGTGCGCCTGGGCACGCTCGGATGCTTGTGCTTCCTAAATGCTGGCCTGGGGGCAGAAGAAACCGCTACTCCCGTCACCATTTCGGTCGCGGAAATTGCGCCGGTATTTCAGGAAATCCCGCTCAATGGCACGGTTACGGCGCGCCGAGTCTCCAAACTGTCGCCCAGAGTCGACGGCCTGGTTGACGAAGTATTGGTCGATGAGGGCGACTCGATCGAGGCCGGCGCGGTGCTGCTTCGTCTTGATCAAGTGCTTGCGGATATCGAATCGTCGCGTGCCCATGCCGCATTGGAAGAAGCGCGAGCGCGTTATAAAGAGGCTATTCGGCAACGTGACGAGGCAGCAGATCTCGTCGCCAAGAAACATATCGCCTCAACTGCTTATGAAAAATCGATTGCCGAGGTCGAGATTAACGCGGCCGCTGTCAAAAGGCTCGAAGCCGAACATCGCAGGCAACGTGAACTAGTCAAGCGGCATTCAATCCGCGCACCCTTCGCCGGCGTCATCGGCCGCAAGCTGGTGGAAATAGGCCAATGGGTAGAAACCGGCAGCGCCGTGTTCGAACTGGTCGAGATCGACGTGCTGCGCATCGAGGTGCCCGTTCCACAGTTTTATTTTGGCGCGGTAGCACTCGGTACGCCGGCTGCAGTTCGTTTCGACGCCCTGCCGGGACAGATTTTCGAAGCGGCGGTGACGATGAAGATTCCGGTCAGCAACACAACCGCTCGCACGTTTCCCATTCGCATAGAGATGGATAATAAATCTCGTCTAAAAGCGCCTGGGATGTCCGCGCGCGTGTCGCTATTGTTGCAGGAGGAAACGCACACGGCAGCGTTGCAATTGCCCCGCGATGCCGTGGTGCGCAAACCCGATGGCTCGCAAACAGTTTGGGTGGTAAGCGAGGAAAACGGAGTACTCAGTGCCGTGCCCGTGATCGTCGAAGTTGGCCGTGCGGCTCGCGGCAAAGTCGAGATCGTGAGTGGCGCGCTCAACCCGGGAGATCGCGTGGTCATTAATGGCAACGAAATACTCAGACCCGGTCAACACATACGTATCATCGAAGCCCCTGGCGCCAGTTAATCTCGCCGTCTTTACGATCGGCCGTCCATGTTCGAATTTGCGCTAAAGAATCCAATCGTCCTCAGTGTTGCGATGTTGATTATCTGCCTGTTCGGGCTGGTCGCGGTATTTCGCGTTCCCGTGCAGATGATCCCTGATATCGACGCTCGGGTTATCACGGTTGAGACGCGCTGGCCAGGCGCCACCCCGCAGGACGTCGAGAAGGAAATCGTGATCGAGCAGGAGGACTACCTGCGCAATATCCCACGGCTGGAGCGCATGATTTCACGGGCCACGACCGGACGCGCTCAAATCGAGCTCGAGTTCCCACACGGCATCGACTTGAACGAAGCACTTATTCGGGTCAATAACGCGCTTACCCAGGTTCCTGCGTATCCGGAAAACGTCGATGAGCCCAGGCTGGTCACAACGTCTCTGTCTGATAACCCGTTCATGTTCTACCGGGTAATGCCGGTAGCCGGGAATCCCCAGAACGTCGACATAGTGGGCATGCGTGACTACATCGATGACCACGTGCGCACTCAGCTGGAACGGGTGCCTGGCGTCTCCGAGGTAGAAATGTATGGTGGCGCCGAACGGCAGATCAAAGTGTTTGTCGACCCAGGGAAGCTCGCCGAGCGACAGATATCCATCCCGCAATTGCGCGAGGCAATCCGGTCGCGAAACCGCGATGTGTCGGGTGGCGATCTGGACAGCGGCAAACGTCGTTATCTGATCCGGACCATAGGGCGATTCGAAACTATCGAAGATATTGACGACATGGTGATTGCCCGTCGCGACAATACATCGATACGCCTGCGCGACGTCGGTTATGCGGAATTTGACCACTTCGAAGTTCGCGTCGTATCGCTGGCGAGCGGTCGTCCGAATATCTCATTGGGAGTTCGCCGCCAGGTTGGCTCCAACGTGATCGAGGTCATGGATGGGGTTGTCGCTCGAGCCGCACAGTTGAATGAAGGGCCGCTGCGACGCGTTGGCCTGGAGATGATATTGACGTCGGAGGACGTGCGCTATGTTAAAGACGCCGTCGGCGTGGTTCGCCAAAACCTCGTCATCGGCGCCGTGCTCGCGACCTTGGTGTTGTTTGTGTTTTTGCGCTCCTGGTCGGCGACCCTGGTCGGGGCCATTGGGCTTCCAGTATGCACAATCTCAGCGTTTCTCGGCTTGCTGCTCATGGGGCGCACCATCAACGTCATCTCGCTGGCGGGCATCGCATTTGCGATCGGCATGACGTTGGACAACAGCATCGTCGTTCTGGAGAACATCTACCGCCACCTGGGCATGGGGAAATCCCGTTCAAAGGCCTGCCTCGACGGAGTTAGGGAGGTTTGGTCGGCGGTACTCGCGTCGACGCTGACAACGATATTCGTGTTCATCCCCATCGTCTTCGTGAAACAGGAAACCGGCCAGCTTTACTCCGATATCGCCATTGCCATCTCGGCGTCAATTCTAATGTCTATGTTGATCGCCATCACCATCATTCCGGTCGCTTGCAACCGGTTCTTGGAACTCGGCGGCGTTTCAGATGCGGCCTCTAGCGGGCGTGTATACGCGCTGGGCCAGCGTTTTGGACGCGCCATTATGGCCTTTGTTACCTGGTTGACGCAGGGCCTGGCGCGGCGTCTGGTCCTCATCGGCGTTGTTTTCACAGTTACCGTGGCAATTATCGTTGGCCTCACACCGAAAGCGGAATACCTACCTGAAGGCGAGGAACAAAAGATCTTCGCGTTTATGTTTGCGCCCCCGGGCTACAACATCGGCGAGATGACTGCGGCGATGCAGCGGATCAGCGCGCACTTTGTTGATCACGTGGGTGAAGATCCGCAACTGTATTCTAACGGCGACAGTGACGTACCAGCGCTCAACTCGATGGTGCAGTACGCGCGATCAACAATGGTAATCACGATCGTGGAAGCTAAAGATCGCGCACACACCGAGGCGTTGATGAGCATTCTGTCAGAGCACCTCACCGAGATACCGGGCGTCATTACCTTTATCAGCCGCGGCTCCATTTTCGCCAGCAACTTGGGGGGATCTCGCAGCATTAACGTCGATATCAGTGGCCCAACGCTCGCACCGCTGTTCGAAGTCGGCTTCAAAGCATTTTTGAAATCCAAAGAAATATTCGAGCAACCACAAGTGCGGCCGCAACCCTCCAGCTTGGTGATGGGACAGCCGATGCTCGAAGTGCGCCCCGATTGGGAGCGGGCGGCTGAACTGGGCTTCGACGCGGATGAGTTGGGCTATATTGTTTGGGCGTTTTCCGACGGCGCTTTCGTCGACGAATTCTTTCTGGCCGACGATAAAATCGACATGTTCCTGTACAGCACGGGCGGTAGCATCCAGCGGCCGGAAGATCTCGAACACCTACTCATACATTCACCTAACGGCGGCATCATCCCGCTCAGTGCGGTGGCCGAGATACGCGAGACCGTCAACACCGAAACTATCCGGCGCGTGGACGGTGAACGAACGATCACGCTGTCGATTACGCCACCGCGTTCCATCCCTTTAGAGGTTGGCATCGAGACGGTCGAACGCGATCTCATCGAGGCAATGCAGCGCGCGGGCGATGTCGATCAATCGATTACGATGCATGTATCGGGCGCCAGCGACCGACTGAAAGCGACGCGCCAGGCATTGGGCAGTAACTTTTTTATCGCGATTATCACGGCCTATTTGTTAATGGTGGCAATACTGTCCCACTGGGGCTATCCGCTGGTGATCATGGCGACGGTGCCGATTGGCATCAGTGGCGGAATTGTGGGCCTGTGGCTGCTGAATTTATTCGGCCGCAACCTGGACAAGCTCGGGCTGGTTCCGTTTCAGCAACCGTTCGACATGATCACCATGCTTGGGTTTCTGGTTTTGATCGGAACGGTCGTCAACAATCCGATTCTGATCGTAGAGCAAACGCTGAAGAACATGCATGAGCACGGCATGCCGGGCGCCGCCGCCGTCATCGAAGCAACGAGTTCCAGGTTACGCCCGATCGTCATGTCGACCATCACCACCGTCTGCGGCTTGTCGCCATTGGTGTTGTTGGGCGGTGCCGGAACTGAACTCTACCGGGGACTGGGCGCCATCGTGCTGTTCGGCCTGCTGTTCTCGGCCATTATCACGCTGACGCTGATGCCAACCGTGTTATCGCTGATCCTGGAAATACGCGACAAGCTGATGAACAAAGTACAGCCCGAACTGACGAGCGTCGGTTCCTGATTTTCATTAAGTAACCACCCGGCGCTTTGCGGACTTGACCCTATAGTTTACTGTAGGGTCTAGACTTCAGTTATATATCCCTAGAGGTAGACCCTATGCAGGCGCTATCGATTGGTCAAGTCGCTCGGCGTGCCCAGGTTGGTGTCGAAACGATTCGTTTTTACGAGCGCGAGGGTCTGGTCGCCCCGCCGCCCCGCTCGCCCAGCGGTTACCGTCAATATCAACCCGATACGATCGCCCGTCTTGGATTTATCCAGCGTGCCAAAACACTGGGGTTTTCGTTGCGTGAGATCCGCGAATTGCTGGAGTTACGCGCCGATCCGCACGCATCCAGCTGCGACGTCAAACACGCGGCTGAAACCAAGCTGGCCGATATCGAGTGCAAAATCAGCGATCTGCAGCGCATGCAGACGACGCTGTCAGCGCTTATCAATGAGTGTCCTGGAGAAGGCCCGATGAGCGCCTGCCCCATCGTCGATGCATTGGAGCACGAGCGCTAAAATCGCGCTGCGGTTTTACAGCATCGCGCGGCGTGACCGCCAGGGATGGCGGAAATGCAGACCATGCACGCCTGCACGGATGCAGGCGGTACGAGTCCAGGGATGGACAAGGTACGACCCCATGGATGGGGGAGTTAGAAGTGAGTCCGGAACGGAACTCGAGAGCGAAGCAGGAAGCCAGAGCCGAGAACGACGCAGGAGGCCAAAGTCGACGAGTCCATGGATGGACGAGGTAGAACGACGCAGAAAGCCAAAGTCGAGGAGCGATAGTCTGCCCTTCATAAAAACGGCGGGCTAAGCGAAAAAAAACCGGGCGAAGGTTGCCCTCCGCCGGGGTGGTGTGTTTTGGGGTGACTAACTAATTTGGCAAGCCTGTCATACGTCGAAAGTCCTCTTCAAAGAAGAATTCTTTCTCCCCAAAAGCTGGCTCGAGATCATCGAGCCATGTCGCATTCTCATCGAACCGTGCGAAAAACGGCCGCTGAACCCAGTCCGCATTCCGCCCCTGAATAAATCGCAGAACAAAAACCTTCTCGCCACCGACCTCAGTTACGCCTTGTACTTCGACCTTGCCGGGCGCGCAGCTCATCGACGGCCCACGCGCAGTGCGTGCGAGGCCGGAGACTTGCTGCATCGCGCCACGGTAGATCTGCCAGGTCCGGTGTAGTGGCACCTCGAAATAATTACGCGCGCCGGTATCGCGCTCAATAAACATGTAATACGGATAAATCCCCAAACGGACCTGTTCTCGCCACATTCGTGCCCAGACATCCGGGGCGTCATTGATATGTGCCAAAACGGGTGCCTGAGATCTAATGATTGCACCCGTCTGCCGAATGCGACTCACGGCTTGCGCAGCAATTTCCGGCTCAAGCTCCTGCCAGTGATTGACATGCGCCATGATGGCCACGTGTTTGCCGGCCTTTACCAGACGCTCGAACAAACGCAATAAATCATCGGCGTCGTCATCTGTGACGAAACGCTGCGGCCAGTAGCTGAGCGCTTTGGTACCGATCCTCAATGTTTGCACATGGTCGAAGCGGGGCGACAACATTGGCTCTAGATAATTTCGCAAATGTCGCGTCTTCATGACCATCGGATCACCGCCAGTCACCAGTAAGTCGCTGACTTCGGAATGCTCTGCCAGATAGCGGTGTAGATCGCTGGCGTCGGACGCCGAAAATTTCAGCGCTTTGTCGCCAACAAACTGCGCCCAACGAAAACAAAACGTGCAGTACGAATGGCAGGTTTGACCATGACTGGGGAAAAACAAGACCGTCTCGCGGTATTTGTGTTGCATGCCATCGAGAGCCTGGCCATCGAGCATCGGTAGATTCAATGTTTGCTGGCCAGCCGGATGGGGGTTCAGTTCCCGTCGTAGCTGCGTCGCCAATGCTCGGATCTCAGGCGCAGCCGGATTAGAGCGCATCAGCCCGGCCATTTGATCGAAAAGGCGATCGTTGAGCATGCCTCGTTGCGGAAATGTAAGTTGAAATATGGGATCGTTCGGCACCTTGTCCCAATCAATAAGATTCTCTATGACATAGTTATTGACTCGAAACGGCAATACGTTCGCAACTACCCGCATCTCAAATCGCTGTTGCTCGGGTAATCCTCTGATCGCCGCGATTTGATCCAGGTTGCGCTCCGTATACACGCGAAAACGTTGCGCCGGAAAATCCGAAGCTTCTTGCTTCAGCAAACGCAAATGCTGATAGTTCCTCATACCCGTCCTTTTGGTTGGGTGAATCGTTCAAGCGCGCGACAATAGCGCTACGGAAAATACGAACGGTTCACGTGACTACTTTGCATTACCCCTCAACACGCGCCATTTTTAGGCGTAAGTGGCGTATGTTGATGAGGCTCTTTGACAGCGGCTGCCGATGCGTTTTTTATTTACCGGTCAATTTTTCTGCCGCTCGCCGCGCGAGGCTTCGGGCCTTATATCGACCCCCCAAACCCTATGGGCAGCACCCTACCGAAATTCCCGCAATATGTCGAAAAGGCTGGAAATTTAAACTCCAATCATTGCTTTAAAAACTTTAACTAATTGAATTAAAGTGATTTTTTTATAACGTTTGAGTTTGGCCTGCTCTAGCAGTCTGTCGGACTTAGGATGAATCCAGCGGCCGTGGAGCGGGTCTGAGCCGACGGATCACCGTTCGAGTACTCATGATGCGTGTCGGAGTCGCAAGATCATGACGGATACAGCGCTCCGCGTCCGTTTCTTATCCCCTCAATACCGCCATCCGGCGAATGTTCCACGCCATCGTCACCAGCGACCATTCTCCGCTTACTGCTTCAAGCCCACGCAGGAGAAACTGCCGGAACCCCATCCGGGCCTTGATGATACCGAACACCGGTTCCACGGTCTGCTTGCGCAGCCCATACACCGCACGCCCGGCACGGGTCTTCAGTCGATGCTTCATGTGCGCCACCGCGTCGGCCGGCTCGGCCAGCGGCGGCGGTTCACCGAAGCGTTCTTGCCAAGGCAGATGATGCGACTCGCGCCCCATGGCCAACAGCGGGTCGATGGCCGCATCGATGCAGGCGGTGACGTTCGCCTCACTGAAGTAGCCGGCGTCGGCGAGCAGCTGCGTGACCGACCCGAGGTCGTCGGGCAGCTCGCTCAGGGCGTCGAGCATCGGGGCGAGCTGCTGCTTATCGTTGGCGGCTTGAGTGATCGCGGGCGCGATGACGAGCATCGTATTGGTGTCCACCGCCGCTTGGGCATTGTAGCTCTGCTCAAAGCCCCCGCCCGGCGCCGGCATGATGCGTGAGTCCGCGTCGGTGAGATTGACCTGATCCTTGGTGCTCGGACCGGACACGGGCGGTGTCGGGGGCTTGCCCCGCGGCTTCTTTCCGGTGCGCTTTTGCTTGTCCTTGCGCGCTTTGACCTTGGCCTCGTACTCGGCCTGCTCATGCGCGAACCGCTCGGCCGCACGCGCCTCAATCTCGGCTTTGGCGTCCTTTATCGCCTGCAACCGCGCTTCGCGGCGCGCCAGCTCCTCGGGGATATTCAACCCCTCAAGCAGCGGCTCGGCATCGGCCGCTTCGGCACGCGCCAGCAACTCCTTCACCTCCGCTTGCAACTGCGCCTCGAGCTTCTCGGCATGCCCATAGGACAGCGCGCTGTGGCGCGAGGCGTTGGCATGCACCTTCGTCCCATCCAGGGCCACCGTCCCCAGCTTCACCAGCTTCATCTCCTGGGCTATGCTGAGCACCTGCACAAACAGCGCCTCGATTTCCTTGAGAAAACGCTTGCGGAACGTGCACAGCGTGTCGTGATCGGGATGCGTGTTGGCGGCGATGTAGCGAAACGCCAGCGACTCGTAGCTCGCCTGCTCGATGCGCCGGCTGGAATAGGTGCCCGTGGCATAGCCGTAGAGCAGCAGCGCCACCAGCATCGACGGATGATACGCCGCCGAGCCTGCGCCGCGGTACTGGCGGGTCAACCCCGAGAGGTCCAGCTGATCCACGATGTCTACCACGAAGCGCGCCAGATGGTCCTCAGGCAGCCATTCGTCGACCGAGGGCGGCAGCAGAAAGGCTGTGTCACGATCGCATTGACGGAAGTGGTTCATGTGCGCTTACTCATTGGATCCAGGACTATTGATCTGATCGATGCAAGCATGAATAGTTCAACGCTAAGTCCGACAGACTGCTAGCTGCCGCGTAACTTACACCGTGTAGCAAGTGTCGTTTTTGCAACAGTATTCCGGCGCTTGAGGCCTACGCCAAAAAGTCCTCAGATCATATAGATTTCAATACCTTGGGCTTGGGACCAAAGCTGACAGGAGGGCGTTGGGAAAAAGCATCAAACCGCATTATGGGTGCGGTTAAGCCATTATAATCACGAAACTTTCTGTGTTTGATTTGAACAAACGTAAGGGTACGCGAAGAACGATGTTCGCCCGGGAATTCGCGACACGATTTCGAAGCCGCAGTTGCCGGACGAATTGCCTACCGTGGAATTTGGTGATAAAGCTGAGTAGCGTTCGCTTCATTAATGCCCGCCCAGTATGAATGCCATGGCATTGTCGCCACAGCCCAACAGTAATCACCTGTGAACAGCGCGAACCAGTTCACACACGGGATCGATAACGGTTTGATAAATATAAAGTTGACTTAGCTGGTACGAATATTGCCCTTTTTCCATTATCGGGACGGCGCAGTTGCGGCCTCTACCGCGAGCTGACTCGCAAAGCGCGGTGACAGCGACTTACGGAAGAGCATGGCGCCTCGTGCTCAGGCTAGCCTGCCGCACTGCGTTCGCCCCGGTACCAATTGCTAACGCTGTGCCTCCCAGGCAAGAACCGATTGGCCGTTACCGAGGTGTTTCAGGCGTTGTCGCCTGTTCCATGCTTGCGTGCGCAACCGTGCTACTGAATGTGGTTGCCGCCAACGTCTACGCGCAAACAATTCATCGCTACACCGTCGTGCCAGCCACCGATCTAAAAACGCTGGAGGTAACAGCGTGTTTTGATGGCATTCCCCCGGCGTATTTAACTACGACCGAAAGACGGGCTCACCGGTATCTCAGAGCACCGCGGGTTGTCGGCGGCACATCCTTGAAAATTCGAGGCCGCCAGCAGATCTCTCTACATCAGCTTGCCCCGGATACGTGCGTGGAATACAGCGTTGACTTGCGTAATGTGCGTATCCAATCGCGTTGGTCGCGAGAGAGACGAAGCGGCCGCGATCGAATGATGCCGTTCAACGTCTGGCTCTGGCGCCCGCAAACGCTGGCGGCCGATTCCGACATAGAGCTGCGCTTCGTGCGCGCCGGTCAAATCAATATCTCCGCGCCCTGGCGCCTGGTTAGACGATCTCAGGACGAGGTAATTTATCGACTTGGGCACACGCCCCACGATTGGAATTCGACAGTCGTATTCGGGCGGTTCGAAGTGAGCGAATTAGTGTTTGCGCAGACACGCTTACGTATTGTGGTTGTCGATGCTACGCCGCCTGCACGTGTGGGAGAAGTCAAGCAGTGGTTACGGCATGCCGCTGCGTCGGTCACCGAAATCTACGGTCGCTTTCCGTTGGACTCAGCACAAATAATCATTGTGCCCATTGGTTCAAGCGAGGAAGCAGTGCCGTTCGGACACGTTTTGCGTGGCGGCGGCTCGGCCGTTCGTTTCTTTATTGATCAAACGCGCCCGCTTTCGCAATACACCACGGATTGGACTGCGATACACGAGCTGACCCATCTTGCACATCCTTTTTTCCAGGACCAGGACCGTTGGCTCGCGGAAGGGATTGCCAGCTACTACCAGAGTGTATTGCGGGCGCGAAACACTGTGCTGAGTCAGCGCCGAGCGTGGCAAAAGCTTTATGAAGGCTTTCAACGCGGCATTACAGCTACGAATCGTCGCCGGACCTTACTGCAAGCGACCGAAGGCGGATGGAGTCGCGGCGAGATCATGCGGATCTATTGGAGCGGGGCCGCTATCGCGCTGCTTGCGGATGTCGAGCTGCGTGAACGTTCCGGCGGCCTGCAGTCGTTAGACACAGCGCTCGGTGCATTCCAGTCATGCTGCCTACCGAGCGAACGTCTGTGGACAGCGCAGGAGTTCTTAGGGCGCCTGGATGAGTTAACCGCAACTTCGGTGTTCAGCGAACTCTATCGCGCTCACGCCAATTCCAGGCAATTCCCCGAATTCTCCGAAGCTTTCCAGCGGCTCGGTATCACTGTCGTCGACGGCAAAGTTCATCTGCTTGAATCGGCGCCACTACGGGAGCAGCGCGACGCGATCATGACTCCGGGTGAGCATTGGGATTCAAATCGAGAATTGCTTAATTAGCTCAAGCGCGCTTACGGACGCGGCCGCGACTGTAACCTCAGCATACGCTCCAGTACAATACCGGGCCTTTTTGTCACCGGTCGTCAAACAATGCCGCTTCAAACAGAAGACCTGCGGATCCGCGAATCGCAGCAGGTGATCTCCCCAGCCCAATTGCACGACGAGATCCCAATCAGCGAGCGGGCAGCGCAAACGGTGTATTACGCACGCCAGCTTATTCAGAAGATCTTAACCGGGGAGGATCCGCGGCTGATGTTGATCGCCGGGCCATGCTCCATCCACGATCCGGAAGCGGCACGTGACTATGCCACGCGCCTAAAATCACTGGCGGTTGAGCTTAGCTCGGACCTGCTCGTGGTGATGCGCGTCTACTTCGAGAAACCCCGCACGACGATCGGCTGGAAAGGTCTGATCAACGATCCCGGTCTGGACCATAGCTTCCGTATCAACGATGGTCTGCGCGCGGCAAGACGCCTTCTGGTCGATTTGAATGAGATGGGTCTTCCCGCGGGTACCGAATTCCTGGATCCCATTTCTCCACAGTATTACGCAGACCTCATTTCCTGGGGAGCCATCGGGGCGCGTACGACAGAAAGCCAGGTCCATCGTGAACTGGCCAGCGGTCTGTCATGCCCCATCGGATTCAAGAACGCCACAGATGGCGGCGTGCAAATCGCCATTGACGCGGTCAAGTCCGCATCAAACCCGCATCATTTTCTCGGCGTCACCCACTCGGGCCAGTCCGCCATCCTGAGCACTACTGGCAATCCCGACTGTCACGTAATCCTGCGGGGCGGTGACGACAAACCCAATTATTATCCGGACGATATCAAAGCCGTCGCCGCGCGCCTGTTAGCGGCCGGGTTGCGGGCACAGATGGTAGTAGACTGCAGTCACGCCAACAGTGGTAAGAAACACGAGCAGCAGATTAACGTCGCCAGAGACGTCGGCGGCCAAATCGCGCAAGGTGATCGACGTATCTTTGCGCTGATGTTGGAGAGCAATATCGTCGCAGGCCGCCAGGATCTGGTCGCAGGCGGCTCACTGCAGTACGGGCAAAGCGTAACGGACGCCTGCCTGGGGTGGGAGGAGAGCGAAGCGCTCATACGTGAACTTGCCGCGTATTCAGCCGATAGGGTGCAGAAATTATAAGTCGTGTTTTAGACAGGTATCGCAAGCCAAGCGCCGTGGAAATCAGCAGGACCGGACGAACGGTGCTGCCCGGGGCTGCGCAACGATATAATCGATCGGGATAATCATCGACAGACCCCAATGAACGACGCCAACGCAACGCCTTCGGCAGATTTTATTCGCAACATCATCTCCGCCGACCTGGAAGCGGGCAAGAACGACGGCAAGGTGGCCACCCGCTTTCCGCCAGAGCCCAATGGCTACCTGCACATTGGACATGCCAAGTCTATCTGTCTCAATTTCGGCGTAGCCGAGCAATTCGGCGGCCATTGCACTATGCGCTTTGATGACACCAATCCGGGCAAAGAGGCGATCGAGTTTAAAGAAGCTATCCTGGATGACGTGCGTTGGTTGGGGTTCGACTGGGGTGATCGTCAAACCCACGCCTCGGACTACTTCGAGACGCTGTACCGGTATGCCATCGATTTGATCAATGCCGACCTGGCCTATGTCGACAGCCTCAGTGCCGACGATATCCGCAGTTACCGGGGCACACTCAAACAGCCCGGCCGTCCAAGTCCATTTCGAGAGCGAAGCATCGCTGATAACCTCGATTTGTTCGAGCGCATGAAAAACGGCGAATTCGCTGACGGCGAGCACGTGTTGCGCGCGAAAATCGACATGGCATCGCCAAATATCAATATGCGTGATCCGACGATTTATCGGATCCGTCGGGCGGTGCATCAGCAGACAGGGGACACGTGGTGCGTTTATCCAATGTACGATTTCACGCATTGCCTGTCGGACGCATTGGAGGGCATTACCCATTCACTATGCTCATTGGAGTTTGAAGATCACCGGCCGCTGTACGACTGGTTTCTCAATCACCTGGATGTCCCGAGTCACCCGCAGCAAATCGAGTTCGCCCGCTTGAACCTGAATTACACCGTAATGAGCAAGCGCAAGCTGCACGAACTGGTCGATGGCGGTTTTGTAGACGGCTGGGACGATCCACGACTGCCGACCTTGGCCGGTATGCGTCGGCGCGGGTATGGAGCCGAGGCTATCCGTGATTTCTGTGAACGCATAGGCGTAACAAAAAAGGATACGGTTATCGAGATGCGTCTGCTCGAAAATTGCCTGCGTGAAACGCTGGATGCCCGCGCCTCGAGGGTCATGGGCGTGCTGCGTCCATTACGGGTGGTTATCGAAAACTACCCTGAGAACGGATCAGAAGAGCTGGAGGCGCGCAATCACCCCAATGACGAGTCGCTGGGAACTCGGCAACTGCCATTTTCCCGCGTCCTGTACATCGAGCAGGACGATTTCATGGAAGATCCACCGAAGAAATACTTTCGCCTGGCTCCAGGGCGCGAAGTACGCTTGCGCTACGCCTATTTCATCACCTGCAACGAAGTCATCAAAGATAGCGATGGCAATGTCGTGGAGCTGCGCTGCAGCTACGACCCCGAAACACGCGGCGGATCGGCGCCCGATGGGCGCAAAGTAAAAGGCACCATCCACTGGCTGTCCGCAGCGCATGCCATCGCAGCGGAAGTACGCCTGTACGACCGGCTTTTTCTCGACCCGCTGCCTGATACAGGCGGCGAAATGACGAAACTACTCAACCCGGACTCGCTGGTTACGCTGCATGACTGTCTGGTTGAACCGAGTCTCGCCCGTGCCGTGGCGCTGGAGCCGTATCAGTTCGAACGCACCGGCTATTTCACCGTCGATTCAGTTGAGCGACGGAGCGACCGGCTGGTTTTCAATCGCACGGTTACGTTGCGCGATAGCTGGGCGAAGCTTGAGCGCAAACCGCACAACCGCTGACTTTCCGACTAAATAGTCATCCTTGTACGCACGTTTGCAACACGAGAGCCCGTACTGGAGTTGATCTGCGCCGCCGCCTTATTGTTTGCAACAACTGTGCGACCGATGCGGGTCACAACCGTTGCACTAATACAGACTTTCCTGATATTCGTGCTCGATCTTTTCCTGCACCTCTTGCGCAGACATCGGTGCGTTGATCTGGTCCTTAACAACCTGACCGAAAGGAGGTATCACGCCGGGGGCGATGTGCTGTTCGGCGTCCCAAAGTTTCGAACGAATGACGGCTTTGCCGCAGTGCATATACGCCTTGGTCACTTTCACCAGCGTTGCTGCCCGCGGCAGTTTTGACCCGACCTCGCCAAGCTTTAGAAGATCCGTGTCCCGTACAATCTCGACCTCGCCGTGGATCCGCAGCGTTTCGCTTATACCCGGGATAAAGAAAATCAGCGATACCTTCGGGTTTTCCACCATATTCTGAAAACTTTCGACTTTGTTATTTCCCAGTCGATCGGGGATCAACAAAGTTAAATCATCCAGGACTTTTACGAATCCGGGCGCGTCGCCTTTCGGTGACACCGCCGGCTGCCCGTCGGCACCAGCGCTAGCCAGACACATGAACGGTGAATTTTCGATGAAACGTCTGTGGTGCTTGTCCAGTTGCGGTTTTTCGCATGCAACCGCAATGTCCAACGGCGTGCCGAAGTGCGCGCGCAATGCCTGCCCATTATTAATAGTGTCTTGTGCCATTCGTCATCTCCTCGGCAGCACCGCTACGCTCAGCGGGTGCCAAATACCACTATCTTTTTGCCGTCAACGCCAATCAGGCGTTGACCCTCCATCTCTTTAAGTACCCGACCTACCATTTCTCTGGAACACCCGACTATGCGCCCAAGTTCCTGACGTGTAATACGGATCTGCATACCATCGGGATGGGTAATCGCATCGGGTTCTTGCGCAAGGTCGAGCAGGGCTCGCGCGATGCGGCCAAACACGTCCATGAACGCCAGATCGCCGACCTTACGATTAGTCAGACGCAACCGTTTGGCGAGCTGCGAGTTCAAAGCGTACATCAGATCCGGCGTTACATCGCCCAGTGCTTTTAGTTTTTGGTAGCTGATCTGCGCAATTTCGCATTTGCTACGCGCGCGCACTAACGCGGTACGGTTCATGTCCTCATTAAACAGCCCCATCTCGCCAAAGAACTCGCGCGAATTAAGATAGGCCAGCACAATTTCGTGGCCTTTCTCATCTTCCAACATAACGGTCACGGACCCTTCGATGATGTAGAACAATTCGCCGGTGGGATCGCCCTGGCGAATGATCATCGCTTTGGCAGCGTAGGTCTTACGGTGGCAATGGCGTAGAAACGCTTGAATTGCCCTCGTTGTGTCAAATAACTCCTTCATCGCATCGCGGTGCCCCTGGTTGGTCCGCTTCAGTGTAAGTAAGGCGGCATCTAGTGTCGACTATGGTACTACCGTAGCTATTTTGCCGCCGAAAACTCCTTCAATTATAGTATGCCTCCGCTTTACGGCCACTACATACGGAGTTACCAGCATGACTGACAAGCCCCTGGTTGGGATACTGATGGGCAGCAAATCAGATTGGGGCACGATGCGTCTAGCGTCGGAAATACTGGACGAATTTGGCGTAGCCCACGAATGTCGTGTTCTGTCTGCACACCGAACGCCCACGGAAACTCGAGAGTACGTCGAGAGCGCAGAAGGACGGGGCATAGAAGTACTCATCGCCGGCGCGGGCGGCGCTGCCCATCTGGCCGGCGTCGTCGCCGCCCACACTACCGCTCCAGTTCTCGGTGTGCCGATCCAGTCCAAAGCCCTAAATGGCATAGACTCGCTTTTGTCGATCGTGCAGATGCCCAAAGGTATTCCAGTTGCAACGTTGGCAATCGGTGACGCCGGTGCCAGCAACGCCGGATTATTGGCCGTCAGCATTCTGGCCAATCATCGCCCGGAGCTGCGTACCAAGCTGCAGGATTTCCGCCGTGAACAAAGTGAGAAGGTACTCAGCCAAACACTTCCGTGACGACGCGCTGAAGGTTGCCGAGCGTGACCGAGATAACCACTCGAGTAGTTGTGGAACGTCCGATAGCCGACGTCTTCGCTGCCTTTGTCGAGCCCGCTAAACTCATGAAATGGCGGCGCGGTTTGGAACGTGTTGAACAATTGAGCGGCAGGCGCGATCAGCAAGGTAGCCGCTGTCGTTTGCATTTTGCGGAATCGGGCAACGATTATGAGATATTGGAAGAAATCATCAGCTGCCGACCCCACGACGAGTACGCTTACCGACTCGTGCACGACCGCATGATATTCGACACAACGGCGACGTTCGGCTCACGCGAAACCGGTACCGCCGTTCGTATGCGTACGCGCATTAGGGGCACGGGTTTATTCTGGAAGGTGTTACTGCTTTTTATCCGACCAACATTACGCATACAGCAGGAACACGATTGCAAACGCCTCAAAAAATATTGCGAACGACCGTGGGCGTATTGAGTGGAGTCCCCGCAATATTGCCCAAGCCTTCGTTAACTACCCCCCATCCGACCGCCATGGATGGCGGTCGGATGGGGGGTAAAGCGCTTCACTGCTTAACTCGACAAGCGCCCGATGATCAGAAACCCGGCAATGTAGGTCCCCACTGCGGAGCCCAGCGTGCTCAGCAGGAATACCAGCAGTGTGCGGGCAACACGGTTGCGTCGCCAACCGGCGAGTTCGGTGGTGTCCGTTCTCAGGCTGGCGAAATCGCCAACAGTCGGCTTGCGCAGAAATATCTCCACCGCCGCAGTCACCATGCCGGCGCCGATCGTCGGGTTCAAAGAGGTAATGGGCGCGGCGAGAAACGCCGCTATTACCGTAAATACATGCGCACCGGCAATCGCCGCACCCAACGCCGACAATCCGCCATTTATCACGATCCAATCGATCACTAGTTCCCAGCCCAACTCGGGGCTGCGTTTGAAGCCGAGTCCAAAACCACAAACGATGAGGATGGCGACTAACCATGCAATTCGACGCGGCCAGGGCGAGGGCCCAGGCACCCGGTCCAGCTCTGCGATGCGTTCGGCATCGGCGCTATTGTTGGCCAAAGTCTGGCCAAGTCCCTGCAGATGACCAGCCCCGACGATGACCAGAATGTTGCTGTAATCAGCACTATCGAGATACTCGCGCAAACGTAATGCCATGTACTCATCGCGCTCAGCGATAAGAGGTTCGAAAAGCTCCTCGGCGGTGTCGGCAAAATCGGCGAACGCAGCCTCCAATATATCGCCGCTCTTTAACCGTTCGATGTCCTCTTCGTTGAAGTCCTCTTGCGAGAACATGCTTGCCAGCAATCCGCTCAACAAATATAACCGCCGCCACCAGGGAATGTTGCGATAGACACGTTTCAAGGTAGTGCCAATTTCGCGATCGATTAACAACAACGGCAAGCTATTTGCCTCGGTCAGCCGCATGGCTACCCGCATTTCCGCTCCGGGCTCAATGCCAAACTGTTCAGCGAGACGTTGTTGGAAAGCGCCCAACGCAAGATTCGCGGCTACCATCGGCACTTTCCCTTCCCGTACAACCTTGAACAGATCCAAACCTGCGACGGCATCCGGGTCGCTAAGCGCCTGAAAGCGGCTGTTGCACAACTCCACCGCGACAGCGTCGTAACTCCCAGTGTCGATGAGTTCTTCCACTTTGATCGCACTGGCGCGCGAGACGTGGGCTGTGCCCAGCAAGGTCAGGCGGACACCGCCGACATCAAGCTCCACTTGAGGCTCGGACGGTAACGTGTCGGTCATACGGGGTAGAGCGGGAACGTCGGACTTAACGATTTGTGTACGGGCATTAGCAAAGCTTCTCGAGAACGCGCAATTATGCTGCTGGCTATTTCGAATTCCAAGCACCGGCGCATCGCTTAGTGGTTACCGTGCACTGCTGCGTCGCGCCTACACCGCGACGCCCGCCGATTTCGCTACCCCAGCGCTGTATGCAATTAGATTCAGGCCTTGTTCAGCTTAAACACCATAATCTACACCTGCAGCATTCACCAAAGGAGGTAGACTTCATGAAAGTCACCAAAATACTTGGGTTTGCGCTAAGCGCCGGACTAATCGCATTCAGCGCGCCGCTATTTGCTCATCAACGAGCTATCTTCTACGAGCATGGACATGACTATTATTCCAGTAATCACAATGTCCAATTAGTCTGGCTTGGAAACCATCGGTCCCTGTATCTGGGCCAGGGTTACGCCTATTATTCAGACACCCATTATCGTAAACGCGCTCATCACGCGCATAAACGGCAGCACCGCTCCAAGCATCGAGCTGTACGGACAAATTACCGGCGTAACCGCCACTGAGGCGTACGTTCCCTCCAGCCGGCCGCCGCTACAAGGATGTGCGGTGGCCGGTCCCCACCCGCCTGGCAATTGAGTCCCAGGTGAAGGTCGCCCAGCGAAAAGGTTTGCCTGATCCACAAAACCGCTGAAACATATTCCTGACTGCGCATGGGCCTGCATCGCAGTTGACGCGCCGGTCGCATGATGGTTTGCTGAAACCTATGAAACTACGCCTTCGTGCAATTTGCGGGCTAGGAACCCTTACGGCTATTTGCTTCCTGGGAACTGGGGTTGCTGTGGGTGCCGTGGAACTTGAGACCCGCGATGTCTTCGACGCCTCGCAAATTCTTCCGGCAAAACTTCGCCAGTCAATACACCACAGGGTTCGTGACGATGTACGGGTGGATAACGGCTACTTTGTGTTTGAAGTGGAATCCGATTTCGGTAATTACCCGGTTCGCTCTGTCGGCGTGTTACGAAACCGCGTTCACGAAATAACAACGATGGCGCAAGCGCTCGCCCAATTTGAGTATTCCGATGAAGAATTTTTACACTCGATCCGCGGTCAACGGGGTGTGGCGTCCGAATCCGTTGTCGATATTCTGACCAGGCCGGTAGAGACCGTGAGCCAGCTGGCCTCCAACCTGTCGAGCAATATCAACCAAACCTTGGAGGGAGATTATGGCGAGGGCTTCAGCGGTGAACGTGTGCCGCCGTCGGGGCCATCGGGCGATCCCGGGCCGCAGCGCCGCTCAGCAGCAAGCCAACTGAATCTCGACGTCTACTCTTCTAATCCAGACGTCCAGGGATTCCTGGATAAAGTAGAGGAAGCGCGGCGGCTGGGCAGGATGCGTTCCGCCATGGCAACCATTAGCGGTTCGGAACCCGAACCTAATGTCATCAACGCCGTATTTGGCCACAAGATCCGAACTCTTTTAAAAAACGAAACCGCTGAGTCTTTGACGTACTACAACGAATCTCGCTTGCAGCGCATGGCCATCGACGAAAACGTCACCGCCGATTTCCTCGCGCATCCCGCATACTCGCCACGCAATCAGACCTTGTTAGTCGCGTATTTGACGCTGCTTCCCGACGTCGCCAACCGCACCGCACTGGTGCAAAGCGCGTTGTCAGCAAGAACCGAAACCGACGCGATCGCTAACCGCTACGTCGCGCGGATGCTTGTACATTATGACCGAGAAGTCGGCCCGCTCAGCACGCTCGACCTAACCGGCGTCGGCATTAAGGCCACCACCACGACCGGTAATACGGTCGCGTTCGTACGTCACGACGTCCTTCTATGGAATGAGCCAACAGTGTCTTTAGCGCAGGATCTGGGCCATACGTTGCGAGAATTTGGGACGGCAGAACTGGTCATGTCGGGCTTGTTGTCCGAGTGGGCCCGGGAAAGGCTTAACGCCCGCAAGATACGCGTTCGAGAACGCTTCTCTTTCGACTGATTCGCATTCGACTCGCGGCGAGACCGCGTTGTTTGTGTCGTCACCCGCCGACGCTCGAGCACCCACATGCTAGTGTACCTGTGTCTACTGGCGCTCTGGTCGGCGCGCTTGTTCGGTGACGAAGTCGATCCTACTGTGAATTCATAAATATTCTAACTCTTTGTAATAAATAGCATTTATTAATCTTCGCCTGTAAGACATGCGTCGTCCGCGAGTTTTGCAAAGAAAATGGCACGCCTTGTGCTCCCTGGGTAAAGAGGCAATGTTTAAAAGCCTGATCCAGGAGAATTTTGATGCAATTGCAGTTAGTCGTAGACAACACTCGGCGGGAAAGCGAGCTTCCCAAGGTGATCGCACACTACCAACAGTTGATCGCCGCGAAGGAAGCACAACTTCTCGAGGACTTGTTGTATTACGAGAAGAAAATTGAAGGCATTGCCCAAATTGATCCGAGCAACGATTCCGGTCTAAAGACGATTTACCGGGCGCATGAGAGCCATATTCGACGACTACTCACAAGCCTTAGCGCCTAAGCAATACCTAAAGCCAAAGTTTCTTCGCCCACATACTGCAGCGGCAGCTTGTCGCAGCTGTCATACATCGCGCTAATTTGCACGCAATCGTTTCTTCATTGCGGCAATCGTATCCCCGACCCAATCCAGCGCCGAAGGCCACTGAGCGCCCGTCCCCGCTGCCAATCATCGCGTGAGTAAAGATTACTCAGGCGTTAAACTTGCGACTTCAATTGGAGCCGGCGCCTAAGATGACAAGTGAGCGCAAACTACTTCACAGCATCGACATTGCCGTACGTTGGGCTGACATGGACGCGGTTGGCCATGTTAATAATGCAACGTACTTCACTTACTTTGAATCGATTCGAATACACTGGTACCAGAGCATTGGCTTGAGCCGCTACACCGGCAACCAGAACGAAGGTCCGGTACTGGTAAGTACTAAATGCGTCTATCACAAGGAAATCGTCCATCCGGCTACTGTATTGGTCACGATGTACGGCGGACCACCTCGGCGCAGTAGTTATGATTCGTTTTATGAGCTTAGAGATGCAACGCAGGACAGTGTCCTGTACGCCGAGGCACAGGCCACGTCAGTGTGGGTGGATCACAGCGTTGGTAAGTCAAAACCCATGCCCGACGAACTTCGTAATATTCTGTCAGTGAATTGAACGGGGCTTTGCGACATGGATCCTATCTGGCGCGATAGTTATAGCCCCGGCGTTCCGCATGAGATAGACGCAGACGAGTTCGCCTCGATCCCGGAGGTATTTGCACACAGCATCGAGCGCTATAACTCGCGGCCAGCGTTCGGCAATCTGGGCAAAATCCTGACGTTTGCTGACATGGATGCGATCACCCGCTCGGTCGGCGCGTTTCTGCAGCAGCGTCTGAAATTGCTGCCGGGTGAGCGCATCGCGGTAATGCTACCCAATATCCTGCAACAACCGGTTATAACTTTCGCCGCTTTGCGGGTTGGCTTAATCGTCGTCAACGTGAATCCTCTGTATACACCGCGAGAACTCGCGCATCAGCTTAATGATTCAGAGGCAACCGCGATCGTGGTACTGGAAGGGTTTGCGCATATCGTCGAAGAAATTTTGACGGAAACCCGCATCAAAAACGTGATTGTAACGCGGGTGGGTGATCTGCTCGATTTCCCCAAATCACTGCTAGTTGATCTGTTCGTAAGGCACGTGAAACGTATGCGCCGCAGCAAACGTATCCGCAGGGCGATTGCTTTCCGTACCGTTCTCAGTGAAGGCGATCACATGCGTATAGACCCGGTTCACATAGAGCCCGAGGACATCGCGTTTCTTCAGTACACCGGCGGCACCACCGGCGTCGCCAAAGGTGCAATGCTTACCCACCGCAACATGATTGCGAATATGCTACAAACCACCGCATGGTTTTCAGCGGAAATGCGCTGGGGCGAAGAGATCGTTATCACTGCGTTGCCGCTGTATCACATCTTCGCCCTTACCGCTAACTGCATGACCTTTATGAAGGCAGGCGGGTTGAACTATTTGATTTCCGATCCACGGGACATGCTGAGGTTCGTAAGTGAATTACGAACCGTGAAATTCTCCAGCATCACTGGGGTAAATACCTTGTTTAACGCCTTACTGCATACACCGGGGTTCAAAGATCTTGATTTTTCGTCGTTTCGACTAGCCTTGGGTGGCGGCATGGCCGTGCAACGCGCAGTGGCAAAGGAATGGGAAGCGGTAACGGGACGTCCCTTGCTTGAGGCCTACGGACTCACCGAAGCAGCACCGTCTGTGTGTATAAATCCCGTAGATTTACCAGCTTACAACGGCAAGATTGGCCTGCCGATCCCGTCAACGGAGTGCACGATTCGTGATGATGCAGGCAATGAGCTTGCCATCGACGAACCGGGGGAGCTGTGGATCCGTGGTCCACAAGTCATGAAGGGTTACTGGAACAGGGCGAGGGAGACGCGCGAAGTACTTTCAGATGACGGATGGCTGCGCACCGGAGACATCGCAAAATTTGATGCTCAGGGCTTTGTCGAACTGGTGGACCGCAAGAAGGATATGATCATCGTGTCGGGATTCAACGTTTATCCTAACGAGGTCGAACACGTTGTCTCCGCCCATCCCGGCGTATTGGAGGTGGCAGCGATTGGAGTCCCGGACGAACATTCCAACGAAACCCTGAAACTGTTCGTGGTTGCAAAAGATCCCGACTTGACCGAAGCGCAACTCAGAGCGTTTTGCGAGGAACAGTTGACAGGCTATAAGCAGCCCAAGCATATCGAGTTCTGCAGAACCTTACCCAAGAGCACAGTGGGCAAAATCCTGCGTCGGGTTCTGCGCGAGGCGGACGCTGCCGGCCAAACGTCGCCGCCATAAGACAAATACCGACTCTGCGACGTGACCAATGTCACCCTCGGCTAGCCATGTAAGCGGTCGAGAACCGCCTCGGATCAATCGCTTAGTCGAAAAAAGAGCGTGAACTTAATCATCTGGCACGGGGCTTGCTGCAGATCGAGCATAGCCACTTGGAACTGCTGTCGTGCCAACCGAAGAATTAAACGCGCAAAGCTGCCCGCTAAAACCACGCAACTGGGCACCGCCCGCTCAGGCGATGCCGGAAGACATCAGCCGCTGCCAGCGTCGTCTTACCAGTCTCGCAGATTCTAATAGGGTTACTGACTGGTTGCGTACGCTCTATCACGCGGAGCTGCGCAATCTGCGCAGGCGCCTCAATGCTTAGAAAAGGCAGTTACCGCCAAAACTAATTACCGTTCACCAACCACTGCCCTGCAGGTGTCTGCTGCGTAGCCCCCAGAGAAAGAAAATCGAATAAGCCAGGATCGGCCAGATGTGACGGACTCACGTTTTGTAAACTCCTGAAAATAGATTCGACGCGTCCGGGGTTGCCGCGTTCCCACGCGGCCAACATCGATTTTATCTGACCACGCTGCAAATTCTCCTGGCTGCCACACAAGGTACACGGGATTATCGGAAAATCGCGGATCTTCGCATAGGCCGCAATATCGGTCTCGGAACAAAATGCCAGCGGACGGATCACTACATGATTGCCATCGTCACTCAACAGTTTCGGCGGCATTGCCTTCAAACGCCCACCGAAAAACATGTTCAAGAACAAGGTCTCGATAATATCGTCGCGATGATGCCCGAGCGCGATCTTGTTCATGCCGAATTCGCCGGCGACGCGATACAGTATTCCGCGACGCAAACGCGAACATAAACCGCACATCGTTTTCCCCTCAGGGATCACCCGTTTGACAATGCTATAGGTATCTTCGGCGACAACGTGGAACTCGATACCCAATTCGCTCAGATATTCAGGCAAGACGTGCTCGGGAAAATTGGGCTGGCGTTGATCAAGATTGACTGCAATCAAGTCAAAATCAACGGGGGCACTACGCCGAAGCTTCAACAGTAGATCCAGCATGGTATAAGAATCTTTGCCACCGGAAAGGCACACCATAATTCGATCGCCTTCTTCGATCATATTGAATCGCTCGATCGCCTGACCCGCGTTTCTGCGTAAACGTTTGTCCAGCTTGTTCGACTCCAACTTTTGCTTGCGTACCGCAACCATAGATGTGATTCCCGATCGTTTACTTGTAGCTTAGAAAAAAAACCCCGCAGCTGAGCGGGGCTTAATAAATTTGATGTTATACGCTCAACCCGAAGGCGTTACGGCTCTCGCTTGTAATCCTTTCGGCCCTCGCTCAACTTCATAGCTTACAGATTGACCCTCGGTCAAGGTTCGGAACCCATCCCCCTGGATGGAACTGTAATGTACAAATACGTCTTCACTGCCTTCCTCCGGCGTAATAAAGCCGAACCCTTTCGTCTCGTTAAACCACTTAACCTTACCATTTGGCATGATCGAACTCCTTAAAAATTTACTGCCGCTACTTGCACAGCTTCGAAAGGGTAGAAACTCAAATTGCGAGAGCCCTGTAGACTACCTACTTCGAGACTGCAATCTTATCGAAGCATAGTTCAATCGCGCAGCCCTTTCCAGCAAAATGCACTGCTTAGGTGTGCTAGATTGGAGCGCCGGGTTGGTATTTCCGAGTGAGTAAATGGTCGCAGACAATTCCACATTACAGGGCAAGGTGTGCTTGGTCACGGGCGCGGCGCGGCGCGTTGGCCGGGTGGTTGCTTTGCGTCTTGCCACCGCCGGTATGGATGTAGCGATAACCTATCGTGATAGCGAATCAGATGCACAGGCGTTGGTGGCTCAGATCCAACAGCTGGGACGCACGGCGATAGCGATTCGAGTGGATTTGTCGCAGGCAGAGGCGATCGACAAAATCGAAACCGTGTTTAAGCAGACGTTCACTCGCCTCGACGCATTGATCAACAATGCCAGCACGTTCGAACCGACGCCGCTGGATACGGTATCCACGCACACGTATGACCACGACATGGCAGTTAACGCGCGCGCACCACTGATGTTGACGCAGGCGTTTGCACCCTTGTTGGCGGCAAACTATTCTGCCGAGGAGCCGCACAGCCCGGGACGAATTGTCAATTTCATTGATATCCATGTACTTGGTGAGCCGCTGAAAGGCTATATCTCATATAATGCTTCCAAGGCGGCGCTAATGGAAATTACGGCTACCAGCGCGCTGGAACTGGCACCGCAAATCACGGTAAATGCAATTGCGCCGGGTGTGGTTGATTGGGCCGATAGTTATTCGGAAAAAATGAAACAACAGTACATGCGCCGAGTGCCTCTGGCGCGGCCCGGAACTGCCCAGGATGTTGCGGCAAGCGTCCTTTTCCTCGTTCGGGATGCCAGTTATTGCACGGGCCAGATCATCAAACTCGATGGTGGGCGATCGCTAACTTGAGTTACGCTTGCTATAGCGCGATTTTCGGAAAATCATATGCCCCTAGGATCTCGGAGACAATCATGACCAGAACCGTTCTATTTGTCGTTCTACTTTGTGCCGCATCCAGCGCCGTCGCCGACTTTCACGTGTTTACGGATCGCGATGGCAAACGTCACGTTAGCAATATTGCCCCTGAAGGGTTCGCGTCGAACGGCAGCATCAAGCCGAAATATGATCCGAATTCCGTCGTCTACCAATACCCGATGATGCTACGCCAACTAAACGAAATGCGTATCGAGAGCGAGCAGCGGGCACGTGAGGAGGCTGGGCTCGATCCAGAGGTACATGTAATACGGGCGGCGGCGCCGACTTTCGAAGAGGGACCGAAGGAAGGGTTGATGGGACTGCAGGGTCTGATAGAACTGGAGAAACGCGGCGGTCGCTGGACACCGGAATAAAGCAAGTTCACCTCGGTAAACGTCACCTTAAGGTGCCATGCAGTAAAGGCTAATCGCCGCCCAGTTCCCTATAGCGCGCTAAATGGCGTTCCGCCGCAGCACTGTCGCCAAGCTGTTCGTAAGCCTGGCTTAATAACAGATAAGTGCGCGGCAGATTTTCGTCAAGCGCCAAAGCTTGCTGGAGCTCTTTCACGGCCAGTTCATAATCAGCCGGATTTTCGGCGATCTGTAATGCCACCTCAGCAATTTGTAGACGTCGCAATGCCTCGGGATTGGGGCCCTGCAGCCGCGCCACCTGATCGTCAATCGGCGCCACTGGGCGAGCCGGTTGGTTCGCTTCAATAGCGGGCGGCGCTGCCTCAGGTGTCAAAGTCGGCTGCGTGATGGCAGCGATGTCGAGATATCTATATGCCAGATAGACGCCGACGATAATTGCGATCAGCAAGGTCACACCCAGCAGCGGCCAGACAACGTTGCGTTTTCGCTTAGGCTCTTCGACAACTGTCGCTTCAGGCGGCGGCGCCTCATCGAGGATCGGCTCTTCGTGAAACTCCGAATGTGCGGCCGTGTGTTGCGCCGGCGCGGTTTTCCCAGACAGCTTGTCGAGCTGCAAAGCCGTTCGCCATTCTGCTACCGACTGCGGCCGTTGCGTGCGGTGATACGCCAGCGCCCAATCGATGGCTTGTAGAAAACCGGCCGAATAGCGGCCGCTGCCGAGCTGGCTTAATGGCTGATAGGGATCTGCTCCGCCCTCCAAAGCTTTCATCCGTTCAAGTGACGGGATCGGGGTGTGGCCAACAATCGCCTCGTACACAATGGCGGCCAGCGCATAAATATCCGTAGAAGACCCTTGTTTGCCGGACTGCCTCGCGTATTGCTCCACGGCAGCGTAGCCGGGCATCAGAACTTTTTTCAACGCACGGGCGCGTCGCGCATAGGACTGGCGGGCAGCTCCAAAACCCGTTAACACAGGCGTACCGTTGTTGTCGAGGATGATATTTTCCGGCCGCAAAGCGAGATGATAAAACTCCGCTTCGTGGATTATCTGCAACCCATCCAGCAACGTCGCCAGCAACCGCTTGAGCGCATCCTCGTTGGCTGCATGCGTCTGCAGGTAGTCGCCAAGCGTGGAGCCTTTCAGGTGGGCCATCACAACGTAGCCGGTATTATTTGCTTCGAACATGCTCAGCACATCAACGATACACAAGTGCTTGAGCTTGGCGATGATCCGCGCTTCGGTAAGGAACTGGTGAAAACCGTGTTGTAGCTGGGCCTGTTTGTCAGGTGAACGTGGTTGCACCGAGCCATCTGCACCGCGCACGACGATATCGGAGGGAAAAAACTCCTTGATCACGACTTCCTGATCCAGGTTTCCATCGAAGCCGGCGTAATTAATCACGAAGCTACCCGAGCTGAGCACGCCTCTGACGTCGTGCCACATCAGCCGTTGCTCCGATAATGCTTGCGGGTTGTCTGCCATGACTCGTTGCGTAGTTAGCCCGTTGTTGCGATACAAATACTTGAACCATCCGCAGGTATTGCTGCGCGCTCACCCTATCATAAAGATATTACCCAAGCGTTCTCTCAGCACCGCGAAGATGGTATCGTCGCCGCCGCGGAGACGTGGACGTATGGTAACTCAGAGCGTTTCGTACCTATCACTTAATAAAGGCGTACGCCTGGCCTACGTCCACGTTCCCGGTCGCCTGCCCGGAGTGGTCTTTTTGCCCGGCTTTCGCTCGGACATGACCGGCGGCAAAGCGCTCGCGCTTGAAGCACTGTGTCGGGCACGCGGCTGCTCTTTTTTGCGATTTGATTATCAAGGTCACGGCCAATCTTCCGGGAAATTCATTGATGGAACGCTTGGTCAGTGGGCAGCTGATGCGATTCAGCTGCTCGACGAAGTCACCCAAGGCCCTCAGATCCTGGTCGGTTCCTCAATGGGAGGATGGCTTATGTTGCTCGCGGCGCTGGCTCGCCCCAGCCGTGTCGCCGGACTCGTCGGGGTCGCTGCAGCGCCTGATTTCACCGCAGACTTCGAGCGCACGCTCAGTCCGGTGCAAAAACAGGCGCTTGATAAGCATGGCCGCATTGATATCCCGAGTGACTACTCCGCGGAACCGACACCCTTTACCAAAGCACTGATCGCCGACGGGCGCCGGCATTTACTATTGAGCACCGAGATCGCATTGACATGCCCAATCCGCCTGTTACACGGGATGTGCGACCCTGATGTTCCCTGGCAGACATCGCTAACGTTAGCGCGGCAAGTGCAATCGGAAGATGTCGTGCTCCATTTTGTCAAAGACGGTGACCATCGTTTATCTCGCGATAGTGATATCGACCGGATGCAAGATGTAGTTGCGGGCCTGCTGGATCAGATCGCTCCCGGGCTGGAAGAAGTTTGATTAGCCGACGAACCGCATGAGTATCCCAAAGCGCCCCGGCACCTCGGCAACTCGACGAGACTCGACGGCAAGCGACAACTGCATCCGCATTCGAGGTGCGCGTCACAACAATCTGCGCAACCTTGATCTAGAGCTACCGCTAAATGAGTTGATTGTGATTACTGGCGTCAGCGGATCTGGCAAATCATCGCTCGCCTTCGACACCATTTATTCCGAAGGCCAGCGACGCTACGTCGAGACCTTTTCTCCGTACGCGAGGCAGTTTCTCGATCGCATGGATAAACCGCAAGTCGATCAAATTGACGGCATCCCACCCGCCATCGCGATAGACCAGACCAATCCGGTACGCACGTCGCGTTCGACCGTTGGCACTATGACGGAAATCAACGACCACATAAAGTTGCTGTTCGCGCGCGCTGCTCAATTATTCTGTAGCAACTGCGCGCAGGCTGTGCACAGCGACACACCGCAGAGCATAGTCTCGACGCTGCTCGTTCAAACAAATCCAAACGGCGGCGGCAACCCATTGCGTGTGTTAGTGACAGCCGATGTGCATGTGCCGAAAAACTTCACCGTTAGCGAAGTAGAATCATTGCTCGCCGCTCAAGGCTACACACGCATTCACGAAAAACGCGGCCACCACCTGACCGTAATCCAGGATCGGCTGCGACTCAACGAAGCCAACCGCAACCGACTGGGCGAGGCTTTGGAAGGCGCTCTCAAGCTCGGTCGCGGCCATGTCGCTGCAAAGATATTGGACGGCGACGGCAAAGTCTGCGAGCAATTGCGATTTTCCAACAAGCTGCATTGTGCATCGTGCGACATCCACTACCAGGAGCCCATCGCCAATACTTTTTCATTTAATTCGCCCGTCGGCGCTTGCGAGGCGTGCCGTGGGTTTGGGCGGACCATGGCCATTGACTATCAATTGGTGATCCCCGACGAAAGCAAAACGCTGGCGGATGGTGCCGTCAAGCCGTGGCAAACCGACAGTTACCGGGAGTGTCATGAGGAGATGCTTAAGTTCGCCGGGCGCCGCGGTATTCCAATCGATGTGCCTTGGCGAAAGTTGGGGCAACGACATCGTAGCTGGGTAATCGACGGTGAGGGCTCTTGGCGAGAACGCAAGTGGTACGGCGTGAAGCGGTTCTTCGCCTGGCTGGAAACCAAGAGCTACAAAATGCATATCCGCGTATTGCTCTCGAAATATCGCGCCTATAATCCCTGTTCGCACTGCGACGGCGCCCGCCTGAAACCTGAAGGTTTATTGTGGCGTCTTGGCACTGCGGCTGATGCCAGAGTCGCGGGTGAGCAACGCGCGCACGCGGCAGGCCAGAATAACTATCCGTTGGCGCACCCGCCCGGCCTGAATGTACATGACCTCATGTTGCTGCCGCTGACCCAGTGTTTCGCCTTTTTTGAGACGCTGCACTTGCCGGCACCACTGGATGAGGCGACGGAACTACTGCTGGAAGGCATTCGCACGCGGCTGAGTTATCTAGTGGAGGTGGGGCTGGGTTATCTTACCCTGGACAGACAATCGCGAACCTTGAGCGGCGGCGAGGTACAACGCATAAACCTGACTACAGCGCTGGGTACGTCACTGGTCAATACGCTGTTCGTGCTGGATGAACCCAGCATCGGTCTGCACACACGCGATATGCAGCGCATCGTCCAAGTGCTGCACAGACTCAGAGACGCCGGTAACTCACTGGTGGTGGTCGAGCACGATCCGTTTGTAATGCGCGCCGCCGATCGGATCATTGATATGGGACCTGGGCCGGGAGAAAACGGTGGCCGAATCGTTTTTGCCGGGACGCCGCGCCAGCTACTGCGTTCTCGCAATTCCCTTACCGGCGATTATCTGAGCGGACGCCTGCACACGGTAGCGCAGCGGCACATAACCAAGCCGCTAGCGAAACATTACATCGAAATCCTCGGCGCCGCTGAGCACAATCTGCGCAATATCGACGTCAAGATCCCGCTCAATCGCATGACCTGCATCACCGGCGTGAGTGGTTCGGGCAAATCAACGTTAATGCAATCGATCTGTTACAACGGACTGCGCAAGATCAAAGGCAAACCGATCGAACCGCCGGGCAAGCATCGCGCAATCCGGGGTGCGCAACATATCGGCGAAGTGGTTTTGGTTGACCAGTCCCCGATCGGAAAAACCACGCGCTCCAATCCGGCCAGTTATGTGGGCGCCCTGGATGCAATTCGCAAGGTCTTTGCGCAACAACCGCTCGCAATTGAACGCGGTTATACCGCCGGCACATTCAGCTTTAATTCGGGTAATGGTCGCTGTCCGGCATGCGGCGGTAATGGCTTCGAGCACATCGAGATGCAATTCCTGAGCGACGTGTATTTGCGCTGCGCTGATTGCGATGGACGCCGCTACCGCGCCGAGATCCTGGAGGTCGGACTGTTGCCCGACGCCCACCAGGCTCAAGCAACGGCCAAGTCCATTGCCGATGTACTGGATATGACGGTTTCCGAGGCGCTGCTGCATTTTGTCAAGCATGCCCCCATTAAAGATGCCTTACAGCCGCTTGCTGCGGTCGGACTGGGCTATGTGAAGCTTGGCCAGCCGGTGCCAACCTTGAGCGGTGGCGAAGCGCAGCGTCTCAAGCTCGCCGGCCATCTGGCCGGGCGTTCCGGCGGCGCCAACAGACAGAGCAAAAACACCTTACTCCTGCTCGACGAACCGACGACTGGCCTGCACTTCGCCGACATCGCGAAGTTGCTGGACGCGTTCCGCGAATTGGTCGCGCAAGGCCATTCACTTGTGGTGATCGAACACAACCTGGAAGTCGTTGCCGCGGCCGATTGGATCATTGATTTGGGTCCCGAAGGCGGAAATGCCGGTGGAGAAATCCTTTGCACCGGAACACCTGACGACATTGCCGGCCACCCACAAAGTCATACCGGCAGCGCATTACGCGGGATGTTTGATGCACCCGGAGGGCCTCAATCACGCGTTAAACTTGCACGGCGGAAGAGGCAAGCGGTCAAGCGAGAGTTCATCCAAATCCACAATGCACGCGAACACAACTTAAAAGAAGTCGACATCGATGTGCCGCGTAAGGGATTCACTGTAATTACCGGTGTGAGCGGCAGCGGCAAAAGCACCGTCGCCTTCGATATCTTGTTTGCTGAAGGCCAACGGCGTTACCTCGAGTCCTTGAACGCCTACGCACGTCAATATGTGCAACCGGCCTCGCGACCCGACGTCGACGCAATATTCGGCATACCGCCAACGGTCGCGATCGAGCAACGCACCAGCCGCGGTGGTCGCAAGAGCACTGTTGCGACGATGACCGAGATCTATCATTTTCTGCGATTACTGTTCGTGAAACTCGGCACGCAGTATTGTCCCGACTGTAACATCCCAATCGATGCACAATCCGAACACGCGATCGCGAGCAAAATTCTGCGGGAATACCGGGGGCAGACGATTGATTTACTCGCGCCTCTGGTGGTCGCGCGTAAGGGCTACTACACGGACCTGGCTAAGTGGGCTGCGGCGAAAGGATTTGTAAGCTTACGCGTCGATGGCACACTGACAGCAACCGCGAACTGGCCACGGCTCGATCGATTTCAAGAACATAACATCGAGCTGCCGGTTAGCGCAGTAGTGGTTGAGCCCGCGCGAGAACACGAGCTTGCCGCGGCGCTTACACGCGCATTGGACTTCGGCAAAGGCATGGTCCGGGTCGCTGCGCACGACAACCACAAGCGTCAAACAACGACGAGTGCAGACACGCTTTTCTCGACCAAGCATGCATGTCCGCGGTGCAGCCGCAGCTTCGGCGTTTTGGATCCGCGCTTATTTTCCTTCAATTCCCGTCATGGTTGGTGCCAGCGCTGCTATGGCACGGGGCTGGAACTGGAAGGCTTCGATGCGGAACAGACTGGCGAGGAAGTTTGGTGGACGGACAGGTGGGAAGAGGCGGAGCGGCCTTGTTCCGCATGTGCCGGGCGGCGACTACGACCAGAGGCATTAGCCGTTAAGTTTCACAACAGTGACATCGCACAACTTACCGCGTTACCCATCGGTGCCGCCGAGCAGAAATTCAGCACTCTGCGCCTGGACGGCCGCGACGCCGAGGTCGCGCGCGACATTCTCGCTGAGCTTCGTGGCCGCCTGCAGTTTCTCACCCAAGTGGGACTATCGTACCTGTCGATGGATCGTGCCGCCCCCAGCCTGAGCGGCGGCGAAGCGCAACGCATACGTCTTGCCGCGCAATTGGGCTCCAATCTTCGTGGTGTGTGCTACATCCTCGATGAACCGACCATCGGACTGCATTCCAGAGATAACAACATGCTACTTGCAACCCTGCGGGAATTGGAGCGTAAGGGTAATACGGTAGTTGTCGTCGAACACGACGAGGACACTATCCGCAGCGCCGATCACATTATCGATCTGGGTCCCGGTGCCGGCATACAAGGTGGTCGGGTAGTCGCGCAAGGCTCGGTGGCAAAACTCATGCGCACGCGAGAGTCCCTAACGGGCCGCTTTCTTGCCAAACCGCTGCAGCATCCACTGCCGGATGCGCGCGCGGCGGTCCGCGCTGCCAGTACCCGTCTGAAGATTTCCAACGCGTGCTTGAATAATCTCAAGAGAATCAACGTTGCTATACCGTTACAACGCCTGGTGTGTGTGACCGGCGTCAGCGGCAGTGGCAAAAGCACATTGGTGCGGGAAGTATTGAGAGACGGTTTACAACTGCTGATCGCCGCACGTAAGCACAAACGCAGAAAACTGGATCTACGTGGCTGCAGCGCCATTAGCGGCGACGAGCCTATTTCACGGGTACTCGAGGTCGATCAGACACCCATCGGCAAAACGCCGCGCTCGTGTCCCGCGACCTACGTCGGTTTTTGGGATTACGTCCGCCGTCTGTTTGCGGACACTGCCGAGGCGCGGATCCGCGGTTACGCCGCGAGTCGTTTCTCATTTAATGTACACGGCGGTCGCTGTGCGGCGTGCGATGGCCAAGGCGTGAAGAAGGTTGAAATGAGTTTTCTTCCAGACGTCAAGGTTCGCTGTGCAATTTGCGACGGCGCGCGCTTTAATTCAGACACATTGGATGTTCGATTCAAAAACAAGAACGTCGCGGATGTCTTGGCGATGAGCATCGATGAAGCAGTCGTCTTCTTCGAGGCCCACCCGAAGGTCTACCACGCGTTAAAATTGCTCCAGGACGTCGGCCTGGGATATCTCACGCTGGGCCAGCCGAGCCCGACGTTGAGCGGCGGCGAAGCGCAGCGCATCAAACTCGTCACCGAACTTGCCAAGGCCCGCCCCAACCTGAATACGCGGCTAGGCGCAAACCACACGCTTTACGTACTCGACGAACCGACGATAGGACTGCATATGGCGGATGTCGAAAAACTCATCCGGGTTCTGCATCGTCTCGCGGCCACCAACAATAGCGTGATCGTCATCGAACATAATCTCGATGTTATTGCAGAGGCCGACTACGTCATCGATCTTGGACCCGAGGGTGGCGACGCTGGCGGTCGCGTCGTCGCTAGAGGGACACCGGAGAAAATAGCGCGCGCCAAACTCCCTTCACATACCGGCAAAGCGTTGGCCGACTTCGGCAAGTCACGCCATCAATGACACCGATCCGGTAGTTGAAGTAAGCCGGGCTACCCGTCGCAGTGCGTGCACAAGCCTTCGATCTCAATGGTTTCGCGAACCACGCTAAATCCCATCTTACTGGCTTTGCCGGCAATCAACTTGGAGATCTCAGCGTCGTCGATTTCTGCGACGGTCCCACACTCGGTGCAAATGAAGAACTGCCCAAGGTGGCTACGGTGTGGATCTCCACAGCCGACGAAAGCGTTCAAGGACTCTATCCGGTGCACCAGACCCACCTCTTGTAGAAAATCCAGCGCTCGGTATACCGTGGGCGGCGCGGCGCGTGCGCGATCGGCCTGTAAATCACTCAGCACATCATATGCCTTTACTGGTTCGTGATTGCTCCAGACCAGTTCTAACACCCGGCGTCGTAGCGGTGTCAAACGATGGCCAAGCTCCAGGCAATGTTGCTCAGCCGCCGAAAGCGCATCGGACACGCACTCCGAATGCCGGTGGCGCCGATCTTTGAAGTCGCGCAAGACGCGGGTCGCAGCGTTTTTCATAATGCGCTCAATGTTAGCAGTTCATCGGACGATGCGTATATCCAGCAAGCCACGTGCGCCTGCCTCAGGCTCGCACATTACTCCCACTCGAGTTCCTTGTAAGCGCGGCTGATGTTGCGTGGATGTGTTTCATCGAACAGCAACCAACTGTCGCGCTCGCTAACGGCGACCGAACGCATGGCCTGTTCGAGGCTGGTTCCCGTTGCAATTGCCGCCCGCACATCGTGCAGTAACACTTTGATGTACCTGTGTTGATCGATGATGGCGCGACCTCGTTCCGCCACCGGTGGGCCATGCCCGGGCACAACCGTTACCCAGGTTTCAGACGCAAGCATCCCGGTGAACGCGTCCCAAGCGACGAGATTACCATCAAGCACAGGAACGCGTTCCATGAACACGAGATCTCCTGCCCAAAAGGTCCCGGTTCGAACATCGAGAATACTGAGGTCGGTGTTGCTGTGCGCCGCTTGCTGCGCCTTTAATTGCAAAATTCGATTGCCGAGATCCAGCTCCGCACTATCGACAACCAGCAACTCCCCGCCCGGCAGTGAGCCCTCACTCGCTCGAGTCCCGAGGTAATGCGCGAAGTTGTTGAGAAAAAAGTCGCGATTCGCCGCCAGCTCGCCCGCCAGATTGGCATGGCCGACAAATATCGGATGCTCTGTCTTGAAAGCAGCGTTACCCAGCACATGGTCAAAGTGAATGTGGGTATTGATGACGTAACACACGGGCCGCGCTGTTATGTTGCGTATTGCCCGGCGCAACGCCGCCCCTACTGTTATCGAGCCTCCAGAATCCACAACCGCAACACATTCGTCGCCGACGATGAAGCCGATATTGGCACTGTCGTCGCGATCGGGCGCGTTACGACCTGCATGCCTTCCCGGATGAACGAAATTACCGGGCGCAACTTCAACCAGCCGGAACAGCGGTTCGTTTGCGGGCAAACGTGGACTTGCGACGCTTAGCAGACAACAACACAGCAGCCAGCAAAGGCCAAGCCGCGGCCCGTTCGGATCAAGCATTACGGCTCAACCATCACACTGCTGCGTGCGCGGCGCGACCGCCGCAAATTCGAAAAAGCCAGCGTCAACATGTAACAACTCCCGGCCAGAACAATGATGGTCGCGCCGGCCGGCAAATCGGGACCATAGGACAAGCCCAGTCCGCAGCTGGTGAAAATAATCCCCAGCACGACAGACAACGCCATAATGGAGCGCAGCGATGAGGCAAAATGCACGGCAATTGCGGCCGGCAGCGTCAACAGTGCGATCACCAAAAGCAACCCCACCACGGGTAACAGCAACACCACCGTCAGCGCCACCATGCACAGCAACAAGGTGTAATACCAGGCGGTGCTCAGGCCCCGCACGCGCGCAAACTCCTCATCGAAACTCACTGCCAACAACTGTTTGTAGAACAATCCCACCACCAACAATATGACTACATCGAGGATCAGCATAAGAATCAGGGCGCCTGGCTCTACCAACAAGACATTACCGAACAGATAGCTCATCAAGTCGACGTTGTAACCAGGCGTGCGGCTGATAAATATGACGCCTACCGCCATACCCACAGCCCACAGCGCACTGATCAAAATGTCTTCCTGTTCACCATGCTTGAGACTCACCCAGGCAATGAGAATGGCTGCGGCCAGAGCTGCAACAACTGCCCCCAGCAACGGTTCCTGGCCCATGTAATAGGCCACACCCATTCCACCCAGCGCGGTATGCGCGATGCCGCCAGACATCAGCCCGATGCGTTTGACGACAACATAGGTGCCGGTAACGCCGCAGCCGATGCTGGCCAACACTCCGGCCAGCAGCGCATATTGCAGGAATGCGTGTTTGGACAATGCGTCTATAAACTCAAGCACGAAGAAGGCCCGAGAAAATGTCAAAAGACGGTGAAGCAGATTGCACGCTAGTGCGCATGATCGATCATCCCAATTGCCCCGGTGTACATGCGCTGCAGGACCTCATCATTGATTTCAGTGACCGGATGCACTTCAACGCTGTGGTTCAGGCAGGCTACCCGGGTAACGTAAGACGAGATGAAGCCGATATCGTGGGAAACCACGATAATCGTCATGTTTTCGTTCAAAGAACGCAACAACTCGAAGATTTCCAGTCCGGCGTGGTGATCCACATTGGCAGTGGACTCATCGAGGATCAGGATCTTAGGCTCAGTCGCCAAGGCGCGCGCAATGAGTACCCGCTGCAATTCACCGCCAGAAAGCTCGCCGACGGGCCGCGCCCAAAGCGCCTCGGTGTCGGTTGCCTGCATGGCAGTGCGCGCACTTGTCCGCTCTTTGGCGCCAAATCCGCCCAGGCTCAATCCCGAATTCAGACATCCAAGCATTACCAACTCGCCTGCGGAAATGGGAAATTGCCGCGAGAACGATACGAACTGAGGACAATAGCCTATGCCCGCGCGACCGACAGACGGAGAGTGCCCAAGCACCTCGATGTGGCCGGTGGTTGGCTCAAGCAGACCGAGAATGAGTTTCAGCAACGTGCTTTTACCGCCGCCGTTCGGACCCACCAAACCGATGAATTCACCGTGTAAGAGATCGACGTTGATATCTCGCAGCACGGCCGGGCCGCCAAATGAGAAACTCACGTCCTTGATGCGAATAACCGGTGTCATCAAGGTTGCCCGCCTGTAGCAATCAGGCCGGCGACGTGACGCATGTTGTCGAGATAGTGCTCTGCCAACGGATCCGCGACGACGATGCGCGCATCGAGTTCCTGCGCAATGATGCGCGCCATCGCACTGCTGAATTGAGGCTGTATCAACACCAGTCGTATTTGTTCGCGCCGGCCAAGCTCGATCAGTTTCACCAGATGCCGGGCGTTGGGTTCCTTGCCATCGTGCTCCAGGGCCAGTTGCTGCAGACCATAGTCCTGGGCTAGATGCCCCCAGGCCGGATGAAACACCAGAAATTTGCGGGCATCGCCGGCCTGCAGCATATTTTCCAGATCGGCGTGCAGGGTATCGAGTTCACGTTCGTAGCTGTGCAAGTTCCTCGTGTATATCGACGCGTTATCCGGGTCGATTCTGACTAGTGTTGCTGCAATCGTCTGTGCAATCTTGCGTGCGATGCGAGGACTGGTCCACACATGCGGATCCATGTGACTGTCGAACAGTGCCGCTTCCGTTTGCCTGCAATCGACGATTAGCAGTCCTGGTTGATGTGCGGCAATACGAGGCGTCCACGTCTGTTCGAATGGAACACCGACCCGAAAAAACACATGCGCCCCGGCCAGGCCTGCCAGTTGTCTCGGGGTAGGTTCATAAGTTGCGGGACTTTGACCCGGCGCAACCATCACCGTCACCGATACCTGCTCACCACCGATCCGTTCGGCAAAATGTTTTAACGGCACAATGCTGACCACGACCTGCAAGGTAGCCGCAGCCACCCATTGCGTCGCACATAAAATCAGCAGTCCTAAAGCAAATCTAACGAATTCTTTCACCGCACATTCCGCTGGGCCAGGGTGCAGGGCACCATATGTTATAATGTTTCGTTTTGAAACACAGCTATCTGACTTTAACCCCTCACCCCAACCCTCTCCCGCAAGGGGGGAGGGAGTTAATCCGTGGGTCCGTTCTCCCCTTGCGGGGTGAGCGGGAAAAAGCAAGGACCATTTAACATGGCGCTTGCCCCGCGAACGTGACCGCCAGGGATGGCGGAAATGCAGACGTTGCAGGAGCAATCGTCTGCCCCTTGCCGAGAGGCATGGGCCGGGGGTTCTTAACGAGGCGTCAGCCGAGTTCTAGAAAAGGACAGGATGAGGGGTTTTTTGCATCCGAGAAATCATCAGGTCACAATCCCGGCGTTTCCTAGCGCAGCAGCCATGTATTTCAAATCGATACCGATCATTGTTTTGTTTGCCATCTCGACGTCGGTGGCCGCCCAGCCGCAACGTATCGTATCTTTGAACTTGTGCACCGACTCCATGCTATTGGAGCTGGCAGAACCAGAACGCATCGCGTCGCTCACCCATTTAGCGCGTGATAGTGAGTTGTCGTTTTTCTCCGAACGAGCCGCTGACTTCCCGATCAATCACGGCAACGCTGAAGAGATACTTCTCATCGATCCCGATTTGATTTTCGCCGGCACTTACTCGACGCAAACCACCACGGCGCTGCTGCGCAAGCTTGGCTATCGCATCATCAGCGTCGCACCGGCCGACAGTCTGGCTGCGTTACGCCATAACTTTCGTGTACTCGGCAGTGCCATCGATGAAACTGAACGCGCCGAACAATTGCTCGCGGATATGGATGCACGCATCGCAGCAGCCGCGCGCAGCAACGTGGGAAGCAGTCTGCGCGCCGTGTTATTTCGGGCAAGTGGGTTTACGGTTGGGAGTCAGACGCTACTGAACGAATTGCTCATGCTCGCCGGTTTCAGCAACGTATCGGCCGAATTGGAGATCCGTGACGGTGGATTCTTGTCGATTGAGAATCTTGTGATGTCGGATCCCGATCTCATCGTTTTTGGAGATTCCAGACCGCAGTACCCATCGATGGCACACCAGCTATTGACCCACCGGGCACTGCAAAAGTATTTGGAGATCGACAACTCCCATCTTTCCATCATGATCCCTCCGCGTTATTGGGCCTGCGGCGGCACATTCGCGGCTACCGTCGTAGAGCAGTTGGTCGCAGCCAAGAGCTCGAAGGAGCCAAGCGCAGGTGAGTGAGCCAGTTGCGTCCGACCCGCTGGCGGTACCGCGCCACGCGCTGGCATGGTGTGCCGCATTGCTGCTGCTGATCGCCATCTTGTTCATTTGTTCGCTAGCCGTTGGCCGCGCGCCCATCTCTCTGATGGAAGCGTTACGCAGTACGCTGGCCGATGATCCCTCGCTTATCCAGATTGTGGTGCAGGAGATCCGCCTACCGCGCGCACTGTTAGCGGTCATGGTGGGCGCAACGCTGGGACTCGCCGGTGCAGCGCTGCAAGGTCTGCTGCGCAACCCTTTGGCCGAACCCGGCCTTATTGGGGTATCGGGCTGCGCGGCACTGGGCGCGGTGATCGCTTTCTACAGCGGATTGTCCGCCAGTTTCGCTCTGGCGTTACCGCTCAGCGGATTAGGCGGTGCGTTATTTGCCGTCATCGGGATCTACGTGCTGGCCGGGCGTGACAGCAGTATCCTGACCTTGATTCTTGCCGGTGTCGCGCTCAACAGTTTGGCCGGTGCACTCACGGCGTTGGCGTTGAATCTTTCGCCCAACCCTTACGCTGCGTTCGAGATCCTGTTTTGGTTGATGGGTTCGCTCTCCGATCGCAGTTTCGATCACGTGGTGCTCGCCTTTCCGTTCATGCTGGCAGGCTGGATTTTGCTGTTGACGGTGCCTCGCGCGCTCGATGCACTGACCTTAGGCGAAGATGCGGCAACCAGTCTGGGCTTCGACCTGCGTGCTGTGCGTCTGCGTGTGATCCTCGGCACTGCTTTGGCGGTCGGCTCAGCGGTTTCGGTTTCAGGCGTGATCGGCTTTGTCGGTCTCATCGTGCCCCATCTGGTACGGCCACTGGTTGCGCATCAACCCGGCCTGCTGCTGCCCGTCAGTGCGTTAGGCGGCGCAGCGCTGACATTAGCTGCGGACATTGCAGTACGAATGCTTGCTGTTGGAACAGAATTGAAACTCGGCGTCCTCACTGCAATTATTGGTGCGCCGTTCTTTTTGTATCTCGTTATAAAAACGCGTACTGAACTTCATTGACCATACTGACGGCAGCGAAGATCGGAGTCGACTTGGCGGGCCGCCGCGTCCTGGATGGGATCTCGCTGACGATCGACGCGGGTGAGTTAGTGGGGTTGGTCGGACCCAACGGCTCCGGCAAGTCCACTTGTTTACGCGCACTGATGGGATTGCTGCCCATCAACGACGGCTCCATTAGCCTCGATGGCCGTGATATCAAAGACGTCCCGCGGCGCATCCTGGCACAACGAGTCGCTTATCTTCCGCAAGGTGGAGGTGCGCACTGGCCGCTGACAGTCGCGCGTATCGTTGCGCTGGGCAGGTTGCCGCATCGACCCACATGGCAAGCGTTACGCTCAGTCGATCGCGATGCAATCAGCCAGGCTATGCAGAGCGCCGATGTCGCTCATCTTGCGGATCGCGTTATCACGACCTTGTCGGGCGGTGAGTTGGTGCTTGTGCATCTTGCCCGCGTATTGGCAGGCGCACCGGCGGTAATCATCGCCGACGAGCCCACTGCGGCACTGGATCCATTTCACCAATTGCAGGTCATGGAACTTCTACGAGGCATTGCCCACCAAGGCGGTGCAGTGCTGGTGGTACTGCACGAGTTAAGTCTTGCAACACGCTACTGCGACCGTCTGGTGCTGTTGGATGACGGCAAGGCAGTCGCGCAGGGAGCGCCGGCTGATGTGTTGACGCGCGCAAATGTCGCTTCGGCCTACCGCATTGAAGCATTGCATCGCGCCGAGCAGGGAGAATCCTACGTTTTGCCCTGGCGAATGCTCGACCGCGTGGAGTCCGACCCACCAACCCACTGAGTGTCATTCGCCATTGCCTAGCAGGGTTTGTAATTCGTGGTACACTTTTCCCGTCATCGCTTCGAGGTGCTCCAGCGACATCCGTCGCAGGAGATAATCGAGAAGTCCGGTGCGCCGCGCGAGCAAGCATAACTTTCGCTCGCGGGCAAAGCCGGCGCTGCCCCCGCAACGGTAGGCGAGTTGACATCGGAACAATGCCACTGCGCAAGACGCGTGGGAAGGTAACCGACGTCAAATACTCGTGAGCCCGGAGACCGGCCCGAAGTGTGCAACGGCGTTGCGCAGACAATTCGTCCACGCGACATGTTTTGATTAAACGCGAACCGTTTCCGCGGGCGGCGAACGGCGTGAGGTATACCCATGAAATTTTTGTCCTCCCAGGCGCTGGTGACCTTGGCGCTGCTGTGTTGTTCGTTCGTCCCAATCGCGCTGGCGCTCGACAAAGAACTCGAAACTATCGTGGTAACCGCGAGCCGGGTACCGATACCACTGAAAGCTGTCGGCGGATCCATCACCGTCATCAGCGCGGAGGATCTTCAGAATCGGCAACCGAACTTCATAGCCGATGTTTTGCAGTCGGTTCCGGGCGTTGATGTTTCCAGATCGGGTGGCACCGGTGGGTTTACACAGATACGGATCCGAGGTGCCGAGGCAAATCAATTATTGGTGCTCGTTGACGGGATCGAAGTTAACGATCCCACCCTAGGCTCCGAATTCGATTTCGCACACTTGTTGAACGGAGCTATCGAGCGCGTCGAAGTACTGCGCGGCGCTCAAAGCGGCATTTGGGGTGCGGATGCACTGGCGGGCGTGGTCAACATCATCAGCAAACAAGGCGCCGGACCGCCGCGTATAACTGGCTTTGCCGAAGCCGGTTCGTTTGGAACTTTCTCTAGCGGTGGGGGAATTGCCGGTGGCGGGGAACGCTACCATTTCGCGCTGGACGGGCGCTATTTCAGTTCGGGCGGCGTCAACAATGCCGAAACGGGTGACGAAGATGACGGATACAAAAACGGTTCGTTTTCCTTTCGCGGCGGTTACCGGCCGCACGAACTGGTTGAGCTGAAGGCAGTTGTACGTCGCGTTGATAACGAACGACAGTTTGATCCGGCACCCTTTCCGGCGTTCGTGCCGGCCGACGGCGATCGCATCACCCAGACCGAACAAACTTACGCCCGCCTGCAAGCAAGCCTGGCGTTGTTCGACGATCGCTGGCAGCACCGTCTGGGCGCCGCATTGACCGAAACCGACAACGACAACATTTTCTCTGGCGTGCGCGACAGCTTCAATGCAGGCCGTAAATTTCGCATGGACTATCAAACCAGTTTTATCTTCGAGACGCCGCAATTTGGGCACGCCGAACACACGCTCACTTTTGCGATGGACCGGGAAGTCGAGGACTTCGAGCAGCGTGGCACTGCCTCGTTCTTCGGCAATCCAAATCAGGTTCAAAGCATCGCCAGCCACGGCTATGCCGTGGAGTACCGGATAGCACTTTGGGATCGTCTGTTTCTCAGTGGTGCGGTGCGTCGCGATGACAACAACGATTTCGCCAACTCCACAACCGGTCGCGGTACCGCGGCGTATGTCCACGAAGCCTCGGCCACCAAGGTGCACTTCAGTTACGGCACCGGTGTGAAAAACCCCACATTTACCGAACGCTTTGGCTTCACCCCCGATACGTTTATCGGTAATCCCGGCTTAACCCCGGAACAAAGTGAGGGCTGGGAAGCGGGGATCTGGCAAGCATTGTTCGACGAACGCGTGATTGTGACCGCGGCGTACTTCAACGAAGAACTGAAGAACGAGATCAACGGTTTTTTCTTCGACTTTTCCATTCCACCCTTCGGCGGCTTCACGGCGACAAATATCGACGGCCGAAGCAAGCGTACGGGCTTCGAATTGGGATTTACAGCCAAATTGGTTGCGGGTCTGAACGTTACTGCGGCGTACACCAATCTGGACGCGACCCAGCTAAATGCGCTCGGCCACCAGGCGCGAGAGCTGCGCAGACCTGAACACGTTGCGAATTTCAGCTTGAACTATCTGTTCCTCGACCAGCGGGCAAACCTCAACGTCAATATCGACTATACCAGCGACTTATTGGACTCGGATTTTTCCACCTTCCCGGCCACCCCGGTCACGCTCGATAGTTTTACCTTGGTGGATGTCGCCGGGCGCTACCAAATCGACAAGCGTTTCACTGTATACGCCCGTGTCGAAAATCTGTTCGACGAAAACTATCAGGAAGTATTTGGCTTTGCGACGAGTGGTATTGCAGCATTCGCCGGTATCAACGTCACCTTGGACACACCCTGGATGGCTCGTTGATCCGGCGTTGAACGTCGCTCCCGGAAAAATAGCTGAGCGCGAAGGTTTCGTATTTGCCGACCTGCAAATGACGAGGTAAAACAATGCGAATCATTTCATTGCTACCAAGTGCTACAGAAATCATCTGCGCGTTGGGATTGGAAGATTCGTTAGTCGGCGTTAGCCACGAGTGCGACTACCCTGAATCAGTAAAGACCCTACCCAAGGTAACGCAGACATTTATCTCCAAGAACGCAACCAGTGGCGAGATCGATTCGCAAGTACGCTCGCAGCTAAGCAGTCAGGACGCACTTTACAGCTTGAACACCGAGCTCGTGGAGAGCCTGCAACCCGACTTGTTAGTCACACAGGCGTTGTGTGACGTTTGCGCGGTTTCCGAAGCTGAGGTCAGCAATGCCGCGGCAACCCTTCGTTCAGCGCCGCTTGTCATTAATCTAGAACCGATGTCGCTAGATGATGTATTTGCAACCTTGCATCGCGTAGGTGACGTTACCGACCGCGCAGACGAGGCGCGGCGGGTCGTCACAAATCTCGAAAAGAGAGTCGCTGCGGTTGGTACGCTTTCAGCTTCCATAGACAAAGCCGCGCCGCGCGTCGTTTTCCTGGAGTGGATCGATCCCCCGTTCAATGCTGGGCATTGGAATTCAACCCTTATCGAACTCGCAGGCGGCCACGATTGCCTTGGCAACAAGAATAGTCCGTCCGAGACAACGCCATGGGCAAAAGTTCTGGCAGCGCAACCCGAGTTTATGCTGCTCGCTTGCTGCGGGTTTCCGGTTGAGCGCGCGCTGCAGGATGTTCCGCTGTTGCAACAACAACCCGGCTGGTCCGAATTACCCTGCATCAAGAACGGGCGCGTTTTCGTAACCGACGGCAATGCGTATTTTTCGCGTCCAGGACCGCGCCTTGTCGACAGTCTGGAGATCCTTGCGCACGCCCTACACCCGGATATTCATCCGCTACCCGTAGGACTGCCTGCCGCGGTACCGGTAGTCGGTGAAGCAACAGGAAAGGTCAGTTAGCCCGCATATTTCATGAAGGATCGTGGATGCTCGCGCAGGACGCGTGCGGCTGGGCGCCGCGCTGGAGCGCCAAGCGTAGCCGTCGCTATGGTTGGCGTGAAGCGCAAGCTCAGGCGTGCGCGGACCCGCGAGCGCCAGGATAGCCGCGCGATGCGGCACACCTTGTCCTTTGCCGTCATTGACATGGAACCTTTACAACGCCTGGGTTTCACTCGCATCGCGTGGCGTGACCACCAGGGATGGCGGAAATGCAGACCATGCACGACTGCACGGATGCAGGAGGTAGGGCGAAGCACGCCTGCAGGGATGCAGGCGATAGAACGACGCAGGAGCCAAAGTCGAAGAGCCAGAGCCGACGAGTCCATGGATGGACGAGGTAGAACGACGCAGGAGGCCAAAGTCGAGGAGCGTTTGTCTGCCCTTCGTGAAATATGCGGGTTAGGGCACCAGATAAGGCATTTCGATAACGTTGCGATCCTCGAGCGCCCGGTGTGCAGCCGCTGCCTCGCGCAACGCAAAAGGCTGGGCCTTTGGAACTTTCAAAGTGCCGTCTGCGACCAGCGCAAAATAATGCTGGGCGCCGGTCAACATTTCGTCGTGGTTGAGACAGTAGGTGTATAGAGTGGGCCGCGTGATAAACAATGACCGTGCAGCCAGCGCTCCCAGATCCAACGGGTCCGGCTTACCCGACGCATTGCCATAGCTGACCATCATCCCGCGCGGGCGCAAACATTCTATCGAACGCGCGAACGTATCTTTACCGACGGAATCATAAACTACGTCTACCAGCTTGCCGTGCGTTATGTCCTTAACACGCTCGACGAAGTCTTCGCTGCGATATTCAATCGTATGATCGCAGCCGTGGCGAGCAGCGAGTTCCGCTTTCGCTGCACTCCCGGCCGTGCCGATAACCGTCGCACCGATGTGCTTGGCCCACTGGCAAAGAAGCAAACCGAGACTGCCGGCTGCAGCCTGAACCAGAATGGTTTCGCCTGCGGCCAATGGGTATAAACGGTACAGCAAGTATTCCACCGTCAAGCCGCGCACGAGTGTCGCGCCGCTCAATTCGGCGCTGACATCTGCAGGAACGCTGATTAGCTGCGTGGCGGGGACATTACGGATCTCGCTGTAACCGCACAATGGTGCGGAGCAGTACGCGACCCGCTCGCCAACTTCGAAACCTGTTACGCCCTCGCCCAGGGTGGTTACGACACCTGATCCTTCGTCGCCCGGTGTAAACGGTGGATCAGCTTTATATAAACCTTTGCGAAGATACGTATCGATATAGTTGACACCCATCACCGCCTGCCGGATCTGAACCTGACCCGGCGGCGGCGCAGGTATTTCTATCTGTTCATAGACCAGCACATCCGGTCCACCGACTTCTCGAACAACGATTGCAGGACTGCGCATAGTAAGCAGTATTTCAAATAGCGTCGGCGATTTTTCCGTGCATTTCGAGCAGCTCATGCATACTTTGGTCCTGCGGGCGCCGCGCCCAACCGCATTCAGTGGCAATGCCGAAATCACCATCGTAGTTACGGCGGAAAGTCGCCAGCCGCCGGGATGTGCCCTCGACCCCGTCCGTGTAATGGATCAGGCCGATGTACAACTTGGTGTCACCGATGGCGAGTTCCTTTAAGGGTTCGAAATAGGGATCATCGTCACGATCCCGTGGCACTGGCATATGTAAATAATCCACACGCCGACCGGCTGCTTTAACACCCGCATTCGCCATCGTCACGGCGTTCGTCAAGTCCTTGGGTTGTACCAGGTGCGTGTGTCCCAGATCGCCGTAACACAGGTGCAGACCCAAGGGCACGGATTCTGGCACCAGCGGCGACAACCGCTCCACAAAGCCAACGTAGCGGTCCAAGGGATCGCCCGTGGCCTTCCACGCCAACGGTTCTTCACCCAGATAGTCCCCAGTGTCGTAAGCAAACACCTCCCAGCAAATATCCCACTGAATCAACAAATCCTCCGCAGGTATGTGCGCGACGATTGCGGCTATGTCCCGTGCCAGCGCAGCTTCCGCACTACGCGTCAGTATTTCGAAGCTGCGGTTGTCCGTGCAGCACCAGCGTGTGCAGTCTTCCGGAAATGGAATGCACACCTGGTAGCGCGTGCCCGCGGGTATGACACCGGCATCACGTAACTCAACGAACTTCGCGTAAGACTCGCGCGCAAACTCCGCGTAGCGAAACGTTTCGAAATCTATCTGTGTGATGCCTTCTTTGACCGTGAATCGCCATAAGTCATCCCACCCTCCAGGTATCCAATCTTCGACGCCCGGTTTTGGTTTAGGGCGATTCGCAATTTCGATGTCCGGATGCGGCGCAAAAATCTGTGGCGCAATGTAAACCACCCACAAAGACCGAAAGCCCGGCTCACCATCGGTCAGTCCAGCAACACGATCGCCGATAGCGGGCGCGCACAGCCGGAAAACGGACTCCGCGGTATCACCCGGCACACCGCCAATTAGCAACAATGGTTTGTCATCCAGATACATCGCTCCCACCTCAACCTTCTCGTTCCGAATGCGGTAGAGTATTCGCTCACGGTCGTCCGCGACAAGTCGGCGACTACTGCGTTAATTAATAACCACGAGAGAACCGCCCGTTGGCCAGCCAGGGATTGCGGAGCGCCGCTGGCGTCGCGCTGTTATTACTCACTCTGACGTCAATTGCACACGGCTTCATGCCGTTCATTCCGGCGTGGTGTGCTGCGATATGGGCATGGCTGGCCGGTGGCCTGCTGTTTACATCCGTCAATCGGATGCAACGTATTCAGACGCTGTCGTTGTTACTACTCGGCGTGCTTGCACTCGCCTGGTCGGCCGCTGGTGGCCTGGAACTATCGTGGACGCGTCCGCTGGCCATTAACCAAAGCATCATGGCGATGTTTGCCGCGGTCAGTTTTCTGCGCATTGTCAGCGGCCCGAAACTGGACACAACGGAGCAGTTACCGCGGGGACGCGGCGCGCTGGTTCGCACGTTGGTCGGCACCAGTCTATTCGGCGCCATCGTCAATCTGTCCGCATTCGCAATCATTAGCGAGCGCGTCGCGGAGAACGGCAAACTGACCCGCCTGCAGGCAATCACCATGTCACGGGCGTTTTCCTGTGCCGCATTCTGGTCGCCGTTTTTCGTGGCGATGGGGGTAGCGTTGACCTACGCCCCCGGCGCGCAGTTGTGGACGCTGGTTGGCGTAGGTATTCCGCTATGGGTAATCGCTATTTCGGTCGGCGCGCTATACATGCTGCTCGATCCGGAAAGCGCGAACTACACAGGCTATCCCCTGCATCTCGACGCCTTACTATTGCCGGCCGTTCTTGCCCTGCTGGTGCTGGGGTGTAATTACTGGTTGCCCAACGTTTCGATACTGACCACGGTCAGCCTGGTATCACTGTCGATTGCCGTGCTTGTCACTATCCTGCGTGACGGCCCCCGGGCGGCCGGCATCCTGAAATCACATGTGACCAGTGCACTGCCGGGCATGTCGGGCGAACTCGCGATGTTTCTGTCGGCCGGCGTCTTCGCAGTGGGGCTCGGTAGCGTCATTCAGACAACCGAATTCGCTCTGCCGTTCCTACATTATGGCGCTACCCAGGCCAGTATCGTTCTGGTAGTGATGACCGCGCTGTCGCTCGTCGGTCTGCATCCATTGATCAACGTCGGCGTATTCGGCGGACTGTTGCTGCCGTTAAATCCCGATCCTAATTTTCTCGGCCTGACCTTCCTCATGAGCTGGGCACTGGGTATTGCCACCTCGCCGGTTTCGGCGGTACATCTCGCCTTGCAGGGACGATTCGGTATCAATACGTTCACATCGGTCCGGCGCAATCTGCCGTTCACGTTAACCATGCTCGCCGTGGCGATCATCGCACTCCATGTATACCATCACGTCGCTCTAACAAATTAGAACCGTCCATATGCGCGAAACACCCGTATTAATCGCCGGCGGCGGGCCGGTGGGATTATTGCTCGGTCACGAATTGGCGCAGCGCGGCGTCGAGGCATTGCTCGTGGAGATCAACGCGACCACGACTAATTATCCGAAGATGGACATTACCCATTCGCGCAGCATGGAGCATTTTCGGCGTCTCGGGATCGCTGATGCGATCTATGACGCCGCCGTCGCCGCGGACAGCCCGCTGGACGTAAGCTGGATCAGCCGCTTAAGTGAATGGGAGTTGTGCCGTTTCCGCTATCCCAGCATCACCCAGCAGCGCAAATCCATTGGCGAGAACAACGACGGCACGCAAGCTGCCGAACCGCAGATCCGGATCTCACAAATCATCGTCGAGCCGGTGTTGAAGCAGGCGCTGGAAGCAAAGCCCGAAGTCGAAGTGCGCTTCGGCTGGGGCTTGCAGAGCTTCGTGCAGGATGCCGACGGTGTTACCGCCATCATCAAAGAGACGGCAACCGGTAAGCAGGAGCAAGTACGCTGCCAGTATCTGGCCGGTTGCGACGGTGGTAGCAGCACGACGCGCAAACAACTCGGTATCGAGTGGGAGGGAGCGGCGAAAGCGGTTGCGGCGTTCATGATCCACTTTCGCTCGCGCGATTACGAACTGCTGCAGAAATTCGGGCTGGCCTGGCATTACCAGAGCCCGGTACACGGCACACTGATCTGCCAAGACGATATTGAGTATTGGACCTTACATGTCATTTGTCCGCCAGGCGCTGATTCCAACGAATTTGACGCCCGCGAAAAACTATTCGATTTCGCCGGTGAGGAATTCCACTGCGAAATTCTGCGCGCGAATCCCTATTACGGACATATGCTCGTGGCACAGCGTTATGGCCGCGACCGCGTCTGGCTGGCCGGCGACGCGGCCCACCAGTACTTCCCAACCGGCGGCTACGGCATGAACACCGGTGTTGTCGACGCCGCCAGCCTCGGCTGGACGCTGGCCGCCCAGACTCAAGGCTGGGGAGGACCGCAGCTATTTACGGCATACGAGCACGAACGGCGCCCCGTGGCGGTTCGCAACCGCGGCTGGTCTTACGAGCACGTCTCCGTGAGAGCCCAAATCGCGGAAGCTTACACACCTTCGATCCATGAAGACACGCAGGCAGGCGCGCGCGCGCGGACGGAAATCGGCAAGCATATTCTCGCGCTGAAAAATATGGAGAACGAGTGCTGGGGCGTGCAGCATGGCTACCGCTACGCGGACTCGCCTATCATTTGTGACGACACGGACACACCGCCCGAGTTCGACCCTTTGAGCTATAAGCCGACGACCTGGCCGGGCATGCGGCCACCGCACGTGTTTCTCGACGACGGCACCCCGATATTCGAATTGTTTGGCCCCGGCTTCACATTAATGCGTTTCGCCGATCACGATATCTCGGGGTTCGAATCCGCCGCGCAGCAAACCGGATTACCTTTAAAAATCGTGGATATCCGTGAACCCAAGGCCCGGGAACTGTGGCAACGCGATCTCGTGCTGGTGCGCCCGGACATGATGGTGGCGTGGCGCGGTAACGCGGCGCCGGATAATCCGTTAGAGATTATCGATACCGTCCGCGGCGACGGCTGAGGGCACCGCAACCGGGGCAACGGCCGGATGCAAAAGCCGGCCCAAGCGCAGTGCGAGCGCAGCGACCACGGCTGCAATGGCGGCAAGCACCATCAACGATACCGTGAAGGCCCCGGTAAAATCGGCCAACGCGCCGATCGTCAGTGGACCCAGGACACCACCCAATTCGCCAACGCTGAAAAACAATCCGCCGGCCGCGCCCATACGCTGACTACCGATCTCTTCGGAGTCCATCAAAACCAGCAGCAAAATAGGCGCCATCGCGCTGCGCGAGGCGCCTTGCAGAAAAAGCCCAAGCGCCAACAGATCTCCATGGGCCAGTCCAATCACCAGCACGGAACATGCCGCGCAGGAAAGTAATGTGACCAGAATCGGGATCCGGCGCCGCGGCGTGGCAAAGCGCGGGACAATCAACGCGCCAACGATGCCGACGGCAATGGGTATCGTCGCCCAATAACCCGCCTGCACGGCGCTCATTCCACCGGCGCGCAGGATTTCCGGCAACCAGTTATTCAGCCCGTGGTTGAACGCGAACATCCCTATTCCCATCAACAATACGATCCGCACGGGGGGCAGCCGCAGCAGGACTTTGAAGATATCTACCTGGCCACGCAGCGTCGCGTCAGTATGCAGATGCTCATCGGCTTTAGAGCTTTCATGCTGTGCAATGAGAAACCAAACACATCCCCCGAGCGCCGCCACCGCAGCGAAGATGAACATGCATGCGCGCCAACTGCCGCCGGTCAGGGGCATCAAGACACTGTTGGTCAGTGACAATGTCGTGATCACCCCCAGAGCCGGTCCGGTAATGTACAGTCCCATGGCCAACCCGCGTTCTTTGCCCGCGAACCAGGCACTGATGAGTTTCGGCGCACCGACCGAAACCAGCGGCCCGCCAATCCCGAATAAGGCGATGGCGATGAACATAGTGAAGTAATCGACGGCGACGGCGCGCAGCAACCCGGACGCCATGATCAGACCTGCGGCAATCAGCAACGCCCGTCGTATGCCAAAGCGATCCAGGAAAACCCCGGCGGGAATTGCCATCGCAATATAGATCAACGGCCACGCCCCCATCAGGCTGCCCATTGCCGAAAGACTGAGGTTCAGATCGTGGACGATAGGCTTGACCAGTGGCGCGGTGGACGCGACTATCAGGCCAAAGCAAAAGTAAATGAGCCAGACACCGAATAGCATTACCCATCGAAAAGGATCTTGCGTCGGCGAGCGGGTGCTGCTGTCAGTGTTCATAGGTAAATGCAAAAAGAGGGGGAGCGTAGCATGCGCGAACGTTTAACAGCGATAGCTCACCGAAAGATCCGACCGCTCAATAGAAAAGGAACAGCCACGTGAGAACATTGTCCGAACGCAGCCAGGAAGTAGCAGATAAACTCAAAGCCCGGGCCCACACAATTGCCGTCGCCGAATCTTCAATCGGCGGATTGATATCGGCCTCCTTGCTCGCTATTCCCGGCGCTTCTGCCTATTACCTCGGCGGCGTTGTGATTTATACCATCGCAGCGCGCCGCGACTTGCTCGGCATTGCAGATGAAACTCTCAAAGATCAAACGCCATTAAGTGACTCCTATGTGACCTTATGCGCGCGCCAGATCCGCGAAAAACTCAACGCCACCTGGGGTATTGCAGAATTAGGCGCAACGGGACCCGCGGGCACACGTTACGGACATCCACCAGGCATTTGCGTACTCGCGGTAGACGGTCCGGTCACCCTCACCCATCGGATCGAAAACGGCAGCCCTGATCGCGAAGAGAATATGGATATTTTTGCTGACGCGGCGATTGAGCTTTTGGGCCAGGCGCTGGATCAAATGTAAATACCCCTCACCCGCAAGGGCGAGGGGCTAAACTGTGGGTCCCTTCTCCCCTGGCGGAAGAAGGACAGGCAGATTAATGCTCCTCGACTTTAGCTCCTGCGTCGTTCTAACGCCTACATCCCTGTAGGCGTGCTTAATCTGCACTTCCGCCATCCATGGCGGTCGGATGAGGGGTAATGAAATATAGAATTCGCGGAGCTAATTCCGAGACCAAACCAACGGCAAAGTCTCCCGAAACACATCAGCATCAATGGTTGCGCCTTGCGGCAGATGATCAATATTCTGCATCAGCCCACCGACCGTTGCCGGGCGGTTATCCCAAACGGCGTCGGGCGCGAGCCAACGCGTTGAATGTGCGAACCGAGGTATCGTCTTAGAAGGATTGCCGCCCGAGCCATGCACTACCAGGGTGTTGAAGATCAGCACATCACCGGCCTGCATGTCCCAGGAAACTACATCGTACTTATCCCGTAGTTCAGTGAAGTTAGGGCATTCCGGCAGATCAGTTTGCGCAAAGTAGGGATCTTTATCCTGGGTAACGGCGAGGTACCACTTGTCCCATTTGTGTGACTCGCGCACGAATTCCAGGCCGGATACCTCCCGGTCGAAATCGTTGGCCGCCATCCACAGCGAGCAGATCCCGCCGCCCTTAAACGGCCAGAACGGGAGATCGTTATGCCAGGCCGTTTCCTTGGGCGTTTCCGGCAATTTCACGAAAGGTTGATCGTAAAAAAAGTAAGCTCGGTCACAACGCATGGCCTGCGCGGCAATTTCGGCGGCGGGCGACTCAAAAACGTAGCTGTGAAACTTAGGATTGTGATGGCAGACCCACACATCACTTTGAAAGCGGCCCTGCTCGCCGTCTTTGACTGCTTCGCGGACATGCGGACTCGGGTTGTCTAGATTTTCTTCCAGCGCTTTACGAACGAGATCTATCCAATCCTGGTCGAACAGCCCGCGAGCGTGAAAGACACCGTCTCGCTCATAGCTGCTGATTTCTTCTTCAGTCAGCGCTCGTAGTGGCCGAACATTCACTCTATTGGTCTCGTCTGAAAGCGTTTCGAATTTTAACGCTCGGGCGTCAATCCTCGGCAAATCGCGGAAACAAAGCCTGCGAGTTCGAACTTTCAATCGCCAGCCGGGTCGCGGCGTCCAGATTGGACAAGCCCTGTAAATCGCTGATGCTCTTGCGCGTGACGGCCTCCGGTGCAAACGGCCAGTCGCTGCCAAAAAGGATCTGGCTGGGTTCCAGCAGCGCCTGCAGGGCTGCCATTGCGTATGGCGATGCCGATAATGCGGTGTCGTAAAAAAGTCGCTTGAGATAAACGATCGGATCCTCGGGGATCCGTTCCGCTAACCGTGGGTCTATCAACCCGCCCAACGACATGCGTTCAGCCAGATACGGTATAGCGGCACCCGCGTGCGCGATGATAAAACGGATATTCGGATACCGTTCGAGCGTCCCGGAGAACACCAGGTTAGCCACCGCACGCGTCGTATCAAACATAAACTCGACCATGAATTCCGGCAGATCAAGATTCACCAGCTTGTTGCTGGGATGAATCGTCGGATGGAGAAAGACTACTGTCCGACGCCGGTCGAGTTCGGCATACACCGCGTCAAACTCCGCGTCACCGTGATACTGATCCGCGATGCTCGCCATGGTCACGACCCCGTCCAGATGCAAGGTGTCCGATAAATATTCGAGTTCGCGCAAAGCGCCATCAACATCGGGTAACGGAATATGCCCGAACGCGCCAAAGCGATCGGGCCGATCTTCAACCAGCTTTGCCGATACTTCATTGATCTCGCGCGCCAGATCGCAAGCCAAGGCGCGGTCGCCCATGTAAACGCCCGGGGACGACACCGAGGTGATCGCCGCTTTGATACCGTTGCGATCCATAACGTCGAGCGCGATTTGCGGGCTCCATTCGGGGTAAGGAATGCCGCCAGAGGTATCGATCCCGGCTTTCTCCAAACCAGCCAGATATTGCTTGGGAATAATGTGATTGTGAACGTCGATTCGGTGCGGTTCGGCCATAAAAATTTCCTTTCTCGAAACGGTTTGACTTGTATACTGACGCGATCATCGATCGGGGGAAAGACTAACATGCGCCAGTTGCGCTATCGGCCCGATAGTTTTGTAACGCGGCCGCACAAGCTGAAGCTGGGTCTGTTTCATACCAATGTTTCCGGCGGCCAGGCAGTAACCAAAGTGCCGGAGCGCTGGTCCGCGAATTGGGAAGATAATCGGACCATCGCGCTGATGGCGGACGCGGCCGGGATCGATTTTCTGCTGCCGGTGGCGCGCTGGAAGGGCTACGGCGGCGAGATCGATTTCAATGGTTACACATTGGAAACCCTTACCTGGGCGTCGGGGATATTGGCGCTCACGGAACAGATAACTGTATTCGGTACGGTTCACGTACCGTTGATCCATCCAATTTTTGCGGCCAAACAAATGGTCACAGCCGATCACATCGGCCGTGGACGCTTTGGATTGAACATCGTCTGCGGCTGGAACGTCGAGGAGTTCACCATGTTCGGCATGCAGGCGCGCGAGCACGAAGCACGTTACGCCTACGCACAGGAGTGGTGGGATATCGTGCTCAAGATCTGGAGCGCCGACGGTCCGTTTGATCACAAAGGCGAATTCTTCGATCTGCCCAAGGTCACCGCCTCGCCGCAACCATATGGCGACGGGCGACCGGTGCTGATGAACGCCGGCGCATCCGCCACCGGACGCGACTTCGCCGCGCGTAATTGTGATTTTCTGTTTACCTCGCTCATCTCGCCGGAAGCGGGCGTCGAGGACGTCAAATCGTTTCGCGCATTGGCGGACGGGTATAAGCGGGATGCCAGTTCATTTACATTTTCTTATGTCGTCTGCCGTCCAACCCGCAAGGAAGCCGAGGAATATCATGAGTACTTTGCCAACGAGATGGCCGACTGGGAGGGTACCGAGCACCTGATGGAATCCTTGGGCATGTACACGCACACGTTTCCACCGGAGATCTACGGCATGCTGCGCTCGCGATTCGCCGGCGGTCATGGTGCTTACCCATTAATCGGCACGCCGGACGATGTAGCCGCCGGATTGAAAACTATCAGCGATGCCGGTCTGAGCGGCACTACGGTCGCGTTCGTCAATTACATTGACGAGTTTCCCTACTTTCGCGACGAGGTCATGCCGCGTCTGGAAGAGATGGGTTTGCGCGCACCACGCGAGCAACTGCTGGCGAGTTAATTCGATGCGCATAGGTACCTTTCTCATGCCCATCAACCCGCCGGAACGTTCCATCCGTGAGTCACACGAATGGAACCTGAGACACATTACCCTGTGCGACCAGATGGGCTTTGAGGAAGCCTGGATAGGCGAACACTTCACCGTGCCCTGGGAACCAGGCCCGGCGCCGGACCTCATGATCGCCCAGGCATTGACGCAGACGCGTTATATCAAGCTGGCAACCGGCGGACATTGCTTGCCCTACCACCATCCGGTCGGCCTCGCCCACCGTATCGCCTATCTCGACCAGATCTCCGAGGGCCGCATCATGTTCGGCGTTGCCGGCGGCACCATTCCCACCGATCGTTCGATGTTCGACGTCACCGGCGGCGGCAAGGTCAACCGCGAGAAGATGCAGGAGTCGCTGACGATCATCCTCAAGCTCTGGACCGAGGATGGCCCCTGGGAGTATCACGGTGAGTACTGGCAGGTCAGCAAACCCGCGGACGCGGTCGATGGCCTGCTTAGATATTATTTTCAACCGTATCAAAAACCGCACCCGCCGATCTCGATTGCGGGCACCAACAAGAATTCACCAACGCTGGAGTTTGCCGGCGAACAAGGCTTGAATCCCATGAGCTTTGCGTTGAGCTTTCACCATCTAAAATCGCACTGGGAATCGGTCTTGCGCGGAGCCGAGAAAACCGGCCGCAGCCCGCAGCGCGACGAGTGGCGCATCGCCGCACCCATCGTCGTCGCCGAGACCGACAAGAAGGCGCGCAAATTAGTAGTCGATGGCCCCATCGGCCGCTGCTACCGCGAGTTCCTGCTGCCGGTCTACCATGCATCCGGCCAGCTCACGTCCTTCAAGCAGGATCCGGACATGGCCGACAGCGACGTCACTGTCGAATACCTTGTGGACAATACCTGGCTGGTCGGATCCGTCGATACGGTGGCCGACAAGATCGCCCGAGTCATTGATGAAAGCGGCGGCTTCGGCGTGCTCAACGCCATGACCTTCGATCACCACGATTGCGAACTCGACTGGCTCGAATCATTGCGATTATTGGTTGAAGAAGTAGCCCCAAAGTTTGCCTGACCAAAAGGACCTCTACTAGGGTAGTTTCTGCTGGTCGCCGAATCACAAGGCACACTCAACATGGATTACTTTCCCGACGACGAACCTGGGCCCAACGAACTGGACGAACTGAGCCTGCTGTTCGACATCTGCGCCCGCACGTTGACGAAATCACCGGATCCGAAGGAATTTCTCAGCTGGATCGCAGACGCAGGTCCGTTGCTGGCACCGAATATGGCTGCGCAGATCGATCCGGATGCTGGTTCGACCGGCCAGTTCTTTCGCACGATAGGCGTTGCCATCTATAACGCTATGCCGCAACCGGAGCATGGTTTCCGGCCGCGCAAGTTGCCGGAACCGGGACGCAATGATCCGTGCATCTGTGGCTCGGGTATCAAGTACAAGCGTTGTTGTCTGCCGCTTGGGAACGGCCCCGATTTTGAGGAGTACAACTTGCTGCGCCACGTTCTCGACCATGTGCCGCAGAAGCAATTCCGCACGCTGCCGGAATCGCACGCGGATGTGGTCGCTGTCGCCGACACGGCGCGGCACTGGGACGAGGAAGGCGCGACCACCCGCGCAGTCGCACTCCTGGAACCATGGTTTGCCAAAAGTAGACCACTTACCGGCAACCTCGAATATGCTTTCGACCAGTTGATGGATTGCTATTTCGAACTCGGCAACGAGGGTAAGCGCGGGCGTTTGATTGCACAGGTTCTCGAACGGGGCGACGACGCTCTGCGCTCAGTAGCGCTGCAGCGACACTGCTTGATACTGGCCGATGAGGGAAATCTCACCCAGGCGTGGGAGACCTTTGAGAAGGCGCGACGAACCGACCCCGATAGTCTGTCGTTGGTGCCGCTCGAATTGACGTTGTTGATGTCGAACGGAGAAATCGAGCAGGCACGCGAACGCGCACGGTTCTGGCTGGAGCGAATGAATGATCCGGACCTCGCACCGTTGATGAATTACGTTCGTAAGTTCCGGGACGATCCCCAAGCAGCCATCGCCGACATGGACGGAATCGAATTACCCGGACTCACCGAGCTCGAAGAGTTGCTCGAAGAGGCGCCCGGCGTTGAACCCCACCACACCATAGAGGCGGTGGGCGAGGGCGAACGTATGCTGCAACCCGATGCGGCTTTACAAGCGATCGAGCGACGCTGGTTGGAATGCTTCCCGCAAGACAAACCGCCTGTGACAGCCAACTCGATAAACAGCATGACGACGACCACGATGGCGGTCCAGGCGAGCACGTGAGGCATGGAGAACAGGCTGAAGGAATAGTTGAGCATGTAGCCAACGCCGCGGCTCGCGCCCATCAACTCGACCACCACCGCGATCTTCCACGCAATGCCGATGCCGTAGCGCGACGAGGAGAATATGTAGGGCATGATCTGCGGCAGCACCACCTTCCGCCGTACTTTGCCGCGCTTTATGGCGTGGGATCTTTGTTAGCCCTCACCCCAACCCCTCTCCCAGGGGGAGAGGGGCTAAAGTCGGTTTAGTGCCGCGCCCCGTCAGGGGAGGATGTTGTCATGGACGGTCAGTCAGTTGAGCAGCCGCGAGCTCTGGAATACGTAGCCGACCCGGGGTGGCTGTACGCGGCTGCCGGTGATCATTACCCCTCATGCGATCCCTTTTTGATCTACTGATTGTAATCGCGCCCTATCAACGTACCGCTCTCACAGTTGACGCCGATCAAAACCGTTTCGGATTTAATCGATTCCAGGTATTCGCGCAACAGTTCGTGCTGTTCCTTATCTTTATAACGGCAGCCACAGCGCCAGAGGATGGCATCAGGCCAGTCACCTTCATCTTCTAACATTTCTGCTGTGCCATAGATTGTCACTGCGCGTTCATCAGGGTGGCCTCCGTCGATACAGACGGCGACCCGAGGATCGCGTTGCAAATAACGATGCTTGGCACTGTCATTGGTGACGCTGAAATATAGGCACTCCTCTTCATAGATGTACCAGACGGGACTGATAAGCGGAGCAGCGTCGGCTCGATTGATGGAAACAATTGCATTTCGTGCCTCGGCGAGGAATTTTGCGATTTCCTCTTCAGTCATTGGTTTGAATGGGTGTGCCATATCTGTTATCCACGTATGTTGAAGTCTGGTTACTATCTCTCAACATCAAGACTGGATTGCCGCGGACCCGCTGCGCGGGCCCTCGCAATGACGGATCCATTGTTCTGAGCTACCAGCTATAGCGGACTGTGCCACCGAACCAGCGCGGTGCGGCCAGGATGTCCTCGGTGGAACCGTGAACCGTGCTGGTATCGAATATCGATGAGTAGTACAGCTCGTCAGTGAAATTACGTACCCACAGATCGGCATGCCAATGCCCGTCGTCGGTGGTGTAGCCGATCTTGGCGTTGGCAACGAGATGGTCGTCCGCAATGAGTGCCTGGTAATCGATCGCATTGAAAGGTCGTTTATCGACATAATTGAAATCAATCTGGACGGCCATGCTGCCACCCAGCATCGGCCACTCGTAACGACCAATGCCGTTGAGGCTGACGTCGGGTGCGTTTGGCATCTGCCGATCCCTGACGCCATCAAATCCGGCCAGGTCCTGCTGCTCCGCATCGAGCAGGGAAACGCCGAACAGGAACTCCCAGCCATCCCAGGGATTGGTGATCAGCTCAATCTCGGCGCCAAGCACTTCGGCATCGATGTTGAATACCAGTAAGCTCAAGCCGTCTTGGGTAAAAGTCTGGAAATCCTGATAGTCAATATAGAAAACGCTGGCGTTCAGACGCGTCGATCCCCCGAACAGTTCAGACTTGAATCCGCCTTCGTAGGTGACCGGCGTCTCGCTGTCGTAGATGAGCTCACTAGCCACATACAGCCCGGGGAGTGAGGCGTTAAAACCGCCCGCCTTGTAGCCGCGGGAAACCTTGCCATAGACCAGCAGGTCATCTTTCGGACGCCAGTTGAGCTCGATATTGCCTGACCAGTCACCATCGGAGATCTTGGTGCTGGGCACGCCATCGCCACCGACCAGCCCCCCCAGGATCAGGCTGGAGAAAAACGCGTTGCCCGGACAGGGGATGAAGAAAGCCGGCGCACACAGCCTGTTCTGAGCGGCAAACCGCTTTTCATCCTCTGTCCAGCGAATGCCCGCGATCACCGTCCAGTTCTCGTTAAAATCGTATTCTCCCTGACCAAAGAAACCGTAGGTGGAGGTTTCCAGCTGCCAGTCGCCATCACGGACGGGCCCGAAAGAGTTGGTGAAATCGACCCGGCCGAAATAGTCTGTGTCAATGTTGAGAAAGTAGGCGCCAGCGACCCAGCGCGTGCGCTCGGTATCGCCGGCAACGCGCAGCTCCTGGGAGAACTGGTTGCTGTCGAAGTTCTGTGTGCTGTTGAACAACAGCAGAGGTGTGTCGTCCGCATCCTCGGTGAGATCTTTGCGGAAGTCCACCCAGTCAGTGATCGAGGTCACGGTTCCCCAACCGAGGTCCCATTCAATAGTGGCGCCCAGCCCCACGGTGTCGCGTTTGAAAAAACCCTGTGTGTCGGTCTCAATGGTGTACGGGTCGTCATCGGATTCTATGAAACCCATGCAATTGACGGCCCCCAGCACCGGGGTGACGAATAGCCCGAAGATGGGCCCGCCCTCGGCGTTACACCAGTCCACATGCTGTTGTCCGGAGGAGATCAGGACTTCTCCTTCACCCGGTAATCCGGAAACGCCGGTCAGATCGGTCACCGCCGGCCGTGAGCTAACTGCATCGCCATTGGTGTCATCCGTGGAATACCGCACGGCAAGCAGGACCGAAAGCGCTTCGTTCGGCTCGAACAGCAGCTGCCCCCGGGCACTTACTCACTAGTCGATAAATAAGGCGACATCGATGGAACTTTCTGAGAGCGTACCGATCGGATCAGATATGAAACTGGACGGCCGCACGCTTGACCATTCGACCTTGGAAGCTATTCGCTTGATGGCGATAGAGCGCGTTCGCGAAGGCGAGTCGCCGGCGACGGTGATCGCATCGTTCGGGTTCAACCGGACGACCATCTACAAATGGATCAAAGCGGCGATGCAGCCGGGTGTCGGCATCAAGGCGTTGCGTTCGACGAAGGCTACGGGGCGGCCACGAACCCTGAGCGCGGCGCAAGAGCGACAGGTGTTCCGCTGGATCAATGGTCGTGACCCGCGACAGTATGGATTGGACTTCGGCTTGTGGACGCGCGCGGTGGTCGTGGAGTTGGTGACGCAGAAGTTCGGGGTGACGATAGGCGTCACGGCGGTCGGGGAGTTGTTGGCGAAACTGGGATTGACGCCGCACAAGCCGCTGCAGCGAGCCTATCAGCGGGACCCCGAGGCGATTGAACGCTGGCAGCGTGAAACCTTCCCAGCCATCGCCCGTCAAGCGAAACAGCACGGTGGCGAGGTGTTTTTCTGGGATGAGTCTGGCTTCCGTGCTGATACGGTGCACGGTAAGACCTGGGGCGTGCGCGGCCAGACGCCGGTCGTGTACCGACCCGGACAGCGTCAATCGTTCAGTGCCGCCTCGGCGGTCAACGCCAACGGGGCGTTCTGGTTTTGCACCTATAGCGGCGCGCTCAAAGCCGCTTTGTTTGTCACCTTGCTGCGCCAGCTCATGCGGGGCCGGCGCAAGCCGGTGCATCTCGTGCTCGACAGTCTGCCGGCGCACAAGACCGCGCGCGTGCGCGACTACGTCGCTTCGACGAATGGCCGGCTGAGCCTGCATTTTCTGCCCGGTTACGCGCCAGACCTGAACCCCGATGAATGGGTGTGGAGTCACGTCAAGCGCACGGGTGCGGCGCGACGGACGCTGCGGGCGGGCGAAACACTGCGCGAGAAGATCGAGGAGCAACTCACCCAACTCAAGCGTATGCCCCACCTTGTTCGATCATTCTTTCTTGCTCCATCTGTCGCCTATATTGGCGACTGCTGAGTAAGTTGTTGACGTCGAGACCGGCATCATTCGGTCCTAGGTCGTCCATATAACTGTCGTCATTCTCGTAGGCGATGGACAGACGGCCCGCAAGACTATCGCTAATGGGTCCGCCGACGGCTCCCTCAAAACGGATCTTGTCGTTCTCTCCCGCTGTAAATTCGCCATAACCTTCAAATTCCCGCGTGGGTTTTGCCGTGATCAGGTGCACCAGACCACCGGTCGCGTTGCGTCCGAACAAGGTCCCCTGCGAGCCGCGCAGTACCTCGACACGTTCGAGGTCAAAAAAGTTGAAGCCGACACCGGCGATGTAACTGTTGTAGGCACCGTCGATGTAGACGGCTACCGGCGACTCTTGCTGATCACCGAAATCAAGCTGGCCGGATCCGCGGACCGTGAATACCGTGGTCGCACCACCACCGAACCCCGTGACCAGCAGCCCGGGTACATGCTCTTGAAGCTGCTGTGTGTTGGTCATGCCCAGTTCCCTGAGCTGATCGCCGGAAAAAGCGGTGACGGATATGCCGACGTCCTGCAGCGCCTGTTCGCGCTTCTGGGCGGTGACGACTATCTCTTCGAGAACCTGTGAGCTGCCGGTTATCGGAAACGCAGCCAGACATGCTGTGCAAATGCCTAACACGGCAGACTTGAGAGCGTATTGAAACATGCGATTTACCATTTGAATTTTCCTCGTTCCCGTTGTCACCTGCTAAATTATTTTGGTATATTGACCAAAATTCATATAATATTCAACTCAAATATTCGAATAATTTACATTATCCGGCTAAATAGTTAGTTTATGACCTATTATTCACAGTGAGTGCCAGCATGAAAACGGTGTTTCAGCGGTTCAGTTCCCTGACAAATACGTGTCTGGGCGCCTGGCGGCGCAGTCCATGGGGCGCTGTCCCCTATTCCCGGCGGTGCTTGCTCAAGAGTCTGTTCTCAACCGTTCTGGTTTCGAGCTGTAGCACGCTACTCACGCCACTTCGGGTGTTTGCCCGATCAGAAAACCGGGCGACCATCGAGGCATTACGCGCCAGTCTTGAAGGCGCAGTCATATCCGCCAACGACGAGAACTATGAGACGCATCGGTTGGCACTGGTATGGCAGATGCTCAAGCCGCGGCGTTATCCGGCCATGATCGTGCAGGCGGCTTCGGAGGCAGACGTCGTGCGCACTGTCGAATTCGCACGCGAGCACGATTATCAGATCAGCATACGCTGTGGCGGACACAACTATGTCTCGTCGTTTCTTGCTGATGGCACCCTGGCCCTCGATGTCAGTCGCCTACAGGGGATTGCGATCGATCCCGTCAGCAGGACGGCCAAAGTGGGGCCCGGTGTCTATGGCAGAGCTCTCGCAGAGGCACTCGCCAAGCAGGGTTTTGCCTTTCCCGTGGCCCACCCCGGCCGCATAGCGATGGGCGGCTATGTACTGGGTGGTGGCCGGGGCTGGAACAGTCAGGCCTGGGGCGGGCCCGTTTGCGCGAATATCGAATCTGTCGATGTTGTTACGGCGGACGGTCAATCAGTCACGGCGAGCGCGCAGGAAAACACGGAGTTGTACTGGGCCGCGCGCGGCGCGGGACCCTGTTTTTTCGGCGTGGTTACCAGTTTTACGCTCAAACTGTATGACAACCCCAACTCGATTTTGCGCAGTACCTATGTCTGGCCGATCGAAGCCGCCGCTGACGTCAGCGCCTGGGCATACGACAAAGCGATGGAGATGCCGGATTTTGTCGAGACCTGGTTTTTTCTCACCGCCGTGCCCGCGGCGGACGACAGGCAAACGGGCCAATCGCAGAAAGTTTGTATTGTGCAGTCGACGGCGTTTGCCGCCGATGCGGCATCGGCGCGGGCGGCGCTGGCGCCAATAGCCGATGCCGAGCAGCAGTTACAGATCGACTGCCTGGACAAGCGTGTGTTGGAAGAGACCTCGTTTTTGGCCTTGCTCGATGAAACAGATGCCGTATCGCTGCCCTGGCACTATGCCGCCGACAACATGTTGAGCGACGATCCACCACGGGCACTGGCCGCTAAATTAGTCGATCAGATGGCCAGCATGCCGTCGGACAAGTCAACGGTCATTTTCCTCCTCAATACACATGAGAAGGCGCCCCCGGGCGATGGCCTGCCAATGACGGGCAAGGTTTACTTTCTGTGTTTTAACGTCTGGACAGATCCTGCACAAACCCAGGCAAATATTGAATGGCGCGATCAAACCATGGCGCTGGCGATGCCTTACAGCAAGGGTCATTACATCAATGAAGCCGACTTTCTTGCCGGACCGTCTCGGGTAAAGAATTCATTTGCAGGGTCGGGCTGGGAAAACCTGAAGAGACTCCGGGATAAACACGATCCGGATCACCTTTTTCACACACAGTTGAAATAATCGATTGGAGGACGACGAGATGCCCGTGACTCATAGCGATGACATTTTGAAACACGGCCTGTTCAGCCGGGTAATGCCTCTTTTGCTTGTGATGTTCCTGGCATCACAGGCCGCGCTTGCGCAACCTGACTGCAAACAAGGGACCATCATGTCTGACTATGGCCTGTGGGCTCTTGAACTAGCCCCGGCCGGCGAAGTTATCTATTACGGCGAAGATTCCCTGCAGTATGGAGAACTGCATCTCCCGCCCGGCGCGGGACCCTTTCCAGTCATTGTATTGGTGCACGGCGGATGCTGGCTGGCGGAGTATGACCTGAAACACATGCGGTCGTTCGCTGGGGCTATGCGTGACAACGGCTACGCGGTTTGGAACATCGAGTACCGGCGTGTGGGAAATCCAGGGGGCGGCTGGCCAGGGACATTTCTCGATGTGGCCGCCGGCACCGATCACCTGAGAAAACTCGCCAAGGACTATCCGCTGGACATGAAACAGGTCGTGGCAGTGGGGCACTCCGCGGGCGGCCACCTTGCGCTATGGCTGGCAGTCAGACACAAACTCACTGCCAAGAGTGAAATCTTCACGAACGATCCGCTACCACTGAAGGGCGTGCTCGCACTGGAACCCGCTACGGAACTGGAACTCATTCACCACAACCGGATCTGCGGGCACGTCATCGACGGCCTGATAGGCGGCAGTCCAAAGCAGGTGCCAACGCGCTACCGTGATGCATCACCCAACGCACAGATCCCACTCGGGATCCCTCATACCATTCTGGTCGGCTGGCTGAGCGGTTTCGGAATACTCGGGTCGTCCTACTATTATTCAGCAATAGAGGCTGGCGATGAGCAGGTGACGTTTATCGAGGCACCCGAGTCCGGTCATTTTGAAATGATCAACCCGAGCACGAGCACCTGGCCTATTGTTCTGGATGCCTTGAAGGCACGGTTTAAGTAACAGCGCCGTTGGACGTATTGTTAACATCGGGTGATAGGCAAACACGGACGACAACGAACACCCGGCGATCAATTCAACACCGGGTGTTCGACGATCGACTCCAATTAGTCTGGATACGTATGACAGGAACGTGATCAATGACTGAGGTAACTGCCGCAACCAGGCCTGCTGTGAGTTCAAGCCACTCCAAAACCAGGAAAGGTGAAGAACGTCGGAAACAGATACTGGAAGCCTGTAAACGAGTACTCGCCAAGGAAGGCTGCATGCGTTTCCAATTGCGAAACGTGGCAGTCGAAGCCGGTTTGAGTCTAAGTAACGTGCAATATTATTTCCCCACCAAGGAAGAGTTGGTCAGGGGGTTAATGGACAACATCACTGAATTCTACACTCAGGAAGCCAAGACAATTTATGGCTCCGATGACGAAACACCCATGAATAGATTTCTCGCGATGATGGACTATCTGGTTGATATGGTGAAGGACCCTCAGCAAAGGTTTTTTTGGATCCAGCTATGGGCCTTCGTCGGTGCACTCGATCCTAATAAGAACAAGTATTTGAGCGAAATGTACCTGACGGACGTAACCAATATAAAAAAGGTCGTTCAAGATATTAATCCGCTTCTGACAAAAGGTGTCGTACAGCAACGGTCAACAATGATAGCGTCGATGATTGAGGGAATGATGCTGATGATGGATGATGCTGACGTGGATCTGGAAGCGAATGAAGAAAGCATTGAGATCCAAATAAAAAAACAAGCACTCAGAATAGCTATGGATCCCTGAATGCCGTAATACTGCACGCTCCCAACCACCGTGCAGCCGCACCTCGTTGAGGAGTTCGTAGTAGCGCGCGCGGTGGGTCTTCGCCGGTGGTGGTCAGTGAACTGCCTTCGAGTACCTTGCCGGTGCCGTCGATGATGCGGGCGTTATGGATCAGGGTGTCGGGCGACGCCTGTGGCGCGGCCTGGCTGCCGTGGGGAAGCAGACACAGCAGCAGTATGGAGAGCAGCCCGAGGTTCGCCGCCACGTGGCGGGCTACGCTGCGCCAGCGATCCAGCGTCGGTGTCGGGTAACGTTCGGCGCGGCGGGCACACTGGCGCTTCGTCCTGCGGCGCGCGGGCGTTGCGGGGGGCAGGTCGACATCGATTCGAACGCGTGCTGTCCTGCCGGCCTGCTCGACCAGGCGCCGCCATTCGTGGCCGTGGGGCCGGCGTCCGGGTCCGTACAGGAGATACGCGGCGATGTGAGCGAGTTCGTGGACGAGTACTTCGTCTAGCAGTTGGGGGTCTGCGTGTTGCAGGCCCGGGTGCAGACGGATCCGGCCCGTTGCCGGGACAGCGCGGCCTAGGGAACGGCGGAGTCGGGTGGAGTAGGCGATGTTGACCCGTGCCGCGAGGTCGGGGATCGCCCAGAGGGTGGCGACTTCGTTGATACTTGCGTCGAAATCGTTCATTGAGGGGCGTGGTCTCCGTGCTCGGGTGGCATTGCGTGGTGGTTGCGTTACTGTAACATTTGGTTTCCAGAGAGCATCCCCCTCACCCCCACCCCTGAGGAATCCCCACGAAATTCCACGGAGTATCGCCGGAAAATAACCCTGGCGTCACGACGTGGATTGCGTGCAACGCCCCCTCGGGGGCCACACCCTCGCTGCGCGAGGGTTCGCAATGACGGGGTGGCAAATCGTCTTTGCGAGGAGTGCGAGCGAAGCTCGTAGAACATGGCAATCTATCGGAGGGAGACGAGCAAGGGCGGAAACAACATGACCGAGTCTCCATTCTTCGACCCGCAACCCGAGGAGCAGGTGCTCACCAATGGGCTCTGCTATGCGCGCTGGGACAACCATCCCGCGAGCAAGGGACACATGCTGATCGTGCCGTACCGGGAGTTTGCGTCGTACTTCGATGCGACTGAGGAGGAGCGGGCGGCGATCTGGGCGCTGGTGGAGGAGGTGAAGCAGTTTCTCCACGCGCGCTACCGGCCGGACGGTTATAACATCGGCATGAACATCGGTGTGGCGGCGGGGCAGACGGTGATGCACATGCACGTGCACGTGATCCCGCGCTACGTGGGGGATGCGCTTGTTCCGAAGGACGGCGGGATCCGCGCGGCGGTGGAGTCGGTGCGTAAGGGGTAACCGGGCGCCGGTTGCTGGATGTCTACGTTCGCCGGCGGGACCCGGCGTTTAGAGCGCTCTATGGAGGCCGCATTTGGACAAACCCTATTCTCAGGCTTGTGACAATAATCGGGAGCCGATCCTGCGGGTAATCTCGCCATGGCTTGTTGCCGCGCGCGCGGTGTTGGAGATCGGCAGCGGCACCGGTCAGCATGCCGTTTATTTTGGCGAGTATCTGCCGCATCTGATTTGGCACACGAGTGACGTTAAGGAGCATCACGCGGGAATCCAGGCGTGGATAGATGACGCGGGGCTCGATAACGTGCGCTCGCCGTTGGTGCTCGATGTGACCGTTGATCCGTGGCCGGCGGTTGACGTTGACACGGTAATTTCCGCCAATGCGATCCATATTATGGATTGGGCGGCGGTTGAGGCGATGGTGGTGGGAGTTGGACGCTTGCTGACGGTGGGTGGACGGTTTGTGCTTTATGGGCCGTTCAATTACGGGGGTAATTACAGCAGTGAGAGCAATGCGCGGTTTGATGGATGGTTGAAGTCGCGTGATCCTGGGAGTGGGATCCGGGATTTTGAGGCTGTGGATGAACTGGCGCAGAAAGCGGGGATGGTGCTTGAGGAGGATGTGGCGATGCCGGCGAATAATCGGGTAATTTGTTGGCGGAAAAGCTAGATTGAGGTTTCCGAAATAACTACCCCTCACCCTCTCCCGAGGGAGAGGGGACCTGGTTTTTTGCTCTTGAGCCTAATTTATAGACTGTCCACTACGGCGCTGTGGATTTGTAACAGTCTCGTCAGTTCATGATCGGCCGGGCGGCGGCCCATGCCGCATTCGGTGCTGACGCCGGCGGGGCCGGTGTAGTGGCGGCGGAATGTTTCGATGCGTTGCTTGGTGCCCTCTACGCCGTCGGTGTAATGGACTAAACCTATGTAGAGGGTGGCGTCGCCGATGGTCAGATCTTTCAAGGGTGCGAAGTAGGCATCGTCGTTGCGATCTCTGGGTACGGGCATGTGCACGAAACTCACTGGTCGGCCGGTCGCCTCGACGCCCAGGTTGGCCATTTTCACGCAGATGCCGAGATCTTTGGGTTGCAGGTAGTGCTGGTGTTGGTAGTCGCCGTAACACAGGTGTAGGCCCAACGGCACTTCATCAGGGATCACGGCAGACAGGTTTTTAAGATAGCCGGCGTAGCGGTCATAGGGTTTGCCGTCCAGCGGGAACGCCAGTGGTTCGTCTTTGCCGCCGTCGTCGGTTTCTACAGCGATGACTTCCCAATTGATGTCCCATTGGAACATCAGGTCTTGAGCGGGGATTGCGGCAACGATATCCGCGACTTCGCGCTTTACCACATTCTGGTAGGCGGCGCTGATGATATGAAAATCGCGTTCGAACGAGGTACATAAACGCGCGATGTCTTCCGGGAAGGGTATGCAGACCTGGAAGCGCACGCCTTGCGGGATCACGCCTTCATCGCGCAGTTTGCAGAACGTCGTATAAGATTCTTTGGCAAAACCCGCATAGCCCAGCTCGTTGATTTGTATTTCATCCAGGCCGTCTTTGACCTTGAACTTCATCAGGTCGCCATAACCGTCAGGGATCCAATCCGGCAGACCCTCCACGCCCTTGGGCTGGCGGATGATCTCCAGCTGTGGATGGTTTTCGAACACCCAGTGCCATACGTACAGTGCCCACAGGCGGCGTGGTCCGATCTCCCCATCCGGTAATCCTATCGCCAGGTTGCCGAGTTCCGGGGCGCAGGTGCGAAATACCTCCTCCGCAGTTTCTCCGGGGATACCGCCGACGAGTAATACCGGGCGTTGTGCTTTGCTCATTTTTCTTGGCTCCTGATTTGGGCGTTGCGCCGGATGTTCAAAGCCGCAGATGGTATCATTTCGCGCCCGCAAATCGCCTCTGAGTAAATAACGCATGACCACAGACAAAGTTCGTCCCCGCCGTTGCACGATGTTTCTGCCGGGCTCGCGACCGGATCGCTTTCACAAGGCAATGCAACTGGACGTAGATACCGTCATTATCGATCTGGAAGATGCCGTAGCCCCGCCGCTAAAGGACGAGGGTCGCGAGCAATGCATGCCCTTATTCGCAGAGTATGAGCCGGATCAACGTCCGCACGCCGGTGTGCGCATTAATTCTTTGCGCTCGCAGCACGGCATCAAAGACATGCTGGCCGTACTCGCGCTCGACAAGCCTCCGCCAATTGTGATGCTGCCGAAAGTGGAGAGCGCAGCGGAAGTCCGCTGGGCCGACGAGCTGCTTACAGAGGCCAAACGGCACGTTGAGTTGTATGCCTTAATAGAAACGAATGCCGGCTTGCACAATGCGATGGAAATTGCTGCTGCTACGCCGCGGTTGACTGCTATTGTTTTCGGCGCGGTCGACATGTCGGCAGCTTTGGGTGCTGCGAATGATTGGGAGAGCCTGCATTACGCGCGCTCGCGGGTCGTCCATGCAACTGCTGGCGCTGGGATCGACGCGTTGGATGTGCCGCATTTGGATCTAGAGGATGCGCAGGGGTTGCAACGCGATGCGCAGGCGGGTCAACGGTTGGGATTTGCCGGTAAGTTTGCGATTCATCCGACGCAGGTCGAGGCGATCAACGCCGCGTATTCGCCTGACGCGGCAACTGTCGAGCGGGCGAAGATGATTATTGATGCGTTTGCCAACGAGCCGTCGGGTTTGCTCGTCATCGACGGTAAGCTGATCGAAAAGCCCGTAATCCGATCCATGCAACGCGTGTTGGCTATTGCGGAGGCGATTGGGGCGGGTTGAGTTCTTGCTGGTGTTCGCGAGTTTCGATCAGTTCCCAGTCAACAGTGGCTTGCCACACCCCCGCTGCGCGGAGGCTCGCAATGACGGGGGTTACAAACGCGTCAGCGAAACATCACGACCGTTTGCGATGCGGTGACTGATAAGACCCTCAGTTACGAAGCTATGACGTTGCGTTGTCGGCCGAGGTCGATCTTGCCGTCGGGGCTGCGGATGGTGATCTCGATGACGTCGCCTTTTTGCAGGTAGCGCACGCCCTGTTCGCGTTCGTGTGCGACCATGGCGCTTTGACGCTCGTTATCGTTGAACAAGGTGGTGGTGATTATCTTGGCCATCTCGGGACCGGCATGGATGATGACGCCGCCGGGTGTGCCGGTAAGCAGGCAATCGCCGACGCGCATGTCGAAACTGCGCGACAGATCGGTCAGCGTTTCGGGTGGACGGAAAATCAGTTGATCGGTGTTGGCGTCTTGGCGCAGTTCACCGTTTACCCAAAGCTTCACTTCCAGGTCGTACAGTGCCGTGGCTTCGCCGGGGTCAAGTAGATATAAATACGGCCCAGTCGGACAGAACGTACGCGCGCCCTTGCCGCGGAACCACTGCAAAAATCCGGCGCCGAACTGCAGGTCGCGGGCCGACACATCGTCGCAGATCACCAGGCCGGCGATGTAATCGCCTAGATTATCGTCGGTGACGGTGACGGCCGAGGTGATGTCGCGGCTGAAGACCAGGCCCAATTCGGCTTCGTAGTCGAGCATCTCGCACTCGGGTGGTCGAATGATGTCCGTAGTGGGGCCGCATAAGGCCGAGTCGTCCTTGCCGAAGATAAGGTTTTGCTTTGCCTCGCGCCCGACCCCGACCTCTGCGCGATGCGAGGCGTAGTTCAAGCCCTGACAAAATAGTTTGGCTGGTGTTGTCACCGGCGAAAGCACTTCTACCTCTGCCAGGTCGACAGTTGGGGATCCCGCGCGAGCCTGCTCCAGAGATTTCCCACCATCGCGCAATAGCTCAGCCAGCGTCTGGTAGTGTTCGCCAAGCACGGCGATTGCATCATCATGCACGACACCCCATTGAGCTTGCTCGGATTGTCCGCTTCGAAATCGTATACATCTAAAGCCCATGTCAAAGCCTCATTTTCGCAAGATATTTTTGTCTACTGCGCCGCTACACAATACCATTCGCGAGGCATAAGCCGGCTCAGATACTGACCAAGTATGCGGTTAGCGGACCTTTGCCTTTCACGTCGACAATGTGGCCTGGATCAAACGTAAATTCTCCCTTAAGCAATTCGTAACTCGCGGCGGTTACCTGGATCCTGCCGCTCTTGCCATGTGATTCCATCCGTGATGCCAAGTTGACGGTCTCGCCCCACAAATCAAAGGCAATGCGCTGTTGACCGATGATCCCCGCATGCACCGGTCCACTGTTAATGCCGATCCGTATCGAAAGCCCTTCAAACTCGTCGATGGCATTCAACATATCCTGCGCCAGTGTGATGATACGCTGCGCGTGATCGGCGACCGCTTCGGGCAAACCACATGCGGCCATGTAACCATCACCGATCGTTTTTATTTTCTCCACACCGTGTTGCTCTGCCAGTGCATCGAAGCGCCGAAAAATGCGATTCAGTAACGCGACCAACTCCTCGCTGGAAAGTCGCGCGGACATGGGTGTGAAGCCGACGATGTCGGCGAATAACACCGAGCAGTTATCCACCTGCTGGGTGAATGTGCTGCCCTGCGCACGCACCCGCGCGACGATGGACGCCGGCAGGACACTATGCAGCAGTTGCTCGGAGCGTTGATTCGCATCGCGTACACGATGTTCGGCTTCAGCGAGGCTGGCGATGTAAGTACGCATGATGAGTGTTACCACGATCAGCACCAGTCCAAGGGTGAGACCATGGCTGAACAGCACATCCTGTGCTGGAAGCCCGTAAAGCGGTTGCAAACTAACGAGGTTGTACTCAACAACGATGAAAACAAGGATTGCCATTGACACATAAAACGTCTGCACGATGCGCGCCGCATCAAACAACACGAAATGAAGTCCGACGATATACACGATCAACCAATAATGAACAGCGCCGTCATGCTCACTACCAGATCCGGAAACGAAATACGCCATCGCGGCCACCCACAGCAACAGACCAATGAGCAACCAGTGAATGCTGGCAAGAATCCAGCCGCGGCGCAGCAGCAAAAACGCAATGCCGCCTATGCCGATCAAGACGAGGTCACCGATCAACAAACCATAATGAGGACCGGTCAACGCATAGGCGGCCCAGATTGTTCCGAGCGCTATAAGTAACAGGGTAGATACGTTAAGAAATCGCCGTACCCGCCGCGGCCGCCCGAGACCAACGGCGGGTTCGCTGAGTATGCGTGTTGCCGTGGACTCAGGCATGGACTACATACTCAGTCTGATGCCGACGAAGCCGGCCCGCGGTGCGCCAGGCCCAAGAAAGCGCTGATCGTCAAAACCGTTAAACGCGGGCAGATCCACATCGCTGGGCGCTTCCCCAAGTAAACCAAATGTTTCGTAATCGGCATCGAAAACATTAGTGATTTTGGCGAATATTTCGAGATGCTCATTAACGCGGTAGCGGCCTCGCAAATTGGCCACGACGTAATCATTGGTCTTATCTAGTTGATTGGATTCATCCCCGCGCAGATACTGCCCGGCGTTGTATAGCAGGTCGAATCCAAGCTCCAGCCCATCTGCAAAAGCGTAGGCGCCGCCCAGTTTCAGCTGATGCGCCGGAATGCCCGGGATCCGGTCGCCCGGGCGAACGCCGATGGTGTCGTGCACGGGATCCGCAGACGGATGATTGGGGCTTAGCGCCGCAAACTCGTCCTCGAAAGTTGCCTCGATGTAGCTGTAGGCGGCAAACCAATCCAACTCACGCCAGCGACCGCCAAATTGCGTCTCTAAGCCCCAGCGTCTGGTCCCATCGATGGTGGCAAACAGTCCCGTCGAACGTCCTGTTGTCTGGAAAATTATGTCGTCCGTATTGGTCAATTGAAACAAACCCAAGTGATAGTCGATATCCCAGAATACTCCGCGCGCGCCGATCTCAAAGCCCCTAGTGACCACCTGTGCAAGTGGCGGATCGGCCAGGAACGCATTGGGCAGGCGGCATTCGAACTCGATCGCATCTGGATCTTCACCCGCTGCAACCGCGTTCTCAACAGCTAATTCGAAAATGCTGTCGTTGCAACTCAATTCGATGGGAGTCGGTGTGCGTGACGATTCACTGTAGCTGCCGTAAACATTGACGGCAGCATTCAATTGATAAGTCGCACCGACTGCCGGATTGAATCGACTGAAACTGTGCTCACCATTTAATTCCGGCCGTTGCCCGCTTTGATCGGCCAGTTCGATATCAGTGCTGTTGAATCTCCCCGATAGCGTTAACGACAGCCTCTCCGATAAATCGATGGTGTCGCTAAAATAAACGCTGAAGGTCTGCGTTTCGGTACGGATGCTTGTCGCTGCCGTATCGACGAATGTACGCGTACCCAGGCCCGCGGTGCTGCGCGTGTTTGGATCGAAATCAGCGAGTTCCAGACGCGCGTCAAAGCGGGATTCGCCCTTGAAATAGCCGAAGCCAATCAATAATTGATTAGCGCGCGCAAAAAGATCCCTGCCGAACGCCAAATGCAGATCACTGCCGTAGCTCTTCTGCGTGCGCCGGCTGGTGTTGTTCGTGGCGCTGTCTGTCAATACGCCGTCCCCTGACAACTCTCCGGTCAAATCCTCTATGTTGAAACTCTCGCCGGTCATGGTGGCGGCCGTGCTGTTCAAAAAAGTCTCTATGGCATCGCTGCTGGGGAATTGATTTGCACAGACGTCACTTTCGTCGACGACTAATGCATCCAGTGCATCGTCCAGCCCATCAATCAGGCGCTGCGCGCCACCGATTTCACACACAACAAACTCGGAAGCGTCTCCATTAAGGGAGTCGGTGTCGTTACGCCGGTAGAACACGTTGCCTGTCAACGCAAGCCCTCCCAACCATTCATGGCTGCCATCAACGCTCACGGCAATAAGGTCATTCTCGGTTATATCGGGGGCCGTGAAGATGGCATCCCTATCCATCCGCAACAATTCGATCGGCGCGGGCCCGTTGCCGGTCAAGTCGCTGTCGCCATGTTGAACGTTGAGATTCAACGCCGAAGCTTCCGAATGCCAAGCGAAACTGCCGTACACGTTGACAGCATGCGAATCGGACTCGTCCCGCCAACCCGATTCATCGAAGTAATGAATATTGAGGTAATAGGCCAACGCATCGCGATTACCACCGGACTCGGCCGAGACAACTTTGCGCGCAAACGAACCGCCGTGCGCCCTGAGCACTTGACCCGGGTTGTCGAAACCGTTTTTCATACGCACCGACAAGGCACCACCCAGGGTATTGAGTCCAAACAACGGATTGGCGCCGCCAATGAGCTGGACTTCGGCAATCGCGGACTGTGGCAGGAGATCCCAATTCACGGCATCACCCAGTGGTTCATTGATGCGTACGCCGTTTTGATACACGGCCAGGCCCTGCGCCAGACCCAGCAGCGGCGAAGCCGTAAACCCCCGGTACTGCACGTCCATCTGCAGAGGATTGTTTTGCGCAGCGTTTATGGACACGCTGCTCATATTGCGATTGAGGTAATCAGCCAGATCAAAACTTTGCTGTTGTTCGAGCGCTTCGCTGTCGGCCGTTTGCACCTGGTAGGGAATTTTCCCAGCGGCGATCTGAGCGCCATGAACCGGCGTCACATTGATAACGACGATTTCCTCATCGAACTGCGTGGGAGCCGCCGCCAGAAATACGCCGTTGAACAGCGTCGCGGCGCCGATCACCCAGCCGACCCATGAGTGTCCGACGTTAGCGCCTCGTGCTACTTCCATTGTGTTCCGCCGTGCCCGCGACCGGGCAGAATAGCGGGCACGAGCGCGAAGAAGAACCTAGAACGTCAGGAAAACTTCCTGAATTCCAGCGGCTGCAGCGCGCAAAACAGTCTCAATTCCCAAACAAACCCTTAAATATGCCCTTGACTGCCTCACCCGCCCCTTTGACCACATCGCCGGCACCGTCTATTACGCCCGTCGGCTTTCCCTCGGCCGTTGATTCGGGCGTGGTTTGTGCCGTTTGAGTCTTCGACGCGGCTGGTTTTTGACCTAAGGCAACCGCACAGACCTCCTCATCCACCGTCGCGCGGTCGAACAGGCCCTCGGCCAGCAGAGAAAGACCGCCGGTCGCAACGGCAGCGCCTACCTTTATACCGGCAGTCGCCGCGCCTTTCGCATCGGTAACAGGCGTCGGGTTTGCCAGTGTGCCGCCCAAACGAACAAAGTCAGCGAATGACGCCAGATTCAGACCCACGCCTTCGCGTGGCTTTGGCTTCGCGCCGATGTCCAGCTTTTCGGTCTTCAAGTCCACGCTGCCACCACCGAGAATATTCAACTTGGCCGTTTGCAGTGCGAATCCGCTTTCGTTTTCCGCGATTCCGTCCTTAATTGGAAAATTAATCACTGCGCATTCAACTTTGGTGGTTTCATCCTGCGACGACATCGGGTTGAGCATGCGCATCGCTTTGAACAGCATGTCACCGGTGGCAACGTCAGTGCCTTCATTACTGAGTTGGCCCTCTCCCATTATGACCAGCAGCTTGCCGTTGGCGCTGCCCATGATCTCGGCGACCGACGCGCCAGTGCCGCGCAGCACTATGGTAATGTCGGTCTTGCCGCCGGTCAGCGTGTTTTTGTCCTTCAGCTGCGGAAGCTGAGAGGGGATCAACCCGACTATGCGCACATCTTGGTTAAGCGATGCGCGTTTGCCCGACGCATCCAGCGTGATGCGTCCGCTGAACTTGCCGCCGGCGACTCCCGCGTTTAAAGGATCGATCGTCAACTTGCCGCCCGCCAAAACCACCTTTGTATTGACATCAATGAGATCCATGTTGGCCGTTTTTATCAATTTGGCGGCAATGGTTACATTTGCATCGACGATTTTTAGTGCGTCCAGTGCCAAAGGTTCAGGTGAAAAGACCCGATCTTTTTTCTCCTCCTCCACCGGCGCCCCGGACAACTCGGCGAGATTGAGTACTCCAGATTCGAGCTTCGCACGCAGACTCGGCCGCTCGCCCGACAACTCCAGGCTGGCGGCGCCGGCAAGATCGGAGCTTCCGAGCTGCACTTTTAAGGCATTTAGCTGATAGCCGCCGGATTCATCGCTGACCTTCGCAGAAAGCGAGACGGGACCAACCGGCGGTAACTCTGTTTCGGCAAGCTCACCGATTTGCGCAAGAGTGTCAGCGGCAATCTCGAGGGTCATATCGATACCGGTGGCCTGTTGCGGATTCTGAATACTGCCTTTGAGCGCCAGCGTCAGCCCGCCGATCTCGCCGTTAAGGTCGATGTCGTAGGGCTTATTTTGGGTCAGCGTCTTCAGTGCGCCAATTGTTCCTGACAGTCTGACTGGCGCGGTGTTGTAATCGGCCTCAATGGTAACCGCCAGCTGGCGGCCCGCGCGTTGCAACATGATAGTGGCTATTTTGAACTCTTGCTGCGTGTCACTGCCGGCATCCGCATATCGAAGTACTGCATCGCGGATCTCGACTTCTTTTAACGCAAGCGCGGGTAACTCTGACGGGGATGCATCCGCCGCAGCCGGCTTACCGGTGCCCATCACCCAATTTGCTTCGCCCGCGGCGTTCTTTTCGAGCGAGAATATCGCCCCCGTCAAAGCCAAACGTTTTATATCCACCGTTCCGCTGAGCAACGGCAGTAGCGCGACTCTGGCTTCAAAACGCTCGACGCTCAGCATATTCTCGGCAGTGCCCCAACTGGCGTTGCCGAATCGCACGCCTTCCATCGACACCGTTGGTATGAGTGCCATGGAAACTTTTAGATCTATATCCCCGGCAATCGTGAAGTCACGCCCTGTCTCGTCCTCCACTAGGGCGACCAGCTGGTCTTTGTAGTCATTGATATCGAGCGTCAGGATGTAACCGACCAGCGCCGCAACCGCGATACCGATAATTACGACGAAGATGATTAACACACGTTTCATGGGCAACTCCTTGTTGTGCGGGCTCCCGCGATTCGCGGCGGGGCAGCGAATTATACCGGAGCGGCTATTTCATCCAGCACCGCCGTGGCTAACGCCGCTCCGCCGCCTGTGGGGCAGCACGGCACTCGGCAAAGCCTTCGACCTACGTTAAAGTACGCGCCGCGATCGTGCCCATTGTTATGCACGATCCACGCCCTCGCTTAGCGTGGTTACGAGACAATGGGGTTTGCATAGTGCGCCAGTCTACCGGAGCCGTCCACACCAAAGGCGCCTGACAATGCCGGAATCGAAAACCCACAACGGCCGCTACTGGCCGCGCCGATACACCATCGTAGGCCTGTGCTTTTGCAGCACGTTCATTTGCTATATCGATCGCGTAAATATCTCCGTCGCGATTATTCCGATGGCTAAGCAGTTTGGTTGGACCGAGGTCGAAAAAGGCTTGATCCTGTCGTCGTTCTTCCTGGGTTATATCCTCACCCAAGTCATCGGCGGCTGGTTGGGCAACAAATTTGGCGGCAAGCTCATACTCGGGCTTGGCGTGTTGTGGTGGTCTGTGTTTACCATCTTGACGCCACTCGCCGCGATGCTGTCGCTGCCTGTGTTGCTGGCCGCCCGAGTTGCCATGGGCATGGGCGAAGGTGTCGCGTTTCCAGCGATCTACAGCCTGTTCAGCCGCTGGATACCCAGCGATGAAAAGGCCCGCGCCGTCACTTTCAATCTGAGTGGCCTTGCGTTCGGCACAATCACGGCTATCAGCATCACGCCGTGGATTGCTACGACGCTAGGCTGGCAGCTGGTGTTCTATCTGTTTGGCGCACTCGGCTTCGTATGGCTGTACTTCTGGTGGCGTAACGCCGCCAGCAACCCGGCCGAGCACCCGAGCATATCCGCCGAAGAGTTGCATCATATCGAAAGCAGCGCCTCCACAAAGAATCAGCCCACTGCTATCCCCTGGCGGCGGCTGCTAAGCAGCGCGCCGGTGTGGGCACTCATCATCAATCACTTCTGCAATAATTGGGGCTTCTATGTGCTGCTGACCTGGTTGCCCAGTTACTTTTCCAGTGAACTTGGGATCAAGTTAGGCTCAGTTTGGATTTACGTCGCTCCGCCATGGATCACGTTGTTCGTGATGACTAACGTCGCAGGCTGGATCGCCGACAGTTTGTTCAAGCGCGGTTTATCGACAACCGCGGTGCGCAAAATCATGCAAACCGTGGGCATGTTGGGGCCCGCGGTATTCCTTATATTAGTCACCAAAGCAGACTCCGCGCCGCAGGCCGTGATGTTACTGAGCTGTACCCTGGGCCTGGTTTCCTTCGCCTTCGCGGGTTTCGGACCCAATCACCTGGACATCGCGCCGCGCTATGCGGACATTCTGTTCGGGATAACTAATACCGCGGGTACGCTGCCCGGGATCCTAGGCGTCGCCCTTACCGGTTGGCTGATCACGCTCACTGGTTCATATGAAGCCGCGTTTCAGGTGGCGGCGGGTGTCTATGTATTCGGCACCGTGGTGTGGTTATTGTTTGCGACAGGGGAACGGGTAATTGATTAGTTAGGCTTAACTGGCTGTGAGCTTCGTTAAATAACCCCTCACCCGACCGCCAGGGATGGCGGTCGGGTGAGGGGTTATTTTGACTTAAGGCAGATGTAGCTTCTAACCTCCTTGCTCAAGTAACGATCTCCTCGCGCCTAAGATGCCATCTCTACTAAACCGCCTTGCGGCCGATTACATCAAACAGTGCACCTTCGCGGGCGATGGTGGCTAGCCAGGAGAGCTGGGTGACAACACGTTGCGCTTTGTTGCCTGGATGGGTTTTGGCAAACAGCAGTTCTTCATCTTCGCCGGGTGTGCCTAAAATTGCCGGGCTTGCGTTCAGGAACTCGATGCCGTTGTCGGCGAACCAGTCGAGTACGTCATCGATGGAGTGCCAGGTTTCATGCGGATTGTAGTATTGGTCCTTAATCCAGATCTCGGCTTTGCGTTCATCGTGGATACGCGAACGCACCACATAATCGAGTTTCGGTCCCAACAACCCTATTACCTTGGAGCGCAACCAGGTGGGGATCCGCGCGTAACGGTTGTACAAACCGACCATGACGATTCCACCCGGTTTAAGTTTGCGAACGATCTGCGCGAACGCACGTCGCGCATCGAAAGTGTGGTGTAGCACACCGTGTGAGATAACGACGTCGAACGCATTATCCTTGATGGCCAGATTGAATATATTCATCTGCGCGAAGTTGCTACGCGTAAGGTGGTTGCGCAGTTTGTGTTCCAGCGCAAGCTCCAGGCTGCTCAGAGACAAGTCGATGCCTAACACCTGGTTGTTATTGAGCTGCAGAAAATGCGACAACTGACCCGTGCCACAACCACACTCTAGGATGAGTTTGTTGTAACCGATCGCTTCCAGCAGCTGACTGGTAAACGGGTTCTCATGTCCCTTACGAACCAGTTCTCCAAATTCTTCCACACCCTCGTAATTAGGAAATGGATTCTCTTCGTAGAAAGATTGCACTTTCTCGGTTACATCAGTTGCTTCCCCCGGCGCCGGAGCATAAAGCGAAGGGATCTGCTTTACGTACGGGAAAGTCTGACCCGTCGTTTTACACGACAAACCCTCAGCGGACTGCTCAAGCGTGCTGCCATCGTCGGCGCCCGGCGCCTTGAGGCATTCCAGCACTTTGTCGCTGAACAATTGCGACATCACCATTGCTGCTCTTTGAACAGCACCGTGTTGTTCATGACCAGCACGTCCATCTCAGTACCCATAAAGCATCGGTACGCGTCTTCAGGCGTGCACACGATCGGTTCGTCGCGAATATTGAAGCTTGTGTTCACGAGCACTCCACAATCGGTAAGAGCTTTAAACTCACGCAGCAGCCGATGAAAACGCGGGTTGCTATCCTCACTGACCGTCTGGATCCGCGCAGAATAATCGACGTGGGTAACCGCCGGGATATCGCTTCTGACAACTTTAAGCTTATCGATCCCGAACAGAGACTGTTCCTGCGCGGTGGGCTGCATACAGCGCTCACTGTTCACCGGAGCGACCATCAGCATGTAGAGGCTGTCACCGTCGAACTCGAAATACTCCGCTACGTCTTCACGCAACACGGCGGGGGCAAACGGCCGAAAGCTTTCGCGATACTTAATTTTCAGGTTGAGTATGCTCTGAGTGTCAGCGGATTTCGGGTTGCCCAATATCGATCTATTACCCAACGCGCGCGGGCCAAATTCCATACGCCCCTGAAACCAGCCCACTACTTTGTTGTCCGCCAGCGCCTGCGCAGCTACGGGGAACATGCGTTCATCATCCAACACTTCATAGACGGCTTGGTATCGATCCAAGGTTTCGCCAATCGTGTCGTCGCCGAATTCCGGACCCAGATACCCACCCGCCATGCCGTCGGCGCCATTAACCGTTCTCGCATTGCTATCGGCAAATTTATAGTGGATGTCCAGGGCAACGCCGGCGGCACTACCAGCATCACCGGCAGCCGGTTGGATCCAGATGTCGTCAAACAACCCACTGCGCAGCAACTTGCCGTTTGCGACGCAATTCAGTGCCACGCCGCCGGCCATGCACAGATTGCGTTCACCGGTTTCGCGTTGCAGGGAACGGCAGATCTTCAATACGATGTCTTCGGTAACCTGCTGCACCGAGCAGGCAAGATCCATGTGCCGTTGCGTCATCGGTTCGGCCGCAACCCGCGGCGGTTCACCATCGAACAACTCGGCAAATCGATTGTTGGTCATGGTCAGCCCGGTGCAGTAGTTGAAATAGTCCATATTCAAACGAAACGAACCGTCGTCTTTGACGTCGATGAGATTTTCATAGATCCGATCAACGAACTTCGGCCGCCCATAAGGCGCCAGACCCATCACTTTGTATTCTCCGTCGTTTACCTTAAATCCGAGATAGTAGGTAAATGCTGCGTAGAGCAATCCGAGCGAATGCGGAAACCGGATCTCCTTAAACAGCTCGATGTCGCTGTCGTGGCCTCGCCCCAGGGTCGTTGTCGCCCATTCACCGACGCCATCCATAATCAGAATGGCCGCCTGTTGGAATGGCGACGGATAAAATGCCGCGGCTGCGTGCGATTGGTGGTGAAATCCGAATACAACTTTCTCTTCGTCGCACATGCCATTGCCGAGCTTGTTGAGCTCATCGACAATTACATTCTTTTGGAACAATTTTTCCTTTACCCATACGGGCAACGCGCTGGCGAACGAGCGGTATCCAGAGGGCGCATAGGTAAAATAGGTTTCCAGCAATCGATCAAACGTCAGCAACGGTTTGTCGTAGAAACCCACATAATCCACCTGTGACAAACTTAGCCCGGCGGCGTCCAGGCAGTAGGCGGCGGCACGGGCTGGGAATCCGGAATCATTTTTTACACGCGTAAACCGTTCCTCCTGAGCAGCCGCGACGATAAGACCGTCGTCAACCAAGGCGGCCGCACTGTCGTGGTAAAACGCGGAAATACCCAGAATTTTCATTGCAGCGCTAAAAAATCGCGTAGATGAACGGCGCGATAGCGCTCGATTGGACGACGACAATCAGCCCGCCGACGAGCAGCAACATCACAATAGCAGGGACCATCCAAAATTTCTTATGGACTCTTGCGAACTTGAGCAGTTGTTTTAATAGCGAAATCACCGCGGTTACCTATCCTCCATCAAAACAGATCCTTATAGGTTTCTTTATCGCCGTGCCGCGTGATTTGCTGCCAATAACTTTCAGCACCTGGTTCCGCCGCGCGCTGCAAAGGATCGCGCTTAATAACACGCATGACCATGGCGATAGGCAGGATCACGACACAAAACGCGGCGCCCGACACCAGTGAATTCGTCACTAGCGCGATTACCGGGACCAGCTTGGCCCACAACCTATTCACTGGCATTAACACCCCAGGGACGGTGGTGGCTAAGCCCGCGAACGTCAGTGCTGCGACTATTGCCCAAACGGCAACTGCATCAAACATCCACCAGCCAATGAACGTGATGAAGCTAAACAGTCCGGCGAATGCGTAACCAAAGGCACGGTCGCTTAGCTGGTGTTGTTGCATTACTCGGATCCCGGAGGCAAGGACTGAGCACCGGGAATCGCGGTCAAGGCCGACGTTTTGCGAAAGAGCTGTAGCGACGACTGAGTCTCAATACGGGAGGCAATCATAGAAGCAAAAATTGCGTGCGCATGTTCGTCGGCATGTCCTTCCCACAGACTGACGCGAAACTCGAGTCCGTGGTAACGTCGATAGTATTTCTCCAGTTCGATAACCTCCATCCCCGATTCACGCAAATAGTGCTCCGCTACCATTGCGATTTGATGTCCGTCGCCATCAAGCGTCGGCAACTGATCGAGCACCATAGCTACGACCGGTGGCAAACCCTGGTCGATCACAAACGCGTTCATGGCTTTTACGTTCCTGCCGAAGCGTTGCTGGTACCCCTCAAAATCTTCGAGAATGTCATCAAAGAAATTCTTTCGTAGTCCCGCCGAGCGCAGACTAGCATCGTAAGCATGCGCAGCAAATCGGGCAAAACGGGAATGGTTCAATACAAAGCGTTTTAGCGTTGGCGATATGGGCAATTCGTACCCTCTTGCGTTGTATTGACCCGCTTGCGACGGCAGGAAGTCATTAATCACGACACCATAGAAAACCAGATCGGGCTGAAGTTGGGGAACATAGGTCTCAACGACATTGAGAATGTCCTCGCTTTGCCAGCCGTTTATTCCAAGGTTCACTACCTCAATGCGATACTTCTCACCCAATATTTGCTGCAACAACTCTGTGTAAGTGTACTGTTCAGCTACGCCATAGCCGTAGGTCATGCTATCGCCAACAACCATAAGTCGAAAGGTATGCTCGTCCCGCGGCGGGAAGGGAGTTGTCCGTCGAAAACCATTTTCATCAAAGACGAACAACACATCGTGCCATCGGTGAGCGCTATGAGAGCCAGGTACCTTAACTTTTCCCCGCTTCCAGGTCTGCGGCATAGTCAACGCGCCGTGGCGCCGCACGATATTTGCTCGCCCGGCTGCAGACAGAGGGATATCGAACTTTTCGACAAGTGCCAGACGGGCCGCTGTTTTGGCATCTGTCCAGGAGCGTTGCTTGTTCGCATCGACGATTTGCTCGCGCGATCCGAGAAAAATCTCCGCTGTCACCACCGCAAGCATGAGTCCAAAGACCATCAACGCGCCTAACTGAAACCCCAACAGCGAGCTTTGCCGACCGATCACTGCATACAAACAACGCACCAGATAACCCAGAGCGAGTAATCCTGCAATCAGCCCGGCGGCCGTGACTATCCAAAAAACAGAGTTATAGACGTAGCGAGTACAAACTAGAACGAGGGCGCTGACGAGCACCGACACCGTGCAATGAACAGCCGGCTCAACGAGGCGCTTGGGCAGCGCTTGCGTGGCGGCATCGTTGGTTTGCGTCACGCTATGGATCTGTCAGCTATAGCCGGTGGGGCGCACGCCAGGAGTTTACTGACTGACAGTCACTTGTAAAGCACTTACCCGACCCAAGCCCGCATATTGCATAAAGGAGTGATGGCGAGGAGTCCTTGCATTTTATTATCCATCCCTCTCCCACAAGTGGCGAGGGGCTTAAACGGCGGTTCCCTTCTCGCCGCAGGCAAGCCAAGAGAGTTGAGTAACAACACGCTGCTAAAAAGCAGCAGATTTCCATTCAGCAACTCGATAATTAGGTCGATAGGACCTTCTTTATAGCGTCTTGATCCCGTCGAAAAATGATTTTCGCCAACGGGTGATTGTCACGGACTCGAACAACCCCGCTTTGGTGAACGGATCATCGCGTACAAATTCTTCCGCGGCGGCGCGATCTTCCACATCCAGAATTACGGCACCACCGTGGGCACCGGAGCCATCATCTTCCAAAAGCGCGCCGGCGGCAAGTAGCTTTTGTTGATTGGCCTCCAGATACTCAAGATGCACCGGACGCAGTTCGGTACGCAACTCCAGAGAGTCGGGTTTATCTTTGACGTAGACTAGATAGGGCATTGGGCTGTCTCCTTAAGACAGTTCAGTAAAGGTCAATCACCTATTTACGGTAGTAGCAATCACGAACCTAATATTAATCCATTTAAGTACAGTCGTTGCATGAGTCCAGTCACAGCTCAACACCGAGGTAGGCGCAACGCAGGGATTGCGCTGGCGCTTTCAGTTGTTGCTGCAGCGTTTATCTGGGCCGATTGGAACGGCGTGTTGGCCAGCGCGAAGAAGTCTATCAAGATTTTCTACACCTAAGGTTTAAAGCGATTGATGCAGAGCAGGCAGCACCGATACGCGGCCTGCATATTGTCTGCGCGACTCGAACCGGTATGCCTGCCTGCACCGAGCAAGCGGGTGAACGCGCCGGAGAAACCATCATCACCTTGAGTGCTCTGCGGCACACCACAAAATCACTCCTGTTTCGTCGCGACACGCGATTATCCTTCGGCGATCGCAACAACGTGACGCTGCAGTTCATACATCCGGACTACCTGGAGCACGCGATAAAGCTCACTGCCAATGAGCTGTCGGCGGCTCAGCGACAAATCACGGTCGTCAAGTTGACCAAAGCCGAACCCTGTAGCGTGGAACCAAAGCCCGAAAATATGCAAAGATGCCGCAATTGAAGGAGACCGGTAATGATTGATCTGTATTATTGGCCGACACCGAACGGGTGGAAGATATCGATCATGCTCGAGGAGTGCGGGCTCGATTATCGAGTCATTCCGGTAAACATCGGTCGCGGCGATCAGTTTACGCCTGAGTTTCTGGCGATCAGTCCCAACAACCGCATGCCCGCCATCATCGATCATGATGTTACGGGCGAGCCGATTTCGATATTCGAATCAGGCGCGATCCTGTTGTACCTGGCCGAGAAAACCGGAAAATTCCTGCCACGCGAGCAACGCGCGCGTTTGGAAGTTTTGCAGTGGCTGTTTTGGCAAATCGGCGGACTCGGACCGATGGCCGGCCAGCTGAGCCACTTCGTCAACTACGCGCCGGAGAAAATGCACTACTCCCTGGATCGCTATGCCAACGAATACAACCGACTCCTGGGCGTCATCGAACGGCAGCTCGAGAGTCGCGAGTTTCTCGCGGGCGAGTACTCCATCGCCGATATGGCGGCGTGGCCGTGGGTGGTTTTACACAACCGTTTTGGCCAGCCTTTTGACGATTTCCCGAATGTTGATCGTTGGAATGAGACCTTAAAGGTGCGGCCTGCTGCATCAGCGGGGATAGACGTCGGCAAGGAACTGCGCAATTCCAATCAGCCCGACGATGAAGCCCGCAAGATACTGTTCGGTCAAACCGCAAAATCCACCGACAACGCCGCACGCGTCCAGAAATAGCACCGCCGGCGCTCCACCCATGCGAGTTGACATCAAGCTCTTGGGCATTCTTCACGCTGACACACCTGCCGATGGACAAGTCGAACTGGCTAATGGCGAAAGTGTGCTGCATATAATTGAGGCGTTGGGAATTGACCGGGAGTTCGTCAAAACGCTTCTTATTAACGGCGTACTGGAAAAGGATTTCTCGCGGTCCCTGCAGGCTGCGGATCAAGTCACGCTCATCCCGCCGATTGGTGGTCCCTAGCGCGCATATTGCATGCACGCGCAAGCGCACATTAGTACCTCGGCAGCCGTGCTCATCGCACTCGCTTTTGCCTGCTTGAGCGCCTGCGACCGCGAACACGACGAAAACCACAACAACGTGCGCGAGGCAGGACCGCAGCGAGCTGCGATAACCGCCGATAGCGTGTATCACAACGCCAGAATTTATACCGTCGATGCGAACCGTTCCTGGGCGGATGCGGTGGCGATCAAAGACGGGAACTTCATAGCTGTTGGGCGATACCAGGACATGCAGGAACTGGTGGGTTCTGGTACTGAATCTTTCGATCTTGGGGGCGCGATGATGCTGCCCGGTCTTTACGACCTGCATGTACATCCCATGGACGGTGGCAGACAGGCGTTATACGAGTGCAGCTTCCCGATCACGCTACCGATCAGCGAGATCCTCCAAAGTGTGGCTGTGTGTGCGGCAGATACGCCCGCGGGAGAATGGATCCGCGGCGGTCAATGGGGAACTGAATTGTTGTACGCCGATACCACGCCGCACCGGGCACGCCTGGATGCGGTCACGCCCGACAACCCCGTATTTCTCGTTGATTCTGCATTCCACAGTGCATGGCTGAACTCGAAAGCTTTGCGTGTTCTCAACATTGACGCCACAACGCAGGATCCCGAGGGTGGAGTCATCGTGCGCGATCCGGTTTCGGGCGAACCCACGGGCATACTGTTCGACAACGCGGCGTACGCCGTCATTCAGGCCATGCCCGGCCACTCGCCCGAGGAATACCAGGAAGCACTGCGCTGGTCGGTACGGCAAACCAACCGCTACGGCGTGACAGCCATTAAAGATGCTTTAGCCGACAATGACACAGTCGCCGCCTATGCCGCCCTGGACAATGCAGGAGGGTTGCACGCACGGGTGGCCACGAGCCTGCCGTGGAAATCGGTCTGGACTGAAACATCCGAGCAGCAATTGGACAACATCGAAAGACGTCAGCGGCACAAAACCGCGCGGGTGGCCACTGACTTCATCAAGATCATGCTCGATGGCATCCCGCCCTCCTACACGGCCGTTTTCCTGGATCCTTACCTGCCCGACGCGCAGCACGGAGCCGACTTTCGTGGACAACTCATGGTCCCGGCGGCGGAGTTACGTCGTGGCGTCATCGACTTCGATGCACGAGGTTTGACGGTCAAGATCCACACTGCCGGAGATGGGGCGTTGCGCGCGGCCTTGGACGCTTTTCAGGCGGCGCGCGAGACCAATGGCGATTCGGGCTTGCGCCACGAGGTTTCCCACGCCAGCTATATTCACCCGGACGACATCCCGCGCTTCCAGGCGCTGAATGTTACCGCGGAGCTGTCGCCGATATTCTGGTATCGCTCACCCATCATCGACGCCATGGCGAACGTGCTGGGCGCGGAACGCGCGTACAACATGTTCCCGATCCGCTCGTTATTAACGAGCGGCGCGCGCATGGTTTACGGCTCTGACTGGCCGGTCGTGGCCGAACCGAATCCGTGGCCAGGCGTGGAAGCGATGATTACCCGCAGCGACCCCAGCGGAAGACAAAACACGACCTTGTGGCCGGAACAAGCGATCGATCTGGCAAGCGCTATCGAGATCCTCACACGCAACGGCGCGGCGGCGATGTATCTGGAGCAGGTCAGTGGCAGCATCGAAGTCGGCAAGTCCGCCGACATGATCGTCCTCGACCGCAACCTGTTCGAGATCCCAGCCGAGCAGATCGGCGAGACCCAGGTGCTGCGTACCGTGCTAGAAGGCCGCGTTGTGTACTCGGCAGAAGCGGAGTAACAAGCCCATGTTGGAGCTTTACTATTACGAGAACTCGATATGCTCAGAACGCGTGCTGATGCTGCTGCTGGAAAAGCATATCGATGATTGGATCCCGCATCACATTCACCTTTTTAAGGGCGAACACTTCAATCCGGACTATATCAAGCTGAACCCGAAGGCCCAGGTGCCGACGCTGGTATACGATGGGCAGGTCATCCACGAGTCATCAATCATCTGTAATTTCATCGACGATGTTTATCCACAATATCCACTTAAACCAAAGGACGCGGTCGAGCGCGCGCTTATGCAAGAGTGGATCAAGGAATCTGACGACGGTGGCTATTTGGGCATCGCGTCATTAAGCTTTACCGCCGTGTTCCGCGGTAAATTAATGGATGAAATGAACGACGAACAGCGCGAGGCCTATTGGGCCGGTCAGACCGACATCGCGCGTACCCACCGCCAACGCTCATGTGTCATGGAAGGTATGGATTCATTTTATGCCTATCGCGCTATCGCCGATTGGGAACATATTTTCGCCAAAGCGGAACATGCGCTGGCAGATGGTCGTGAGTCGCTGATGGGTTCGCAGTTTACGCTCGCGGAGGTGGATCTGGCGCCTTATATTGCCCGGCTCGACGGCTTGCAATTACTGGATGTTTGGCTGGACGGGCGGCCTACGGTCCGGCAATGGTGGCAGCGCATTAAACAACGTCCCAGCTTTGTTGAAAGTAACGTGGGCCCTACACTTGAAGAAGCCGTAACGTATGCGCAAGAAGGAGCCAAGGTAGTGGAACAAGCACGACAACGTCTCACGGAATACCGCGCCAGGGAGACAGCACATGCATAGCTTCGTCTCGCACAACTGGGTGGCGGCCATGTTATTGGCAATTGCAAGCGCCGCTTCGAGCCAGGCCGCAACCACCGCGGACGGCGTCTATAGCGACGCTCAAGCCGCTCGCGGCGCACGCATTTATCGCAACGAATGTTCGAGCTGTCACGGCACGACACTGCGGGGCGCGGAAGCCGCGGGGGCGTTGCTTGGCACGACATTTATCGGCAATTGGAGCGAGAAGTCCGTGGGCGGGCTGTATCAATACATTCGCACCACCATGCCCCCAACCCGACCGGGAGGTCTGCCTGAACAGAGTTACGTCGACGTATTGGCCTACTTATTGAATCAAAACGGCATGCCTGCCGGCGCCACCAATTTGCCCGCCGATACCGCTGCCCTGGCCGCGATCGCTTTTCTGCCGGGCGCTGCGCATGCCGCGACTACATCGGCCGGCGACAGCACAAGTTCTGCCGAGTACACGCAGTGGCCTTATTACGGTGGTGATGCGCGGGCGACGCGTTACTCGCCGCTGGACCTCATCAACCGCAACAACGTCGACAAGTTGCAAATTGCCTGGCGCTGGAAAGCGGATAACTTCGGCCCGCGTCCGGAATTTAATTATCGAACGACACCACTCATGGTAAACGGTGTCTTGTATGCCACTGCTGGTCTACGACGCGCCGTGGTCGCAATCGATGGCGAGACCGGCGAGACGCTGTGGATTTATCGTCTGGATGAACGGGAGCGGGGCGAACATGCGCCGCGCGTGAATTCCGGTCGCGGTGTCGCCTATTGGTCGGACGGTGAGCACGGACGCATCCTGGTTATTACGCCGGGATTTCAACTTATTGCACTGGACGCACAAAGCGGGCTGCCGGTGACCTCGTTTGGACGCAACGGTATCGTCGATTTGAAACAAGGTTTAGACCGCGAACTCGATCCGGTGAGCACACCGCTCGGATCCTCCTCCCCACCGCTGGTTGTCGGTGACGTGATTGTTGTCGGCTCGGCGTTGCCGGGAGGATTTGCGCCGCCCTCCGCGTCGCAACCACCCGGGCACGTACGCGGATTTGACGTGCGCAGCGGCGCACAGCGCTGGATATTTCACACCATTCCACACCCCGGAGAATTTGGTTACGACAGCTGGGAACCCGACGCATGGAAAACCATTGGCAATGTCGCGGCATGGTCCACGTTGTCCGCCGATCTGGAATTGGGTTACGTATATTTGCCGCTGGAAGCGCCGACAGCCGATCATTATGGTGGTCATCGACCCGGTGACAATCTGTTTTCGCAAAGCCTGGTATGCCTGGACGCAACCACGGGCAAGCGGGTATGGCATTTCCAAACGGTTCATCACGGTATCTGGGATTACGATCTTCCGACTGCGCCGATCCTGTTTGACGCTGACATTGATGGCGAGCGCGTACCGTTGGTTGCACAGCTCACTAAACAAGCGTTCGTATTCGTATTCGACCGCCGTAACGGCAACCCGCGCTGGCCCATCGAAGAACGCGCGGTTCCACAAACCGACGTGCCGGGCGAACGCACGGCCGCATCGCAGCCGTTTCCCACCAAGCCTGCTCCCTATGATCGACAGGGGATCTCTGAAGACGATTTGATCGATTTCACCCCTGAGTTGCGTGCACAAGCGCTGCAGATCGCCGCGGGTTATCGTATCGGGCCGTTGTTCACGCCCCCTTCGGTTGTCGATCCAGAAGGAACACAGGGTACGTTGATGCTGCCGGGGCAAGGCGGCGGGGCCAACTGGCCAGGTGGTGCGCTGGACCCGGAAACGGGGATCCTTTACGTCGGTTCTTCGACATTTATGGGCTTGATGGGCTTGGGTTCGGATCCGCAGGTTTCGAGCTTGCCTTATGTCATCGTCGGCAATCCCGTATTCGACGGCGGGCCCGAGGGCTTGCCACTCATCAAACCGCCGTGGGGCCGCATTACCGCCATCGACCTAAACAGCGGCGACCACGTATGGATGGTCCCTAATGGCGAGGCGCACGATACGATTCAGGCGAGCGCGGCCAAGCTCGGCATAGAACTGCCACGCACCGGCCGACCAGATCGCTCGGGCTTGTTAGTTACCAAATCGTTGTTGTTCGCCGGTGAGGGCGGTGGCCTTTACGCGACCGCGCGTAGTGGTGGACCGATGCTACGCGCCCACGACAAAGCAACCGGTGCAATCGTCAGCGAATTTGAGTTACCGGGGCATCAAACGGGATTACCCATGACCTACGCTATCAATGGCCGCCAATTTATCGTGGTCGCCGTTGGTGCGGCGAATCACCCCGGCGAACTGATCGCGCTCAGCATTCCATAGCGGCACGAGATACAGCTCTGCAATGACCGTAATCGACATACATACCCATATGTTCGGCGATGGTTGGCTGCGCATGCTCAAGCAGCATGGCAGTCCGACTTATGCTTGCGAACGGCTCGTCGATGAGCGGGACTACCTGATGGAACATGGCGCGGCGGCGTGTGCATTCGAAGCCGAAGCCTTCGATTACGATCTGCGTATCAAAGGTATGGACCAACACGGTATCGACCTGGCTATCGTCTCGTTAACCTCGCCGAATGTTTTCTGGGGCTCGGCCGAAGTCAGCGCTGACACGGCCAAGTTAACCAACGATGAAATGGCAGCGGGGCAAACGGCGTATCCTGAGCGGATCCGCTTTTTCGCGTCGATCCCGTGGCAGTACCCGCAGCAGGCGCTGGTGGAACTGCAACGCGCGCTGGCGTTGGGCGCGGTGGGAGTGATGGCGATCGCCAATGTTAATGGGCGCCATTTGATCGACCCGATGTTCGAACCCCTCTGGCAGGAACTCGACCGGTTGGGATTACCGGTACTGGTGCATCCGACCGCTCCGTTCGGTGCCAAGGATGCGCAGTTCGGTATCGAGCGCATCCTCATGCCCGGTCTCGGCTTCATGTATGACACTACACTGGCCGTCGCGCGTATGGCCATCGATGGTTTTTTCGATCGCTACCCCAAGGTAAAGATCATCGCTGCGCATGCGGGCGGCTATCTACCCTATGTAGCGGATCGGATTGATGTGTTCTTCGAGGCGGAAACCTTGATCGAAGCAAAAATATCGCAACGTCCGAGCAGCTACTACGAGCGTTTGTATTTCGACTCCATCGTTTATCACCCGCAAGCCCTGGCTTTGTGCATGCAGCTTGCCGGCCCGCATTCGATTATGTTCGGAACCGACTATCCGATGCCGGCGAACATTCCTAAACTGCTCGACATTGCCGAGTCATTTCCCGCCAATGAAAGCGCCGCGATCAAAAGCGGCAATGCCACGCGCGTATTTAAGCTTTAGGCCACCTCGCCCGACGGACGACGTCTGTAAAAAACGTTGGAGATAAACGTCATCTTCAACTCGTCGCGCTGATCCCGCAGCGCATGTTGGAAACGTATCAAGCCCAACGTTGGGCGACTGTTAAGCGGCCGTGCTTCGATGACTTCGCTCGTAGTGGTCAGCACATCACCGTGACGCGCGGGCGCTTTCCACGCAATAGCGTCCCAGCCGGGCGAGATTTCCGAACGTAGATTAGGAAACGCATCGACGTTCATGCGCCGCGCCCACCCGGCCATCTGCACGCCGCTTGCGATCAGTTCACCAATGAAGGATTCTTTCGCGAGTGTTTCGTCAACATGATACGGCTCTGGATCGTACTCCCGGCCAAAGGCTTTGATCGCCTCCGCAGTCACCTGCGCCTCGCCGTAGCGCAGTACCTCACCAACCGTGAAATCTTCGAAAAAGCGCTTGTCTGGATATTCGTTTGCCACCTTGCTGACCTTGCTCCTGGGCGCACCTGCCGGTTAGTAATGTCTGGCAGCTTGCGACACAATAGTAGAGCCTGAGCGTGAACTCCAGAGACTACAATCTGTCCGCCTCGACTATGCGCCTCATTCTCCGCCTGATCTTCGTGCTTGCCGTCGCAATGATGATTGCACTTACATTTCTGTGGCCCATCCTAATCAACGACGACCCCGCCGATCCGACTTTACGCGTGTTGAGTCTGGGCGCATTCGGCGCCTATCTGCTGGCTACAATTGGCCTGTTGAGCTACCGGATCAGGCAATCGCGAATGAGCGGATCCTCCTAACAGGCGATCATGCAGGGGCCGGCACATCTAGTCTTGAGTTGGTTCACTGCAGAGAGCTGCGGCTTCGACGAGCCGCGCAGCCGGCGCATTATTGCCCTGGCGGGCTTATCTCCGGATTTCGACGTAGTTGCTTATGTAGGCGCCTACCTCTACTTCGGCTTTGATCGCAATCGCGCGTACGAAGAGGTTTGGCAAACCGTTCATCACCATTACACGCACGGCTTCAGCTTCGCCGTCCTGGTGGGCGTCATGGCATGGCTGTGGGCACGCTCGGCAGCGCCAACTCGAGCAGGACCTCAGGACGCGGCCTTGAGCGTCGCTTTGCTGGCTTTCACCGCGGTGTTGCTGCACGTTTTCTTCGACGTCATGGCAGCCGGCGCGCGTTTCCCGGTGTTTCCGTTTTGGCCGGTCAGCGACTTCGCATGGACCGTTAGCTGGTCATGGGAGCTCAAAGACTGGCCCAATCAAGTTGTTACGCTTTGCGCGCTGGCGGCGGTAATTGTTTATGCGAAACTTGCTGGCCGCTCGCCATTGGAAGCGCTCAATTACCGCCTGGAAGCCTGGGTGGTTAACATTGCCCAACAAGGCTCCGACAGCACGACGCAATCAGGTACAACACAACTGCTGGGTATGCACCGTGCCACCTGGGTGCGCATCGTCATTTATCTGTCATTGCTTGTAGTGTGCGCCGTGGTGGTCATCCCCGTCGCCGACGATCTTTTTTAGATAATGACTGATCGACTTAACTTCGCGCGCTTGAGCTAAAATACTGTGCAGATATCATTTTTGGATTAGCGATCATGAGACGCCCACCAACCGGGCAATTTGCCCAACCGCTTAAACAGTACAGCCGCATATCGGCACTGCCGCTCACCAGCGCGATGGGCGCAGAGATCCGAGACGTTGACTTAAGCAATATCAAAGACGGACAGTTTGCCGAAATCGAAGATGCGCTATTTCGCTACAAGATGATTTTTTTTCGTGACCAGGATATCAGCCATGCTGATCAGGAAAGCGTGACGTCGCTGTTCGGCGAGTTCGCAACCGATGCCTACACGACCGGGATCGAGGGGCACCTGAATATTCAGGGCGTGGTTAAAGAAGCCGAAGATCGTCCGGGCATGGTTTTTGGCGGAGGCTGGCACACCGATTCTCCTTTTCTGCAACAACCGCCGGCCATCAGCATGCTCCATGGAGTTGACATCCCGCCTTACGGTGGCGATACCTGGTGGGCCAATACCGAGCTCGCTTATACGTTTCTCAGCGATACCATGAAGGCTGTGCTGCAACCACTGTATGTGCATATGTCTGCAAGCACCGTCATGGTGCGGCTGGACCAGGAAACGGCGAAATCCGGCACACGCAATATCGGCGCGATGGCGCTGAGCATGGACGAACAAGCCATGGTTAAGGGTGCCTATCACCCACTGGTGAGAACCCACCCCAGAACCGGCAGCAAGAGTTTGTACATCGACGGGGTTTATAGCGAAGGCATCAAAGGCATGACCCCAGAGGAGGCCGCGCCGCTCATGAAATTCCTCCTGGAACACATCACCCAACCAGAATTTATCTGCCGCCTGCGCTGGGAAAAGAACAGCTTTGTAATGTGGGACAATCGTATTTGCCTGCACCATGCGATCAACGACTACGATGGCTTCAGGCGCGAGATGTTTCGCAGTACTGTGGCGGGGGAGACTCCGAGTTGAGAAAAGCTCGATCGGGCTATCCTCGTAATTTCTTGCCTAGCTTCATTTAAAACCCCTCATCCGACCGCCAGGGATGGCGGTCGGATGAGGGGTTATTTGACATGAACAAATCTATTCAGCCGCCGGGGGGCGCGCAAACATCGCGACCACGATTGCCAGCGCGAAGCAGGCACCGATGCACGCGAACATCCACGGGACCAAGTGCCTGTCCACAAGCCAACCAAACAACACTGGCGTGATCATGCCGCCCACGTCCAAACCTGAATAAACAAAACCAAAAACCTTGCCACTGGAATGGCGGGGTGCGATCGCGCGTACCAGCATGTCGCGTAACGGGATCTGCATTCCAAAGCCCAGGCCCATGATGGCAAGCACAAACCACAAACCGCCGCTGCTCAGCGCTACGAAACCCGGAATGACACCGGCGACGGCGGGAAAAGCCAGACAGACCATGGCCAGTCCCTGATGACGGGTCGTGCGATCAGCAATCATTCCGCCACAGACAATGCCCACACAGGTCGCCAGCAGGAAAGACGTTACCGCGGCATTGCCAACGGTCAGGGGTGTCTGAAACAAGGTGAATAGCGCCGATGCCGTGAAAGTCTGCAGGCCGATCTGACCCATTGCCGACAAACAAAAAAGCAGAAAACAAGCAATCACGACCAAGCGCTTCAACACCTGCAGCTGACCGCCGATCGACACAGGCGCAGATTGCCCCGGCTCCGCTTTGATGACTTCCAGCAATTCGTGGCCGTTGCCCCGTAGCATGGCAAGAAAGCCGACGCCCGCAATGCCCACAATGATTGCCGCGGCACGCCAGCCGAATTGGCTCGCCAGCCCAATCATGATTAGCGGTGCGGCGGCGTAGCCGGCAAAACCCACGAGGGCGTGGAAACTGAATGCGCGCCCGACACGCTGCTCGGCGACCCGATGCGAAAGGATGGTGTAATCGGCAGGATGAAATACAGCGTTACCAAGACCGGACAGCGACACCAATAACAGCAGCGCCCAATAGTTGGGAGCAACGCCATACAATGCGGTCGCTACAGCCATCGAGCCGATGCCCGTATACAGAACCCTGCGCGGCCCGATGTGGTCGACCAGAAAACCGGCGAACGGCTGGAACACGCCCGAAAAGAAATAGAACACAGCAATCAAAAACCCTAGCTGGGTGTAGCTCACATCTTGCTGGGCGTGGATAAACGGAAACAGCGGTGGCAGCGCGAGTTGATAAAAGTGGCTGGCGCCGTGTGCACCGCCCACCCAACCTATAACACGGACGTCACGCCGCAGTTCGACGCTTGCCGCGATTGCGCTCAAACCAGCACCTGCACATCATTCACCGGCATAGGATATAGCTTTTGCCGGCGCAGGTACTGTGGTGCCGGGTGCCGAGCCGAACTAATGAAGTGTTTTCTCAAACCGGGCACTGATTGATCCAGATCAAGTTCGATAACGCCATGAGTAAGACCATCGCTGATCACTACTTCGAAATTACAAGGAAAGACCATGGCTGACACGTTCCTGACCATCAGTTTGGCCGGCGGAATTACCGCGGTGAGTTCAATCGGATTGATCCTACGCTGCGCATCGCGTGTCAATTGGCATTGGCCAAGTGCAGCAGACATAATCACGCAGCCCGGACAAGCAAACAATAAGGAGGACGGCCATGGCGGAAACAATGCAGGCGTGGGTGCGCAAACTGGAGCAAGCCGATTTACTGCATCGCGTCAGCGACGAAGTGCCGATAGAACAACTCGCGAGCATCATCGACGAAAATCACACCCGGGCAACGATGGTCGAACACATCGCCGGTTACGACATGCCGCTGGTGGCCAATACGTTCTCCAACCGGGACATCATCAAGCTGGCGCTGGACACGGATGAGGAGCATTTGCTCGATGAGCTCGACCGGCGGCTGGCGCAGCGTATCGCGCCCGTGGAAGTCAGCGAAGCGGCATGTCAGGAGATCGTTCACTCTGGCGACGACGTAAACATTGCCGCATTGCCGCTACACCTGCAGCACACCCTGGATGCCGCGCCCTACATCAGCGCCGGTGTCGTGGTCGCCAAAGATCCGGTACGCGGCGTCAATAACCTCGGCGTATACCGCATGATGTACCGCAGCCGTAACGAGACCGGTATTGACGTCACCGCACCACACAAACTCCGTCACTATTATCAACAGGCGTGCGAATCGGACAGTCCTCTGGAGATTGCGGTCGTATTGGGACTGCCCACGGTCGACATCATCGCGGCACTCGCTTCCACGCCATTCGACATCGATGAATTCGGTGTGCTCGGTGGCTTTCGAGGCGAGCCGGCGGAACTCGTTAAATGTAAAACCGTTGACCTTTCAGTGCCGGCTAATGCCCAAATCGTTTTGGAAGCGGAACTGCAACCGGGTGGCTGGATCGCCGACGAAGGTCCCTACGGCGAGTTCACCGGTACCTATGGTTCCGGTTTGAAGCACAACCCGACCGTCAGGATTAAGGCCATCACCTATCGGCAGGATGCAATCTTTCACTCAGCTACCCACGGCGGTTTGTATCCCGGCTGGACGGATATTCATGTGATCTTTCCGATGATCGAGCTCGACCTGCACAAGGCTTTGCGCCAGGCGGGCATCGATGTGCGCGGCGTGCGCATCGTTCCGGCGGGGACCTGCAACTGGGCGGTCGCGAGCATCAAACCTATTACCCAGGGTGATGCACGTAACGCACTTGCGCTGATGTTGTCGGCGTCCAAACAGGCAATGCCGAAAATTGCTGTCGTCGTCGATGACGATATAGACATATTTGATGACGACCAGTTGTACTGGGCGATGACCTGGCGTTGCCAACCGCACGAGGACATTATGATCCTCGAGAACATGAAGGCAGTGCCACTGGATCCGTCGCTGCCCTCGACCATGCCACCGGTTACCACCTCGAAGATGGGCATGGATGCGACGATACCAATAGGGCGCAACCGCGCCGATTTCGAACGCTGCCATCCAACGCCGTTTAAGCCGGATATTGCACAGCGCCACAGCGGTTTATCAGACGCCGAACTGGATACACAGATGGAAGAGTTTATCCGCGCCCGGGGGGCCGTGTATTTCAACGACATCCTGACCGAGTTTCATGGCCTAGGACACCAAACGATCCTGGAATCGTTCGGCCGGCTGCGAGAACGCAATTTGCTCGGCCGTGACTCCGCCGGACTCTACCTGCTCACAGCTAACGACTAAGCTACCCGTTGGCGCGTGGAATTAGATCCGTGCGCGAAAGCCCTTTTGCCCTCACAAGGATGAGCCACATGCCAAACCCGAAAAAGCAGGCACCATTTCAAGACCTGCGTGAATTTATCGATTTCCTGCGGCAAGAACAGCGCCTGAAGAACATCCCAGGCGCCGATTGGGATCTCGAGCTTGGTGGACTCACTGAACTGGTGTGGCGGCAGAAAGGAGAAGACTGCCCCGCGCTGTTGTTTGATGAGATTAAGGGCTATGCGCCCGGGTTTCGGGTACTGTCATTGGGAGTCGCATCGACCTACCACTACATGGCGGCGATGAATCTGCCAGCCACCGCGGATAGACGCACCGCGGTGCGCACGCTCAAAGAGCTGGTCGCGCCAGACCCGATACCACCTCGGGAAGTTACCACCGGCGCCATTCTCGAAAACGTCATTACCGGCCCGGATCTGGATGTCACCATGTTTCCGGCACCCAAATTCAAAGAGGGCGAAGGCGGTCGCTATCTCGGCACCGGTGATCTGGTATTCACCCCGCGACGCCGAAACGGGCGATTTGAACATGGGCACGT
>CBDDBH010000015.1:0-94615 GCA_965225625.1 Gammaproteobacteria bacterium
TCCCGCCACCCGGGTCGCGCTGCTGCCCGTGGCTTGTAACACACGGCCGGTTAACTCAATAAAAAATGACCCGCTCAGCAACTCATCATGCTGCGTGATAAACCGGCCGATGTTCGCATGGTCCGGACAGATCCCCCCGCTCACCCACATCGCACCGATATCCACTCGCGCCAACCGTTCCAGACCCCGCAACGAACTCACACCCTGCAATAGCCCGTACACGATTAACCCCAACACGCTGCGCGGGGAATACGGCGCGCGGCCCGTCCTGGCATAGTTGTCTTCAAAACCCGACCAATCCAGCTCGCTCAATAGCGCTCGTAACACTAACGGCCCACGAATGCCGGCCGCTTGCAGATGCGCCTTCACCGACAACTGACCCAGATAAAGCTGCTGCGGATCAGGATCAATGAACACACGCCCCGCAGCTCTGCGGCTTTGCCGCGACGCGCCAGTATCGGACAACCCCTCAAACAGGTTCAGTTGCACATCCCCATTTATTCCCAGCGCTTTTGTCACCGTTGGCCTCTCGCTATCTTGTACCTGCACGTAGTTTAACGCTTCACGATCCTTGCAACGATCCCCCTTTCGCGACACCCTCCAAGGAGAGAAGGGACTCGTGGTATAAGCCCCTCGCCCCGTGCGGGAGAGGGGTTGGCAGGTAATTGCTCCTGCATTACCTGCATTTTCCGCCATCCATGGCGGTCGGGTGAGGGGTAAACAATCCAGGCTAAGCCGCTTTCGCAATCAAACTCTTGACCAATTCTTCGGCCTGCAAGATCACTGAATCCTGGTGTGGCTGTAACGATTGACCACCGAGCACGTTGAGAAACTCATTGAAAGGGTCCTCGACGTCGGTTCTGATCCCGGACAGTTGCTCTAACACTGCAAGGCCGAAAAAGGGCACGGTCGGCGCGTTGTAGCCGCCTTCGTGGCACATGACAATGCGCCCGTCACAGACCTCGGCGGCGACATCCATGATTTTGTGCGTAAGGCTACGGTAGCCGGAGCTGGTCAACATTTGTCGGCCCAGAGGATCATGGGCACCGGCGTCGAAGCCGGAGGGCACAATGATTAAATCCGGCCGAAACGCCCGCAACGCGGGCACAATCACCCGGTCGTAGCTGGCCTCGTAAGCACCGACACCGGATCCCGGTGGCAGCGGAATGTTGATGTTGTAACCTTCACCAGCGCCGCCGCCGATGTCGGTCATCGCACCCGAATTCGGTGGGAAGCAGTTGTCCTGGTGTATAGAAATTGTCAGTGCTCGAGGATCTTCCCAGAACGCAGCCTGCGTGCCGTTGCCGTGGTGAACGTCCCAGTCAACGAAAGCAATACGATCCAGCTTGTGAACCTCGAACGCATGCATGCCAGCGATAGCTGCGTTACCAAAAATACAAAACCCCATAGCCAGATCCGGTAGCGCGTGATGACCGGGTGGTCGAACCAGGGCGTAGGCATTGCCGACTGTACCGTTGAGCACCGCATCGACAGCGGCGATGACGCCGCCGGCAGACAATTTTGCGATATCAAAGCTGCCGCGCCCCATTGGCGTAACGACGCCGGCATCACAATTTATTTCTGCATTTTTGGCGCGAATGTTCTCGAGATGCTCGCGTGTGTGAAATCGTAAAATTTCTTCGTCAGTTGCTTCCCTTGCGTTGATTATCGTCAGCTGGTCGAGTAGCCCGCTGACATCGAGCAAGTTGCGTATACGGCGTTTGGTTTCCGGATTTTCGGCATGCTCATACGGCTGTACCGGATTGCCAAACGGTACGACACCGGCGAAATTGCCTGTGTTGTGCCACATATACAGTTCATGAAAGATGAATCCGGTTGCCATAATTTTTCTCCGTCACAGATTCAGCAATGGCGCTAATTGCGGCCATGGCGTCGCTTCTTCCAATTGTTTTGCCAGCCGCAGCAGCGTCGCCTCGTCACCGTACCGACCCACGAATTGAAGACCCAGGGGCAGGCCGTCCGCGCTGCGAGCGAGCGGTAACGAGATCGCCGGTTGGCCGGTCATATTAAACACTGCGGTAAAACACGCATAGGCAAAAATGTGATCGTACCAACCTAGTGCATCCAAGGCGGGATTATCGGCACTATAGGTTCCAACAGGTCGCGCGACACCGGCGTTGGTCGGCGTCAACAATACATCATAGTCCGTGAAAAACGGCGCGATCGCGCGGCAAATGTTGTTAGCGCTCGCAAAGGCGTTCAGTACATCCATGCCGGAATAGGTTTTGCCATGTTCGTAACAAGCGAGCGTGGTTGCTTCCAGCGTATCGCGGCCAGGCTTGCGTCCGGTTGCGCCGGCGAGTTCATCAATCCCGTGGGCAAGGTTGGCGTTCCAATAGACCAGGCTTGCTTTTTTATAGGCCTCGTAGTCGAACGAGGGAGAGGCCTCAACAACGTTATGACCGAGACTCTCACACAGCTTGGCGGCATCGCGCACACTTTGGCAGGCGTCCGCGTCCACTTCGTCGCCCGACCAGGCGCGATCGGTGAACGCGATTTTGAGTTTGCCGGGTTGGGATTGAATTTCCTTAGCGTAAGCTCGCAGCGGCGGCGCGATAACGTAGGGATCTCCCAAACCGGGACCTTGCACCGCATCGAGCATTGTGGCGCAATCGCGCACGGTTCGCGTCACGACAAACTCGATGCCCAGTCCATTGAGTCCTTCAGCCGCGTCAGGTCCCGTGGGCGTGCGTCCGCGGGTGGGTTTTAATCCGACCAGGCCGCAACAGGCGGCTGGAATACGAATGGAGCCGCCGCCGTCGTTGGCATGCGCCACCGGTACGATACCCGCCGCGACGGCGGCTGATGTAGCACCGCTGGAACCGCCCGCCATGCGCTCGAGATCCCATGGGTTGCGGGTTGGTCCGTACATGACCGGCTCGGTCGTCGTGCAGTAGCCGAGTTCCGGCGTAGATGCGCGTCCTAGCGTGTATAGTCCCGCAGTCCGAAACGCCCGCATGAGATCCGTGTCGTGGGGTAACACGAGTCCTTCCGCCAGGCGACTTCCAAATTCGATGCGGCGCCCGGCCAGATGCAGGACAAGGTCCTTCACCAGGAACGGCACGCCAAAGTACGGCGCGCCGGTATTGTCGATCTGCGCCGTCTCCGGAGCGTCGAAAACCTCGATGATGGCGTTAATCTGAGGATTAATCTGCTCGATAGCCTGGTGCGCACAAGCGACGACTTCGTCGACGGAAACCTCCCCGCTGCGGATCAAGGCTGCCAGTGCGAGGCCGTCTTGCGCCGCATATTCGGATAGATTCATTGGATCCCATCCATACCGGGGAGAAGGAAGAGGTGTTGCGGCCTCCACTCAGCGGAGGCCGCAACGACCGATTACTTACTCGTAGCGGTAGCTCACCGTACCGCCGAAGGTGGCAGGTTCGCCGAAGATATCGAGCTTGAAGAACGCGATGTTGTTTATATAGATCAGGTATTCCTCATCGAAGATATTCTTGCCCCAGACTGAAAACTCCCAGCGACCGTCCGCTGAGCTTACGGCCGCGCGCGCGTTCACTAGCCAGTAATCCTCGCCCACATCAAAGACCTGATTGGTTGCTTCCAGGAAGCGGTCATCGACCCAATGGAAGTCAGTCATGATTGCAAGGTTCCAGCCGTTCATGATGGGCTGTTCGTAGCGTACCAGTCCGTTGTAATTCCACTTCGGACTGTTGACGGGGCGTTTACCCTCGAGCGGGATCGGGCCCAGGTAGGTGGTGATAGAGCGGTCGGTCTTTTTGAACTCGGCATCGAGGTAGCCGATACCCATGCGCACGTCCCAGCGCTCGTTCGGCGCCCACCAGGCGTCGGCTTCGAAGCCAATTGTCTCGGATTCGCCGATGTTGCGGGTGATTGGCACTAGAGGCGATGCCGGATCGTCCACGTTGACCTGCAGATTCTCATACTCGTAGCGGAAGAACGCCGCATTGATCTGCAGGGTGTCCTCGAGGAGGGTGCTCTTGATACCTACCTCCTGAGCGAAGATCTCCTCGGGGTCGAAGCCAGTGACGATACCGCCGAACGGCACACTGAAATTGCCGGCGCGATAGCCGGTACTGATGCTGACGTAGCCGAGGAAATCGTCCCAGGGCGTCCACTCGACGCCCGCGCGCCAGGAAAAATCCGTGTCGTCCCGTGACAGTTCGGTCACTCCACCATTTGGCGACAAAGGTCCCAGGAAAGGGCAGGCGGGTGTGCCGACAGGCACGCTGGGGTCGAAGGTCGTGATCAGACAGGGCGTTACGCGATCCTCCTTGCCCATGGGGTCGTTGAGACCGAGTGCGGTCAACGCCACGACTTCGGTGTCATCCTCAGTGTAGCGCACACCGCCCGTGATATTGAGTTGTTCATTGAAGGCGAACTCCATATCCGCGAACACGGCGAGGGTCTCGAGGTCGTTGGTGAAGTCGGCGAGAAAGTGCGGCGCAAACGGAGGCAGAATGCCCAGCGGATGTCCACTGAGGTCTGAGCCGTCGACCTCTTCCAGGTCATCCTTTTCGTAGTAGCCGCCGATGGTCCACTTCCATTGCTCGCCATATTCGCCGGCGAACCGGAGTTCCTGGCTGAACTGATTCATATTGGTGTACCACGTGGTGTTAGTGGCGGCCAGGATGTCGGCAGAGCTGTCTTCGCGCTGGTTGCGGTCGAAATATTCGTAAGCGGTAATGGAGGTCGCGGTCGCCCAGCCGAAGTCGTGTTCGATGCGCAGGTAGCCGCCGTAGAACTCGTCGTCGCGTACACCGGGCATGTCCTGGTTGAAAGTGTGAGGATCATCCGGCTCGATCTCCGCTTCAGGGATGCCGATAGCGGCGGCCGCACCGGCAAACTTCAGACATGCCGAACGGTTTTTGGTGACCGCGCCGGATAGGACTTCCGGACACAACGCGCCAGATCCGTCGCGATCGAAGATGCCAGGTCCACCGTAGGGAACGTCATCGCTCTTGTCCTTACCACCGTGGATATTCAATCGCACCGAGGTGTTTTCTTTTTCCCAAAGCAGTTGCACTCGGAACATCTGGCGGTCCCATTCGCCGATCTCGTTGTCGTAAAACAAGTTGTCGTACGGCCCGCCGTTACCAAGTCCTACATAAAAAGACATGCGAGCGGCAAGGTTTTCCGTGAGCGCACCATTGACAAATCCCTGAGCGTTGTAGCGCTCGTGGCCATCGATGCTGACGTCCAGTCCCAGACCTTTTTCCCGGGTCGGCGGATTGGTGTAGTAATTGACAGCACCCCCGGTGGTGTTGCGGCCGAAGATGGTGCCTTGCGGTCCCTTGAGTGCTTCTACACGTTGGATGTCGTAGTAGGGAAGGGAAGTCATCCAGGGTTTGCTTTGGTATACCTCGTCGATGTGCAGGCCGATCGGCGCGTCGAAATTGCCCTGGAATTCATTCAGACCGATGCCGCGTATGTAAAACGTCTGCAGGAAGGTACCGCCGCTGTAGGCGTGAACGTTGGGTATCAGGCCAGCCAAACTCTCAACGTCCGAGAGGTTTGCCTCGCGGAAAGTTTTTTCGTCGAATGCGGCAATGCTGATGCCGATGTCCTGGGCGGATTGCTCTCGCTTTTTTAGCGGTAACGACGATTTCTTCGAGTTGGGCAAACGCCGGCTGTGTGAGCGAAACGTACACAAAGGCGAACAGCATTGAACGTGTCAATGACAGGGGTGATCGCATGATTCTGTCTCCAACAGCAGTGCGAGTGCTTTGACTCGCTTCTTATTTTTCGGTCCGTAATTAACAGACTCCCTAGCCGGCAATCATACCCCGCTCCTTGGGTGGTGAACAAAAAGGGGTGGCGTTTCAATGCTTACCCTACCGCTACCGGCACATGCGCAAAACCGCGAAAGCGCGCTAGCTGACGTGTAACCGGTGGGCCTGTAAGCCGCAGCCGCGGCAGGCGCGCGAACAGCCGCTCGAATGCAATGCGGCCTTCCAAGCGCGCAAGCGCCATGCCGGCACAGATGTGGATGCCGGTGGCGAAGCCAAAGTGATTGGTCACTCTGCGATTGATATCGAATCGATCCGGATCTGGAAATTGTTCGGGATCACGATTGGCCGCGCCAATTCCAAGGTGGATCTGGGTGCCGGCAGACATTTCAATGCCAGCAAATTCCAAGTCCTGGGCTACTTCGCGATTGCCGAGTTGGACCGGGCTTTCGTAGCGCAGAACTTCTTCCACCAGCGTTTTGGATAGGCTCTGCTCAGCTAGGAAACGCGCGAGTTGTTCAGGATGCAACAACAGCGCATAGACGCCATTGCCAATCAAGTCGGTGGTTGTTTCATGCCCGGCGTTAAGCAGAAAAATGCAGTTTTGCAGCAACTCCTCTTCAGTAAATTTCTCCCCACTGGCATCGCCGATAATAAGCTGACTCAAGACGTCGGATTTGTCGTCTGTGAGGTGTTTGCGTCTGTCAGCGACCAGCTCGCGCAAGTATGCACAGAAATCATCGACTGCCCGATTGCCGCGTTCCAGTTGCTCCGCTGTGTTGGTCTGTTCCAGTACGCGGAGAATCGCCAGTGACCACGCTCGCAGAGGGCCGCGTTCCTCGTGCGGTACCCGCAGCAGGTTACCGATCACCTCAACCGGAATGGCGGCGGCGAAGTCAGCGATCAAATCGAATTCGCCTTTGCGCTCCGCGCCATCGAGTAATTCGTTGGCAAGCGCGATGAGACTGGGTTCCATGTCGCGGATAGCCTTGGGATGCAGTGCGCCCATTAGGATGGCACGCACCTGCGTGTGGTATGGCGGATCGTTGAAGACCAGGCTGGTGGTGTGGTGGCGGTACAGCGGGCTGTCGCCGAACTTTGGTTTGAACACGCGTTTCTTGTCAGAAGTGAAGCGCTCGGGATCTCGGTAAATTTTTGCCAGATCGGCGTAGCGGGTAACGAAATATGATCCGTCCGGGTTACGGTGGATGGGATCGAAACTTTGCAACGCGTGATAGTAGGGATAAGGGGCGTCAAAAAAATCATTCGGCACATGAACGAGATCAAAGTCATGAGCGATCTCCCGGGCCTGGTCTTCCGACCATTGGGATGACGCGAAATTCGCCTGTTTATCGATGGTCGGTTGCATGCGCTTTACGTCTGGTCATAGTCAATCACTACTGTATCGGTCATGGGTCGCGATTGACAGGCAAGTATGTAGCCAGCTTCCAGCTCCCAAGCTTCCAGCGCGAAGTTTGCCGCCATGTCGACATCGCCTTCAATGAGTTTTGTGCGACAAGTTGCACACACCGCCGCCTTGCATGAGAACGGCAATTCGATGGCCTGTCGATGAGCCGCTTCCAGCAGTGTTGTGCCGCGCGCAGCCACGAATTCGGTTCGCTGGGCATCCATGACGACGGTAACCCGGCAGCCGTCGATGGCGGTCGGTTGTGCCGGCGCGGTAGCCGCAGGTCGAGGCTCGCGGCGCAAGCCAAACTGTTCCGATTGGATACGCTGCGCCGGCACGCCCAGCGACTGTAGCGCGGCGCTTACATCTTCGATCATGCTGTCGGGCCCACATACCAGGGCAATGTCGACCTGTTCGGCCGGACAAAAAGCCTGCATCAAAGCTGCCGCTTTGTCGCCGTCGATATGGCCATCGAACAAATCCATATCCGTCTGCTCACGGCTGAATATGAAGTGGATATTAAAGCGAGTCATATACCGATTTTTCAGATCCATCAGCGCTTCGCGAAAGATCGTCGTCGCCCGGGAGCGATTGCCATAGAACAGGAATACTCGACTATGTGGCTCACTTGCGAGGATAGTTTTAATGTTCGAGATAATCGGCGTGATGCCGGCGCCGGCGGCGAAGGTGACATACGTGTTGCGATTGTCGGGATATAGTTCGGTGAAGAAGCGTCCGGTCGGGGTCATCACTTGTAATACGTCGCCCGGTTTGAGTTGCTCGTTAGCGTAGGTCGAGAAAAGTCCGGATTCGACTCTGCGAATGGCGATGCTCAGTCCGTCCTCGCCGGCGGCGTTGCAGATCGAGTAGGAGCGGCGTAAGGGCTCACCGTTGATTTCAGTACGGACGTTTAAGTGTTGGCCTTGGACGAAGCGGTATTCGTCTCGCAGGTCCTCAGGCACGTTAAAGGTGACGCTGACAGCATTGTCCGCAGCCGGACCGACGGCCGCGATGGCTAGATCGTGGGAATTTAGGCATGAACCTTTACCCATGTTCCACCCCTCACCCGACTGCCAGGGATGGCGGTCGGGTGAGGGGGAATTGCTATAAACATTTGAAATAATCAAAAGGCTCCAGACAAGCATTGCAGCGGTGATGTGCCTTACACGGCGTGGAGCCAAACTCACTGATCTGCTCAGTGTCGGTGCTGTCACATTTGGGGCAGGCAACCACGTGGGGTGGGGCCAGTAGTGAACGTTTATCGCTGGTGTTTTCGTCGGGTGGTGCAATTCCAAAGCGCCGGAGTTTTTCGCGCCCGGCTTCTGTCAGCCATTGGGTGGTCCATGGAGGTGACAGTACCGTGGAAATTTCAGGATCGTCATAACCAGCGGAGCGCAACGCCGCCTTTATGTCGCTCGCGATAACGTCCATTGCCGGGCAACCTGCGTAGGTCGGCGTAATCGCCACCATGACCTGCTCACCTGTAACGTCCACGGCTCGGACGATACCCAAATCGAGTACGGTCAATACGGGGATCTCCGGGTCGCATACGCCTGCCAATACCGACCACACGTGTTTCTCGGTGTGGCCTGACGGAATTACCTTTGTAGCCATGCGTCGCTACCAGACAGTGGCGTTCGGGTAGGCGCGTGGCAGGAACTGCAATTCCGCGAGGATATAGCCCAGATGCTCGCTGTGTTGTCCCTGTTTGCCGCCACTCTGCATCCATTCGCCGTCCCGGACGCTGTAGCGTTGCTTCGCTGAACACCTCGGTGACCTGCGCATCCCAGGCTGTTTTTACAGCGCTCAGGTCAACGCCGATTCCAGCAGATAACATGCTGTTATCTACACTATCCATGGCGAATAGTTCGCCAGTGAACATCCACAACTCATCCACCGCGCGTTGCATACGCGTATGACTCTCGGCCGTACCGTCACCCAGTCGTACAATCCAGCGGGCAACTATGGCGGATGTGATAACGCGTTTCTTTTAGTGACTTAGCGGCGATATTTCGCCAGCCGTTGATCGGTGGAATTGCTCAGCCGTTGATACAACTCCAGATTGAAGGCATCGACAAAAAATTGTCGGGCCATGGTCTGGGCAAAGTCGCCATTTGGCTGTTCGACCAAAAGCACATTGCGAAAATCGAGCGTGTCCCGATGGTACGCGAGCTTGTCTTCGTCCCGTCCCTGTCCTTCAATCTCGCCGGCGTAGGCAAGCAATAAGCGCGCTTGCCCCAACTGGTCGAGGGCCACATTGGTTAGTGCCAAATCTTCTTCCAGCGCCGGGCCGTGGCCGCACCATTGCGACAGTCTCTGCGCCAGTATCAGCGTGTTGTCGCCCAAGCGCAGCACATAGTCGAACAAGGCTTCAGATTGTTCGCTCACGCGCGGCTCTTAAAGGTTGTCGACTTCGTCGGGAATGTCATAGAACGTCGGATGACGGTAGACCTTGTCGACGGCTGGTTCAAACAAGGGCTTCTTTATCGCCTGGATTCAGACGCGGTAATGGCGATTGACTGCACCACCCAGATACTGACCCCTTCCATGCGTCGTGTATAAACATCTCGTGCGTTTTCCAGGGCCATGCCGGCGTCGGCGGCGTGCAGGCTGCCGACGTGCTTATGACTCAGTCCCGTTTTACTGCGAATAAACACCTCGAACAATGGCCAGTCTGATCCGCTCATAGGGGCACCCTCAGTTCAGGCAGCGTCGGCGCTGCTGGCTCTTATGCGCATAAGCCTGCGCGGCTTCACGTACCCAAGGCACCGTCCTCGTGGGCTTTACGGCGCGCAGCCAGGCGTGCTTTGTTGCACGGACCGTTGCCTTTGAGAACATCCGTGAATTCCTGCCAGTCGATTTCACCGATGTCGTAATGTTTCGTCTGTGGATTCCATTTAAGGTCCCGGATCAGGAATATCGAGACCAAGAAATTCAGCCTGGGGCACCGTTGCGTCGATGAATTTCTGCCTTATCTCATCGTTGGTGAATTCGTTTTGATTTTCCATCGTTTCGACTGGTCGGTGTGTTTGGAGTCTTTGTCGCTAGGCCCAGAACATCATGACGACTGGCCACCACCATCGGTTTAAGGCGTCCTTGGGCCATACGCTTTTGCTCAGGCGCGCCTCGGCAAAGTGTGATCATGATCTCGAAGCCCTGACGCTGATGAAAACTCTCTTCCTTGCATATGCGGATCATGGCGCGGGCGTAAGGACCGTAAGAACAGCGGCAAATTGGTATCTGGTTCATGATAGCGGCAACCGTCGACCAGCCAGCCGATGGCGCCTATATCCGCCCAGGTGAGCGTCGGATAATTGAAGATGCTCGAATACTTGGCTTTTTCGTTCAGCAGATTCATCGATTCATTTGGGCCCGTGAAACGCCGAGCGTCTTCGGCGGCGCTGTACAGATACATTCCATGTCCCGCCTTTCATCCTGGACTTTGGCCAGTAACACCGCTTTGCGGCGCAGGCTGGGCGCGCGCGTGATCCAGTTGCCTTCTGGCAGCATGCCCGATCACCTCGGAATGCGCATGCTGTGAGATCTGTCTGATTAGCGTCTTGCGGTAGGCGTCGGGGCATCCAATCTTTCGGCTCGATCTTCTCGTCGGCATCGATGCACGCTTGAAATCGTTCGCTCAGTGGCACCTTCATCAGTCTCGATAGGTACCGATGCGTCGTTTTTATCAATGTCTAGACCCTGCGTATACATAGCTAGTCCTCCGTCAAATGAATATGGCACAGAAAAATCGGATATTCAAGAGAGTTTTGTATCATATCAATCAACACAGACACCGCTCTTTTGCCGAGTCTGGAGCCAAATAAATTCAGTGCACAACGGTTTCCGGAGAGCTATCCTCAAAATGTCGCAAAACCCACAGCCAACGCTGGGAGAATTAACGTGAACGGACCGATCAATCCAAAGCTCACGCGTCGTGCTTTTCTCAGCGGCTCCGCGGCGGCATGCGCGGCAACCACCGCCGTGTTGTCAGCCGCCGCATCCACGGCAGCGCCATTGCCCGATGGCGACGGCGCACACGTGTGGGATGGGTATGACCCAAGCACAGCTGGACGCTGCCTATGATCAGCGCAACTATGCCGTAAACATGCAGTCGGTTATCAAGCGCTATGGGGTCAACAGCGAAACGGCGCGCGCCAACCTGGGCGAGCCACGCCGGTTTGCGTATGGCTCGAAGCCAATCGAGGCGATGGACGTTTACTCGCCCCCAGGCACGAAGGCTCCGATCAACGTCTTTATACACGGCGGCGCGTGGCGCGTTGACGTGGCGAAGGACAACGCTTATCCGGCCGAATTATTCGTCAACGCAGGCGCGCACTGGGTGGTTCCCGACTACGACTGGGTACAAAACGTGGACAACAAACTCGAGGTGCTTGCCGATCAGGTGCGCAGAGCGGTCGCCTGGGTCTACCGCAACGCGGGCACTTTCGGTGGGGATCCCGACCGGATCTACGTCAGTGGACATTCCGCTGGAGCCCATCTTGGCGGCGTCGTTTTGACGACTGACTGGCAAGGTGAATTCGCTCTGCCAGCCAACATCATTAAAGGCGGGCTGTTGAGCAGTGGTATGTATGACCTGGAACCGGTGCGACGCTCAGACCGAAGCGAATACGTTCATTTCACCGATGAAGTTGTTCAGGCATTAAGCCCGCAGCGCCACATCGACAGGCTATGGGCACCTTTGGTAGTGGCTTACGGCAGCCTTGAATCACCTGAGTTTCAGCGCCAAACGCGGGATTTTGCCGCGGCGATAAGTGCTGCCGGAAAACCCGTCGAGTTATTGGTCGGGCAGCATTACAACCATTTCGAGATTATTGAAACGCTGACCAGCCCCTACGGCCTGTTGGGGCGCGCGGCGTTACGACAGATGCAGCTCACGGGGTAAAGCAAACGCATGACTGCCGCAACACCCGCCGCGCTGTACGATGAATTGCACCAACACGTGCGCGCTGGCACTCGGCAGGCGGACAGCACTGAGCACTTCATCGATGTCGAGCGTTACGTATCGCAGCAGCGCCACGATGATGAGCAGCAGTATGTATTTCGTGAATATCCGCTAGTGGTTGGTCACAGCGGCATGTTGCCGGAACCCGGAAGCTGCTGGACGGCAAACGTGCTCGGTATTCCGCTGCTGGTATGCCGGGCGGGTGACGGTGAGCTGCGGGCGTTTTATAACGTGTGCAGGCACCGCCATACGCGGTTGATTGCCGATGAGGGCGCGTGCAGAAGGGCGCGCCTGGTATGTCCTTACCATGGCTGGGCTTACGATCTGCAAGGTCGGCTGCTCAACATCCCGATGGCGGATAGTTTCCCTAATCTCGACAAAAGTGAATACGGACTGATACCGCTGACCTTGCAGGAGCAGCACGGGTTGCTGTTTGTAACGTTATCCAACCGATCGCCATTGACTGCTGACGAGTTACTGGCGCCGATCGGCAAACATCTCAATACATTCGATTTGCGCGGTCATGTTTATTTTACCCATCGCTTTACAACGGTCGCCTGCAATTGGAAGGTGATTTACGATGCATTCTCCGAGAGCTACCACATCAAGCGACTCCATCACGAGAGTCTTGCCGAATTCTTTCTCGACAACATGGTAGTCGTCCGCCGCTTGGGGATGCATATGTGTTCGGCTGTCGCACGTAGCGAGATGGCGGACGAATCAATCGCCGCGAATGCCGATATCGCTTTGCAGGTAAAAGCGACGTTCAATTACCACATATTTCCTAATTCGTTGCTCATCGTCAGTCCGGATTACATGAATATGCTGACGCTTTTCCCGCAGAGTCCAAGTCAAACTCTGGTATTGAACACCATGTTGATCCCGGCGGAACCTGAAGACGAAAAAGCTCGAGAGCATTGGCAGCGCTCGTTCGATCTGCTGGACGGTGCCGTATTTCGTGACGAAGACTTTCGTGTCTCCGAGGCAATCCAGACAGGCCTGAGTGCACGAATTGCCGATCAGGTCGTTGCCGGTCGTCACGAGCAGGGGATCCGTCTGGTGCAGGGAATATTCGATGAAGCGATGCAACGGCAACGAGATAGGATGAGTAACGATGCCGCAAACTGATCAAGACGTCGCCGCCCTATTTAAGCAAGCGCAAAAGGTCCACCGCAAAAAGCAGTGGCAAGAGGCCAAAGGTCTGTATGAAATGGTCGTGGCCGCGGATGCCATGCCGAAACTGACCGCGCTGGCGCAGGCGCGACTGGTGATGGTTGCAACACAACGGCGACCGAACGGCACCGCGGGATTCTGGGCGCTGGGCTGGCACCTTGGCGTGCCGGTGGCTTTGGCACTACCAGGATTGTCGGGCCCCATACTCGAGTGGCTACCGCTGTTATTGGCTATTGTCTCGTTGGTAATTGCGGTGGTGCTGACGGTACGCGCGATGTTCGAGCCTGGCGCGCTTAACAAAGTGGCGGCGGTGGTGTCGCTACTTGTGTTTGGGTTTTATGTGCTCTCGTCGATGGGAGGGTATGAAAACAATACGCGTGCCAGGGTGCACCTCGGCCTCTCGATTGCATCGGCTGCCAAGATGGGGGTTAATCTCTATTATGGGGAACACGGCAGTTTCCCGGCTAACAACGCCGAAGCGGGTGTCGCCGAGCCGTCGGAATTGAGGGACGTCAACGTCTATTCGGTCGTAGTTAACACCGGCGGCGTGGTAATCATCACTTTCCGCGGTAACAAACTGGAAGGCCACTCGTTAATCTTGGTGCCCAGTGCTAACGAGGCCGGGGTCACGTGGAGTTGTTTAGGTGGGAGCTTGCCGAACAAGTACCGTTCTTCGGAGTGTCGGAGATAGCAGAGGTCTACGCCAGTCCAAACGTGTTATGACACGCATACACCGGAAGGACGTGGCCATTAGAGTGTGGGCATTACTCGCAGTCCACTTCGGATCACTGAGGGATGCGTGGGTTGCGTAAATGTTCCCCTCTTTACGGGGACGTCCCCTGTGTACGCGGGCTTCGCTGGCGCTCGCAATGACGGAGCGTCATGTCGCGACATTGGCGCGACGAAATTCTTGCTTCCGTTAGGACTTTTGTGCTGATACCTCCGCGTTAAATGCGCTCGATCACTATTGCGATGCCTTGGCCGACGCCGATGCACATGGTGCACAGGGCGTAGCGGCCGCCGGTGCGGTGTAGTTGGTACAACGCGGTCGTCACAAGGCGTGCTCCGCTGGCGCCCAGAGGATGACCGAGCGCGATTGCGCCGCCATTAGGATTGACGTGTGGGGCATCGTCTGGTAACCCCAGGTCGCGCAGTACCGCCAGTGATTGCGATGCAAAAGCTTCGTTAAGCTCAATAACATCCATGTCCTCCAGGCTCAGGCCGGCTTTAGCAAGCACTTTGCGGCTGGCTGGAGCTGGGCCCATGCCCATGATGCGTGGTTCAACGCCGGCCGTGGCGCTCGCAACGACCCGTGCTTTGGCAGTCAAACCGTGTGCCACGATGGCCGTCTCGGAGGCCACGAGTAACGCGCATGCACCATCGTTTACCCCTGAAGCATTGCCGGCGGTGACGGTGCCGTCGGCGCGAAACGGCGTGGCCAGTTTGGCCAGTTTGTCGAGAGACGAGTCTTTGCGCGGGTGTTCGTCCATCGTCACTTCGATCGGATCGCCCTTGCGCTGTGAGATAGAGACAAGCACGATTTCCTCGGCAAGCTTGCCGTTTTCCTGAGCAGCGATGGCGCGTTGCTGACTGCGCAGGGCGAACGCATCCTGCGCTTCGCGCGAGATCGAAAATTGTTCGGCGACGTTCTCGCCGGTTTCGGGCATCGAATCTATTCCGTATTGTTTTTTCATCAGCGAGTTTACGAACCGCCAGCCGATGGTTGTGTCAAAAATCTCGGCGTTACGACTAAAAGCGGTGGTCGCTTTGCCCATGACGAACGGCGCGCGTGACATGGATTCGACCCCGCCAGCGATCATCAGATCGGTTTCACCGGCTTTAATTGCGCGACTTGCTATACCGATTGCGTCCATACCGGAGCCGCACAGCCTGTTGACCGTGCCGCCCGGAACTGCGACTGGTAAACCCGCGAGAAGACTGGACATCCGCGCAACGTTGCGATTGTCCTCACCGGCTTGATTGGCGCAGCCGTAGATGACGTCGTCGACGCGCTCCCAGTCAACGCTGGTGTTGCGCTGCATGAGTGCTGCGATCGGTTTTGCCCCAAGGTCATCAGTACGTACCGCCGAGAGGGCGCCGCCATAGCGCCCAATCGGAGTTCTGATGGCATCGCAGATGTAAGCGTCTGACATTTTCATACTCCTTCCGCAATCGTTGAGACTAACGCCTTCACGCCCGGCAATTCGAGGTTTAGCTCCTTTGCCGAATCCTTAATGCTTCAGCTTTTTGCCGGCGGCAACACGGCGGCGTAACAGCGAGGATGCGCGGTAACGATCTTCCGCATAGCACTTCGTTAAATTGTCCAACACGCGCAATACCCAGCGTGCGCCGATCTGGTCAGCCCACTCCAACGGACCCAGCGGATAATTGACCCCCAGTTTCATAGCCGCATCGAGATCCTCGGCATCACAAACCCCATGTGAAATAGTTTCTGCTGCCTCGTTAATCAACATACAGACTGTGCGCATCACTACCATACCGGCAACGTCGTCAATGAATGAGGCTTGTTTGTCCAGCGCATGGACCAGGCCGGCGGCCTCTTTCTGGGACAGAGCGAAGCTCTGTTCGGCAGCGGCCAATACGATCCGGGGAGCCGATGCGTAGTCCAAAGCAAGATCAAATAGGATCAGGCCTGCGTGTTGTTCCTGTGCACAGCGCTCTGTCGCTGTACGGCCATCGGATAACGCCATCACTGCATTGGGTAATCGTAGGACGCCATCGCCTTCGGTGCGCTCGATCTCCAGACCAGCGGCTTCGATGAGCGGCACCAGCGCCTCGGCTGGTCCCAAGTCGCCCTCGACGGTGACAAAAGCGGGCGGGGGTGCCGGTGGGACATCCGGAATGCCGGCAGGCGCCGCGCCATCGCGATAATCATAAAAGCCGCGTTGCGTTTTGCGGCCAAACAGCCCCGCGTTGACCATTTCCTGCTGAATTAAATTAGGTCGGTAGCGCGGATCCTGGAAGGTCGCGTTATAAACGGTTTGGCTAACGGCAAAATTAACGTCGATGCCGACCAGATCCATGAGTTGGAAAGGTCCCATGCGGAATCCCCCGGACTCGCGCATGGCGGCGTCTATAACGACAGGCGCAGCGGCATTTTCTTGAAGTAATCGCAAGGCTTCGCCGTAAAACGGTCTGGCAACGCGGTTGACGATAAAGCCCGGCGTCGACTTGGCCAGTACCGGGGTCTTACCCCACATCTCGCTCGCGGCGCTTGCAAATTCGCAGGTTTCTTGCGGGGTTACTGCGCCTCGAACGACCTCGACCAATTTCATGATTGGCGCCGGATTAAAGAAATGCAGACCGACCAGGCGTTCGGGTTGTTTCAAGGCCGCGGCGATGGCAGTGATCGAAATGGAAGATGTGTTGGTCGCGAACACGGTATCAGTGGGGCAGATCGCCTCGAGTTGCTGGAAAATTTTCTGTTTGATCGGCAGATCTTCAACCACCGCTTCTACAATCAAGCGTGCGCCGCTCAGTGCGTTCAGACTGGTTACAGGTTGAATGCGGTTGACCAGGGTGTCTACGTCTTCCGCAGTTTTCTTACCGCGGGCGACCAACTTATCGAGGCCCTGGCGGGTGGCGTTTATGCCACGTGCGACGGCACCATCGGCCGCATCGTAGAGCATCACCGGATGCCCGGCATTGGCCGCAACCTGTGCGATGCCCGCGCCCATGGTGCCCGCGCCGATAACGCCTACAACATCCGCGCTGGTTAGCGGTTTCACTTTAGTTTCCTTTAAATACAGCGGGGCGTTTTTCGGCGAAGGCGCTCACACCCTCGACGAAATCATCGGTGTATCCGGCTACGCGCTGCAGGTCGCGCTCGATGTCCAATTGTTCGTGCAAGGAGTTATCGCTGGACAGCGTCATCGCGCGCTTCAACAGGCCCATCGCCTGGGTTGGTTGCTGCGCCAGATAGGCGGCAAGTTTAGCGGTGGTGTCCGCGAGTGCCTCGTCATCGACGCACTGCCAGATCATGCCCCAGGCCTGCGCTTGTTCGGCAGAGACCGGCTCCGCGAGCATCGCAAGTGCTTTGGCGCGCGCGGACCCGACCAGGCGTGGCAACAACCAAGTACTGCCGCAATCAGGAATCAAACCGATCCTGGCGAACGCCTGCAGAAAGCTTGCAGAGCGCGCAGCAACGACGATGTCGCAGGCCAACGCCAGACTTGCACCCGCGCCGGCCGCAATGCCGTTTACCGCACAAACAATCGGGATCCGCAGGCTGCCCAATCCCCTTATCACCGGGTTGTAGTAGGTCTCGATACTCGCCCCCACATCGGGACGCTGCCCTTCCATGCCTGCCATGCGTTGCTTCAGATCAGCGCCGGCACAAAAACCCCGTCCGTTACCGGTGAGTAGCAGGCAGCGCACGCGGGGATCGTCGCGAATGGCCTCGATTGCGTGGCGCAGTTCCGTGATTAAAGGCACGTTGAGCGCGTTCAACACGTCCGGTCGATTCAACGTGATGCGTGCGATGGACTCATCCACCGCGAACTCGATCGCTGAATAATTCATTTCATTTCCCCTGTTTCGAGCTTTCAAGTATTCCACCGAAACGTTGATAAAACGGCGCCGATGGTGACGGAAGTTTGCCGCCGATGGCTTCGAAATTGTCGTTTACAAATTGCTCAGATCGCGGTTGCAGCACGGCATACAGCTCCCTGCACAGGGCGTAGGCATCATGCCCTGTCCAGTGCGAGGATAACAGGACGTCGGGTAGTTGCGGATCGCGCAGTAGAATTTTTCGATACTCGTGAATTAACACCAGACGAATCTGAAGTGCGGCGAGGGCGTCCAAGTTATCGGCTGCAGTGAGTGTGTCCAATATCGGTTGGAACAAGCCGACGAAACTGCGGTAACGTGCTTCTAGTTCATCGAGATTCCAACTTTCGCGCACCAGGCGGTGCATCGCGGTTTCCGGTTCACCGTGTTGTTCGCACTGCATGACAATGGTGCGTTTGCGAAGATTCAGCGCGTCTAGTGCCTCGTGCACGTTCTCGGTCCGCATCGATGGATGGGCAAACACGCCCGGCGCGAATGTGCTGAATCCCAACCAACCCAGATCGCGTCGCAATAAATCACGCGCCCGCTGATCGCTGTCGCTGAGGATCACAAGACACCATTTTCCATCCCACTGCTCGCTAGGCGAGCTGTAAATTCGGCGGGTCGCCGCGCGAAACCAGCTGTGGCCCTCGGCCGTTAACGCATAGTAACTTCGTCTTCCTATTCTAGTGGCAGCCAGCCAGTCTTCTTTAACCAAGCGAAATACAGAGGTGCGCACCAATCGCTCGTTGATGGCGAATGAGTCGAACAGTTTGATCAGGCTGCCAAGCCAGACGCTACCGCCACGCGGTTCGATTGCGTCACCGTAAACGGTAATGACCAGAGAGCCGGTGCGCAGGGGCCGGCGCTCGCAGAATTTTTGGATTAATTTGTTGGCGTGGCGGTCAAAAGACATGCGCGTGGGTGGCGTCTATCATTTCAGGGAGCGGAATAATATGATACAGAAGTTCTATGTAATTCTAACATTTGTGTTTCATTAATTGTCCGAATTTGTAATCTGCAAGGAGCCAGCCTTGACTACCACCAGACCGGATCCCGCCAGCCTCGAAGCGATCGAGACAGCCAGTCGGGACGAAATCTCCGCCGTGCAACTGCAACGACTCAAATGGTCGCTGCAGCATGCCTATGACAACGTCCCACATTATCGCAATGCCTGGGAGACGGCAGGGATCCATCCGCGCGACTTGACGAGCCTGGAGGGGCTAGCAGCCTTCCCGTTTACCAGCAAGGAAGATCTTCGGCAGAATTACCCATTTGGCATGTTCGCAGTGCCGATGGAGCAGGTGGTCCGCATCCATGCCTCTAGCGGCACCACCGGGAAACCAACGGTAGTCGGCTATACGCAGGGGGACATCGACACGTGGGCCGATGTGTGCGCGCGTTCCATCCGCGCTGGTGGCGGTACGCGCAGTGATAAGGTGCACGTCGCCTATGGGTATGGGTTGTTTACAGGCGGGCTGGGCGCACATTACGGCGCGGAACGACTCGGCGCGACCGTGATCCCGGTTTCCGGTGGACAGACCGAGCGGCAAGTGCAGTTAATCCGGGATTTTGAACCCGACATCATCATGTGTACTCCCTCTTATATGTTGAACATCGCGGACGCGTTTCAGGGCCAGGGGATTGATCCGGCCGAAAGCTCGTTACGCGTCGGTATTTTCGGAGCGGAACCGTGGACCGACGCCATGCGCAGTGAAATTGAGCAGCGTTGCGGTTTGGATGCAGTCGATATTTATGGACTGTCGGAAGTTATGGGACCGGGTGTGGCGAGCGAATGCATCGAAACAAAAGACGGTCCACACATCTGGGAGGATCATTTTTACCCTGAAATCATCGATTCCGTCAGCGGCAATGTCGTCGCGGACGGCGAACCTGGAGAGTTGGTCTTCACCTCTTTGAGCAAACAGGCTTTGCCGATCATTCGATATCGAACGCGGGATCTGACGCGGCTATTGCCGGGAACGGCTCGTAGCATGCGCCGTATGGACAAGATTACAGGGCGCAGCGACGACATGTTGATCATCCGTGGGGTGAATGTATTCCCGAGCCAGATCGAAGAGTTAGTGTTGAAAATCGACACTCTGGCGCCGCACTACCAATTGCAGATCGGCCGTGAAGGTAAGCTTGATCGGCTGACCGTGCTGGTCGAGCTTAAACAGCCACCCACATCGGAAATAACTGAGGCTACGAAACAACGCCTGGCACATGAGATTAAGGAGTATGTCGGTGTCAGCGCGCAGGTCGTGGTGCATCCGCCCGGTGGTGTTGCTCGCTCGGAAGGCAAAGCTGTTCGCGTCGTCGATAATCGTCAGGAAGAAGTGGAAAAGTGATGAAACTTAATAGCTACGCTAGCGGCGAGTGGTTCCAAAGTGAGCGTGATTTTGTGCCACTGCGCAATGCCGTCAACGGAGAATTGCTGGCTGAGAGCTCCAGCGCGGGTCTGGATTTTAAGTCCATGCTCGAGTACGGGCGCAAACGCGGCGGACCGGCATTGCGCAAGCTGACGTTTCACCAGCGAGCCAATCTGTTAAAGGCCCTGGCTAAACACCTCGACCAGCATAAAGAGGAGTTCTACGCCTTATCGACGGGAACCGGCGCTACTCGGGCAGACTCGTTCGGTGATATTGACGGTGGCATAAGCACCTTATTAGTCTATGCAAGCAAGGGTCGGCGCGAGCTGCCCAACGATACCGTGTTGATCGAGGGCGCGAGCGAACGTATCTCCCGCAAGGGTAGTTTTATTGGGCAACATATTTGCGTCCCATTGCAGGGCGTGGCCGTACACGTGTTGATCGAGGGCGCGAGCGAACGTATCTCCCGCAAGGGTAGTTTTATTGGGCAACATATTTGCGTCCCATTGCAGGGCGTGGCCGTACACATCAACGCGTTCAATTTTCCCCGTTTGGGCATGTTGGCAAAACTGGCGCCGGCGTTACTCGCAGGGGTGCCCGCTATCGTCAAACCTGCAACCAGCACGTCCTATCTCACGGAGCGTGTCTTTCGGAGCATGATCGATGCGGCCATCTTGCCCGAGGGCGCTCTGCAGCTCGTGTGCGGTAGTGCCGGCGATTTATTGGCTCATCTGACCTGCCAGGATCTTATTGCATTTACCGGATCGGCCAGCACAGCGGAAAAGCTGCGGCAGCATCCCAATGTAATAGCCCAGTCCGTTCGATTTACCGCGGAGACCGATTCGCTGAATTGCTCGCTACTCGGCCCCGATGCCGGTCCCGACAGTCCTGAATTCGCGCTGTATATCGATGAAGTCGTCAAGGAGATGACCAGCAAAGCCGGGCAAAAATGCACGGCCATTCGGCGAGTTATTGTGCCTCGGCGCCAAAGCGCCAGCATTATCGAGGCGCTGCAGTTGCGTCTGGCCACTGTGCGGATTGGAAATCCCGCCAACGCGGACATTGATATGGGTGCGCTGGCCAGTCAGGGACAGCGCAACGAGGTGTGCAAGGCGGTACGCAGCCTGGCTGAGGCCGGTGAGATAGCGTTTGGCACGCTCGACGGCGGTGATTTCATCGATGTGGATCCGGCGAAAGGCGCTTTTATGTCACCGATCCTGCTGCACTGCGAAAAGCCCACGGACACCAATCCGGTGCACCGCGTGGAAGCATTCGGCCCTGTCAGTTCCGTCCTGCCTTACGACTCGGTCGATGACGCGATTGCGTTGGCGAATCTGGGCGCCGGCAGTCTGGTTGCGTCGATTTTCAGCAATGATCAGGCATTTACCCGGACTCTGGTGTTGGGCACAGCGGCTTATCACGGTCGCATTGTCGTCGTGAATCGGGACTGCGCTGCTGAATCGACCGGCCATGGCGTGCCGTTGCCGCATTTAGTCCACGGTGGCCCCGGGCGGGCCGGTGGTGGTGAGGAATTAGGCGGCATTCGAGGCGTCATGCATTATCTGCAACGCACGGCACTGCAAGGCGGACCGGACACGCTGACGGGGATCTGTAATCAGTGGTTGCCCGGGAGTCGCCAGCGTACCGCCGACGTGCACCCGTTCCGTAAAGATTTTGATGAGCTACGACTCGGCGATACGCTGATTAGCGACACCCGCACGGTAACGCTGGAGGACGTCGAGCAGTTTGCGGCGCTCACCGGCGATCGATTTTATGCCCATATGGATGAACAGGCGGCAAAAGCCAATCCGTTTTTCGATGGGCGCGTTGCCCATGGCTACTTCATCGTAGCGGCGGCCGCCGGCCTGTTCGTGCAGCCCGATCCGGGGCCGGTTCTGGCAAATTACGGTTTGGAGAATCTTCAGTTCACGCAACCCGTCTATCCTGGCGATACCCTGCAGGTAAGACTAAGCTGTAAGCATAAGTCAGCTCGCGAGGGCGCCGGTTACGGTGAAGTGCGATGGGACGTTGAAGTGTCGAATCAGGACGCTGAGCCGGTTGCCAGCTACGATATATTGACTCTGGTGGAGCGGAGGTCTGCTTGAAGTAAATTATTGCATTTATAAATTCTGTTAAATCAAAATTTTATATGTGTTAGTTAATGTTAATAATAGAATCGTTCTGCATCGATTTAAGGAAAATATCCTACCCGGAAGATGCGAACCTGAGAGTGGTTTCGTTATCTAACTAATGAGCTAGCAAACGATTGGGGTAAATCATTATGGCTATTTCAATCCGTCATCTGTCCAGGGTCCTAATTGCTGCCGCGTTGCTAAGCGGCAGCGCGTATCTCTCCGCTGAGGCGGTGAATGCGCGTTGGGAACCACAGCAACTAAAATTCCATTTTTCGGGATTCGGTGTGGCCTACAGCTGTGACGGTATTCGCTCCAAGGTAAAAAAATTGCTCCGCCACTTCGGCGCCCACCACGAAGTCCGGGTTGCCGGATCCTGCGGTGGAGACAGACGGCGGCCTCAGCCGTTTTTTAACATGTTTCTAGCCTTCTCGATCCCGGTTCCGGTCGCCGCCGGTGAACAGGTGCCCGGCGAGACGTTCTCGGCTGAGTACCAGGAATTGGTTGTAGGCTACAACAAGCCGCGCTATCTGGATTACGGCGATTGTGAGTTAGTCGAACAGTTTCGGCGAGAAGTGTTGCCGTTGTTTGTTGCCAACGGTTATGACACGGGCCTAAGTTGTGTGCCAGGACAGCGTAACTTAGGTGGAATTGCGATGAGACTCAATGTGTTGCGCCCGATCGATACGATAGCGGCCAATGAAATCTTGCCGGCTCCGCTGCCCGAAGCTATGCCGTAATTTCTGGCACCGAGTAATTACCTACACGTCAAGATCCTGGCGTGCTGTGGCTAACGCAGTCTGGAAAGCTGTGAAGCTACCCAAATCATTCGCCAACGCGAGGGCTAATTTGCACAGAAACAACCGTTCCTGTGTCTCCCCGACGACGTCAATCGTCACCGCGAGCAGTTCGTAGACCTGTTCGAGTTCCTCAAACGACATTTCCTCAGGCATGACGCCACTCCCCAAACTGTGAACTAGCTGGCTAAGGCCGTCGCGTGGGCAGTGCGCACTTCCGCCTCTGCGATGCTCCGCCAGCGTGCTGTTACATGTCCATCCGGGCGAACTAAGTAAAAACTCCCTGGTTGTGCATCGTAGGCGTCATATAACGCACCCGTGCTATCGACAAGGACCTGAGCTGGTGCATCGACCTCGCCGGCGGCCTCGCGAGTAACAATGATCAGCCTAAATATTTCATCGCCGACGCTCATTGCACTAAACAGGGACTTGTACACGTTGACATCGGCGGCGGTGGTGGAGAAAAAAATGCCTGAAAATCCTATGCCTAGGTGATCGAATAGGAAATCGCCCGGCGCGATCTCTGCGTTCTGGAATGGCGCGCCCGCACGTGGGCCACTGCTGAATTCTGCATCCCGTTCGGCAAAACTGGTCAGTGGACTGGCGATGTAGTCATAAGGCGCGGATTGGCGCGGATTGACAAATTCCCGCGTGAATTCGTGGCTGATTGCGAGCGATAAGGCCGCGTCGCGCACTAAACGGTAGCCGCGGCTTGGAGGGGTCATGAATTGAGTGCTTTTGCTTGCCGCCCGGAATATATCGAGCGTTGCCTCACGACGCTCCGGCGTGTAGCTGTTAAGAAGTTTCTCCGGCGCCCATCCACGCAGTACGTAGGCAAGCTTCCAGCCCAGATTGTTGGCGTCCGCGAATCCCGAATTGAGACCGCGTACCCCGAATATGGGCACTAAATGGGCGGCATCACCGGTGAACAACACACGTCCATGGCGGTAATCGTCCAGCGCCAGGGTGTATGCCTTGTAGAGACTGCGCCATTGCAATTGCCAGGGCGCTGTTTCGCCTATCATGTCGAGAATGGACTGTATTTGCGCCGACACGTGTGTCTCTTCTAGCGCGGCATCGGCGTCTTCATCGTCGAGTAGTTGGTAATCCAGGCGCCAGATGTCGTCGGGTTGTTTATGAATTAATAGCGTCGAACCGGGGTTGGTGGGTGGGTCGAAATAGGCACGGCGGCCGGTCGGGTAGTCCGAATGCATTTTGATGTCGACGATGGCGTAGCGGCCCTCATAGGCATCGCCGGATAATTTCAGATCCAGCAGATCCCGAACCGTGCTACGTGCGCCGTCTGCCGCGATGACGTAGTCGGCATGAGTGGTATAGCTTCCATTGGGCGTCTCAACGGTGAGCGTCGCCCCGTCAGTGTTCTGCTCCAGAGCGCATAGCCGATTCTGCCAGCGTATCTGGATCCCCTGATCTACGGCGTGTTCGACGAGAAATTGTTCGATGAATTGCTGTTGCAGGTTGTACATAGGCAAATACCGCTGCTGTTGCGAATGCGGCATTTCCAGTGTGTACACCAATTTGTCGCGGTAAAACGAGTGACCACGGATCCAACCCAGGGCTTTGGCCTCGAAACGATCAACAACGCCTAATTGTTGCAGGATCTCCATGCTGCGCCGGGCTATGCATACGGCCCTACTGCCCTCGCAGACGCTGTCCTTGGGATCGATTACCAGCGCGGGGATCCCGTGGCGGGCAAGTTCCAGGCTGCAGGCCAGGCCGACCGGCCCCGCACCGACGATGACGACACGATGGCGGCTCTGGTGGCCGCTCAGCTCCGCCGGCGGCTCGAATGCGTAGTGAGGGTAGTTAAAATAGACGCTACTCATTTCCCGACCCGCATCGCGCCGCGCCTTCAGACAATATACCGGCCAAGGCGTTGTTCGCGCGTCGGAAGCTTATTGCAATTGAACAACGCGCTGATCCACTGCGCCGAAAATGCTGTCGCCATTGGCATCAAACATTTCTATTCGTACCCGATCACCGAAGCTCATGAACGGAGTCGTCGCTTCACCGTGCTCAATCATCTCCAGCGCCCGGACTTCGGCAAGGCAGCTTGATCCGCGAGTGCGATCGCGATTGGAAATAGTACCCGAGCCCAATATCGTTCCCGCACCCAGGAGCCGGGTTTTGGTGATGTGCTGGATCAGTTGGGCAAAGTTGAAAACCATGTCTACGCCGCACTCGGGTTTGCCCAATAAATCACCGTTCAACTTGGTCAGCAAGGGTAGCTTGATAGTGCTTCCGTCCCACGCATCGCCGAGTTCGTCAGGGGTAACCGCGACCGGCGAAAACGCGGTCGCGCCTTTGCCCTGGTAGAAACCGAAGCCCTTGGCAAGCTCGGCTGGGATGAGTTTTCTCAGTGATACGTCGTTCAATATCATTAATAATTTGATGTGTTGATGAGCGTCTTCGGCAGTCGTCGCCATGGGCACGTCGTCCAATATCACTGCCGTTTCCGCCTCCATATCGATGCCGTAATCTTCGCTTGGAACGACGATATCGTCGTTAGGCCCGATGATGAAATCCGATGCTCCCTGGTAGACCAGAGGATCTGTCCAAAAGGTGTCTGGCATGTCCGCGCCACGGGCTTTGCGCACGAGTTCGACGTGATTGACGTAAGCGCTGGCGTCCACCCAGTGGTAGGCACGTGGCAGGGGCGAGGCAAGGTTTGCCGTATCCAGGTCGAACGAGTCAGCGATAGTGTCATCCTGTAGGCGCGTATAAACCGCTTCGAGTTGCGGCGCACTCGTTGACCAACTCTCGATAGCCCTTTGTAAGCTTGCCGCTATTTCCGGGACCGTGCAGGCTCGGGTGAGGGCCCGGTTCACCACAATTAAAGTCCCGTCTCGGCCACCGTCTTTCAAACTCGCAAGTTTCACCGCGCACTCCTGAATTGTTAGCTGGCCAGAGCATGCCAGAAATGCCGGAGGTCTGCAGCAGCGGGTAGCGCCGTGTGGTGAACACAGGACTATAATAGCCGGCGCCACAGACTCCGTAGCTCACGCTGACTGCGGCGGCAACGAATCACTCTAACCAAGGTACAAAATCATGGCCAAAGCTTTTGCCTCCAAAGCCGATCTCGCCGATAAGCAGATCAGCTTTATTCAGCTCGCCGAGGGCGCCTATGCCTACACTGCGGAAGGCGATCCCAATACGGGCGTTGTCATCGGCGACGACGCTGTCCTGGTACTGGACACCCAGGCGACTCCGATCATGGCGCAGGACGTCATCGCCAAGATCCGTACGGTGACCGACAAGCCGATTAAATATGTGATGATCACCCACTATCATGCGGTTCGCGTACTGGGCGCATCCGCCTATGAGCCGGATCACATCATTTCCAGCCAGGACACTTACGACTTGATTGTTGAGCGTGGCGAGGCTGATTACAAATCCGAGTTTGAGCGGTTTCCGCGGCTGTTTCGCTCCTCGGAATCAATTCCGGGACTGACCTGGCCGACCATCACCTTCAAAGGTGAGATGACGCTCAGGCTGGGCAAGATGGAAGTGAAGTTCATGCAGGTCGGTCGCGGCCATACCAAGGGCGACACTATCGCCTGGCTACCCAAGGAACGGGTGCTGTTTAGCGGTGATCTGGTGGAATACGGTGCAACGCCCTATACGGGCGATGCCTACTTGACGCATTGGCCACAAACGCTAGACAACATTGCCGCGCTTGAACCTATGGCGTTGGTGCCGGGGCGCGGTGATGCGCTGACCACACCGGCGGCAGTCAAGGAAGCGCTCGATGGTACGCGCTCGTTCGTGACCGCAATGTATGCCTCGGTCAAAAAAGGACGGGATGCAGGTAAGTCTCTCAACGAAATCTACGCGGAGACCTACGCCGCGCTAAAACCAGATTTCGGACACTGGGTAATTTTCGATCATTGCCTGCCGTTCGATGTTACCCGGGCGTATGACGAATCTGGTGGCATCGAGGATCCGCGCATATGGACCGCGGAGCGTGATGCTGAAATGTGGGCTTCGCTTGAACACCAGTAAATGCCGAACGAGCGCAAGGTATATCCTTTTGTCGCGCCACCGGAACTGAACAGCGGCAAGGAGTCCCATTTTCCTGTGATCATCGCGGGCGCAGGCCCGGTCGGGCTGGCACTCGCGATCGATCTTGCCAAACAGGGTATCGAATCGGTGATCCTCGATGAGGATAATCAGGTAAGTGTTGGGTCTCGAGCAATTTGTTGGGCAAAACGCACCCTGGAAATTTGTGATCGTCTGGGCTGTGGTCAGCGAATGTTGGACAAAGGGGTAACCTGGAATACCGGTAAAGTATTTTTTCGCGATGATCCCGAACCGGTCTATAGCTTCAATCTTCTCAAAGACCAGGGCCAGCATTTCCCGGCGTTTATCAACCTGCAACAATATTATGCCGAGGAATATCTGATTGATTGTCTACCGCAGCATCCCCAAACCACCTTGCGCTGGATGAGCGAGGTGGTTGCGGTTGAACCGCACGATGATCATGTCCGCGTCACCGCTCGTACACCGCAAGGCGAGTATTCGTTGACCTGCGATTACCTGATTGCTGCCGATGGTTTCAAAAGCCCGATCCGCAATATGTTATCGCTGGAAACCGAAGGCCAGACGTTCCAGGATCACTTTCTGATTGCTGACATCAAAATGAATGCAGATTTTCCGACTGAGCGCTGGTATTGGTTTGCGCCGTCGTGGAACCCCGACCATTCGGCGCTGCTGCATCAGCAACCTGACGATATCTGGCGCATTGACTTTCAACTCGGCTGGGACATCGATAAGGAGCGCGAGCTACAACCTGAGAACGTGGATCGCCGCATCCGCGGCATGCTCGGGCCAGACATCGAATTCGAATACGAATGGGTCAGCATCTATACCTTTCGTTGCCAACGCATGCGGGAGTTTGTCTACGACCGCGTCATATTCGCCGGGGACTCGGCGCATCTGGTATCACCATTTGGCGCACGTGGCGCCAACGGCGGCATTCAGGACGCGGATAATCTTGCGTGGAAACTTGCCCTGGTACTGGGTGGGAAAGCTCCGACGACATTAGTTGACTCGTATCACACGGAACGCAGCGTTGCTGCAGATGAAAATATTTTGAATTCGACCCGCAGTACTGATTTTATTACGCCGAAAAGCCCGGTTAGTCGTGTATTTCGAGATGCAACCCTGGAATTGGCCAAAAATCACGTGTTCGCGCAAAGCCTCGTAAACAGTGGTCGCTTGTCAGTCCCGTGTATTCTCGATGACACACCACTGAATACACCCGACAGCGATGACTTTACCGCCAAACAGCGGCCCGGCGCTCCCTGTCTGGACGCGCCGGTAAATGTGAACGGGCAGTCGGCGTGGTTTCTGGAGCAAATCGGAGAGCGGTTTGCCGGGATCTACGTGGGTAATGGCGAGACGCTTCCCGCGTCCGTGCAGGAACTTGCGAACGATGACGTGCCGGTGCGTACCCTGGTTGTCGCCCCGGGCGCTGACATCGACGATCCATCCGGTCAACTGGTCGAGGGTCTGGACGCGCAGCCCGGGACCTATTATCTGTTGCGTCCCGATCAACATGTGTGCGCGCGCTGGCGCCAGGCCGATGCCGGCAACATTCGCAACGCGCGTGATAACGCCCTGACCAAATAGAGACACGCTAGTGGCACCTGAGTTAGATACGAGCCTGCATATCGCTGATCCAGACGGCTTCTATCAGCGTCTAATTGAACTGCATGAGGGATTGACGCCCGAGGAAAGCCAGCAGGTGAATGCCCGTCTAATATTGCTGCTGGCCAATCAGGTCGGGGATCCCGAAGTCCTCAACGAGATCCTGGCGCAAGTGCGGCCCGCGAAAGTCTGAGCGCCGGGGTTGCCAGCCGGTGGTACTTGGCGCAAAAAAATGAGCGGGTGCGCAGCGCACGCCCGCTCAAAGCGCAAGGGTGTGGGACGGCACCCGCGTGTCGTTCGGTCTTAATCCTCCAACTGAAAAGTAAACTTGTTCTTCGCGCCGTGAAATTCAACGGCCTTACCGTTGACGACTTGAGGTCTGTACTTAAAGCGCGCCGCAGCTTGAATCGACGCCTGGTCGAATATTCGAGCCGGACTAGCTTCTAACACACGGATATCCCGCGTCTGGCCGGTCGTCGTAATCGTATATTCAACTACCGTATAACCCTCGATATTGCGCATGACTGCGCGCTGCGGATATACGGGTTGGACCTTGACGATGGAGATGGGCTCGCCATCGCTCTGAGCAATAGCGGACCAGGTAGGTCCGGGAAGTTCTTGCGCAGGCGCCCCGATTGCCAACTCGCTGTAGCCGATGATTACCTTGTCAGAGCTTTCGATCCTGGGCGTAGGCGGCGCTTGCTTTGGTTCTGGCGGTTTGCGCGTGCGATCCCTTAATGGCGGCGGCGTGTCTGGCCGCAATTCTTTAATAAAGCTGATCACAAACGGTTCGGTTGATTTAGCCACGATGCCGGAATCGCCAATTTTTATCAGGTATTGCATCACCAGCAGCAGCACGAAGGTAGTGACGAACGCCGACATTGCGGCCATACCAGCGCGACTAATTGAACTTGCATTAAGGCTTGCGATCATGTTCACCTCCAATTCCTATACCTGATTTAAGTATAGAAGTGAGAAGCGCATGTTGTTTGTGATCGGAGTGGGATAACTTCCGGACGAGATCGGGAAAGTTTCACATTCGTCTAACGTGTGGCGACGCGTTTCGACTTTCCAAGCGCGGGGATATAATTCAAGATCATCATCTGCGAGCTAATCGCAATTACTGGTATTTCTTCAATCGGAGGTTCGCGAGATGTTGTTCGAAAACAAAGTAGGGATCGTAACCGGCGGCGGAACCGGCATTGGCCGCAGCGCCGCACTGGGTTTAGCACGCGAAGGTGCCGCCGTGATCATTGGTGGTCGTACCGACGAGACTGGCAACGCGGTGGTTGAGGAGATCAAAGCTAACGGCGGGCAGGCCGTGTTTCAAGCGACCGACGTCGCCAAGGCAGTCGATTGTAAGGCGCTGGTTGACCGTGCAGTGGAGGAATTTGGCCGGCTCGATCTTGCCTTCAACAATGCGGGCGGGCATTTCGATTTTGTGCGACTGGATAAAACCTCGATTGAAGAGGCGGACTGGGTGATGGACGTTAACTTCAAGGGGATGTTTTATTGTTTGAAGTACCAGAGCGAGGCGATGTTAACCACCGGCGGCGGCGCCATCGTCAACAACAGTTCGATTTTCGGTGTCAAAGCGATGCCCAATCTTGCCCATTACACTGGCGCCAAGCATGCCGTGGTCGGCTTGTCCCGCGCGGCCGCGCTCGACTTTGCCGAGCATAATATTCGGGTGAATTGCGTATGCCCCGGCGCGATCAAGACGCCGTCTTACGATCGCGTTACCGGCGGCGACGATCACGCTTACGACGAAGTCATTCCCATGCGCCACATCGGCCGTTCCGGGGATGTGGCAGACGCTGTTATCTGGCTGTTATCGGATCAGGCTCAGTTCGTTACCGGCGCTATATTGTCGGTCGATGGGGGTATGGCGTCGATGTAACGCGTGCCGTTGAGCTGGATTTCGACCTGGTCTGTTGAAAATCCCGCGGAATTTATCCACACTGCTCTGATCTAGCACCGACTGAGAGGGCATTCAGCATGAACGCACCCGAAAGCGCGCCACGCGCAAATCCGATCGCTGAAGAATTGATGAACCGCACGGCGGCATACGTGCCTGATTACCACCTCGACGGTACGGAAAATGACCCGACCGCGGAAAAGCCCTGGCAGCGCTGGTTGGACGCGGAACTTGGTTTCCGCAATCACTGGTACCCAACCGAAGCCTGCCGCAACGTTCGCGAAGGTGATCATAAAGTCGTCAAGTTACTCGGCGAGGACATCCTGTATTTGCGCCGTAAGGGTCGGCTTTACGCCATAGAGAATCGTTGTGCCCACCGTGGCACCCGCTTCTCCTATCGACCGGTGCATTACACCGACGATACGATTACCTGTTGGCACCACGCGTTCACCTACAATCTGGACGACGGTCGGATACGCTGTTTGTTGAACGACCCGGAATCGTCATTGGCCGGTCGCAAAGGCATCAAGAGCTACCCGGTGCGTGAAGTGAAGGGTGTGATATTCACGTTTGTCGGCGACATGGATCCGCCGCCGCCACTGGAGTGGGATGTGGCGCCGGGGTTTTTCGACGACGACGTCGCGATCTGTGTCGCCGATCCCTACGTGGTACAAGCGAATTGGCGCCTCGGCTCCGAGGGCGGTTATGACCCGGGCCATCACTACATCCACAACTGGTCGAAATTCTCGATCAACGCCAAGATGCCCATGACTTTCGGCTGGGTATCCAAAAAAGAGGCACTACTGACGACTGCGCTTTACGAGCGGAACAAAGAGGGTAATAACGGCTTCGTGCGGGTCGCAGGGGAAACCAACCAGTCTGTCACCGCCTCCATACCTGGTCGCAATGGCGATGCGCCGCATGAGGTGATCCTGCCTATTGCCATGCAAACGCCAGAGGAACTGGAGTTGCTCGATAAGGCTATCTTTGAAACCAATGTCGGTGCGTGGCTGCCTTGCAGTCTCAAAGTGGATCCCTGGCCGTTCCGCGGCGTGGTTCACAATGAGTACTACGTGCCGCGCGATGCGGAATCACATTATTACTTCCAGTGCGGCTGGCACAAGGTCACCAGCGAGGCTGAACGCGACATGTGGCAGGAAGGTGACCTCGGCCAGGTGCGTTGGAAAATTCCGGTCGTTGAGGATTTTACCGTTCAGGACGCCGAAGCTCGCGAGAACACCCAGGAGTTTTACAAACGCGAAGGTGGCTGGGAGCACGAGCAATTGGCGCGCTTCGATATTGAACTGCTTATGTGGCGGGTATTCGCGGGCGAGAATGCACGCGGTATTCAAACTGTCGAACACACACTTGGACATTTCAAACGATGAGTAAAGTTGAGGCCTGTAAGACCGATGCGGTCGAGGATGGGGACGTGCTCCAGTTTTTTCCCGATGATGGTCGAGCGCCGCTGGCCATTTATCAATTAGACGGCGAGTTCTTTGCAACTGACGACACCTGCACGCATGGCCAGGCGTCGCTGGCGGAAGGTCTGGTGGAAGAAGGTAGTATCATCTGTCCTTTTCACGATGGTGGGTTCGATATCAAAACCGGCATGCCCACTGCACCACCGTGCGTCATCCCCGTTAAGGTTTATCCAGTCAGCGTGGAAGGCGATAGCGTATTGGTTGACCTTCCCGAGTAGCTCGACTTAAAGGCTCAAGAAAGAACACTACCTTCTGCGTCGGCACACTCCCAACCGTCCTTGCGAGGACTGCGGGCGAAGCCCACCGGACGAAGCCCCCGTACAGAGGGGACGTCCCCGTAAAGAGCGGAACATTTACGCAATCCACCCATGCCTCGGTGATCGCTAACCGTGCGTAGCCCTGGCCAACTGTTTAAGTCCATCCAGCATCAACGATTCGACAATCTCCGCAACTGATTCGACCCGGTCGATAGAGCTGACGCTTTCGCCCGCGTACAGGGCCATGGCTTGTGTCGCGCCTTGCGTGTCAACGGTTGGGGCGAACACGGAATACCGAGGAATAGGCATCTTCTTGTCGTTCCATGTCACTTCGCCCGCTATATCCTCGGTCAATGTATCCACGGCAGCAACGGCGGACTTGAGCACCCGGTGAGGTGCGTTCGGCCACATTACCGAAAAGGTGTCGGTCAACACGGTGTCCTCGGCGTTTGCTGCAAGCAATGAGGCAATGTAATCCGGGTGGGCAGCCGACTCTTTGCTGGCAACGAAGCGGGTGCCGATGCGAACACCGCCAGCGCCGGCCGCAAGTGCCGCGGCAAAATCGCCGCCGCCGGCGATGCCGCCCGCCGCTATTAGCGGCAGTTCGATTTCACGCGAAACCGCAGCAAGTAGCGGGAATAAACTGCTCTCGCCGCGCACGTGGCCCCCGGCCTCAGTACCCTGCACAATTATCATCTTGCTGCCTACGCTGGCTGCCGCACGTGCTTCCTTCAGTGAACCAACCTGCCAGGCAGTAACCGCGCCATGCGCTGCTGCCCGCGCCAGAAGTTGCGCATCCGGTTCGCCATAAAAAAATTCGACTAGATCTGCGTCGCGGGCTGCCACATCGATTGCGTCGGCGTCGAGAAACGGGATTAAAAAATTAACCCCAATTACGCCTGGCGTAGTTGCGCGTAGTTCGGACAACTGCTGGCTCAGTACCTCAGCGGGCAACAGTGTCGCCGAAATCATTCCAATCCCGCCGGCTGATGCCACTGCCGCGGCGAGTTTCACGGTTCCAATCCCAGCCATGCCGGCGTTTTGTATCGGGCCGGTGCAGTTGAGTAATCGAGTTATTGATGTTTCCACAATCAGCGCTCCAATCTATGGAGCTGCAGGCGCAGCCTCGATCTCTCTACCAATTCGGCTTTGACTCAATTTGTCCCGCAGAGCGCTCAAAACGGCCTTTGTTCCAGATTCCTCCTGCATGCTGGCCAGGATGGTGTAAGAGAAGTTCGCGAGCCGCAGGTGGTGGGGGTCTATGACCTTGGCCACTACCCACCAATAGATGAGTAATTCGTATTCGCCTTCGGCAACCTGCTGGGTGTAGCTGTGTAACGCATTACCGTTAGGTAATGCGGAGAACTCGCCGGTGGAATCCTCGTCCAGCGCTATCAACAGGTCAACTGTGCTGTTCTGATCGAGTAGCGCTTTGGAGTTCAGCGTGCTGACATCAATTCTGAGGATTCCTGAATCGTCCGAGTCTTCGAAATAGGTGCCGCGATCCCATTCGTCATATTGGGCGATCCAGTTATCCGGGATCTGAAATTCGACCAGCCCGCGCATATAGCGAATGTCTTTCCACGCTTGTTGCTCAGCGGATGTGGCCGAGTTGATTGCGATTAGGCCGACAAGAATAATTTTTACTAAGGACATATCACCAATCGAGCTTAGATGGAGAGTCAATGCTTATCGGGGTCATTCAATCGGCGAGCGTTCAAGGTTCTGCCGAACTCGACGCAAGGTCTCAACAAATTTCTGAACTTCGCTATCCGACAGCCCCGAGATTGCGCGTTGATACTGGTTGCCGGCAACCGCGATGATGCGTTCCAGTGCAGCGCGTCCGGGAGGTTCGAGGAAGACATCGGTAACGCGATTATCGCTGGCGCGGGATGCACATGAAACCAAGCCTTCTCCACGCAGCTTTTCGACTACCCGGCTGATGGTCGAGAGTTTCATAGTCGCCAATGTGGCAAGCTCGCTGACGCTGCGAGGATTGGCATCGCGTAGCCCCATGAGCACACGCCAGCGGGGGCGGCTCATGCTGATGGAATGCAGCGCCGTTTCCATCTGCTCGCTGTAGGCTTGATCGACCTGCGCGATGAGGAAGAACGGGTAGTCGCGCAGCTCAAAATCAGTGTTGGCGGGGTCACCCAGATGGGCACGATCGATATTGTCGCTGACGACACGTACGCCCGCCCGGGAGCTAGTCATAGTAGTTTCGCCGTAAGCGCAAAGCGAACAACGCTCTTGCTCAGCGGGGATTGATGTGCTCGATGTTGATGGTGCCCGGCGACAGCGCCTCGATGTCCTCTACCGTTGTCGCGCCAGGTAGTTTCGTAAACACCTCGCGCAAGTACGCGTAGGGTTCTAAACCGTGTGCCTTCGCGGTCTCGATCAGGGAATAAAGATTCGCCGATGCACTGACCCCGGCCACCGAGTCGCTGAATAACCAGGCCTTGCGACCCATCACAAAAGGACGAACCGCGTTCTCGCACAAATTGTTGTCGATCTCCAAGCGGCCGTCATCCAGATAACACGTGAGCTTGTCCCATTGTTCGTGCAAATAACGCAACGCGTTCCCCACCGCACCCTTCGGCGGCACTTGGGGTAGTGTGTCATCTAGCCAGCTGCGCAGCTTGTCCAGGATAGGCTTGGCCTGCACGTTCCTATACGCATAGCGTTGTTGTGGCGTCATCGACCGGGCCTGTTTCTCAACGCGGTACAACGCCTGGATGAACGACAGCCCACGCCACGCCTTACCGCGTCGCTTGCGCTTACCCTGCGCCTTCACCGCTTCGTCAAAGCGACGACGCGCATGGGCCATACAACCCAGCTGCTTAAGTCCATTCCCCGCCACCACCGCGTTGTAGCCCTCATACCCATCCGTCTGTAAATAGCCCGAGTAGCCTGCCAGCAAGCGTTGTGGAACAGCACCGCTTCTCGAGGGGTCGTAGTCATACAAAATCACCCGCCCATCCGGCGGACCACCGCGCTGCACCCACAAGTAGGATTTCGATTGCGCCCGACGACCCGCTTCCCTCAAAACCTGTACCGGCGTTTCGTCCATCTGCACAATGTCATAGTCGAGCAAACGATCCCGCATGAGATTAATCAGCGGTTGCACTAACTGACCCGCCCGTATCATCCAATTCGCCAGCGTCGCTCGGGGGATATCCACACCGATGCGCTGTAATATCCTCTCCTGACGGTACAGCGGTAACGCATCGGCATACTTGCACACTGTAATGTGCGCCAGCAAGCCCGGCGAGGCCATACTCTTGGGGATCGGTTGCGCAGGGAGCGGTGCCGTCTTGATACACTGCCCGCAATTGCACGCGTATTGTTTGCGGATATGACGGAGCACCTGGATCTTCGCCGGCACAATATCCAGCTGCTCAGAAACGACCTCGCCTACCTCCGCGAGTAACCGACCATCGTGCTCGCAACGACGCTCGTGCTCGGGCAGTTCATGAACCACCTCGATGCGCGGTAGCCGCTCGGGCAACGGTTTGCGAGCACCCTTCTTCCGACGATGCGCTGATACCGCGACGCTTTCTTCAGGGACAACCTCAGTCTCCGCGCACGCTGTCGATTCCGCTTCATCGAACAAGCGGATTTGATCCGGTGATAACTGCTCGCTACGCGAGGCAAAACGCTTCGCCAACGCGATGTTTAACTGCTCTTGCAGGAGAACGACTTGCGATTTGTACTGCCGGTTTTCTGCCGCTAACTGCTCATTGCGAGCAGCGTGATCAACGACCAAACTCTTCAGCGCTTCAACATTATTGGGTAACCGATCAAGCACACTCGGCATGCACAACAGTATACCCGATGCGTCGATCTCAGTCTTTATAAAATACTCGAATAATGCAATGAATGATGCGCTTGCATCTGCGTAATATCATAGCCATCCAATAGCCAATGCAGTTGCGTTTGCGTTAACGTCACCACCGCCTCCGGCCAGCGTCGCGGCCAATGGAATTTCTCTTTCTCAAGGCGCTTGTACCAAAGTGCAAAGCCACTTTGGTCCCAGTAAAGCACTTTCAATTTATTGCGATGACGATTACAAAATACAAACACTGCACCGGAAAACGGGGACAAGCTCATCTCGCTTTCCACGATCACCGACAAGCCATTTATCGATTTGCGGAAATCCACCGGCTCACGATGCAGGTACACCGCCGAGACCTCTCGAAACATCTCCATCGCTCAATCTCGCAGCGCTTGCAGCAACTGCGCCAACCAGCGCGGCTCTACACCCACTGGCAGCTCCAGCGTCGCGCTGTCTGCGTACCGCACGGTTATCGTCTCGCTGTGACTGCTTCGTTCTACCGATACCGGCACGAAACGCGACACCTGCTTCTCCGGCGCCGCGCTTAACTGACGGCGGCGCAGACTAAAGTACTTCGCATTAATGCCTTGTTCGCGGCAGAACGTCGCTGCGGTCATGCCGCTTTCAGCTTGCGCCTGGATCAGCGCTTCCCAGTCCGATTTTGTGCGTCGCCTCATCCACTCATCCTCCGTTATTGAGCAAACGGAGATCCTTTACACTCAACACAGTTCAACCGATAGGGTGCGGTTTACGTTGCGCTTACGTTTCGCCGATTAAAGGTAAGCGGCAATTATTTTCAAAATCACTTGAAAATGCAAATATTCTGATCTAGCCTCGGCAACGATCGATCCGTGAAATGGAGACTGCCCGCCATGACCTATGACACCGCTTACCTATCCTCGCTTGTTGAACCTGACCGGGTTCACCGAAGTGTTTACACGGATCCGAAAATATTCGACCTGGAAATGGAGCGCGTCTGGGGTCGGTCATGGGTTTACATCGGCCATGACAGTCAGGTTAAAAAGCCCGGCGATTTTTACGCCACTACGCTCGGCAAACAACCGGTTGTCATGGTCAGACACAAGGATGGCAAAGTCCATGTTTTGTATAACCGCTGTGCACACAAAGGGGCATTGGTAGTTGGCGAAACCGCCGGCAGCGCCAAAGCTTTCCGCTGTGCGTACCATGGCTGGGTGTATGACACCGACGGCTCGATCATGACGATCCCGCTGGAGGAGGGCTACGAAAAGCAACAGTACGGGCGGGCACATCCGTGTGCCCGGATGGTGTCGGTGGCCCGCGTCGCCAGCTATCGTGGTTTGGTCTTTGCCAGCCTTGCCGCCGAAGGACCGGATCTCAAGACCTGGCTTGGGGGTGTCGCCTCGTCTATCGACAATCTTGCCGATCGCTCTCCGGTTGGTGAGCTCGAAGTTGCCGGGGGTTGTCTGCGCTATTCACACGATTCCAATTGGAAGATGTTCGTGGAAAATCTTAACGATGCGCTGCACCCGATGGTCGTCCATCAGTCTTCGGCAGGCACCGCTTTGCAGGTCTGCAAAGCGGAACTGAAAGAGGGCGAAACGGTGCCGGCGGAACTCGAGATTCTGGGTCCGTTTGCGCAAAAATATTCGTTTTTCGACGAGATGGGTGCAACCGCCTGTGAGAATGGCCATAGTTATATGGGGGGGCGCTTCAGCATCCATACCGACTATTCACCTATTCCCGGCTACACCGACAAACTTGAGGATGCCTACGGCAAGGAGCGCACCACCGAGATCCTGTCGTTGAACCGCCATAACACAGTGGTGTATCCGAGTTTCACCTTGAAGGGCGCAATTCAGTCGGTGCGTGTGGTACGTCCAATTTCAGTGAATAAGACCATCATCGAGTCGTGGGTGCTCAAGCTCAAAGGAGCGCCCGAGGAGATGTTTCAGCGTTCCATCCTGTACAGCAACCTCATCAATTCCCAGGCTAATCTGGTGGGTCCTGATGACTGGGAGGCCTATCATCGGGTCCAAAATGGCCTGTTGACGGACAACGGCAACGACTGGGTGAGCCTGCATCGCTATTTCGAGCAAGACGCCGCCAACGACGATGGTACAAGTAGTAGTCTTGGTTCCAGCGACATGGTGTTTCGCAATCAATACGCTGCATGGAAGGGCTATATGACCAATGGTGGAGGACAGCAGCCATGAGCGCCGTTGCCGAATCCGCAAACGCTGCAGCACAACCTGACGTTCGCGAGCTGGAACGATTTTTATACCAGGAAGCGCGGCTTCTGGACGAGCAGCGCTGGGAGGAATGGGACGCCTTGTTCGCCGCGGACGGCGAATATTGGGTGCCGGTTACGCCGGACCAGCCTGACCCCGTCAACCACATGTCCCTGATGCATGAGAAGCACCTGCTGCGGGCGGTGCGCATCAGACGCTTTCGTCACCCGAATGCGTTTTCGTTACAGCCAAAGCCGCGCAGCGTTCATCTGATCTCCAACATATTTCTTGATGATTTTGACAGCGTGACAGCCGAATGCGTAGTTAAATCGAGTTTTATCATGCTCGAGTATCGACGCGACGTTCAGAACGTCTACGGCGGCAACTATACGCATACGCTGGAGTGCGCCGGCGATAGTTTCAAGATCAAACAAAAACGGGTCGATTTGGTCAATTGCGACGCAGCCCTGGAGAGTATCCTTTTATATCTGTGAAGCTGCTACTGCCGGCGTGGCAGTAGCAGCTGACGAGGGGTGGCGAGCGATGCTAAGCTGCGCGGCGCGACGTGAAGCGATTATGGCTTAACTCGTCCATGCTCACGCAGGGGACAAACAGTGCAGGCCGGTGACCCGATCCGACAGCTTTATGCACGCCAGCAACGGCAGGTGATCGTTGTTTTGAGCGTCATCGTCTCGTTGTATCTGGCCTTCGATCTGTTCTCTATTTTTGCGCCCGATTGGATGGGCCGAGCTGTAATTACGGGTAGCCCGTGGTCACTGGGTATCGTTTTAGCATTCTCTCTTGCCGTCTTCGCAGCCGTTGCCGGGCTCTGGTACGTGTATACGGCGAACGCAAACGCAGAACAGGCACAACGTCTGGGAGCGGCGGAAAAGGACAAGGAGTTAAAGCAATAAGCAGCACTGCCCCTTGGCGCGCGGGCTTGCCCGCCGCGCTGCTTTGCCTGCTGATCGTCCCGGGCCAGTGTTTGGCGGACAATGCGGAGCGTCCTCTCAACTACGAGGCGATCGGTACCTTCCTTGTATTCGTCGCGATTACGCTGTGGATCACCTGGTGGGCAGCGAAACGGACGCGCACGACGAACGATTTTTATGCAGCGGGAAGCCGTATAACCGGGGTGCAAAACGGCTTCGCGATTGCTGGCGATTTCATGTCAGCGGCCGCGTTGCTGGGTTTAGTAGGGCTCGCCGTTACCGTCGGCTATGACGCGATTTATTACCAGATAGGTCTAACCGTCGGCTGGGTAGTCGTCCTCATGCTGGTAGCGGAGCGCCTGCGCAATCTTGGGCAATACACGTTCGCCGATGTTTTGTCGTTGCGCCTGGCTAGACGTCCAATCCGCATACTGGCCGCCTGCGGCACAATCGCGGTCACCATCCCGTATCTGATCGTGCAGTTGGTTGCGGCCGGTGCGTTGGTCGAATCGCTGTTTGGTCTTTCTTATTCACATGGTGTGGTCGCGGTTGGCCTGCTCATGACCATTTATGTGAGCTTCGGCGGCATGATTGCGACCACCTGGGTGCAAATCGTCAAGGCAGTGTTGTTGCTGGGCGGTTCGGCGATATTGTTTATCCTGGTTTTGGCGGCCGTAGATTTTGATTTGAATGCACTCGCGGCACAGGCAGTCGCAGTGCATCCGCAGCAAGACGCCATCATGAAACCGGGGCTGTTGTTTACCGATCCCATCTCGGTGCTGTCCATCAGTCTGGCGTTTATCGGCGGAGTCGCAGGTTTGCCGCATGTATTGATGCGCTTTTTTACCGTGCCGGATGCGCGACAAGCCCGTCGCTCAGCGGGCGTTGCAGTTTTGCTGATCACCACGTTCAATTGGGTGATCCTGGTCGTGGGCCTAGGTGGTATCGCTTTATTGGTTAACCATCCCGAATATACGCACGGCGGAACGGATATCGTGGGTGGCAGCAATATGGCGGTTATCTACATCGCCCAATTGCTGGGCGGCGACATATTCATGGGGTTTATATCTGCTGTGGCGTTCGCGACGATACTCGCAGTCGTATCCGGATTGACCTTGTCATGCGCCGCATCCATTGCCCACGATTTATACGCGAACGTCTTTCGTCACGGCAGCAGTACCGAAGCGGGTGAACTGCTGGTTTCACGGGTTACGACGATTATTCTCGGCATTGTTGGCGTGGGGTTGGCTATTTTGTTTAAAGGCCAGAACGTTGGCATTCTCGCGACAATTCCCCTGTCAATTGCCGCCAGCGCCAACTTCCCGGTCCTTATCCTGGCGATGTATTGGCGTGGCCTGACCACCCGCGGCGCACTGGCCGGTGGGTACAGCGGGATGGCGATAGCAGTCGTTCTCGTGATCCTCGGGCCGAACGTGTGGGTGGAAGCGCTGGGTTTTGAGCGGCCGATCTTCCCTTATGCCTATCCAACGGTATTCTCGATGCCGGCTGCATTCTTAATTACCTGGTGGGTCTCGGTAAGCGACCGCAGTGAACGTGCCGCTCAAGAATCCCGCAGCTTCGATGAACATCTTGACCGTGCGCAACTGGGCGCAACCGACTGAGGCCAGAGTCACCGTGACGATTTACGCAGAATTCACCAAAAGCGCGGCTGTTTATGCACAGCGTCCGTTCGTGCATATTCCTCGCCAGGCGACGGCTGCTTATTCCGAGCGTGAGGTAGAAATAAGTTACGCCGGGGCGCATGAGCGGATTGATGAATTAGCGACGATTTACAGCAAGGCCGGTTACGGCTTGGGCCACCGCATTGCCATTGCGCTGGACAACCGGCTCGAGTTTTTTCTGCATTTTTTTGCCTTGAACTCACTCGGGGTGAGTATCGTGCCGCTCAATACCAGCTTTGTGCGTGACGAGATGAGCTACGTGCTGGAACACAGCGATGCACTGCTCGCTATCGCTCTTCCCGAGCACGTTAACAAAGTGCAAGCGGCAGCGGACGCTATTGGCGACATGCCCATCGTCAGCACCGAAAGCTTGTCCACAATTCCGCCGGCAGTTGCCGAGCCGCAACAAACACTACCGGCAGACGACAGCGAAGCAGGGCTGCTGTACACGTCGGGAACTACCGGCAAACCGAAAGGTTGCATGTTGTCTAACTATTACTTCGTCAACCTTGGTATCTGGTACCGCGATCTGGACGGCTATTGCCAACTTGAACCTGGTGCCGAGCGTCTGATCACACCGTTGCCCTTAGTGCACATGAACGCGCTCGCCTGTTCGACTATGGGAATGCTCATGACGGGTGGTTGCATTATCCAGCTCGATCGCTTTCACGCTTCGACCTGGTGGGAGGCCGTGCGTGACTCGGACGCAACCTGCCTGCACTATCTCGGCGTGATGCCGGCAATTTTGCTCAATGCGGCAGAATCACCCAGCGATGCGATTGGTGATCGAATTAAATTTGGATTCGGTGCGGGCGCAGATCCCAAACATCAGGAACGCTTCGAGCAGCGTTTTGGCTTTCCATTGATCGAGGGCTGGGCGATGACCGAGACTGGCGGTGCCGGCTGCATCATGGCGCACGTGGAACCACGACACGTTGGCACGCGCTGTTTTGGCAAGCAACCGGACTACGCACAGTGTCGCATTGTCGATGACAGTGGCGCGGACGTTGCACAAGGTGCGCCCGGAGAGTTGCTGGTGCGCGCTGCGAACGAAGATCCGCGTAAAGGGTTTTTCTCCGGCTATTACAAAAACGCAGAGGCTACCGCCCAAGCGTGGGCCGATGGCTGGTTTCATACGGGTGATGTGGTACGGCTGGGCGAGGATGGATCCTTTCACTTTGTCGATCGCAAGAAAAACGTCATTCGGCGCAGCGGCGAGAACATCGCGGCGGTGGAAGTGGAGGGCGTGCTGTTACAAAGCCCACTGGTCGACAATTGCGCCGTTGCACCCGTGGAGGACGAGATCCGCGGTGAAGAAGTAATGGCTTGCATCGTACTCAGTGAAGGTCTCGCGCCAGATGAGTCCAATGCCACTGAAATCTGTGAGCATTGCGCGAGTATGCTCAGCTACTTCAAGGTTCCGGGGTATATCGCGTTTGTAGATTCACTGCCGACCACATCGACACAAAAAATTCAACGCGGCGAAATGAAAAAACTCGCTCAGACGCTGATTGATGCCGGCGATGTCATCGATCTACGCGCTCGCAAACGGCCGCCAAAATAGAGATGGATCGTTCACCGCAAGCTTACGATGGAGTTGCGCTTGTCGCGCCGGTCACCACGCCCTATGTGCGGCAAAGTGAGCATGGCGCTGCGTGGTTTCTCGGCCGCACGTTATCGGCTGCGTTGCAGTCAGCAGGGATCGACAAGACGCAGGTTGATGGTCTCGTTGTGTCCAGTATGTCGCTGGCGCCCGATACTGCCATCAGTATGAGTGAGCACTTCGGCATGTCCCTGCGGCGGGTAGAACATATGGTAACGGGAGGCGCTTCGGGCGTGATGGCCGCGCAGCGGGCGGCGCGTGCAGTGCAGTGCGGCGACGCGGAGATTGTCGCCTGCATTGCCGGTGACACTTCCCAAACCAGCACGTTTCGGGATCTCATTGCGAACTTCAGCCGATTTTCCGCCGACACGGTATACCCTTATGGTGGAGCGGGACCGAACGGCAGCTTTGCCTTGATCACGCAGCATTACATGCAACATTTTGGGGTTACGCGTGAGGATTTTGGCAAGATCTGTATTTCCCAGCGCTACAACGCGCAACACTATCCGCATGCCTTGTTGCGTAAACCGTTGACCATGGATGAGTATCTCAACGCACGCCTCATCGCCGAGCCCTTGCGTCTGTTCGACTGTGTTATGCCGTGCGCCGGCGGCGAGGGCTTTTTGGTCATGAGCACGGAACGCGCGCGCTCGTATGGTCTGCCCTACGCGGTACTATTGAGCGCCGCCGAGAGTCACAATGCTTACTATGACGACGACATCCAGATCCGGGGCGGCTGGGCGAGTTACCGCGACGCTTTGTTTGGGCGCGCTGGCGTGGGTCCTGCGGACATCGACTTTCTCGAAACATATGATGACTATCCCGTGATCGTCATGCAGCAGTTCGAAGATCTGGGTTTTTGTGAGAAGGGCGAGGGCGCGCGTTTTGTCCGTGAAACTGCGTTGACATTCGATGGCGGTGGATTGCCGCATAACACGTCGGGCGGTCAGCTGTCGGCCGGTCAGGCAGGATTCAGCGGCGGGTTGTTGGGAATAGTAGAAGGACTGAGACAGTTGCTTGGACCGGCGCTTGGTAACCAGGTGCCGGGTGCCAAAATCGGGATGGTCAGCGGCTACGGCATGGTGATGTACGATCACTGTCTGTGTACCAGTGCCGCCATTATTGCGCGAGGGGAATAATGAGTTTAGAGCTACCGCCAGGTGAGCGTACTGCAATGTGGCAGCCGGTCAATGAAGCCGCAGTAAATGGAGAATTCGTGCTGCAAGTATGCGCGGCCTGCGGAACCATTCAGTACCCGCCTCGAGAAGTCTGTGAGCGCTGTTTGCATCATGAACTGGATTGGAAGACGGCTGATCCGGCTGGTGCCGTCCTGGCGCATACGACCCTGCACACCAGTATTGAACCCTATTTTCGCGAGCGCGCGCCGTGGCCAATCGGCAGCATTAAATTGGATAGCGGGCCGCTGGTAGTCGCGCACCTGGCGGGCGATTGCACCACAGTAGGTAAACGCGTTCGCCTGCTCAACCGGCTGGACATATCGGGCGCCGCCGTATTCATTGCGATTGCGGAAGATAGCGACGGTTCGTCGCTGGAGCCGCGCCTGCGCGAGTTAATCGGCGAGGCTTAAGGTGTGGGTCGATGGATATAAGTGACCAGCATTGCCATACCTCAACCATTGAAGTGCAATGCACCGCTGCGGACGCACTGGCGTATTTGTCCGACGGGCTGAAACAGGGCGATTGGACCCTGGGCAGTCTTGATCGCAAGGAGCTAGAAAAGGGACTGTTTTCTGGCACATCACTGTTCGATGGTGGCCAACTGTATATTCGGATCCGCGTCGATCCCGCGAATTTCATGATTTATTACGATGTCGGCCGCGATCGAGAAAATTTACAACCGCGCAACGTCGTTCGCGTCGTGCCGGGCCCGGTTGTCGGCCGAGATGCCGACGTGTGTCTGGTCAGCTTGATGACCTGGCGTACTCACGGCACGCCGGAAGCGGGCTGGATGCAGACCTGTTTGTCGCATGAGACGGAGATGTTCATTATCAAAGCACGGTTGGAAGATGGTATTGCGTGACACGACACCGCCAGGTGGATCGCTGGACTTAAAGTCTTACCCTGCTAATCGTTAGATGAGCCGTTAAGCAAATGTTCCGCCAGTCGGGCTTACCTTGATATGAACGCTTCACTCGGACGCGACGTCAATCACCCCAGCGCCGTTGGCGCCGCCGCGCTGACCGCGGGTGCGGCCGTCCTGGCTTTCAACATGATGCCGTTTGTAGTCGGCAGCATTGCCGACACATACGGTTACGGCGCGGAACAACTTGGCTATATCGCGACTGCGTATATGTCGGGCTATACGCTCATGACGGTCGCCCTGGTGTTTTGCGTGCGGCGCATCGACTGGCGGCAGATCTGCTTGTGGGTCGGTATTCTCCAACTTAGCGGTTTCGCGTTGACGCCTAATGCAGAATCCTTCCAGGCTCTGGCAGGATTATTCTTTATGACTGGATTGTGCGGCGGCTTGCTGTTCGGAACCGCCATGACCAGTCTGGCGGACACCCGCAACCCGGATCGCGGCTTCGGCTTGGGGTCATTGTCGCAGGTGGCATTAGGTGCCGCTGTCGCTTTTGCTTTGCCGCGCAGCGTGATACCCGCGTATGGCTTTCAAGGGATGATGCTGGTTCTGGCCGCCGGTGCCGGGCTGATAGTTTTACTTTCGCCAATGATGGTTGCTCGCGGTGTCGCCACGCAGGACACCGGCAACGCCCAGGGCGGCGACAAAGCCGGTCCGCTGGCCGGGTTGCTGGGTGTGTTCAGCCTCTACACCGGCTTGACCGCAATGTGGGTGTTTTTTGAGCGTATTGGTAGAGACGCAGGACTGAGCGGCGAGTCGATCGGCACGATAATCATGGTAGCGCTGTTGTGTGGGGGAATCGCGACATTTGTGCCAGTCGTGATCGGAGATCGATTCGGGAGACGACTGCCGATTTCTCTGGCTGGCGTTGCCGCGATTATGATCATCGCGCTATTTGGGCGCGGCGTCACGCCCACAAGCTTTACCTTGTTGGTACCGTGCTTCAGCTTCTGTTGGACCATTGCAATTGTCTATGCGCCGGCAGCGGTTGCCGCGGCCGATAGCTCCGGGCGTTACCGCATTTGGATCCCGGCGGCCCTCGGTCTGGGTGGCGCGGTCGGTCCGGCACTGGGCGGGATACTGCAACGCAGCGGAAACATTCAGGCAACCTGCATAATGGCCGCCAGCATGGTTGCGCTGAGCACAGTGCTGCTTTTCTGGGTAACTGGGCGCAATCTTGAAACAGCAGGCCGGTAAACAAATTGATCAGAGGATGAGGTGATATGAAGCGGGCAAAAATTCAGATAGATGAACAAGCTCACGACGTGGTCGTCGATGGTGATCAATTGCTGGCCGAGAGCGGTGAGAAATTCTCAGCCGATGCGGTTGAATGGTTGCCGCCAGCGCACAACATTATTTACGGGCTGGCGTTGAATTATGCCGATCACGCAAAGGAGTTGGATTTCAAGAATATGCCGGAACACCCGATCCCGTTCGTGAAAAATCCATCGTCCGTGGTTGGCCATCGGCATCCTGTTTTCCGCCCGGATAACGTCGAGTACATGCACTATGAAGGTGAACTCGGCGTCGTCATCGGCAAGGCCGCGCGTAAAGTGAGTCGCGACCAGGCCATGCAACACGTCGCAGGCTATACCGTGACCAATGATTTTACCGTACGTGATTTTGTCGAGAATTTTTATCGGCCACCGATTAAGGCAAAGGGATTCGACAGTTTTGGCCCGATCGGGCCTTGGATCGTCGATGCGGCCGACGTTGCCGATCCACATGCCCTGGAGATCTCGACCTACGTCAACGGCGAATTACGCCAACAGGGATCCACCGCCGATCTCATCTTTAACATTCCTGCGCTGATCGAGTGGTTTTCGGCGTTTATGACGCTACGCCCCGGCGATATCATCTCCACCGGGACTCCGAAAGGCTTATCTGACGTGGTGCCGGGTGACGACGTAGCGGTGGAAGTTACCGAAGTCGGCCGCCTGGAGAATCGCATCATCAGTGAATCGGAATACGATGCACGTTATTTGAACAAATGACAGGGCAGACACGATGATCAGTCATTTAATTAATGGCAAGAAAGTGGAAGGCGAGGAGGTCTTCGTCGATAGCAATCCGGCTACCGGCGAACAGATCGCCGAAGTCGCCGAGGGCAGTGTTGATCTGATCAATCAGGCGGTACGCGCGGCGCGTGATGCATTCGGGACCTGGGGCAGCATGCCGGCGAAACAGCGAGCGGCCCACATCCGCCGCTTTGGCGATGTCATCGCCGAGCACGTTGATGAGATCGCGCGATTGGAAACAAAAGATACGGGTTTGCCGATATCGCAGACCTTGAAAGCGACCATTCCGCGGGCCGCGGACAATTTCTATTTTTTCGCGGACATGGCCACCCGTACCGATGGCCACGCTTATCCGGTCGACGACAAAATGTTGAACTACACGCTGCGCCGACCTGTTGGAGTGGCAGGTCTAATCACACCGTGGAACACGCCGTTCATGCTGGAGACCTGGAAACTGGCGCCTTGTATCGCGCTGGGAAACTGCGCGATCCTGAAGCCGGCCGAACAATCGCCGCTTACCGCGGATTTGTTGGGCGAACTCGCGCTGGAAGCCGGTATACCGCCGGGGGTCGTCAATGTCGTGCACGGCAACGGCGAGATATCCGGCGACGCGCTGGTCAGACATCCGGATGTGGACATTGTCTCGTTCACCGGTGAAACGACGACGGGCAAATTAATCCTTGAACGGGGTGGGCCGACGCTGAAGCGTTTTTCCATGGAACTCGGTGGCAAATCACCGGTACTGGTGTTTGATGATTGCGATTTAGAGCGTGCGATGGATGCTGCGATTTTCGGCATCTTCTCATTGAATGGTGAACGTTGTACCGCGGGATCGCGTATCTTTGTGCAGGAGAGTGTTTACGACGAGTTCGTTGATCGCATGGCGCAACGCGCGGCGCAGATCAAAGTTGGAGATCCGCAGGACGATGACACCATTGTCGGCGCATTGATCACCCCGGAGCACCTGCAGAAAGTGAGCAGTTACGTTGAGATCGGCCGCGAGGAGGGTGTCGATATCCGCACTGGCGGTGAAGCCCCGACGGATCTGCCTGAACATTTGGCAAAAGGTAATTTCATCCGACCTACCGTCATGGCCAACGTCAATAATCAAATGCGAGTAGCCCAGGAAGAGATATTCGGCCCTGTTGCCTGCCTGATCCCTTTCAAGGACGAGGCTGAAGGCATACGACTCGCCAACGACATTGCCTACGGCCTGGCGGCTTACATCTGGTCAGGTGACACGGGCCGCGCGCACCGGGTCGCAGCACAGGTCGACGCCGGAATGATCTTCGTCAACAGCCAGAACGTGCGCGATTTGCGCACGCCGTTTGGCGGCACCAAAGCATCGGGCTTGGGCCGCGAAGGCGGCGAGTACAGTTTTGAGGTCTACACGGAGTTGAAAAACGTGTGTGTCTCGCTGGGCGAACACCATATTCCGAAGTGGGGTAGCTGAGTCGTGTCACGGGACGCTGGACTGTTGCAATGAGGACCACGCAATGAGCCTGTATTACGTTCAAAAGCTTTTGTACCAATTAAACCGCGACGCCAACGTGCGCAGCCGATTCGAATCGGATCGCGACGGTGTTATAGGCGAATATCGCTTGAACGCGGACGAACTGCAGGCGATTCAGCAACCCGACATCGGCTTGCTGTACGTCATGGGCGTGAACGGCCAACTACTCATGCATTACGCCGCGATGGCCGGCTACGAATGGGATGAATATCAGGCGGCCATGCGCGAGGGCGAGAAAAAATACGGTGCCGTGCGTGACGGACTCTATGTCCGCGCGGAGGGCGCAACATGAGCCTGGTTTTTGCGGGTGCCTGCAGCCACGCGCCGGGGATCACCGGTCGCTCGGAACGTGCGGATCCAAAGGTGCGCGAAGAGTTTTATACGAACTATCGCGGCATGCAAGGGGCGTTGCATGAAGCTCAGCCAGATGCGTTGGTCGTCGTCGCCGCTGAACATTTTGCGAATTTTTTCATGAATAATATGCCGGCCTTCTGCATTGGTCTGGCGGAGGACTACGAAGGGCCAATCGAGGATGAAAAATGGCTGGGAATTCCGCGGCGTCAGATCCCCGGGGCACCCGAATTATCGCGCCGGCTTGCCACTGCGATGATGACAGATATCGATCTGGCTTTTTCCGAGGAATGGAAGTTCGATCACGGCATCATGGTGCCGCTGCACTTTCTCACGCCTGATTATCAACTGCCGATTATCCCCGTCAATATCAATTGTCAGAATCCGCCGTTGCCACCGTTGGCGCGTTGTTATGAGTTCGGACGAGCACTGCGACGCGCCTGCGACGCAGTGCCGGAGCGCATAGCCTTGGTCGGCACCGGCGGGCTATCGCATTGGCCGTGTACACCGGACTCCGGAAAGATAAACGAAAGCTGGGATCGCGAGTTCCTCGATCACTTCGCTGCCAACCGACGTGAGGCGTTAGTGGCCTACAACGACGAGGAAACTTACCGTATTGCCGGCCATGGCGGATTTGAGATTCGCACCTTCATCACGATTGCCGGTGCTACCGAGGGCGCAACAGGTAAAGTCTGGTTTTATGCGCCAATCCCGATTTTTGCCGTCGGCTGCACCATCGCGACTATGAACGTGCAGTAAGCATGTCGAGTTACATCGTCCTCAATCATAGTGTTGTTCCAGAAATCTTCGAGCATGGCCAGCTACAGGCCTGTGTCGGCTATTGGATGAACATGCACGACGTAGGCCGGATCCGGATCCTGGGCGCTGGTTGCGGTCTCAAAGGCTATGCAAGTCTGGTCGACGTAGGTTCGGAGGCGCAACTAACGGAAATTCTCGAAGCGAGCCCGGTGAGCGGTATAGAGGATGTCAGGTTTTACGCGGTCACGCCCACTGTGCAGCACGCAGAGCCTGTCGGCACCGATCCGAATCGTAAAGCCAGGTTCCTGATCATTGCCGAAGCGCTGGCACCATTGCCGGAAATCGCGGATTTCGATGCAGCCGCTGCGCATTGGCGAGAACTGACGCAGAGCAATGGCGCTGAAGTTTTCGCTATTAACGATTCCGGTGGATTCATCATCCTGGTGGACGTTGCAGACCATGAGGAGTTGATGACGATCCTGATGAGCAATCCAATTAACATGTGGGGCGAGTATGAAGTCGTAGCGCTGATCACACCGGAAGCCGAAGAAAAAATACTTGCACATGCCGGCGCCATTTAAGAACGCACTCCGCTACCGGCGTTTACCCCTCACCTGACCGCCAGGGATGGCGGAAATGCAGGAGCAATTACCTGCCAAACCCCTCACCCGAAAGGGGCGAGGGGCTTATACCACGGGTTCCTTCTCCCTTTGCTTGCGGCGGAAGGTCAGGAGCCGAGACGTGGCTTAACCTTCGGACGTCAACTCGATCGTGCCGAGATAGACGCTGTCAGCCAGCGCTACTGTGAGTGTCTGTGCGGTGCAGCCCTGTGCGGCGATCTCCACAGTGTATTCACCGCTATCGGGTAGCAAGCGGTCGCATTTGAATTCACCGTATTCGTCGCTGACGGTTTCAGCACTCACTTCGCCATTCTTACGCACCGTGATCCGTGCGCCCGCCACGCAATCGCTGACGCCGTCTTTGCTGGCGATAAGGCTGCCGCCGATGAAGCACTGGGTAAAACGGTAGAGGTTCTTATAGTAAACGCGCGGCCGGGTCTCGTACTCCGGATGCAGAACCTCCAGCGACTCCTGTTCAACCAGCGCCTGCATGTCGCTGTCTTCAACCTTTACCGCGTGTAGAGCGCCGGTGGGGCACACCTGCTCACAGCGCGGTTGTTTCCAACCCTGATCGAGCAAATGTGCATCGAAGTACCAGGCTTGCGGTAACTGCTCTTCCTCGTTCCACCAGATGGCGCCGTAGGGGCAACTGTCGACCAGATCTTTACGTCCGCGTGCTTTGTCCGGATCGATCAGCACTATGCCATCGTCACGTTTACGGATGGCCCCTTCACCGGCTTTCACGCAAGGCGCATCGTCGCAGTGATTGCACATCGTCGGCAGATAGGCGACGTCTACCATGGGCACGTCGCCGCGTTCCTTCGTCTTGATGTCTATCCACCGGTGCCCATGTAAGGGTTGCGGCGCCGAATAGCCGGGGAACGCATTGTCCACGTGCTCATCCTTGCTGGACAGAAAACAATTAAAGCAGCCCATGCAACGTGCAACGTCAACGATCATGTTCCACTTTGTCATCAGAAATCCTCGCGGCCATCCCAGGTTTCGATTTCAATTAAACAGGAGTTGGGCGCAGACGCAGTGGTCTTTTCGGTCTGGCTGCGTTCGGGCGTGAGTTGGTTGACACAGCCGCCGCGATCCGCCGATTTTCCCGGTACACCCAAGGGATCGTAGACCGCGCTCGATTCCCAGGCGTGGATGCTGCCCGGCAGTACGCGTTTGGTGATCGCCGCAGCGCAAATCACCGCGGCCCGGTCGTTGTACAGGCGTACCAATTGATGGTGTGTGATACCGCGCTCAGCGGCGTCCCTGGGGTTGATACGCGCTATCCAATAGTAGTAACCGTCAACGAGAACCCGGTGGTGCTCGATGTCGTTGATGGTGCTGTCTTTGCCGTCGCCTTTGGTGTGGAAACTGTAACGCGGGTGCGGAGTGATGAGTTGCAAGGGGAAGCGCGACGCCAGCTCTTCATTTTGCAGGCCTTCCCACGACGGGATGTACTTGTTCAGTGGCGGGCGTCCGGGGTCCTGACCGAAGCGTTTCAGGCTTTGCGCTTCAAATTCAATTTTGCCCGATTGGGTCTGCAGCCCCTCGCGAAAGGCGCCGCCATACTCGGACGGCAACGGATGCGGTTCCGGGGTATCTTTCGCACGTCCTTCGGCATACCAGCGGAAACCCGTGGGTGCGCGCATTTCTTCGCGATGCTCTGGCGGGACCACGAAGTAGCCCTTGCGCAGGAACTCCTTCCAGGAAATATGTTTGCTGACGTCGCTCGCTGCGAACGTCTGTTTGCACCAATCGAGTTCCGTCAGACCTTCGGTGAAATAGGCGCCCAGTCCAAGCCGTTTGCAGATATCTACGTAGATCTGAAAATCCGAACGTGACTCACCCAGGGGCTCAATTGATTTGTGTTGGATGGTAACGACCCGGTGATTGACCTGGCCTTCGTTGTGCAATGAATAGCCACCGCAATTAGCCCATTCGCCGATATCCCAGCGTTCGAAGTTGGTGCAGGCGGGCAGCACTACGTCGGCGAATTGCACTTCGCCCTCGTTCCAAATCGACTGGTTGACGACGAATTCCAAAGAATCGGAACGGTATGCGTCAGCGAGTCGGTTCGAATTCATAGTGGTGCTAAAATGCGAGCCGCCGTATTTGTACATCATGTGGATTTTCGAGCCGCCCGGCGCGGGAAATCGCACTTTGGCGAACTGGCGCTCTAGCGCGCGCGGATCGGTTGGATAAAATTCGGTTTCACCGTCGAGAATGGCCTCAGGAATACGCATGCGCGAAAGTTTCTGACCAACGCTGTTCATGCTGATGATGTGCGGCATGCGTTGAAACAGGTTGACCGGCGATGCAGTACCTTCGATGTCGCCTGATATTCCCCCTTCCGCATAACCGGGAAAATAGAAATTGTGATCGATAGGCGCGGCAAATTGCAGGTTGCCGAAGTTGATGCCCGGTTTGCCCAGGCCTTGCATAGCCATCAGACAGACCATGGATCTGGCCCATTGGGTGCCGGTAGCCGATCGGCAGGCGCCGCCAAAGGTGCTGCCTTTGCCGCCGGCGCCTAGATAAGTTTTCTTGCTTCCCCACTCGCGCGCCAACGCGCGCACCGTATGCGCCGCGACGCCGGTTTCGGGTTCCTGCCATTCAGGGGTCTTGGCGATACCATCGTCGTTGCCGAGGATATAATCGCGCCATTTATCAAATCCCGTGGTGCGTTGCGCCACATACTCCTTGTCGCAAAGTCCTTCCGTCATCCACACGTACGTAATTGCGTGGGCCAGGGCAGGGCTGGTGCCGGGCCGCACCGGGATCCACTTGCCGCCCCACAGCGCCGCGGTATCGTTCAAATAGGGATCGATATGCACCATCTTGATCCCAAGTTCCTGCGCCCAACGCCGCCGAATGGTGCCCTCGTACGCGCCATAGGTGCCGCCGGTCTTTTCCGGATCGCTGGACCAGAACACGATCATCTCGCATTCCTTCAGGCAATCTTCGACGCCGCCGTAGGGTTCGATGCCGCCGTTACGCATGCTGTACCCGTAATGATGCATCGCGCCCCAATACCAACCTTCCCAGCTATCGGGATTGATCACCATCTTGGTGTGACCGATGGCGTTCATGAAGCGAAAATTTGCGCTCAGGTAATAGCCAATATTGCCCCAGGTGTGGTGTGAGCTGTGACTGCTGAGAATTGCGCCGTGTCCGTGCACCCGTTTTACGCGCTCGATTTCGGCGGCGACGATCGTCAGCGCTTCGTCCCAACTGATCTGCTCGTAGCCGGACACGCCGCGGTTAGCGCAATTGCGTTCCCCCTGGGGATCAAAATCGACGCGTTTGAGCGGGTGCAGCAGTCGGTCCTTAGAGTAAACAAGGGATTTCGACGCCAGTCCATGTGGATTCAGCGAGGTCTTGCGTGGCGGCGTAAACGTGCGCCCACGTGCGCGTATGGTCCACGACGGCGCATCGTGGTCATCGAAATCGATAGGGGTGAGGCGCACGATCTTACCGTTTTTGACGTAGACGAATACCGGACCACCATTGGTGTTATTGACATAGCGCTGTTCACCGTTGCCAACGTCCGTTCCGTACTTCCACCACACGGTGCGCATGATGCTCAGCGTTTCGGTAAACCAGCAACCCATGGCATCGGAACCGTCGAGTTCTACCGCAAACATCTTGGCGGCGTTGATGAAGGCGAGGTGGTTGTCCGGGGCGGTGAGTAAACGCACCGCAAGTCCCGCGGTTTTGAATAGCATCGTCACGTCTGCATCGGCGCGCAGACCGGCGTGTGATGTGAACGCGCCATCACGAAAGACAAAATGGCGTCCCATGTTGCTGCTTTTTGCCTTGATTTGCGCGATGAGATTGGCCTCGCCCAAACGCTTGTGGAAAGCTGGCTGCCGCCAGGCGGTAAAACGAATCGCGATCGAGATGCCCCACAACAATACTGCGAAAGCGAATCGTGCCCAGGTGTCCGTGCTGAAAAGCAGGGTGCCGGATGGATCCGGCGGCGCCTGCGGCGTTACGGCATCGCTTTGCTCAGACTCACGGGTTCGCCAATCCATTAAATTTACCTTGGAGGAGATGCGGTGTTGGTTAAGGTAAAACAGCTACCGGCGTTATGTTACGCGGCGACGCAGCTGGAAGCTATAAAGCCTGCGGCCATCGCTTCTTGTTAGACTAACGCCATGGTAAGGAAGGTCATCATAACCTGCGCCGTAACCGGTTCTGCGCCAACGCCGGGAAAACACGCCGCCGTGCCGGTAGCACCGGAGCAAATCGCAGACTCCGCCATTGCCGCCGCACGTGCCGGCGCTGCTATCGCACATCTCCATGTGCGCGACCCCGAGACGACGCTGCCGAGCATGGAATTGTCGCTGTACCGCGCTGTGGTCGAACGGATCCGCGCGAGTGACATTGACGTTGTCCTTAATCTAACCACAGGCCTGGGAGCACGCCTAGTGCTGGATCCAAAGGCCCCAAGTCAGTCGGCCGAGGGCACCACAATGACGACGGCCGAGCAGCGCATCGAACATGTACTCGATCTAAAGCCGGAGATCTGCAGCCTCGACATCGCGACTATGAACCGGGTCGGTTTCATTTATGCAAACCTGCCGCAATATCTGTCGGCCATGGCGCGCGCTTGCAGGGAGGCAGGGGTGAAGCCTGAGCTCGAAGTATTCGACGGGGGGCACCTGGAACTTGCGCGTGACATGGTCGTACAAGGCGATATCGACGCGCCTGCGTTCTACCAGTTCTGCCTCGGCATCAAGTGGGGAATGCCTGCAACTCCCCAGGCGCTGGATTATCTGGTATCACGCCTGCCGCACGGCCAACCGTGGTCAGCGTTTGGTATCGGCGCTATGCAATTTCCCATGGTCGCACAAGCCGTCACCCGCGGAGGCCACGTACGCGTTGGGTTCGAGGATAACCTTTACCTGCGACGCAAAATGTTGGCGCCATCCAACGCAGCGCTGGTGGAACAAGCGGTCGATGTGATTACGAAATTGGGAGATGAAGTGGCCAGTGCAGAAGATGCTAGGGAGATATTGGGGTTGTCTATATAACCCCTCACCCGACCGCCAGGGATGGCGGAAGTGCAGGTAATGCACGACTACAGGACGTAGGCGGTACGAGTCCAGGGATGGACGAGGTAGAGCGAAGCAGGAAGCCAGAGCCGAGAGCGAAGCACGCCTGCAGGGATGCAGGCGATAGAACGACGCAGGAGCCAAAGTCGAAGAGCTAGAGCCGACGAGTCCACGGATGGACGAGGTAGAACGACGCAGGAGGCCAAAGTCGAGGAGCATTTACCTGCCCAACCCTCTCCCGCAAGGGCCGGGGGTTGCTTAGCGAGGCGCTAGCCGAGCTTAGCAACCGGCCAGGATGAGGGGTAATGATTCCTATGGACTGGCTTCGCAGCATAAACCCAAACAGGATAAACGCCATGCGCATAAAAATTATGACCATCAGCATCGCACTAATAACAGCGCTATTTTTATCTGCAAACCCCGATCGATCGAATAAAACCCAAATCACCCCATTACCAACAGCCAAAGCAGCCGAACAAACCCAACCCGTATTTCACCGCAACGAGTTCTACCCAGGCACCGAAACCCTTGCGTCCAACGAAATGCGCGTTACCGCTCTGGGTACCGGCAACCCAGAGCCGCGGCGCTCGCAAGCCTCTGCATCGTTTTTCGTCGAACTGGGCAACGGCGATAATTTCTTCTTCGACATTGGAACCGGTTCGCAGGCCAATTTTCCCATGCTGCGGGTCTCCTACCGCGCGGCTAGCAAGGTGTTTCTGACACACCTGCACACCGATCACGCCGGCGATATCGCCTGGCTGTGGATCGGTGGCTGGGTCGCCGGGCGCTTTGATAAACCACTAGAGGTTTGGGGGCCCTCCGGCAGTACTCGCGAATTCGGCACCGCCTATTTCATCGAAATGCAGAAAAACGCCTGGAAATGGGATCTGGCCATGCGCCACGGCAAATTACCGGCGGCGGGCGGCGCGATCGAGGTGCATGAGTTCGATTTCGCCAAAACCCATGCCGTTTATGAGGAGAATGGCGTCAAGATCACGAGTTTTCCGGCCTTGCACGGGATGGACGGTGCTGTCAGCTATCGGCTCGATTGGAACGGATTGAGTTTCGTTTATTCCGGCGATACGACGCCGACCAAGTTCTTCGTCGACAATGCCCAAAACGCCGATTTACTTATCCACGAGTCCATCGATACCCTGCAGCGCATGGTCGACATCTGGGGTTGGGACGAGCAGACTGCAACGATCGTTGGCTCCGTGATCCACACACAACCCGCGGCCGCCGGGCGGGTATTCAGTCTGACGAAACCGCGCATGGCGGCCGGTTTTCACTTTTTCTACGACCGCGAAAGCGCGCCGCTCGTTTATGACGCTATCCGTTCAACCTACAGCGGACCGCTGACCCTATTGCACGACGGCATCGTTTTTAACGTCACCCCTGAAGATATAAACGTACGAACCCTCGTTGCGAACGAAAATACCTATCCTGAGACTGTCGGCGGGGATGCTTACGGCAGGGCGAAACGGTTAGAAAATACGGAACCCTCGTCGTGGCTCATGGACAATCGGTTGAAGTTCGGCAGCGATGAGTAAATGTGGTAATGCTGCGACAGAATGCTCGTTTTTTAATCATTTGCTAGAAAAATGAGCGATAAAAGAGTATCTTGCAGCAACTAATGGACACGGAATCGTCCAGTGAAGCTTGAAACCAAGGGGGAATCGCCGAAATGATTTTCAATCGCGTCACCACATGCGTCCTGCTGATGTTAACGCTCGCCGCTACCCAAGCCTACGCACAAGTGCTCGAAGAGGTGGTGGTTACCGCCCAGAAGCGCGAACAACAGCTTTCCGATGTCGGTATTTCGGTCACCGCGTTCAGCGGAGATCAACTTCAAGCCCTGGGCTTTACCGAAACAACACAGATCGATGAGCAGGTGCCGGGTTTGATGATTACCGACTACGGCAGCGGTGTCACGACCATTTTCACCATACGTGGCTCTGCTCAGCTCGACTTCGCAGACCTTCAGGAACCCCCGGTCGCAGTGTACTCAGACGGCGCTTATAACAGCTATCTGGCCGGCGTGGGATTCTCTTTCTTCGATCTCGAGCGAATCGAGGTGTTACGTGGTCCGCAAGGCACCCTGTTCGGCCGTAACGCAACAGGCGGCGTGGTGCACCTCATTAGCAAACGACCGACGAGGGAATACGAGGGCTACATCGAACTAACAGGCGGCTATTACGGTCAGTTCCGCACCGAAGGTGCGGTGAGTGGCCCCCTGACCGACACCCTCTCGGGTCGGCTGGCCATGGCCTACCACCAAAACGACGGCTACATTGACAATGTGGCGTTGCCGAGCGAGGACTTCTCTGAGGTGGGCAATTTCAGCGGTCGGGCGCAAGCCCTGTTCGAGCCCAACGAGGACCTGTCGTTGCTGGTGATCGGTAATTGGGGCAACGATAATGTCAACGGTCAAATTTACGACACATTCGCCTCGGCGCCTGGTGGCGCGGAGGGCTTGACCCAACGGAATCCCAGTGTCGCCGATTTTCAGGCATTCTGTGGCGCCATCGGTTTTCCACCCGGGTTTCCTCCGGCTGGTTCGGCCGATTGTTTCGGGACGGTGGACGACGGTGACCCCTTTACTGTTGAGGCTAATACCGAAGGCTTTTACAAGCGTGACCACTACGGCATCACGGGCGAACTCAACTGGGATGTAGGCGGATTCCACATTACCAACATCATCAATTGGCAGGATTTGAAGAAACGCTATCAGGAAGATACGGAGAGTTCGCCGGTCGACGCGTTCAATTTCTTTCAGGACATGGACAGCAACCAGTTCACCGAAGAATTCCGGCTGAGTTGGGAAACTGAAAACGCGAAACATGTCGTTGGTGCGTATTACCTGAATATCGACAGCGACATGCACACTGGCGTGACCGAACTATTTTTCGGTTTCAATCTAGACAACACAATTTTCTTAGAGACCGATACCTGGGCAGCCTTTATCCAGTCCGAGTGGAATTTCGCGCCGAATTTTACTCTGATCGGAGGTATTCGCTGGACAGAGGACGACAAAGACTTTGTCTTCAGGCCAACCTGCCCCGGCGCGGGTGCGCTCATCGGCGATCCGACCCCAGCGGCGGCGTCCGACTGCTCGCCACATTTTCAGCCCGGAGCGGCACAGTCGACCAATCTTAATCTTACACGCAGCGAAGGTGACTGGTCGGGACAGATCGAACTCGACTGGACGCCAAATGACGACTGGCTGGTTTACGCCAAAGTGTCACGCGGCCACAAGGCCGGCGGTTTCAACGGTGGCCCGGCATCGACTTATCTCGTCGACGCGGTGGAGTTCGACGGTGAGATTCTGTGGAGTTATGAAGGCGGCTTCAAGGCCTCTTTGTTTGGCGGCATGACGCGGATAAACACCAGTATCTTCTACTACGACTACAACGATTTTCAGAGTTTCGAAAACTTAGGGATCGATTTGTTCCTCAGCAACATCGATGCTGAGAACCTGGGCGCTGAGATCGAGATAGTAGCGAATCCGTGGGAGGGCTGGGATTTCCTATTCGGGATTGGCCTACAAGACGCCGAACAGAAGGACTTTACGTTCGCCGGTATCACTAGAAACCGCCCCATGCCCAATGCCCCCGACGTCATGCTGAACGGTCTGGCTCGCTACGAGTGGGCGAGTTTCTTGGGTGGCAGAATGAGCGCGCAGGTCGATTTCAATTTTGTCGACACCGTGACTATTAACGCTGTCGACCATCCGGCATTAGTGGAAGGCGATTACGTAGTGGTTAACGCCAAACTGGGCTGGACCAGCGCTGACGACCGCACGGACCTAGAATTGTGGGTTAAAAACCTGGGCGACGAGGTGTATTTCCCGACGGCGTTCGAGTTCAGCGGTTTCACCGGTACGACCATTCGCTCGGTGGCCCCACCGCGTTGGATAGGCGGCACCTTCCGGCATCGCTTCGGCAACTAATTACTGTAAATTCTCCAAGGGGACAGAATCAGGTTCTGTCCCCTTTTTTTATGACTGAAACAACTGCTCAACAATTGGCGGAGCAGTGTGCGGCCGCTATGGCCGCACGCGATAATGCCGTTCGCGCGCTCGGGATTTCCTTGGTCACAATCAGCCCGGGACGCGCAATCATGCGAATGCGCGTGCGCCAAGAGATGACCAACGGCCATGACATTTGCCATGGCGGGATGATTTTCACATTGGCAGACACGGCGTTTGCCTATGCCTGCAATTCTTACAATCAACGCAAGGTTGCTGCCGGTGCCAGTATCGAATTCCTGGCGCCGGGCAAACTCGACGAGGTTTTAACCGCGACGGCGGAAGAGCGTACCGATAACGGTCGGACCGGGTTTTACGATGTGCAGGTGACGAACCCGGCGGGTGAGACCATCGCGCTCTTCCATGGACGCTCAAGCGCCCTCAAAAATCAGAACCTGGTTTAAAATCTCATCTGTAGGCGTCGCGCCTCGGCTGCGATGCTATGGTCGTGATCAGCACGTTACGCAAACACAAATAAACGTGGATAGGTGCAACACCCAATGGTAGCTGAAGGCGAATTACTCTGGACTCCCTCACCCCAGCGCATTGCCGCTGCTCATATCACCGCTTATCAGCAATGGCTGCGTGATGAGCGCGGCTTGACCTTCGATAGTTACGAGGCGCTCTGGCAGTGGTCCGTTGATGAGCTGGAAGCGTTCTGGCAATCCATCTGGGATTACTTTGAAGTGCAATCATCGGCCCCCTATGAATGTGTCCTGAAAGAACGGGTCATGCCGGGTGCACAGTGGTTTGCGGGCGCCCGTCTGAACTTTGGCGAGCATATTCTACGCAAAGCGACGCCGGGCAAAACGGCAATCTACCATTCGTCGGAAATTGCGCCGCTGGCGCAAATGAGTTGGGATGAGGTAGCGTCCCAAACACGCAGCCTTGCCACCGCCCTGCGCAACATGGGTGTCGTTCCGGGCGACCGGGTGGTGTCCTATATCCCGAATATTCCGCACAGTGCGATCGGCTTGTATGCCTGCGCCAGCATAGGCGCAATCTGGTCGAGTTGCTCGCCGGACTTCGGCACCAAGAGCGTGCTCGATCGGTTTGAGCAAATTGAGCCAAAGGTCTTGATCACCGTCGATGGCTACCGCTTTGGTGGCAAAGATCAGGACCGCCGTGACGAGGTTGCAAGTATCGTTGCTGCGCTGCCGAGCCTGGAACGAGTGATTTACATTTCGCACTTGTTTCGCAACGATCCGACGCCGGAGCTCGATAAAGCGGTAGCGTGGGACGAACTGGTTACCGGGCAGGATCCGGGCGCAGACGAATTCGAGTTCGAGCAGGTCGATTTCGATCACCCGTTGTGGATCGTTTTTTCCTCCGGGACTACCGGATTACCCAAGCCCATCGTTCATGGTCATGGCGGAATTGTGTTGGAGACGTTGAAAGGTGTGTCTTTCCACTTCAACCTGGGGCCAGACGCAAACGTGTTCTTGTATACGTCAACCGGCTGGATCGTTTGGAACGTGCTGGTAGGTAGTTTGCTGACCGGTTGCTCGATCGTTCAGTATGATGGCAATCCATTGTATCCAGCTGCGGATACCTTGTGGCGAGTGGCGGAAGAAAGCGCTGCGACGTTTTTTGGTTCCAGCCCGACCTTCATCCAAATCATGGTGCAGCATCAAATAGTTCCCAAAGATCGCTTCGATTTGTCACGGATAGAAGGCATATTCGTGACCGGCTCGCCGATGATGCCCGAAACGATGGCCTGGTGTTACGAGAATGTGCGAGAGGACCTGTGGGTTGGCTCGCAGTGTGGCGGCACCGATATTGCTGCCGGCTTTATTGGTGCCGTGCCGACGCTGCCAGTGCACGCCGGCGAAATTCAAGCGCGCCTGCTCGGTTGTGACATCCATTCCTATAACGAAGCGGGCGAGCCGATCATCGGTGAGGTCGGTGAACTCGTTTGTCGACAGCCGATACCGTCCATGCCGCTGTATTTCTGGAATGATACGGATAATCAACGCTACCTCGATTCATACTTCCGTGATTTTCCCGGCACCTGGCGGCATGGTGATTTTCAGAAGATTAACGAGCGCGGTGGTTGCTATATATACGGACGCTCTGATTCGACGCTGAATCGCTACGGAGTGCGTATCGGAACAGCAGAAGTTTACCGGGCAGTGGAAGGACTGAGTGAAATAGAAGATAGCCTGGTCGTCAATCTGAACCTCTCGGATGGAGGGTTCTTCATGCCGTTATTCGTTGCGCTGCGAGATGGACTGACACTGGATGATCCTCTGCGCAAAAAGATTTGCGACAAAATCCGCCTGGATTTTTCGCCGCGGCACGTGCCGGATAAGATCTACCAGGTCCAGGAGATCCCTTACACGTTGACGCGGAAAAAAATGGAAATCCCGGTGCGCAAGATTTTGTCAGGTCTGCTCATGGAGAAGACCGCCAGCCGAGATGCCATGGCTAATCCGCAGGCGATTGAGTTTTTTATTGAGTTCGCGAAGGAAAGTCAGGATTATCGAGTTTAGGGCGGCACGCCCAGATTCCGAGTCCACGGGTGGTTAATTTTATAACCCCTCACCCGACCGCCATCCCTGGCGGTCGGGTGAGGGGTTATAAAATAAGGTCGGCAAAAAAGCCCTGGGTGACGAGGCGCTATCTCCAAACATCCGCCGCAACATCCACAACCAATCGCAGCTTCGCCATCTGTTCCTCTTCCGTAAGCGAGTTGCCGCCGGCTACACTGGCGAAACCGCATTGAGGGCTCAGCGCCAGTCGTTCCAATGGTACGTAGCGACTCGCCGCGTCGATCCGTTGTTTCAGGGTCTCCGATGCTTCGAGTTGAGGTGTTTTGGTGCTGACCAACCCTAAGACCACGGTTTTACCCTCAGGCACGTATCGCAATGGTTCAAAGTCGCCGGCGCGATCGGTGTCGTATTCGAGGAAATAGGCGTCGATGTTAAGTTCATTGAAAATGCGCTCCGCGACCGGTTCATAGCTGCCTTCGGCCAGCCATCGCGAACGGAGATTGCCGCGACACATATGCATGCCGACAACCATGTCCTGCGGGCAGGCACTTACTGCTCGATTGATGATATCGATGTAGGTCGTCGTGATAGCCTCTGGTTCCATCCCCATGCTGGCTGATTGTGTTCTGACGCGTTCATCGCAGAGCATTGCCAGCGGTACTTCGTCGAATTGCAAATAGCGGCAGCCGTTTTCGGCTAATTCCCGGATCTCCGTGTGGTAGACATCGATCAGGTCGTCCCACCATTCCTGTATATCCGGATAGACTTGGGGATCTCGGGTCTCGTCGCCGCGAAAGAAATGAAACGCAGTCGGTGCCGGAATGGTTGCTTTGGCAGTTGCCTGCGTGGCGTTATGAATGCGTAGAAAATCGTCTTTGCAGATAGAGCCGCGACGGCGCATTTTGTCCACGGAATAACCCGTCTGAAAATCGTATTCCTGGCCTTCGGCATCTCGAAATTTGAATGCGGATTTTGCAAACGTGAATCCGTCCATACGTTGGAAGAAAAAACCAAACCATGACATACGTCCCAACTCACCGTCGGTTATGACTTCCAGACCCGCATCTTCCTGAAGTTTCACCGCGCGCAGGGTCTCTTCATTCAACACCTGGTCGTATTCGGCCTGCGGTATATCTCCGGCAGCCAACGCTTTGGCACTATCCTTGAGTCGTCGTGGCCGCAGCAGACTGCCAACGTGCTCTGCACGGAAGGGCGGATTCGTTCGAGTCATCATTAATCCCTGGCAGAAAGCGATTAGAATGTGCGCCTATGTTAATGGAATCCACGTTTCGATGACGCGAAAACCGCTGTTACTCAAATTCGGCGACATGCCATTGGAGGTAACCCGCCAGTGGGGTGACTATCCAGTGATTTTCCCGCGTTGTATGGGCATGGCCAGCGAAGAATTTCAGGTGGTCGATCCTAGCCGAGGTGAGGCGTTGCCCGGTGCGGATACCCTCAGCGGCGTCGTCATCAGCGGCGCTGCTCAGATGATTACCGACAATCATCCCTGGAGCCTGCATACCCAGGCCTGGCTTGAACGCGTACTAGACGTGCAGATCCCGGTATTAGCGATTTGTTACGGCCATCACTTATTGGCGCAAGCGTTGGGTGGTACCGTCGATTGGAATCCGAACGGCACGGAGGCCGGCACCATCGTGGTGGAATTCGACGATGCGGCGTCTGACGATCCAGTTTTTCGCAACGTACCCAAGCGCGCTGAGTTTCTTACTCATCACAGCCAGGCGGTTATGGATCTGCCGCCCGAGGTGACCCGTCTGGCGCATAACGACAATACCAGCGTGCAGGCCTTCAGTTGGAACGGCATAGCCTGGGGCTTGCAGTTCCATCCGGAAATCTCAGCGGGTTTGTGCGGATTCTTTATCGACTACGATGAGCAACGCGGAGGATTAGGCGGTGAGGAGGCAGCGCAGATACGCAAAAACTTGCGAGATTCTGACTATGGCGATCAGGTATTGCAAAATTTTGCGTCGTTAATCGAGGATCCAGACGGCTAACCGGAGGCTGACAATGTTGCAAGCGTGGTTGTATCTGATCGCAGCGATCTTAACGGAAGTGTGCGGCACGACGTCCATGAAACTGTCACAAGGATTTACGCGTCTTGTACCCTCGATTGCTATTTTTGTGTTTTACATATTGTCGTTTGTATTTTTGACGCTGGCCCTGAAAAAAATCGATTTAGGCGTTTCCTACGCCGTGTGGGCGGGACTTGGTACAGCATGTGTCGCGGTCATCGGCGTTGTTTATTTCGATGAGTCGATCAATGCCATGAAGGTGGCGAGCATTGGTTTGGTCGTGCTTGGCGTTGTGGGATTGCACCTTTCTAGCGGGACTACTTAGTTTAGGGGCTTGGTAATCTCCGCATTTTTATTACCCCTCACCCCAACCCTCTCGCGCAAGGGGAGAGGGTTCTTAACGAGGCGTAAGCCGAGTTCTAGAACAGGACAGGCAGGTAGATGCTCCTCGACTTTGGCCTCCTGCGTCGTTCTACCTCGTCCATCCGTGGACTCGTCGGCTCTAGCGCCTGCTTCGCTCTCGGCTCTGGCTTCCTGCTTCGCTCTACCTCGTCCATCCCTGGACTCGTACCTCCTACGTCCCTGCAGTCGTGCATTACCTGCACTTCCGCCATCCTTGGCGGTCGGATGGGGGGTAATTAAGGCGGGAACCCCGCAGACACCGCAGCCGTATCAATATATTCCTCGAACCGTACGATATGCCCGTCGCGTACCGTGTAGAGATGCACCCAGTTACTCTGATATTCACGTCCCGTGGACTTGACGCGCATGTGCTCGAAGCCGAGTGCCGCTACGGTGTCGCCGTCAACAACGAAATCGAAGATCTTTTGCTCAAGCACATCCAGTTCCGCAAATGCGCGTGAAAAAAATTGCCCGACACCCTGTTTGCCCTTGAATACCCCTGCAAACGGAATGTTGGCAGGTCCTGGGTGGATCCATTCGACGTCTTCGGCCATGTACGACAGGATGGTATTCATGTCTCCGGTTTCGAAGCCTTTGTAAACCTTGGCCACCAGTGCGGCGCTGTCTGCACCCGCTGTGGAGTCAGTGTTATCGGCTGAGGCTATCGGCGCGGTTAATATTGCGACGATTAAACCGAGGCGCGCTGCGATTCGGCAAAATGGCTCAGCGGTTACTAGATTCCAAATTGGTGCATTCATTAAGATTATTACTCCAGGCCAATGTAGGTATGGAACAGCGAGTCGGGATCATACTGCTTACGCAATTGTTGAATACGTTGCCAATTTTGCGGGGAATACGAATTCACCGAACGCTTGGTGTCCGCGGCAAGATCGGATTCGTTGACGTAATGGCCAATCGTAAAAGGCTCCATTAGCCGCATGGCATCGCGTAACCACTGGGTGTTGATCGCATCGTTTTCCGGGTCTTTCCAGTTAGCGTAGCTGGCAATATAAGTGGGTGCCCGCAGTGAATACGCGGCATCGGGAAACTCGCGAGGTTTAGGTCGTAGTTGGCAAATGACGGTTGTGTTTGGCGAAGGCACAGCCTTGAAATGTTCCCAGACCGCGGAGAGGACCTCCACCGGTTTGTCGTTCGACCACAGCGTGTCGGCAACCACGCGTTCGCGCGGAAACGCGGCGTCGTCCCAATCGAACAATACCTTATACGGTGACGGCTGGTATTCGTCGCGGATGACACATTGTTCACGCAGCGGGCTATCGGCAAGGGGTGCCAAGGCGCTTTTGGCTTGTTCCGGCGTGTCGGCGAACGCCGTCGCGGATACGATGCAAACTTTTCCCTGACTGTCGCCCTGGCACTGCTCAAAGACGGCGTCGGGCGCAGTTGCCATAAGGAAGATAATTTCGACATTGGTGGCAAGGTCTTCGGAAACTTCCGTCCACCATTCGACCACCTCTCGCAGATGTTTTAACGGCCAAATGTAGGTGCTGGTCGTAATCGCTTTGGATAGCGGATACAACTGCAGGTGATAGCGTGTGACGACACCGAAGAAGCCTGGCCCTGCCCCACGTGCGGCCCAGAACCAGTCCGTATGGTTTTGTGCATCAGCGGTAATTAGTTCTCCATCCGGGGTGACAATTTCGACCGCGTTGACGCTGAAACAAGCCATCCCCTCCCAGGATTCGCCATTCCAGCCGAGTCCGCCGCCCAGCAGATAGCCGCTCAGCGGCACCATGCCGCAATGGGGAATGGGGAAGGCCAGTCCATAGGGCTCGAGCAGTGCCGCGAATTCTCGACCGTTGATGGCCGGTTGTACCGCAGCGGTGCGCGTGTCCGCATCAACGGAAACATCACGCAAACTCGAGATGTCAAGCAACATGCCGCCGTCGCGCATCGCCGAATGGCACCAACTGTGGCCACCGCAGCGCACAGCGATTTTCATACTATGTGCACGTGCAAACTTGACTGCGACGATTACATCGGCCTCGTTTGCCGCCTGCACCAGAAGATCGGGGTAGCGGTTCGCCTTGAGCACCTGCCACATCATGCTCAGGCGCCAAATTTCATAATCCTGCGCAGTGCGTGGCAGGATGCGCCCGCTGAGCTTGCGTTGTAATGATGCGAGATCGGCAACGCTAATAGCGGCAGTGGCCGCGCGAGCACCTGCCGTAAAGGGCAGCGCGGCAGTTGTGACAATGAGTGCCGCGAGCTTGTATAGGAATCCGCGGCGCGCAGCCACCCGCTCATCGGTTTGGGTAGCCTTTCGCAGGCAATGCCTAAGCCAATTCTTCATAAGCTTTAATGCCTCCCAGAAGGTATGCGCGCTAGCTAGGCGGAGCTGAAATTCGAACCGTCGAAAACTATGAGCCTAACGGTCCCATAAATAAAGTGCGCGTGCCTAAACGGCATATTTTCAGCAACAGTAGATAATCTAACCCACAGTTAATGGCACAATCAGGCAATGACCCGTTCCGGATCCCAAAGCAACGTTGCTGAAACGCCGCTGTACATCATTGCAGCGACCCTGTTTGTCGGGCTGATGGCTCCGTATACCGTACCTATCCAAATTGGTGCAACGTCGCAGGGCTTGGGGTTGGATCCGGCACAGGCAGGACTTCTGGGCAGCTTGGAAATACTCGCCATTGCAGTGACCAGCATACTTATGGCGACGCGGGTTGCAATATGGTCGTGGCGGCGCATGGCGTTGTGGGGTGCGTCGCTTGCGGCTGTGGCGCAACTCAGCTCGGCGTTCACGGATACATTTTTAGTCCTGGCGCTGTGTCGATCGCTGGCCGGCATGGGAGCAGGGTGCGTGCTGGCCGCGGTAAACACGGTCATCGCGGTGTCTGCGGATCCGGAGCGAATGTATGGGCGTGTGTCGGCCGTCATGGCCAGTGCGTTTGCACTGTTGCTGGTGGTACTGCCTTCGCTGGCGCAAGCCGGCGGCCATCAAATTGTGTACTTGTTGCTGGCAGCGCTCGTGGCTGGCGCCATTCCACTTATTAAGCGCCTGCCGAATCGTCAGGAAATTGAAACGCAGCGCTATGTCGAACCCGCGAGGATCCCCTGGGGCATGGCCGCCTTGCTGCTACTGGCCATGTCGTTCATGTACGTAAGTCAAGGAGGGATTTATTCGTCGACTGAAAGAATAGGTACGGGACTTGGAATCGATCCCGGCACTATCGGTCTGATGTTATCGAGCTCAACGCTGGCGGGGGTCTGCGGTGCAGCCATTGCGGGATGGATGGGTACCCGTTGGGGCCGGGCATTGCCGCTGTTAGCGGGTGTGTTTTTGAGTGGTGCCGCGTGTCTCAGCATTGCCTTTGCCAGCAACCACGGCGGCTATTTGTTTGGCGTTTTGCTGTACGGCGGTGTATTCCTGTTTACCTCTCCTTACGTACTCGGCGCGGCCGCGGCTTTAGATCCCCAAGGTCGGCTTGCAGCGGCGGCTATCGGTTATCAACTGATTGCTTACGGTATGGGGCCGGTCATCTTTGGTCTTGTTGCACGCGACGCATCGTATGCGGCTACCGGTTGGCCTGGTTTCGCGGCGTGTTTGGTCGCTGCAGTGTTGTTTGTGCCAATTATACGAAACCTGAGGCACAAGGTGAGGGCTGCGCAGGTGAATGACGCACCTGCCTGAAGGTGTGCTCTACGTATAGAACATCAGCAGGTAGACGTAGAACAAGGCGAACCCGCCCAGTACTACAATTCCGGTGATACTCAAAAATCGCAACCAACCTTTTGGACGCACGTCCTGCGGCACCGTCGCACTCATCATAGCGCGGTGATTAAGCAGCGCGATCAGCGGCGCGGTACAAAACGATATGCTGGCGGTTAGGTCAATGAAGGCCTTGAATGACTTCATGAACAGGTTCAGCAGCACAATCGCTCCGCACACGAGGACGCCGACCAACGCCAGGTAAATCCAGCCTTCGGATTTTCCGTCGGTGTTCGGCTGATGCGGCGTTACCAGTACCTCGAGCGAGCGTGGATATCCGTCCAATATCGTCATGAAGGTCGACAGGATCACTGCGAGCGCAGCCAGGCCAATGATCGGCGCCGTCCAACTGCCGATGGTTTGGGTGAACAGACCAATGACCTGAGCGGTGAAGGCGCCGGGCGTGGCGGCAAATTCAATGCCGGCCGTATGCATAATGCTGGCGCCCAGCGTGAGAAAACATAGGGCAAGAAACAACGCGCAGCCAAAGCCGATATGAAAATCCAAACGCGACTCCGCAAGGCTCGGTAGTCCCTGGGTCCGCGCTTTCGCGCAGGTCCACACAGATTGTAGTACCGAGCCATCTAACGGCGCCGGCATCCAACCTGCCAGCGCGACGATAAACAAAACCGTGCGCAGATCGATATCCGACGGCAGCGCGAGACTCACGCTGGCGATGTCGAGGGCCGGCAGCGCCAACGCGGTTGCCGCCAGGATTGCGATGGTGAATAGAGCGACGAGTATTTTCACCATTGTTTCAAATCCACGATAGGTGCCGAGCATGAGCAAGCCACCGCCAATGACCAGCAGGATGCTGGCAATCAAAGTGCTGTCAGCCTGCAGTCCGAGCACAGTCTTAACCAACCCCGCGCTGACCAGCGCGACTGCCGCCGCGCCAACGAACATGCTGGCGAGCATCACGACGACAAACAGTGCGACTGCCCACCACCCCTGCCGCCGATAGTTGTCTATCAGTGTTTCACCGGTGGCGGCAGCGTATTCGTTACCAAAGCGAAAAGCGGGGTACTTCAGGACACAGGAAATAACGATGACGCCGGCGAGCGCAAATCCAAACTCGGCGCCTGCGCGGGTTGATTGCACCAGGTGGGACACGCCGACCGCTGCCGCGGCCAGCAGAATGCCTGGGCCGAGACTTTGTAGGATATTGTGGTTTTGCGCCTTCATCACGGACAATAGTGACATTATAGAGGGCCGGCGCCGCCGGGAGCTAAAGTGTCGAGGCGCCCTTGACAGGGTGGATGCCGACAGCCCCGATCGTTATTGCAGATGGAACAGGCAATATTGGATAGTCTCAACATTTTTCCACGTACCCACGCTTCCTGGAGTTAATCACTATGACTAATCAGTTGTTCGCCTGCACTATCGTCGGCAGCTATTCGCAACCCGATTGGCTTATCGATCGTGAAAAGCTCGCGGCACGTTTCCCGCCACGCACGCGCGCGCTGGAACTTTGGCGAATCGCGCCTGAACAACTTGCCGAGGCCCAGGACGATGCTACCCGTCTGGCTATTTACGATCAGGAGCGCGCCGGAATCGACATTGTGTCTGACGGTGAAATGCGGCGCGAGAGCTACTCCAACCATTTCGCGACGGCGCTAGCCGGCGTTGATACGGATAATCCCGGAGAAGCACGGGATCGCAGTGGCGATCCCGTGAAAGTGCCGCGTGTAGTCGGGCCGGTGTCGCGGCGGCACTCGGTCGGTGCCCAAGACGTTGCGTTTTTACGCGCCAATACCGAGCTCCCGATTAAGTTCACGGTGCCCGGGCCCTTTACCATGAGCCAGCAGGCACAAAACGAATACTATGCATCCGCGCAGGAGTGTGCGTCGGCTTATGCAGACGCTGTAAACGCGGAGATCCGCGATTTATTCGCTGCCGGTGCGGATGTCGTGCAAATCGATGAGCCGTACATGCAGGCACGGCCGGAAGCGGCCCGGGAATACGGAATTGACGCTCTCAATCGTGCCTTGGATGGTGTCGGCGGCACCACCTGTGTCCACATCTGTTTCGGCTATGCCGCGCTCATTCATGAGCGCCCGCAGGCCTATTCCTTTCTGCCCGAATTCGTCAATATCAACTGCGACCAGGTTTCCATTGAAACCGCTCAATCCAATCTCGATTGCAAAATACTCGAGCAATTACCGGACAAAGAAATACTGTTGGGCGTGATAGATCTTTCGACGCAGGCGATCGAGACCGCGGATACAGTAGTCAGCCGTGTCAAACGCGCGCTGCCGCATATTGACGCCGCTCGCGTGCTGTTGGCGCCTGATTGCGGCATGAAATACCTGCCGCGCGCAGTCGCCTACGGCAAGCTCAAGGCAATGTGTGACGCTGCAACGCAACTGCGCGAGGAATTCGCGGAGTAGCCTATAGCGCTTATCGGAGCCTCTACACCGGCGGGTTCTGCGGGAAATTGTTTGCCAGCTCGCTGACATGTGCCCACGGCTGCGCGGCCGAGGTAAAGACGTTGGTGTCCGGGTTGACCCAACTCGGATCATCGAGGCTGGTCGCTTTCACGAAGAATATACCGGGAGCCACTTCTCCGCGTGTAAACAGCGCAGAGCCACACTGCGTGCAAAACTGACGCGTGACGGCTTTGCCGCTGGATCCGGTAACGGTGTATTCACCCAGATCACCCTGCAGCAGCCGGAAGGCCGTTTCGGGCAGGCCACATACCGTGGTCATCGGGCTGCCAGTGACCTGTTGGCAATCGCGGCAAAAGCAGTTCGCGGTCATAAGCGGCTCCGCGTCGAACTCGTAACGCACGTTACCGCACAAACATCCTCCGGTATGTGTAGTCATGGTAGTTTCTCCTTGAGGTTTCTCGTCTATAAGCACAACTTGCAGCATAGGTTGAAACGGGACTTATTGTCGTGTGATTCTACCCTCGAGATTTAATCAGCTTGCTGACCCGCTCGACCAGCTTTTCATAGGTCGCGGTGACTTCCTCGACGCGGTACCTGGTCGCGGGCATTGCTTCGCCGGCGCTTCGCAGACCTGCCAGGATCCCGGTGACACGTAGGTGCATGATATTGAGTTCGCCCGGGAAAAACTGATATTCATTATGTTTGACCCGATCGAGCTTGGTCGTTATCAGCCCCGCCAGTACCGCGGCCGTCTCCACAAAATACCGCGGTTTACCTGCGATTACTGCGCTGCCTGCCCGCAAAACAAATAAATCAGTAGCGTGATGTGTCGCAATCGCGCGATCAATGATATCGATCGCCTGCAACGCGAGCTGGGGTTGCTGGGTGGAAACCTTGGTGCGCCATTCCGCGCGCAGTTTCACCGCGAGTGGATACCATAAATCGGTAGGACGCGCTTGGGCAAGCAGTGGTTCGAGGCGGTAAATGCCCGCCCATTGCCGGTCGTAACCGTATTCCCAACCGCGCACGACGGCGCGCGCCGAACCCTCCAATAGCGCAGCTGCTTCGATGAGCTCCATCGGCGCCGTATTGGCAGCCAGCTCGGTTAGCGAATCGGTTAACAGCGCGAAGCGGGCCTGCTGGCTGCCCGGATCCAGCCGCAATCCGTCGCGAATGGCCTGTCGCGCTTGTACTCGTTTGCCCGCCGCGGACAAGCCCAGGCCCGCCGACAGCGCCGCGGCAGCGCGATCGGGAATGGCATCGAGCATGGCGATAGCACGGTAGTCAAACCCCAGAGTGAGCAGCCGGTTGGTGAGATAACCGAAATTGATGTCGGCATCCTGACTTTCGAACAGCCAGTTGTCGGCATGGGTCAGCGGATCATGCGGCAACAATAATGCGTTGACGGCATCGGCTTGCAGGCCTGCCATTTGTGTGTGGCTGTGAAGAGCCAGTCGATTATTATCGTCGGTATTAACGGCAGCAGTGCCGGCAAAAGCGGCAAGACCCGCCTCGTCCAGGGCCAGCGTTGCCATTAAATCTTCGACTGAATTGATACCGATTGCGCTGTAATGCGCCGGCCATTCGCCGCCGGACCAGCCGCTTGCCACAACGGTCCGTTCGATATCCACCGGGCTATCGCCGGCAACGAACATTAATTCGTCCGGATAGGGCCGATACATGCGTGCATAGGGGAAGGCGTCGATGATGGTGGCTGCCAGTGTCCTGAATAACGCTTTGTCCACGCAGGTCACGCACATCCACTGCAGGAAAACGCCGTCGGGGGTCAGATGGGAGCGGACAATTTCGAGAAACTCCCGGGTATATAAATGCGATGCCCCGGCGGTCCAGGGATGCGAAGGCTGCGAGACGATAACGTCGTAGCGTTTATCGGTGAGGGCCAGAGCACCGCGTGCGTCATTGATGATGATATTTACACGGGGATCGGCAAAAGGATCTTTCTGCCGCCGCGCACTGATTGCCCGGTTGGCCGCAATCACTTCCGGTTCAAGTTCGATGACATCGATGGTTTCTACCGCCGGTGGCACACCTTCAATCGTAACCCCGCCACCAAAACCGATAATCAGGACTGAGCGCGCGTCGGGACGCGCGAGTACCGGCAAAGCTGACAACCACTGTTGCGAGTGCTTATAGGGTGGTTGTCCTTTTGATGACGCGCTCGCCTCGGGTAGACCGTTGGTACGCAAATTAAAGCTGCCGTTGATTTCCAACATGAGCACGGTTGCGTTGCGGCCCACGCCGTAATTCATCTCGTGCCCGCCTGGCATATTTTGCAACGGCGACGCATTGACGACAGCATCGAGCCGGTTGGGCTGAAAAAATGCCGTGACGCCGGCGACCAATAGTGCGGCGGCGATCACAGCTTTGCGGTTCGAAGGCCTTATGAGGTAGGCCGCCCACAATGCCAGCAACAGGTTGCCTACCACCGCGACTTTTATCGTACCGGTGTAACGCAGTGCCGGGATCATCAGGAATCCTGCCAACACTGCCCCGGCGATGGCGCCAGCTGTGTTCCAGGCGTAGACGCTGGCACTACCCGATGCTGCCATCTCCTGATCGTGAACCACGATGCGTACCGCAAGCGGGAAGGTCGCGCCGATGAATAACGTCGCAGGTAATAAGATCACCGCGGCCAGCAGAACATTACCTTTCAGACCGCCATGCTCCGGCACGAGGTGAGCGAAACCCAGGTATATCGCTATCGACATCAGCGCGATACCGATTTGCGTTATATAAAACACCTGATGCGCGCGCACCTGTGTGACCGCCAGCCGGGCCCCGACAGCACTGCCAATGGCAATGCCGGCAAGAAAACTAGCCAGCATAGTCGCAAATGCAAAGATGCTGCCACCCAGAACATGTCCGAGTAAACGCGTCCACAGTACTTCGTAGATAAACGCCAGCATGCCGGAGAGAAACATGATCGGCAGTAGCCAAATTGGGTCCCGCAGCATCTGCATAAATGGATTTGATTCGCGCGCGTGCCGCCACGCCGTGACCAGCGCTGGCACAAAACCGGACCACGGCTGTGGGCGCTCGGTAGCAGCGTCGAGCATCGCCGGGCTCAGTTTTCGGGCAATCGCGGCGGCAAGGACGAACACCATAAAATTCACGAATACGCCACACCAGACCGTCGCCGCCAGCCCAAGTTTGGGCAGTAGCACAAACGCTGCGATCAGCGTGCCGGTAACCGCACCGACTGTGTTTATGGCGTATAAAAACCCGATGCGAGGGCCGATGTCAGCCGCTCGCCGAACGGCGTGACGCGCCAGCAGCGGCAGCGTTGCTCCCATCAATCCGGTTGGCAGCAGCAAAGCCATGAACGCCATCAACAAATATACGGCGCTGGTTACCCCGCCGCCGCTTGCGGGCGGGCTGGCCTGGCCACCGAGGATCGCCACATGTGCGGTCCAGGCAAGCGACAACAACAAGGGTACGCACAATGCCGACACGGCAATGCCCAGTTCCAATAGACCGTAGACCAGAATTGGTCTGCCGATCCGTCCGACATAGCGCCCGGCGACCTGCGCGCCGACAGCCAAGCCGCCCATATAAGCCGCCAACACCATAATCACAGCGAACTCTGACGTGCCAAAACTGATCGCGAACTGCCGCAACCAGGCGGTTTGATATAACAATGCGGCCAGGCCCGACAGAAAGAAGCACGCTGCCACCCCTCGAAGTGACAGATCCGCGACTACAACGTTAGGTTCAGGTGCAGCGGATGGCGGTACGGCGTCGCGGTTGCGTCTTGCTTGCTTCGCCATGATGGACGACACGGTAATCAAAAACTGGCGGGCGCGGAAGGGGATGGGCGATAAACATTTACGCCTTGCGGCAACACTGCCTTGTATAATCGCGTCGCCATCTCTTAACGGAGTGTCGTTCATGCATTCGTCACAGGAAGCGGCCTGATGTCCGCGGCAATTCAAAACCCCTTACTAATCACGCCATCGCGCGCGCTGCCCAAATGCGTCGCCATCGTCGGTGCCGGTACCATCGGGCCGGATATCGGCTATTACCTGAAAAGTGAAATACCCGGTTTGAAAATGTACCTGGTGGACGTCGACCAGGAAAAACTCGACAGTGCGCTCAACAGGTTCTCCGCATACGCCGAAAAAGGTCTCGCACGGCGCAAATTAACGCAAGCGCAGGCCGCGGGTGTTATGGAGAATCTAACCGCGACGCTGGATTACGCCGCGATTGCCGATGCCGATTGGGTGATCGAGGCGGCAACTGAAGATCTGGCGTTGAAACGACGGATCTATGCGACGCTCGAGTCTATTGTTGCCAGCGACACGATCATCACGTCTAACACCAGTTCGTTGCCCGCCGCGCAGATTTTTGCCGAGCTTAAGCACAAAGAGCGCACCACCATTACGCATTTTTTTGCGCCAGCATTCCGTAACCCGGCAGTGGAAGTTATCCAATGGCAATACGGCGCGCCGGAGTTGGTGGATTACCTGCGCTGGCTTTTCTGCACGACCGGTAAAGTGCCGCTGCGCACGGCTGATGTCCCGTGTTTCATGCTCGATCGAATTTTCGATAATTGGTGTAACGAATCCGGTTATTTGACCGCTAACGCCAGCGCTGGCGAAATCGACAGTATTGCCAGCGAATTCGCGCAAGTCGGTCCATTTTTCGTCATCAATATGGCGAACGGTAATCCGATTATCGTGGCAACCAACAACGTACAGGCAGATGCCGAGGGGGAGCACTACCGTCCGGCGCCGGTTTTTAGATCGGTTGAGCGATGGAACACGGTGCCGATGGGCATCAAATTGGAGGTTCCCAGCGAACGCGCCGAGCAGATCCGTGATCGCCTGCTTGGGATTTTGTTCTCGCAAAGCGTCGACATACTGGATCGGGAAATAGGCAGCGCCGCGGATCTCGATCTGGGATGCTGCCTCGCGTTGGGCTTCAAGCGAGGGCCGTTATCGCTGCTACGCGACCTGGGTGAGCCAGAAGCGGACCGCATCTTGCAAAGACTGGCACGGGAGCGCCCGGGAATGCCGATGCCAAAACAGGCACTTTCCGCGTATCAAGGCTACAGCCGTCACCTGTTAGTGGATGACCTTGCTGATGCCGTCAAGCTGATCACCATTCGCCGACCGGAAGCACTGAATGCGCTGCACGACGGAATAACCGATGAAATATTGTCGGTCATCACGGAACATGAGGACGACCCGGCCATCAAGGGCTTTGTTATAACGGGCTACGGTCCAAGGGCGTTTTCGGCAGGTGCGGACATCGGCCGGTTTCCAAGCGTACTCGGTGATGCGCAGGCCTCTGCGCAATATGGGCGGGATACGTCACGGCTGCTCATGCATCTGGATGTGATGAAGAAACCCGTGGTCGCAGCGCTGAACGGTATGGCGCTGGGCGGGGGGCTTGAACTGGCGATGCGATGCCATGCAATCGTTGCGGTGCGCGATGCGTGGCTGCAGCTCCCCGAGATCACATTAGGCATTGTGCCGGGGATCGGTGCGATGGTCGTACCTTACCGGCGCTGGCCAGGCGCCTCTGATATTTTCCACGACATGTTGCGTCGCGGCGCGAAATTGTCGGCGCAGAAAGGCCATGCACTGACGATTATCGATGCGCTTGCTGACGGCCACGCCGGCTTGTTCGCACTTGCCGCCGAGCAGGTGCTTCGGCTTGCGGCCGGACACGAGAGAATTAGGGATCAGCCCGTGGACATCGCGCCTTTCGAACCTGTTGACGGCAAATCGGTCGATGGTCAGCTTTTGAGTAAGGAGGTCGTCGCCATTCTCGAGCAGGCAATCACAGATGCGGCCATCGCGGATAGCCTCAACGCCGCGTTGGAGATAGGTTACCGTGCGTTCGGCGCCAGTGCGTGCACCGCAGCGGCGCGCGAGGGCATCACCGCCTTTCAGGAACGGCGTAAACCGGATTTCGCGAAAACGGGGTAGGGCGATGGCGCAACTGACGCTAAAAGCTCGCTGGGCAAGAGGCGACCCAACCTTGGGCGCCTGGTGTGCGATACCGAGCACGATCAGTGCCGAGGCAATCGCGAGGATGAACTTCGATTATGTCTGCGTCGATGCTCAGCATGGCCTGGTGGACTATCAAATGACGCTTAGCATGCTGCAGGTACTCGATCTCGGTAATGCCGCGAGCGTAGTGCGCGTGCCATGGAACGAACCCAGCATTATTGGCAAGATATTGGATGCAGGCGCGATGGCGATCATTATTCCCATGGTCAACAATAGAGCTGAAGCGAAAGCGGCGGTTGCCGCCAGCCGCTATGCTCCACAAGGAGCACGCAGTTTCGGTCCAGCGCGGGTTGGAATGCGCGAGGGCCCGGATTACTTCGCACGCGCAAACACTGATATAGCTGTAATCCCCATGATCGAAACCGTTGAAGCGCTCGAATGCATCGACGATATCGTGGCCGTAGAAGGCATCGACGCCGTATATGTTGGGCCGGCCGATTTGTCCATCAGTCTGGGTCTGCCACCGGGTGAGAATGATGATAAGGCAGCCTATCGCGAGGCACTGGAAACGATTGTTAAGAGTTGTCGCGATGCAGGTGTCGTCGCTGGAATTCACGCCAGTGCCGCGCGCGCACCGTTACGATTGGAGCAGGGGTTTCGCATGGTCACGATAGCTATTGACCTGCCCAGTATGTGCGCGGCTTTACAGGCGGATTTGGATTCGGTCAGGAATTCATCCAAGTGAGATGACTTATTAATTACCCCTCACCCGACCGCCATGGATGGCGGAAATGCAGATAATGCAGGAGCAATTATCTGCCAACCCCTCTCCCGCAAGGGGCGAGGGGCTTAAACCGTCGGTCCCTTCTCCGCTTGCGGGCGAAGGACAGGGTGAGGGGTGAAAAATTCGAACAATAATCAGCCATAAGGCCCACCAAGGTCTCATCGTCTAACGCGTCCAATGCCCTCGCGCCCGAACGTACCCGCGCTTCAAGTGCACCAGCTTCAGGCATCAGATACTCGGCATAAAAAGCCGCGGTAGCTCTTTTCGTTACCGCAAACGGCGTGTCAGCGCGCGCCGCACCAGCCATGCGCAGCCACATCCACGCGCCGGTTACCAGAACGGTAAGCTGCATAAACGGGGTCGCGGCTGCTTCTACGTCGCGTGGCTCGCTCGCCATCGTCTGCTGCAGATGCGCCGTGCAACTCTCGAGTCGATCCAGCCCAGATTGCACGGCGGCATGGATTGACTCAACGCCCGCATTGTCAGCAAAACGCGCAAGGTCGGCCTCTATACGCTGCGCGAATAACCGGTATCGCTGTCCGCCATCGCGAAGCAGTTTGCGCATGACCAGATCGATCGCCTGAATACCGTTGGTGCCTTCGAAGATCGGCATGACGCGGCTGTCGCGCACGTATTGTTCGACCAGTTTGCCACCTTCGGAAATATAGCCGTGCCCGCCGAATACCTGCACGGCGAGGTTGCTGACCTCGCAGGCTGCTTCAGAGCCACCGGTTTTGCCGATTGGTAACAACCATTCGGCCAACGCCTGCGCGTCACTACGCTCGCTATCGAGTGGGTGCGCCCGTGCTACATCCAGTTGTAGCGCAATCTCCAGGTTAAGCGCACGAAATGCCTCGGTGCGTGCGCGCATAATGAGCAGCATTCGGCGCACATCGGCGTGGGTCGTGATCGCCGGCGCCGGCTCGCTCGGCTTGCCGCCCTGTGGGCGCTCACTGGCGTATTGCAGCGCTGCGTGGGTGGCGGCGCCGGCAACGGCAATGCCCTCTACGCCAACTTCCAGACGCATCAGGTTTGCCATGGTAAACATGGTTTTCAGACCGGCTCCTTCGGCCCCAACTCGGTAGGCAATCGCGTCATCGAAATTGAGTACACAGGTAGGCGATGCTTTCAGGCCCATTTTCGGTTCGATGCGGCTGACACTCACGCCGTTGCGCTCACCTACGGTCCCATCGTTATTAATGCGTCGCTTAGGTACCGCGAAGACGGTAAGGCCGCGGGTCCCGGCTGCAGCGTCGGGTGTGCGAGCCAACGCCATATGCACGATTTGTTCGGTCAGATCGTGATCGCCGAAGGAAATAAAAATTTTTGTACCGGTGAGCTTGTAGCTACCGTCAGCATTCTGCACGGCCTGCGTTCGAATGCGTGCCAGATCCGATCCCGCCTGCGGCTCTGACAAACAAATTGTTGCGCCCCACTGGCCGCTAACCAATCGCGGCAGAATTTGCTCCGCGGGTATGCCATCGGCATGCCCGTTGAGCAGCCAACTCGCGGTGCGGGTGCAGCATGGCAACATTGAAAAAGACGTACAGGCGCCGCTTAACATTTCAGCGAATGCCGCCTGCACGATGTGCGGCAGTTGCTGTCCGCCGACGCTCAGCGGCAAATCGAGCGTCGGCCATCCTGCTTCGAAGTATTGTTGATAAGCATCCCGAAAGGCAGCGGGCAGTTCGACCTGGCCATCGACAAGTTTTGCACCTTGCTGATCCCCGAGAACATTTAGCGGAGCAATAACTTCCTCGGCGAATTTCGCTCCCTCATGCAGCGCAGCACTGGCGACATCGGCATCCGCATGCGCATAAGTATCGAACGCGAACAGCTGTCGATAGTCGAGCACCTCATTGAGCAGGAATAACAGGTCTTGAAGTGGCGCTTTGAATTCGGTCATGACTTATCGGATATTTGCCTAACTTGGCCAAATGCTAACGCATGACCCTCATCCTGTCGTGGTCGTGAGTAATACCTATTGAACGGCGTTGTCTCCGTACGCAGTGCCCGCGACGATTACCCGGTAGTCATTGACGCAGCGAATTTCGCGGTCGATCACGTACAAATCGCTGAATTGCAGCCGGTTTAACGTAATGTTGCGTGGTCCCAACAAGCTGGAATCTAATCACGAATTAATGGTTATGGGCAGTAGCTGTCTGGTATATTGCGCGCCACGATAGTCATAGGTGTTCGTACAATCTGACTAGGACCGGTATTGTCCGCTGAACTGCGTGCATTTTCAGGGGGGAGTACTCCATGTTCAGTCAGGGATCCAGTTTCCAAAGTAAAATCAGTGCGCTCATTCTGAGCAGTGCCGTCATTGCGCTTCCGGGGCCCGCCGGTGCATAGGTCCTGGAGGAAGTGGTCGTTACCGCGCAGAAGCGCGAGCAGAACGTTCAGGAGGTCGGTATCGCCATCAATGTCTTTACCGGCGACCAGCTTCATGACCGAAAGTACCGACGTCGCCTATATGACCCCAGGCGTGTTCGTCTCCGGCAGCAGCTCGGGGTTGACTCGGGAGTTCAGCATCCGCCGCGTTACCCAGAACGATTTCGCCGACTTCGCCGAGAATCCGAACGCCATCTACGTGGATGAAGGCTATATCGGCTTCCGTCAGGCCGGGGCGTTCGCAGCGTTCGACATTGAGCGCGTCGAGATCCTCAAGGGCCCGCAGGGCACACTATTCGGCCGCAACGCCACGGGTGGCCTGGTGCACTACATCACCCGCAAGCCAACCGCGGAGACCGAGGGCTTTCTCGACGTGACCTACGGTCGTGAGAACACGGTCAATGTCGAAGGCGCGATCAGCGGCGCACTCACCGAGCGTATCAACGGCCGCGTGTCCGGCATGTACAAGCGTCACGACCCAATACTCAACAACATCTTCCCGTTCGAGGAAGTAGCCAACCCGGCCGAGCCCTTCGGCGGCCCGCCATGGTTCGGATCCAACGGGGGCGCAGAGGATCAGTGGGACGACGACCAGTGGGCCGTGCGCGGCCAGCTGTAGTTCGAAATCAACGAAGACGCGGAATTCTTAATCAGCGGCTACGCCGCCACGCAGCAGGTCGGCGGCATCCCCAGCCAGGCGCGCGGGACCACCGCGGTAGTGGATTCGTCCGGCCGCGTCGTTAATGCCATCTTCGCCAAGGACGACCCGCAGGGCTGCGAGTCGATCTCCCTGGAGACGAGCGGCTGCCTGCTGCGTGTGCTGGTCGACGGCGAGTTTTTCGGTCCGCCGAACCCCGTATTCGCTCCCGAGAACTTCACCCGCCCGGTTGTTGGCGCCGATCACTGGGGCCACATTGATCCTGACGGTGACGACTTCGACATCTCGACCGATCACGCCCCGGGCGACTTCACCCGCTACCGGAGCCAGGGTGTGACCGCAAAGCTGACGTGGAATTTCGACGCCTTCCAGTTTACCTCGGTCAGCCACTACATGCATTTCGACATGCGCGAGACCCTGGACGTCGACGGCGGGCCGGTTGCCCAAAGTATCGTGATGAGAGACGTGGATGCGCAGAACTTCGCGCAGGAGCTGCGTCTGAACGGCGAGCTGGAGCGTGCCCGTTGGGTAGCCGGTATTTACTATCTGTGGATGGACACCGACGACCACAATGGTTTCGCAGCTTCGGAGGGCGGTCCGCTAACCACCACGCTGTACCCCTTTGTGCTGAGCGGGCCGCTGGGCGTGCCCGCAACCGACCTGCTCCCGGGCGGAGCGGTCGGACTGCCCCCGCTGGAAGCTAACAGCTCGCAATGCTGTGCGATCCGGCGCTGCGGAGGCAACTTGAAGCTCGAGGGCAGGATCCCGAAGCGTCTGTCGATCGCTACATCGAGCTTACCAATGCCAGCCTCGATGGGATCCGGGCCATGGCGACCACAGGATTCCATATTTGCCGCGGCAATCTAAAGGGCGCATGGCTGTCGCAGGGCAGCTATCAGGCAGTCGCGGAAAAGATATTCCGCAAACTCGATGTTGACGTTTTCTTTCTTGAATACGATACGGAGAGAGCCGGCGGCTTCGAACCACTGGCGGCCGTACCCGACGACAAGTTCGTTGTCCTGGGCCTGGTAAGCAGCAAGATTGCGGCATTGGAAACCCGCGCAGCACTGACCACTCGGATCGAGGAGGCAGCGAAATATGTCGCCAAAGAGCAGCTGGGGCTCAGCCCCCAATGCGGATTCTCAAGCGCAGTTGTCGGAAACCCAGCCAGCGTCGATATTCAGATAGCAAAACTGCGCCTCATCGTCGAAACCTCCGAAGCAGTCTGGGGCACCGTTTAAATGGTAAATAAATGGCGCTTATACCCTTAACAAAGGTAGGTGCGTGAGGTTGGTTAAAGGCATCGGCAAAATTATATCAAATCCGCCCTCACTACCTTCCAGGCGCACTAGGCGCTCGATGTCGGCAACGATTTCATAGATCCTTCGACCGATGCGAACATGCTTCCAGACCGTGTCCGCAATGGCGCAGCTCTTGCGAATAAGTGCGAGCTCGTAACTGCTCTTTCGCCAGCGGAGCCGTTGAAACTTTCCGGATACGTCCACCAGTTCAGTAACCGGAGACCGCTCGCTCAACCAGTCGCGAGCGCCCACGGAAAACTTGCCGTCTCGACGATCCCTAGCCCGGATATTGCAAGAGCGCAGCGGCCGTCCTCGTGCAATATCCGGGCTAGCCGCCCGGGGCACGACCGACCTATTCGATCGGCAAGTAGGGACTGGGGGAACAAGCCCTGTAACACCTCGACCTGAAGCCCATGCGCCTTGTAATACTCGGGCGCCAGCATTCCGGTCGGACGAGATATCAGCTCCATGCGCCCGTCGCGATGCAGCAGGGCGGCGGCGGGACTTCCGAGAGGGCTAAAGCCCGTCAACCATCGCCGTGAAGATTGACCGATTTCATCACGGGACAGGTCAATCGCGATCACCACGTCTAGGTCGCGGTCCGCCATCATTTGCCGTACGCGCGCCCAGCGCGCCGTAAGCTCTGTTGTAGCTCATTTTCAGCGTCGATCGAGCGGATTGCTGCACTGAGTACGATGATGGCGGTTATTCCGGGGGCACCATGGACCGTGCTGCGCTGACACAGCTTCTTGCCGACATCGAGGCCGGTCAAGTTCAGGTGATCGTGGTCTACAAGGTCAACCGCCATCCCTGTCGGAACCGGGTGGCGAATCAGGCTCGGCCGAAGATCCCGCTTAGCTGCTCGACCGTCACGTTTGCCCCGCTCGCGATCAACACCACGCGCTTTCCACGGAGGTCATCTCTGATCTGTAGCGCGGCGGCGAGCGTCGAGGCTCCCGCGTGTTCAACTAGGCTTCGCGTGTGACGCACAAACAGCTCGATCGCATTTTCCATGGCGTCCTCGCTCACGAGCTCGAACCGGCTCAACCTATTGCGAAGGATCTCGACCGGATACGCCTGGGCGCTGCCGGTGGCCAACCCTTCGGCTCGCGTTTGCATCGGCCTGTCCTCCAGTTTGCCCGACACCCAGGCGTCGTGCACTGCCGGGGCGCTGGCCGCCTGGACACCGATCACCTCCGTCTGCGGAGAAAGAGCGTTGGTCACAATGCAGGTGCTGGAAGCGCCGCTGCCCCCGCCGACCGGTACGATGATGCAGTCGATGCCGCCCAGGTCTTCGTGAATCTCGAGAGCGTAGGTCCCGACCCCGGCGTACAGGTTCGGTTCATTGATGGCATGGACGTGTTTCTGGCCGGTATTTTCCGCGAGACTCTCCGCGTACTCGGCGGACATGTCGTAGAAGGTGCCATGCTTGATAACTGTCGCGCCGATCTCTACCATCGCCGCGATCTTCACGGGATTGGCGTTCTCAGGTACCACGATGGTTGCGCTGGAACCGAACGCCTTCGCTGCAAATGAGATTGACTGCCCATGGTTGCCCGAAGATGCCCCGACAAACCCTCGCTCACGGTCCTCGGCGTTGCTCCCACCGATCAGGTTCAGTCCGCCTCTCGGCTTAAACGAACCCATGATCTGCATGTTCTCATGCTTCACCCACACATCGGCGTCGATGAGATCGCTCAGCCCGGGATAGCGCCGTAGGGGAGTGCGCAAGATGTATGGGGCGATGACACGGCGCGCCGCGTAGACGTCTCGAATGGTCGGTTCGATGAGTTCCAGCATTGACGCATGTACCCTTGGCAGTAGTCGATTCCGGGGCTTTTTCCAGCTGCTGAAGTCTACGTGAGATGTGGACGTGCGCAAGTGGAATCCGGCCGGCCATGAACCTACCTGCGGCCGATCTGCCGCTCGATCGTGCCGGTTGCCAGGTGGACCATCACCGGTCTGCGGCGGGGAGATGTCCGGGGCTGCATCGTTTAAGTCAGAGAATTCCGGGGCATCCGCAGAACGCTCCTTGCCGACTCAACAGTCACTCGTGTCTTATTCGGGCTAGCGCATCGATAACGCGAAAACAGGTTTCAAAAGCGGCTACGCCAACGGGTGCCGCCCAGCGGAATGGAAACCCCTTGAAATCGAGATCGTCGAAGGGAGTTTTGCCATCGGGATCTCCCAGAATTTTCAGTGCAACCTTGTGGCCGAACCAAGTCGAGCGAGATACGCCGGTGCCGCAATAACCTGCCGCGTACCAAACGCCGTCATGAAAACCGAGATGTGGCAAGGTATCGCTGGTGTATGCGATATAACCTGACCATGCGTGGGTGATCCCAACATCTTCCAGCGAGGGGAACACGCGGCGCATTTCTCGTATTAGGTGCCGATAAGCAAGGTATGTATCGCGCGGTGCAAGCCGACCAACGCGGCCACCAAATAGCAGACATTTGCCGTCGCTCGAAGGACGGTAGTAGTGAAATACGCGCGCCGTACTGCCATATACGCGGCCATGTGGTAGCAGCTCTTTGATGACAGATCGGGATAACTCTTCTGTCGCAATCGTGCTGACGCCAATGGGGACGAGTCGTTTATGAAAATAGGGTAAGCACCGCTGGCTATAACCGTTCGTCGCAACAACGACTACACCGCTGTTTATGAGGCCACGCGTCGTTTGCACTTCGAAACTGTTGGCTTTGCGCTTTACGCTGAGCACAGGTGTGTGATCCAGGATGCTCACACCGGCAGACAGGGCGCACGCAATCAATCCCTGATGATAGAGTCCAGGGTGCAGTGCGGCGTCATCAGGTAAGACAGAACCACCGAAATAACACTCCGTTCCAACCTCACGGTGTTGTTCGGCTTTGGGTACCATGAAAAATTCGACACCCGCGAAACGCTTCAGATCTTCCAGATCTCTAGCCATGGTATCGTAGTGGGCCGAGGCCACCGCGCCCCGAAAGCGCCCGACTCTATGAAACTCACAGTTGATCTTCTCTTTCCCGATCAATTCAGCGATATAGCGCAGCATATCTGTACCGGCATTTACTAAATCGATCGCACGTTTTCGGCCATAAAGATCAACCAAGCGTTGTACTGTGAATTTTTGGTTACCGCTGCCGACCTGACCGTTGTTGCGGGTGCTGGCCCCATAGCCGACGGAATTTGCGTCAAGCACCAAGACTGAACGCCCGGCACGAGCCAATGTCAGAGCTGCGGACAATCCCGTGTAGCCTGAGCCGACGACTGCGACGTCGATTTCTGGCGGCAGTGGTTGTCGAGCTAAGCGGATGCTAGGGGCCGCCTCCCACCACCAGGGCATGAACTTAATCCCTTGGCTCATTCGATCAATTTCAGACGTTGCTTAGTGTTGACAGCCGTATAGAATATCCGAAATTCGCCTATTATGAAGAGCGACGCGCCACGATCAGAGGCGGCTATTCTGACCGAACCCCGATATGGAATTCCGGACCGTACATACCCTTGAAGAGGGCCTAGAAGAGCTGGCACGGTTTGGTGAAGACGCCAAGGTGCTTGCGGGGGGCACGGACCTCATCGTGCAACTCAAACGGGGCGAAATCTCCGCGCCGATAGTTCTCAATATCGAACCCCTGCGAGCACTCGATTTCATTCACAACTCCGGGGGTGCTGAAATAGGTGCATTGACAACGCATCGAACAATCGCAGGTTCAAGTGTACTTTACGTGTATACCAGTCTACGGCACGCGGCAAATCAGGTAGGAGGTTGGCAGACGCAAATGGTCGGCACCATTGGCGGCAACATTTGCAATGCCTCGCCGGCTGCGGATACCTTGCCGCCCCTATTGGTGCATGGTGCGGAAGTTCAGCTCATCAGTGCAAGGCGTGGACCCCGCTGGCTGGCGCTCGAGGACTTCATCGAGGATCGACGCAAAACGGCATGCGCGGCTGACGAAATCCTCGTCGGATTGAGACTTGAGCCGGTGAAATCCCGATCTTCAGATGCTTATTACAAGGTGGGTCGCCGCGGAGCCATGGAGATTGCAATTGCCGGTGTTGCGACGAGAATCACTGTGAGCAATGATGGGAATACCATAGAAGACGCACGGGTTGCCGTATGCTCCGTCGGGCCCCGTGCTTACCGCGCGAGCGCCGTGGAAACATTCTTGTGCGGGCAAGCGGCCGATCCGACGATTCTCAAGGAAGCTGGCGAGCTATTGGTAGCAAGCACATCGGCAATTGACGATATTCGCAGCTCGCGAGATTACCGGCAACGCGTGTTGCCCAAAGTTCTGACTCATCTAATTAATGAATGTATTGAAGCGGCGCGAATCGGAATCCACTAGGGAGATCCAGAGCTTGGAATTACGTCTGTCGGTTAATGGTCGTGAGCGCGTTTGCGACGTTCGGGCAGACGACACGCTGTTGGATGTCTTGCGCGGTCAGCTGCGCTTGACCGGCACCAAAGACGGATGTCGTGAAGGCGAGTGCGGTGCGTGTACCGTGCTGATTGATGGACGCGCAGTTGATTCGTGCATTTATGCCGCACTGGCTGCACAGGATAGCGAGGTGGAAACTATCGAAGGCTTAGCCGCTTCAGGGGAGCTGAATTCGCTGCAGCGCGCTTTTGCGGAGGCGGGCGGCGTTCAATGTGGGTTCTGCACGCCGGGGTTCGTCATGATGCTAACCGCATTGCTCCGTCGTCACCCGCATCCGGATCCGCAACTACTGCGTGAAGCACTTGCCGGAAATATATGCCGGTGTACCGGCTATACCCAGATCGAAGAGGCTGTACTTCGACTGACACTCACCGAGGACCGGGCATGAGCGTCATAGGTACCGCCGTTGGTCGATCCGATGCGACGGCAAAATTGACCGGTACCGCGGTTTATACCGTCGATTATGAAGAGCCTGGTCAGCTTTACGGACGATTACTACGCTCGCCCGTGCCATCTGGGCGCATTGTTTCTTTGGACACGAGCGCCGCAGCAAGAATGGCTGGAGTCCACGCGATCGTGACCGCGGCCGATACTCCCGGCAATTTGGCCGGTTGGGTGCTGAGGGAACAGCCCCTGTTTGCCACGGAGTTCGTGCGCTATGAAGGTGAACCCGTCGCCGCCGTCGTCGCCGATTCGGAGGAACAGGCGATAGCCGCCGTTACCGCTATCGCGCTGAAAATCGAGGAGTTGCCCGCCGTCGGCGATTTACAGACCGCACTCGATGAGACCGCACCGCTGGTACATCCGGACTGGGCGGATTTCATCCCGGTGTCCGGGCAGGATCACCCGCGACGAGGCAACATCGCCGCAGAGTTGATCAGCGACCCCGGCAATGTCGATGACGCGTTTTCGCGAGCCCATCGCGTGATTGAAGATCGATTTACCAGCGCCCGCCAGTATCAGGCCTACATCGAGCCCAAGAGCGCCGTAGGGATCTACCGCGACGGTCGTTACATCGTCCACACGGGCCATCAATTTCCGTTCAACATCAGGGATCGAATTGCGCAGTATCTGGACTGCCGCCCCTCCGATGTCAGAGTCATCGGCCATGCCATTGGGGGTGGTTTCGGTGCCAAACTCGACGCCTCGCTGGAGCCGTATGCTGTAATCCTGTCGAAGGCGGCTGAGGGACGGCCGGTGAAGATCGTCAACTCGAGAGCCGAGGACATGTTGACTTGTCCGTGCCGCGAGAATGCCATTGTTCGCGTCCGGTCAGGATTGGATGCCGAAGGCAACCTCATCGTTCGGGAGCTCGTGTGTGACATGGACAATGGCGCCTACACAGGCGAAATGGCATGGATGCCGAGCATTGCAATGCACATCGCCGGCAGCGTTTATCGTGTCGGTACGGCGCGGGTCATCGCCCGATTGCACTACACGAATACCGCGCCAACTGGCGCGATGCGAGGGGTTTCCGGAGTGTATCTTTACGCCGCCCTGGAACGACACATGGATCACATTGCGCAAGAACTCGGGGTGGACCGGCGAGCCTTCCGCCTACGGCACCTATTCGAAGATGGCGATCAGCTCCTCAATGGACAGCGCCTTCCCGATGCCGGGATACTGCGAGTAGCCTTTGATGCGGTAGAGCGTGTGGCGCCATGGGCGCATACCGGGAAACAGAAAAGGCGTTATCGGGGGACTGGAATTGCAGCAGCAATTTGGCTGACGAACCCTATGCCGGGTTCCGTGATCATAAAGCTCAACGAGGACGGTACTGCCAACGTCATCACGGCAGCGAACGATAACGGCTCAGGTGCGGTTTCGATGGGTTTGACGCAGATTGTTGCCGAGGCACTGGGATTGCGCCCGACGGACATTCGAATTTCAGAACCCGACACCGACAGCGGCTGTTTCGACGGCGGATCGCAGGGGAGCCGCACTACCCAGCTTGTCGGGCGCGCCGCGTTGATCGCAGCGGCCGAAGTCAAAACCAAGATCTTTGAAGTCGCAGCAAACCTCCTGGAGGCGAATCCTACCGATCTCGTGCTTCGCGATGGCAAGGTGTGCATCAAAGGCGATGCCTCGGCAGCCGTGCCACTAGCCACGGTCGCCACCGCTGCAACCTGGGGTACCGGCCCCATAGCCGGTACCGGCAGTTTCACAACACCTGCAGTTCCCTTTAATCCCGGTTGCGCGAGCGGTTTGCTGTTTCCATTCATGCCGACGCCGACTTATCACGTACATCTGGCAGAAGTCGAAATCAATCCGATTACCGGTAATGTCCGCGTCGTGCGGTACGTCGTCGCACAGGAAGTCGGCAAAGTGATCAACCCCGTCGGGGTTCGTGGCCAGATCCAGGGCGCCGTCGCGCAGGGCATCGGACACACGCTTTACGAAAGCTTGAGAATCCAGGATAGCCGCTATGTCGAGCGGACCCTGGAGTCGTATCGACTACCGCTCGCAATCGATACTCCTGAGGTGGAAGTGATTACTTTGGAACACCCAAACAGGGACGGACCCTATGGTGCCAAGGGAGTTGGGGAACCAGCAATTTTGTTGCCAGCCGCGACCATAGCTAATGCTGTGAGTGACGCGATCGGCAAGCCGTTCAACAGCATTCCGATTACGCCGGAAGATGTCTTAGCGGCGCTCGATGGCGAATAAAGATCAGGACAACCTTCATGCGCATCGGGGTAGATGTCGGCGGAACTAATACTGATGCGGTCCTAATGGACGGCAGGCAAGTGCTCGGTGCGGTCAAGTCCACTACGACGTCGGATATAGGGACGGGGATTGTTTCCTCCATCAGCGCGCTGTTGAAACAAGCCGGTGCGCAACCTGACAGGATACGCGCAGTAATGATTGGAACGACGCAATTCACAAACGCGTTCGTGGAACGAAAACGTTTGGAGAGAGTTGGCGTTCTACGATTGTGTTTACCCGCCGCGAGCAGTCTACGTCCGCTTGTCGACTGGCCCAAGGACCTTATTGCCGGTATTGGCGAGCACACTGTTCTTGCACACGGTGGCTATCAATACGATGGACGCTGGATTCACCCGCTAGACGATGACGAAATACTGGAGGCAGCGCGCTACTTTACCGCGGAGGGCATCAGATCAGTCGCCGTCTCGTGCGTATTTGCCCCCATCAATGAGCAAATGGAGCAGCACGCAGCCAAGCTTCTTGTTTCATCGATGCCGGACGTCAAGCTGTCGCTTTCGAACGAGCTTGGTCGTGTAAGTCTGATTGAGCGCGAGAACGCAACCATTATGAATGCGTCCTTGACGACGCTGGCGCAACAGGTAGTCGACGCGTTTGAACGCGCACTTGCGGAGCTCTCGATTGACGCTCCGTTTTTTATCAGTCAAAACGACGGCACCTTGATGCAACCCGGATATGTACGTAAGTACCCGGTGCTTACATTCGCATCAGGTCCGACTAACAGTATGCGTGGCGCCGCTTTTCTATCCGGTCTCCAAGATGCAATAGTTGTTGATATCGGAGGAACGACGACTGATGTCGGAGTCATCGTCAATGGATTTCCAAGGGAGTCGGCTATTGCGGTGGACATCGGAGGGGTACGCACTAACTTTAGGATGCCTGACATACTTTCGATCGGCCTGGGAGGCGGTAGTCTGGTTCGCTCTGATTCGGACACCGTCATTGTTGGGCCCGAGTCGGTGGGTTACCGACTGGAAGAGGACGCGCTCGTCTTCGGTGGTACAGTGATGACGGCGACCGATCTCGCGGTGGCGGCTGGAGCGTCGAAGGTCGGCGATCCACAGCGAGTCAACGACATTGATCACGAGTTCGTGGATTTGGGGATCGACAGAATTCACCAGATGGTGGGGGAAGCAATCGACCGTATGAAGACTTCCGCTCAGCCAGTACCCGTGGTACTCGTAGGTGGCGGGGCGATACTGGTTTCCCGTGATTTGGATGGGGTTTCCACGCTCCAGATCCCTGATAACGCGGATGTAGCGAATGCGATTGGTGCGTCGCTTGCACAGGTCGGTGGTGAGGTGGATCGCGTCTTCTGTTATGAGCAAACTGGGAGAGAACAAGCACTCGAGGTGGCTCAGCGCGAGGCGCGCGAGAATGCGGTAGACGCCGGGGCGTTCTCCGAGACGGTCGATATCCTCGATATCGAAGAGATTCCTCTCGCCTATTTACCCGGCGGGGCGGTACGCGTGCGTGTTAAAGCGGTCGGCGATCTGGCAATACCGTGAGCCCTGCCTTCCTTAAGCCTCGCCAACCATGGATGCAGTATGGAAACCGATAAGACTTCATTAATAGACCTGGCCCGTGGGGCTGCATTTCTCGGGGCCGGCGGGGGTGGTGACCCTTATATCGGCCGGCTGATGTTGCAGCAGGAATTTGAAAACGGTGCGAGCTTGAATCTGGTCGATGTGGCCTCAGTGCCGGATGATGCCCTGGTAGTTCCAGTCGCTACCATGGGGGCGCCGACGGTAATGAATGAGCGCATCCCAAGCAGCGATGCGACCATTGCGGCAGTGCGCAAGCTGGAGGCGCTAAAAGGACGGGATGTCGATTACATAGCCCCGGCAGAGGCCGGCGGCATCAACTGTACATTACCGCTGGTAATCGGCTCCCGCATGGGCCTTCCCGTGATTGACGGCGATGGTATGGGTCGCGCATTTCCCGAATTACAGATGGTCACGTTTGCCATCCAAGGTGTCCCAGCCTCGCCGGTCGTGCTTGCAACAGACGAAGGAGATCTTGTCGTAGTCTATGGCAGCAGCAATCTGCGCGCCGAACAGCTCGCCCGCACAGTCGTGACCGAAATGGGTGGAATGGCGCAAATAGCGCTGTATGCCATGTCAGGGCGGGAATTGAAGGAATCGGCGATCGCTGGCACCGTCAGTCTAGCACGACGTATCGGTGCAGAAATCCGTAGTGCTCGTGAGCGACACCAGGATCCATTCGAAAGCCTGATTTCGTTTCTTGGACAACCAGATGTTCAACGCTTCGCGCACGTAATATTCGACGGAAAGATCAGAGATCTCAAGAGAGAAACAACACGCGGGTTTTCGGTAGGTAAAGTGATCATTGATTCTATGGGTGCGGATAAGGAAGTCTGTGAAATCTTGTTCCAGAACGAATTTCTGGTGGCCCGAATTGGAACCCGCACACTCACGATCGTGCCGGACATTATCTCAATACTTGATAGGGAGACGGCCGAACCCATTACTACAGATGGGCTGAAATATGGGCAGCGCGTCAAGGTATTGGGAATGAGCGTACCGCCCATCATGCGCACGGAAGCTGCGCTGTCCACTTTCGGACCCGCTGTATTCGGTCTTCAAGAAGAATATGTTCCCATTGAAAGACTCACAGAGTCGTGCACCGAGAGCGTTTGATGAGTTGAATCGTAGCGGAGGAGCTTATGGCTGATCCTGTTGGAGTGCTGTTCCATGGCTCGACGCCGCCAGCCGATCTGGTGAGGCTATGTCAGATCGCAGAGGACGTCGGATTTTCCGAGCTTTGGCTCAGCGAAGACTATTTCCTGATGGGTGCTTTTTCCAGCGCCGCCATGGCGCTGCAGGGAACACAGTCGATTCCCGTTGGCATCGGAATCGTTTCCTCGGTCGCTCGCCACCCTGCAGTTGCTGCGATGGAAATCTCGACACTGGCAAGCGCGTACCCAGGTCGCCTACGGGTTGGCATTGGACATGGCGTACCTGCGTGGACTAAGCAGATGGGGCTTTATCCAAAATCACAGATCCGCGCATTGCGGGAAGCGGTAACCGGCATCAGGCGCTTGCTGGCCGGTGAGACGGTTAACGAGTCCGGACATTTTCAGTTCCAGGCGATCCAGTTGCAGCATCCGGTCGAAGGTGTGCCGATCTACACCGGGGTGGTTGGACCGAAATCTCTCGCGTTATCCGGCGAAGTTGCCGACGGAACCGTAATTTCGGCGCTGGCCGGGCCGAAATATGTCGAATACGCGCGTAAGCTGATCGCCGACGCAGCGAACGCGCGCGCTGGTGAACATGCCTTACCCGTTTACGTACTATATTGTGTTGATGAAGATCGAAAAAAGGCGCGCAGCGTCGCGAGATCCGTCGCGGCGTTTTATCTAAGCGCGATGGGACCGACAGCCCTTACCGAAGTGTACGGAATAAATGACGTTCTCAAGGATTTACTCGAACAGGGCGGTCCGGAATCCGTTGAGGCGGAAATGCCAGAGGAGTGGCTGGACTGGCTCAGCATTGCCGGCGAGCCTGAGGAATGCGCGGAGCGGATAAAGTTACTGCACGCCGCCGGCGCGAGTTCTGTGGTATTGGCACCCGTTCCAGCGGAAACCACAGAAACTCAGATCCAGCTTACCGCGGCGCGGGTCTTACCGAGGTTGTGAGCACTAACAGCAAGGATCCACGAGGGCCATGGAGCAATCAAGATGTCTAAAACAGTATTCTTTCTTACTAAACTCGCCGACGAAAAAGAGCGTGAACGCTATGAAGACTGGGTGCGGGAAACTGATATACCCGCGGCCAGGGCCCTTCCCGGAGTCAAAAGCTATCGAGTAATCCGTATCGAAGGCCCGGTGATGGAGGGCGTACCGGCGCCATCTTACGATTATCTTGAAATCATAGAGGTCGAAAGCGTTGAGGCTTACCAACAAGCCTTGAAGGACGTTGATCCGCAACTCTTAGAGCAATTCACGAGTTTCATCGGCACTTTCGAGATTGGACACGGTAGCGAACTCGCGTAAGCGACCGTTCCTCGTTTCGTTGCGCATAGGCAACATGCAGTCTGCCATTTCGACACGGAGTGCTTCGGTTGACAACTTCAGCCTCAAATCATACGATTTAATAAGGATATCGTATCCATTATGCGGATATAGTGACCGCTGCCAATCATTCTTAGCTCGTTAATCATAAATTATCGCCCAATGCTTAGAGCAGGACTTAGCCTGTCTCATTTCAACAAAAAGTACTAAAACAGATGACTAGATACTAAAACAGATGACTAGATTAGGGGTGAGAAAAATGAAATCACTACCGCTGTTGCTGTCCGGCGTACTGGTTTTAGTGCCTGTTTCTTCCTATTCGGCGACGATGCTGGAAGAAGTCATCGTCACTGCACAAAAACGTGAACAGAGCGTTCAGGATGTCAGTATCTCCATCTCCGCGTTTACCGGCGACCAGTTAAGAGCATTGGGAGTGAAAACGATAAAGGAGATTTCCAACTTCACTGTCGGGGTCGAAATTAACGAGGAGTATGGTAATGCTACGACATTCACCATCAGGGGCATCAATACCAATGACTTTTATGCAACATCGTCCCCTGCGGCCGCAGTCTATGTGGATGGCATCTATAAAGCATCCAATATCAACAGTGGATCACAAATGTTCGATATTGAACGAATCGAGATACTGAAAGGCCCGCAGGGCACGTTGTATGGAAGGAACGTAACCGGTAGTGCGATCAGTGTCATAAGCAGGGCACCCACCGATCAATGGGACGGGTATCTTGAGGCCAGTTATGGCAGCTTCAACCGCTCGATTCTTGAAGGCGCTATTGGCGGCCCCATTTCAGAAAACTTGAAATTTCGCATCTCTGCTCAATGGGAGCGCGATGACGGCCAGTTTGACAATGTGCAGTTCCCGGGACAACCCGATCCGCGCGACCTTGGCGGTGCCGTTGCTGGTCCCGGGGTACCGGAAGGCACAGTGTCCGATTTTGAAGATGAAATCGGTGCCCTGGATTATGCCTCCGTTCGAGGCCAACTGCTGTTTGAACCCAACGAAGACCTGACATTTCATCTGCGTGGACATTTCACCAAGGACAAGAGCATCAATGCCGGGGTGACCTCGCTGGGCACGCAGGGTGCGAACTGTGGCGTAATTTTGGCTGGTGGTGTCGTAACAGGCGGAACAAGCTGGAGCCCGACCGACTGTGTTAATGGTTCAGGTTTCTTTGATCCGGATCCTTACGATGACAATATCTCCAACGATTATACGCCGACTAAGAGTACGGAGATCTATGGCGCCAGCCTGACTGCAGAGTGGGAAACAGCACTCGGTAAAGTGGTATCCATTACCGGCTACGAAGGATTTACACGCCATGGGGGTATCGATGCTGACGGTACACCCAATATTTTTGTCTCCGGTATATTTAACCAGAAGCACACCCAATTCTCTGAAGAACTCAGGCTGGAGGGTTCGACTTACGATGACCGCTTGTTTTATGTGCTTGGCGTGTACTACGCAGATGATGATATAAAAAATGATACGGATGATCTTACCCTGAGGGCACTGGCGGGTGGTGGGAGACCCTTGGCATATTCAACGATGTCGTTCAGGAGACGGAACATGTTTCTGTCTTCGGGCAACTGGAATATGACTTGAATGACGCATGGAAAATCATTGGTGGTCTACGCTGGTCCTATGAGCACAAGGACAGTTTCCACGAAGATTTACTGGGATTCCCCACCCCGGGAGTAGTTGTTCTCTCGTCGTCTGAGCCGCCATTCGCAGCCCCCGGGTTCAACGAAAGAACCGCACGTGATATTTCTTATCGCGTAGGTCTGGAGTGGCGCCCCCAGGACCAGATGATGTTGTATTTCAACCATTCACGTGGGATCAAAAGCGGGGGCTGGAATCAGGCGCCGCAGTTCGCACAGGCGGATTTAACGGAGTTTGATGAAGAGGTGCTGAAGTCCTATGAATTTGGCTGGAAATGGGACGTGGGTGATACCTTTCGCATCAATGGGGCTGTCTTCTATTACGATTACAAGAAAGCACAGTCACTTATTGGTATTGCTGTAGGTGCAGCATTACCATCATATAGATTGTTAAATCTGGATTC
>CBDDBH010000016.1:0-108690 GCA_965225625.1 Gammaproteobacteria bacterium
CCATTTGCAGGTTGGTCTCAAGCAACGCGCCGAGGGCGGTAATCCAGTTCTTAATCTCCGAAGATCCCGACACAAAGGTCGTTTCCGGGATCGCGAGCAGGGTATCAACATCGCGCGCGGCCATCGCTCGCAACACGGCCTGGTCGAGATCCTCATCGATGGCGAAATGGGTTAATCCACCGGATGCCACAATACCAACGGTTTTGTTGCTATCCCAGGCATCGACCGCGCGTGCGATCGAGCGACCCAACTTGAAGCAGCGATCTGCTCGTGGCTGATTGGGTGGAAAATATGTGTTCAACAGGATCGGCACCAGCGTTTGGTCCGGTGCGGGCACGCCGCCGCTCAGAATGCGGCGGTAGATGAAGCCGACAAAATGACCGATGCCACGCTTACCTTGGGGCCATCGGGTTCGTGCCCACACACCGTTACATCTAGACCGTCATCTGACGCCTGTGTGGTGATGGCGCGAGCCAACTCCGGTCGCAAACATAGTCCTGATCCTGCGGTGGCTGATAAGCGTTAAAGATGATACGCAAATCGTCGTTCAGCTTAGCCGATCGATGGAATCTACCCCCCGGTTAACAATTGAGTCCCCACAATAAACCGCAAATGGCGGCTGGATGTCGGCTTTGAAAAATTCCATATGATCATCGCCCATGATGATCAATACGTCCGGTCCCGCGGCCTGTAGTCGCCGCGAGATTTCGTCCAGCGCGGCTGGCAGCGGGCGAACAAAGCTTGGCGCCCGGCTAACGTGTTTTGCTCGATCATGTATTCGTTGCGACGCAACTTGAGTAGTTCATCGTATGAGTACACTCGCCCGCGGAATTCAAACTCTTTTATCTCAACCAGGTCTCCGGTTTTACTTCGAACCCACCGCTCTGGGGGCAACGACAGGGAAGGGCCGTGCGAGGTGCCAAAAGCGAATGTAATCTCAGCCAACTTTCAGAGTCCTTTAATATTCAACGACACATCGACTGCGCGAAATATGGCGATAATACATGGAGGGTACAAGCGATGGATCTCCTAAGGCAAGCCACCGACGATTTATTCCAAGCCGGTAGGTCCGTGCGGCGTAGCGCCATCTATTGTGGTCGGGAAGTCGCCCCCCCCCCCCCCCCCCAAGCTTGGGCCCGATTCGGTCATGGATCTGTTGCTTTTACTCTATCGCAATACGCATACTCGCAGCGGATAAAAGTGTAGAGTTACGCGCACACAGTTAGATTAATCCTTTGGCTTGAAGAGATTGACTATGTTTTATATAGGCACTGATATAGGCGGCACCTTCACCGACACCGTATTGGTCGACGGCGAAGGTCGGATCCGGATGTACAAGACCCCGACAACCCCAGGCAACCTCCCTGAGGGCATTATGGCTGGTTTAAATCTGGCCGCCGATGACTTCGATATGTCGGTTCAAGATCTCCTCGCGCAACTAAACATTTCGCGCACGGCACGACGATTGCGACCAATGCGTTTATCGAGCGCAAAGGCTCACGCACGGGTTTAATCACCACCAAAGGTTTCGGCGATACGATCTTCATTCAACGCATGATGGCGTTTGCCGCCGGCTTAGCGGAGAACGAGATCCCACAATATTCTCGACGCGCCTATCCCGAGCCGCTGGTGCCCCGTGAGTTGGTCAAAGAAGTCACCGAGCGCGTCGATTACGACGGTAAGGTGGTGGTCACACTGGACGAGCAAAGCGTCCGTGATGCGGTGCACGAACTCGTTGACGCCGGGGTCGATGCGATCGCGGTATGTCTGCTGTGGTCGTTCCGCAATCCTACGCACGAGCAGGCCATTAAAAAGATCGTTCAGCAGGAGGCGCCGGGCGTGTTCGTGTCCATCTCCTACGACGTCGCCCCGATGATCAAGGAATACGAACGCACCGCCACCACCACCATCAACGCCTATCTGGCCCAATGCGTGAGTCAATATGTCGAGGCCCTCGATGAAAAGCTCAAAGCCAATGCATTAAAGGGTAGCTTCTTATTGATGAATTCCATCGGTGGCGTACTGTCCGCCCGAGAGGCGTCCGATCAAGCGGTTACGATGCTGGCGTCCGGGCCTACCGGCGGCGTGATTGGTGCGCTACACCACTCGAAAATTAACGGTCACGCCAATGTCATCACCACCGATATGGGGGGAACCAGCTTTGATGTCGGCATGATCGTCGATGGTCGGCCGGTGATCTCGAGCACCTCGCTGGTCGAGAAATACCACATCCTGACGCCGATGATCGACATCCATGCCATCGGCGCCGGCGGCGGCAGTATTGCGCACGTGCAAGACGGTTACTTGCACGTCGGGCCAGACAGTGCGGGGGCCGACCCGGGTCCTGTTTGTTACGGCAAGGGCGGTACTCAGCCCACGGTGACCGATGCCGATGTGGTGCTCGGCATTATCGATCCGGATTATTTCCTGGGTGGCAAAATTCCGCTGTACAAAGACAAGGCGGAAGCGGTTATTCGCGAGCAGATCGCCGAGCCACTTGGGATGACGGTGGCGGAAGCGGCAGCGTCGATCCGTACCGTGGTCGACGCCAAGATGGCCGATTTACTGCGCAATCTAACGCTTGAGAAGGGTTACGATCCGCGCGACTTTGTGCTGTACGCCTATGGCGGCGCTGGACCCTCGCATTCGAGTGGCTTTGGTTCAGAGCTCGGCGTCAAAGCGATCGTAGTCCCTGCGACCGCCACGGTACATTCAGCGTTTGGGGCTGTCACCTCCGATATTCATATCTCGCACACCTTTTCCGATTTAATGCGCACCCCGCCGGTGGCCGAAAATGCGTCCACGTACCTCGATCCGGCGCGCATCGCCGAGAACTTCGCGCAACTCGAACGGGACGCCAATGAGTCGCTGCAAAAGAATGGAGTGCTTGAGGCGGATATGACGTTCTCCCGTTTCGCGGACATGCAGTATCGACGTCAAACCCATCAGATCACGATACCGCTGCCCAATGGCCCGGTCACCGCCGCCAGCGTTGAGTCTTTAGTCGACAACTTCGAGCGCAAATACGAAGAGCTGTACGGCAAAGATGCGGCGTTTCGCGAAGCCGGCATTGAGCTCACCTCTTTTCGCGTGGACGGCAGTGGTGCCATTGCAAAACCCGCGTTACATGAATACGAGCTCGGTGACGCCGACGTCAGCGCGGCCGTGATGGGCCAACGCGACGTGTACTTTCGCAGTGCCGGCGAATATGTGCCGACGCAGGTTTACAAAGGGGACCAACTGCACGCCGGCGGAGAAATTGCCGGACCCGCAATATTGGAATATCCAGGTACCACGGTCGTGATTGATCCGGGGCAACACGGCACGGTCGACAATCAACTTAACGTGATCATTGAAATGCCAGAGGCGATGGCGGTTGAGTCAACCGCGCTGGTGGCGGATGGAACTCAAATCGATGCGATTACCTTTGAAGTCATTCGGCATCGCCTACAAAGCATCACTGATGAGCAAGCCATTACCCTGAAATCAGTGTCTGGCTCGCCGATTGTGACCGAGGCAACCGACTTCTGCTGTGGTCTATATATGCCCGACGGCTCTATCGCCACTATGGGTCGGCAGGTCTTATTTCATGCAGGGACCACGTCGCAAGTGATCAAAAGCGTGATTGCAAAGTGTTCGAGGGATCCCGGTATTAATGACGGTGACATGTTTATCGTCAACAATCCCTACGATGGTGCCGTGCATCCACCGGATTTTTCAATCGTCTGCCCTATTTTCCATGAAGGTGCGCTAGTTGCGTGGACGGGGTGCGCAGCGCACCAACTGGATGTCGGCGGAATGGTGTTCGGCAGCTGGTGTTCCAAGGCGACCGAGATCCAGCAGGAAGCGATGATTATCCCGCCGCTGCGATTTGTGGAGGGCGGCAAGATCCGTTCGGATATCTGGAACATGCTGATGTCGATGTCGCGGTTGCCGTTCATGGTGGGCCTCGACTTCAAAGCGATGATCGCGGCTAACCACGTGTCCAGGCGTCGGTTTGGGGAGATGGTGACGCGCTATGGTTTGAAGACCGTATCCGGCGTGATGAACGGATTAATTGAGTTGTCGGAGAAGCGTTTTCGGCAACGTTTAGAAGATTTGCCGGACGGGACTTTCCGCGCAGTCGATTTCATCGATCATGATGGTCATAGCAATGAGATCTATAAGATCGATCTGGCCATCACCAAGAAAGGTGGCACCATCACCTATGACTTCTCGGAGACCTCCCCTCAGGCCCCCGGCTTTATCAATTGCACGCGCTCTGGACTCATTGGCGGGCTGTTCGCTGGCACCTTGCCGATGCTGGCGTATGATTTTCCGCAAAACGAAGGAATCCTAAATGCTATTGATATCATCGCGCCCGAAGGGATCCTGAACAACGCTAAATGGCCGGCGCCAGTCTCATCCGGCACCTGTGCGTCGGTATGGGTGACTAAGAACGTTACCACTAACGCGCTGGCGCGAATGCTGGGTGCCAGTGAAAAGCATACCAGCGAGTTGAACGCGGTAACCGATGGTTCGATGGCAGTGGTCAATCTGGCAGGGTTGAATCAATACGGCGAGCCGTTCGGCACCATGCTGCTCGATCCGTTGCTGGGCGGCGGCGGCGCCTACGCTTATAAAGACGGGCTAGACGGCTCCGGCGCCTTCGAGATCCCGTTGCCGAGCATTGCCAATGTAGAAACAAATGAAAACTTTTCGCCGATCATGTATTTATACCGGCGCTTCGTACTAGACACCGGTGGACCCGGTAAGTTCCGCGGCGGCCTGGCGGGAGGTCTTGCGTTCACGTTGCATGACACCGATGCGCTGCATGCGTTCTTAACGACCCATGGGGTCGAGTCGCCTAATTCCGCCGGTGTGTTTGGCGGATTGCCAGGCTCGTGCAACGTTAACCTTCATATCACTAATACGGATCTGCGCGCTCGCTTGAGTCAAGGCGAGTTACCCTCAACCTCGGACGCCTTTAAAGGTGAGTCAGAGAATATCGGTGCTAAACCCGGCGAGTTTGAGCTGCATGCGGGCGGATATTTTTGATTACACCTGGCAGGGTGGTGGCGGCTTTGGTGATCCGTTGGAACGCGATCCCGCGATGGTTCGCAGCGACATCATCAAAGGTGCTGTTTCGCCTGAGTGTGGCGAGACGATTTACGGTGTCGTACTAAGCGGGGAATCCCACGAAATCGACGTTGAAGCGACTACCGCATTACGACGCAAACTAAACGAGGCGCAGCTGCAAAAAGCCGATCGGCCATCTGCCAAGGCGAAGATAAACGGCTCGGCGAAGAAACTCATGTCGTTGAGCACACACCTCGACGTGGTGACGAGCGACGCTCGCAATGTAGTGCGCTGCCGCTGCGGCTGCGATCTTGGCGATGTGGATAAGAACTGGAAGAACCAGGCTGCAATCCTATCGGTACCCGCTCAAGCTGCAGGTCCCCGACGCCTGCTGCATAAAGATCTGGAGATGGTGAAGCTGCTGTGCCCCGAGTGTGGCACCCTGCTTGCCACCGACATCAAGCTGAAAACCGAGAGTCTACTGTTCGATCAGAAAGTCGACACCGGAGCATCACCCGTAGAAATTGATGCAGTAACAGCGCTTGCGGCAAGCTGATTGCTAAAGTAGGACCGCAAGCGGTGTAGTTGAGACTACAACTCGGTGTCTCCCCGCGAGGAAAAATCAATGAGAGATGCGATGTTCCAAGTCTTCGCTGTGATTGCCTTCTCGATTGTTTATAGTGCAGCGGCCAACACCGCTCCTGTAGTGATCCTGGGTGCTCGCGTCATCGATACGGCTGAATTGACTGTTCTTGAAGACGCGGTATTGGTAATCGAAGAACCGTTGATTCGTGCCGTGGGCACGCGAGGAAACGTGGTCATTCCCGAGGGGGCTACGGTGATCGACGCGAGAGGCAAGACAATCATGCCCGGAATGTTCGATCTCCATGTTCACGTCGGTTTCGCCGAAGGCTTGGAAGCTGGCCCGAGATTTTACAATCGACAACGCATTCAGCGCGATGCGAACTGGGCGCTCTACTTCGGCGTAATGCATTTGGTTTCGCTCGGCTTCGACCGCGATGACGTATTCGACGTCCGCAACAGACAGCGCGCAGGAAGCGGTTCGGGCGCTCGCTTGTACGTGGCCGGATCCGGTTTTACTCCGGAAGGGGGTTGGAAGCCTCCGTTGCCTACCGGATCCATTGTTCTCGATCAGTGGCTGAATATCCCCAATACGCCTCGACGGGCCAGGGAGATGGTGCGCGAAGAAGCGGCGCGGGGCGTGGATGTCATCAAGATTTGGATCGATGATATGGGCGGGGAGGTTGTGAAGTTCTCGCCTGAGTTCTACGGCGCGATCATCGATGAGGCTCATCGCGCTGGATTAAAGGTCGCAGCTCACGCAGTCAACTTGGAGGATGGTAAGGAATTAATTCGGCGTGGGACGGACGCCTTGGCTCACAGCGTACGTGACCAAGCCGTGGACGACGCCTTTCTGCAGCTCGCCAAGGCCAAGAATATTACGCAGATGGCGACCTTATCCTCAACGCGCTACACGGTGGATTATGCCGCTGGGACGGCTTCGTATCTGGATGAGGAGGACGTAAAGGCGTTGCTGGCGGACGACCAGCTAGAAGCTCTGAAGAGCGCCGAATACCGCGACCAGCTAAAGCTAAAGGCGCAACGGAGGAAACTGGAGCGCGAGCTGGTGTTCGAAAACATCCGCAAGGCGGCCGACGCCGGTATTCAAATCGTCGTCGGCACGGACGCCGGAGGATCCTCCGGGCGCTTTCACGGTTTGGCCAATCACTTGGAGTTGGAAGATCTCGTGTCAGCCGGCCTCACCCCGCTGGAGGCTATTCAGGCGGCCACACTCAACGGCGCAAATTTTCTGGGAGTGGATCACATGTTCGGAAGCCTTGCCGCTGGGAAGGTGGCCGACTTCGTGGTGCTCACTGCCGATCCGCTAGCCGACATCACGAATTCGAGAACGATAGAAGCGGTGTGGATGAACGGAAAGCGGATAGACAGACGCGCTTTAGCGAGCCCCGCTCCGTGAGTTGAAAAGCAGCTACATGGTGACCTCGCATCTATTATTGTGTCTGTGGCGAATGACGTGGCCTACTGGATCGGTACAACTCAGTTAAGAGAAAATGAACCTAACTGAGGTAATTAAAAATGACAAGACGGAAGAAATATTCAAAAGAATTCAAATTGGATGCGATTAGTTTGGTGACAGAACAAGGTTATACGCGAGTAGCGGCGGCCAAGAGCTTAGGTATTAATGCGAACATGCTGAGTCGCTGGGCGAAAGAGTTTGATCCGCAAGAGGGCCAAGCGTTTCGTGGGAATGGCAAGCAAACACCGGAACAAGAAGAGGTTAGAAAGCTTAAAGCCCAGGTGAGACGGTTGGAGATGGAGAAAGATATCTTAAAAAAAGCGACGGTATTCTTTGCAGCCGAAACGAAGTGAAATATTCGTTTATCACCCAGCATAAGAATACCTATCCCATCAGCCTGCAATGTCGGGTATTGGGTGTCAACCGTAGCGGTTATTACCACTATCGGGCAAACGTGGCGAACAAGCCGACCGATCCAGTGCACCGGGAGATGCTGGAATGGGTCAAAGATATCGCTGCAAGCTCTCGCTATAGTTACGGCTCTCGCCGGATGGCGAAGGCATTAAACGTTCTAGGCTATCCAGTGAACCGCGACAAAGCCAGAAAGCTGATGCGCGAAGCAGGCGTTCAGGTACGTCACCGTAAAAAGTTCAAGGTGACGACGAACAGCAATCACCAGCAACCGGTGTTTGATAATTTGCTAGATCGCCAGTTTGATGTCGCCCAGGTAGATCAGATTTACGCCTCTGACATAACGTACATCTGGACTCAGGAAGGTTGGTTGTATCTGGCAGTGGTCATTGATTTATGCTCTAGGAAAATCGTGGGATGGAGTATGAGTTCACGCATGACGGCGCAGCTGGTTTGTGATGCCTTGACCATGGCCATCTGGCAACGCCGACCAACAGCCGGTTTGATCCATCATTCGGATCGGGGTTCACAGTATGCCAGCAAGCTGTTCCGGCAACTGCTCAAAGCCCACGGTTTCATAAGCAGCATGAGCCGTAGGGCTAACTGCTGGGACAATGCGGTGGTTGAAAGTTTCTTTGGCTCTCTGAAACAAGAACGGGTGCAGTGGTGTCACTACCAGACGCGTCATGAAGCGCAACAGGATGTATTGAATTACATCTTGATGTTTTACAACCGACATCGATTGCACTCAACTCTGGGATACATCAGTCCGAATAACTTTGAGAAACAATTGGCGAACATGAAAGACGTTGCTTAACTGGGGTGTACCAAATAGCTTGACCAGGTCACGCTGAAGTGCTTACCGACAAGGTGCAACGAAAACTCTTGGCTGAAAGAGATGGGAATTATTCTGATTCTCGGGGGACTTTAACCTTAGGTCCTAAGCGGGATCACCTTCGGGGAAACCAGCGCGCCAACGACGGTCTCTGATCGTTAAGGGTTGTTGGACACCTGCCGACAGCGAAGTCTGTCCGTTTAGCACGGCGTCATGGGGCAGGTGTCTAAAAAACCTCGAGGTAGGAAACCGCGGGGTTTTGCTAATGCGCTATGGGGATAGTAGGAGCGGCTTGATGTGCGATCCGGTCGCGGTCGGGTAAATGTTTATCACGATGTCCGTCGCACGTTGCTATGTTTTGTGTCGGCGCGTGTTTTTGCGCCGGTAAAAAGTGCGTCGAAGACGGCGCAACAACGGATCCGAACGGGCCAAACCATAAGTTGCCATCATCGCCGTTATGACGATGGTCTGCGTCGCCTACATGAGATCTCACGGACAGGGTCATGGCGGCGCTCGGGGTCTATCGAACCGTTGAAGGAGTTCGATGAGCGTCATTGGCGCGTGACAGGCGGGACAGACGAAGGTGGGTGCGTCGGCTACTTCGGACTTTTCTGTTGTCGTTTCATTCGGCGCATCGTTGCCGACGACTGCATGGATGCAGGAGGTAGAGCGACGCAGGAGGCCAAAGCCGAGTTGGCTGCGGATAATGGATGCCAGCAGCGTTGAAATTCACGCTAATGGCTCTACAGCCTGCGAGGCCGAGTTTACCCCGAAAACGGGCCGACGCGGTCAGCGGCAGTCCGCCGTGCCGGCCTTTACGATTTGCTTACCTTAGTTTAACCGGTTCTTAACAACGGCCGGGCTAGTCTGGCACAGTCCAAAAAACAACCAGGAGGTGCAAGATGAACCGGTTAATGCTGGCAATTGGTGCGAGTTTGGCGTTGGGCGCTGGTACGGCTGCGTACGCCGAGGAGCTTGAATTTGAAGAGGCGGACATATTCTTCGAACTCAACAACACCGACGGCGACCTGGGTATACACGGCAAGGTTGATGGCGGACCTTGGACGCGTATCCGGATCTCGGACGGGGAAGACAGGACCTTGATGGACGTCAGGAGCCGCGGGCGCCTCAAAGGTCAGGCAGTGACGGAGCTCTTCTTCGAAAGCGCAGAGCCGACCTTCGACGAGCTCACGCCGGAAGAGTTCTTCGCTCGCTTCCCGGAGGGTACGTACAATATCGAAGGTGTCACCGAGGACGGGGAACCGATCACGGGTGAGTCCGACATGACCCACACGATGCCTGCGCCGCCGGAGCCGACGGTCAACGGCAAGCCCATCGGCGAGGTGTGCGACGACGAGGATCCGGAGTTCGATGCGGTTGAAGTGAAGCTCAATAAGGCGGTGGAGATCGCCTGGGCGCCGGTCACGATGTCGCATCCCGATCTGGGTAACGTCGGTGTCCCGATAAGCGTCCACAACTATGAGGTGGTCGTGGAAGCTGACATCGAACTCGGTCCAGATGAAGAATTGGCGACGGTTATGAGTATCGTGCTGCCGCCGGACGCGACTTCCGTGGTCGTACCGAAGGAATTCCTCGCCCAGAGCGAGGAGTGGAAATTCGAGGTGCTGGTAAGAGAGGAAAGCTTCAACCAGACCGCCACGGAGAGTTGCTTCGTCGCACAGTAATGGCCGTGTCGAAATGCGGGTCCGTGTGTCGGTGCCCTCGGACCCGCTTCGGGCTAGACCAATGAGAACCAGCACCACTCCGAAAATCACCGGTACGCCATTGGCTCGCCGGATCTTCGCACTTGCAGGGCTGATCATGCTCGGCGGTCTCGGTCAGGGCGTAGCCGCGGGGCCGGGGGCGAATGTGCTCCTTTTCGAGGACGGTCAACTCACCGTTCGTACGCACGAGCTGCCGCTGTCGGCGCTGTTGCTGGAGGTTGCCCGGCAGAGCGGTCTGAGCCTTAAGACCGACACGGATCTCGATCGACGCGTGACCATGGAATTCCACAACCTTACCCTGGACCGTGCGCTGCGCCGTATCCTGCATCAGCAGAGTTTCGTGCTCCAGGGCGGACCGGACGGCGACCGTGTGCTGTGGATCCTCCACAGCGGTGACGGGGCGTCCCCGGATCGCGGTGCGTTTGCCAAGGGGGGCAGCTACTTCAAAAACGGGTACTCCAGGGAGCAGTGGCTGCAAAGCGCACTGATGAGCACCGATCTGCAGGAGCGGTCCGATGCGGTCGACGCCTTGCACGATCGCGGCAACGCCGCATTGGGGGATTTAAGTCGGGCGTTGGAAGATGACGCCAGTGAGGTTCGCGCGACGGCCGTCGATACGCTGGGTGACATCGGCGGTGCGACGGCGGCTCAGACACTGGCGGTCGCGCTAGCCGATTCGGATCCCCGTGTGCGCGAGGCTGCGGTCGACGCGCTGGGTGAGATCGGTGGGCCGATTGCGATCGGACTTCTGCAGCAGGCCCTGGTGGACGGTGTGGGTTTCGTGCGGAAGGCTGCCGCAGAGACGCTCGAATCGTTGGGTCGTCGCAGCCGTTCTAATCTAAAATGAAATTCGACGATGAGTCGACTGCGGCCATGAAAGCGACAAAGTAGGGACGCTTGTTATTTGAACTTCATCTGGCGCTGTGGCGAACGTCCGCTTTTGTTGAAAGCAGTCATTAGAAGATACGTGCTGTTATGTCTGCAGTGGGTCGAAAGGGAATATAAACGGCTCTGACAGGCTTCTGGACGTAATAACCTTCAGCTACTCAGATGTCTCCGACTTCGGCGCTTGTGGGAAACCATGCTCGATACCAAAAAATCATAAGTTGTTTGTAGCTCTTCCCTGCTAGACTCATCACGAAGTGCTGCCTTTCCCCTATTCAACAGCACCCTGGCAGGTTCTTGATCTTTCAATTCCTGTCCTGCGATCTCTAGCATCCTTGCATACGGGCGAACATTTTGTGAATTTTCTTTTGCAATCCGCTTGCACTCGGTGATGGCGCCTTCAATGTCATTCCTTGCAAGTTTCTCTTCGACAGGCTGTAACAGCTCGTCTGCAGCAGACGCCAACCTTGAAGAAGTAAGAAGATTTGCAACTATGTGTACCACACCTGTGCTCACCGAAGACGCAATAATTACCGCGCCCAGAACGATAATCATGCAACCGATCAGCGCAATGCTTGCGATGAACGGGAAATCCCGTGCGCCGCTGACATGCTGCGAAGCGGCATAGCCCAGTATCTTGAAGCCGGCGATAGTCAGAGCGAGAAAGGCTATCACCCGTAAGCTGTGAGATAGAGGTAGCTTCTTCACCAGGTAAGTAGTCTCCTTGGGATATAAATACAAACGTGAGCTCGCAAGCAGACGATTCGGAAGTTTTCCCGGTGGGCCGTGCTTTGGCACACACGGCACATAAATAGTTGCGTCTTATCCCCGAGCGCTAGTCTGCAGGTCGCGGATCCGCCGCCGTTCCTGTCCGGCCATTATCCAACCCGCCGCCAGCACACCCGTGGACACCAACACGATGATGATCGTTGCCAGCGCGTTTACGTCAGGTGTGACTCCGAGCCTTATCTTGGAGAAGATAAGCATGGGTAGCGTGGTCGCCCCCGGGCCGGACACGAAGCTCGCTATTACCAGATCATCGAGCGACAGCGTGAACGCTAGCAGCCAGCCCGAGATCATTGCAGGTGCCACGAGGGGTAATGTGATGTCGATAAACACACGAAACGGACGGCCCCCCAGATCCATCGCTGCTTCCTCCAGGGACTCGTCCATGGCGACCAGGCGCGACTGCACGATAACCGCGACGTAGGCCATCGCAAACGTGATGTGTGCGATGGTAATGGTGGTGGCGCCGCGCTCGCCCGGCCAGCCTATCAGATCCTTCATCGACAGAAACAATAGTAGCAGCGACAAACCGGTTATCACCTCGGGCATGACCAACGGCGCAGCGATCATGCCGGTAAATAAAACTCGTCCGCGAAACCGTCCCAAACGTGTCAGCGCGAGACCAGCCAAAGTGCCAAATAGCGTCGCAACGGTTGCGCTGACGAAGGCTATTCGTAGGCTTAGTAGCGCTGCGTCAATGATGGCTTCGTTTCGCATGAGTTCACCGTACCAGCGAACGGAGAATCCGCCCCAAACGCTGACTAGCCGGGAATCATTAAACGAGTACAGCATCACCAGCAGTATGGGCACATACAGGAACGCGTAACCGAAACACAGCGCAGAAAACAGGAACGTCGATCGACGCGCGGAATTCATACGCCGGCCTCCGTGCGTTTCATTTGATTATGCTGAAACAGCATGATCGGCACGACCAGAAGCATCAGCAATACGATCGCCGCCGCGGCGGCCACTGGCCAATCGCGGTTTACAAAAAACTCGTCAAACAGGATCCGACCGATCATCAGGCTGTCTAAACCCCCCAGCAATACGGGAATGACGAACTCCCCCATTGCTGGAATGAAAACCAGAAGGCATCCCGCAATGATCCCCGATTTCGACAGGGGTAGGGTTATGTCGACGAACACCTGCAGGGGGCGGCTCCCCAGATCCGCCGCAGCATCGTGCAGATCTAAATCCAGTCGTTCCAGCGTTGCGTACAGCGGCAGGATCATAAACGGCAGATAGGAATAGACGATGCCGATGTAAACAGCGAGATCGGTATACATGATCTGCAGAGGTTCCGTGACGAACCCGGTCCACAGCAGGACGCTATTCAAAATGCCTTTGGTGCTGAGTATCCCCATCCAGGCATATATCCGCAATAAAAAAGAAATCCAGAACGGCAGTATGATCATGAGCAACAACACGTTGCGCCGGTCTGGCCGTGCCCTGGCGATGCCGTAGGCCATTGGGTAGCCGATGAGCAGACAAAGGAGGGTTGAAATGCCTGCAATCTTTATCGACTTCAGATAGGTGACCCAATACAGATCGTCGATGAACAGGAAGCGGTAATTGTCCAGCGTGAGCTGGATCCGTAATCCAGCGTCGGCTGCCCAGTCAAACAGTGGCGTAAACGGAGGTTGTGCGATTATGGGTTCGGCGAAACTGATTTTAAAAATAATTGCAAACGGTGCGAGAAAAAAGATGAGCAGCCACACATACGGGATCAGGATAGCGATCGGACGCCAGGTATACACCCGCGCAGTGGAAGCTTGTGGATCCTGGTCTGTCATCCGGTCAATAGGATTGCACTTGCAGGATCCCAGGAAAGATATACCTCGTCATCCCATTCGAGTGTCCGTTCAGCTACGCGTCGCCGATTCTGGGCGCTGACCTGTACGACTTTTCCAGATTCTGTCTTGACTCGGTAGACGGATAGATTGCCGAAGTAACCCAAATCCCAGACCACGCCTTTGAGCACAGGCCGGTCCGGTTCCTCGGGTGGTGTCTTGCCGATGAAAACCTTTTCGGGTCGAACGGCTACCCACACTTGTGCGCCCGTTGGCGGCGGAGTTTCCACTGACGCATGCAGGTCGGTGCCGGCCTCCGTTGACTGGATCTGCACCGTTTGCTTGTCGACGGCCAGCACGCTACCCGCAAACAAATTGATGTTACCGATGAACTCAGCGGTAAAACGGGATTGCGGGAATTCGTAGATTTCGCGCGGTGTTCCGACTTGAATAAAACGACCTCGGTCCATGACCGCAATGCGTGTGGACAATGTCATGGCTTCTTCTTGATCATGGGTGACGACCACGAAGGTAACGCCGAGCTGGTCCTGAATGTTCATCAGTTCGAACTGCGTGTGTTCGCGAAGTTTTTTGTCGAGTGCCGCCAACGGTTCATCCAGCAACAACACTTTCGGCTGCTTGACTAGTGCACGTGCGAGGGCGACGCGTTGACGCTGGCCACCTGAGAGTTGGTGCGGTTTGCGTTTAACGAGCTCGCTCATTTGCACGAGGTCGAGCATCTCGCCGACTCGCCGTTTGATCTCAGCAGGAGCAACGCGGTCTTTTTTCAGACCATACGCGATATTTTGTTCGACGCTCATGTGCGGAAACACGGCGTAGGATTGGAACATCATGTTGACGGGGCGCTCATACGGCGGCAAAGCGGTGACGTCAATATCGTCGATGAGAATGCGTCCCGATGTCGGTGTTTCAAAGCCGGCTAACATGCGCAGCAGCGTTGTTTTACCGCAGCCCGATGAACCTAGTATCGAAAATATACCGCCTTTGTAGATGTCCAGATCGACGGAATCTACTGCGACAAAATCGCCGAAGTGTTTGCTTACACCTTGGATTTCGATGAACGGTTTGGCATTCGGGTCCAGCCAGGGTGTGTTTTTGAGATCCGGAGTAGCCATGGCGTGTGAACGAGCTAGAGGCCCGTCTTAATTCGGGTCCACACACGCGTGCGCAAACGTTCAGCCTTCGGCGGCAACGCCTTGGAAGCGTGCAGACGCTTGCGTTGCTCGGGCGGCGGGTAGATGGCGGGATCCGCGAGCACCTCTGGTTTTACGTATTGGGCGGCCGCCAGGTTGGTATTACCGTAATGGTACTCATTGGTTACTGCCGCAATCACTTGCGGCCGCATGAGGTAATTCAACAATAGGTGGGCGTTATCCGGATGTGGGGCGTCCGCCGGGATCAGGAGCAAGTCGAACCATGCCGCGGTCCCCTCTTTAGGAACGATGTATGCAAGGGTTATGTCAATGCCCGCCTCTGCAGCCCGCGCGGCAGCCGTAGCGTAGTCACCGGACCATTCCATTGCAACGCAGATCTCGCCGTTTGGTATGTCGATCAGTCCTTTGGTCGAGCTGAAATAGCGAATATACGGCCGCACCGCACTGAGAAGGTCCTCCGCCTGTTGCAGGACATCCGGATCGACAGAGTTGACGTCGTGACCAAGGTAGGCGAGAGCAGCTGGTATGACATCCAACGGACTGTCGAGTAGAGATACTCCGCAGTCTGCAAATTTGGAAACTACCTCGGGTTTGAAAATCATGTCGCCGCTGTCCAGCGGCGCATCAGGCATGCGTTCACGGATCATGTCGACGTTATACGTGATCCCAGTGCTACCCCACATGTAGGGTAGCGAGTGCTTATTGCCGGGATCGTAGGTCTCGAGGAACGCCATGATCTCGGGATCAAGGTGCTTTATGTTTGGTAGTTTGCTCAGATCCAGTGGCAGAAAGAACCCCTCGGGGATCAATCGACTCGACATGGCGCCCGAGTGCAGGACGACGTCGTAACCGCTGGAACCGGCCAATAGTTTCGCGTCTATCATTTCCGACGACTCGTAGGTGTCGTAATTGACCTTGATGCCGAACTCGGCTTCGAAATCTGAAATGGTGTTGGCGGCAACGTAGTCGGCCCAGTTATAGACGTTGACAACGCGCTCTTCTTCTGCGAATACCGAGCAGGGCAATGCAAAGACCAGGCAAACTAGTAGGAGTGATACTGACGTACCCCCACTTTTTCGATCACTGGACATCGTAGCATTACCCCTCAACCCGTCCTTCTCCCGCAAGGAGGGTGTCGCGAAAGGGGGATCGTTGCAAGGATCGTGAAGCGTTAAACTACGTGCAGGTACAAGATAGCGAGAGGCCAACGGTGACAAAAGCGCTGGGAATAAATGGGGATGTGCAACTGAACCTGTTTGAGGGGTTGTCCGATACTGGCGCGTCGCGGCAAAGCCGCAGAGCTGCGGGGCGTGTGTTCATTGATCCTGATCCGCAGCAGCTTTATCTGGGTCAGTTGTCGGTGAAGGCGCATCTGCAAGCGGCCGGCATTCGTGGGCCGTTAGTGTTACGAGCGCTATTGAGCGAGCTGGATTGGTCGGGTTTTGAAGACAACTATGCCAGGACGGGCCGCGCGCCGTATTCCCCGCGCAGCGTGTTGGGGTTAATCGTGTACGGGCTATTGCAGGGTGTGAGTTCGTTGCGGGGTCTGGAACGGTTGGCGCGAGTGGATATCGGTGCGATGTGGGTGAGCGGGGGGATCTGTCCGGACCATGCGAACATCGGCCGGTTTATCACGCAGCATGATGAGTTGCTGAGCGGGTCATTTTTTATTGAGTTAACCGGCCGTGTGTTACAAGCCACGGGCAGCAGCGCGACCCGGGTGGCGGGAGACGGCACGGTGATAGAGGCGGCGTGTTCGCATTATGGTTTGATAAAGGAAGAGGCGGCGAAACAGCGTTTGAGCGAGGCGAGGCAGGTGTTGGCGCAGGCACCGGAGGATAAAACCAAACAAGTGGCGTTGGCGCAAAGCCAGCAAGTGCATGAGACCTTGCAAAGGCGCAAAGCGGCGCGGGAAAGCAAGGGTAAGTCAGGCGAGAAGGTGTGTGTGAGTGCGCACGAGCCCGAAGCGATGGTGCAAGCGTTGAAACGCGGACGAGGCACGGGGCCCTCCTATAAGCCCTCGGTGCTGGCCAATGAAGAACGGGTGGTGGTTGGGATGGCGGTTGACCCCTCCAGTGAGAGCGCGGTGGTCGCGGGGATGCTGGCGCACAGTGAAGCGAGCAGTGGCGTGGCCGTTGAAGATCTGTTGCTGGATGCGGGCTACTTCAGTGACCGGATATTGCAACACAGCGTGGAGCGGGACATCAACCTGCTTTGTCCGGAGGGGAAAGTGGCGGGGCAAGCCAAGCAATCGCAGAAAACCTTTCCTAAGGGTGCCTTTGTCTATGACGCGTACCAGGATGCTTACCGCTGTGCGAACAATGAATGGTTAGTGCCGGTGGAGCGTTACGCGGGCACTGCCACACACAAAGGGTACGTGCGTTATGCCACCCCGGGCTGCGGTGCGTGTGCTTTGAAAGCGCAGTGTACGCGGGGGGAACGCCGGACCATCAGCCGCTATGGGGGTGATGAACTAAAAGATGCGCTGCGCATGGTGATGCAACAGCCGCAGGCGCAAGCGCTGTATGTGAAGCGCCAAGCGATGGTAGAGCCGGTGTTCAGCACGTTGCGCGAGCGACAGGGATTGAACCGGTTCCGGCGGCGCGGGTTAGCCGGGGTGAGACGAGAATTTGCACTGCATATACTCGCTTACAACCTGGGACGGGCGGTGTTGGCCCGTTTAGCCTGTATTGGTGCGTTGACAAAAGCCTGTTTGATGCGCTTGTGGCATCACCGTATCGTGCGCCGCGAATTATGGCTTTGGGAAACACACCTGCTGCCAACGGCGTGTTGAAACACCGCCAGTACGATATCCAGCATATTTATCGCCTTTTGCGACACCCTCCAAGGGGAGAAGGGACTCGTGGTTTAAGGACTTTAGCCCCTCTCCCAACGGGAGAGGGGCTGGCAGGTAAATGTTCCGTGCATTACCTGCATTTCCGCCATCCCTGGCGGTCAGGGTGAGGGGAATTTTCATGCTTTACATACCTTCAAGCCCACGCTTCAACAGACTACCCGCTATGATTAGCCGCTGGATCTCACTGGTGCCTTCCCATATGCGATCTACCCGCAGTTCGCGGTAAAAACGCTCGGCCACGTTCTCGCGCATGTAGCCCCTGCCGCCGAAAATCTGCACGGCGCGATCGGCTACCCGGTTCGCCATCTCCGAGGCGTATAGCTTGACCATGGAACAGCGGGCGTGCAACGACTTGACGTTCGCACCCGCATCGGTTGCCTGGGCGGCTTCATAGGTCATCAAGCGAGTGGCCCAGAGTTCGGTGACGCTGTCGGCTAGCATCAACTGAATAGCTTGACGTTCCGATAATGGCTGGCCGGCTATCATGCGACTCTGGGCAAAACGCGTGGCTTCTTCAATGAGTCTCGCGGCGGCACCACAGCAGCGTGCCGCTATCATCAGGCGTTCTCGGCGAAACCAACTGCGGGTAAACGACATGCCATCACCTTCCTCGCCAATCCGGTTTTCGCTTGGCACGAAGACATCATTTAAACGGTATTCGGGGTGATGTGCTGCGTAGGTGTGGCTGAACAAAGGAACTCTGATCAATTCTATGCCCGGTGTATCTTTGTCGGCGAACAGCAACACATGTTCTCCCGCCGCGGGGCCATCCGCGAGCTTGGCCTGCAAGATGAAATAGTCGGCGAAGTTGGCGCTGGTGACGTACCATTTTTCACCATTGATGCGGTAGCCTCCCTCAGCGCTGTGTGCGGTCGTCTGGATGCCTGCCACATCCGAACCCGACTCGGATTCGGTGATGGCGTAGCATTCGTGGCGCCGGCCGTCGACCAGGGGCAGAATGTATCGTTGGATCTGCGCTTCGTTACAGGCTTCAAACATCCAGCGTTGCGGTTCTGAAAAACACCACGACAATGCGTTCGTGATCCGACCCAGTTGTTCCCAGACCGCTACCTGTACGGTGCTGCCCAGATCCAGGCCACCGTATTTTTCAGGAACGTCCAAGGCGCTGAAACCGAGCTCTCTTGCGATTTTGACATGGCGTTCACGAATATCGTCCGGGACGCGGCCCGCGTTCATTTCCGCTTCTACTTCCCAAGGCAGCAACTCGTCGTCGGCGAATTGGCGCGCTTTAGCTTGCCACTCCAGGGCTTGTTCAGGTAATTGGATCTGCATGTAGGAGATTGCCTTCGATATTAAAAGTGTTTGTGAAAAACGCTGCGCAGATAACTGAAACATGCATCACGTGCAGATTCACGATCCACGCTCGCAGGCGTGAGTAAGATGTCTAACCACAGTCCATTGGTGATGGCCGATAAAATACTGGCGATGACGTCGGCGTCCAGGTTTTTATAGCCGCCATCAACAATTACATCAGCGCATACACCGGCAAGGGCTTCGCCGTACTCGCGATCGTATTGCTCGCAGAGTTTCTGGTAAGTGGGTCGAGATTTCGCTTCGCCGAAGAATGCAAACCAAACGGCAATCTTCTTGCGCTCACAGACCGCCCGGCTGAAGTCGAGTTCCATCAACGCCTTTAGCGTGTGGGCGGGCGTGTTGTCCCTGCTGGCGGCCAGAACGCTTTCCCACGCCGCTTTATACTCGTCTGCCAGGTAGCGCAGGGTTTCCGTCAGTAAGCGCTCCTTGCTCTGAAAATGCAGGTTCACGATACCCAGGCTCAAACCCGCTTGCTGGGTAACGTCCGCCATGGTCGTCGCGGACAATCCGCGTCTGGCGATACAGCGGATTGTCGCCTTGATCAGTTGCTCCCGGCGCTTCTCCTTGGATTCATTACGCCGTTTCGATGCCGTTCTGCGGGTGGCCATGATTTCCCTCGTTGAGGCGGGCAATGATACCTTGTTCGCGTTGCGAGTGTGGCATAAATCCTCTAATAATGAATGAGTGTTCATTCATTATTAGACATGACTTGGCCGCCGTGCCATGATAGGGTCCGCCCACGGTAGTAGCCGTATGAAACGCGTTCTCGACAAATCCAACAAGCATTTTCGCAAAGCTGTAAAGCGCTTGCCGCTCGGTGTGTCCTCTAACTTTCGTTACTGGGGCGAACAGCAGACTATCTACGTTGCCCGAGGCAAGGGCGGACGCCTCTGGGATATCGACGGCAACGAATACATTGATTATCGGCTTGCTTATGGGCCGGCGATCCTGGGCTATGCGGACCCGCGGGTGGATGCGGCAGTGCGGGAAGGCATGGAGATCGGAGGGGTGTTCGCGCTGGGGACTGAGCGTGAACTCGAGGTTGCCGAGCGCATCGCTAAAATGGTGCCCTCTGTTGATTTGGTACGCTTTTCCAATTCCGGTACTGAAGCCGTGATGGCGGCTTTGCGCTTGGCGCGTGGCTATACCGGTAAAGATGAATACGTGATCGTCGAAGGCGGCTACCACGGCGTATTCGACGCTGCGCTTTGGTATTCCGACGTCGAAGCCTGGGATCCGAGCGACGGTGAGCCGGCGGTGCTGGCTTACAGTGAAGGTATTCCGGAACTTACTCGGACTTTGTTGCACACCGTGCCGCTCAATGACGCCAATCGCCTCGAGCAGATCTTCAAACGCCACTCTGCAAACATTGCGGCATTTCTAATCGAGCCGATCATGGGCAATTGCTGCTCGCTCACGGCAGACCCCCAATACATGCAAGACGTGCGTATGCTGTGCGATCGTTACGACATCGTCTTAATCATCGATGAGGTAAAAACTGGCTTCCGCGTCGCCCGTGGCGGTGTGCAGGAGCTAATAGGCGTGCGTGCGGATTTATGTACCTTTGCAAAGGCCTTGGCTAACGGTTATCCGATCTCGGTGCTCGCAGGACGTGAAGATATCATGCGCAAGATAGGCGATGGAGTGGTTCATGGCGGCACGTTCACCGCTCATTCCGTGTCCCTCGCCGCCGCTGCAAAAACCTTGGAGATATTGGATGAGACGCCTGCATTGCAGACGATCGCGGATTACGGTGAACGTTTGCGCAATGGTGTTGCCGACATACTGGGCAAACGCGGTATTGCCTATTCATTTGTTGGTCACCCTGCAATGAGCGGATTATTCTTTAGCGGCACGCCACCCACGAATTATCGCGACTGGGTGAATACGGATTACAGTTTTTATGACGCACTGGCGCCGGAGCTGCACGATCTTGGAGTATTGGTGGAGCCCGATTCTCGGGAGCCCTGGTTTATCTGCGAAGCACACGACCATAGCTGTCTGTCGCAGACGCTGGAGAGGTTTGACCAGGCAGTGGAGACTACATTACGCACGATTGGCCAAAGTTCAAATGCCAAAAAACAGCACACAAACTGACTGCAACGATGACTAATAAATATGACGCCATCGTCATAGGGGCCGGCCATAACGGCTTAACCAACGCGGCGTTCCTCGCGCGCGCCGGACTATCGGTTTTAGTGCTTGAACGTAATCCGTACATTGGTGGGGCTACGGTTAGCCGTGAATTGTACGAAGGTTGGAAGTACTCGAATTGCTCCTACGTGTGTAGCTTGCTGCGTCCTGAGATATATCGCGCGCTGGATCTGGCGAAGTTCGGTCTGCAAGTCGTTCCCTACGGCGGCGGACTGACGTTTATGCGCGATGGCGACTATTTCGGCAATTATGCCGACCACGATCGTCAGCGTAGAGAGATCCAACGCCATTCGCGGCGCGACGCGGATGCCTACGAGCGTTATTCCACCGATGTCATCCGCCAAACGCGCCTGATCCGGCCGTTCCTCATGCGCACGCCGCCGGATCCGACCTCATTCAAACCGCGCGATGTCATGGAACTCATCTATATGATGAAGGCGTTCTATGATCTCGGCGAAGAGGTTCTATACGACACGATTCGCTTTTGGACGATGAGCATCGGAGATTTTCTCGACGAGTATTTCGAGTCCGATGTCATAAAAGCGCATTTCGCCGGCGGTGGCATCATCGGTACCGCGCTGGGCGTCTACTCACCCGGCACCGCCTATGTTTTGTTGCATCACTACATGGGCGATGTCGATGGCAATATCGGCGCCTGGGGATTCGCGCGCGGCGGCATGGGCGCGATCGCGGATGCCATAGCCGCTTCGTTTCAGGCAAGCGGTGGTGAGATAAAGACGGATGCCGAGGTGGCCAACATCATCGTGCGCGATGAGCGAGCGGTTGGTGTGGCACTGGCGAGCGGCGAGGAGTATCACGCCGACATCGTCGTTTCCAATCTCGATGCCCGGCGTACATATCTGACGATAATGGACGAGAAGGATCTGCCACCAGGGTTTGCGGACAAGGCACGTAATTTCAAGATCCGGGGTTCGTCCGGCAAAGTAAATATCTCGCTCGATGGGTTGCCCACGTTTCGTGACATTCCCAAGGACAGCCCGCTGATGATTGGCGACATTCACTTCATTGATTCGCTGGAGCGTATGGAGCGGGCGTACGACGACTGGAAAAACGGAACCTGGTCCCAGGACCCGTACTGCGACATGCTGATCCCAACGCAAGTTGATCCAACTATGGCGCCGCCGGGAAAGCACATGATGACCGTGTTCGTGCAGTATGCGCCGCCGCGACTCGCCGATGGTGACTGGACGGATGAAACGCGCGATGCCTTCGGTAAAACCGTCATCGATCAGATCGGCGAATACAGTCCAGACTTTAAGGATTTGATCCTGCACGCCGAAGTGCGCACACCGCGCGAGATAGAAAATGAAACCGGTCTTACCGAAGGTAATATCTTTCAGGGTGAGCTGACCCTGGATCAGCTCATGTTTAACCGGCCGTTTCCCGGCTTCGCTCAGTATCGCGGTCCCGTGCAAGGCATGTATATGTGTGGTTCCAGTACTCACCCGGGCGGTGGCGTGATGGGCGCGCCCGGCGCTAACTCCGCGCGGGAAATCCTGCTTGATCTGAAACGCCCATCCACGGTACCACCCGATGTCAGCGACGACTGAGTAATCCATGGCGCAAAGCTACGACATCGTTATCATTGGCGGCGGCCACAATGGTTTGGTTTGCGGGGCATATCTTGCGAAAACAGGCCGCAAAGTGGCAGTGCTCGAAGCTGCCGAGTCAGTCGGCGGTGCGGCATCAACGCGTGAGTTCAGTGAAGGGTTTTCGGTTTCTGCGTGTGCGCATGTGCTGCATTTGCTGCATCCCGACGTGTCATCCGAACTCGGTCTGGCGCGACATGGATTGGTGCTTGCCAGCAACAATATGAAGACAGTGTCACTGTCGCCAGAGGGTGACCACGTCACTATCGACGGTGCAAGTGTAACGGGTGTCTCAGTGAGCGCCGGCGATCAAGACGCGCTGCGGAGCTTTCATGCCCGCATGGTGAAATTCGGCCAATTGCTCGGACGGCACCTGGCCGTGCGGCCGCCTCGATTAGTCGGTGGTGGCGCGCGTGACAAGTTAAGTCTTGGTCGACTTGCCTGGGATGTGCGCCGCCTGGGCCGTGATGATATGCGCGAGTTGTTGCGCATCGGTGCAATCAATATATTCGATGTTCTGGAAGAGCATTTCGACGGTGCGCTTTTAAAAGGTGCGCTCAGTCTCGACGCCGTCCTGGGTACGCACATGGGGCCGCGTTCGCCCAATTCGGTTTTGACCTATCTTTATAGGTTGAGTGGCCAGGTCAGGGGTAGACCGGGCGCACTGGCGATCCCCGCCGGCGGTATGGGCGCAGTTACCCAGGCGCTGGCGGCCGCTGCGCAGGCGCAGGGCGCGGAAGTTCGTACTTCCGCCGTGGTGACCCGCGTCAGGGTCGACCACGGAAGGGTAACCGGCGTCATCCTGGGCGATGGTGAAGAGATCAGTGCCGCCGTGGTCGTTTCCAATGCCGATCCGAAGTCCACGTTTTTGAAGTTGGTGGGTGTGTCGAATCTGGAAACCGGATTTGCCCGACGCATTCACAACATCCGCAGCCGTGGCACGGCTGCAAAATTGCATCTCGCTTTGGATGGGTTGCCACAATTTCAGGGGCTGGCCGGCAACGCACATGGAGAGCGCCTCGTCATCGCGCCCAGTTCTGTCTATGTGGAACGCGCATTCGATCGCGCGAAGTACGGCGAGTACTCCAGCGCTCCGGCTATGGAAATAACATTACCCACTGTTCACGACGCCGGCCTGGCGCCTGCGGGTAAACATGTGATGTCGGCGATCGTTCAATACGCACCTTATGCGCTTAAGGCGGGCTGGGAGTCCGAGCGTGATAAGTTTCAACAACTGGTCATCAAGCAACTCGCGGCCTACGCGCCCGGGATCGAGGACTTAATTGTCACCGCCGAGTTGTTGACGCCCAAGGATATAGAACGTGAGTACCGGATCACGGGCGGTCATTGGCACCACGGAGAATTGTCGCTCGATCAATTTATGATGGTCCGTCCCGTTCCGGGGGCCACGCAATATTCAACACCCATTGACGGGCTTTATTTATGTGGGGCGGGAACCCATCCCGGTGGCGGCGTCATGGGATTGGCAGGTCGCAACGCGGCGCATGAGGTTATCGCGCGCAAGCGCACGGTGTAATGGAACATAACAATAACATTGTCATACGCACGCCGTTCCACGAGCGCACTGCGGCCGCTTGCGAAACCAACGATTGGGGACGTTGGAAAGCCTATACGGTCCCCAATTCCTACTCCGACGTTGAATTGGAATACTTCGCGATCCGCAACGGTGTTGGCGTGTTCGACTTGACGCCCATGACCAAATACCGCATCTCGGGGCCGGATGCGCTCGCCTATCTGGATCGCGTGATGACGCGCGATTTGAGTAAGCTCAAATCCGGGCGTGTCGCGTACAGCGTGTGGTGTAACGACGCTGGCCAAGTGCTGGACGACGGTACTGTCTTTCACTTGCGCGATGACACGTTCCGGCTGTGCTCACAAGAGCGGCACCTTGACTGGCTGCTCTGGTCGGCAATGGGTTTCGATGTTGATGTCGCTGAAGAAACCGATGACGTAGCGGCGCTCGCGCTGCAGGGCCCGACGTCCTGCGCCGTGTTGAAGCTTATGGGGCTGGACGGCATCGAAAACTTGAAACCCTTTGGAATTAGTTATTTTCCGTTTGCAAACACCGAACTGATGATCTCCCGTACTGGATTTACTGGAGATCTCGGCTACGAATTATGGATCGTACCTGCCGCGGCCTTACAGTTGTGGGACGCGCTTATGGAGGCTGGCCGAGATTATTTCATTCGACCATTCGGCTCGCACGCTCTAGATGTGGCGCGTATAGAAGCGGGTTTTATCCAGGCGGGTGTCGATTTTCTGCCCGCCGAACAGGTGGTCCGTGCAGGACGTAGCCGCTCACCTTTCGAACTGGGTCTGGGTTGGCTGGTCAATCTGGACAAACCAAACTTCAATGGGCGCCGCGCGCTGCTCGAGGAGAAGCAGCGTGGTTCACGTTTCCACCTGATCAAACTCGACGTGGAAGGCAATAAGCCGGCTCGCGATTCGTTCATTTATGCGGGGCGCAACAAGCAGGTGGGCACGGTAACTTCCGCCGTGTGGTCACCGACCGCGAAGGCCAACATCGCGTTGGCGATGCTGGAAGTGCCTTGGGGACGGCGTGGTGATGCGTTAAAGGCGGAAATCTATTATCAGCGGGAACTCAAGTGGACGCGTTTCATGGCAAAGTGCCAGGTCGTCGAAGGACCGTTTTTCGATCCACCCCGGCGGCGCGCCACGCCGGCAGGTGACTTCTAAGGTACCCCGCTACGACGTCAGCCTGTGCTGGCGGTTAATCCGCGAATTGCATGAAGGCTCCTCATTCTGCGGATTAACATGACACACTACCTCGATCCGTTACTGCGGCCCGCGTCGATCGCAGTCGTCGGCGCTAGCGTGCGCCATGGCTCTGTCGGCAATCAGGTGCTGAAAAATTTGTTGGACGGTCGTTTTAGCGGTCATTTGTTTGCCGTAAACCCGCGTTACAAAGAAGTCCACGGTGTTCAGTGTTATGCATCGTTAGCCGAATTGCCCAAGCGTGTCGAACACGTCATTTTCGCCGTCAGCGACGAGCACATCGAAACCGCGCTGGATGCCGCAATCGACCATGGGGTTAGAGCCGCCACGCTGATATCCGCGCTTGTATTGGACGATGACGATACACCGTTGCTCAGAGAGCGGATCGCTCGTAAAGCCCGTGATGCGGATCTTCTATTGTGCGGTGGCAACGCCATGGGTTTTTACAATTTTCGCGATTGTGTTTGGGCCTGCGGTTTCGATACGCGCAGCCATAGCCCACCCGGCAACGTCACCCTGATCAGTCATTCGGGATCGGGAATGAGCGGCATTCTCGATGTCGATGAACGCATTAACTTTAATTTGGCGGTCTCAACGGGACAGGAACTCACCGTATGTATGGAGCAGTACCTGGATTTTGCGCTGGAGCAAGCCGAGACACGGGTCGTGGGACTGTTCATGGAAACCGTACGTAATCCGCAGCGTATGCGCGCGACATTGGACAAAGCCAATGCCCGTGGAATACCGATCGTTGCCATCAAGGTTGGGCGCACCGATCTGGCTGCCGAGTTGGCCGTGTCTCACTCCGGCGCGCTTGCCGGTAACGATGCGGCCTTCGTCGCGCTGTTTGATCGCTATGGTGTGCATCGTGTGGATGACATGGATGAACTCGCAAGCGCGTTAATAATGTTTGCACAACCGAACGCCGTTGGCGACGGTGGCCTGGTTTCGATTCACGATTCGGGCGGTGAGCGCCAATTGACTATCGACCTGGCCGACGATGTTGGCGTTAGGTTTGCTGATTTAACCCCCGACACGCTGTCTACGTTACAAGCACGTCTGGATCCGGGCTTGCCCGCTGTGAATCCACTGGATGCATGGAGCCGTGGTGGAGCCGGTGCACATGATGTTGTCGCCGATTGTTTTGCGGCGATGCTCGCCGATCCGGGGGCGGCGTTGGGCGCGGTGATCCACGATCGTGCTCCCCATGGTTTGCTTTATGGCGAATACATCGATTACCTGCGTCGCGCCCACGCGGCCAGCGGCAAACCGGTTTTTCTGGTTGCAAATAGACAGGGCACGGGGTCGGATCCGGCAGTGCGCGCAACAACGGAGCAGGGGTTTCCAGTAATCGATGGGGTGCGCTCCTTTCTTACCGGAGTGCGCTGTCTGTTCGAGCATCGTGACTTTCGCAAGCGCGAGCAAATGCAGCCCCCGGCCAGACCGGATGCCGCCGCGCGCTGGCACACGACACTTGTTCAGTCTCAACAGATAGACGAACTCGCAGGCATGGCGTTGTTGACAGATTTCGGAATCGCGGTAACGACGGTGCGGTTTGCAGATAGCGAAGGCGCGGTCGTGTCCGCGGCGCAGACGTTGGGATATCCCGTGGTTTTAAAGACGGCCACCGGCGCCGAGCATAAGACTGACGTTGGCGGGGTCGTCATCGCAATTCGCGACGAGATCACCTTGCGCAATGCCTACCGTGACATGCGCGAGAGATTGGGCTCTGCGGTAACCGTTGCACAGATGGTCGATGAACCGGGTGTCGAAATGATCCTCGGAATGACCCGGGACGCTCAATTCGGACCGTTGATCATGCTGGGCTTTGGCGGTATCCATGCCGAGGTGTTGCGGGATGTGGCGTTTGCCTTGCCGCCGTTCGACGCGGGTACGGCACGTCGATTGGTAGATAGACTCCGGTTGCGGCCGTTGCTAAATGCGCAGCGCGGTCGCAGCGCGGTTGCGATAGACGCCTATTGCGAGGCGGCCGCGCGTTTTTCAGTGCTTGCCGCAGAGCTCGCCGAACAGGTGGCTGCGATCGATATAAATCCGCTGATCGTTCATCAACACGCTTGCGTGGCCGTCGATGTACTCGTAGTGACGACACCCACCACTGCGCGCGGCTGAGAGCTATCTCTATAAATGTTAAATAAAATTAATTGTGTAATAGAATGCATGTCGCTGAATTCGACGCCTGGGTCATTACGATGACGGCGAGCTCGGCTCGCCAAACGAAGCCCCCTAAAGGGGACGTTTCACGCTATCCACGCATGCCTCGGTGTACTCTGACCTACTGCGACCCAACTTTTCCACCGAACGAGGCTCACGGGTGACTGGCGAAAACGGAAAATCATCACAGGAAGTCGAACAACTGCTGCAGTCGGCACCCGATACACGAGTACTGGAATTGTTGTTGCCCGACATGGTCGGGATGCTGCGTGGTAAGCGAATCGGGCGTGAGGAATTTCACGAACCGTTTACGGACGGAATCAAGTTCGGTGCATCCGCGACGCTGATGGATAGCATGGGGTGCATCATTCCGGAAGTCCTGTTTGGCAGCGTAGACGGCGATCCCGACGTGATGGCCTACGCGGTTCCCGGTTCGCTGTCGTCCGTCCCTTGGCTGGGTATCCCGTGCGCGCAGGCATTATTGACGCTAGTAAATCGAGACGGTACACCGTATTTCGCCGATCCCCGCGTTGTCTTGCAACGCGCTTTGCAACCGCTCAAAGAGCTGGGTCTGCATCCGACCGTGGCCATGGAACTGGAGTTTTATTTGCTCGATGGCAGCGGTACGGATCGGCCAGTGCCGAAGCTTGGGCGTGTTCCCGGCACGCAGTTGCAACAGGAAGGCATGCAGTTTGCCATGCTCGAAGAATTATGGGACCTGGAGGCATTCCTCGAGGAGATCGAAACCACCTGCGCAGCGCAGAACATTCCAGCCACCAGCGCGTTGTCGGAGTTTTCTCCGGCGCAGTTCGAAATAAACCTTCATCACGTCGATGATCCGGCTTTGGCATGCGACCACGCAGTGCTGTTGAAACGTGCTATCAAGGGTGTGGCGCGAGCCCACGGTTTGGGCGCGAGCTTTATGGCCAAGACGTTCGCGGATTACGCAGGTTCGGGTCTGCATGTCCATATAAGTCTGCGCGACGGCGACGGCAATAATGTATTTGTGGCGCAAGACGCGCAGCCGACACCACCGGTTTCGGATACCATGCGTTACGCTATGGGCGGACTGCTCACGGCCATGGACGAAGCCATGGCGCTGTTCGCGCCCAACGCGAATTCCTATCGCCGACTGCAGCCTAACTCGTACGTACCCTTGCAACCGCGTTGGGGTTATAACCACCGGTCGTTAGCTTTGCGCATTCCATTGTCGGGTAATCAGGATCTACGTATAGAACATCGTGTGCCGGGTGCGGACGCCAATCCCTATCTGGTATTAGCCGCGTTGTTTGCAGGTATTCACTACGGCATCACGAACGCCATCGATCCCGGCGAGATGATTAACGAAGGTACCCTGATAAAGGATGACAAAATCACCTTGCCGGTGCGCTGGGACGACGCCCTGGACAGATTTGCTGCTTCAACCATGCTGCCAGGCTATTTAGGTGAGGAGTATTGCCGTGTATACGAAATTTGCCGGCGCAGCGAATGCAATAATTTCCATGCGGAGATCAGCGACCGCGATTTTGCGTGGTATTTGCGCGCAGTATGAATACTAAAAATCGGTTCGGTTTGTAACGTCCGTCACCACAATCCCTAGCAACGCTCAGTTGAGCGAGCGGCTGGTATGCGTTCGCGAACCCAGTCCTGGAAGTGCTTCACCAGGCACTCTTTGTCCGACAGGATGCCGACCTTGTAGCCGCTGCTGCTCAGACCCTTTTGAACCTCCGCGGTCAGAAGGTTGTCTTCGGCCTGAACCCGCATGTTGATGCGATCGTTTAAGTAGTGCACGGCAGGGATTTCGGGACGCTCATCCGGGAGCACATAACTGCGCCCGCGCAGCAGCATTTTCCCTGGCGCCACTGGTATCATCTGAAAGAAATCCATGCTGTCCGGAAACAGATCAAAACAGGTATTAGGGAATAGAGTGTAGTAGCTCCAACGCCGTTGCAGATCTGCCGGCAAGTGCTCATGAGTCGGCAGCAATTTGTGATAGCGTTGCGCACTCCAATTTTTCAGTGGTTGCGCGCGCATACGATGACTCAAGCGGGCAACGCCGTGCGGCAACGGCTCACGATCGTAATCGGGTTCCATCAACGCCGTTAAGCCGCGGTGTCCATTAGGAAAGTGGTAATCCTCAAGGTAGTTCTCGACACCGTTTTTCCAATCGACATCGACGCTCTCAATCCAAAACGCGTTGCCGTGATGCTCGTAGCGCGGCACGCGCTCCTCGGTTCGATAGTGCCTAAACTCAGGGGTGACCGGCGTAAGTCGTTCAGCTACAGACGGTCCTTCCGCGCGGAAGCGAATAAACACGAAGCCGAGAAATATCTCTACGTCGATTGGCTTCAAACCGAAGCGGGCGGCATCATGCGCGCGAAATGTTTCCGGGGCTGCAAGACCACGGCGCTTGCCGTCCAGATCGAATGTCCAACCATGATAGGGACAGGTGATGCGCGCCGAGCACTGCCCTTGTTCACCTTGTACCAGCGAGTGCGCACGGTGCGGACACACATTATTAAATGCACGAATAACTTTATCCTTGCCGCGGACCACGAACGCGCGCTCGCCGAGCAACTCATAGCTTACCCAATTGCCGATTTGCGCAATATCGCTGATGTGGCACACGAGCTGCCAGGACGGCATGAATATTTGTTCTTTCTCACTCGCCAAAAATTCGGGCGTGCGATAGGTCCATGCTGGCAGAGTATAGACCAGATCCTCTTGAGTCGGGGCGATCTCATCGCGAGCGTTTGCGGCGGCCAAATCGGCGAAACGCCAGGGAAAGACGCTGGCGAGATAGGCGTGACATTTTTGTTGTGCACCCACGCGATCGTAGTCATCGCCTTCGAACAGGATTTCCTGCCACATCTGTTCAAGCATTCCGGCCAAGCCGTAGGCAATTGCCTCGCCATTGACCGCGGTCGTAGTCTCGGCAACTTCGGTAATGCGGCGACAGAGATCGAGAATCAGTTGGAAATAATTATTGTCGCGGTCGCCACATATGGATTGATAATCGGCGCGTGCACGCATTTCCGACATGAATGCGTACCACACTGCAATTTTGCGAACTTCGGTTAATTTCGTATTCAGACTTGCCGCGACAATCGCTAACAATCTTTCACCTGGATCGGTACTCGCGGCACCTACCGCCGTGGCCATCGCCTGTTCGAACTCCTCGGCGATGTGACGCAGCGTCTCAAGCAATAACGCTTCCTTGGAAGCAAAGTGGAAATTGACGGAACCCGCGGTCATTCCCACGCTGCCCGCGATCTTGGACAGCGTCAGCTTGGAAAGACCATGCGTCGCGATGCAGGTCATCGTGGCGTCTATGAGGAGGCGTTTGCGCTGTGCCTGCAAAGCTTCGGAAAAATCGGCTTGGGCCTGTGCCATAAGTAAATACCTCGTCCCCAGGGTCAATATATTACAATGGGAAAGGTTGCGTAAAATACCTGTACAGAAAATTATATACTCGTTCAGAACAATATACTCTCATGTCCGAAGTGACAGAGCACACACAATCGTATTACGCCGCCACGGCCAATTGGGCGACGGACTATCCCGTTTTACAGGGAGAGCACCGGCTCGATGTGTGCATCGTTGGAGGGGGGTTCACCGGCGTCAATGCCGCGATCGAGCTCGCGGACCGGGGCTACAGCGTTGCCCTGGTGGAGGCGCGTCGCGTGTCCTGGGGCGCCAGTGGCCGTAATGGCGGTCAGGTCATCGGTGGCATTGCGGATAATGACAGGATTGAGAAGCTGCTTGGTAAGGAAGCCGGCGACATCGTCTGGCAGCTCGGGGTCGATGCGACCGATGTACTGCGCGAACGCGTCGCACGTTTTCAGGTTAACTGCGATTTGAAAAGTGGCTATTTTGACGCGGCGTTGAATCGACGCCAGATGAATGATCTGCTGGAGCACAAATCGTACAAGGAAAGCAAAAACTATCCACATGCCCTAGATCATATCGAGCAAGCGGATGTACGTTCGGTCGTCGGTAGCGATGCGTATGTGGGCGGGGTGGTAGATCACGGTAACGGGCACTGTCATCCGTTGAATCTTTGCATCGGTGAAGCCAAGGGAGCCGCTGAGCTCGGCGTGCAGATTTTTGAACAATCGCCGGTGACACGTATAGAACCCGGTACGCGGGCAAAAGTTCATACCGCTAACGGGGTGGTGGAAGCAGACTACGTAGTTGTCGCGGGTAACGCCTACCTTGACGGGTTGGTCCCGGAGTTACGCGGTATGGTATTGCCGGCCGGCAGTTACATTATTGCGACGGAACCACTGAGCGACGATATGGTTGCCGACACATTGCCGCAGGACATGGCCGTGTGCGACCAGAACGTGGTGCTGGACTATTTTCGTCTGTCGGCGGACCGGCGCATGTTATTCGGCGGTCGCTGCAATTATTCCGGTCGGGTGCCGCGCAGTATTCGCGGTACTCTAGTGCCGCGCATGCTAAAGATATTTCCACAACTGAAGGGTGCGCGTATCGACTACGAGTGGGGCGGCAATATCGCAATCAGCATCAACCGCATTCCGCAATTCGGCCGGGTCGCATCCAATATCTTTTACGCACAAGGTTACTCCGGTCACGGCGTTGTGCCCACGCACATGGCCGGGCGCATGCTCGCCGAAGTCATTGCCGGCCAAGCGGAGCGTTTTGATGTTCTCGCGCGGGTCAAACATTGGCGCCTGCCTGGCGGCAAATGGTTTGGGAGCCCGGCGCTGGCGTTAGGGATGTTGTATTTCCGGCTTCGGGATGTGCTTTACTAGGCGCAAGGTGGTGTGCCGGTAGACTGCGTCTTCGCGTGGTTAGTCGCACGCCTGAGGCTATGCGATGAAAGTCGAACCCGTTCATTTCGAGCATACTCTCACACCTGATTCTGTACCTCGGCCGCTGATGTCCGTTCGGATCCGCCCGCAATGGTGCCGTTAGACACCATACGCGTGTTTGAAACACCTGAAGGTGTAGAGCTGGAACTGCGCGTTGCCGGCCCCGTCGCGCGTGCCGCCGCGTGGGCAATCGACTTGGGTATTCGCGCGCTCATCTATATAGCGTGCGGTATTGTGTTTCCCACAATGGCGGACTCAGGGATTGGCCTCTTCTTTATCGGCGTGTTCTTGATTGAATGGTTTTACCCGGTCTTATTTGAAGTCTACAGCGGGCAGACGCCGGGAAAACGCGCCATGGCGCTCGTCGTTGTCAACGACAATGGCACCCCTATCGATTGGCCGTCGTCGCTGATCCGAAATTTATTGCGGGTCGCTGATTTTCTGCCGCTATTTTACGGCGTTGGCTTGATATGCATGTTGCTCAGTCAGGATTTCAGACGCTTGGGGGATCTTGCCGCCGGCACCCTGGTTGTCTACAAAGACGCGGCGGTCGAGCGCCCGACAATCCCCACCCGCGAGGCTAAAGCGCCGCCGCGGGTATTCGATTATCCAGCGCAACGCGCAATTTTGGACTTTGCGGAGCGTACTCAACGCCTCACGGCCGCACGTAGCGCCGAGTTGGCAGGGCTGCTGGAGACGTTGACCGGAAAAACCGGCAGCGAAAATGTCGATCAGGTCTTGGGTTACGCAAACTGGTTGACGGGCGAGCATTCGCAATGAAGCAGGAACGCTTCGAAGCGCAAAATGCCAAGGAGTGGCAGGAGTTCCGCGATTTGTTGGCCAGTGGATCAAAGCGCAAAGCGCTTGACGTGGTGCCGGACCCGCGACGCTTGCCATGGCTTTATCGGCGCGTTTGTGAACATTATGCGCTTGCCAAGCATCGTCATTACAGCCCGACTTTAGTTGCCGATCTACACGATCTCGCCCTGCGCGGGCATCAGCGTTTATATCGTCGTGACGTCCATTGGTTGTCACGCGCGGCACGGTTTTGTTCCTCAGATTTTCCTGTGACCCTGCGCCGCCACGCCGGGTTCTTCTGGTTGGCCCTCGCTTTGTTCGTCGGCTCCGGAGTGATCTTGGGTTTGCTGTGCTATCAGCGCAGCGATCTTATTTACAGCGTCATGGATCCCGTCACGGTTGCCGAGATCGAATATATGTACGATCCCGGAAATCAGGAACTGGGGCGCACAGAGGAGCAGCAGGATGAGTCCGGACTAATGATGTTCGGCTACTACATAAGGAACAACGTGAGCATCGGCTTCCGAACTTTCGCCAGTGGAATATTGATTGGTGTCGGTACCGTATTAGTATTGTTGTTCAACGGTGTTTTCATCGGCAGCATCGCCGGGCATCTAACGCGACTGAACTATACCAGTACCTTTTGGCCTTTCGTCAGCGGCCACGGCGCGTTCGAATTGACCGCGATTGTGATTTGCGGAATGGCGGGCTTGATTCTGGCGCATGCCGTGTTTTCACCGGGTCCGATGCGTCGGGTTCATGCACTGCAACATGCCGCCAGTGAAGCGATCAAGCTGGTGATCGGTGCAGCATTGATGCTAGTGGTCGCTGCCTTTATTGAGGCATTCTGGTCGCCGAATCCCGCAGTCGGCGCGCAAGTCAAATATGCGGTCGCTGCGCTGTTGTGGTTTGTCGTCATCGTTTATCTCCTCAAAGCAGGTCGCGAGACAGAACGTGCAGATTGAAAGAATGGCGGCGGCAGTGCGGCCCCGTGGCGCATGGGAAGCAATAGATTTGGGGTTCGTCATGGCGCGACACTGGTTTTTGCCGCTTTGGTTATTGTGGATGGCAACTGCGTTGCCGCTGTTTTTGCTGGCGCACATTGTGTTTACCGCATTTAGCGGATCTGTGAGCTATGCGGGCCTGGTGCTTTGGTGGGGCAAACCCATTTATGAGCCGGCGTTATTGTTCTGGCTCAGCCGGGCGTTATTCGACGACACGCCCCGTCGGCGGGATGTTTTGCGGCAACTTCCTGCGATCGTGAAACCGCGATTGCTGTCGAATCTCAGTTTGCGACGCCTCAGTCCGAACCGTTCTTTCTATATGCCTGTTGCCTTGCTGGAAGGTCTGCGCGGCAACGAACGGCGGCAGCGGCTGGAAGTCCTCGGGCGAGGCCAGAGTGCCGGTGTCTGGCTCACTATTATCGGCGCGCACATAGAGTCGGTGCTATTCGCATCGCTGTTCTTGACATTGGCGTTTCTGTTGCCCGAGGAGCTTGACTGGCTGGAGTTTTCGGATTTCATGGATGACGGCTCGGTCGTCGGAGTATGGGTGACTCAGTGTTTTTACATGCTCTCGATGTCGTTGGTTGCCCCGTTTTATGTTGCAGGTGGATTCGCGCTTTACCTCACCCGCCGTACTGAACTGGAGGCCTGGGATATTGAGATTAGTTTCAGGCGCATCCGCGAACAGCATCTCGCCGACCAGCATCCCGAGCAACACGGCACTGCGCTGCCGACGCTGGCCATCGTCGCCGTACTCTGCCTGGCAGCGCCCGCCGATATGCAGGCGTTCGAATTCACCCCGCCCGAATCGCAGCAAGTGATCTCGCAAGTGCTGGACGACGAAGCTTTCGGAAAAAAGGAAACCGTGAAACGCTGGCACTACGTGGGCAAGGAATCCGAACCCGAAGAGGAGATCGATCTAGCGTGGCTGGAGACGCTTGGTTCGTTGATTGCGATGGTAATCCGACCGATTGCGTGGCTTACCATAGCCCTGGTGCTGGGCTGGTTGATTTATCTTATCCTCAAGCACTATCCGGTTCTCCAGCGCATGGGCTGGCGTGGTTTGTCGCGCAAGCCGGCGCCGATCGAACTGTTTGGATTACAACTGCAACCAGAGCCGTTGCCGCAGGATGTGCCGACGGAAGTCAGGCGTCTGCTCGCGGACGGCGATTTGAGAGCGGCGCTCAGTCTGCTTTATCGCGCTGCTTTAATCGCAATTATCGCGCATGAAAATATCACCATCCCACACAGCGCGACCGAAGGCGAGTGCCGACATCTAGTTACTCAGGCGAGGCCCGAGGATGAATCGAAGTTTTTCGCGCACCTGACCCAGACCTGGTTGTATCTGGCATACGGCCACCGATTGCCAGCGCCCGAGAACGTCGAAGAACTTTGTAGTCAATGGGATTTGCATTATGGCGCTCGATAGCAACGCCGAGCGCCGCATCGGCATTTATCTAGGTGTCGGCGCGCTGCTGGGCCTGACGCTACTGGCGGCGTGGTGGTTTAGCAAAAATTTCGAGCGAGTCGAGGAGGACGTGCGCAAAGGTTATTCGCAGGAGGCGCGCCGCAATCCCTTTCTTGCAGCCGAGCGTTACCTGGCGCGTCTGCAGATGAACGTCACCAGCGTTCCGGGGCGAGATCTGTTGCTCAACCCGCCGACCGAGACCGGTACCTTGATTGTAAATAACTTCGGACCTGATCTGAGCGACGCCCGTCAGGCCGCGGTGGTCACCTGGTTGCGGGGCGGTGGTCATCTCATCATAAACGCTACCGAATTTTGGGATGATGACTTGGGTAAAAGCGGCAGCCGATTTCTCGATAGTTTCGGCGTTCGGCTTCATTGGAGCGATGCTGACGTGGAGCGAATTATCACCAAAGTAAGCTTTGACGGATACGATGAACCCGTGGAGGTTGATTTTTCGCCCAGGTATTACCTGGACGATACGCGCGATGAGGCCGACGGTGCCGTGTCAGGTGGCGCAGGCTACTACCTTTTGCAGTATGACGTCGGCGACGGTTTGCTCACTGTTACCAGCGATAACGATTTCCTGACCAACTCTGAAATCGGAGAGTACGATAACGCTTTGTACCTGGGGTTGCTGGTCATTGACGCGGACGAGCCGGTGTGGCTTTTGTACGATACAAACATGCCCTCGTTGTTGGCTTTGCTAATGCAGAATGCGCCGCAGGCAATCACGTCGCTGGCAGTGCTCGTATTTCTTTACTTGTGGTATCTCATTTGTCGCCTGGGACCGCTGCAAGAACCGCCGGGGCGCAAACGTCGCGATCTTATGGAGCACATGGACGCGATGGCAAGTTACGCGTGGCGCTTAGATCGTGCGAAGTCTCTGGTCGCCAACACCCAGACTCGAATCGAGGAAGCGTGGATGCGCAAACACTATTATCTACACAGCCTGGAGCGTTCGCACAGGAGCGCATGGGTCGCCGAGCGTGCTGGGCTGAGTGCGTCGCAGGTTGAGCAGGCGTTGTTTGGGAGTGTCGATGACGAGCGCAGCTTGATCGAGACAGCAAAGTTCCAACAACAACTTTCCAGCCGGCTATAGCCGGCGTCGGGGGATGGAAATGAAAACATTCGAGGAAGCGTATACACAAATAAATACGCTGCATGAGGAGATAGCGCGCGCGATTGTCGGTCAGCAGCAAGTTGTGCGCGAGGTAGTGATTGCCGTGCTGGCGGCCGGTCATGTCCTGGTCGAAGGTGTGCCCGGACTGGGGAAGACGCTGCTGGTGCGCAGCCTTGCGCAAGCGGTAGGGGGCGTGTTCAACCGAGTGCAATTCACGCCTGATCTGATGCCCAGCGACATCAGCGGCCACATGTTTTTCGATATGAAGGCGGAGACTTTCAAGGTCAGGCGAGGACCCGTGTTTTGCAATTTTCTGCTGGCGGACGAAATCAACCGCGCACCAGCAAAGACGCAATCGGCATTACTGGAAGCAATGCAAGAGCAACAAGTGACGATTGAAGGACGCTCCTATCCGTTGACGATGCCGTTTCTGGTGTTGGCAACGCAAAATCCAATCGAACAAGAGGGTACTTACCCTTTACCCCAGGCCCAGTTGGATCGATTTTTACTTAACATTTACATCGACTATCCGGGGATCGAGGAGGAGAAATCGCTGGTTAACAAGGTGACCGGCGGGGCTATCGGCGACAAACTCGACGTATCAGCCGTGAACGAGGTCTTTTCGACCGACGAGATTGTGCAACTTCAAACCCTGGCTGCCGGCTTGACCGTCGATGAGAGTATTGTCGATTACGCCGTGCGCATAGTTGGGGCCACGCGCGATTGGAATGGCATAGAGGCGGGCGCCGGCCCGCGCGGCAGTATCGCCCTGCTGCGCAGCGCACGCGCGAACGCAATGTTGGCGGGCAACCAATTTGTTACACCCGATGACGTTAAATCGGTTGCGGTACCAGCGTTGCGCCATCGGATAAAAGTTACTGCCGATCTGGAAATCGAAGGCTATCGCGCGGATGACGTTCTCGGCGATCTGTTGAATAACGTGCAAGCACCGCGCAAATGACGCCGAGTCGCTATGCCTTGTATTGGTTCGGTGCCTGGCTGGTGCTGGGCATCGCAGCTGCGCTAACCGTTGGCCTGGTATTGTTGTGGCAAACCGCAGGCATTCTGCTAACGGCTGTTTTTGCCGCTGATGCCTTGCTGGTGCGGCGTGAAAGTAGTGTAACGATATCGCGGCAACTCAAACATACGCTTTCCGTGGGAGCCTGGCACGAGATCGGCTTGCTCATTCACAATGCTGCGGCAGCTAGCGCGCAATGTGTCGTACATGATCATTACCCGTCGGGATTTGATGTGGAGGATATGCCGCGCACCATCGACTTGTTCGCTGCTGGTGTTACCCGCGTTCGCTACCGGGTTCGTCCGCAACGGCGTGGCGCCGCGACCTTTCCCTTCATCGATGTATTGTTTGCTTCGCCGCTGCGCTTGTGGCGGCGGCGTTGTCGTTATGCACAGGAAGATTCGGTGCGGGTCTACCCTAACTTCGCCGAAATTAGCCACTACACGCTGCTCGCGACGGACAATCGCTTAAGCCAGATTGGCGTGCGTCGTAAGCAGCGCCGCGGTGAAGGAAACGATTTTCACCAGCTTCGTGAATATCGCCTGGGAGATTCACTGCGGCAAATCGAATGGAAAGCGACGGCTCGTTATCGCAAGCTCATTTCCAAGGAATATCAGGACGAGCGTGATCAGCAAATATTGTTTTTGCTCGATTGCGGGCGGCGCATGCGGCACATGGATGCGAATCGCGCGCACCTCGATCAGGCGCTCAACGCGATGCTGTTGCTCGCTTATGTGGCGGTCCAGCAGGGCGACGCGGTCGGATTTCTGTCGTTTGCCGGGACCCGCCGATGGTTTCCGCCACGCAAAGGTGCGATGACCGTCAGCAAGTTGCTAAATCACACCTACGACCTGCAGTCGTCGACGGAACCCGCCGACTATCTGATGGCCGCGCAGGAACTGATTCCGTTGCAGCGCAAACGCGCCTTGGTCGTAATACTCACGAGCACGCGTGACGAAGAGCATGAAGATCTGCAGGCAGCGGTCGGCTTGTTACGCCGCCGTCATCTGGTGGTTGTAGCGGATCTGCGAGAAGAGACTCTGGACGAGAATCTGCGTGCACCGCTTGTCAGCGTTGACGATGCTTTGCGCTTCCATGCGATCAACGACTACCTAGAGAATCGGCGCAAGAGCCACGAGAAACTGCTTCACCAGGGCGCGCTCATTCTGGACCTAATTCCTAAGCATCTGCCTATCGCCCTGGTCAACCAGTACTTCGTCATTAAACGGATGGGAAGCCTCTAACTATATGTCTCAGCGAAACCGTGAATTGGCATTAGTAATGAGCGGCGGAGGTGCGCGCGCGGCCTACCAGGTCGGGTTCTTGAAACGGGTTGCCGAGTCTTATCCTGAGCTTGAGGTTCCGATTGTCACCGGTATATCCGCCGGCGCAATCAATGCGGCGTACCTGGCGAATCACACGGGATCTTTCAAGGAAAAAGTGGATCAACTGGTGGATCTGTGGAGCACGCTACAGGCCGACAGGGTATTTAACGTGCAGCTTGTTCCAACGGTATTCAACGTGCTGCGCTGGGGACTGCGGCTGATCCTGGGTCGCGCTTCGCGCGCCGTACACACACGTAGCCTGTTGGATGCATCACCATTGAGCGCGTTTATCGGCGGAGCACTCAATGCGCAGGGCATTGCTTTGCCCGGGATAAGTCAGAACATCGAAAATGGGGCGTTAAAAGCCTTTGCAATTACTGGTTCGAGCTACACCACCGGAGAATCGGTAACCTGGGTACAGGGACGTGAGATAGCACTTTGGGATCGCGCCCACCGCAAAAGCGTGCAATGCGAGCTGACGGTAAATCACATTCTTGCATCGTCCTCATTGCCGTTTTTCTTTCCCGCGGTGAAAATCGACGGCATGTGGTACGGCGACGGCGGTATCCGTCTGACCGCTCCGCTATCACCGGCAGTGCATCTGGGCGCGGAACGAATTCTGGCGATCTCGACCCGGCACCAGCCGGCGCCGGGAGAGGACCGGCGGGTCATCGACGGTTATCCTCCACCGGCGCAGATTGGCGGCGCATTGTTCAATGCAATCTTTCTAGACGCATTTGATGGTGACGCATTGCGCCTGGAACGTATAAATGTACTCATAGATAAATTGCCGAAGGATCAGCACCCGAATCTGCGCCGTGTGGATATGATGCTGTTGCGACCGTCCAAGGATCTAGGCAAGTTGGCTAACGACTACGAAGCACAATTACCGGCGACGTTCCGCTTCATGGAAAGAGGTCTGGGAACCGGGGAAACCCGGTCTAATGACATGTTAAGTCTGTTGATGTTCCAGTCCGATTATCTGAAACGTTTGATACAACTGGGCTATGACGACGCTGAAACGAATAGCGACACTATCCATCGCGTACTTAGCCAGTGATGGCCTAAATATTCTTCAGCTCTTCGATAAGCGCCTCCATCATCGAAGGCACGCTACCGTGCAGGACGATTTCATCGGCACCCGCATCGCGAAACTCGGTAAGCCGTTTTGCGCAATCGGCCGCAGACCCGGTGACTGCGCCTTGTTGCAGCCATTCCTCGGGCAGTAATCGGCCAACATCGATTAATTGTTCGCGGGTGAATGAGTGATCTGCCAACTTGGTTCCCAGTTCGGTGAACCGCGAATGTGCCCGGATCCTATTTAGAACCTCGGTATCCCAGCCATTGATTTCGCAGACCATTTCCCCCAGCTTGGGAATTTGAAAATAGGTAATGCCGCGCGCGCCAACGATCGCTTCTTCTTCGTTTTTAGGAAGGTCGGCGGCGACCAGAACGATACTGTAGATCTTTACGGAAAGTGGGTCGCGTCCGGCTGCCTGCGCCGCCTGACGTACGATTCCGACCGAGCGTTTGACGCCCTGTGTGGTTAGAAAGGGATGCAGCAGGACACCGTCACAGTATCGACCGGTGAAGGCCAGAGACTTGGGACCGATTGCGGTGAAGATGATGGGAGGAGTCGGACCGTCGTAGCGGTCAGTGAGATGCAGCTCAGGATAGTTACCAAGTATTCCGTCGTAACTGAACATCTCGCCGGCCCACAGGCGTCGCATAATCGAGACAAAATCCTCAAGTCTGTGGAAGTCGATTGGAGGTGACCCCAGTTGTGCAAGATGAGACGGGACCCCGCGAGCCAGGACCAGTCGGAAGCGATTTCCACTGATGGCCTGCATGACATTCGCCACGCTGGCGGTAACGACGGGATTACGCAGCGTCGCGGACATCGTCCCGGCGATTAAGACTCTTGAGGTAACCTGGCTGACGGCGCCACTCAATACGGCCGGTTCCTTGACGGCGTATCGTTCTGAAATCCAGACCGCCACGAGCCCCAGTTGTTCAGCTTGTTTGGCCTGTTCCAGCCCGAGTGTCGGATCCGTCACTCGTCCGGGCAATATATAGGCGCTGAAATTCCCGAGCAGTTTTTTCTTTGTGCTTTGATGACTCATGTTCTTACCGTGTCGCGCATTTGCATAGCCACGCGCCGTCGCAAGTGCAGATAGGCTAAAAATCTGATTTCAATATTCCCGTCGCAAAGGTCTGATCCTCCAACCCGCAGTCGAAACACCAGGCGCGTAGTTTGTCTATCTGCTGTTTCGACGCTACCACGAGGTATCTTGTTATCTGCTCATAATGTTCCGTGTGCTGAAATGTATTGACGGCTTCGCTGATCGTCTGCCGGATTTCGTTTGACCGCAATAGCAACGCTTCCGTATCGCAATTTGCATCATTCAGCGCGCTCTCGCATCTCGAAATGGCCTGGGAAAGTTTGTCGACAATGGCCTCGCCGCTTTGCTGGGTTATATCTCGGACTTGCATCGCCATGGTGACGCTGTCGGTGAGCTCCGCACGCACTAACCGGTGACGAGGTTTCAATAGCGACTTGGCAGCCGTCAAGCATCTGATGGATAACTGCAGCTGCTCAAGCGCCGGTTTGTCCGTGCTGTCAATTGCCGGAGCGACGACATTTTGCAGCGCCCTAAGTGTTACTTCCAGTTGTAGATCGATGTCGGGTTGCATCAGATGACCCTCTCCAGATTCGACCTCAAATCCTCGAGCAGGTAGTAACCAATCTTTGAGAATGAGGTTAGTACGATGTCCTGATGGGACTTGCTGTGACGCGCGACTCGATACGCCGTAGCCAGGGAATGGGTAACGGACATGAAATTGCAAAAAATTCTGTAGTAGGTCAAGCGCTCTTGATTCACAGCGAGCCCGGAGAGTTGCTGGTAGCGTGCCAGAAACTCCGTTTCCGGCAGCATTCCGCAAATCAACTGAGTGCGTCCGTCCTCAGCAACATGTCCGAACAGCTTGTATGTTGCCCAACACAGGTCCTGATGATGATCGCCAAGCACAGCTAATTCCCAGTCGAGCCACGCGGTTATATTTCCCGTATGCTCGTCGAACAGAAAGTTCCCACTTCTGTAATCACCGTGAATAACGCAGACTTTTTCTATTGGATAGGCGTGCTCGATGAGCCAGTTGTACGCAATGTCCATTAACGGGATGTCTTCGCATTTGTCTTCTTCCCAGACTCTTCTCCACCAATTGACTTGTTTTTTCACGCAGTTGTTGCTGCCAATCTCGGGAAATTCAAAACTGGATGGGGTATCCGCGCTTTTAATTTCCAAGCTGTGTAAGCGGGCTAAGTGTTCAACAAACTGAGGAGCGATCTTGTCGCGCAGCTCGGGTCCGAAATTGATACCGATTCCCGTCACTTGCTTGCTTTGAATATTTGTCGGCTTGGCAACGCCCTCAATTTGAGCGTAGATCAGCGCCGGGTAGGGCAGAAATTCACCGTCGGCGTCAATCCAATAGCAGTGCGGAACGGGAACGTGGTCCTTCACCAATTGCAGTATTTCAAACTCTCTGCGACGACTCGTCTCGACCACAGATTCCGAAGGTTCCATGCGCACGGCCATCGACTTGCGCTCGCCCGCCCGAAACGGGCTTTCATCTCGTTTGCTGGTGAAATCGAACGCCAGTTGGATTTTTGATGCACCACCGGTCAGCCAGCGCGCGTCCTTAACCTCGAAGTCGTTGCCGAAATGGCGTGAAATGAGTTTTGTTGTGCCGGCCACCATCTCCTCAAGGGTCACTGGCGTGTAGGCAGGTCCGCTGCGGCGCCTCATCTTTCTGCTGAGTACGCGGTCGATTTCTTTTTCGGTGGGATACTTCGCTCTTATCTCGGCGATCAACCGTTCACTCGGATTTTGTCTGACATCACTTTCCTGATGCGTCATCAGCGGTTCCAATCACTTGCGGACGAGTGCGACCTAACTACTTGCAGCTGCGGGCCGTGCCGATAGACAAAACTTTCCCATTCCGCAGTACGTACGCAACCGGATAAAGCGTTGAGGGTGCCACTGGTTGCTGTGGCCGAGTTTACATTAAATGTATTTTCCGGGTCTGTCTCTGCACGGCCACTAAACACTTATGGATGGGATGCGAGATAATGAACCTTCCAGCCTTGGGATTAAGCATCTCAGTGAAAACGAATAAACGTGAAGACTAAATCAGCGAAGCGCAGCGGTGGCCGGGTATTGGTCGATGGTCTCATCGCGCACGGCGTCGATGTCGCTTTTTGTTTGCCCGGCGAGAGTTATCTGCCGGTTTTGGATGCCCTGTACGAATGCCGGGACCGGGTCACGCTATACAACTCCCGCCACGATTCAGGCGCTGCGTTCATGGCCGAAGCCTACGGTAAGTTGACTGGGCGCCCCGGGATCTGTTTCGTAACACGTGGTCCCGGTGCCGCCAACGCATCGATCGCGGTTCACGTTGCGCGGCAGGATTCAACGCCGATGATACTGTTCGTGGGTCAAGTACCGACCGGACAGCTCGGCAAAGAGGCCTTTCAAGAGGTCGATTTCACAACCATGTTTCAACCGTTGGCCAAGCACGTTGAACAAGTAGACACGACCGACACGATTGCCGATGTCGTCGCGCGTGCGTTCCGGATCGCGACCAGCGGACGTCCCGGACCCGTTGTGGTGGCGCTGCCCGAAAACCTGCTTGGCGGCGAGACCGAGGCCGTTGTCAGTCCGCAAACTCCGGTGTCCTGTGTACCCGCGGCAGATCAGCTCGATGCTGTGCGGGAAATGCTCGAAGCGGCTGAGCGCCCGCTGCTTCTGCTGGGCGGCAGCCAGTGGAGCGAACAAGCATGTCGCGCCGTCGTCGAGTTTGCACGCAGCAATGAACTACCCGTGTGTTGCTCGTTCCGGCACCAGGATGTGTTCGATAACTACGACCCGCACTATGTCGGCTACCTCGGCTTGAACGCACATCTGCCATTGTGGCAGCGCGTCGCCGATTCCGACTGTCTGTTGGCGATTGGCGCGCGCCTGGATTCCCCCAGCACGCGCGCCTACAGCGCATTGAGCGCGGACAGCACGGCTGCGACCTTGTTGCATGTCCACCCGGATGCCGCCGAACTTGGAAAGAACTATCCGCCCAGGCTGGGCATACACGCCGATGTGCCGGTATTTGTTGAACACCTGAGTAGACTCGACTGCATGGATCCATCGCCTTGGACGGAATGGACACGCAGCGCGCGTGCGGATTATCTCGCCAGCATCGAGCCTCCGCCGAGCGACCTGGCGCTCGATATGGGGCAGCTTGTCGTCGATCTGAATGAGATGCTGAGTGACGACGCAATCGTGACGCTGGATGCCGGCAACTTTACGGCGTGGCCGCAGCGTTTTCGACAATATCGGCGACCTGGTCGATTACTGGCGCCGGTCAACGGTGCGATGGGTTACGGTGTCCCCGCTGCCGTCGCCGCAGCGCTGATCTGTCCGCAGCGCGTGGTCGTGGCATTCGTGGGTGACGGCGGTATGTTAATGACCGGGATGGAACTGGCGACTGCCATGCACTATCAGGCACGGCCGATATTGCTGGTCGTGAATAATGGTATGTATGGCACCATCCGTCTGCATCAAGAACGCGCCTATCCGGGTCGGCCCATAGCAACTGATCTGACGAATCCGGATTTTGCGGCGCTGGCGCGCTCATTCGGTGCCTATGGCGCCGTGGTGAAGGATAACAACGAATTCAGAGATTGCTTCAAAGCCGCACTTGCCAGTAACACTGCGGCGGTTCTCGATCTACGTCTGGACCCTGACGTGCTGGTGCCCGGTTTGACGCTTAGCCAGTTGCAGCAAGGTCGAGGGTAATTTCGCTTTCGTCGAACGCGAACGTGGTCATCGCCAGATTGCCATAACTGTAACTGTGATGCAGACGCCGGGTGTGCTGCAGCGGCTCACCCGCACCCAAGGCAAAAAATAGCGGCAGGAAATGCTCTACCGATGGATGGGCGACGTGCGCGTGCGGTGCGGTTGTGTGGAAATCGAACAGGGCCTGCAGATCGCAACGCGTCACACAGTCGTTCAACCATGCTTCAAATTCCAGCGCCCAGGTGGCTGGGGAACTTCCCGGCGGCAGGATTTGACTTAGGTTGTGCGTCGATGATCCTGAGCCAATGATAAGAATATTATCAGCGCGTAACGGTGCGAGTGCACTTCCTACCGAGTAGTGTACTTTCGGGTCACCGGTCTGCAGCAACGAGATCTGGACGACAGGGATCTCAGCTTCCGGGTAACTAGCTCGCAGCGGTACCCACGCGCCGTGATCCAGGCCACGGGCGGAATCGGCGCTGGCGTCGTGCCCCGCGGCGGCGAGCGCATCGATGGCGCGCTGTGCCAACTCTTTGGAGCCTGGCGCCGGGTAGCTGAGCTGATAGAGCGCCGGGGGGAAGCCATAAAAATCATGTATGGTCTCGTGCCGCTTCGGGTTGGTCAGCGTCAAACTGGATGTATACCAATGGGCCGAGGCGATGATAATGCCATCGGGTTTGGGCAAGCTGGTGCCAAGCGCGCGAAGAAAATCCCGTGCCGGATGATCGGTGAGCGGCAGATCGGGTGCGCCGTGCGAGATGAACAGACTGGGTAGTTTCATCGCCATGAGTGTTACGCTCGAGCCTCGCCGGCGTCGGGCGAAAAGCGCTCGATCAGATAAATTATGATGTCCCTGGATTCGTACATCCATTGAGTGCTGCCGTCATCGGACTCAACGAGTAAACAAGGTACCGTCGAGCGGCCGCCATTGGCAATGAGGTTGCGGCGATGCTCGGCGTTTTCAAGAATATCGCGCAATTTAATTTTGAGGTTGAGAGCGTTGATCACGTTTTTTACCTGAGCGCAAAAGACACACGTGGCGTAATGGTATAACGTCAGTTTTGCAGTCGCGCTGTCGATGTCTTGTTGCTCAGCATCCGAGCGCTGAATTATTGCTGTTGGCATAATTATTCCTCGGCTTTCTTATTTTGATTTCCACAGGCCGCTGGCGTTCATCAGCTCGCATGCGGGATGTTCAGCAGCCTGCTCACGCGTTTACAGCGCAGAACTGCTCATAATCGACGTAACCCGGAAACTCAACCACGCTATCACCGCAATAACTGCATTTCGGATCGCGCTTTAGCTTGAGTTCAGTGAAACGTGCCTGTAGCGCGTCGTAGTACAACATGCGGCCAACCAGCGTGCTGCCGACATCGAGAATGATCTTCACCGCTTCCACCGCTTGCATAACTCCGATCACACCCGGCAGAATTCCAAGCACGCCCGCCTCCGCGCAGGATGGCGCCATTTCCGGTGGTGGAGGTTCGGGAAACAGACAGCGATAGCAGGGACCGCGTTCGTCCTGTTTAAAGCCTGGCCAGAATACTGAAACCTGACCTTCGAAGCGGAAAATCGCACCGTGCACATTCGGGATCCCGAGCTTCACGCAGGCATCGTTGATCAGGTAGCGCGTTGCGAAGTTGTCGGTGCCGTCTACGATTAGGTCATAGCCCTGGAAAATCTCATCGACGTTGCCGCTATCGAGCCTGATGGGGTATTGATTAACACATACTTTCGGATTCAACGCAGTTAGCGTTGCGGCCGCGGATTCGACTTTGGAGACACCTACTCGCGCGTCGGTATGAAGGATTTGGCGCTGCAGGTTGCTGCGGTCAACGACATCATGGTCGATGATGCCCAACGTGCCCACCCCGGCGGCTGCCAGATAGTAGGCCGCCGGCGAGCCCAGGCCGCCAGCGCCTATTATCAGTACTTTGGCGTCCATCAGTTTTAACTGACCCTGCTCGCCAACTTCCGGCATCAACAAATGGCGCGAGTAGCGCTCGCGCGCGTCCGCATCGAGGACGCGCGGCACCTCAAACGGCAGGCCCTCGTTTTTCCAACGGCTGAACCCGCCGGTCACCGAGCGCACGTCCGTATAACCCATACGCTGAAGATCCTCCGCCGCGAATAAGGAACGCGTGCCGCCGGCGCACATAGTCAACAGGGTATTGCCGAAATCGTCTACCGATTCCTCAATTTTCAATTCGAGGAAGCCGCGCCCCAGTCGCACCGCGTCGATCGGCGTGCCCTGTGCAATCTCGTCCTGTTCACGCACATCGACCAACACGGCGCCTTGCTGTTGCAGTTTGTGAGCCTCAGCGGGTGTGACCTGCGCTATGCTTGCGCGCAAATCGGCTAGTCGCCGATCCTTGGATTTGACGTCCGCACCGCCGGTAACCATGGGCAAGATCGACAAAACGTCGCCGCTTTGCAGCAAGGTGTCCAATCCATTCAGATCTTTGACGTTGTTCGCTCCCGTGTAGATGTTCACGGCGTTGCCTAACTTACCGTCGTCTCCTAGCACACGTTGCCGAAGGCCCGGGTGCTCGACTTGCAAAGCGAGCAGGGCGGTCCCGACCGTATTGCCGCCTACAGCGACTTCGTCCGCGTTGTTGGAAAACGTACGCAGGGGCATCGGAATGCGTACCGTGATCTGATTCATTGTTGCAATTCCTCTTCGATGAACTGTTTGTCGCTGCTCAAGCGCCAGGACCGGACATCGTCTACGCCCTGTTTGCTGACGGAAAGAATCATGTAAGACCAGCCTTCCCAAGCAGCCTGTCTATCGGTTTCCGACGGCTTGGCGGGGTGATCTGGATGCGAATGCCAGATACCTACGATCTCCAAATCGTTTTCACGCGCGTCGCTTTCCGCGGCCAACAGGTCAACAGGATCCAACTCGTAGCGGTCCCGCGCTCGTTGAGTGTTGAGGTTGCGAGCCTGGCGGACTGCGGTGATCTCGATTTGTTCGGTATTCTGCCCACCAATCAGCAGCCCGCAGGTCTCAAGTGGGTAGCCTTCCTCCACAAATGTCTTCAGACGGCGGAGTTGTGTGTTGTTAATATGAAGTTGGATCGTCACTATCTGCATCAATGCGCCCGCAAGGGAGTGGCAATTTTCCCTGATCTGGGCACCCTTGGGTACACAAATTGTTAATAAGGTTATATTCAGTTGGCCATTTGCACGACGCTTAGCCCTTATGGCGGGCTTGCACGCCAGGTTATAATTACGTCCCAATCAGTGGTCTGAAGCAACCAACAATTCAATAAAATCAAATGATTGTGTCCACAGGTCACCCCCCGCTGCTGCGTCTGCGGCCCGTCCTCCAGAGGTATCCGTGAATCAGCCCGGCGTGGGCGTGGTGGGGACGGGGAATTGGGGCCGAAATCTCGTGCGTAACTTCTCAAATCTGGGCGCGCTCAGTGCGCTGTGCGATGCCAACGGCGATACGCTGGGCGTACTTTCGGCACAATTTCCCCACGCAGACACCCACCAAGATCTGGGGTCAATGCTCGCGGATCCCAAAGTCGAAGCGGTCGTCATTGCGACGCCATCGAAAACCCACGCGATGTTGGCGAAGCAGGTGCTGTACGCGCGCAGGCCGGTCTTCGTGGAAAAACCCCTTTGCACCGATCTGGCGCAAGCGCTCGAATTGAAAACCATCGTCGACGAAAAACGCCTGCCACTCATGGTCGGTCACCTGTTGTTGTATCACCCGGCGTTTGTCGCGCTCAAGGATTTTGTCCGCTCCGGGAATCTCGGACCACTGCGCTATATTTATTCCCACCGTCTGGACTATCGTGATGTGCGCGGTCCCGACGATGCGCTTTGGGATTTCGCTCCGCATGATGTTTCAATGTTGCTGAACCTGGTTGGCGAGATGCCTGAGTATCTGACTACCAGCGGCGGCTCAACGGCCGATCCGCCGGTAGCCGAAACCACCTTGTCTCATTTCAGTTTCCCCGATGGCCTGCATGCGCATGTGTTTGTCTCCTGGGTACATCCGCACAAGGATCAACGCCTGGTGGTAGTGGGTGAAGAGGGTATGGTGATTTTTGACGACATACTTATTGGTGAGAGTAAACTGCGCTTTTATCCACATGCGGTAGACTGGCGTGACGGGGTTCCGGCGATCACCCGCGAAGGCGCAATTCCGATTCCGTATGCGCAGGATGAACCATTGGCCGCAGAGTGCGCACATTTTCTTGATTGCCTAACGACCGGGAAACCGCCGCGCTCCGATATCGACGAAGCCATGCGGGTACTCGCTGTTTTGGACGCCTGTGAACGATCTATGGAAACACATCAACCGGTGACACTGTGAGATTATGGGCCAGCAGATCGGAAATCGACTGGTAGAACTTGGTATCGAGGTACCTGAGTCTGCCGTACCCCGGGCAAATTACGTGCCGGTTGTTATCAGCGGAAATCTTGCGTTTGTTGCCGGACAGATCCCGCTGGTTGGCGGAGAACTGAAATACAGCGGATCACTGGCGAATGCCAATGATGTCGCCCGTGGACAAGCTGCCGCACGGGTATGTGCGCTCAATATATTGGGGCAGTTAAAGTTGGCGCTAGACGGTGACCTCGATCGCATCGTTCGTTTTGTAAAACTTGGTGGCTTTGTTTGGTGTGAGCCGGGTTTCACTGATCAGCACAAGGTCATCAACGGGGCCTCCGATTTGATTGGTGAGATTTTCGCGGACGCCGGGTTACATGCTCGATTTGCGGTCGGTGCTCCCGGCCTGCCGCTGGGCGCATCGGTGGAAATCGACGCGGTCGTGGAAATTCGGTAATAACGCGTCTCACAGGATCTGCCCTGTCCGATCTTTTTTCCCGGTTTATCATCCGCGGCTATGCAACGTCGACGATTGGGTAAAAGCGATCTAAACGTTTCGCGCATCGGCATTGGCACCTGGCCGCTCGGCGGTACGCGGGGACAACACGGCTGGGGACCGCAGTCCGATGCCGATTCGCTGGCAACGTTGCAGGCTGCGTTCGAAGGCGGTGTCAATTGGATCGACACGGCTCCGGCGTACGGGTTGGGGCACGCGGAATCAATCGTTGGCAAGGCCTTGCGTGGCCGACGCGATACGCTGGTGGTCGCAACCAAATGCGGACTTGTGTGGAGCGATGGGGAGAGACACACCAGTGCTTGCCTGCGCCCCACGAGTATTCGTACCGAGGTGGAAGCCAGCCTCAGGCGCCTGGGGATCGAGGTGATTGATCTATATCAGATCCACTGGCCGTCGCCGCGTGAGCAGTTGGAAGATGCCTGGCGAACCATTGCCAACTTGATCGCGGAAGGAAAGGTTCGCTATGCGGGTGCGTCAAACTTCAATCTGCAACAGCTCGAAGGTGTGCGGAGCATTCACCCGGTAACAACGCTGCAAATGCCCTACAACATGATCGAGCGCGGGATAGAGCGTGAAATGCTGAGTTACTGTGCGTCCCACGACATCGCCATTTTGGCTTATCGACCGCTTTATGCGGGGCTGCTTGGCGGGACGTTTACGGCGCAGCGCCGCACTCAACTCGCGGCCTCTGATTGGCGAGCGCGCGACGCGAACTTTCAAGCACCGTTGCTGACGATCAACCTGGCGCTGGCGGAACGCCTGGCCGACATTGCCGCACGCTTGCGTGTGCCAAGCGCCGCTGTTGCCGTAGCCTGGACGCTGCGTAGCGACGCAGTGACGGCATCCCTCGTAGGCGCGCGCCAACCACAGCAACTCGCCTCCACGCTGTGCGGTGCGCAGCTCGCGTTACCCGATGAGATAACTGATGAGATTGACGAGTTGTTGGCTGCACGAGACAGTGCAGCGCGCGAGCTTCGTCGCTCGGCTTTGAAGCCGATATCGACCACAGTGCCGCAGGGATAAAGCGCGTGGGATCATCCTCATCAATGCCGCAGGTGCCTGAATCCGAGGCCCGTGACGAAACCGCCGATATTTACGCAGACATTCGAGCCACGCTGGGAATTCCTATTGTTAATTTGGTTTGGCGACACCTGGCGACAATGGGTGACGCGTTACCATGGTGTTGGCAGGTGGCCCGGCCCTTGTACGCATCGGGACTTTGTTCAGCGGCCGCAGAGCGCATCGATGTGCAAGTCGGTTTACCCGCGATCGGCGAAATCACGATGGACGCGGCGCGTGTAGATACGGACCAGGCAATGACCATTCGCCGTATTCTGGACACGTATCACCGTGCGAATCCTCTGAATCTGGTAGCACTGCGCACGATCGAATTGTTGCTCACCGCAGGGCAGCAGACGGCGCGCAGAGTGATGCCAAGATTACGCAACGACACGCCGGTCGTTCGGGGCGAACTGCCGCCCATACTGTCTACGCAAAACATGAGCGGCGGCACAGCGGGATTGGTTGCCGAACTCGACCGGCTGGGTGCCGAACCCGACGGCGATTTTCCGCCAAGCGTATACAGGCATCTCGCGCACTGGCCTGAATTTCTAATACTGGCCCGCGACCGGTTGACACCGTTAGACAGAACCGGAGCTCTGCCGGCGGCGATGCAGGATTTAAAGTGGGTCGCCGAACGCGAATCGGTAAAATTGCTGCCCTACGTCGTTGCTATGAAGGACAGCGCCGCGACGCCAACGAGCGCCCTGCTAGCGGCATTGCAACCGTTTACGGAGCAGGCATTTCCACGCCTCATAGTTATTGTGGCGTTATTACGGCGCGCCTTTATAGCGGCTTAAATCGGTCGCCGCCGGGGATCTAAATTGATCTGGATAAGGAACTACCCTGTATTTCGGCTCACAATCGGCTGAAATCCAGCAAATTATCGAGAATTCAGGGACATAAATCGGATTTACCAAAGGGGATCTTAGGGAATGAACGGAACTCGCAGAATCTAATGGGTATCTCGCATTACTGCCCAGATTGGTACTTGAGACCATCGCCGGAGTAGTCTAAGTTTAGAGTGTTCAGCCGCGACCAGCCAGCGTGATGGGGAGTTTGGCAGGCGGCCCATCAGCAGCCAAGAGGAGTATGTCTATGTTTGAACACGAGCAGCAGATAGTTGAAACACTTTTGCATCAAAATGATCAATTCAAAAATCTATTCAATCAGCACAGCAGCCTTAAAGAAAAAGTGCGCGAAGCGAACGAAGGCACATTACCACTCGACGATTACTCACTCGAGAATCTGAAAAAAGAAAAATTATTACTTAAAGACAAGATGGCGGGCATCATTCGAACCTACCGCGGAGCCCACGTTTGACGGTAGCTGCCGCTGCAACGAGGCAAACAGACCCGCCGTCGGCGGGTTTGTTTTTTATAGCCAGATAAATCTACTGTTTCGGGACTGTACCCGCGACTCCGATCTCTTACCGTTGCGCGATTTCACAGGCATCGTGCGGGCCTTCATGCGAACTGTGGGCTAGGGTATTCGGCGATTCGTGAATTCATACGTCAGCGCGCATATCGCCGCTGAAAGTGATGACACGCCCCAGCAAAATGGTTTAGGCGAGACAATCCAGTTGTATTCCCAGAAGTGGCCTCTGTAGTGTCTGCCGTGGGCCTTTCACCTTGTAACTACGCCGATGCTAACTATAATTATCTGGTATAGCCCATGCATTTCTTAGAATCCTAGAGAATATGAAACTTCAACAACTACGCTATGTTTGGGAAGTGGCCCGGCACGAATTGAATGTCTCGGCCACCGCCGATAGTTTGTATACCTCCCAGCCCGGTATCAGCAAACAGATCCGCTTGTTGGAAGACGAACTCAACCTGCAGATCTTTACACGTAGCGGCAAGCACCTGACAGAAGTCACGACTGCAGGAGAGGACATAATCGCGGCAGCCGGAAAGATCCTGGCCGAAGTGGAGAACATTCGGCGTATTGCCCAGGAGTACACCGAGGAAAAACGAGGCAGTTTGTCGATTGCGACCACCCATACCCAGGCCCGCTACGCATTACCGGGCGTCATCGAGACTTTTATCGAGCGCTATCCGGATGTTGCGTTACACATGCACCAGGGAACGCCACTGCAGATTTCAGAGCTCGCTGTTAATCGCCGCGTTGACTTCGCCATCGCCACTGAGGCGCTGGAGTTGTTTGAAGACTTGATAATGTTGCCGTGTTATCGCTGGAACCGCAGCATCGTCGTTCCAAAAGGCCACGCGCTGAGTGAAGTGCAACCACTCACCTTGGAGGCGATCGCGCAATACCCGCTCGTGACCTATGTCTTCGGTTTTACCGGACGCTCGCAACTTGACGACGCATTCGGCAGGCTGGGACTGGAACCGCGCGTCGTGTTTACGGCTGTTGATGCCGACGTGATAAAGACCTACGTCAAACTGGGTTTGGGCATCGGCATAATCGCGTCGATGGCCTATGATCCGAAGAACGACCATGATCTGGTCGCTTTAAATGCTGATCATTTGTTTGAACCGAGCGTGACAAAAATCGGTTTTCGCCGAGGTACATTCCTTCGCGGGTTTATGTATGAGTTCATCGAGCTGTTCGCGCCGCACTTAACGCGCGATTTTATGGCACGTGCGCTCGAGTCGACCGCGCGCGAAGATATTGAGCGGCTTTTCCGTGATATCGAGCTGCCGCTACGTTAAGGGCTCGCAAGCCCTTTCATTGGCGCTAGCAGTCTGTCGGACTTAGGCTGGATCTACTCGGCAACTGCTGCATGCGTTGCTCTCGAGTTCCGTTCCGGACTCACTTCTACCTCCCCCATCCGTGGGGTCGTACCTCCTGCGTCCCTGCAGTCGTGCGACTGTGGGAAATCGGCCCAGATTTGCCAACTTTTTCGTCAAATAGGTCCACTATTCTCCTCAAACGTTCACAAATCTGGACTCGATTTCCCGCAGTCTCGTCACGATCCCCTAAGTCCGACAGACTGCTCGCTGGGTAGTCCGACAACCGCAATATTCCTGGCGTGCAAACCACACTCTTTACCGCTGGCGTCTTCCCACCACCAGCGCCCCAAGCGTTCCTGCTGATGAGGTAATACCGGTCGCGTGCACGGCGCGCAGCCGATACTCATGAAGCCGCGGCTGTGGAGCGTGTTAAATGGAACGTCGTGCTCGTGGATGTACGCCCACAGCTGTTCGGAGGTCCAGTTTGCCAGCGGATTGAATTTGACCAATGGTGCGTTGGGCGTACCAAACGTCTCGTCGTTTTCGATGATTGCGATAGCGCTGCGAGTACCGGGACTTTGGTCCTTGCGCTGTCCGGAAATCCAAGCGTCCAAACCGCGCAGCTTGCGTCGTAAAGGCTCCGCCTTGCGGATCCCGCAGCATTCCTGGTGACCGTCCTCATAAAAGCTGAATAAACCCTTATTACTCACCAGGTCCGCAACCGCGAATGCGTCGGGAGAGAGAATTTCCAGTGGTATCGCATAGCGCTTTCTCACTTGTTCGAGAAGCTGATGCGTTTCCGGATGCAGGCGACCGGTGTCAAGCGAGAACACGGTAACGTCCGGTGTGATTCGGGTGGCCATGTCGACCAGGACGGCGTCTGCACCACTTATCGAAATGGCAATGCGCTCGAAACTCGCTAGTGCCAGGCGTAAGATTTCCTGCGGTTCCCGTTGCGCGTAATCGAGCGCGGCGGTGGCCACATCGAAATAGGTCTGGGTATCGGTTAATGCATTATCGGCTGTCATCAGCGTGTGCTCTGCTCAACGGAGACGCAGAATAGCAATGCTGATGGAACTCTAGAAATAATACGTTTTTATATTGATATAACCCGTTTGCGGCAAACGGTCGCTGCGAGCGGTAATTCAGCCAGCTGCTTTTTCAGAATTTGACGTCAGTAACCGTGACTCGATGAAGGTTCCGTGTGAAGACAGATCGGTGAAGCGTACTTGGGCACCCGCTAGACGCTCGATAATGAGATGCAGGCGTGAAACGTCGCGATAGCTCGAATTGACGATCACATTGCAGACAACGTCGCGACCGAGGATGTTTTTACCCTCTTGGAGTTCGTGCGTCTTGCCTTCGTCGTCGATGAGCACGAAAGTCTTGTCGACTTTCAGCTTGAACGGGTGTTTGGATAACATGAACTCGATTGCGCTACCAGTGGCCGCGTCGATAACACAGGCCTCGCCTTTGGGCAGTCGGCTGAACCGCTCTTCTTTCTTGGGCTGTGCCTCGACGATAGAGGAATCCAGGATCACTGTTTCCCGCATCGAAGAGTTTGCCGCTTCTGCGTTGGCCTGGGCCGTCATCACTGTTTCCGATCCGCGATCGGACGTTTTACGCTGAAGTCTCTTTACCGAATACGTATGTTTTATGATCTCCTGACGTGAAGTGAGGTATTGCATGTATTTAACAAGCGCGACTCGGCGCAGCTCGTTGTATTCAGTACCTTTGCTACGTAGCGCCGTCATCACATCGCGCCAGTTGTGATCGTGTGTGAATACGTGAGGATCGACGTTGGTCAGGAAGCTATTGATGCTGGCTGGATTTTCGATGGACTTCGACAAAATCTCAACGAATTGCTTCTCTACCGCCTTGATGCTCTTCGCCTCGCGCTTGAGGTCGTCGGACGTAAGTTCCACCAGATCGGCCATCTTCCTGGCTGGGACTTCGGTGCGTCCCGCGAGGCAGAATTCGAATTCCGCCAGAGTATTGAAGCTGATTTCCTGTCCGGAAATGGTCAGCGACAGCGGTTTCGTAAAAAACTTATTCAGCATTACGTTCGCCAGCATGAAGTTTGTGACGCAATATATTAAAAAATAATGGCTTTCCGTGCCACCTGTACGTCATTAATCGACCTTTTGCCGGGCGATACCCTACTCTCCGCGAGTATATGAGAGCGATCTCACCAGGGTAGGCACCAGGATAGCAAAACGTGAACTGCGTCACATTTCGGGCGCTTCAGATGTGGGGGCCATTCACAAGCTGATCTGTAGTTTCAGGTGCTGCTGGGACGAAAATTTGTGCAAAAACTCCGTCATTGCCCACCGCAAGGTCGTCTCCAGTGCCTGAGCCCCTCGGTGCGTCTCACGAGTTTCCCAGCATCTCTCGCAGCCCATTTAACGTTTGACGGCCGGTCTCGCGGTTAGATTCGCTTGAGCCAGCTTGGCGCTGCCATTGGAGCTCTTTATCCGGTAGCTCTCCCAGGAATCTGCTGGGTTCACAGGTCTGCGTTTCACCGTAACGCCGACGCCGTCTGGCCAGCGACAGAACCAATGTTTTGCGAGCTCGTGTAATGCCGACATAACACAGGCGGCGTTCTTCCTCTACGGTGTCGAAATCGATGCTGGAACGATGAGGCAGGATGTTTTCCTCCATGCCAACGAGGTAAACGTGATCGAACTCCAGCCCTTTAGCTGCATGCAGTGTCATAAGCCGCACCCGATCCCCGGCGTCTTCTTCCTCCCGATCCATGGCATCCATAATGGCGAGTCGACCCAAGACCTCTGCCAGTCCGCCTTCCTCGGCCGCGGGCAATCGTTTCAACCACGCGACTAGCTCGTCCACGTTTGCGAGACGCCGTTCGGATTCTTCAGGGGTTGCGGATGTGTCCGCAATCCAGCTCCGGTAATTCGTCGCCTCGATAATCTCCTCCAGTGTGCCGGCAACGTCTGCATCTGCGCGCGCACCAAGATCATCAATCCACATTACGAACTCCCGTAGCCGCCGCGAGGCGCGGGGGCTGAGCAGGGCATGTAACGAATCGTCTAGAGCGGACGCGTAGAGACTCGAACGGTTTTGGTTGGCGGCTTCGGTAAGGTGTTCGATACTGGTCTGTCCGAGCTCACGCCGCGGTGTATTGATAACCCGCAGAAACGCTTTGTCTTCGTCCTGATTGGCGACCAGTCGTAAATACGCAATCAGATCTTTTACCTCACCGTAGGCGAAGAACGAGGTACCGCCACTGAGCGAATAAGGAATACTGCGTTCTCGCAGTGCCTGTTCGAATAAGCGCGACTGGTGATTGCTGCGATAGAGCAAGGCGTAATCAGGCCATTGGTTGCCATTGAGCAGTCTATGGTGGGCAATCGTGCCGACCACTTTTTCTGCCTCGGCGTACTCATCGGGGGCGTCCAGCACCCGGATCGGTTCCCACTGGCCACGCTCGCTCCAAAGTGCTTTTTCGAACAAGTGAGGATTGTGCGCAATGAGCGCATTGGCGGCGTGCAGAATATTTCCTGCCGAGCGGTAATTTTGTTGCAGCTTTATGACTTTCAGGGATGGCAAATCCTGGGCGATGAGTTCGAGATTTTCCGGTCGCGCTCCGCGCCAAGCGTAGATTGACTGGTCGTCATCGCCAACGACCGTGAGACAACCGCGCTCCCCTACGAGCAGCTTGATCAGCTCATACTGCGCGATATTGGTGTCCTGATATTCGTCCACCAACAGGTAGCGAATTCGCTTGTGCCATTGTCCGCGCAACTTACTATGAGCGCCCAATAGCAATACCGGCAACAAAATCAGGTCATCGAGATCCACCGCGTTATAAGTGCGTTGTGCTTGTTCGTAGTCCGCGTAGGCGCGCGCGACAATTGCCAGCCACTGGTCATCACCCACCGTCTTGGCTGCAGCTTTGGCATCGAGACCAGCGGATTTCCAGCGTCCGATCTGAGCAAGCCAGCGTTCCGGTTCGCCGTGGCGTGCCAATGAACTACTGCGCAGAGCGTCCCGTATCAGACTCAGGGCGTCTTGTTCGTCGAGTATGGTGAAGTTTGATTTGTATCCGAGCAGCCCGTGAGCTTCCCGCAATATCGTTAATCCCAAGCGGTGAAATGTTGACACCCTTAGCTCGCTGGCGGCCGTTCGCCCGACCAGCGGCTTGACGCGTTGCCGCATTTCGCGTGCGGCCTTGTTAGTGAAGGTAACGGCCGCAATTTCGTCGGGGGCAAAGCCGCCTTTGCCGATGAGATAGGCAATCTTGTGGGTGATAACACGCGTCTTGCCCGTGCCAGCGCCCGCCAGCACGAGCAACGGGCCGTCACTGTAGCGCACTGCTTTGGATTGGGCCTTATTCAGTCGCGCCGGCATATGGCAGTTTTATACCTCGTCCTTGTACGGACGTTCGGCGTGCTGATGTCTAGAGATTGTCGAGTAGGAGCGATGGCGGAGTATATCAATCCAATCCTGGCAACGTCATGACGGGGGAGTCGTGTGAGACGCCATTACAGCATCTCTGCTGATTCCAATTTCCGGTCATTACGAGGACTGCGGGCGAAGCCCGCTGGCCGAAGTCCCCATGACGAGGGGACGTTTCACGTAACCCACCTGTCAGCACGATGCATTGCTACAGCGCTGCGCTTGCGCTAATGCCTCGCTGCCAGAGCCCAGCTTTAACCTCCACAGATCGGCGGCAGTGAATCCGCACCAGTTGGCAAATTCACCAGCGCATCCAGGCAAGCGTGCCGAGGTGCGTGATTTAGTTTCGCCACGCGCGCGGCCTGTAGATAAAACGATTCGAAATCATTTGCCACCAAGGCCAGCAATTTGGTGAATGCGGCTTCATCGCCGTGATACGTTGCGATTGACTGGATCTTCGCATTGTTCAAATCCACGCTCATCCAATCATCGTAGCCGTCGTAGTCATCCCATAGCTTCCGCAGTTGCCTATAATTGCTGCGTAGTTCGTCAAACAGCCGCTGTTTTTCGCTGCGTTTCTCCTCAATCGCCAGCGGGCCGTCGTAAAGCGCCTGCAACCGTTCACGCGTGCGAGTAATGAGTTCAACGAACTGATGGTCACGCGCTTCGCTGGTGGCTGCTGACGCCATGGAACCTCGCTCAGGTGAGTCCGCGATCCATAGTTGCAACCCGGCTTTCGCGACCGTAGTCGCAAACGCTTCATTGAACTCGGTGTCATCGGCTACATAAAGTTGTTGGTGTGCGAGTTCGTGAAAGACTACTTTGGCCAGCCGCGCGTCGTCCCATTGCAACATCGTGTTCAGCACAGGATCGTCAAACCAACCAAGGGTGGAATAAGCGGCGACGCCGCCAACAAATACATCGTGTGCGGACGCTCGTAACTCTCGGGCAAACTCTTCCGCGCGAACCTTGGCAAAGTAGCCACGGTAATCAAGACAACCCACCACGAGGAAACACCAACTCAGCGGTTGCAGCGACAATTCCGGTGTCGCAAACACATTCCACACGACGTATTCACGACCGAGATCGGCATAGCTTTGGTAGCTTGCATTATTGGGAAGGCGTAGCTCCTGCGTGGCAAATTGGCGCAGCGCCTGCACTTGTTCAAGCCGTTGCCGGGTAGCGAGCGCCGTGCCGGGATCGGCCAGCACGGTGTCGATGGGTCGCCGCTTAGCAAAGATTTCGAGCTGCCCTTGAATCGACTGTGCGTAATAACTCAGGTTTCCACAACCCGTGAGCATCGCTATTACAGCGAAACCGGCGACGCTGCGCACAGTCCTGTCAGATAAATTTACATATCTGGTGCTCAAACGGTCGGCCACGCGAGCGATCATCTGCTATCGCCAATGCTATAGGCGGTCTGCAGGCGGGCGTTGCCAGCGCCCATCGCCGTTTGATCCCCTGCACGTATCAGCGAATAATGTGACGCGATTATCCGCGCGGCATACAAGGTCTATCGGGGAAGCATGTTCAGGAGGTAGCGTGGATGCAATAAATGTCGGAGATTGCTCGTTCAAATCCATGAAAATCAAAACCTTAACTAAATCAGCACTGCTCATACTCGCCTTAGCCTTGAGCTTTGGGGCGCTCAGCCAGGAGGTTGCCAAAGACTTGGTTCTGGTGCTCGACAACTCGGGCAGCATGAAAAAGAACGATCCCAATTTTCTTACCACCAAAGCAGTAGCCGAATTTATCAATAATCTCAAAGGCGACACGCGGGTCGCTGTGCTGATTTTTGACAAAGTCGTCAAATTTGCCGTACCTCTGACGGTAGTCGATGGCGACTCTCGGGACACTATCCTCAAGAGCCTCGAGCAGATCGACTATCGAGGCCAGCTTACCGATAGCCCGGCCGCAGTGGAACGGGCAATCTACGATTTAAAAGTAAACGGTCGGCCAGACGTCGAGAAATCGATTATTTTCATGACGGACGGCATCGTGGACACGGGTAATAAGGCCATCGACGCGGAGAAAACGCGCTGGCTACGCGAGGATCTTGCCGGTGATGCGGCGGAACTCAATATCCGTATATTCGCGGTCGCGTTTACCGACAACGCCGATTTTTTGCTGATTCAATCACTCGCGCGGCGAACCGACGGAGAATACTACCGCGCGATGACACCGTCGGATCTTCCGCTCGCGTTTGCACAGATCAACACAATCCTTGAGACGCCCAAAGTCATAGAACCGGAACCTGCCCCGCCTCCGCCCCCGCACATAGTGGATGAATCGATAGAAGAGACGAGCATCGATGAGGCGGTAATGGATGCCGATGACGCGGCGGAATTCGAACGTGTCACCGGGTTTTCAATAGAAGAACTCGAAAATATCCCTGATGGCCAAGCGATCATTACCCGTCCCGGTGAGGAGGCGACAGGCAAAGAAGACATGATGGCCATTGCTTTGCTTGCCGGTGGCGCTATTGCGTTGATCTTATTAATCGTGATCATCGTCATGCTGATCAGGCGGCGGGGCGCAAAGAGTGCTCCAGAGCAACAGCCCTCGGCAGACTATGTGCCACAGGGTTATCTGAACGATATAAATAAGATCACATCGGAACCGAGCTACGAACTCAGCGTCAAGCCAGCCATGCTTGGCCGGGTTGCGGGCAAAGATCGCGAGCACCTGGAATATATCGTCATTGCACAGTCGACTATCGGCCGCCAACACGCACTTATCGAATACAAGGATTATTCCTATTGGGTTACCGATCAAAGTAGTGTCAACGGCACTTTCGTCAACGGTGTGCGTATTACTGGCGAAACCCGGCTAAAACATGGCGACCTGATCAAGCTGCACAAATACGAGTTCGAATTCGCGGTACCCGATTTGGAAGATTCGGGTAAGACTGTCTTTTCGGAGACCACCGACAAAACCGTTATCGCGACCAGTGATGCTCTCAGCGATTCCATGGCCGGTGTGGCGGCCGCGGCAGTTGTCGAGCCTGACATCAGCGCAGCTTTCGAAGAACCCGAGACCATGGAAGCAAAGGTCGATGATTTCGACTTTGGCGGCGCTGACGATGAGGCTGATGGCAGCGATATGTTCACGGTTGACGCGGACCCAGCGGACGCAGCCGCTGGCATGGACTTGGCCGACGGCGGAGCGATTGCCGCCGATGCCGTAGAGCCGGAGCTCGATGAAGCGGCCGAAGATCCGTTTGCCGATAACGATGCGGGCGACGCGACGGCGTTGTTTGCCGACGAACTACTCGACGACGCGCCATCGGCAGAGCCCGGTTTGGAACCGAAAATAGAAGGCTTTGGTGAGGAGCTCCCCGATGCTCCATCTGACGAAGTCGAGGAGCCCCAGCTCAACGCGGACGCAGATGTAAGCGCGTTAATCGAAGAAGGTGTCGCGGAGACGCGATCTACTGATGCGCAGGAGGTCGCTGACAGCGTCGAAGACGAGTTGCCCACCGCGACAGCTGATGTTGATGCGTTATCCGACGAACAGGTTGCGGAGACGCCATCCAGCGCCGTCCAGGATAGCGCCGAGGCACTTGATGAACAGGAGGAGGATGAGTTCGACAATTTCTTTTCCGATGATGACGCTGAGGCTTTGGCTGAGAGCGAACTCGACGACGCATTGCCGGGCGACGATAGCAAGGTCGAGGAAGAGGAAATTCCCGCCACCGCGCTTTTGAGTGACACGGAGCTTGCGACCGAGGATGATGTCGCGTCCAAAGAAACGGCTATTTTCCAGGCTGCCGAGATACCGCAGACGTCAGAGGCCGCTGACGATGCGCCTGCGTTGGACGCAGATAAAGGCATTTCCGCGGATGACGAAATCGACGCCGCCGCGGTCGCTGCAGAAGACTCTGATCTGTCCGAGGCTCCCGTTGATGAGGCTATCGCTTTGTCATCGCAGGAAGAGACCCCTGCAGAGGATGAGATAGAAACCTCAGCAACGGCGCTGATCGATCCGGAAGATGACGATATGACCCTGGCGCCGGCTAATGAAGTTACAGATTTAGTCGCAGAGGATGAGCGCTCCGAAGCCGGTGAAATGGAAAATGCAGCCACTGCACTTTTCGATCCCGAAGATGCCGATCTGACGGTGGCGCCGGTCGATGAGCCTACAGATTTGGTCGCGCAGGAGGAGAGCGCTGCAGCCGATGTGGAAAATGCAGCCACCGCACTGTTCGATCCCGAAGATGCCGATCTGACGGTGGCGCCGGTCGATGAGGCTACAGATTTGGTCGTGGAGGAGGAGATCTCTGCCGCCGATGACATGGAAAACGCCGCCACCGCGCTGTTCAATCCCGAAGAAGCCAATTTGACCGAGGCACCGCCGGTTGATGCCGCGACCGCTGTATTCGCGGACGACGAGAGTCTGGCCGCGGACGACCTGTCGAGTATTGAGACGGCAGTATTTCCTGAGCCAGTCGTTGGTGACGATGATGATGATGACGACGACGATGCCAGCGATAAAACGATGTTATTCAGGGATGATGACGAGGAAGAATCCGCGCCGGCGCAGGCTGATTCCGATCTGGACGACGCAGACGCTATCGAAGCCAAGCTCGCCCAAGCCGTGGCGATTCTTGATTCTGGCCCCGAGGAACCGGAGAGCGACGTCGGTTCTAGCGACGGATTTCACGAGCGGGCAACGATGATGAATGAGCCGGACGATGACCCATCGGACATCACTATGAGTGATTTCATTGATGGCAGCGCCATTGAATCAAGCGAATCGGAAACGCGTGAAGTCCCGTCGCCGTCGGCTCCGATGCCAGCGGCCGCCAGTCAGGATGATGCTACTGTAATGGTGTTTGCCGACGATGAGGGTGGACCGGCGTCGGCCGATGCGTTTATCAGCACGACGGTGTTCGAAGCGGACAAACACCCGCCACCGAGTGCGTCCGAGGCACCGACGCGCGAGGTTCCACAAGCGCCGAAGTCGGCTGAACCGAGCCTTGACGATTTTGTTGATTCAGGAACATTTGATCCGGAAGATAGTGACGCCACCGTTTTAACGCTTGACGAAATGAACGAACCACCGGCAGCGGAAGAAGACGATCCGGATCGAACCGTACTCCCCGACGAGGTACCGGACAAAGCCGCCACCGGTGGGCCGCCCGAAGTTGACCAGGATGACAAGACCGTTTTTTATCAGGAAGACGACCCCAAGTAGCGGCACTCGCGAGTTACAGATATAGACCGACCGGCGAAAGTCCCGGTTCTGCACATGGGTGATGTTGTGGAGAGTAACAAGGCCGCTGCGGATCGTGAACTCCTGCAGTTATTGGCTGACGGCGAATTTCACTCCGGTGAATACCTTGCTGCTCAACTTGGCATCAGCCGTGCAGCAATCTGGAAGCGCGTAAAGTCACTGGCACGATTGCAATTGCATATCGAAGCGGTCCGCGGCAAAGGCTATCGGTTACCCTATCCAATTGAATTTCTGAATCGATCCGAGATCGAGGCGCAGTTGAGTGAGTCTGCGCGTGCGTCAGTGGCGTCAATCGAAATCCTGCAGGAAACTGACTCGACCAACCGGCGCCTGGTGTCGCGCATTGGCCGGGAGGAGATCCATGGCCAGGTTTGCCTTGCCGAATTTCAATCGGGTGGCCGTGGCCGCTTGAATCGCGAATGGGTCGGTTCGTTCGGCGGCAGTGTTTACATGTCGCTGGGTTGGCGTTTCAACGTGGGCCTGGAGTCACTGGCTGCGCTTTCCTTGGGCGTTGCAATCGCGGTTGTGAACGCATTACGGGCGCTCGGGCTGACTGAGCGCGTAGGTATAAAGTGGCCCAACGACCTATTGCACGACGGCCGCAAGTTGGGCGGCATTCTTCTCGAGTTACAAAGCGAAACGGCCGGGGGCTGTCATGTTGTAGTGGGCATGGGTATTAACGTGGAACTCACGCCTGTGGTTGGCGAACGTGTCGACCAGCCTTGGACCGATTTATATACGGCGCTTGGACATCGTCCATCGCGCAATAAGCTGGTCGGCGTGTTGCTCAATCAGGTCGTGGAATTGTTGGCCAATTATGACCAGCAAGGCTTTCGTGCGTTGCTCGACGACTGGTATCGCTACGATTTGATCCGTGATCGTGCAGTAACTATCAAGTCTCCCCAGGGTGCAGTCTCAGGAATCGCCCGTGGTGTCGATCACCACGGCGCATTGCTGGTTGAGACCGATGGTTCGATAACGCGGCACTTTGCCGGCGACGTCAGTGTGAGGCCAACGTGATCTTGGTTACGGACATCGGCAACACCTCTATCAAGTGGGCTGAACTGGGAAACGGCAAACTTGAGAACGTCGGCCGTGCGCCATGGCAATCCGCAGACTTCTCGGTGACCTTGGCTAGCAAATGGACAACGCTGGCGCGTCCTGAACGGGTGATTGTGGCGAATGTCGCCGGTGCTCCAATCGATGCAGCTCTCACTGCCTGGACTGAACAACACTGGGAGATACGCCCGCAACTGATGCAGGTTCAGCCAAGGACTTGTGGGCTTGAAAATAGCTATCGAGACACGGCGCAATTGGGCGTTGATCGTTGGATCGCGGCCGTGGGTGCTTGGCACCAGTTACACCAGGCAGCGTGTATCGTGGACTGCGGGACTGCTATTACAATTGATGCAGTGTCGGCACACGGCAAATATCTTGGGGGCATAATTGCGCCGGGTATGTGGTTGATGCGTAAATCGCTCACGTCGCGTTCCCCGGCATTAATCGACGATGGCGCCCCCGCGCAACAGCTGCTGGGTGTTACGACGCAGCAAGCGATCGCGAGCGGGACGAAGAATGCAGCACTTGGTTTGATCGAGCGGGTAGCTAAACAATTGCAGGAACAACTTGGTACTGACATGCGTCGACTCATTACCGGTGGTGATGCGGGCGTTGTAGCCACGGAACTCGGTGGGCACTGGATCCATGATCCGGATCTCGTATTACGCGGAATAGCGGTCGCTGCAGGCGTCATCACATGAAGTGGTTGTGCATGGTGTTTCTGGTTGGGAATGCTGCATATCTTGGTTGGGAGCTTAACGACCGCATTTACCATCGCCCGCGCCCGGTTAAAGTCGAAGCAATTCCCGCGAATACGGCCGAACTGCAGTTACTGGGCGAGCTTGCCGAGTTGCCGATGGAGCGTGCGGACGCACCGGATATGCCTATTGAAGCCGTGTCCGAAATTCCGGACTCAACGGTGGGTACCACCGATGTTGAGGCCGCTGCAGCAGTGCAGGAGAGTGCTGCGCTGGATACGGACATCGATCCATCGCAAATCCTCGAGGATCCCGCACTCGACGACGATGTCAAAGTCGAACCAGCGTTTGGCGCGGCAGCGGTATTCGTCTACGAAACTCCACCACCGGAACAGATGTTGTTATCGTCGTATTGTTTTTCCTTCGGACCGTTTGCAGACGAGCAGAACATGGCACGACGCAAAGTACTGTTGGCCGGTCGTGTCGATTGGTTGCGCACAGAAACCAAACGCGACGGCAAGCGTCAGAAGCTGTTCTGGGTATATTTGGAGCCGCGCGAATCGGTCGCTGCCGCTCAAGAACAACTGGCGGATCTACACCGTCGCGGCATCACCGACTATATGATTATTCGCCGTGGAGGAATGCGTAACGCCATTTCGCTGGGTCTATTCAGTTCCCAGGAGTCGGTCAATAACCGGCTTGCAGAGCTCGCCGACGAGGGCTATCAGCCGGTGGTCGTGCCGCGTTATAAGTTAACGAAAAACTTCTGGCTGCATGCAGGCAGCGGCAATGCGGATCTGCTGGAAACGGCGGCTGAGGAACTCGAAGAGGAACTCGCAGGCCGCTCCACGAGCTGCAACGAAATTGCACAGCTCTTCCCAGCGCAATAGAATCCGCGAGAGTTTCCCAAGCCCCGATAGTTAAACGGTATAACTGGTGATTTGTAATCACCAATTGGGGGTTCGATTCCCTCTCGGGGCTCCAATTAAATCAAATGTTTATCGTATTTTACCCTCCAACCAGCAAATAAATGGTGCACTGGTGGTGCAATAAGCTACAATTAAGCACCATAAGCCGGTATGCACCAACGGCCTAACTGTCCTGATTATTGGAGATTTTCGTTTTAAATTGCACCATTAGTGCACCATTCAAGAAATTTTTCCTCATAACTAATTTATTTTAAATGAGTTTTTCGTATACATTAGGTGAATGATAGTCATACGTTGTCATCGTACGCAGTCTGCCGTACCGTCTAGTTCAATCATTGAGAACATCACAAATGGCCTACATTGAAGAGCGTAAATCTAGCGACGGATCGGCCAGATACCGTGTGCAGATTAGACTAAAAGGCTATCCCACACAGACAGCCACTTTTAAGAGGAAGACCGACGCAAAGAGGTGGGCACAAGACACGGAAAGCGCCATCCGTGACCGGCGGCATTTCAAAACCGCTGAATCGAAGCGTCATACCCTGTCGGACCTAATCGACAGATATATCCGAGACGTCCTACCAAATAAGCCAAAAAGCTACAAAAAGCAGAAGCAGCAACTCAACTGGTGGAAAGAGCAAATTGGTGCTTACCTCCTGGTGGACGTAACACCGGCGCTGATAGCCGAATATCGTGACAAGCTTAGCCGCGAAGAGACCTCACAAGAACGGACCCGCGCCCCGGCGTCAGTCGTCAGGTACATGGCGGCGTTATCACATGCCTTTACGATTGCGGTAAGAGAATGGGGATGGCTCGATAGTAACCCGATGCAGAAGGTGACCAAGCCTAAGGAGCCTCGTGGCCGTGTTCGCTTCTTAGATGACGACGAAAGAAATAACTTACTGGAGGCTTGTCGGCAATCAACTAATCCCTACCTTTATCCAGTAGTGGTGTTGGCGCTATCCACCGGGATGCGCCAGGGCGAGATCATGAACCTGACATGGAATGATGTTGACTTGCATCAGGGCCAGATAATTCTGCATGAAACCAAGAACGGTGAGCGCCGTGCTGTGCCTTTAGCCGGTCATGCCCTTGGACTGTTAAAAGAACACGCAAAAGTAAAGCGATTGGATACAGCGTTGCTTTTCCCGAGTCCACATATGAATAAACCAATCGACCTCCGCACGCCGTGGCTTAAAGCCTTGAAAAAAGCAAAAATCGACGATTTCCGTTTTCACGACCTGCGACATAGCGCAGCCTCTTACCTCGCAATGGGCGGGGCAACATCTGGTGAAATTGCTGATGTGTTAGGCCACAAAACATTGGCCATGGTGAAGCGTTACGCTCATTTATCCGAACAGCACACCGCTGGGGTCGTCGCTCGAATGAATGGAAAGATATTCGGTGCGTAATGCCGAATTGGGAAAGCGCCGAGGACTACGCCTTTACGGCGGCGCTAGACAAGCACGGTTGGGCTTGGGAGTTCCTACGCAGAAACTCACAATACCAGCAGCATTATGTAGAGGTGCCCAAGCTACAAAAGAAATATGAGAAGTCGCGTAAGGCCAGTCCTCTCCCGAAGAACAGTTACATCCTGGGTTCTAACCTACATATCTATGACGAGGAAGTTTTTGATCCTCCTCGCAAGGGCGACGAGCCGGTGCGATCTTGGATGGGCAGGGTTATCAGTGAACGTGGTTACCCGCGACGCTATTCTCCTGTTAAGTGGTACACAAAGAAATGGGGAATCCTCCAATTGGTTGATCCCAGCTGCGATCTGGCTAGCAAAGTCGAATTTTTGGTAGGGGCCGGTAAGCCTCGTCTCTTCGAACTGTGGGAAAGCCTAAGTGATTATTTGATGGTCCAAGACAGCGGGGACGCAACGGTAATTTCACCCGAGCAGGGGGTCGTCGTATTCGATCTCACGAGACCGATACCTCCACAAATTGAGGTGATAACAGACGAACTGAAAGAGCGTCAGAAGAAAGTCAAAGCCGCAACGTTGATAACAAGAAAATCGCGAATTCTTAAGCGGAAGTGGTGTCGTTATCTACGCCTTCTCGATGGTAAGGCCGCAGGCGTTTCTCACGCTACGCTAGCAGATGTTTTTTATAAGCAGGATAAGCAGGATAAGAAGAATAAGAAGGCACTTGAATCCGATGAGAAACAAAGTTGGATTCACCCTCGCCTGAAACAAGCAGAAAAAATGCTTCACCCCGAAGCGTATCTAAAACTCTTGCAGTAGCATTTTCTTCCCAATCTTGGATCTCAAATTATCGCTTTGAGATCGGGATACACGGTGCTGTTGGTCTCAAGTACAGTCGTAACAGACAACACTTGAGGCTTAATGATGAATACCCACGACACCGAGCAAGCATCTAATGCAGGCGCGCAAATACCGCCTCCCGGTTCAAAAAAGAAGCCCCCTAAAATTCGTAGCAGCCAGACGCGCTTGATCCCAGTTCCGCGATGGTCCGACCATCATGACTGGCCGCCCATCGGCGGCTTGCGCCATCTGATTTTCTACTCCCAATCAAACGGATTTGCTCGGTGCATTCGCCGTGTTGGCCGACGTGTCTTGATCGACGAGGCCGCGTTCTTTGAGTGGGTCGAAGCGATTAACAGCGAGCGGTAAACACCGATTCGCCTGGCTCCAGCGTGTTTTTTGGACGAACTATGTTAACCGTGCGACGTGCACTTGAGTGCACCTATTCGTATCGCAGATTGAGGTGGCTGTTGTGAAAAAACTAAAAGGAAATCCCGCAGACCATGGGGCTAAGAAAATGTCGGCACCGGCTATTTTATCTAGTCCCAATTCGCCAGGATTTCCAAGTAGCCTCAAGGAGGCTATTAAGGGAGTCGATGTGCCTCCCGCCTCTAATTTACCAGATGTAGAAGGCGAATCCGTTCATTGGAGCCAGGGACTCGCTTTGTTCAGCCCTATTGTTCAGAAAACCAAAGGTTTGATCGAGATCCGACTAATCAGTCCAGAGGAGAAAATGGTGGGGCGTTATTTTTCTAACAATCTAGCGGATTTAGGAGAATTCATCAGAGCTAATAATGGGATAAACAGTGTTTATTTTGGGCCAACCACGCGGATTAATACCTCGGGCGGGAAAAAGAAGAACTGCAAAGATTTATGCGTCGTCTATGCGGATCTTGATTTCAAGGATTTTGTGGGTGGTGAAGAGGAACCCAGAACGAGGCTGGCAGAGTTCACAATCCAGCCTTCTCTCGTGATTATTACTGGCGGTGGACTGCACGTCTACTGGTTCCTTAGCGAAACGTACGACGCACAGAAACATTGTGATCGACTAGAAATCGCATTGAAAGGACTAGCGAAATCGTTAGGGGGAGATAAAAGCGTTGCGCAGATTGCGGCCATGATGCGGGTGCCTGGCACGGTTAACATGAAGCCAGGACGAAACGGTGCGTTGTGTCAGTTCGAAATTTTCGAGCCAAGCCGGATCGTTACGCTTGAAAAAATCGAATCGGCAGTACTCCAACCAAAAACTGCGGTAGTTAGCGGACAACTCCACGGTTCGCTCGACACGCTCAAAAAGAAGATTGCTATCGGAAATCGGGACAGAGGCTCGTTCGACTATGTCAATGCGTACATCAAGCAGCACGGTACAGGCACGGATGACGAGGCGCTTGAAAAAGAACTGATTGAGCATCTTCACGACATAGGTGGCGATAGCCTTGATGTGATCAAGAAGAAAATCCCAAGGTGGATCGAGTCGGGGCACAAATTTTTCGATAAGAGGCGAAAGCTCACATTTCGAGAACTTGCCGATGCTTTTTTGATACGTTTCTCAGCGCCCGTCGTATACGTTTCCGGGCAGTTTCTGGGCTACAGCGATGGGCACTGGAGCGCTCTGGACGAAAAAGCCACGATCCGGCGCTTTATCACCGAATTCGATGGAGTCGATTGCAGCGACACACGAACCAAGCAAACGCTCGGAGTTCTGAGAGATTTGTGCGCCGTAGAATCCTTCGAAAGTCCTAGACCGCTCATCTGCCTCAATGACGGAACACTCGATCCAGTTACCGGACAGCTGCTACCCCACAGCCCAGATCACCATCTTCAAAATGCCCTGGTTTGTGAATGGGACCCCGAAGCAGAATGTAATCTTTGGATAAAGACCCTGAACGAAATTTTTGTAGGTGATCCAGACGCTGACGACAAAATCAGGCTGCTCCAGATGTGGTTCGGTTACTGCCTGACACCGGACAATCGCCATCAACTCATGTTGCTTCTCGTCGGAAATGGCTCGAATGGGAAAAGTCTAATTCTAGATGTGATGGCTCTATTGCTCGGCGCGGAAAACGTCAGCAACGCGATGATCTCACGATTGGACTCCGCATTCGTTCGTGCCGAGTTGAATGGGAAATTAGTGAATATCTCCCCAGAGCTACAAGCCAAGGACACGTTGGGGAGCAGTTACCTCAAACAGATTGTCGGCGGTGACGCGATCGAGGTGGAGCGGAAATACAAACCTAGTTTTTCTTTTCGACCAACCGTAAAGCTCGTTGCTGCCACAAACGAACTCCCAAAATTGCTTGACCACTCTTATGGTTTGGCACGCCGCCTCGCATTACTCGAATTTAATAGGACGTTCAAGGAATCAGAAAAGGACCGCGCACGATACGACAAGCTTCGAGGTGAACTTCCAGGCATTTTGCGTTGGGCCGTTGACGGGCTGCAAACGCTGCGGGAAGAGCAGGGATTTACCATCCCAGAGTCCAGTCTCGCGGCGCTCGCTGGATTTCGTCACGACTCGAATCCGGTTGCTCAATTCGCCAAAGACATGTTAGTTGCCGACGAGGGCGGAAAGTTGACCGCCACAGATATCCGAACTCGGTTCGTCCCATGGGCTGAGGACCGAGGATATTTTTTAATAACGGTGGAGACTCTTGGTCGGAGGTTGAAGCATTTAGGTTTTGACACTCGATCTTCTAATGGGAAGAACTATTGGAAGGTGAGGTTTCGCAGCCATAGTGAAATGGCGCAGGGAGGGTAGGGTAGGATATTCCCAACCTTTTTATACATATCTCTTTATCCTTTTTCTTTACCACCACCATATATTAACGGTGATAATGAAAACAGTAAGAAAAAACCTACCCTACCCTCCCTGTTTCGGAGCAGACCTCTGGTGAGTGTAAGCGTAAACGGCGAAACGACGCGTCCAATTCGTACACGTGCACCGATAAGCTCAACACCCGATCCCGTAGTGACTTGAAAGAGATCGGGCTTCTAGTCGTCGCTGACAGGCACTACTAGGCAACTTATGGCCTGCCGTGCTCCTGCAAAATCGGGGTGCGGATTAAGACTTCATGATCGTCAGGCGGACTGTTTTGTAGTTCCACATCGTAGTACCTTAAAAACCCCGTATGACGGGGGTGGTTTGTCTAACGAAAGTGCACTCAAGTGCACCAATTGGCGTCAATAGATATTCAATACCCCGAGTGAAACACATACTAACAATATCGGCCCCGCCGACGTCGCACTCGGGGGCGGTTTGTCAAATGAAAATCGGGGTGCACTTGAGTGCACCTCCATTTTGATCGGCTAAACGGCGTAGGCACCCCGCCATGCCCGTGGACTTATACAAACGTGCGGGGCCGGTAGTGTAGTCATATTCACGCCAATGAGCAGGGGACTGAAAATCCCTGTGTCGGCGGTTCAAATCCGCCCCTGGCCACCAATCGTTTCATTTACTTACAAGCGAAACTGCGGAAACGTAGTAACACATTCCTAAAAATACTGGAGTAATTCGCGCTTCAGGTTGCTGCGATAAACGTGGCAACGACCACAGCATCAAATATGAGTCAGCAGGGCGGGGTCCGCACTTGCTCAGATTGATATACGGGCAAATTCAGACTAGGTTTTTGATTATGAGGGATGAATTGTCACATCTGGGCAAGTGCCTGGAATGTTATACGAACAGTATTGTCCGTTGAATACCTGTTAGCCATTTAAGACTGCGGAGATTACGTGTTTAAAAACATAATAGATAAAGCAAAGGATGCCGCTTCTAAAGCAACGAAAGCAGCTTCCGACAGTTTATCAACCGCAAAGTCAAAATCTGAAGAAAAGGCGGAAGAGTATTGGCCAAGAATTGAAGCTACTATTTTAGAGAAGACTCTTCCTTTGGTAGAGGACAATCTTGAAAACGAAGAAAATTTAATTGCATTTCTTGAAAAAGCGTACCATGTGCTTCCTGCTGTAATACGCGTTGCACTTTCACGTGGAAAGTTCATTGAATTTTGTATACTTAAAAAAGAACCTCTTTTAGAAAAAATTAAAAAATATAAGTCAGAAAAAGAGCGTAGCCAAAACGGCGATCTTTTACTGGAAGAAAATATTAATGAACTAAAAGAGATTGATGATAAATGAGGAATATGTGTCATCGCACTCGTAAAAACTTGGCTAACAATATGCTCAACTTGACAGGTGCAAAAAACGCGCCTGCAAGTTAGCTATGTCGTTAAAGCCCAAGTTCAAGGCAATGTCTAATCGTTATTCTCAATATTTAGATGTTCCCTGGCATCGACGCTCCTCTGTAAATAGACCCTGTTTCTTGCTTGGCATTATTCCCCCCCCCCCCCCCCCCCCCCCCCCCCCCCCCCGCTACTTTTGGTTGTCAGTCTAAACGTCCTACTAGCGGATGTTTACTACAACAGACATGATGCCGATGGAAACTTGGAGGTGTGGGGATGGGGAGGCAAAGCCATAGCACTTGTGGTACTAATCGGGGTACTAGGGTTTTGCTATTCCCTGTTTGCCGCAGACCGTGCGATGCAAGAGTCGGTTGTTAGAGGGCAGCGCGACGATGGTCACGAAGCGCTGTTAAACTTGGCAATCAAGCAAGACCGGTACTACTCCACCGTCACCCCCCCTCGGTACGCGTCATCTCCCTCGGTACGCGTCATCTCCCTCGGAATTGGGCTACGAAACTCCAGCGCTCTCGGACAACGGTTACTGGCTGCTGGGGATCGGGTCAGTCGGGCCAGAGGGGTATTCGATCTACGCAGAAAAGATCGAGGCCAAGGGACTTAAGGATTCGGAGTGTCCGGTATTGCGATGGGACAGCTGGGGCTTGGACGATACGCGGAAAACTCCCGAGCAGTGCTGGTAGAGTGCGGCTCGGGCCTTTATCTGGAGGCGCATAGGTACTAAATACTGTAGGTACTCGGGCAGAAATCAGTAAGATGCCCCAGTGCTACAATTTAATGGCGAGCATTCGGGGGGACATCGCTTGGCCGACAACCCGTCACTGATACAACAGTTAGTCCATAGAAAGATGTTCCGCATCACGTTGGGCTATCTCGCCGTGGCGTGGCTGCTGTGGCAGGTGGTTGATACGACCTGTCCGACCTTCGATTGCTCACAAGACTTTCAAAAATCCATCTTCTGGTTTCTGGTGGCCGGGTTACCCATCACGCTGGCGATTGCATGGGTGAATTGGCGCACGGCCATATTGGTAGGTACAGGAATACTGGCCGGTGCCACGGTGATGTTTTTCGTGATGCGCGGCCCGGCCATTGAGCCTGAAACAGTCGCTGTTACGCCGCCAGTTGAAGTCGCTCAAATTGCCCCACCTACCGTCGAGGAAAAATCTATAGCGGTGCTGCCGTTTGAGGATATGAGTGAGGCGGGTGACCAGGGGTATTTTGGTGATGGTGTGGCAGAGGAAATCCTTAATGCATTGGTGAAACTACCTGAACTGCGCGTGGCTGCTCGCACCTCGGCGTTTACGTTGCGGGGACAGAGCGTCGATGTAGTAGGCGAGAAGCTGAACGTCAACCATGTTCTGGAGGGCAGTATCAGAAAGGCTGGTGACCGTCTGCGTATTACCGCTCAGTTAATCAAAGTGGGTGATGGTTTTCATCTGTGGTCCGAGTCCTATGACCGCGAACTTACGGACATCTTTGCCATACAGGATGAGATAGCCAAAGCAGTCGTTGATGCACTGAAGGTAGAACTGGGTATTGCCGCAGGCAGTTCATTCGTACATGTCGGCACTCGCAACCGCGAGGCATATGACTGGTATCTGCGCGGTAAGGATGCGGTGGTTGCAGGTTCGCCAGCGGGTTTCCAACGCGGCGTCGAATACTTCAACCACGCGATTGAGGTTGACCCGGAGTATGCCGATGCCTACGCCTATCTCGCTTACGCGCACACATATCAACATTCGTTTATACCCTACAGCGCATTGGCGCCAGCCATCCAACAAGCCTATTCGCAGGCTCTAGAATTGGAGCCATTACACAGTGACGCGCTGTGCGTACAGGGCTATGACAAGATGTATTCCGATTGGGACTGGGCCGAGGCGGGGAAGCTATTTCGAGCAGGGACACACGACGGGACGGTGAATGACGTTTGTTTTGGAACCTATGTCGATTTTTATCTCGCGGCGCTCGGCCAGTACGACGAGGCAATAGCACTACTCCGCGCTGCTGAGCAGGCCGACCCGTTGAATCTCACGATTAAATCGGGGCTCGGTTATTATCTTGGTGTTTATGGCAGCGAGTGGGAGGGAGGGAGCAGCTATTTCCGGGCAGTACTCGACGCCGCGCCTGACCATATGTACGCGCTCCTCGGCCTTACTCAAACACACCTCAACGCGGGACAAATAAGCAAAGCAGAATCGCCACTGGCACATCTTGAAAAATTGAGAGCACCGAACGCGTATCAGTTTGCCGTGTGGTTACGAGTTGAACTTGAAGTTCTCGGTGGTGAAAGTGACAAGGCCCAATCTGTCTATGATGAGGGACGGCGCGTTGCGGAGAGCGGAGCCAACACATCACCGGTTCTGTGGAATGCCCTGGGGTTCGCAGCAGTGTCATTGGGCCATATAGAAGAAGCAATAGCCTTGTTCAACCGCGCTTTCGACGCGGGGGTGCCAGGTGTCGTCTATATCCGCCCGTTCGTAACGTTGTTGCCACCGTTTACCCAAGGCCACGGCCCCGCCCTCATGGCCCACCCCGACTTCCAGGCATTCCTCGCCAAGATGAACCTCGACGATGCGTCGATAGCGGCGTTGGAGGCGGCTGAGGCGGGGGAGTAACTGCGCTATTCCAAAGCGAGAACCTTGTCGTAATAGTCAGTGTACGGTTGGCCCTTCGAGTAACCCATCTACTATTTCAACAAATTCGGGGTCAAATCCCGTGTGGCCCACGTCCTTCCACCATTTGCGGGTCCGCGTTGTACCTAGCGAAAGAGGAATGACATATTGATAAGTCCGCCAAGCGGTTTCATCCAGAACGCCATTTTGAAATTGAAACCACTGATATTCCCGAGAGCGCATGACTGAAAGCAGGTGAGCATGAAGCCGCATCATGCGCTCCGGTGATAGTTCACCCTCTGCGACGAAATCCACAAATATGCTCGGGTTTGCTTTTACATCGGGAAAATTGTGGATTTCAGAATCCAACATCGATTGGCGTGTTTGTGAATGTATTGCGGAACTAGAGACTACACTTCTTTAACTTTACTTTCGTTGTGCAGAAACCAAACTGTTAAAACTAGGGTGAGGATACCCGATAACATAATTAACAATAATACCGGTCCCCAGCCCATCGAGTCAGCAACTCTTCCAGTGATAATCCCAAAGACTGCAGAGGCGAAATAGCCCCCGATATCTAAAATGGAAATTAATATTCCTGAAAATGGGCCTCCAAATTTTATTGAAAAAATACTCATTGGTAAATAATAAGCTGGTGCCACAGAAAGTCCGAAAATTAATAAGCAAATATAGATGACAAAAATATTTATCGAAGATGTGAATGCAAAATTGGAAATATTATAAATAATTAAAATACAAAGAACAGCAGTACCCAAGGAAATACCAATAACTTTGGTCATTGCATTTTTAGATAATGCATCAAATATATAACCACCGGCTAAAACAGCGACAATGGAGCCTAATGGAAATGCACTTGCTGTCATAACGGCGCTGGCCTCTGATATATCTAATGATTCTTTTAAAAAAATTGGCACAAAATTCAAAAAATCTGTCATTATTGTTAGCCCCATCATTGCTAAAAAAATCAACCGAACTCTTGGGCTTTTAAGAAAATTCAATAAGGCAAATTTTAAAGTCTTATCGTAAAATGGGTGATCTAAGTATTGCGATGATTCTTGCAATTGAGTCTGTTCATCTTGTTGACTGTCATTTGGTTTTTCTTGAACCCGTAAATACCAAATGACAGTCATTAGGATGCCTGTGCTAGCAGCAAAATAAAGAATATATTGCCAGGTCAGATAGTTTAATAAAAAGCCTAAACCCAGTGTCGCAACAATGGTTCCAAAACGGCTGGAAGTTGCGACATAACCCCAGGCCCGGCCATGCTGAGAGGAGTGATACCAATTGCCAATTAATTTAGCTAAGGATGGCCAACCCCCTGCTTTGGCAAGGGCCAAACTGAAAAAAATCATTAGAAACGCAAAGTAATTGAAGCTAAAACCAAAAAATACAATACCAATACTTAAAATTAACAGACCCAACAAAAAACTGATTTTCCCGCCAAATCTATCGGCACACAAGCCAAATAAAATTTTTCCGAGTATTCCGCCAATACTGCCACTTGCCAAAATTTCGCCAAATTGAGTTTTACTTATAGCAACTGCAGGGTCTGAAATTAACGAAGGTGACACCACTATGATGCTGTATTTCATAAACATCGACACGGCATAACCAAAATACATCAAGACCAAGAATTTTATATGTGAAACCGTAAATTTGGCCGTTTTTTCCATGTAGTAGTTACATCCTGTGGCTGGTCTATAAGACACTGTATCTCACATTTTTAGATAATTAGCATCGGTTAAAAACAAACAGAAACAAGATTGTATTGTTTCTACTTCCAAAATATGCTTGCTTTGATAAATCAATCTTGAAAGTAAAAAAGGAGACGAATGGGCGAATTATTGTGAAAAATAGAAGTCTATGTCCTTGCTCACTATCTGAAGTGGCTAATCTTTCCAATTATTCTAATCGTGGGGTCTTTTTTGATCAAAATGGCTAATAAATATATAGCTCGTTTTTTTTTGAATATGACCGAACTATAGAGGTACTGATCCAGAAAACGGTGAATGTTTTTCTTTGCATAGTCGTGTTTATTATTACACTTGCAAATATTGGTTTTGATGTCTCAGGATTTATTGCTGGTCTCGGAGTAATGGGTTTTATTGTTGGTTTTGCCGTCAAAGATGTGCTTTCAAATCTTGCCGCTGGTATGTTTAAGGATAGGAAAATCAATTCGCGCCGTGCTCGGATTGTAGTTGTGTAGTGGGGACTTTTTGGTCCCTGCGTGCGTGTCGCGCCGATGTTAACGGCGCGGGAGGTGTGTAAAGGGCCTGAAATGTCGTGCTGAAGCGTCCGGGGCCGGCACTGTGATGGGACGGTGTTAACGATACATCGGGAAAGGGGACGTTCAAATCCCAGTTTTCACGTTTACCGAAAGGTCCGCAGGTGGCCGATTTGAGTCCGTCACGACGCCATTTGATGATTGATAGAATGTCCTCTTCGACGAGGGCAGAATTAAAAATGACACTGTCAGACAGTATTTCAATCGCCAGATACACCAGCGTCACCAGCACCGCTGCCGAACTGATTAACTGACCCCAGGTTGCTATGTCTGACATGTTCATGATGTTACCTCCAGTTATTTCGCCCGACCCACATGGCGCTGGTGAAAGAAGAAGATGAGTGCGCCGATGTAGCTGACGATCAAAATAGCGACCAGACCGATTCGAATTATGGAAATCGTAAGCGCTCCCCAGCGTGTCGCCGCGGCGTGCCAGCCGACGCTCGATGTCTGCTCCGTCGCCCGTGCTGCTATTTGCATACCGATCGCAGCCCAGTCGTACCCGCTCCCGATCGCACTGCCCAGTTGGGCCAATGCCACGAGCGTGAACAGCCCAACGATGATCGGCACCATGCCCGACTTCAATTTGTCGGCGATAAGGTACGCCGATATAAGAAACGCAAAAAGCACCGCCACATAATTCGTAAACGCAGTTTGTAACATCGCGTTGTACTCGGCGAATGAGCTAATCAGTTCATAATCAGTCATCGTTGCTCCCCTTTATCTATAAGAACTCCACCCAGTATCCTGCGCCGCAGTGGACAAATCCATTTGGGCTATGCTTGGGTAATCACATCAACGACCAAGGGGGAAATCATGGAAGCCATCACACTGGAGCAGTCTGCTTATCTGGCAGAGATAGTCGGGGTATTCGCTATCGTCGTTTCTCTCATCTACCTGACACTTCAGGTACGGCAGAACACCCGGTCAACGCGATTGGAGACCGTCCAGGCCATTAACACCGAGTTCGTTAGTTGGATGGACATGATCGGGTCGAATCGAGAACTCACCGAAATCTACCATCGTGGACTATTCGATTTGCAGAGTTTAGATGTGACGCAGCGACTACAGTTCTCGATAGCACTGTCACGCCTCTTTCGGACAATTCACGAGCTTTACTTCCAGTGGCAAGAAGGGGCAGTGGATGCCACGATTTGGCACTCGTGGACCGCCACATGCGCGGATGTATTGCAGTACCCCGGTTTTCAGGAAATCTGGAAGACACGACGCCACCAATACGGAAAAGATTTTCAGAGCTTCATGGATAACCTCATCGAGGCAAAAGACACAAAACCCATACACGAACCGCCCGAGCAATAGCCGAGGGCGGCTTCAGCCTTGTGCGCTATCCTTCCGGTATCAACCCACCGGGAGGTGCGCGCTATGGTCAGCCTTGAGAAAACGTATTACATAACCCAAATCGTTGCAGTGATTGCCCTCATTGTGTCGCTGCTCTATGTGGGGCTGCAGGTGCAGCAGAACACTCACGAGATGCAGTTAGGCACGATGCGGACAGCGGCGAGCCAATGGATACAGGTCCAAAGCCTCATCGTACAAAGCTCAGAATTTTCAGACCTCAAACTGCGTGCAGAAACGGATTTCACAAATCTTAATCAATCCGAACGCGCCCGCATCATGGCGTACATCAGCAGTTGGACAATAATGAATGAGGCCGATTGGGTTGCCGCCGAGCAAGGTGTTTTTCTCAATATATTGGCCGGGATGAGGGACGACTTGAAGCTACGTCTGCGGTTGCCCGTTTACCGAGAATATTTCAAAGAATACGGCTCACGGCATCATACGCCTGGTTATTTCGACTTCATTAACTCCCTTATCCAGGAGGACCCATCATGAAAATGGAAACTGCGTATTACACGAGCCAACTGGTGGTTGCGGTGATGTCGAGCCGGTGCTGAAGCGGACGAGCCGAACGACGGTATCCGCCAGCGCGACATTCACAACGCCTTGGTCTGTTTCACGAACGTCTGCTTGCGAACGATCTTGTCGCCCTCGAAGTGGAGCAGATCGAGACCTTTCAGTGAGACCGGGGTACCGTCGTTCTCCATGTGCACGGTCCAGCCGCTCATGACCTTGCCGGTCTCGGGATCGATAAAGGTGTCGTCCTCAATGAACTCCATCTTCCCGTACTTGCCCTCAAACTGCGGCACGAATGCCTCCCGGATCGCATCCCTGCCTTCGTTGATCTTGCCGTGCAGCTCGTCGTACACGGCGTCCTCGGTGAAATACGACATGACGTCATCGAGATCGTTGCGATTGAATGCATCGAGGAATTTCAGTGTGATGGCATAAAGTTCGCTGTGTCGATCGGACATAGGTGTTTTCCTCGGTTCGATTCAGGGTGGATCGTACAGCCTTCTTCGCGCAAGTATAGGTTCCAACCCTCGCCGAGACCCCCTCAGCGCAAACGAAGGATACAAAACCCCTCTAGGTGTGCCGCCCGAGCTGTAACTCAGAGTGACATCCGGCTGTGCGCTATCCTTCCCCTATCCACCAACGGGAGGAAGCCATGAACACCGAGAAGATGAGTCACGTGGTATCGATGACGGCCAATGTGGGTGTGCTGATTGGGCTGTCGTTATTGGTGTATGAGTTGAACCAGAATAATCAGCATTTGCAGCAGCAAGCGGAGTTTGTCGCGTTTCAAATGCGGGTGCAAACGTTCCAGGGGCTGGCGGGAAATGCAGAGATCGGACGACTTGTCTATAGCAATTTGAGTGATCAACCATTAACCGAGGTGGATAAAACACGCAGACTGGATTGGTTTTCCAGCCTATTTGCGACGTGGCAATGGGAATTTGAACGCCAACGATCTGGACTGATTAAGCAATTCGACTCACTTACACATATGGCAGCAGTTTATCGGGATTATTTTCAGTTTTCAGAAGCTGAACACGCTTGGCACAAACGCAAGCACTATTTCGCAGCAGATTTCGTCGAGTTCATGGACACCCAGGTCATCGGTCCCGGATAGACTCCCCATCGCCAGTCTGCGAAGCTCCCCTGACCACATCAGCAGGGAGAGTTGCGATGAGTGATTATGAGATGGTTAACCTATTTCTGGATTTCTATAACCACGCGCTGGGATTTTTCGAGACCTTTATTACGGCTCTATTCGCGATACTGGTAACGGGCTATTTCGTGGGGCCAAAGCTAACCCGCACGATGGTGGTCATCATTGTCGGCCTGTTCACACTGGTCACCATGGTGATGACCTGGCATGTCCTTAGCGCGTATTCAGACGCTGCTCGATTGGCGCTGGAGATTTTGAAATCGCAAGGCAACCCGGATTCAACGATTATCTGGATGTTTGAGGGCAACCTACCGACGGCATTTCGTTATATGACCCCGGTGGTTGCCGGCATTGTCATGACTGGCTACGTGGCGGCGTTGGTGTTCTTTTTCCACGCACGGCACCACGACGTTACGAAATGAGCTACCTCGCCGCCCTCGTGTTCTTCTTCTACATCCGGCATCATCCGAGGGAGGTGTAGGCAGACGAATAATCGCAGTCTGGAGGAATTTCCTATGGCGGACACACAGGCAAAAGAACCATTTGCGCAGAGCCTCATGGGCTTCATGGTCTCTCAAGCCATGTTTGTCGCTGCTAAGCTTAAAATCGCCGACCATCTGGCCTCTGGTGCATTACGTGCAGAAGAGTTAGCGCAGCGGGTCGATTGCGACGCAGGCACACTTCATCGGGTACTACGAGCGTTATCCAGTGTCGGTATCTTCTCGGAAGATAACGAACGCCGGTTTTCGCTGACACCACGTGCGGAATACCTGCGAACGGATGCCGCTGATTCACAATGGTCATCGGCGCTAATGAGTGCCGACATCGAATATGCCGCCTGGGGTGGGCTCTATGACGCGGTCAAGACTGGTGAGGGCGCGTTCGAGAAGGTTAACGGCAAACCTTTTTTCGAGTGGCTCAACGACCACCCGGAGAAAGCCGAAATCTTTGATGCGACGATGGCAGATCGGATGCTGGAGGAAGGCCGCGTCACTGTCGAGGCATACGATTGGCCGGAGACGGGCGAAGTCGTTGACGTAGGCGGTGGTGTAGGTGGGCTGCTGTTTACGTTGCTCGATAAACATCCTGGGCTACAGGGCGTGGTGTTCGACCTGCCTGAAGTGATTGAACGTACCCGGACCACCCGACAAGGCGATCCGGCCATGGAGCGCTGTCGTTTTGAAGCTGGGGACTTTTTCAAGTCTGTCCCTGCGGGTGCAGACATCTACCTGCTGCGTACCATCATCCACGACTGGGATGACGAACGGTCAATACAGATATTGAAGTCGTGCCGAGCGGCCTGTGGCCCTGAGGGGAAAGTACTACTCGTCGAATATGTTATCGAGGAAGGTAACCAGCCGTCGTATGCCAAGTGGCTTGACCTCAGTATGCTGCTGTTGTTATCGGGTAAGGAGCGCACCGAAGCGGAATACCGTGAATTACTCACTGAGGCGGGATTCACACTGGAGCGTATCGTACCGACGCGAGGTGAGATGAGCATCGTAGAAGCGATGCCCGTATAGGGTTCACTACCCATACCGAAACTCACCCGCGGGAATTACCGTAGATACCCGCCTATTACGCCCGACCCACATGGCGTTGGTGGAAGAAGAAGATGAGGCCCGCGAGGTAACTGATAATAAGCATGGCAAATGAACCGAACCGCACAATGTTGATGGCACCAGCGCCCCACGGCGTTGCCGCTCCGTGCCAGCTCATGTCTGCCTGCCCGTCAGTCGCTCGTAGCGCTATTTTTGTAGCGACACTTGCGAAGTCGTGCCCCGCCCCAAAAGTGGCTGGAACCATTTGAAACGTCATCACGGTAAAAAGCCCAACGATGATTATGACCATGCTGGGCTTCAGCTTGTCGGCGGCCAAATAGGCTGCGATGAGAAAAGCAAAAAGCACCGTTACATAATTCATAAACAGCGATTGTTGAAGTCTCAATTGCTCATTGAATAAATTGGCCAGTTCATATTCGCTCATCCTTACTCCCTCCATCTGTCAATAGACCGACCCAGTATCCTGCGCCTATCAGGACAAATCCATGCTGGGGCAAACGAACGCGTTGCTCGCCGGGCCTTGTGTTAACTGGGTAGCTGAGCACTACTCAGGTCGGCTCCGTGCGTGAGACGCGTGCTCGCTGAACGAGCGCGCTATCCTCGGTAGTCAGCGTAGTACGGTACAATTCGTTAGCCAGCATTTGGGGGACACCGCTTGGCCGACAACCTGTCACTTATAAAGCAGCTTTACCAACGCAAGATGTTCCGCATCACAGCGGGCTATCTGGCCATTGCTTGGGTGCTGTGGCAGGTGGTTGATACGACCTGTCCGACCTTCGATTGCTCACAAGACTTTCAAAAATCCATCTTCTGGTTTCTGGTGGCCGGGTTACCCATCACGCTGGCGATTGCATGGGTGAACTGGAAGACGGCCATCGTCGCAGGAATCGGAATACTGGCCGGAGCTACGGTGATGTTTTTCGTGATGCGTGGTCCTGCGATTGAACCTGAAACAGCCGCCGTCACACCTCCAACAGAAGTCAGCCAACCCGCACCTGTAACAGCGGAGGAGAAGTCCATCGCGGTCCTGCCGTTTGTGAACATGAGTGATGACCGCGAGCAGGAGTATTTCAGTGATGGTATCTCGGAGGAAATACTCAATGCACTGGTGCGTGTAACGGACTTGCGTGTAGCTGCGCGTACCTCTTCGTTTTATTTCAAAGGCAAGGATGTCCAGCTATCCGAGATTGGAGAGACATTGAACGTAAACCACGTCCTACAGGGCAGTGTCCGTAAGTCTGGTAACAAGTTGCGAATAACAGCGCAGTTGATAAAAATTGATGACGGCTTCCACCTGTGGTCCGACTCCTATGACCGTGAGCTGACCGACATCTTTGCCGTGCAGGATGAGATTGCTAAAGCGGTCGTCGATGCTCTGAAGATAAAACTCGGGGTTGCGGCGGGCAGTACGTTGGTAAACATCGGCACAAGTAGCCGTGAAGCCTACGATTGGTATCTACGCGGTAAGGATGCGTTGCTTACCGGTACAGCAGAGGGGTTCCAACGCGGCGTCGAATACTTCAACCACGCGATTGAGATTGACCCCGATTATGCCGATGCCCACGCCTATCTCGCTTACGCGTACATACAGCAACGTCCGTTCACACCCTACAGAGAATTAGGACCGGTCATCAAACAAGCCTACTCGAAAGCCCTGGCATTGGAGCCATCACATAGTGCTGCGCTGTGTGCACAGGGCTATGACGAGATGTCTTCAGATTGGAACTGGCCCGAGGCGGGGAAGGTGTTCCAGGCGGCTACACGCGACGGGAAGATGAATGACGTTTGTTTCGGAACCTATGTCTACTATTATCTTGCGGCGCTCGGCCAGTACGACAAGGCAATTGTACTACTCCGCGCTGCTGAGCAAGCCGACCCCTTGAGCCTCAGGATTAAATATCAGCTCGGCTTTTATCTTGCAATTTTTAGTAGCGAGCGGGAAGAAGGGAGCAGCTACCTCCGTACCGTACTCGACGCCGCGCCCGACCACGTATTTGCGCTTGTCACCCTTACTCAAACACATCTCCACGCGGGACAATTGGAGAAAGCGGAATCGCCGCTTACACAATTGGAAAGTTTGAAAGCTCCGAACGCCTATCAGTATGCTGTGTATTTGCGGGTTGAGCTTGAAGTTCTGCGCGGTGATAGTGGCAAGGCGCAATCTGTCTATGATGAAGGACGACGGGTTGCCGAAAGCGGCCTCAACAAATCACCAGGCCTGTGGTATACGCTCGCACTGGCAGCAGTGGTGTTAGGCCATCTGGACGAAGCGATACCCTTATTCAACCGCGGCTTCGACGAAGGGGGTATTGGGTATCGTTTTGGCCCGCTCGTTCGTAACCTCGTGGTCGCCGTTCACCCAAGGCCACGGCCCCGCCCTCATGGCCCACCCCGACTTCCAGGCATTCCTCGCCAAGATGAACCTCGACGATGCGTCGATAGCGGCGTTGGAGGCGGCTGAGGCGGGGGAGTAAACGGGGCCGGGCAGTAAGCGACTTGAGCGATTAGAAAATATCGCACGGTGACAATGCCTGCCTATTTCCTCGAAAAGCAATAGCTGCACCCGGATAGTGAAAATGCAAGTAGGGAATAAAGCGGATTTCAGAGCAACGTACGGCGTTAATCGATAAGGAAGAAGCTGATGTCCGACTACGAATTAGTATCGCTATTTAACGAGTACATTACGATTGTTTTCACCGTGTTTATGGGGCATTGCTCGCTAATTTTTGCGTTTCTCATCGCGAGCTTTTTGGTCGCCCATAGACTTAGAACTAGTATGGCCACAGTCGTGATTCTATTGTTTACATTCGCTATCTTTGCGACGACATTCGTTCAAAATCGATTTGGCGGCGCGATGGCAGGATTAGCGAAAGAAATGCGGCGGGCGGTGAACGAGGGCGAATCAAGCATAGGTTGGCATAGCATTACGTACGAGCCTGAAATATACATGGCCATATTTATGCACACCCTCACCACACTCATGGTCTTAAGCTACATCGGTTCCGTTGCGTTTTTTTTCATTCAAAGAAAAAGCGCCGCGAGTCAGGAATCGGGTACGAACGGATAGTAGTTCGACACCAACAACTGAACCGCCGTTGTGTTATTGCGCCCGACCCACATGGCGTTGGTGGAAGAAGAAAACGAGTCCACCGATGTAGCTGAAAATCATAATTACGGCCCCGCTGAACCTCAAAACAGGTGCTCCAACAGCACCGGCCAGCGGTGTTGCTCCGCCGTGCCACCCGACGCCCGTGGGATCTTCACTTGCTCGCGCTGCTATCTGGCTCAGGAGAGCCGCCACATCGTACCCAAAGCCAACAAGGGTGACTGATTGCTGCAATATCACCAGGGTGAACAGCCCGACGATGATAAACACCATGCTGGACTCCAACCTGGCGGCGACCAAGTACGCGGCGATAAGAAAAGCAAAAAGCACGGCCACATAATTCATAAACGCAACTTGCAGCGAATTAACGCCCTCGTAGAAAAAGGTGATCAGTTCATAGTCAGTCATCGTCACTCCCTCCATCAGTAATAAGTCCCACCCAGTATCCTGCGCTATAACCGACAAATCTATGTTAGGAGGACGGAGCCGCAACGAGCGCGACGCTCGACGGCGCACTGGTTAACTCGATAGCTGAGCACTACTCAGGTCCGCCCAGTGCATGAGACACGCGGAGGTTTGACGAGCCCCGTATATAATCCGACCGAAGGAGTAGTGCGGTACAATTCAAAGGCCAGCACCCGGGGGACACCGCTTGGCCGACAACCTGTCACTTATAAAGCAGCTTTACCAACGCAAGATGTTCCGCATCACAGCGGGCTATCTGGCCATTGCTTGGGTGCTGTGGCAGGTGGTGGATACCACTTGCCCGACCTTCGACTGCTCACAAGACTTCCAAAAATCCATCTTCTGGTTTTTGGTAGCCGGGTTACCCATCACGCTGGCGATTGCGTGGGTGAACTGGCGCACGGCCATTCTGGTCGGCGCTGGCCTACTCGCGGGCGCAGCAATCATGTTTTTCGTAACGCGTGGTCCGGCGATTGAACCTGAGACAGCCATCGTCACAGCGTCAGTTGAAGCCACTCAACCTGAAGCAGTCGCTTAACCAGCCCCTGCCGCAGTAGTCGAAGAGCAATCCATCGCAGTATTTCAGTGATGGCATATCTGAGGAAATACTTAATGGGTTGGCAAAGGTAGACGACCTACGGGTTGCCGCACGCACCTCGTCGTTTTATTTCAAGGGTAAGGACGCTGAACTGGAACTTGAAACGAAAGCGATAACCTACGGCCCTCCCAGACTCCGTTTTTTGGCGGATTTCGCCTAAACTTAGATTGATGGACGTTATGGGGTTAGATCGCGCATCTGCGGTGATTGATCACCCAACTATTGGGATCGACTTATAGTTAGGCAGAACGAAATGAGGAACGGAGAGAAACATGTCACAGCAGAATGTCAAGATTATTCAGTCGGTTTACGATGCTTTCAGCCGTAGTGACCTTCAATTCATCTTCAACCTCTTCGACCCTGACATTGAGTTCTATCAGTCTCAAGAGGTTCCTTGGGGCGGTCACTACAAAGGACTTAATCAGATCAAGGAGTTCTATGAGAAACTCACGACAACCATCGAGTCTCAAGTTGAACAGGATCAATTTGTGGATGCAGGTGACTGTGTTGTCGCTGTGGGTCATAGCAGAGGCAAGGTTCTCGCGACGGGCAAGGAATTCAACCTACCCGAGGTTCACGTCTGGACTCTGAAAGATGGCAAGGCGATTCGATGTGAGGCATATATAGATAATCCTCAAATGCTTAGTGCGTTGCAGAGCGAGAGTTCGTAATTCGCAGACTATGCCTGACAAAAAGACCCGGCAGCTGATGCTTCAGGTAATTTGCGGGCTCAGCTAGACGCCCTCGTTTTCTTCTTCTACACCCGGCATCATTCGTGGAAGGTGTAGGCGTACATCAACCGAGCAGATGACTGCTTAAGGAGATCGAGATGGCCGATGATCAGGCAAAGCAGATATTCTCGCAGTGCCTCATGGGGTATTGGGTGTCGCAAGGCGTTTTCGTCGCCGCCAAGCTCAAGGTCGCCGATCATCTCGCAGCGGGCGCAATGAGCGCCGAGGAGTTGGCACAACGGATTGATTGCAACGCAGGCGCACTCTATCGGGTACTCCGCGCTCTGGCCGGTGTCGGCATATTCACCGAGGATAACGAACGCCGGTTCTCGCTCACACCGGCAGCGGAATATCTGCGAACCGATGCTCCCGATTCGCAGTGGGCGACAACGATGTTGCAGGCGGAGGTGCAATATGCCGTCTGGGGTGGCCTGTTCGATGCGGTCAAGACTGGTGAGGGCGCGTTCGAGAAGGTTAACGGCAAACCTTTTTTCGAGTGGCTCAATGACAACCCGAAGAAGGCGGACATCTTCGATGCAACGATGGCAGGCTGGATGCTGGAGGAAGGCCGTGCCGCCGTTGAGGCCTATGACTGGCCTGACCCAGGCGAAGTCGTTGACGTAGGCGGTGGTGCCGGGGGGTTGCTGCTGACCTTGCTGGATAAACATCCCGGTATACACGGCGTTGTCTTTGATCAACCGGAAGTCATCGAGCGTACGCGAATCACTCGAAAAGACGACCCGCTCATGCAACGCTGTCGTCTTGAAGGTGGCGACTTCTTCAAGGCCGTACCCCCAGATGCGGACATCTACATGCTGCGTAACATCATCCACGACTGGGACGATGAGCGGTCGATACAGATTTTGAAAACGTGCCGGGCGGCGTGTGGTGCCGACGGGAAAATTCTACTTGTGGAGTCAGTAATCCAGGCGGGCAACGAGCCGTCATTTGGCAAATGGCTGGATTTAAACATGCTGATACTGCTGTCGGGCAAGGAACGAACCGAGGCGGAATACCGTGAGTTACTTACTGCATCGGGATTGCAGCTCGAACGGGTCATACCCACACGAGCTGAAATGAGCATCCTAGAAACGCGGCCAGCTTAAGCCTGGTTCAACTACCCATACCGAAACTCGCCCGCCCCAGCCCACACAATCCTGATCCCACAGTCCCGTCCACCGCATTGAGATCCTCGGAGAGGTAGTGTGCGTAAGAAGATTCGATTGGCCGGGTTTTCGTTCTTGGTGGTAGTTGGGATCGCGCTGTTGTGGTTAGACAGGCAATTCGAGGAGCCTAACGCTCAACATGTCGAATCACTCACTCGGCACTTAGGGGCTAAAAACGTGTTGGGCGTACTGGCCCACCCTGATGATGAAATCCTCATCGCCGGTTTGCTCGCCGACTCTGCATCTCGGCCTGGTACTCGTGTAAACACACTGACCCTTACCGCTGGCGAAGCGGGCGTATCGAAGGGTTACGGCTTGAAGCCGGAACGGTTGAGCCAGATCCGGATAGCAGAACTGCGCCAATTCGGGAAAATTCTCGGGCTTGATGAGCAGGAAATCCTTAAGTACCCCGATGGGCGTTTAACAGAGCAGTCATCTTCAGCGCTGGAGACTGACATTGTGCTGAGAATTCGGCGTTGGCAGCCCGATCTCGTCGTGACTTTCGACCCGGCCACTGGTCTCACATTGCATTCGGACCATATGGCTGTTGGTGCAGCGGCAACGAACGCGATCCTGCTGGCGGGCAACAGCGAATATGCACCTGAATTGGGCGAGACGCATACCCCAAAATGGCTCGCTTACGTAGTCAGTCCTCGGCGTATGCTTGTCAGATTCGGTGGTGAGGGCGGACGCAAAATTGCAGACGCGCAAGCGATAACCGAATACGCGGTTTCAGCGAAATGGCGGCTTAAAGTCCGTGGATGGGAAGTCCATGAATCCCAGCGTCATGTGATTCGAGAGATCTTTGGCGTGCCGCCATGGCTTCTATATTCGGTATGGGACAAGGAGCACTATTCCCTGCAACGGCAATCTGGGCCATCCGGTCAAGCGGCCTCCAGCACAAGATCGCCATTGTGAGCCGCTCCATCCGCGAGCAGGTGTTGCACACGCTATAGAGGCGGTAGGAATGGGTTAGGTCGGCGAGGGTTGATAGGGCGTTCTTTCGTAAGCGCAACGTGAACCGCACCCTATCGGTTGAACTGTGTTGAGTGTAAAGGATCTCCGTTTGCTCAATAACGGAGGACCAGAGGATGAGGCGACGCACAAAATCGGACTGGGAAGCGGTGTTTCAGGCACAAGCCAAAAGTGGCATGACCGCAGCGACGTTCTGCCGCGAACAAGGCATTAATGCGAAGTACTTTAGTCTGCGCCGCCGTCAGTTAAGCGCGGCGCCGGAGAAGCAGGTGTCGCGTTTCGTGCCGGTATCGGTAGAACGAAGCAGTCACAGCGAGACGATAACCGTGCGTTACGCAGACAGCGCGACGCTGGAGCTGCCAGTGGGTGTAGAGCCGCGCTGGTTGGCGCAGTTGCTGCAAGCGCTGCGAGATTGAGCGATGGAGATGTTTCGAGAGGTCTCGGCGGTGTACCTGCATCGTGAGCCGGTGGATTTCCGCAAATCGATAAATGGCTTGTCGGTGATCGTGGAAAGCGAGATGAGCTTGTCCCCGTTTTCCGGTGCAGTGTTTGTATTTTGTAATCGTCATCGCAATAAATTGAAAGTGCTTTACTGGGACCAAAGTGGCTTTGCACTTTGGTACAAGCGCCTTGAGAAAGAGAAATTCCATTGGCCGCGACGATGGCCCGAGGCGGTGGTGACGTTAACGCAAACGCAACTGCATTGGCTATTGGATGGCTATGATATTACGCAGATGCAAGCGCATCATTCATTGCACTATTCGAGTATTTTATAAAGACTGAGATCGACGCATCGGGTATACTGTAAGGCATGTCGAGTGTGCTGGGTCAGCTGCCCGATGACGTTGAAGCGCTGAAGACATTCATCGCTAATCAAGCGACAACACTGGCTGGTATAACTGCTCGCAACGAGCAGTTGCAGCAAGAGAACCAGCACTACAAATCGCAAGTCATTGTCCTGCAAGAGCAGTTAAACATTGCATTGGCGAAGCGTTTTGCCTCGCGTAGCGAGCAGTTATCACCGGATCAAATCCGCTTGTTCGATGAAGCGGAATCGACAGCGTGCGCAGAGGCTGAGGTTGTCCCTGAAGAAAGCGTCGCGGTATCAGCGCATCTTCGCAAGAGGGGTGGTCGCAAGCCGTTACCCCAGCGTCTACCGCGCATCGAGGTGGTTCATGAACTGCCCGAGCACGAGCGTCGTTGCGAGCACGATGGTCGGTTACTCGCGGAGATAGGCGAGGTCGTTTCTGAGCAGCTGGATATTGTGCCGGCGAAGATCCAGGTGCTGCGTCATATCCGCAAACAATACGCGTGCGATTGCGGGCAGTGCATCAAGACGGCGCCGTTACCGGCGCAACCGATCCCCAAGAGTATGGCCTCGCCGGGCTTGCTGGCGCACATTACAGTGTGCAAGTACGCCGATGCGTTACCGCTGTACCGTCAGGAGAGGATATCACAGCGCATCGGTGTGGATATCCCCCGAGCGACGCTGGCGAATTGGATGATACGGGCGGGTCAGTTAGTGCAGCCGCTGATTAATCTCATGCGGGATCGTTTGCTCGACTATGACATTGTGCAGATGGATGAAACGCCGGTACAGGTTTTGAGGGAAGCGGGTCGTCGGGCGCAATCGAAATCCTACTTGTGGGTGCAGCGCGGTGGTCCGCCGGATGGGCGGGTGATTTTGTATGACTACGACCCCTCGAGAAGCGGCGCTGTTCCCCAACGCTTGCTGGCAGGCTACTCGGGCTATTTACAGACGGATGGGTATGAGGGCTACAACGCGGTGGTGGCGGGGAATGGACTTAAGCAGCTGGGTTGTATGGCCCATGCGCGTCGTCGCTTTGACGAGGCAGTGAAGGCGCAGGGTAAGCGCAAGCGACGCGGTAAGGCGTGGCGTGGGCTGTCGTTCATCCAGGCGTTGTACCGCGTTGAGAAACAGGCCCGGTCGATGACGCCACAACAACGCTATGCGTATAGGAACGTGCAGGCCAAGCCTATCCTGGACAAGCTGCGCAGCTGGCTAGATGACACACTATCCCAAGTGCCGCCGAAGGGTGCGGTGGGGAACGCGTTGCGTTATTTGCACGAACAATGGGACAAGCTCACGTGTTATCTGGATGACGGGCGCTTGGAGATCGACAACAATTTGTGCGAGAACGCGGTTCGTCCCTTTGTGATGGGTCGCAAGGCCTGGTTATTCAGCGACTCGGTGGCTGGGGTCAGCGCATCGGCGAATCTTTATTCCTTGATCGAGACCGCGAAGGCACACGGTTTAGAGCCCTATGCGTACTTGCGTGAGGTGTTTACGAAACTACCTGGCGCGACAACGGTAGAGGACATCGAGGCGCTGTCGCCGGGCACCATCAACATCGAGCACATCAATCCCCGCTGAGCAAGAGCGTTGTTCGCTTTGCGCTTACGTTCTTTCTCTGTAAATCTTCAGATTGTTCCACTGAATTAGCTTCCGTGTTACCAGCCTACCTTACAATCCCCGAGGTCTCTTATGCGCTTGATAACGGCCGGTCACCAGCAGAACGTCCCGGTTTGTATCCGTAACGAACGTTCGTCAAACATTCGTGACCTTAAGGAATCGTGTAGCATAGCGGCCCTATTCCTACGCGCTATCGCGTTTAACGAATTCGTCGGTATTATCGGCACCGAGGTTTTCTGCTTGTACCAAACGTTGACAGTTTGACGTTAGCCAAGCGAACATGATTACGGCAAAAAGGTAATCTTAGGAGAAAAGCATGCGTTCGTTCGGTATCCACAGTCAAAAGTTCTGGTCGCGATTTACCGTGAGTATATCCAGTATGCTACTGGTCGTCAGCGCCAGCACTGCCGATCCCATTGGCCGTTTCGAGGACGTTAGACTACCTGGCCCGGGGCCGGACACAGATTTCGGACTAAACATAGCGATGTCAGGAAACACTGTCATTACTGGTGCACCAGGATTCGATACTGGTGGATCAACCTTTGGCGCGGCATACGTTTTCTCCTTAGTAAACGGGAATTGGATTGTCGAAGGGATATTGACATCGAACTATGATATGGCGGGATTTGTGGCTATTGATGGCGATACTGCGGTGGTCAGCGTTCACGGAGTCCCTGCGTGTGGTGGTTGCGAAGCAGCGATGGTGTATATGCGCTCTAACGGAACTTGGGATTCGGGCACATTATTGATACCAACTGATTCCGCCGACTGGCAATACAGTAGCAGTGCCGTCGCGGTGCACGATAACGTTTTAGTAGTTGGACGTAACGTATTCATCCTATCCGACGGAGCTTGGTCCGGACTCACTAATTTGGCGCCTAGCGGTGGCATTTCTCGAATCGATGCGGCTGCGATACATGGAAACACGATTGCACTGTCCAACCCGGCCGAGAACTGCGGAAGCCTGACTTTGTGTGGAGTTGCATACATCTTTGGGAAAGTTAACGGTAGCTGGGTGGAGGAAATAAAGCTCGTCGCAGATGTACCGGCGCACCGAAGCTCGTTCGGGGTCAATGTTGCGACGGATGGCAACCGAGTAATCGTTAGTGCCAGAAACGACAGCCTATCCAATGACCCCGACGATGAAACAGTTCATGTATATGCGAAATCCGGTGGTGGTTGGGTTGAGGAAGTACAATTAAAGCCACCCTCTCCGGTGAAAGGGAGCGGTTTCGGGAAAGGCTTGGATGTGGACGGAGATACTATCGTCGTTGGATCAGACGGAGGTCCTTGTTTCGATGGGTCCGCAAATTGCGGGAGGGCTTTCGTGTTCAAAAACGATGGAGGTAATTGGACTGAAGTTGAACGTTTGTACGGAAGTGACGGTGATGGAGACGTTGGCACAACGTTTGGCGCGGGGGCAGCAGTCGATCAGGGCTTGATAGCTGTCAGCTCTGATGGAGCGGTCTGTGAAAGCGATCCACAATCGATTTGTGGCGGCCTTTATATATTTCGGTCAAATGAGCCTCCGACTGCGGATGCTGGAGTTGATCAATCCATCCGAGCTGGGGACTTGGTAACTCTAGATGGGACTGCCTCATTCGACGACAACACCACGTCCGAGAACCTGCTTTACTCTTGGACCTTTTCTTCCATACCGGCAGGTAGCAACGCATCGTTGCTAGACGACGACACGGACAGTCCCGCATTCACCGTCGATTCGGCGGGCACCTACGTTGTTCGATTGGTGGTCACTGATGAGGGCGGGCTTAGCAGTCCCCCTGATGAGATAGAGGTTAGTAGCGACAATCTCGCTCCGACGTCTGATGCTGGTCTTGATCAACTGGTTTTAGTCGGTACCTCAGTCGTGCTCGACGGGTCAGCTAGCTCAGATCCGGAGACTGATCCTCTTACTTTTGTTTGGTCTATATCGACCGTACCTTCGGGAAGCGTATCGACATTGAGTGGCGCGGGCACCGTGTTCCCGACCTTTGTGCCGGATCTTCAGGGTTCTTACACGATAGACCTGACAGTTAGCGATTTCGTAGGCCAGGGCACGTCCGACTCGGTACAGGTTACAGCAGCGAGTCCAGAGGACTATGCGGTCATCGTCATTGTAGATGCTTCGGATGTGGTGACAAATCTGAGTGGAAACGAGGTTACAAACCAGGGTAATCAGCAGGCGCTGCTAAATTTCCTCAGTCAAGTTGTCGTTGCGATTCAAGATGGTGACATAGCGACTGCAATACATAAGTTAGAGACGGCGATTAGTCGCACTGATGGTTGTGACTTACGAGGCGAAGCTGATGGAAATGGACCCGGTCGAGATTGGATCGCAGATGATCCGAACTGTGCGGTTCAGTTCGATATTTATGCGTTGCTTACTAATGCGCTGGCGGCGATTACACCGTAGATAACAAGTAGAGTGGGACCCGCGAGGTACTTCAACAACTGGCGGGTCTTACTATTTTCGGAATACCGTGAGGAGCATTTCTTCGCGTCAGCGCGGAACATTCGCAAGTGTGAACGCCGCTAAAATAATGAATAGGTTTCACGGGTGTACCTCCTACTGCTGCGCCGGTCGAAACCCAGCCGTCACCGCTTCATCCGCAGTCTGAAAACACCTGTCACCTTCATCAGATTTCAATCGAACCTTCGCATGATCTCGCCAGCCATTCACATGGTAAATCTTATCCCCTTTCCGATTCACGTTTCCCTTCACCGGACAATCAATATCAGGCAATTCATTACCCACTAATCGTACACCTCGACGCCAATCCCATAGCGGTACAAATTGGCTATTCCAGATCCCTTTCCTGCCTGCCTTAGCCTTCTCTTCATTAGCAACATATTTATCACTGTACCGCCTGTAGGCGAGCGCCACGCCATGATCAACCATGACCGCTGCAACGGTCTTACCTATCTATAAAACACGTCCCTAAAGCACTCTCGTAGCGATCACGGTCTGTCCAGATACACCGAATATCAACGCTACCTATGAGTTGCTTCAATACCTTCGCCGCCGCCTTCCCGCAAGCCCAATCATTACCTTGATAGAAACACATCTGCTTCCCTTCTGGCGCATCTATTCCATGTAGGCGTACTACGTTCCGGACCTATCGAGATACGCTCCGTGACTTCAAACTCCCCCTGATAGCGGTTGTCGGGACAATTGTCATTTGGTTCATGTTTTTCACCAGCCCACCGCCGGTGAACGAACTGCGCGATGAAGCTGGGGCCTTTCGCCCTCAGTACATCGCGGAGGCGTTCAGCCAGTGGGATGGCTCTCATAAACGGCTGACGCAACGCATCAAGAGCACCATGAACAACCCCGGTAGTTACGAGCACATCGACACAGAGTATAGCGATCAGGGTGAATTCTTAATCGTCCGAACCAAGTTCCGAGGAACGAATGCGTTCGGCGGGAAAATCATGAATTGTGCGACCGCTAAGGTGGGTGTCGGTGGAAACGTGTTAAGAGTAATTTCCCAAGGCCTATGTTAGGCGGCGCCCCTCGCAATACGGGTCACCGTCCCCGACGTTAGCTTCATCCGTCCGGTGGGTTCAGAGCGGTTTGTTAAACAAAATTGCACTTGAGTGTACCTCATTAAATGCAGACCGATGCGATAAAACAGATCGACCCGTGGCCACCTCCGCGTGTACAAAGGATCCCTTTTCTGGCGAGATACGGTCAGCGTGTCTACACTTACTCATTAGTCGATAAGTAAGGCGACATTGATGGAACTTTCTGAAAGGGTGCCGATCGGATCGGATATGAAACGAGACGGGCGCACGCTTGACCACGCGACCTTGGAGACCATTCGTCTGATGGCGATCGAGCGGGTACGCGAAAGTGAGTCGCCGGTGACCGTGATCGCGTCATATGGCTTCAATCGCACGACGATTTACAAGTGGATCAAAGCGGCGATGCAGCCAGGTGTTGGTATCAGAGCACTACGCTCGACGAAGGCCACGGGGCGACCGCGAACACTGACCCCGGCGCAAGAGCAACAGGTGTTCCGCTGGGTCAACGGCCGCGACCCGCGACAGTATGGGCTGGACTTCGGTTTGTGGACGCGCACGGTAGTGGCCGAGCTGATTGCGCAGAAGTTCGGGGTGAGGGTGGGTGTGACGGCGGTCGGTGAGTTGTTGGCGAAACTGGGCTTGACGCCGCAGAAGCCACTGCAACGAGCGTATCAGCGAGACCCCGAGGCCATCGAGCGCTGGCAGCGTGAGACGTTCCCAGCCATTGCTCGTCAGGCGCGGGCCCAGGGGGCGGAGGTGTTCTTCTGGGATGAGTCGGGGTTTCGTGCCGATACGGTGCACGGCAAGACCTGGGGTGTGCGTGGTCAGACCCCGGTCGTGCATCGACCGGGACAGCGCCAATCGATCAGTGCGGCGTCGGCAGTCAACGCCAACGGCGCGTTCTGGTTTTGTACCTATACCGGCGCACTCAAGGCGGAGCTGTTTGTTGTGCTGCTGCGCAAGTTGATGCGGGGTCGCAGGAAGCCGGTGCATCTCGTACTCGACAGTCTGCCGGCGCACAAGACCGCGTCTGTACGCGACTACGTCGCCTCGACCAAAGGGCCGACTGTCGCTGCACTTCCTCCCCGGCTATGCGCCCGACTTGAACCCGGATGAACTGGTGTGGAGTCATGTCAAGCGCACCGGGACCGCGCGACGTCCGTTGCAAAAAGGCGAGCAATTACGCGACAAAATCGAGGCGCAGCTTACCGCGCTCAAGCGAATGCCTCATCTCGTCCGTTCATTCTTCCTTGCCCCTTCTGTCGCCTATATTGGCGACTGCTGAGTAATCTATGCGTGTAAGGCAATAATATGTCCGTCGTTATCTTGCAGTTCTCTGTGGCATTTTGCTCTGCGGTTGTGTATCACAAACCGCGAAACACGTTGAATCTCCAACCGTCAGGAAAGGACATCGATTCCCGCTCTAGTGGCCAGGGTCGGATCACAAGTTTCAAAAGACGGAATATGCCTGCGAGACGTTCTATTACGGATTGGCTTGAACGCTGACGCCTATCTATACATCAAGCGGATGTCTGAACGAACCGTTCAACCAACCTAACGGGATTGAACTCGAAATGCTTCGTGAAAACAGGGTATCCTTACTTCAGTGGCCTGAATCTGATTGCGGTGCATTTAAGTACCATCTTGATTTGAACCCCGAATCTCTAGCAGACAGTCACGTACGAGCGTATTGGTTAACCCTGGGTGACATAAACTAACTAGCACAATAAACGTACTCCAATGCAACTTGCCAAAGCACAAATTCGCAATTACAAGAGCATTCATAATTCAGATTGGTTTACTTTGTCGCCTGGATTCAATGTTTTTCTAGGCACGAACAATGCCGGCAAAACAGCCGTCGCCGAAGCACTCAGCCTTAACTTTGGTAACAAGCTTCACCGAAGTCCAAAAACTGCCCCATCCACAGATACTGTTTTAAGGGGAAAATCGGAGGTTTTTGTATCTTTTTCATTGGAACAAAACGAGCTGCTTGAGTACCTTCTGTCTACAAATAACAAGTTTCATCTTCCGTGCGGAGATTTCAGCGATGGCAATGCCGCAGTAGAGAACTTCAAACGACAAACGGCAGGTACTAATGTCATAAATTGCAAATTCGAGGGCGATGGTAACTGTGTTGAATCGGAACATAAGGAATATTCTCAGCCGCCTAACAATGAACAGCTAGGAGCAGTTGTTTCGATCTCGCGTGACGCAAATATCGAATTAACCTTTCGTCACAAGCAGAACATCAAATATACATCCGGATTTGCGTTCGCTCTAACTGGAAAACTAACGGAACAGCTATATTTATTTAACGCAGAACGTCTGAATGTCGCGGAGTTTGAGATCGGAACAAATCCAATTCTTAATGTGGACGCATCAAACTTGGCGCAGGTCTTACATCTGCTACAAGCAGAGAATCCCAGTCAATACGACCGGCTTAACGCATTAATCGAAACCGTGTTCCCAGATGTTCGGCAAATTACTGTTCCGCCGATTTCGAAAACTAGAACGAAGGTATTAGTGTGGCCTGTTCCGGTAAGCACAGAGAGAAAAGACTTGGCAGTTTCGCTTTCTGAAAGCGGAACTGGCATCGGCCAAGTGTTGGCTATCTTATATGTGGTCTTGACAGCGATTCGACCGAAAATCATTATTATCGACGAGCCACAGAGTTTTTTGCATCCAGGTGCAGTCAGGAAATTGTTTTCTATCTTACAGAGCGAGTTCCCTCAGCATCAATATTTGATTACGACCCACTCTCCACTTGTGCTAGCGGTTTGCCGTCCTCGCACGGTTGTGGTTTTGCGCAAACAGCAGAACGAAACTGTTTTTTCATCGCTCGCTTTGAGCGACGTTGATAATCTACGCAATGTGTTGGCGGAGGTTGGTGCTCGAATGTCCGATGTTTTCGGCGCTGACAACATACTCTGGGTGGAAGGTCGGACTGAAGAGCAATGTTTCCCACAAATCCTTGAAGGAGTCGCCGGACGATCCCTGTTCGGTACTGTAATAGTAGGGATCGTGCAGACGGGTGATTTCAAGGGAAAACAAGTGGGCACCATCCTAGAAATCTACAGTCAGTTGAGTAGTTCGGGCGCCTTGCGGCCTCCGACCCTTGGATTTTTGTTCGACGGCGAGCATGAGTCGCCACCCCACGGAGAGGAATTGCAAAGACGTCTCGGCGATCAGCTCCATTTTTTAGGAAGACGCATGTATGAAAACTATTTGCTCAACGCCGCTGCGATCACAGCAATAGCTAACTCAATAGAAAATTTTAGTGAAGAAAAACTCAAGGAAACGGCTGTCAGAGAGAAGTTGACCGAAATGTTGGCAGCAAGGGAACTTTCTCAAGTTGACGGAGCATCGATATTGTCGGAACTGTTTCTTAGTTTATCAGAGACCACAGTCGAATATGACAAGGTTCGGCACGGGACGTTGCTTACGCAATGGATAATTGAGAACGACCCCGATGCACTGGAGGAGGTCGTTGCTCTCTTGGTAAGAATATTGGACCAGGCTACGAAAGAAGCATCAACTTAATGGCTGGCTTCGAATCTATTGATGTTCCCTTCTGACAGAGCAAAACATCGAGCAAGACCTTGAGATGTCTTTTAAATTCAAGAACGTTCAAATGCTGGGAAACAGCATCGAAGTCTCTATTCCGACCAATGACGAGGGGTTTCATGGGTCGAGAATGTCCAGCAGCAGACTGCGAAGGCTATTTCAAGGTCAAACCTGGAATCGGACTTAGCGGACCTGACCTTCAATGCCACTGCCCATATTGTGGTCACTCGGATATACCCGACAGTTTTTGGACCAAGGAGCAGGTGGAGTATGCCAAATCCATCGCTCTGCGCGAGGTCGCGGATGCCATCAGCGCTGATCTAAAATCTCTTGAGTTCGATATCAAACCAAAAGGGCACTTCGGAATTGGGGTCAGCGCGAAGCTTCAGCGTGGACAACCCGTGCCGATTCGACACTACCGTGAGCAGACGTTAGAGACCAATGTTACGTGTCATCATTGTTCACTGGAGTATGCCGTTTTCGGGGTCTTTGGATTTTGTCCGCACTGCAAAGAACACAATTCGCTTACTATTCTCGATGGGAACTTCGAGCTGATCGCTAAGCAGTTGGAATTGGCCACCACGCTTAGTGATTCGAATTTAGAACGCCACCTTATTGAGGACGCACTCGAAAATTGCGTTTCCGCATTTGACGCTTTCGCCCGCGAAGCGGTAAGAATTCGCTCCTCCGTAAGTGCTAATCCGTCCCAATCACATGCGATTTCGTTTCAAAATCTCCCGCTTGCAGTTAGCCGACTCCAATCGTTGTTCGGGGTCGATTTAAAGGCCGTTACGAATCGGAACGATTGGAATATCGCTCACTGTAGCTTCATGAAAAGACACCTCTCATCGGGCTGGAGTCATTGACCAAAAGTATTTGGATGAAACTGGTGAACCGCAGGAACTGCTTGGCCGTCGAGTCTCCGTAAAAGCATCGGATGTGAAGATGCTAGTTCCAGTGTTAAGCGGTATTGCCACAACCCTAATTACCTTGCTTCCGCCACCCTAAAAAGTCGGATGGCTAATGACACGTACAATGTCGCTAGACGCCTCTACATCACAAATAGGTAAAGGGTTTCCCGAACCACCTCCACTTGCCCCACCACGAAGACCGTTCCGAGGATGAACATCGCCGATCTAACCTTGGTTTTCTTTATGAACACCGACTCGCGATTGATCAAGACGAGCAAAAGGCATTCGAACTAGATTTGGAGGATGCCCGTCGAGAGTCGATAGTTCGAGCGGGGCGGATATTCTGACCAGGGCTGTTGTAGACCGTGCCGCAGTAAGCTAAGTCGAACTTAGGTGCACTCAAGTGCACCTCCCACTAGCTTTGACGCAATTCGGTTCTAAAACGACATCCCGTTAACGGTAGTAAGTAAGCCTCTGAACAATTTCTCCGGAAGTATTGAATATCTAAACGATATCTATTAATATATATAGATATCTTCTGATTATAGGAGTTATTAATGGATACGGTAAGTATTTCGATACCTTCAGCGCTCTATGTCTCGATCTACGAAAGATACCGGGAAGCGACCGGAGATGCGATTGTTGCCGCTCTTGCCAAACTGACTGTACCTAACTCCACCGAAGTGGACATTGCTTATTCGCGCCCCGGTGCGGGCACAATCACTGGGAAGGTCTGGGAAATCGCCGATGGACTCTCTTCCGTACGTGGAGGACGCGCATCAAGACAGCACGTTGTTGAGGCCTGCATCAAGGAAGGAATTAACATGAATACAGCAAACACTCAGTTCAGTCATTGGAGCAAAGCGCCGCTACAAGCCAGCGGCCTAGTCGAGACTTGGCAGAGTCCTGATCGAACGTTTAACCATATGTTTCTAAAGCTTGACCTTGATTGTAGACCGGACGGCCACGCTGGAGTCGTAATACTGACAGACGAATCACATCAACCTGAGCTGATCAGTGAAGTAGAGAATCTGGAGAAGGATCTTCCCCGACTACTTGAAGAATGCAAAGGTACTCCACTGGTCTACTGGGACTTAGAAGATGATCGTGCTCGCCGACGCGAGATTCTGGATAAGCTCACACCACATCCCGTCTATGTTGGGTAGGGAAACCATCATTGAAGCAGACGCGAAAAACGATGCCGATAAAAACCGCGCCGCACCCGGCGCATTTAAACGCACTGTATTAATAAGGTAATTGGGATGAATAAGACGAACGCTATAAAAAAACTGTATGCCTATTTGGCCTCGCTTCCGGTTGGTGGCATATCAGATGTTAGTGAGCTGCAAACGCCGCTTGCTGATGCATGGCGCGGTTTTGCAGGCAGCAATAAGCACGGAATGGACCCCGACAAGTTATACGGACGAATGGAAGAAGCAGAATGGGAGCCGCCGAAATTGACCTTCGTTATTGAGCGGCATGGTGGGACGGTTCTGGGTTCAACGAGAGCTGAGAAACAGCAGTGGACCCTCGATCTCGACAGCCAAACCGCTACGGGTGGGGCTAGTGGATTTCGCCAGCTCACACCGGCAGCACCGAGACTAAATGTTAAACCTATGGCGGATGAGATCGCACAATTGATCGTGCATCGCCAAGAAGATGATCGAATAAGGTGGAACAAAGACGGAAGTGTGCGCGTCGAGATCGGCAAAATCCTGCCAGCAGGGTCTACACCAAAGCAAACGCTAGCGGGGCGTCGCCGACGATTTCGAAAAGCAGTCGATGAGTTCCTCAATAACGCGGGTTGGCAGAAGGTTCGGACCAACGTTTACACGCCAGGTGTTGATGCCAATTAGTCCAACGTTGAAATCAAGTGCACTATTGACTGGAAATTGACTACCATCTTTCTCATCAGCAGGCGGGACTGTAAGGCGACTGCCATGTTGTCGCGGTAGTTTTGTCCAACAAAGTGCACTCAAGTGCACCTTCCTTTTACAAACCCGTTTTTCAAACCGCCTTGCAAATTAACCGGGAGGTGTAGCGAGTTGCGCGACCCGTTCGGAGGGTATAAAAAGGTATGTCAACAATGGATTCCACATAGCGTTGAGTAACGACATCTAACACTGGTGTTACCCATAACCAATTTGATCAAACTTATTCGAAAACTCGGCGACCGATGGAAGACTTCACCAAATTGAACGCGAAGCAGCTTAAGGCAATCCCGTTGCTCGTGGCTGGCGAACAAGTAAAAGATGTGGCCGCTAAAGTCGGTGTTAATCCCGCAACGATTTCGGTATGGCGGCAAACGTTACCGTTTTTTGTGGCTGCCGAAAACCGGGCGAAGATGGAAGTGTTGAACGGCGCATTGGGCAAGCTCCAAAGCCTCGTACCCAAAGCGTTACAGCGCCTGGAACACCTGCTCGAACATGGAGAGCGAGAGCGCGATCAACTGGACGCTGCGAGATCTATCTTGCAATTCGCCGATGTCGCTTCTCAAGGATTCGCGGCAGGTATCGGCCCGACCAATCCAAAAGCGGTAATCGACGAGATGGCTAAACAAGGCACGCTCAATCCCGCCAACTTTGGGCCGGAACAGGCTAAGGAGTTGGCCGGGAAAGTTGCTTCATTCATGGATAAAAAAGCGCAGCAAGGATGATGGCCAATGAGCGCGACAGCAGACCAATTGTTGGAGCAGATCCCACCGAGCCAACTCCCGTTTTTTGAACGCTACCTTCAGGATATAGCTGACGGCAAGGCATCTGATCTCGATAAATACTGCCGGTTCCCGGTCTCGATTGAGGAATTCATTACCTCCCCAGATTTCCTGAATAAACCCGATACGGTTTATCCACCAGTTCTCGAAGAACTGCGCACAATCAATGCACCGAGTAAGTACTACGAGGTGCTCCTCACGGGGGCAATCGGGGCCGCTAAAACGTTCGTCGCGGTGTATAGCACCGCCTATCAGCTATATCTATTGTCTTGCCTTAAAGACCCCCACAAAGAGTTTGGATTGGATCCGGCCTCCGAAATTCTGTTCATATCCCAGAACAAGACCGAGAAGCTCGCTAAACAAAACGCCTACGACACGCTCCGGGCGCTCATTGCGTCCGCCCCTTATTTTCAAAATCACTTTTTGTTCGACCGGAAGATTAAATCCAAGCTCGTTTTCCCCGAACCGGATAGAAGTAGTGCCGCTATCCGGGGAGGCAACAGCAGCCCTCGGCCAAAACGTAATCGGCGGAATCATTGATGAACTGAACTTTATGGACCGGACCCAGCGCTCAAGGCGCTCGCTCGATGGTAATACCTTCGATCAGGCCGAGGAGTTGTACAACAGCATTTCCAGGCGGCGGAAGTCGCGGTTTCTGAATAACGGGCAGTTGCCAGGAATACTGTTCCTACTGTCTTCACGTCGATACCCAGGCCAGTTCACGGATCGCATAGAAGGCAGGGCCAAGACAGATCCCGGCGTGTATGTGTATGACAAGCGGGTATGGGAGATTAAACCCGACACGTTCTCGGGCGAGACCTTTTCCGTGTTTATTGGAGATGAAAGCCGCCAACCACGGGTTCTGCAATCGAATGATGAGGTAGACCCAGCAATGGTGCTGGAGGTGCCCGTTGAATACCGCGCAGAGTTCGAGACCGACATTATCAAAGCACTCCAGGAAATCGGGGGACTTAGTACGCAAGCGCGTTTCCCATTCCTCAGGAACAAAGAGGCCGTTAGCGAGTGTTTTGGCCAGACAGATAGTGTGCTCACGCGAACATCGGTCGATTTCGACAGACAGACGGTATCGATCCACCCTCGGCGGTTTAAGTATCTTCACCAGCCGCGTTATTGCCACATTGATCTCGCCGTATCGAGCGACTCAGCGGGGATATGTGTCGGGTATGTGCCCCGATTCGAGATCGTGAAGCGCGGAGATGGTCAGACTGAACACTTACCCGTAATTCATATCGACTTCACCTTGAGGGTTACACCACCGAGGGACGGGGAGATTAATTTCGAGAAGATCCGGAAAGTGCTGTATGTGCTGCGAGATCACGATTTACCGATCCGCTGGGTGAGTTTTGACAGCTTTCAGTCTACGGATAGTATGCAGATCCTTCGAACGAATGGATTCTCGACCGGTAAACTTTCCGTCGATAAGACGACGGGTCCGTATGATGTTTTGAAAACATGTTTATACGATGGGCGGCTGATTGCGCCCACCGACGACCACTGCGTGAGTGAGCTGCTAAGCCTCGAACGGGATCAGATTAAGGGTAAGATCGATCATCCGCCGAACGGGTCTAAGGACGTTGCAGACGCTCTCTGTGGGGTCGTGTACGGGCTGAGTACTCGCAGAGAAGTATGGACAGGACACAACGTTTTTCCAGAACACATTCCGCAAAGCATTCGAGAGGCATTAGATTCACAGCGTTCAAAGGTATGACCAGACGAGCAGAAGACTTGGAGGCTGAGCATGGGGGACTGGTGGTGCAATTGACTACGAATAACGACAATAAACCGCCAAAACACAGAGCAGATGAAATTGCGTAACTATTGGAATTGATTGCTTTAGTTTGTTGTGATTCGTTGTGCGCTTTGGCCTGAGGAGGATTTGTAATCACCAATTGGGGGTTCGATTCCCTCTCGGGGCTCCATTTGTGGCAATTGCATTACGCGTCTTTGCGTTCTTCATCTGTTGCCAGCACGGAACGAAGTTAAAGGACCTTATCGGCCCCAACCGGACCATCGAGACATCTATACTTTAGTGTCTGCTTTTAAGTTGGTCGTTATCCCTTTCGTCAATCCCATGACCCGCGTGCCGTTGTCGGATGTACCTACGGATCAATGTAACCGGTATTGGACAAAGACGCCGAAGACGTGAGCGTCATAGTTCTGCGGGACGGTGGCGAGGTACAGGTTCCGGCCGAGCAACGGCTGCAGGCCGTCGTAGTGCCAGTCGCGTGAGGTGTTGCGCTCGAAGCGATGAAAAAGCCGTAGCGCGATCTTAGCGTGCATCTGCCACTTTATGTTGGTCGTGGCGATGTGCTCGGTATATTTGAGATTCAGGGAAACCCCTACCGGCATCCGCGACACTGGCGCCGGACATTCCAAACGCGTCTGCAGAGACGAAATCGTAGCCTATTTCCTCCAGCGAATGGCTGAAGGAATAGTCGGTGCTGAGCGAAAAACGGTCGAAATCGTACTGGATGCCAACTCCCCGCGTGATGCGCACCGCTCGACGCTGGCTTCGTGCCATAGTGCACTGGACGTGAACACGGTGCCTCCGGCCGCTGCGTCCGGGCCAAATCCCAGATCGTTGATATTGCTCATAGCCCGGTTGCTTTGTTGATAGCTGTAGAATGCGTAAGCGTTGCCGCGAGACGAGATCCGATAGCTCCATTCCAGATTGAGCGTGGCATTGCTGTCATCATTGAGACCGAAGTCGGTTTGGTAATCGTTGTCTTTCCATTGTCCAGAAACGAACAAATCCATGTCGTCACGCAGCAGTAAATTCACCCGCGCGTTCAACAGGTGCTGTTTGCGATCGCTGATATCGAACTTGCGTAGATCCGCAAGCGTATGGGGAAGGAAACCGTTCGGCCCGCCCGGGACGTAACCAGGCAACGATGAGGTGAAGAAATCCTCGTAGGGGTTGAAGTTATATTCGTCGCCGTCACGGTTTGCGTATTCGTAGGACAAACGCAGCGTTGCCCAGGGGAGGGAGCGCGTGGAGACACCTGACGCTCACGCGGTCTTCATGTGTTTCGTCTCGCTCGCGGTGGTCGCGTTCGATCTCCTCGCGTTCATAACCCAGTTTAAAGTTGTTTTTCGGTTGATTCGATAATTGGCGTCTACGTCAAACAGTGCTCTGCTGTGCGCAAACGGAATGCTTCGAAAGTGAAAAGGATTCGTCGGATATTCCTGGCCGAAAAACGCCCACCCCGCCGCGTTCGTGTGCCCCGTCCTCGATGATATAACCGAATTCACCTGTCAACGGGTTGAGCGCTGTGTAACGCGTATCGTTATCCTCGTCTCGGTATTTGAACTTTGCGCTTAGCGTCAATCGCGACCACGGGACTAGGCGCAGACCCAGTTGGTAGTTCAAGGTATCGATTCTCACGTCTGCGCTGCGTCGACTGAGTGCGTCAGCGGTATTCCACAAGGTCAGGTCAATCCCGCTAAGCGTAACGCCGGAGTTGACTGTCGGCGGCAACAGATCGTCATCCTGCTCGGCCCTTGCCCAGGAAACATTACCGCTAAGGCGGCCACGCAGCGGCAGTGCGAATGCGAAATCTCCTTTGACGTGGTGATAGTCGTTGTCAGGCGCGAGTGCAAAGCGACCACGCTCCACCAGCAAGGCATTGGTGGTGAAATTCATGAACGGGTTTTCCCAGGTAAGTTGCTCCTCCTCGTTGCGAAACAGCGACCCTGTATAGGTCAAGTTGAATTGGTAACGGGATGCCACGAATTGCAGGCCTGCGAGCAACTCGTGCGTTACGTAATCGATCGGTTCGATGGTTTGCACCATGCCGCCGATGACATCGCCGCCGTAAAAGCTCGGAAAGAAACCGCCGCCGAAAGGGCGCGTGCCATCGCGTTTTTTCCCGGCTGTACTTGCCGAACAGCGTAAATGGCCCCTTCGGTGTCAACTCGAACATGATGCCGCCCTTTTCCCGGCTCAGAGACAAGGTGTGAGTGGGCGCGGACCCCAGCGCCGTCTCGATTGCGGTTACGCTGTTCGCACCGGGAGTGAGTTCCTGAGGAAGTCGCAACTGACCGCTGCCTATGCCGTCGAAGAAGCTCACGGCGTTGGTTGCGAAGACATGCGGAGTTTCGTCGAAAAAACCAGTCAGTTTGAATGTCCCGTACCGGCCCATATTCACGCGGTAGTACTGGTCATCGCGATTCGCGCCGCCACCGGACAGGTCCAGATAGTAGCCGGTTTCTTCTTTTAACAACCCGAGGTCGAAAGAGTTGAGCAGGAAACCGCTGTCCCAATCGCTGTATTCCATGAATCGGGCTGACCCGTCGTCGCCGTCGTGGCCGAGTAGCGCAAACTCGATGGTGCCACGGTAGCTGAACGTACCCAGGGCTATCCAATTCGGCCGGAACGGGGGGTATGGAATACAGCAGCCCGCTGGGGCCGCGCGATGGCGAGGGTTTAAACGTCGCTATGCCGCGTGGGTCGACCGAACCTTCACGTGGTCGGCCGGTTGGATTCAGCGCGTTGCCCAATGCGGTGTCTACCGATAAAGCGGAATTGGCGTTCGTGTTGGTTGCCGCACATAGCCACACCAACGCGATTACGATGAGGACGGTGTTCCGAGGCTGCATCTGGTGTCCTGTCCCGTAATTAGTGTGCGTAATTCGGCGGCGAATTGTGTGCATTATTTACGCGGCAGGACACTGGCCGCTAGCGATGGAATCGCACCCCGGAAGGATGGTTGGAGCCGTGGATCTGGGCATGGCAATTCTGGCAGCTCTGACCCAGTACGCGCGGGTCGGGTGACACCCCGCCCGCCAGATTGGCAGCGGTCAAGAGGTCGTTGGGATGGCCGCGGTTGCTATGGCATTGCTGACACAGAAACGGGCGCGCGGTTACCAGCAGCTTTTCGTGATTCGAGCCGTGCGGCAAGTGGCAGTTCGAACAGTTTTCGCGCACCGGTGCGTGCTCCCAGATGAAAGGACCTCGCTTTTCCGCATGACACATGTAGCACAACCTGGTTGACAGACTCGGCCTTCAGCATTGGATCCGTGTTCGAACCGTGGGGATTGTGACAGTCGGCACAAGTCATTTTCCCTTCCAGCAGCGGCATGTGTGAGCGCTTGCGGAATTCGGCCCGTTGCTGTTGATGGCAGGTAAAACAGGTTTGACTGATCCCCTCCTGCTTAAGTAAACCGGTTGAGGAGAACAGCGCCATCGGGTTGTGACAGTCGCTGCAGGCCAGATCACTGGTCTCGTGCACCGACCCGAGCCAGTGGATCCGTTCTCCACCGCGATGGCACTGAAGACACATGCCGTTTTGTCGGGCGATCGGAATGCCCGAATCCCGCGTGAATGCGATGATCTTGGTCTTGTCCCGCTGGTCGATGAGGTGCTCCGACCCCGGGCCGTGGCACGCCTCGCAGCTTTTTGCCTGCAACGGATCGCGGGGGTTGGTGCGAAAGATCCGGGCGTGCGCCGTGTGGCTCCAGTGGCTGTCCTCCACTTGATGACAAGCCGTGCAGACGGCTTCGCCGACGTAGTTCGCCTGGGCCTGGGCGGCGCTGCGCAGCGGCTCGGTTTCGGGAGTGACCGCCGGATTGCAGCCGTAAGTTAGTGCGAGAGTAGCGACGATGGAGAGGCGGAGAATACGCTTGCTCTCGACGTAAACACTGGTGCTCATGATTGTTATCACTATTAGTAAATGCCTGCGGTGCTTGGAGATTATCCTATGAAAGACTTTGAATTTCCTGCGGTCATCAGCCGGAACTCCGAATTCGATCAGTGGTCTATGTATCGATCGCCGTTAAATCGGTGAAAGCGTCGATTTGGCAGGTCAAACCGCTAGCCTCAGGGGCAGGCTGCACAATGAGAACGACTTCGTTCCGAGCTTACTGGCTACTGATTGCGCTGTTAGCGGGCTGGTTTCCGGGTCAGATTTGGGGGCGCAGGTCGTATTGAATCCTGTCAAGGACAATACGATCTATCAGGAAAACACCAACAGCAATGCGCTCGGACAGATTTTCGCGGGTCGAACCAATGGTACCGGGGGAACGACATTCAGACGGGGTTTACTCGCCTTCGATGTTGCCGGCAACGTACCGGCCGGAGCGATTATCGATAGTGCCTCGCTTGGATTGTTCGTGACTCAGGGAGGTGCAGCTACGTTTCGGCTGCACAAACTGACAGCCGATTTGGGGAGAGGGAACTTCGCAGGCAGTTGGGGGACAGGGACGTGGTGCGGCACCGACAACGAATGATGCAACTTGGGTCCACCGATTTTTCAGCACGCAGTTATGGTCCGTGCAAGGCGGTAGTATCGCCGGCGTTATCAGTGCGTCCGCGACGGCAGGGGGCCTTAGTACGACGACATCGTGGTCCGCTGCTGCAATGGTAGCAGATGTCCAGGGTTGGCTCGATTCGCCCGGGAGCAATTTTGGTTGGTTGATCAAATCCAACCAACGAAGCAACTCCAGGAACTGCCACACGGTTCGCCAGCCGCGAAAGCGCAAGTAATCGCCCGACACTGACAATCAACTACAGCCTCCCAGACCAGGATGGA
>CBDDBH010000017.1:0-129591 GCA_965225625.1 Gammaproteobacteria bacterium
GCAGGACTTTCAGAAGTCCATCTTCTGGTTCTTGATTGCCGGATTACCCATTACGTTGGCGATTGCGTGGGTTCACTGGCAAACAGCTGTCGGTGTAGGCATCGGAATCCTGGCCGGAGCCACGGTCATGTTCTTTGTGATGCGTGGCCCAGCAGTCGAGCCAGAAACAGCCGCAGTGACACCCCCAGCAGAAGCCACTCAATCTGCCCCCACACCCGCAGCGGCCATCGAGGAGAAATCCATCGCGGTGCTGCCGTTCGTGAACATGAGTGCAGACCCCGAGCAGGAGTATTTCAGCGACGGTATCTCCGAGGAAATACTCAACGGCTTGGCGAAGGTGAAAGCCTTACGTGTCGCTGGCCGTACCTCATCGTTTTATTTCAAGGGCAAGGATGTCCAACTACCGGAAATCGGAGATAGCCTGAATGTCAGCTACGTCCTCGAAGGCAGCGTTAGGAAAGCGGGTGAACGCTTACGCATCACCGCTCAGCTAATTAAAGTCGATGACGGCTTTCACCTGTGGTCGGAATCGTATGACCGTGAGTTAACGGACATCTTCGCGGTACAGGACGAGATTGCCAAAGCAGTCGTCGATGCCTTGAAAATCGAACTGGGCGTAGAAGCAGGTAGTACCTTGGTAGACATCGGCACGAGCAGCCGTGAAGCCTATGACTGGTATCTGCGGGGCAAGGACGCCTTGGTTGCCGGTACGGCGGCAGGGTTCCAACGCGGTGTCGATTACTTCAACCGCGCGATTGAAATTGACTCCGATTATGCCGATGCTTACGCCTATCTTGCTTATGCGCACCTGCTGCAACACCCGTTCACACCGTACGACCAATTAGCACCGGCCATCCGGCAAGCGTATACGAAGGCTCTGGCGTTGGAACCATCAAACAGTGAGGCGCTGTGCGTACGTGGCTATGACACGGTTTATTCAGAGTGGGACTGGCCTGCGGCGGGGAAGGCGTTTGGAGCGGCAACACGCGACGAGAAGATTAATGACGTTTGCTTGGGAACCTATATTGACATGTACCTTCTGGGGCTCGGTCAGTACGATGAGGGAATAGCATTGCTTCGCGTTGCATTGCGAGCCGACCCTTTGAATCTCTGGATCACTCAATTGCAAGGCGCTTACCTGGGTTGGTATGGTAGAGAGAGCGAAGGAGAGATCGAACAAGGAATTAACGATCTTGGCAACGTACTCGACGCGGTGCCTGACCACGTACTTGCGCTTGTCAATCTTGTAATAACGTTTCTCAACACAGGTCAGCTAGACAAAGCCGAATCAGCGCTTGCACGTCTGGAAGGTTCGCAGGCGCCGCACGCTTATCAGTACGCTGTGTGGTTGCGGGTGCAACTTGAAGTTCTTCGCGGCAATGTAGATAAGGCGCAATCTGTCTTTGATAAGGCACGACGCGTAGCCAAAGACGGCGTCAACAAATCGCCGGGGCTGTGGCTTAATCTTGGGCTCGCGGCGGTGTCATTGAACGATTTAGACGAAGCGGTAGCCTTGTTCAACCGTGGTTTTGATGAGAAAGCGATGGGCGTCATTTTTGTCCGTTCGTTCGTAACCTCACTCCGACCGTATACCCAAGGCCACGGCCCAGCCCTCATGGCCCACCCCGACTTCCAAGCCTTTCTCGCCAAAATGAACCTTGACGATGCGTCGATAGCGTCGTTGGAGGCGGCTGAGGCGGGGGAGTAGCTAGCCGGGCTATTACATAGAAAGAACCCTATCCAGATAATCAGTGTCAGGTTGGCCTTTGATGAATCCGTCTACGGTTTCAACAAACTTTGAGTCCAATGTGTGACGCCCGATTTTGTTCCACCAAGCACGTGCTCTTTGCGTCCCCAAAACGATGCCAATGGGGCCTTGATAGGACCGCCAAGTCGCTTCGTCCAACACGCCGTCTTGGTATTGGAACCAATGATGCTCGCGGCTGCGCATAAAGGCAGTCAAATACGCCCAAAGCCGTCCTTTATCTTCCAATGACATTTCACCGTCGCCATACAAGTCGATAACACTGGACGGCGAATTGAAATTAAACCCCAATATCTGCATATCCACATCAATCATCGATTGCCGCGCTTCCGACCGGAGCAGCGTCGCTGTCTGCCTCGTCTGAATGGATAGATAAATCAAAGTCACCAGCACTGCTGCCGAGCTGATTAACTGACCCCAGGTTGCTACGTCTGTCATGTTCATTGTGTGACCTCCTATTATTGCGCCCGACTCACATGGCGTTGGTGGAAAAAGAAGATGAGTGCGCCGATGTAGCTGAGAATGAGGACAATGATTGGACTGAATTGGACGAAGGGCATTGCAACGTCGATTATCGGCATTGCTGCACCGTGCCAGCCGAGGCTCGATGGGTCTTGGGCTGCCCGCTGTGCCAATTGGCGGACGAGGCCTGCCGCGTCGTTCCCGAACCCGACAACGTGAAGCACCTGCCAAGCTGTAATCAATGTGAACATCGTGACCACGATGGACACAATCTTGGACTCCAGCTTGTCGGCGACCAAGTACCCCGCGATGAGGAAAGCGAACAGCACTGCCACAAAATTCATCACCGTTGTTTGCAGACCGTTCGTGACCTGAATGAATAGGTCGATTAGTTCGTAGTCAGTCATTGTCGTCCCCTCCGTCAGTAATAAGTCCCACCCAGTATCCTGCGCCGCCGGGGACAAATCCATGCTGCGGCCAACGACTCGCCACGAAGGCGTCGCTCTTCTACTGCACAGCCATCATTCGATTTGCGAAAAAGTACAGTGGACGGTCTTTCGCTCACCGGCGCGGTGTTTGGGGGTAGACTCACGCGATAGTCGGACGCGTGGGAAATCGAAATGCGGCGCATACTAGAGAATCTGTTGGGCCGAAAAAAGAGCGGTAGCAAATCCGGGGAACAACTAACGGACAAGTTGACTATTCCGCTGCCGTGCACGATGCCGCTCCGGGCCGACCCTCCCATACAGCTTTCAGCCGACGCCCGCTATTTTGCCGGGGACCCGCCGGTAGAGGCGGTCATGCTGTTGACGCGGGGATTGTGGGAACGGGGTCATCCGGAACTGGCATTTATCATTCGTCATGCCACGGATACAGACGTGCGAACAGTCGCCGACCTGGTGGTCAGTTTGTTGGATGCAATTGCAGAAGGCAGCGTGGTCGGAGCGGGCGAGTTCACATGGTTTGACGAACGCGGGAGTTTCGGACGGCCTGATTTCGCTGCGCTCGGTTATGCGCGACCCGAACAGCTGGATCTCGACGAGATACTGCTGAAGCACGAGCTAGAGCCCAATCAGGTATTGTGTGCGCTGTCGCTGACTCGGGCTGAATTCGAGGTCGCTAAGCGTGACGGCCTGGCTCGGGTTCTCGCTCGCCTCGGGCATGCCTCTCAGTATTACCCGTATCCGCCTTGGATTGACGTGAACCGCAAATCGGTGATCGCTGATGGGGCGGTAGAGAGTTTCCTTAACAAGGTCGGAGGAGCCAGCTTCGTTCCGGGATTTTGCGCAACTTATCACGACCGGATTTTGCACATTTCGGCGCGTCCAGATTGTAGTTCGGAACTAGCGGACGCCCTGTTCCAGCGCGACGCAATCGCCATCGCGACGGACTATCAGGTAGCAAAATTCGACGCCAGTTTTGTGTGGACGCCAGGCGAGGAATCTCTCACTGTGATCAAAGCCGGTCCCGTTGTTTTGAGTAGCGCCGGCGGTTTCGACCTGGAAAAAATGGGACGGACGAATGGCAATTTCGTATGTCTGCTAAAGATTGATAGTCATCCGACCGGAGTAAACATCATAGAGGACGGATTTGGGGTGATGTTTAACGCAGACCTATGGGCTGAGTTTCGGTCAGCTGTTCGAGACCTCAATTCCTTCAAGATGGTCGGTGAAGACGATAAATACGGACTTGAATTCGTCTGGAGCCAGTGACTAAAGGAGCAAACCATGAACACCGAGAAGATGAGTCACGTCGTATCGATGACGGCCAATGTGGGTGTGCTGATTGGGCTGTCGTTGATTGATGTTGTAGCTGCCAAAGGAAAACGATAATCTTGAGGTTCGATTGACGGGATACCGGTTCCATGGTGTCACAGAAAGTCAAAGCCGCGCTGGTAGTAGGAGTGCCGCTGGTAGTCTGCCTGGCGGTACATTTATCGCTTCAGTCCGAGATCCGCAACCAGCGTCAGCGCAATGAAATCCTACAACGCGAAGTGGTGCTGCTTGATCGCGAGATCCAAGAGATCAAAGGACTGGACAGGTCAAGAAGAAAACTGATTTCCCTCAGCCGTGCCTATGAAATGCTCCAAAGTTACACACGTCGGTTTTGTTCGCATCGTTCCGCAACTGTCGAAGCGTACGCCGCGTACCTTGGCATTGAACAAGGTGCAATATCATCGCGATGCCCGGGTCGGCTCTCCTGTGCTCGATGTTGCGGGAGAGACTCGTGACCCCAAACAGGTCGACGATCTAGCCGAACGATTGAGCTCCCTGGTGCCGCGACTGAAGACGGATGTTCGCGTGTGGCCGGTGATGAGCAAGCATAAGTACTCCGGATTTCGTGTACGCCTGTTACGGAATTCCACCCGCCCGGTGAACGAGTACGAATAGGGCGTATGAATAAGACTCGCAACTTGATCTTTCTAGCAGCTGCCAGCGTGATGCTCGGCTACCTCCTGATTGTTTCACCGGCGCGGGATGTGCTCGATGAACAGGAAGTACGCGAGGATGAGCTGAAGATGGAATTCGAGAGTAAGCAGAGAAAGCTGATGAATCTCGATGCATTCAAACAACTATTTGTGGAATTGGACGAAATGCATTCCGAACTTCGTCAATTACTGCCGTTGCGCATCGATACGGCAACTGAGGTCCAAGCAATCAAGCAGGCGGCAGCCAATTACAATGTGGTCGTTTCCGCTGCGTCCTTCCAGAAAACCCGGACACGGGAGTTTTACGAAGAAACTCCGTTTACGCTAGAAGCCAGTGGAGAACACGCAGACCTGTTCTATTTTGTCTACGACACTTTTTACGTGCCAGCCCGGGCGGTGCAGTTGCATGATTTCTTGATCGAACGGGCAAACGGAACCTTGTCGCTCGAGTTGGAGGGCGCGTATTCCACCTATTTGGAGTACGAGTTGTGATGCGTGGTCACACCCCAGCGTGGCTACTACTTCTCGCGGTACTGGCGGCGGGCTGCGAGCGCACGACCGAGGACTTGCTACTGTATATCGATGAGGTCAAAAGGCGGCCCGCCGTCCCCGCGACACCGTTGCCAGAACTACGACAATTCCCACCAGTCACGCGTGACATCGAACGGGATCCGTTTCAACCGCTGGAAAAATAATCGACAGATAACGTCATGACTACCTCGTGGCGTAGCTCCATCCTCCTCACTTACCGAACCGACTTCCGCGAGTTCATGGACACCCAGGTCCTCGGTCCCGGATAGACTCCCCATCGCCAGTCTGCGATTTCTTCTTCTACACCCGGCATCATCCGAGGGAGGTGTAGAGTTACCTGTAGCAAGTCAATTCGAGTTCGAGGTAATCCTTGAAATTATAGGTTGTGCTTCTTCAGCCGATAACTCTGTGAGAGTGGCCTTGGGGGCGAAGAAACCTGGGAATTCAACCTGTACAAATGTCGTCGCACCTGCAGCACATGCAACAGTTAGCGCGTCCGTTTTTTTTGAACGCAAACCCCCGAGCAGCTTCCGTTTGGAACGCAAGCCAACTTCAATCAGCTGCGGCCCTGGCACTAAAAAGAGTGTAGAGCCCACACTGGTTCCCGCCCGATATTCGTGCGACCCGTTCACATAAAATGAAAACAATAAATTGTCCTCATCCGACAATATATGAACAGCACATTGCTCGGGCGGAACAGATAGGTTGGAAAACGGGGGGCGCTGCTTCGTATACCAAATCACATGGCGCACGGCTGATAACGGCGCCGGATGTTGTATCAAACACTTGCAACGCTTCGGGCTGGGCTTGTTGGTTTTCATGAAGTATGTCAACCGTGTATCGATGATTAGCCGACACCGCAAAGTCCAGGGTCCTCACACAAACTGAATTTTCCAACTCAACTGATCCAATGGGGGGGCCGCACCCACAACGACGCCAACCAGAATTCCCAGAAAAAGCCTTACATTTTCAGCCGTTCGTTCGGCATTGGTGTGTGTCGGACTCCAGAAGTATATAACCGTGAGTGAGTGGTTTCCCGGATGTAATTTGCATTCCTCAATTATGCAATCCATCCGCTTACTCCTCTTGCTCGCCGTCAAATTTCTGCCATTCATTTTTTTAACGTAACCCCTACTAGGGAAGCTCTTTTTTTCTTTGAAGCTAGCTCGACCGCTGAAGGTTGCCCATTCCTTTTTTCCTACTTTGACAACTTCGTCTTTCGCGAGCGTCGTTTGACAAACCATGACCAGTAAAAACAGGAGCAGCGGAACTAAAAAATGGCGGGGGTGCCTGCGCATCCTATCTCTCCCTCGATGCAGCTAGTGATTTAAGTCTAGCCCAGGCGGGCAGCAATCCTTTACCCATACCGAAACCCACCCGCCCCAGCCCACACGATCCTGATCCCACAGTCCCGTCCGCCGCAGTGGCTGCATTTGAGGTGACGGGATACGGTGGCTATCGGTTGGTCAAGTCCTAGCCGGTCATACAGCACCAGCATCTTCAGCCGCTCCATCCGCGAGCAGGTGTTGCAGAGTAACCGGTTAAACGGCGACGTCTTGAATGCGTTTCTGCGGTGTGTTGGTCACGGCCAAATCAGACCGTAGCGGGTTATCACTGAACATCGATTTCCATACCCGCGGCGTCAACTGCTCCACCGCACTATCCGGATGGATCGCGATCCGTTGCAGCACATCGACCAGGTAGGTATACGGGTTGATGCCGTGCAAGCGACACGTGCAGAGCAAACTCTGGATGATCCCAACATGCTCGGCACCCACCTCCGTCCAGCAAAACAACCACGCCTTGCGCCCCATCGGGATAGGCCGAAGTGCACGCTCTAAGTGATTGGTATCAATGGCGACACTCGGATCTGATAGATAAATCCGCAATGCGCCCTCACGCTCACTCGCATAACCGACAGCTTTAGTAAACGGTTGGCTGGGTAATAAGTCCAGCCGCTGGCGTTGCCCATGCAACCAAGCAAAGAACGCATCCACCGCCGGCAAAGCATGTAAACCGCGAGTCGCCTGCGTCGCCACTGCCTCCATTTGTTGCTTGCGGATAGTGGTCTCAACCGTATACAGCTGACCTATCAGTTCAAGCGCGGCATGGGCGCCTGGTGGGTCATCTGACAACGCCCGTTCGAATTGGCGTCTTGTATGGGCCCAGCATTGCGCGTGCACCACATCCTCGTGTTCAATCGCATAGCGGGCATAAGCCGCCGCACCATCCGTTAACAGCGTGCCCTTAAAGTCCAACAAGGTCTTCTCGATATGCGTGCGCGCTTTACTCGGCGCAAAGGTAAATGCGATTTCATCCGCCTCGCCATAGATCGGCCAATACCAGGCCGTTCTCATCTTGCCTTTACCTGCGCGGCCCGCCTTGACCGGCGTCTCGTCCATCGCCAGCGTCTTCGATTGCAAGATATGCCGTAACAGCGCCAGATAAATCGGTTGCAGTAAGCCGCTCGCTTTCTTCACCCATTGCGTCAAGCTAGCACGCGATACCGTAATGCCATTCATCGCCAGTCGCTGATGTTGGCGATACAACGGTAAGTGATAGGCGAATTTGTCGACCAGCATCCCAGCGACCACACTCACATCCACCATGCTGCCGGGCCACAGACCTTCCGGCGCCGCAAGGGTAACGATTTGACCATCGCGCTTGCGCTTCACCACCGGCCGGATGTACTTCAATACCACATACGCCCCCGGCCGTTGCGCTAACCGATAGGTCACCTTCTCGCTAATCGATTCAAAGTCACCCGCCAGGTCTGCCGGTACCGATAAGCGGATGGTTTGGATCGGCACCGAGTCATCAAACCGCAAGCCTTGCTCGGTCACACAATCCGCATCACGACGCTTACCTTTGCGCCGTTGATACGTAATGGTTTCTTTCTCAACTTGCGCTGCCTCAGGCCGCTCTACGTTAAAGCCATCCAGTTGCGGTTGGTCCGGATTGGGCTCGATTAAACGCCGTTCAGACTTGCGACCGAACAGTTGGCGTTTGAACCAGTCGAGTTGATGGGTGAGTGTGGCGACCTGCGTTTTGAGGGTTGTGTTTTCCGCTTGTAACACCGCCGCATCAAGTGATATTTCCGGCGTTGCATAACCCCCATTCATGGGTACGTATTGTACCGTTTACACTGCTGACCGTCGATCGTTTTCCGGTAATCGAAACCGTTTTAATCGACGCACTGAGCGTAGATCGATCCCTTCAATAATGCACTGCCATTCGCTGCGTTGCAGCCGCTGTTTGACCTCGCTATTCCACCGAACCTGGAACTGACCGCGTTCGAGTTTCTTACTCCACAGACAATATCCGTCCGACTCAAAGTACAGCGCTTTTAATAACGTACGCCGGCGATTGACGAAAACGTACAGTGCCCCATCGAGGGGCTCCTCGTGTAACGCCTGCCGCACCAACGCCGATAAACCATGGAACGATTGACGCATATCAGTCGGTGCCCGACATAACCATATACGCAAACCCGATGGGGGCGACCACATCAGTGCCGTGACACACGTAGCACGATGTCATCACCGAGCGCTAACTCGATATCCCATTGTGCATTGGTTAATGGTTGTAACGGGGCCAACTCGACGAAACGTGTTTCCGCCTTCCCTATCTGAGCGTCCCTCGCTGACCTCGACTTCCTTTTACTGAACGTCGAATATCCAATTCCTCGCTCAGCACAGAATGCGCGGATCGATGAACCGCTTTGTGCCTGCTCCGCTAATAGGCCACGCCACTCATCCGCACTACGTCGTTTGTTCCGAGGTTTTCCGTGATCATTCATTTACCAAGCTCCCGATTGACTGGGAAACCTGGCAAACTAAACCATCTGCCCGCTGCCGTGAATAACGGCCTGGATTGACCGGTTACGTTGCAGACGCCGTAGAGGTGGTGGTCGGTTAAGTCGGCGAGGGTATCGAGGGCAAACATATTCGCGGAGTCACTGATTGACGACGCTCGCCTCCATAAAGTCTATAAAGGCGGAATTGTAAAGTTCTTTCAGTTCAGCCCACTCGGTTGCGTAACCACCGCGTTTAAACACATACCGGTAGCTCGCGATGGGGAGTTGCTCCCTCCGTAACGCTCCCGACGCTACCCTATCGTATTCCCACTCCCAGCGTCCAAGAACGTCTCTGACCAAAGTGGTTCTCCTGACCGCATCTGTTTCTTCTGGCGAACTCGTACCCCATTCGAGCCGAGTCAAATCTGGATTCAGAAGCGTTCTGTTTTGTGCATCAAGTTGCACTTGCAAACGGTTGTAGGCGGCCTGCTCATTCAGGTGGTTGTTGTTCTGGCGCAATTCGTAGGCCAGCAAAAAGATGCCGAATAACACGCCGATATTGGCAACGATTTCCACATAGCTCTTGATGGTCTGTGCGTTCATGGCTCTCTCCCGTTGACTGGGGAAAGCATATACCGTTGAGTGCGTTCACTGGATGGCAAGGACGGGAACCATCACCCGAACCGTCGGAATCCCAATCCCGGCATACCCCCGGACCGAGAAAACCGCTAGCGCGGCAAACCATGCAGCGACGCTCCGCTTTACGACCCAACTTCCGTGAGCCGTGTGGGAGCATAGACGTTGATCCCCAAAAAATGTGGGGAGCGAATTACGTATTCGCACTTCGTTGAAAAAAGGGGGGCACAGACTCGGTTGCAACTTTATACGTGTTCATTATTTACCACGATTCTGGAGCCTGATTTGCTGAGAATAACGTGGTGATAATCCCGAAGAATACTTGGTTATCAGCTAAGTCATTGAAGTACCGTTACCGCGTAGTTCGTGGAATACCCATTATGTTAAATAGGAACCGCCATAACGGACGTTAGGCAGGGTTGCTGTTGCAGGTCTACCAATGGACGAACACGGCGTAGAAGCGTACACGACCAGCCTCGTGACATAGTGTGTACGTACGTGAGACGTGAGGGAAACAGTGCGAGGGCGGGGGTTATCGCAGCCCCGTTAACGCACCGTGTTGCACTTACCCGTTGTCCGTAGGCTCTGGTCCGTCCGTCCCTTGCTCTAATAGCGTCTCGGTGCCTTTAGGTAATCGCTGCAACCCCAGCTCAGCTAACAGCGCATCATCTGCGAATAACGCGTCCTTAAGCTCAGCAATCATTTCCACATACGGTTTCTGCGCGTTGGGATCTAATTCCTGATATTCAATCGCCATGAGATTTGGGATCGCTTTGTCTAATAGGATTTGAGCCGCCCTGACTTGTGTCGTGTCCAGTTCCAACTCACCATCCACGCACTTCTTCAACCGTGAGACGATGTTTCCTGCGCTGATCGAAGCACGTACATTCTCCACCTGTCTTCGGGTCATCGAGTTGTACCGAAAAGTTGGTGTGGTTGGCATCGAGGCTGTCCATTTAAATGGTTGATAGTAATAGACGAAAAGTAGCCAATGCACTCACTTGATTGTCGCGTTGTTCGTTCGATAAACGGTGCGTGCTGGAAATGATGCAAAATGCTAACAATGGTAGGAATGTGTATCCCAGCAGAGTCCAGTTATCGTTCAGAAAAAGAGCGACTTAAGGGCATCGGACGTGATTCTTGCCAAGGTTGGGGTCGCGAGTTCGAGTCTCGTTTCCCGCTCCAAAATCAAATACTTAGCGGTGGTGGGATAAAACTGGCTTAAAGAATGGGATAAAACCCTTGTCCCAGTGTTGTTAAAGGTCCTGAATGTCGAGGTCTGCAGCAACCTGAACAAAGTGATGGTCGCGTAGCTCACCACCCCCCAAATAAAAATCAGTAGTTTTCCTATCTGGGGGCGACATCAGCATTCGGATATAGTCTTTTGGGTAACCTTTCTCTTCGTACAGCCTCGCACCGAGTGATCGAATTTCATGGAACCCAGGACGCTCCGTGGAAGGCATCGTGTTAAACGGTGCTAAGTCATTTCTGATCGCTGCGAACGTGTGAGTGAGATAGCTTGGTGTGAAATAGGTCCAATGGGGTTTCTTATTTAGATCGGCCCGTTTCCGTGATTGTGGTTGGAAGTGAACCAGGTAGGGGGAATGGGTTCCGTCCTTTGATTTCTTGATTATCCGGGTAATTGCTGGCGTCACGGGGATCTTAATAAACGCCATGTCGGAATCACCGGATGTCTTGTCGCGGATGATATAAATCTGTCCGTCCCTAATGTCTTTGGTGATGTCGAGATTCACGACTTCGCTGCGGGCCTGTAGTGTGATCAGCGAGAACTTCATCGCGCCTGGAGCCACAAGGGGGATGCCTCGTGAATGGCCCAGAACCACTCCGGTGTGATGCGCTGGCGCTTTTCCGGTTGATCTCTAGCTTTTTACTGACTGAGCGTTTCAGAGTGGCTGCTGCTTCGTTATAGCTCGCGTACCCACGTGCGATTGCGAACTCCCATAGGTCAACTAATCGGGCGCGGTGTTTGTTGTAGGTCTCGTTGCCGACGTTCTGCCCGTCGAGAAATTTGTTCCACCCAGTATCCTGCGCCGCCGGGGACAAATCCATTTGGGCTATGCTTGGGTAATCACATCAACGACCAAGGGGGCATCATGGGAACCATTACATTGGAGCAACTGTTATACGTCAGTGAAATGGCCGCCGCAGTTGCAGTCATCGCCACGCTTGCGTATCTGGCTGTCCAGGTTCGCTATGCACGGTTGGCGTCTGCCGACGTGAACAGACATTATCAAGCGGAAGGGGTTACACAGATGGCGCTTGCCTACGCGACTAATCCGGGCTTGGGCAAACTGTGGGCCAAAGCACAACCCGAGGCTGATTCAACGTACCAAGCAATTGCAGAGGATCTAGGTGTTAGTGTTGATGAGGCAATACAGATTGATTACGTGAGTGTCTATTGGATGTGGCTACATTGGGGCCAATATGCATCCATTAGCACACCTGTGGATCTTGCTGAGCTGGAGCATCTTGTTTCGGAATTTTATTCGGTGCCGCCGGTATCGGTTTCTTGGCAAAGAAGCCGATATCACAAGAATCTATTGGATAGGCGTTTTGTACGATTCGTCGATCACGCCGTTGAGAAAAAGCACGAACGAGACCGTGCTGGATTAGACGCGACTTCATAAATCCGCTGCGAGCAGTCCATCCCCTGCGCTATCCTTCCGGTATCAACCCACCGGGAGGTAAGCACATGGACATCACACTGGAGCAGGCATCATTCATTGCGGAGATAGCTGGCGTATTGGCTATTGTTATTTCACTCGTCTACCTCGCTTTGCAGGTGGGGCAGAACACCCGTACCACGCGCTTGGAGAGCGTTCACGCCATTAGCACTGAGTTCAATAACTTCTATGACATGCTGGCATCCAGCCGGGAGCTGTCAGATATTTGGTACCGTGGCATGTTTGATTTCCACAGTTTGGATACGACCGAACAAGTACGGTACACACTCGTAGTAACGCGTGCCATGCGGACGTGGCACGAGCAATATTTTCAGTGGCGTGAGGGAGTCATGGATGCGGAATTTTGGCAATCATGGCAGGCGCTGTTGTCGGATGTCATGCAATACCCAGGTTTCCAGGAAGTATGGACGCAGCGCAAGCACCACTACTCGGAGGGTTTCCAAAGTGTCGTCGATACAGTTGTCGCCGAGCTGAAGGACGCGAAACCGCTCTACGAGCCGCCACCCGCAAGTTCGGGGTAATGCCTGCTCAGAAAGCTATCCTTGCGGTATCAACCCACCGGGAGGACACCATGAACACCGAGAAGATGAGTCATGTCGTATCGATGACGGCCAACGTGGGTGTGCTGATTGGGCTGTCGTTATTGGTGCATAAGTTGAATCAGAATAATCGGCATCTGGAAGAGCAGGCAGATACTTGGGCCGTAGAAAGGCGGGTTACCGGTGCCAATATGGTAGGGACAAATTCAGATGTAGCCCGTCTCATTTATCCGCACCTGACGGAGCAGTCGTTGAGTCCGCTCGATGAATGACGCAGGGAGATATTGCTCCACAGTCGATACGTTGACTGGCAATGGTCGTTTATCAGGGTGCGTTCAGGGCTTATTAAGGAGTTTGATTCAGTTGACGTGTTGGCAACTGCCTTTCGTCATGACATCAAACAAACCAAAGGCGAAGAAGTGTGGCAGAAACGAAAAGCCGTATACCGACCTGACTTCGTCGAGTTCATGGACACCCAGGTCATTGGTCCCGGATAGACTCCCCATCGCCAGTCTGCGAAGCTCCCGTAACACAAGTCGGAGACAGACATGAACAACCGACGTCGATTTCTGCGATACACCGGAGTTGCAGCCTTGGCTGCATCGATGCCTAACTTCGTGTTGGCTGTGGATCGTCCGCGATTACCCAAACGTCCCATCCCCGGCACGGATGATACGCTGGCAATCGTTGGCCTTGGCAATTCCAATGCGTTTAGGCAGGGCCATCCTGAAGCGTCGCGGAGCCTGATCGAACTTTTTGTGGATCACGGCGGTTCGTACATCGACTGTGGTGGGCCGAGCCGTTTCGTTGTTGGCGAAGTTGCGCAAACGCTAAACGCCAGCGACCAACTATTCCTAGGGTCGTACTTCACCAATAAAGATGGAACATCGGATCGGACGGAGGCAAAACGATTGCTCGCGCTTACAGGTAAGCAGCAACTGGATCTGATGCACTCTTACCCCACCCACGCCGAACCGAATTGGGACAGATTCAGACGTTTCAAGGAGGAGGGGCTGACACGTTACATAGGCATCGCTCGGCACCGGAAAGAATTTTACCCGACGATGATGCGCATGATGCAGACGGGCACTTTAGACTTTCTGCAGGTCAACTATTCGCTACTTGAGACTGAGGCCGAGGAGCGCGTTTTACCTATGGCCCAGGATCTCGGTGTCGCCGTCACAATCAATCGGCCTTTCATCAACGGGCGTTATTTCCAGCTGGTCAAAGGGCATGAGCTGCCTCCCTGGGCGGCTGACTATGACATCGAGAGCTGGGCGCAGTTCTCAATCAAGTTCATCGTGTCTCATCCAGCGGTAAACTGTGTTCTTACGGAAACTGCAAACCCCAAACACGCCCTTGACAATATTGGGGGCGGATTGGGGCAGCTGCCTGAAAAAAAGGTCCGGCAGCGGATGCTGCAGGTAATTCGCGGACTGGGTTAGTCGCTCTCGTGTTCTTCTTCTACACCCGGCATCATCCGAGGGAGGTGTAAGGCTGCCTCAGACCGCCAATTCGCTTTATCCCAACTTTACGTAAGCGTTTGATTCTCAATGCGGGAAATGCAGGTTTTGTAACGCGGTGATTTGCGGTAAATTTCGTAGTGAAATTAAATGGTTGGTGTGGCTTGGTTGGCCATCTTGCCAAGGTTGGGGTCGCGAGTTCGAGTCTCGTTTCCCGCTCCAAATATTCGGATTTTTACCAAAATGCGCGGAAAACGGTGTCCGAAAATGACACCTTTTCTCCTCGATAAGATTAAAGAAGCGCCTTGATATCCGCCACCATCTTTGGGTGATCGGGAGCGAAGTCCGTCGAGCTGCCGCCAATGGCGAAACTCAAGTGGCCGTCATCTAAGCTGAGCTGAGGCGCTGCTAAGGTCTCGTCATAACGAAAATGCATTTCGCGGATTGCGGCGGCGACGGTGTCTTTGAGTTCCGGGTCATAAAGCATCACCATCAAAGCGCCGACCACGGATGCGAATCCCATCGTGACCACTAGGATCACGCGATCCATATCGAGGCCCATGCTATTCATGTCCACATGCATGGGCATTTCCCGACCCAGCAACTCGTCAATTTGCTGCGACATAGTGCCTACCATTGATTCCGTCATCTGATCGATTTGTGACCGAATAAGGTCCTGGTCATCGTCACTGTTAATGTCGTTGGTGTCCGGAGCGAGTTCCTCCGCTTCCTCTAGCGGCGCAACATCCGCTTGTGACTGCTTAAATGCGGGCCCGACCATAAGATCCAATTCATCACACAGCGCTTGTCGTATCTCGTCTTCCTCAAACTCCTTCGCGGCGCGCTGAGGGTCGACTATGCGCTCTTCCAGTGCAGTATCTATTTCCAATCGGCCGTCACGTAGCGTGCAACGGCAAAGGGCCGGTTGGCCGATGTTGCGGATGCGGATGGTGTTGATGGCCGCCTTTACCTTCTCAAATGGCGCTTCCGAAGATTCTTCGTTGTCCGGACTTTGCATATCCTGCATGGATTTCAACGCCGCTCCCAATGGCGAAATCACGGAGCGAAACAAACGCAAACCACAATGTTCATCCCACGGCATGCTGCCCCAATCGAATTGCCATTCAGGATCTTTGCCCAGACATTCATGAATGGTTGCTATTGCGCTGGACCACTCGTGCTCGACGGCTTCAAGCCCGGCGAGGAATTCCTGCGGCAAGTCCTCCATGGCCATCGCTTCGAAGGAATCATCAGTCTCAGCGGAAGTGTCTATCACATCGTCGTTCGCTGACTCCACACTATCTTGTATGTCTTCCATTATCTCCGACATGCCAGCAGCCATCTCATCCATGAGTTGCTCCGGGTCGGCGCCGGTGAGTACCTCGAAAGTTTTGGCCATATTAATCTTCAAGCCGGTCTCGGTGCCGACGACGGCGAACGGCATTTGTTGCTGATCGGATTCACCCTCAAATTCAAAGGTCATGTCTACCGGCACTACCACCATGTCCTGGTGGTTTTGGGGCTCTCCAATCTGGTAGGACATGGTTTCGCCGTCACGCAGGGTTTGCACGCTGGACCCGTCCTCGTCCTCGTCGGCTATCAGCGCCTTGAGAGCCTGCACATCGCCTTCGCTCATGTGCTTCAAGAACGATGTGACAACTTGAACTGCGGATTCTAAAGTCGGTGGATTGTCGTCGGGCATGGCCTTTCTCCTTGATTGTCGGCCGAACTATCGGCTAGCCGCCAACTGATCCTTAAGCGCGTGGGGCGCTTAGGATCCTGGGTATCGTTTACTGGGACCAGCCTACCATGCCTCACGACCATCCATGTCACAATGAGACGATGGCGAAATTGTAGCGACTCGACGCGCTGTGAAGGTAGTTCCACGGTTTGGAGAATCAGGCGTATGAACTTTCATATCGAGTGGCCTTTGGTAATCATGGGCATGTTCTTTTTGCTTGTCGGCATGGCGATTATTCGTTTTGCAGTTCTTGGACGTCTGCGTACCTGGCGTAACGCGCAGAATTGGATAGATACGAATTGCGAGATTGCAGAGGCAGAATACAAACAAGACACGGAATGGATCGAGCTTGACGACGGAACCTCGGAGACTCGAGATTGTTATCCGTGAAAATACGCATGCGATACGAGCATAACGGCAAGCAGTTTCTCGGTGGACAATACAGTATCGGCTCGAACGTCTACGATTCTGAAGCCGATGCACAGAAGATTGTAAGTAAATACCCTCCTGGGGAAACAGCGATATGCTTCGTCGACCCAAATGCCCCCGATTCCGCAGTTTTGTCGAGGGAGTTGTCACGGGGTGGGATTTGGGTGTACTCCTTTGGAGGAGGAATCTTTTTGCTGTTTGGTTCGCTTTTGCTGCTAGGAGAATTATGGGGCAATTGATAGGTAGCAGTGCACCGCCCGTCTGCGAAGTTCCCTTGGCCACTTCCGACAGAAAAAGGTGTCCGGTTTATTTTCCAATCCATTTCCTCTCGGTTTACAAATAAACCAGACACTCTATCTCCCGTGCTTTCGCGACGGGTTGCACCTATCGATTATTGTGCAGCCGAGAAAGCAACCACCGCGTCCTTCTCCGTGTCATAGATTTTGAGAACATTGGTAAAGCCCGAGACTTCAAGGACTCGCCTCACGTCGCTGTGGGCGCTACAGATCTTGAGCTCGCCGCCGTTGGTCTGTAGCAACTGAGCACCTTGCATGATGATCCGCAACCCGGCGCTGCTGACATACTCCAGGTTCTCCAGATTGAGTACGACCTGTTTGTCGTCGCCGGTGATGCGGGCAACCGCGTCGTCGAGATCGCTCAATGCATCGAGCTTGCCGGCCATACCGACCACCAATACGTCATCTACTTTGCGCGTATCAATTTCCATCGCAGCTCTCCTCGCTCTTGATTTTTAGGTGTCTCCGCCAGACCACTTCTCTAATAATCCACGTGGGATGTAAAGCCTCCGTCGATGCACAGATTCTGACCAACCGTATTACTGGATAACGGGCTCGCCAGGAACACGACTGCTGACGCAACTTCTTCTGGCGTTCCCATACGCCCGAGGGCACATTGTGATTGCCAAGCATTAAATACTTCGGGTTGTGTTTGTCTTGCTTCGTCCCATGCTCCACCTGCAAACAATATGGGACCGGGTGATACGGTATTGACGCGGATCCCTTCTTTCGCCAGATCTCTACTTAATTTTGCGCCATAGGCAATCAACGCCGCCTTGCACGCGCCATATGAATACCAATTCGGATCAGTTTTCGCTTCCATCGCAGCCACACTGGCGATTAACACCACCGCGGCCGCCTCTGATTTACGCAGATGCGGTAACAATGTTTCACAGCCTCTCACTGCACCAAGCACATCGGCGTTGAAATTTTCATACCACCCTGTGTCGCCCGTACCTACACCAAAACCGGAGACGTTGGAAACAAAAATATCGACGCCACCCAATCGTGTGACTGCTGAGTTGAGCCAGTCGATATAGGTATCTCGATTGCTTACGTCGATAACATCACCGACAACCCTGACTCCGGTTGCGTCCAGCTCGGCCACGGTGTGCTCAACCCGGCTCTGAGTGCGGGAACAGATGGCTAGATCTACACCTTCAGCCGCCAATGTTCGGGCGATGCCCAATCCGATCCCTCTGGTAGCACCTGTAACAATGGCTTTCTTGCCTTTTAGTTGTAAATCCATGTTTCGGGGTCGAGTTCTTCAGGGTAATACGCAATCATGTATGCGACCATATTACTTTTCCAGTGCTGATTGAATTTGGGCTTGTGCCGTGGCCTCCATCGCATGAAAAATCTCATCGGTATCGATCCGGAATCGGCGGCTGTGGACGTAGACAGCCTCGCCAGCATCGTGATGATCGTCTGTCTGGGAGCATTTGGCAGCGCAATCCTGCTTGAAGCTCCGGTGCTCGTGGGCTCCATGGTCACGCAGCTCGGATTTTCCGAGGCCCAGGCGGGATATGCAATGTCCGCGGATCTCGGTGGCATGGGACTCGCCAGCATACCTGCTTTGCTGTGGGTGCAGCGTGCAAACTGGCGCATCGTCGCTCTGGTTGCGTTCAGCGCCATGATCGCCGGCAACCTCGCCACAATTTTCATTCAAGACTTCCAGGTTTTTACGGCGGTGCGGCTACTCACAGGAACGGCGGCAGGTACCTGCATGATCCTGTGTGTCACCTCAATCAGTTTGATGCGGGACCCGGATCGCGGCTATGGGTTCCTGGTCATGGGTAATCTGATCTTCCAAACCGTTGCCATTGTAGTGCTTGCGCGGATTTTGCCGGTCGTCGGATTGGGATTTGCCTATGGTACGAACGCAATCGCAATGTTGGTGTTCACATTCCTTATTCGGTATCTGCCGGCGCACGGGAAAGCGCACGTCGGCGGCGGATGTGGCAGCACCTCGCGAACGCACACGCCTGATTTGGGGAGTGCTGGGATTGCTCGCGATGCTGGCCTATTACATCGGCGTAACTGGCGTATGGACCTATCTGGAACGGATCGGCGACAGCGCAGGGCTGGACGCGGCATCGATAGGCAACGCGTTGGCAATCTCCTCGCTGCTTGGGCTAGCCGGTGCGACGCTCGCGGCCGCCATTGCCGGCCGATTCGGGCGGTCGTTGCCGGTCGTCGCCGGGCACGTTTTTACCATCGCCGGTATAGCCCTTTTGACCACCAGCTTGAATTACTCGACGTATCTCGCTGCGGTATGTATTTACAATTTTGCCTGGAATTTCCTGTTGCCGTACCTGCTTGCCTGCATCGCCGCCGTGGATGTCAGCGGGCGTCTGATCGCGAGCACTAATGGTTTTATCGGCGCGGGGCTGGGTCTCGGCCCGGCGATTGTCGCGACTATTTATACACCGGGCAATTACGCGCCGGTGTTGTGGGTTTGCTGCGCATGCGTGACGCTAAGCTTGCTGTTTATTTTTCGCCTCGCTATTCGTTGAGGCGACCGTAGTCGCGCATGATGGACTGCAGGCGCGCGTGATCGATTGCCTCCAACGTGTACCCGACCGGTTTCACGGTAGTCATCGATTCTGCCGCGATCATGGCGTTGATGATTGCTTCCTCGATTGATTGGACGGTGGCCTCATAAATCAAATCGGCATAGTGTTCGTTGACGAATTCCATGCCGAAAGTGCCGGGTTGCGGCTCCATCATGCTCGGTAAAATCATATCGTTGGCGACCGAGAACGCCAGAAAGATATCTCCCGAATAATGTCCCCCCGGCGTACCGGTGCGTCCCAGACCAACAGCAGCACGCTTGGCCATGCGATGCAGATGAATGGGCAACAACGGTAGATCGGTGCCGATGATGACAATGATGGAGCCTTGCTCGTGGCCTATCAAATCAGAGATCACAGCATTTTCAGGCATGCGCTTGCCAACGGGCACGCCAAGGATGGTCAACTGCTCACGCGAGCCGAAATTCGATTGCACCAGCGCGCCAACCACGTAGTCCCGATTATCGATCTCGATACGTCTTGACGCCGTGCCGGTACCGCCCTTGAACTCGTAGGTCATCATGCCGGTTCCGCCACCCACGTTGCCCTCCGCGATCGGGCCGCTTGCTGCCGAATCTAGCGCGGCTACGACGTGCGCCTCTTTAATATGCAGACCGCAGGCGTCATTGGTCAGGCCGTCATAGGTTTCCGCAACAACGGGCATGGGCCAGGCGTGGTTCTCCTGCAAAGTTCGGGGATAGTGATCGATCATCCAGCCGACCGTAGCGTGATGCACCATGCCAACCGAATGCGTGTTGGTAATGCAGATCGGACTGGCAAAATAACCGGCTTCGTTTATCCAGTGGGTGCCGGTCATCTCGCCATTGCCGTTCAAGTTGAACTGTCCAGCCCAGATCAAGCTAGGCTCGTCCTGCTTGCCGCGCGGCAGGATAGCGGTAACGCCGGTTCGGACCGGCCCCTTGCCAATCTCGACCGGTCCCTCACCCTGGAGTAGCGTCGTATAGCCGACTTCCACACCCGCAATGTCGGTGATTGCGTTCCACTGCCCGGGCGTGCCTTGAAACGGCAGATCCAGGTCGCGGGCCCGTGGTTTACTTTGTGTACCGTTTGTCATGAAGGATCCCTTCAATGATCCTGCGTTTTGTCCTGCACGAACTGGCCGATTGTATTGATTGCGTTGCGCCCCTCAGTGAGCATCGGATAAAACGCATGCCAGACATGGATCATCTCGTCCCATTCCTCTAATGTTGAATCGACCCCCGCGGATTTTGCGTTTTGATGCAGGGTGTCGGCATCGCTGAACAGAACTTCCGCTTCGCCAACCTGAATTAACAGCGGTGGTAGCCCACTTAGATCGCCGAAGATGGGAGATGCCGTTGGGGCCTTCAGGTTGCCGGCGGCATAAAGCTCACCGAGTTGGCGCAACATATCGGCGTTGAGGATGGGATCCTTGTCGGCGCGCGTTTGATAGCTGTCGCCGCTGCACGTCAGATCTGCCCACGGCGACAGACAGATGGCGGCGGCGGGTAATTGCGTTGTCTCATCGCGTAGCTGCAATAACGTGGCAACGGCCAATCCACCGCCGGCCGAGTCGCCGGCGATAGAGATCTTGTTGGCCGCATAGCCATTGTCGAGTAGCCACCGGTACACATGTACTGAATCCTCAACTGCGGCCGGATGAGAATGGGCCGGCGCCAGACGATAGTCGACAGCCACGGCGCAGCAGCGTGCGGCACGGGCTAATTCGCTAACGAGGCCTTCGTGGCTTCGCAACGAGCCGAATACATAACCGCCACCATGGAGATACATAATGACGCGGGAGGTATCGGCATCCGGCGGCGTATAGCGTTGGCAGGCAACGCCTTGAATGTCTAAGTTTTCCACTTCGATGTCGGCCGCGGCACGCGGGGCCATCTCGTCGTACTGCTTTGCTGCGGCCGCTGGGTCGTCCACCGGCAACGGGTTTTCTTCGAGCATTTTTATGACGGCTTGTATTTCAGACACGGGTTTATCTCTCTAGTTTGGAAAGTGGTAAGCGAAAAGCGATCCTATCGCGTTTACGAACATATACGGAAAGTAGCTGTCAGATAGGCCTTAGGTCTTCGATCCGACCCGTCGGCCACGAACCGGTTACTCAGTAACTGGAAGAAATACCCCGACCAGAACGAGCAAAAGCCAGAGACAGCCGATGACCACTACCACGTAGTTCCAACCCCGGATACGTGTGTTCGGATCGGAGTCGGGTGCTAGCTCGTGATTGATTTGCTCGATGGCGTTGCGCACCGGCAGCAGCGGCAAGAACCCGAGCAGGTAGATAAGAAACCACGGGATGGGAAGATTCGCGGCGCCGGAAAACAGAAAAACTGCCACTGCCAGATAACCGGCACTAAAGCTGGGGTTGCGCTCGCGAACTGCTTTAAACAGTGAGTACGCTGTTATGCCGAAAAAAAGGGCTCGGGGTGCCGGCCAGATATTGTGGCCCTGCGCCTGCATGCTGCGAAAATTTTTGTAGAACCAGTAGATCTCGTAAAATCCCCAGGTGGCGACGTACATTACCGCGAGTTTCATCGCTCCGACCTGGAAGAAAACAGCCGACGCCGCGCCCTCGGCCTCCATCGCAATCGGGGCCTCTGGCGTCGCGTACGGATTTTCGGACGTTTCGGCCATTGGCTCACCAACTCGCTGTGGTCCAGGCTGATGAGCATAACATGATGGTTTCGGCCGGCGTGCCGGGTCTAGCCGAGATCGATCTGGGCGACAAGCGTTTTGATCTAGATTGTCCGGAACCAGGCTAACTTTATAATCGGATTTGTTGGCGGCGAAGACGTGGCGGTTGGGCCACGACAACTAAAGCTACTGGCACCCGACCATGCTAAAATGCATCCCCTTGCCGGATTATCTCGTAATTCGGTTGAAAAATTGCTCTAACTTTCTAAAAAGAATAGACTTTATACGATTGTGGCGGTCAGATAGGGGAGCAACCGTGCGCAGATGGAGCGCGTTGTTAATAGTTTTTCTGGTGTGTGCCGCGGCACATGCGCAGGAAGCACCCCTCGTTCGCTTTTCAGTTGACCGCTTCGAAGTCTTGGGTGACAACCCGCTGTCGGTGAATGAAACCGATCAGGCTCTTGCCGATTTCACAGGTAACTTCGAAGGTGTTGACCGTCTTCTCCTCGCGGCGAGCGCACTGGAAACCGCGTTCGCGAATGCGGGCTACAGCTTCCACCGGGTCACCGTGCCACCACAGACGCTCAGCGGTGGGACAGTCCAGCTTCAGGTTATTGTTTTCCGTCTCGGCGACATCATCGTCGAGGGAAACTCCCATTTCTCAGAAGCCAATATTCGGCGCAGCGTGCCGACATTAACGGCAGGCATGACGCCGAGCACCGCTGAGTTTTCTCGCGCCGTCAATATCGCCAATCGTCATCCGAGCAAGACGCTTGCGGTCAATTTGCGGCAAAGCGACGACCCTGATGCTATCGACGCCGTGCTACGGGTTCGCGATAGCCGTCCCTGGCAGGGTTTCCTCACCGCAAACAATATCGGCAGCGAAGACAGCGGTCGCTCGCGGTTGTCGTTCGGTGCGCAATACAACAACCTGTTTAAGCTCGACCATGCAATTACCGGGAGTTACACGACGTCGCCCGAGAACGCGGACGACGTTGAGCAGTACGGTGTTCACTACCGTGCTCCGCTCTACCGGTTTGGGGCCTCTGTCTCCGCGTTTTATACGCACTCGAAAGTTGACACGGGCACCGTGGGCGACTTTTTTGAAGTCAGTGGCAGCGGTGATTTCTACGGCTTCAGCTTTAATCAGGTTCTACGCAACATCGGGCGCTATTCGCAGGAGTGGTTCGTTGGTGTGCAGGATCGTTTATTCGAGAATAACGTCAGCTTCAATGACATACCGATTGGCATCGACGTGCGCTCGCGCCCGATCTCGATTGGATACACCGGCAGTTACCGCACGGACAATAGCGCGATGGGCTTCACCGCGTCATACAGTCGCAACTGGTCGGCAGGCAGGGGCGGAGAATAACCAACGAGTTTACGCGTTGTCGCGTTCTGAAGGCGACGCGGAGTGGGATGCCGTGCGCCTGGACGGATACATTAATTACTACCTGCCGAAGGATTGGATCGTTCGTGGCGTCATGGCCGGCCAGTTCAGCGATGAGTCGCTGATTGTCGGCGAGCAATTCGGGATCGGCGGCGCGGATTCGGTGCGCGGGTTCGACGAGCGGATCCTGACCGGTGACACAGGCCTGCGTCTGACTGCTGAGGTGTGGACCCCGCAGGCGCCATTTCTGCCCGGGCTTCGTGCGCTGGTGTTTGCGGATATCGGCCATCGGCATCTTAACAACAATGAGCCTGGTGAAGTTGAGAGCGATACGATTTCCAGCGCCGGCGTGGGTGTACGCTATCAATGGAAAGAAAACGTCAGCTTCACGCTCGACTATGGCAACGCGCTAGCCAAGGGCAAGCGCGTGAAGGGCGGGCCTGATGTCGGCAACGTGAAAATTCACGCGAGCCTGTTTGTGCGCTATTGAGGTTGGCAGTTGTGACCCAGTTCACTAACTGTGTCGTGCGAAGCCGGGATAATTTGGTCAGCGATGTGCGCAGTAGCGCCGAGGACGTGTCCGGCATGTGGAATAAATTTTCCCGATTGTTCGCAGGCTTCTGCTTGGGTTGCCTTGCGGCCACGGGTGCGCTTGCCAATCCCCAAGGCCCTAACGTGGTGGCCGGTCAGGCGGGCTTCGCCAATCCGGCGCCGAACGTTCTTAACGTCACCAACTCTCCTGGCGCCATTATTAACTGGCAGGCGTTCGGGATTAACCCCAATGAAGTTACGCGTTTCATCCAGCAGAGCGGCGCCAGCGCGGTTCTGAACCGGGTCGTCGGCCAGGATCCTTCGGCGGTCCTGGGGCAGTTGCTGTCCAACGGCCGTGTATTCCTTATTAATCCCAACGGCATTGTGTTCGGTCCTAGTGCAGTGGTGGATACCGCAGGTCTGGTGGCATCGAGTCTGAATATTACGAACGAGGATTTTCTGTCAGGGACCTACCGGTTCACGGGTGATGGGGATTCGGGTTCTGTTGAGAACCAGGGATTGATCAAGGCGGGGGCTAATGGCGATGTCTTTCTGATTGCGCCCTCGATTGAGAACAGCGGGATCATCGAGAGTGACGGCGGCGACCTGGTGCTGGCGGCGGGCCGCTCGGTGCTGTTGACGAGTTTGGACGCGGTGGGTGTGACGTTCGAGGTACAGGCGCCCGAGGATGCAGCGGTGAACCTGGGTCAGTTGTTGAGTGCGGGCGGTGCGGCGGCCATCTTCGCCGGCACGCTGCGCCACAGCGGTGACATCAATGTCGATGCAGTAAGTGTGGACGAGTACGGCCAGGTACTACTTTTCGCGCAGACGGATATCAGCGTTGAGGCAGGTGCGAGTATCAGCGCTTCCGCCGGCCGGATTGCGTTGACGGCCAATCGGGTGGTTATTGCAGGAACAATCGATGCCTCCGCTGATAACGACTCGGGCGGCACTGTCGAGATCGACGGTAAGGGTTGGGTGGCACTGGGTGGCAACATCGATGCCAGCGGTACGACCGGCGGTACGATCAACGTGAACGCTGGCGGACTATCGCTTGCGGAGCAGATGCTTGCCCAAGGCAGTAGCGGGCGTGGCGGCGACATCAACATCAATGCCACCGGTCAGACGACCGAGACCTCCACGTCGTTTATCGATGTGTCGGGCGCAAGTGGCGGTGCGATCAGTCATATTGCCGAGCAGCAGATCACCACATCGGGGACGTACCTCGCCGTGGGTGATTCCGGCAACGGCGGGACGATTGATGTCAGCGCCACGGCCACCAAGATCCTGTCTTCGACTTTCGACGCCTCGGGTGAAACGGGCGGCGGACGGGTACGTCTGGGCGGTGAGTTCCAGGGTGGTAAAGATCTCAATGAGGACGATCTCAGCAATGCAGCGACGTTGGTCGCCACGGATGCAACCGATATTCGGGCGGATGCGCTCGGCGTAGATGGTAACGGCGGTGAAGTGATCATCTGGTCGGACGAGGAAACGGTGTTTCTCGGCGGGATCACGGCGCGACCGGGTAGCGACAGTGGCGACGGGGGATTCGTTGAGATCTCCTCCGCCGGCACCCTCACCTATAACGGCGAGGTGGAGACCGGGAGAGCTGATCGTGCCGGTACGGTGTTGTTCGATCCGAAAAACCTGATCATCGCGGCCGGGCCCGGCACGCCGGCGATCAGTCAGCTCAGCCTGGTGCTGGGCTTTAACTACGGGGACGTCTCCGAACTGGGTGTCAACGATATCGGTGGCCCCGTTTCTCTGGATGGCACCCGGCTGGCGATTGGCGCGCGTCTGGACGACGGTGCGCGCAGTACCGCGACCGACAGCGGCGCGGTGCGCCTATTTTCGTTTGTGGATAATGACTTCAATGGAGCGATCCTCGAAGCGACGCTCGGTACCGGCTACGTTGGCGGCAAGAATCTCGATTTGTCCGCCGTTCTGGATGCTGGAGATCAATTTGGCAGTGCCGTTTCGCTGGACGGCACGCGCCTGGCCGTTGGTGCAAACTTCGATGATGGCGCAGGCAATATCGGCACGGAGACCGGCGCGGTGCATTTGTTTAGTTTTACCGATACTGCGTTCAACGGTGGAGTTCTGGAGGCAACGATTGGTGAAGGCTACAGCGGCGGCAAGAATGTTGATCTCGGCAGCCTATTAGATAACGGCGATAATTTTGGCCAATCGGTCTCCCTCGATGCTATGGGGCTTGCGAGCGGTGCTCGGCGCGACGATGGCGTTGGTAACACGACAGCAGATGTCGGCGCGGTTCATCTGTTGAGCTTTACCGATTCGGTGTTCAGCGGCGGCGTGCTGGAGGCGTCGATTGGTGAAGGCTACAGCGGCGGCAAGAATGTCGATCTCAGCGCGGTGCTGGATCCCGGCGATCTCTTCGGTATTGATGTTTCTCTGGACGCCGGGCGCCTGGCTGTGGGGGCTGATCGTGATGATGGGCTCGGTGTGGCGGGCACCAATGACAACGGTGCCGTGCACCTGTTTACGTTCACCGACTCGGTATTCAATGGCGGGGTGCTGCAGGGCAGCATCGGCGAGGGGTATATCGGCGGCAAGAATCTCGATCTCGGAGCTGCCTTGGACCCTGGTGATCTGTTCGGCATAGCGGTCTCGCTCGATGGCACGCGCCTCGCAGTGGGAGCCTGCTGTGATGATGGTTTCGGCAATACCGGCTCGAACCTAGGTGCGGCCTATCTATTTACATTTTCGGATACCACCTTCAACGGCGCTACCCTGGAAGCGACCATTGGGGAAGGCTATACGGGCGGCAACAATCTGGACTTGTCGAGTCTGCTCGAACCCAACGATAATTTTGGTAACATGTTGTCGCTGGATGGTAACCGACTGGCCGTTGCCGCATTAATTGACGATGGCGCCGACAACACGTCGACAGACATTGGCGCCGTCTATCTCATCACCTTTGCCGACAGCAGCTTCAACGGTGGCGCCCTGGCAGGCACCATCGGTGCGGATTACAGCCCCACTTCGATCGGCGCCAAAGATCTGAATTTGTCCAACCTGCTGGATAACAGTGACGTCTTTGGCGATAGCGCCTCACTCGACGCCACGCGGCTGGCGGTGGGTGCATTAGCGGACGACGGCCCGGGTAACCTAACGACCAACACCGGCGCGGTCCATCTGTTCAGTTTTACCGATACGGCGTTCAACGGGGCGGTGCTCGAAGGGACCATTGGCGAGGGCTACACGGGCGGCAAGAACCTCGATGTATCCCTCCTGCTGGACGACGGTGACTTCTTTGGCGACTCCGTCTCCCTCGACGGCACGCGGCTGGCGGTTGGGGCGACCGGCGATGATGCCGTCGGCAATGTGACGAATAGCGCGGGCGCGGTGCATCTGTTTACCTTCACCGATGCGGCTTTCAATGGGGGGTTGCTAGCAGGGACCATTGGCGCAGGCTATACGACCGGTAAGAACGTCGATATCAGCGCTTTCTTGGACGTTAGCGATCTGTTCGGCCAAGCGGTCTCGCTCGACGGCACGCGGCTGGCAGTTGGCGCAAATGGGGACGACGGCGCGGGCAATGTGGGGACTAACACGGGAGCGGCGCATGTGTTTACCTTCACCGATACGGTATTTAGCGGTGGGGTGCTCGTGGGGACCATTGGCGAAGGCTACAACCCAGGTACCAACGGGCCTAACGATCGCAATATTGCGGCAACCCTCGATGACCAGGATTTATTTGGCGTTTCCGTCGCCCTCGACGGGACGCGTCTGGCAGCGGGTACGGAAGGGGACGACGGTGCCGGTAATTTGGCGACTGGACGCGGCGCGGTGCATCTGTTTACGTTCACCGACACGGCATTCAACGGCGGGGTGCTGGAAGGGACTATTGGTGCAGGCTACGTCGGTGGTAAGAACGTCGATGTATCAGCGGTGCTGGACAACGGTGACGACTTTGGCATCGCCGTTTCCCTTGACGGGACGCGGCTGGCTGTGGGTGCGGCTAACGATGATGGTGCCGGAAATGTGGCAAGTAACGACGGTGCGGCGCATCTGTTTACCTTCACCGATGCGGTATTTACCGGTGGGGTGCTGGAGGGGACCATTGGCGCAGGCTATACCGGCGGCAAGAACGTCGACGTATCCGCTGTACTGGACAACAGTGACCGCTTTGGTCAATCCGTTTCTCTCGATGGCACGCGGCTGGCCGTGGGCGCGGACGGTGACAACGGTGCGGTCAACTTCGCGCCGAATGCCGGCGCTGTTCGTCTCTTCACTTTCACGGACACCATCTTCAATGGCGGCGCGCTGGAAGGCACGATGGGTGATTTTTCGGCCACCAAGAACGTGAACCTGAGCCTGTTGGACGATGACTTCTTTGGCTCCGTTTCGCTCGACGGCACGCGACTGGCGGTGGGTGCACCCTCTGACGGTGGTGCTGGCAATGTGGCGAATAATACCGGCGCCGTGCACCTGTTCACCTTCACCGATACGGCGTTCAACGGCCCAACGCTGGAGGGGACGATCGGGGAAGGCTATACGGGCGGCAAGAACGTCGATGTGTCCGCCGTACTGGACAACAGTGACACTTTCGGCTTCTTTGTTTCCCTTGACGGCACACGGTTGGCGGTGGGCGCCAGTGGCGATGACGGTGCGCTCAATTTGACCAACAATGCGGGTGCTGCGCACCTGTTCACATTCACTGATACGGTATTTACGGGTGGAGTCCTCGAAGCGACGATTGGCGAAGGCTACTCCGGTGGTAAGAATCTCGATTTATCCGCCTTGCTCGATTCCGGTGATCAGTTTGGCATCTCCTTGTCACTCGACGGCACGCGGCTGGCCGTGGGTGCGATCGGGGATGACGGTCCCGGGATCAGCAGCACGGCCGATCCCGGCGCGGTACATCTGATTACCTTTACCGATAATGTGTTTACCGGCGGTACGCTCGAGGGTTCTATCGGTGAAGGTTATGTGGGCGGCAAGAACGTGGATGTGTCTGCCACGCTGGACAACGCCGATTTCTTTGGTTTCGCCGTTTCTCTCGACGGCACACGGCTGGCGGTGGGCGCGAACGGCGATGACAGCTTCGGTAACGTGGCGTTTAACGTGGGCGCGGCGCATCTGTTCACTTTCGCCGATCTGGTGTTCAACGGCGGCCTGCTCGAGGGGACGGTTGGCAAAGGTTATACGGGTGGCAAGAACGTGGATGCGTCGGCTGTGCTGGACGACGGTGATGATTTTGGTTTTGCCCTTTCACTCGACGGCACGCAGCTGGCCGTGGGCGCGTTCGATGATGACGGCGCCGGTAATGTGGCGGCGAATACGGGTGCGGCACATCTATTCACCTTCACCGATATGGCATTTAGCGGCGGAGCGCTCAGCACAACAATTGGCGAAGGCTACACGGGTGGTAATAACCTGGATTTGGCCGTCGTGCTGGACGACGCTGACAATTTTGGCCAATCCATTTCGCTCGACGGCGGTCGGCTGGTCGTGGGCGCCCCCGCCGACGACGGTGCCGGCAACGTTGCGAATAATGCGGGCGCCGTTTATTTCTTCGATCTGGCTGGCGTCAGCATTAACGAGACCTTCGCCACCAATCCTGCCGGGGATTCGGTCATCACCAACGGCGCCATCACGGCGCTGCTCAATGGTTCGCAAGCGGTCGTTCTACAAGCTAATACGGATCTAACCGTAAACGCGCCGGTCATCACTGCCGCCGCAGGCGCTGGCGGCGCGCTGACGCTTCAGGCTGGCCGCAGTGTGCTCATCAACGCCGACATCACGACCGACAACGGGTTGCTGAGGATTGTTGCCAATGACACTGGTGCAATCGGAGCGAACCGTGACGCCGGCGCCGCCGAGATCATCATGGCCGACGGCACGACGCTGAATGCCGGCACCAACACGATTGATATCGATCTGAACGCCGGCGGACAGAGCGGCAACATCGTCCTCGAGAACCTGATGAGTACCAACGCGACGGGCGGTATCACAGTGCTGCACGACGGTACGACGTCAGGCAGTTCGATCTTACGGGCTTCTGCGGACGCATTGATCACCTCACCCAATGCCCACATCGAGCTGGAAAACGCTGCCAACGGCACGCTAGGGACGTTGACAGAGCCGTTACGGTTGACCGGGAGCGGCGCCAACATCAACGTCGAGTCACACATTCATAACACCACGGCCAATATCGACGGAATTTTTCTGGACATCATCGGCAACGGGACGATAGGCAGCGTGCCGGTGGCATTGTTCGGTGGTTTTCTGCGCGGCGTGCAGACGCAGATGGGCGGTCAGATTGTTATCAGCGCGAGTGGCTCGTTGACGCTTGCGCCCACGGGACCACCGAACGACGGTCCGGTATCGACGAACTCGGGGGGGTACGCCGGCTGACATCAAGTTGATCGCCGACAACATGACGCTGACGAATGCGGTCAATGCCGGCACGGCGAACGTCACGCTCAAACCGTTTACCGTGACAACGAACATTGACATCGGCGGTGCCGATGCTGCGGGCACGCTCGGGTTGACATCAACCGAGATGCAGAATGTTACCGCCGGCACGCTCACTGTCGGCAGTGTCAGCGGTACCGGCACCACCGCCGTAACAACCGCCCTGGCGTCGTCAGACATCAATGCGGCGACATTACAGTTGATCAACCAGGACGTTCAGATCGGTTTTGGTGTGGACTTCCGCGTCGATAACGAAGACCTGACATTAATCGGCAGCAATCGTGTCGAATTCATTAATCTGTCCGGAGTTGATCAATTCATAGAACTCAACAGCGGTGATCTGCTGATTCAGGGCGGCGACGTGTTGTTGACCAGTGCCACGCCCGCCGGACCCTCGGGACCGAGGATAAGGGCGACGAGTATCGATATTACCGGAACGAGCTTTACGATTGTGGACAACTCGCCGGGCGGCGATGTGAAACTGGATACGTTCAACACGATCCCCGTCCCGGGCGCGATATCGGTAAGTGTCAGCGGTGACATCCGACTCGAAGCGACCGCACCGGGATCGCGGGCCCAGATCGAGGCCGGAAACACGCTGCTGGTGGAGAGCACCAACGGTAACATTCAACTAATCGCCAATGGTGGCATCGGCGCGAACCGCGCAAACGCCTTTATCAATGCCTTTGACGGATCCGAGACCGTATCGGCACCGAATGGGACAATCTTGCTGCAAAACTCAAGTGGAACCGGGAGGGCGGATATACAGACCTGTTGTACCTCGACACCTCAAACAATTATCGCCAACGAAATCCGACTCGAATCGTTGAGTACCGGCGTGGATTCGCGGATCCGTCTCGAGGCGGCCAATCAACAGGACATCGACGTTACCGGAGGAATTTTTCTAGTAAACCGGAACACGACCTCGACTAATGGTATACGGATCGATGCAGGTGGTACTTTTCAGCAAATCGACGCGGGTTTTATTGTCGTAGAATCAGACAGCACAACTAGCAGTGCTCGGATTCGGATGGACGGAGCAGGTCCGCAGACCATTAATACGACGAGCAAGAATGTCTCAGGAGAGGGCATCCTATTGACCGGTACAGGCGACACCCGTATCGAGTGCACCGGTGCCTGCACCGGCCAGAACATCACCGTCGCCAACGCGGATGCGTTAATACTTCAAACGTTGGCAGCAGGAGCCGGATCCGCCGAGATTCGCTCTGTCACCACCCAGAATATCACCTTGCAAGGAAGTGGCCTCAATCACCTCATCGTCGGTGGCGGGCAGCCGGGAAGGGCGGAGATCATAGGCAACCAGACGATCTCCGTCGGCATGGCGGATGAGATGGGCGAAATACGCGTGGAAGCCGGCAGCGGCGATGGCAACGACGCGATTATCCGCAGTCTGGCGGCGCAAGTGTTGGCCGTTCAGGGTAGTGTCATCGTCACGGGCGGTACCTCGGCGGCGGGCAACCAGGCGCTCATCGAAGCGACGACCACGCAGAACATTACCGCTGGTCAGGATATCAGCGTCACGGGTGGTGCTTCGGGGTTCAACAATGACGCGCGGATCCGCGCATTGGGTGGTCTGCAGGATTTGACGGCAGGTGCGACGTTTACCGCCTCAGGCGGCCCGGGGGGTAACGACAATGGTGCGTTCATCAACGGCGACTTGGGTGCCACGATTGCCGCGGTGAATATGCAGGTCGTTGGTGGTGGCATTGGAGTGGGCAACGAGGGTGAAATTGACACCAAGAATGCGGCGCAGACCATCACGCTGAGTGGTTCATTGCTGGTGCAGGGTAGCGCCGGTGGAGGTGACGACAACTTTGGCGGGATATTCGCTGACTCGGGCCAGAGCATCACGACGGGGAGCAGTGCGGCCGATGCGTTGAAGGTGCTGGGTGGTAACAACTCGGTGTCGGGATTGGGGAATCACGCCATCATCACGCAGACGGGTGCGACGTTCACGCAGCAGATCACGCTGAATAACGGCGGCGATCTGGTGCTGGAAGGCGGTGCGGGTGTGAACAACAACTTCGCACAAATAACGAATGCGGGTGGGATGACGACCATTCAGAAGGGCGCAGGTACGGGGACGCTTGACGTGACGCTAAAGGGTGGTACGGGCATGGGTCTCAATGACCATGCGGCGATCACCGCGACCAATGCACTGGGGAACGACATCAATCTCAATATTGACGGGAACCTGACGCTGACGGGGGGGGGGGGGGGGGGGGGGGGGGGGGGCGAACGCGGGCGGGGTGGACAACTACGCGGAGATCAGCACGGTCAACGGCAACATCACGACGACGCTGGGTGGTGCCGGGTTGTTGACGGGCGGTGCGGGCAGCGGTGCAGAGGCGACCCTCGACACTGAGTTTGCGATTGATTTCGATGGCGCCAGCCTGACGATGAATGGCGGTGCGGGTAGCGCTGCTGAGGCCTCTTTCGGCGGGCGCACCATTCAAGTGGACACCGTTGGCGCGGTTAGCGTGACGGCAGGCTCCGGCCCCACCGCCGCAGCAGGTGCCGGATCTGACGACACGCCAACTAGCATCGTTATCAACAGTGGTGGCGACGTGACCTTCACCGGCGGTGGAGATCCGACCGCGGCCGCGGGGCTTGGCGCCGTACCCGGGTGTGTGCCGGCACCGTGTGACGCGAGTGTGGTAATCAACAGTGACCAGTCAGTGATCCTGCAAAGCGGCACCGCGGGGCCGGTGATAGTGGGGTCATTTTCGACGCCGATCGGCAGCGGGCCGATCACCATCACGGCGGCGAACGGTGGAACGGGTGACATTCAGTTGAACGACGCCATCTTGCAGACTAACGGCGTGATCACGCTGACGGTTGCCGGTGGCACGGGCACCATCACGCAGAGCACGACGGGCACCATCGACAGTGGCACGAATGCGTTGTTGGCGAACACCGCGGGTGGTGTGGTGACGCTGCCGAGTTTGACGAACGCCTTCGCGGATCTGACCTCGAACAGCACCGGTGGTGACGTGACCATCAGCAAAACAACTGATCTCGTGCTCACGGGTATCGACACCGGTGCCGGTGCGCTGACGTTGAACGTGACGGGTCAGATCACGCAGACGGGTGCGATCAAGACGACGATGCTGACCTCGACGTCCACGGGCGCGCTGACGCTCGATAACGCCGGCAATGACATCAACACCATTCAAGCGGATGTGACCGTGAGCGGCGACATCACCTTCCGCACGACCACGGGCACGACGGGCACAACGCAGGTGACCGGCACGGGTCTGTCCACGCCTGATGGGATGGTGGACATCGATGTAACCGGGGCGGTGGCAATTATATTCGTCTCCAGTCCTATTACGGCCGGCAACACGGTCGATATTCAGGCGGGTCGTGTTAACGCCAATGCTGCGATCACCACACCGGGCAGCATCATCCTGAACTCGGTGGGGGGTGTATTACAGGTGGCCGGCCCGTTGCACACGACGGGGCCAGGGGGTGACATCATCCTGACGGCGGCAACCACGACGTTGAACATCAGCGATAACGTGACGTCGGATTTCGGCTCGGTGATTGCGACCTCACTGGCGGGCGAGCTGAACATGAACCCGGGATTCACGGTGCAGGCGGCGGTGATGGTGGATTTTGATGCGCGCAATGACATTTTGCTCGACACGGTGATTGCGCCGACGATTGATATCAACACACTGTTCGGCAACATCGGTGTGCGCACGGGTGGAGTGATTGCGTCGACGGGCAACACAGTGCTGACGGCGGGTGGTCCTATCGGAACGTTTGGTCCGGTGTTCGCCAACACCGGTGGTACGCTGACCGTGAACACCACGTTCGCGGGCACGACGGGCAACATCACGGTGGAGCAGCAGGCGGCGGGTTCGTACCTGACGAGCAACCTGGTGGTGAACACGGACGCGGGTAGCGCGCAGACGGTGGACTTAACCTTCCTCAACGGTCTCACGGTGGACGCTAATCTGGGTAACGCCACTGACGCTTTGATCATCCACACGCCGGGCGCTATCACGGCGGGTGCGGGGACGTTGAAGGGGAGCACGTTGCTCCTGGATACGGGGACGGGGATAGGCGGGGGCACGGCGGTGTTGACGGAGGCTCCCATCCTGACGGCAAACAGCACGAGCAGTGGGCCGTTAAACATCGACAACACGGGACCGGTGACGTTGAACCTGACCTCGACGACGCCGATCAACTTCACGTCCACGGGTAACATTCTTCTGGGGACGCTGAGTGCACCGGGGGTGACGCTGACGGTGCCGGGGACGATCCTCGATGGTAACGGCGCGGCGGACAACATCATTGGCGGCGGGCCAGCGGTATTGGTTGGCTCGGGTGGCATTGGCAGCTTTGCCGATCCTTTGGAGACGGTGCTCACGTCTTTGGACGCGAGTGTGTCGGGCGGTGACTTGGCGTTCACGAACACGGGCAACCTGACGGTGTCCAATCTCAACACTCCCAATGGCAATGTATTGGTGCACACCACGGGTGGTTTGGGGTTGACGAGTGCGGTGAGTGTGGGTAGTGGGGCGCCGCATCGATTTGGTGGGTTCGAACGGTTTGACGGTGACGCAGAGCATCTCCAGCAGCGGGCTTGTGACGCTGCGCGGTGGTGCGGGGACCTTGTTGATCAACAACACGTTTGTGAGTGCGGGTGATCTCACGCTCAGTGGTGGACAGGTGGAGAACTACTCGAGTGCGTTGAGTGCGAGTAACACGTTGACTATCACCGGTGGTGCGGTGCACTTTCAGGCGGGCTCGGGTAATCCGGCGACAGCGTTCGCCAATATCGTGAACATAGGGGGAAGTGGGATCCTTCTGGATGGTGGCACGGTGCTAGGTGATTTTGTTGACGTACAGGCGAGCGGCGCGGCGACGGTGACGGGCAGCAGTTTAGGTGTGCGTGGTGGCTCGGGGGCCAATGCCTTTGCGCAATTACAGGGTGGCACCTTGGATGTGAACGTATCGGGTAGTGTAGACGTCACTGGTGGCACGGGTACGGATGCCTTCGCCGCCCTGCTTGCTTCAACGGGCGGGGTGACGGTCAACGCTGCGACGGTCGTGTTGACGGCGGGATTGGATGCCAGCGCTAACACCGATGCGGTGGTGGTGGCGAACGGTGGTCTGGGTGCGATTACGATTACGGCGGCGAGCTGCAGTGGTTGTGAGACGTTATTGAGTGATCCCTTCCTCAACCCGCCGACGGAGAGCGGTGTCTTTGGCGATCCCATCATGGTACCGGCGGCACCGACGGTAACAAACGTGGGTGACATCACGACCAACGAGGTATTGGTGCTTAAAGAATTCTTCGATGACACTACGGGTGGCGTTGACCGTGGTGTTGAAGAGGACGATGACGAACTTCAAACGCTGACCTGCACATTTGATTGAATCTGTGCAGAATACGGCTCGCTGAAGAATTCGCGCACGATTTTCGTGCGTCATAATTACCCCTCAACCGACCGCCACGGATGGCGGAAATGCAGGTAATGCACGAATCCAGGGATGGATGAGGTAGAGCGAAGCAGGAGCCCGAGCCGACGAATCCAGGGATGGATGAGGTAGAGCGAAGCAGGAGCCCGAGCCGACGAATCCAGGGATGGATGAGGTAGAGCGAAGCAGGAGCCCGAGCCGACGAATCCAGGGATGGATGAGGTAGAGCGAAGCAGGAGCCCGAGCCGACGAATCCAGGGATGGATGAGGTAGAGCGAAGCAGGAGCCCGAGCCGACGAATCCAGGGATGGATGAGGTAGAGCGAAGCAGGAGCCCGAGCCGACGAATCCAGGGATGGATGAGGTAGAGCGAAGCAGGAGCCCGAGCCGACGAATCCAGGGATGGATGAGGTAGAGCGAAGCAGGAGCCCGAGCCGACGAATCCAGGGATGGATGAGGTAGAGCGAAGCAGGAGCCCGAGCCGACGAATCCAGGGATGGATGAGGTAGAGCGAAGCAGGAGCCCGAGCCGACGAATCCAGGGATGGATGAGGTAGAGCGAAGCAGGAGCCCGAGCCGACGAATCCAGGGATGGATGAGGTAGAGCGAAGCAGGAGCCCGAGCCGACGAATCCAGGGATGGATGAGGTAGAGCGAAGCAGGAGCCCGAGCCGACGAATCCAGGGATGGATGAGGTAGAGCGAAGCAGGAGCCCGAGCCGACGAATCCAGGGATGGATGAGGTAGAGCGAAGCAGGAGCCCGAGCCGACGAATCCAGGGATGGATGAGGTAGAGCGAAGCAGGAGCCCGAGCCGACGAATCCAGGGATGGATGAGGTAGAGCGAAGCAGGAGCCCGAGCCCCCTGTGTCAGGATAGATGTCGCCTTTATTAGAGAGAGAAAAACAAGGGGGCGAGAGAGATTGGTCAATGAAACATTCACAGGAATTGAGAGAGAGGGTAACGAGGAAAGTGTTGGAAGGAACGAGGTCACAGGGGTTGGTCGCGGAGGAATTTGGAATTGGTCGTTCGACGATCCAGAATTGGTTACGTCAAGATCGAAGAGCGGGAGTGAGCGAGGTGGTGAAACAAGAGAGGCGCCCTGAGGACTGGACAGCGCAGGAGCGACTGAACGCGCTGATTGAGAGCAGTGCATTATCGGAGGATGCTCTGGGCGCGTGGTGTCGCGGTCAAGGGTTGCACACGCATCATCTTGAGCGTTGGCGCCGGGAGATAATTGAAGGTCAGGACCGGGGCAAGGGGTCGCAGAGCACGCTGCGCGCCTTACGCGAAGAGACCCGGTCATTGAAGAAGGAACTACGTCGCAAGGAGAAGGCGCTGGCGGAGACGGCGGCGTTGCTGGTGCTGAAAAAAAAAGCGGCCGCGATTTGGGGGGAGCCCGAGGACGATTGATTAGCGAGCCAGAGCGAGTACAGGCAGTGGTGTTAATCGATGAAGCGGTGCAGCAAGGGTGTCGTAAAGTGAAGGCATGTGAAACGCTGGGGCTGTCGCTACGCACGGTGCAACGGTGGCAGCGCACAGGGTCGGTGGACCGGCGCAAAGGGTCACGGGCGATGCCGGCGAATCGTCTGAGCCAGAGCGAGGTTGCGCGGGTGGTGGCGGTACTCAATGCGCCTGAGCACGCTGCCAAGAGCCCCAACCAGGTCGTCGCGATGCTGGCGGACCGTGGGGAGTATATCGCTTCGGAATCAACGATGTATCGGATCCTGCGCGAGGAGAGATTATTGCACCACCGCCAGGCCAGCGCACCGGCGCGCCGCCATGAGCCCACCGCGCGGGTGGCCAGCGGGCCAAACCAGGTATGGAGTTGGGATATCACGTGGCTGGCGAGCCCGGTGCGGGGAATGTATTTCTATCTGTACCTGATTATGGACATCTACTCTCGCAAGATCGTGACCTGGCAGGTGCATGAGCGTGAATGCGCCGAGTACGCTGCGGCGTTGGCGCATGAGGCCTGTTATGTGGAGGGAGTCGATGCACGGGAAGTGGTTTTGCACGCCGACAATGGCTCGCCGATGAAAGGGGCGACGATGCTCGCCACGCTCGAGCGCCTGGGCGTCATCCCTTCATTTTCGCGCCCGGCGGTGAGCGATGACAATCCGTTTTCGGAAAGCTTGTTTCGAACCCTCAAATACCGTCCGGAGTATCCGGAGCAAGCCTTTGAAAACATCACTCACGCGCGTGCCTGGGTGGAGCGGTTCGTACGCTGGTACAACCATGAACATCGCCACAGTGCGATCCGGTTCGTGACACCGCACGAGCGTCATAGCGGGCAGGAGCGGGAGATATTACAACGCCGACATGCGCTCTATCAGCAGGCCCGGCGAGGTCACCCTGAGCGCTGGAGTGGTGAGACGCGAAACTGGACACCTGCAGGTACGACATCCCTAACAGGCTATCGACCAAAAGTTAAGAAAGCCGAAAACTCACAAGTTATGAAGGCAGCATAAATCTTAGGCGACAACTTGCTTGACATTTACCGCCGAGCCGACGAATCCAGGGATGGATGAGGTAGAGCGAAGCAGGAGCCCGAGCCGACGAATCCAGGGATGGATGAGGTAGAGCGAAGCAGGAGCCCGAGCCGACGAATCCAGGGATGGATGAGGTAGAGCGAAGCAGGAGCCCGAGCCGACGAATCCAGGGATGGATGAGGTAGAGCGAAGCAGGAGCCCGAGCCGACGAATCCAGGGATGGATGAGGTAGAGCGAAGCAGGAGCCCGAGCCGACGAATCCAGGGATGGATGAGGTAGAGCGAAGCAGGAGCCCGAGCCGACGAATCCAGGGATGGATGAGGTAGAGCGAAGCAGGAGCCCGAGCCGACGAATCCAGGGATGGATGAGGTAGAGCGAAGCAGGAGCCCGAGCCGACGAATCCAGGGATGGATGAGGTAGAGCGAAGCAGGAGCCCGAGCCGAGGAGCAATTACCTGCCAAACCCCTCTCCCACAAGGGGCGAGGGGCTTAAACCACGGGTCCCTTCTCCTTGCGGGAGAAGGTCAGGAATTTGTCCTTGTCCCGCAAGGGGCTTTCGACTAAGCGCATTGCTGGCCCGTTAATCGCTGGGCGGATCGCGTTGCGCAGACGTCCTCTTCACAATTCGCCGATTCGCCGATTTGCCCAGCTAAAGCTATCCAGTTTTCAGCCGAAAACCTAAAGGAGCACACATACGTGTTATCGCTCGTTTGGTGAATGGAGAGAGCATTGCGGTGCGAAACAAAGGGTATCCAGCGATTTCCTGGCTACCGGGGTATGCCCAGTTTCTAGCGCTGGCCGTTGCAGTAAACGACGTGGATTAGGGTCGCAAATCTTGACTAGGTTCGCCGAATTATCGCTCACAGAGAAATTACGCAGCGTCATATTATTAGCCGCTGCAGTGGTTGTGCTGGTGGCATCCTCGATGTTCGTGCTAACGGACGTAGTTTCATTCCGGAGCACGGCAGTTGAAAAGTTGACGGCACTGGCGCAAGTCGTTGGACGCAATAGTACCGATGCATTGACGCTGCAAGATACCGAGGCTGCACAGCACATAGTCTCTGCTTTCAGCCTGGAATCAAGCGTTGTGTCTGCGCGCCTAATTGACAATCGCCTGAGAATTATCGCGACTTATCAGCACCCAGCTAATGGGGGCGAAGTTCACCAAGATCTTTCTCTGGTCTCGCGGTATCTGCGTGAGCCGTCAAGCGCCCAATTCCAGTTCGGGTTATCTCATTTGGACGTGTTGACGCCCATAATCCAGGATGGCTCGACTATAGGCTACGTACTTATTCGGTCGCATTTGGCCGACTTTTACACACGCCTTCGATGGTACGGTTTGGTTGTCCTGTTTGTTATGGTTGGGGCCATTGCTATCTCTTCGTTTTTTTCGTCACGGCTGCAGAAAGTAATTGCGCAACCAATTGTGGATCTCGCGGAGGCGATGAAAAGCGTCTCGGAGAATAAGAACTATCGGGTTCGGGTCGATAGTTGTCATAACGGCGAGATAGGGATGCTGATCAGTGGTTTCAATGTGATGCTGAAGGAGATCCAACAGCGCGACGAGGCATTGATTTGTCACAAACAACAACTTGAACGTGCTGTTGCCACCCGCACTACTGCATTGTCTGAAGCAAACCGGGAACTAAAAGAGTCGGTGAGCGATCTGGTGACCGCGCGAGATGCCGCGGAGCGGGCCAACCGGGCGAAAAGCGAATTTCTGGCGACCATGAGTCACGAAATCCGAACCCCCATGAACGGTGTTCTGGGTATGACGGAGTTGCTGTTAGACACACAGTTAAATGACAAACAGCGCCGGTTCGCAAATACCGTCTCTGACTCCGGCCAGCGTCTGCTTTCCATCATCAACGACATCTTGGATTTCTCCAAGATCGAGGCGGGAAAACTGCGAATCGAGCATATAGCGTTCGATCTGCGCGAACTTGTCGAGGAGGTCGGAGACCTGTTTGCGGAGTATGCGCATGAACGTGAACTGGAGCTATTGTGCCAACTACCCACGGATGAGTTGCTCGGCGTGAAAGGGGATCCAGGTCGGGTGCGCCAGGTTTTGACAAATTTGATCGGTAACGCCATCAAGTTTACTGAGGATGGTGAAGTCCGAGTCTCAGTACATCGCATGACAGACGAACGAATGATTCGTTTCGAGGTCCGTGATACCGGCATTGGCATCGATCCTGCCGCACGGAATCGTATATTCGGCGCCTTTACCCAGGCAGATAGCTCTATCACCCGCCAACACGGCGGCACAGGTTTGGGTCTTGCCATTTCCCAACAGCTTGTCGAACTGATGGGTGGGATGATTGGATTTGAAGGGCTCCCGGGCGGGGGCTCATTGTTCTGGTTTACTGCAGAGTTGCCGAGTTCCGGTGAGCAAGGCGTTAGATTGCCAGTGCCGCCGCCGGAGCTGCGTGGCACGCGGGTCCTGGTTGTTGACGACAACGAGACGAACCGTGAGATGCTGGAGCAGCAACTAAAGACCTGGCAGATACAGTCGGTTTCTACTGGTGATGCAGAAGATGCTCTATCCGTATTTCGCGCTGCCCTCGCCAGCAATGAGACCTTTGACCTAGCGATTCTTGATTTCGCAATGCCTCGCATGGACGGCCTCGAGCTCGCCCATGCAATCCGGGCCGAGCCAGGCGGCCATGCCATTAAACTACTTCTTGCCAGCTCGCTCTATGAGCAGCCGGAAGAACACATTCTGCGGCAGGCGGGTATAACGCAATACTTAACGAAACCGCTACGACAATCCGATCTATTTAGCAGTGTGATGTCTGCGTTGAACGAGCAATCGGAGATTAGTAGCGATCCCCACCCAGCGAGGGAAAGCGAAATTGCGGGCCTTATTGGCGGTCGCGTCTTGGTAGTTGACGACAACGAAATGAATCGGGAACTGGCGGGTTCGATGCTGGAGCATTTGGGGTGTCGAGTGGAGACGGCAGATACAGGCGCCGCGGCCCTAAAGGTCCTGGCGCAAAGCGCCTTTGATCTGGTCTTCATGGATTGTCAGATGCCGGTTATGGACGGTCTGGATGCGACCCGGGAGATCCGCAAACGAGAGCGCGCTTCCGGATCGGATTTTCGTATACCGATCGTGGCGCTGACGGCCAATGCGATGGCCGGTGATCGTGAGCGCTGTTTACACTCGGGTATGGACGACTACCTGACGAAACCGTTTAAGCAAAAGGAATTCGCCGAGGTGGTTCAAAGTTGGATCGCGGACCGAGGCCGGTCAGCGCAAACGTCGGCCTGCGTAGCAACAACAACCGCACCTCAGAACAGCGACTGCGTGCTCGATCAAACCTCTTTGGACGACATTCGTGAGCTACGCCAGGAGCGAGGCTCGGATCCGCTAGTGAGATACATCGACATCTTCCTGCGTAATTCGCCCGAGCTGATGGAGGCTATTCGTGTGGCGGTCGCCACAGATGACGCGGAAGGCCTGGTCCATCCCGAGCACTCGCTGAAATCCGATAGCGCCAGTCTCGGAGCCCGAATGTTAGCAGCCAACTGCAAGCGGCTGGAGGAGATGAGTCGTAAGCGCGAATTGATGGGGGCATCGGAGGTTTTGGCGGAACTCGAACTGAATTACAAAGAAGCTTGCCTCGCCTTACAGTGCGAACAGGAAGCGGCGGCATAGCGATGGACAATCACAAGGACAATTTGCCGGGGCGGATTCTGATTGTCGATGATCAGGAGACTACGCGGTTTTTCGTCAGTGAAACGCTGCAGCAAGCTGGCTTTAGCGTTGAAACCGTCGGCAGCGGTGCCGAAGCGATGAAGGTAATTGCCAACTCGCCGCCCGCCCTCGTCGTGTTGGACGTAGTGATGCCGGGCATGGACGGGTTTGAAGTTTGTGCGGAGATTCGTTCACGTCTAAGTACCCGCCGTCTTCCGGTCTTGATGATGACGGGCCTCGACGATGAGGATTCGATCACGCACGCCTACGATGTCGGCGCGACGGACTTCATCAACAAGCCGTTTAAGCGCGTCGTTCTGTCGCATCGGGTGCGTTACATGCTTCGGGCCCAGCAAATAGAGGATAAGATCCATCAGCTCGCGTACTTCGACGTGCTCACTGGTCTGTCGAATCGCGAATCGTTTAAAGATCGGCTGATTAACTCAGTGGCAGTTGCGAAGCGCCACAGCCGCACCCTGTCGATACTATTTGTCGATCTGGATGACTTTAAGCGCATTAACGATACGCTGGGCCACAGTGTTGGCGACATGCTGTTAAAGGAAGTGGCTGTGCGCCTGCTCGACAGTGTTCGGGAAACCGACGCCGTGGTCCGCAATGTTGATAGCGACAACGGTTTGGTTGCGCGCTTAGGCGGTGATGAATTTATCATTTTACTGCCGGAGATCGGGCATGCTGACCATGCCGCGACGGTAGCTAGACGTATATTGCATTCTCTTTCGCAGACCTTTTCCCTTGCTGGCAATGAAGTTTTTATTACACCCAGTATCGGCATATCTGTGTTTCCCCAGGACTCCGAGGCCCCCGAGGCACTGCTGCAACACGCAGATGCCGCCATGTATTGCGCCAAGCGGGCCGGCAAGAATCTGTATAAATACTACGATGAGTCAATGAACAGCGAAGCGTTGCGGCGTCATGCGATCGACCCGCAGTTGCGAACAGCGCTGGAGCGCAACGAGTTCGAACTTCACTATCAACCGCAAATGGATGTCGCCAGCGGTCAGATCTGTGGTGTCGAAGCACTGTTGCGGTGGAACAACCAGGAGATGGGAGCGGTATCACCGGCGGAGTTTATTCCGCTGGCGGAAGAAAATGGTCTCATCATAAAAATCGGTGAATGGGTACTCGCAACCGCATGTGCCCAGGCAAAGGCCTGGCAGGACGAGGGTCTGCCGCTCGGTCGAATTGGCGTGAATATATCGGTTCTACAGTTCGCGCAGTCGGAATTCGTCGGCTTGGTTGCGCAGATATTAAGTGAGACTGGTCTCGACGCACATGCTTTGGAACTTGAAATCACTGAAAGTATGGTCATGAACGACGTCGAGGGTGCAATCCGTACAATGGAAGCACTCAAGGCCTTGGGTGTGCAGCTTGCGATCGATGATTTTGGAACCGGTTATTCAAGTCTGAGCTATTTGAAGCGTTTGCCGATCGATCGACTGAAGATAGATCACGCCTTTATTCGTGACGTTACTGCAGATCCTGACGATTCGGCGATAGTCACGGCGGTAATCACAATGGCGACTCGCATGAACTTGGAAACAGTAGCCGAGGGTGTGGAAACAGGTGCCCAGCTACAGTTCTTACATGACAATGGCTGCCAGATAATCCAAGGTTACTATTTCAGTCGCCCGCTGCCGAGTGAGGTGTTACGCGATTTGTTGCGACAGGGACCTAACGTTGAGCTACCAGTATGTCGGCACGGAACGGGGGTACGAACGGTGCTGTTTATCGACGATGACGAAACGCTACTGGACGTGTTTAAGCTTGGTCTGCAAAGCGAAGGGTACCGCGTGCTGTGCGCGACAAACCCCGCGGCAGCGTTCGATAACCTGGCGAGATACGACGTTGAGGTTGTCGTCGCCGACTACCAGATGCCGGAAATGAACGGCATCGAGATTCTGAAACGCGTAAAGAGTCTGTGCCCCTATGCGGTGCGGGTGATGTTGAGCGGACGCAGCGATATGCGTTCGGTCGTAGCTGCTATCAATGACGGTGGGATCTTCAAATTTCTTGAGAAGCCGGTTCCAATCAGTGGACTGAAAGACACGCTGCGAAAGGCATTTCTGCTCCATGATCAAGTTAGATCGGCAATCGTCAGCTATGAAACAACTGCGCCAGTACTTGTCAGTAGCGTGAATTAGGTGTCACCCCTATCCCGGAAATTAGCTTTCTCGCCACGCAGCGGAGTTTCGATTACAAAGGTTGTTGCGACCCCGGGTGTGCTGTGAAAGGTGAGCGAGCCGCCGGTGTGCTCAAGCAGACTTCTGGACACCGACAAACCAAGTCCTAATCCCGGAGAGTTGGTTTCCCCGCCGGAATAGAAAGCCTCGAATATTCGCTCTGCCTCCTCAGGGGCAATGCCTGGCCCGTGATCCGTGACGCTGATAGTGACAGCCTGCGCGCTTACGTGCGCCTCCACCGTTACCTCGTCTCCAGGGACGGAAAACTTAATCGCGTTGCCCAATACATTGAATAGTGCCTGGCGCACCACAGAGTCCAACACCCGAACTACGACGCCGTCGGGACGTCTCACGATTACCGATATCTCATGTTCGCGACACATCGGTTCCAGTAACAGCACAACATCGTCGACGATCTGGGCCAGTTCGATGTCCCGTTCCTGATGCTCAATGCCGCGATACTGGTCGAGCATTTGATGGACGATGGTGGAAACGCGCTCCAACTCACGATCGATGCGTCCGACGTAAGGGTAGTATTCGTAATCCTCGGGGATGGCGCCCTTAAGCAGCAAAAATGAGTTTTTGATGCCCGCCAGGGGGTTATTTATCTCATGTGCGATCCGGGCCACCATGCGTCCGGTTGCTGCCAGTTTGGCTGACTCGGCGAGCGCTTGCTCGGCCTGCTTTTGTGCGGTGATGTCCTGTAGTGTGCCGAACATCCGCACCGGAGAGCCGTTGGCATCGAATTCCGTCTCCGCGATTTCATTGATCCAACGAATGGCGCCTGAGCCAGTGATTATGCGGTATTGAATTTCCAGCCCCTCATTGTTTCCACTGGTTGCCAGATCTGCCTGATGATAGCGCTCTCGGTCGTCGGGATGCTTTAATTCCAGATTGCGTTGCGTGGAGGTCGAGGCCTCGATGGCAGACTCGACATCCATCTCCAATATTTCAGCGTACTGTTCGGAGCAGGCAATCAAGCGATCGGTCGCCAAATCCCACTCCCAATGACCCAGTCGCCCTAGTTGTGCAGCTTGTTCATACAATGCGTGACTCCTGCGTAGCTCGTTTTCCACATTTTTTCGCGCCGTGATGTCTTGTAATGTGCCTAAGGTACGGATTGCCTGACCATCCTCGTCATAATCACCGCGTCTTACTTCCAGCACATGACGTACTGCAGCGGTACTGGTGATGACCCGGTATTCGATATCGACGTCGGATTGTTCGGTAAGGGCAGCACGATTTGCACGATCGTATTGCTCGCGATCATCCGGATGAATGACGCTGAGGCTTTCTTCATAATTTGAAAATCTGGTCATTACTTCATCGACCGTCATTCCGAAAATTCTGGCGTACTGCTCCGAACAGGAAATCAACTTGTCTGCGCGTTCATCCCACTCCCAATAGCCAAGCTGACCGACTTCCTCGGACAGCCTGTAACGTACGGCACTCTTGTTCAGTTCTTCCTCGACCTTTTTACGCGCGGATATGTCTTGAACCTGCCCTACGGTGTGAACGGCTTCACCATTGGCGTCCCGAACCAGGGAGACATTTATTTGCCCCCACATGACTGATCCGTCTTTGCGCAAATAGCGCTTTTCGGTCTGAACCATATCGCTCTGACCGGCCCGTACCTCGCCCATATAAACGCCCGTCACCTGCCGATCGTCCGGATGCGTGAAATCTGAAATTGTTGTACCCGTGAGATCGTCTTCGTCCCAGTCATAGCCGAATATTTCGTAAAAGGCTGGATTCGCTCGAATTAAGCCCCCGCGCAGATCTACCAATCCGATGCCGAGCGGTGCATCGTCGAAGATAGCCCTGTAGGCTTCAGCGCTTTCTCGCAGTTCATCCTCCGCTCGTTTGCGTTCAGTTATGTTGTGGGCATTGATAGTGACCCCCGCGATAGATCCCTCGACGTCGTTGAATGGTTCGTAGCGGGCTTCGACGTAACGCTGTCCAAGTATCGAATAATCAATCCAATATTCGCTAACGACTGATTCGCCCAATAGCGCTCTGTCAATCAATGGTTTTAGTTGATTTTCGAATGTATTTGCGCCAGTAATATCTGCGATCGCCTTTCCAATAAATGATTCTTTTGGTTTGCCGAACGCCTGAACATAGGCGTGGTTTACCGCCAGGTAAATATAATCTTTGTCGACAACTGAGCTCAGATCCACGGAGGTATCGAGAATCTCCTCATAGAGCCTGAGCTCGCTTTCGGTTGCCCTTCGGATCGCAATCTCTTTTTCCAGATGAGCTGTTCGCCCGCTTACTCGCGTTTCCAATTCGGCATTGAGGGTAGTAACGGCATCTTTTTGTTCGGCAAGCTGCTTTATCAGGTGCATATTCTCGCGTTGCGCCGCGAAATCCCGGATAAAACCCTGTCGCATACGAAAAGCGATCGAAGTGATAAAACCGAGATAAATAAGAAACGCAAACCCAAGAACGACCATGGGGAGGTTTCCCTGAAGCAATAGATAGACGGAGTAGGGCACTATCGCCGGCAGTGAAAACGCGAAAACCGAACGAAGGTGGGCCGAAAAAGTCACGACCGCTCCAGCGACCAGCGCCACAATGCAGAAACTCACCAAGGCGTTGTATATAGCGGAATCGGACGGAGGTAGCAGAATACCGGCCAGGCCCCATACAGTACCGCTTAGAAAGAGGGTTCCATCGAATCGGCTGAACCATTCTTCGGCCGCACCGGTCTTGTCTTGTTGCTTAAAATATCGGTGCATCAGCAGCGCTCTAATAGCCGTAGCCATGACAAACAGCACACTCCAGCGCAATAGGAGTTGATAGGGTGTAACTGGCCACAGAACCATCACGATCATGATCGCGGTAGCAATGGAACCCCAAACCGCGATGCTCGCCTGCTCATACAGAAGCGAGAGTTGTCGTTGTTCCATTAAGCTATCGTCGTCCGTGACGCGGTGCTCATGCGGTGTGGATTCTGCCGCTGCGGCCGCGATCGTGGCCGTGGAGTCTGCTGCCGCCACGCTAGACGATTGAGGACCACCGTGGCGATTGCGAGCTTTTGCGATATTGATGACGGCCATATACGTTGTACATCTACCCCAAAAAAAAGGCATAACAATAGACAACCAATAAGTTGTTTATTGTTATGCCTTCGACTGACAAACCCGGAGTCTGCCCGACAAGGTGCGCGATTAACGCGCGAGTCGCTAATTATAAGTGGAATTCGGGTTTATCGCCAGCTCACTATGCCGTAATTACTCGAAACAATGATATACAATTGCGCCGCATGATATTGAAGGCATCGCTGCTATGGATACAACTCTCGCGTTCGGCACCGGATCCGACCTCTGATCGACGGAGGCAAAGCCAGACTTAACGTGGCGTTAACCCCAACGCATCAGTTTGGCACTCAATGACGTCCTCTAGCATGCCGCCTGCCGGCAAAACCGGATAAATTCTCAGAAATGAATGCAATCCGAGGAGTTTTCCCGGGTGTACTAAGCAGTGCCACAATCGCGATGGCGGCGGCGTTTCTGTCCGGTCATTACGGTGGACCAGTAATGCTGTTCGCGCTGCTGCTCGGGATTGCGTTCAACTTTCTGTCACAGGAAGGGGCCTGTGTTAAAGGTATCGATTTTTCGGCAAAACGAATACTTCGCATCGGGGTTGCTTTATTAGGGTTGCGTATAAGTTTTGAGCAAGTTGTTGCATTGGGGCTGTTGCCCATCGTCCTCGTGACCATTTCGATTGCGCTTACTGTTCTGATTGGCATTGCCCTGGCCAAGACTCTAGGTTTGAGGGCGCACCTGGGGATATTGACCGGCGGGGCGGTCGCCATTTGCGGTGCGTCGGCCGCGTTGGCGATCGCCGCTGTATTACCACGGCACGAGGATTCGGAACGCGACACGATATTTACCGTCGTCGGCGTCACTGCTTTGAGCACACTGGCCATGATCCTCTATCCGATTATCGTGGATGTCATGGGGCTTGATTTTTCTCAGTCCGGAATATTTCTCGGCGCGACCATCCATGATGTTGCGCAGGTCGTTGGCGCCGGATATATGGTTTCCGAACGCACCGGAGATGTCGCAACGTTAGTAAAGCTCATGCGCGTAGCGATGCTTGTCCCATTGGTGTTGCTGATTATCTTTGGCATTCGCAAGCAAAGTTCACAATCGAGCGAAGGCACTAGTCTCCCCGTTTTTTTGATCGGATTCGTGGTCTGCATGATTCTAAATAGCGTCGGCGTTGTGCCCGAGACGATGCGCCTGGTTTTGGTCGACGCTTCACGTTGGTGTCTGATTACCGCGATCACTGCGTTAGGCATGAAAACTGCACTGGGCGAGGTGTTGGCGATTGGGCCCAAGGCTGTCAGTTTGATCGTCGTCGAGACTTTGTTCCTTGCGGTGCTGGTGCTGGGCGTTATTAAGGTGATTTGAAAATCAATACCTGGCTATTGGGGTGGCGTCGGTTGCGGCTCCGATTGGCTCGCGATAAACGTTAGCGCCGCTTTGAGGAAGCCATTCAAGTTGTCCCAGGGGATCATGTGCCCGGCCGCCTCAACCACAATATATTCAGCACCGGGGTTTGCCAGCTTCATCTCGTCCAGCCCTGCTGTAGTGACTACAGGGCTGGTTGCGCCACACAAGCATAGGCGCGGGGCAGTGACGCCGCGCCAAGTCGGGAAAAAGTCTTCCGTATGGAAATTCTCATAACTCTCGCGCACGGCGGCCTCAGCACAAGTGGGCAGCCATTGCAGTCGATCGTCGAGTTGTTCGTCGGTCCAGGTTGGGAATGCTGTGCGCATGGTGTCGAGCGTCCCTGATTGTTCGGTTTCGCGCATTTGTTCGATGTAGAACTCCAACGGGAATGGATAGGCCGCACGCCCAGGACCGCTTAACGGCGGGTCGACAGCGATCAAACCGGCGACCAGACCAGGCCAACGCGCGTCGAATTCCGCGACGATCCGGGCACCCATGGAATGGCCGAGTAGTATTGGATTTTTCAGTTCTAACGCCTGTCTCCACTGTTCAAGATCATCGCTGTAATGCTGCATCGAATAGCCGGTATCCGGCTTGCCTGAGTGACCTCGGCCGCGGACGTCCAGTATTAGGATGCGGTTGTCGATGTCGAGTCCGCGTGCCACGAATTTCCACGTGGCGGCCGGGCTGGTGATCCCCGGCACGATGATGACCGCGGGATCGCATCCGGGGAAATCGAGGGCGTGCAGCTTGACTCCCTGACATTCGGTCCAAACTGAAGCGGGTTGTGTGTTCAATGGATTGTTTATTCTCCAATCGCTAAATGTTGGTGAAATTTCGGTTCCGTGATTGCCTCGTCCTGTCGCTCGCGGTCAACTTCCATGGCCCTCGATCCAAGCTACCTTATAACAATTAGTGAGTTGCGACGACTGACCGTGTTTGGTACTCATTTGTGGTACCCAGCCGTATGCGACCTCAACTAATATGTGGGTTACGTGCTTCCAAATCATTCAGGCAGTATCGAGATTGTCGCAAGCGCCGACGACGCGCCACCGTTCGCTGTCGAGGCCCTGGTGCTCGAAGAAGATACTGGTCTTGTATTAAGCGCCAAACTGGAGATCAAAGACGTCGACGATCATCCCATCCGGGTGATGACCGCGCTGTATGAGTTCGCAGAGCCATCCGTGGGAGAAATCGTCGTCAAAGGCGGTAAACCGCTACGCATTTACGCAATTGTCCACGACTTCGACCAAGAGCCAGCAAGTCGGGCAAGCTGGATTTCGAGCGCACTCCGACATGCGCTGGCGTTGTGTTCGGGTAAGAGGATCGCGTCGCTCGGGCTGCAGATGCTCGGGACGCGGTTTGGTCCATTCTCCGAAGACTGGTTTCGCGAACTGCTGGATACGGAGCTGATGGTTTTAGAGTCCAACACCTTAAGCCAGATCTGGCTGATGACGCCGAAACTCGATGATGGCCCGTGAATGGCCGTTTACGCTTAAGGCTTGCCGTAGCCCCGCGCTATCATCTCCCGTCTAAAAAATACGATGGACTCGACAATGTCCTGCCCCGGAAGCGGCGGCTGGGCGATTGTCTCATTGCTGTAGCGCTCCGTGGGTACGCGGATGAACCACGGACCGGGCTCGGTCAATGCTGTCTTGAGCGCGGCGCGAAATGACTCCAGATCGATAACCTCAAGTACTTTCTCCGGCTGCCACCCCGAGCTCCGAGCCATTGCAGCGAAGTCCATGACCCCGGCGGCGGCGGTCTCGGTCGTGCCGATGCCGACCGAGCCATAGGTACCGTTGTCCATAAGCAGAATGACAAGATTCGGTGCGTCGTAGCGCGCCGCCGTTGAGAGCACGCCGATGCCGGCAACCAGCGAGCCGTCACCTTCAATGGCGACGACGCGCTGCGACGGCGTCACCAGCGCCAGCCCAAGCGCGATTGCTGTCGGGTAGCCGAGTTCCATGTTATAGATGGTCGCCGGGTGATGCCCTTCATCGTAGAGGAAGCCGGCGTTCTTACTGGGCCCGAAGATTACGGCTGCGTCGTTGCGCAGCTCGACAAAAGCTTTGATGACGTCAACGTAATTCATTTTTCAGTTGGCTTCCAAGGCGACGTAGGGCGGAAATAACAGACCGATAACGCTTTTCTGACCGCGGACCGTATGCATGGCTTGTTCGACGATTTCCGCGGTGCGAGTCCGATCGTCGACAATCATATGGGGAATGCCGAGGCCCTCGAGCACGCCCGCGCCGACGAGCCGTGTCGCTGCGTGGTAGTCCATGCGTTCACCGAGTAGACGATTGTGCCCAATCAGCAGGAGCAGGGGGGTCCGCTGGATCTGAGCTCGGGCGAGGATCAGTCCGCAATAACCCACCCCTGATCCCTCCATCAGTGCCACTGGGGTTTTACCACCCAGGTAAGCCCCAGTCGCCATAGCAATCCCTTCGTCCTCACGGCTGGGCACGATGAATTGCACGTCCGGGTCATCTCTGAGCAGTGTTTGAACCGTGCTCAGTGTGCTGCAAGGGATAGACACGGCAAAGTCAGCACCGGCCGCTTTGAGGCCGGCGTGTATGCCATGTGCACCGCTGGTCTGATCCACTGAATTCTCCCGGCTTGTGCTGTGTTCGCTGGTCCCGGATCTGTCTTGTTTGTATAGTTCCGGGGTGGCGTGATTAAGTATAGTGGATTGGTATGTGCACGCTCAATTGTGGCTGCGCCTGCGGCAGTCGAGTAGTACCGTTGTTGCTGTTTCGACGCGATCCACGCACACCGATTTCTGCAGATTAGGATGAGGTAAGGGGACCATGGGAACGCAAGACATAAAGCGTACTGTCGAGGAGGCGGTAGAGAGCCTTAGAAGCGCCGCCTTGGCGCCGGCGTCGTTCATGGATTTCGATCTGCTGAATGAGGAGGTCTATAAACGCTTCCACCCCTTCGGCATGATGGGCACGGATCAAATCGTCGCGCTAAGGCACATGCCGCCGGGCGGTCGCGCGGACGTTATGTACGGACTTCAGAGCGGCAAGAAAATCACACTGGATCTTATTGGCCCCGGGAAATTCGTCGGTTTCATCCCCCGCAACATGCCACATCATCTGCCCAGGGACTTCGGCTGGTGGCATCTCAACGGCACAGAGGAATTTTATTTTTGTATACCGCTTGAAGACGGAAATGTCTGCTTGATGATTTTCGAGGCTAATCCCCTTGATCGGGTGGACACCTTTGCCTGGTATTGTCAGCAGTGCTATGCGCCGTTGTATGCCCGCGAGTGTAATGTTGGACGGGTGGGACTGGACGGTTACTGGGAGACAGAAGCAGCATCGGTCACGGACTTCAATGCGGACACGGCTCTACGCACCTGCGCGGCGTGCAGCGATGTGCATCCGCCTGCTTATAGTTTTTTCGACCCGCCTGAAGAAAAGTTGTGGTGATGTAATCCAATGCTGTAATTTCGTTTGTTCTATACTCTGGCAACCCAGGAAAAGCAGGATGATCCCGCTATGAATGAGCCTTTGAGCGCTGACGCGATATCCGATGCCGTCAAGGCCGCCATGCCTTATACCACCGCGTTTCCGCAGCTAGGAACCGGCCCGATCGATGTCGAACCGCTAATTTCCGCTGAACTGTTCGAGGTGGAGCGCGAGCGGATCTTTAAACGCGTGTGGCTAAAAGTCGGCCGGGTGGAGGAGATCCCGGAATCGGGGCATTACAAAATCAAGCGACTACATTTCGCCAACACCTCGGCGCTTATCATGCGCGACAAGGACGGTGAGATCCGCGCCTTCCACAATATCTGCACCCACCGCGGCAACAAGGTTGTGCACGAAGACAGCGATGAGACATTTGGGCGGGCACGCGCCAATGGGGTGACCTGCCGTTTTCACGCCTGGACCTTCAACACGGACGGCAGCCTGCGGGCGGCGCCGCGACAGGAGAATTTTGCCAACTTTGACAAGAGTTGCCTGGGACTGAAGCCCATTCATTGCGATGTCTGGGAAGGATTTATCTTCCTTAATCTGGACGAAACGCCGCGCTGGTCGTTAACCGAATTTTTGGGCGGGCTAGGCGATCATTTTGGCGGCTTCCCGTATCACGAGGCGACGCAGGCGTACCGGTATTCGACGGTTTTGGACTGTAACTGGAAGGTGTGCATGTACGCTTTTTCCGAGGGCTATCACGTCCCAACTATCCATCAGAATACTTTGCCCAGCCTGGCCAAGGTCGAACACACCAACTTCAAGTTGTATGGACCGCATTCCTCGTCATCGCTCTACGTTGCGCCCGTGCCGGGCGTGGAGCCGACGGCGGCAACGGGGAAACTCGGCGGCTTGTTGAGGGATTCGGAGCAACACGGGCCGCGGTTGCACGAGTTGCCGGAGGCGATGAACGCCTCGCGTCGTGATGATCTGGTGTTCGAATATCCGGTGTTTTTTCCGAATATGCTCATCCATGTGTGTGCCGGTAACGCTTACCCAGGGATGGTCTATTTTCACCACGAGTTTTGGCCCATCGCTGTCGACAAAACCCTGTGGGAAGGGACCAATTACTTCCGTCCGCCGCGAACTCCCAGCGAGCGTATTGCCATTGCCCACACAACGGCACTGCATCGCAACGCCTGGCTGGAAGATACCGGCACCATGGAAGATTCTCATTCGGCTCTATTGTCCGGCGTGCTCCAGGAAATGCCGCTCATGGATGAAGAGTTGATGATTAGGCACCTGCATCAGCAGTGGTACGAATTCATGAACGCGGCGTAACGGGGGACAGCAATGAGCAAACTACCAGAACAATTCGCGCCGCTTGAACCGTTCGTTTCAGTGTGGGCCTTGCCAACTGAGCGGCAGCGTTCGGAACGGCGCTGGGCGTCGAGTCCCGAGGAATTCCAGTCATTTTACGATGCCGTCCTACCGCTGCTGGACGATCTCCTAGCCTACCTGGATCAATTTACGCTTGGCGAAATGCCGGAACAGGCACTGCCGTTGTACCACCTTGCGATCGCCTTCGCAGAAGCGTCACCGCACGTCGAGATGTATAAGGGTGCCGCCCAAGTGCCGTTCAGTTTCCACGCAAGCCGTTTCGCCGCGACCCACGGTCACATCGAGGATCGTTAACGCCCGGGCAGTGGCGGCCAGGGTAGCGCCGGTCGCAAAGCCTCGTAAGCGGCGCCGAGCGCCAGGACTTGTTGATCTGTGCCGCTGGGTCCCACGAATTCTAATCCCACCGGCAAACCACTGGCGGTCAAGCCGGCTGGCACGCTAAGACACGGTAACGCCGCGTTGGTGGGCGGATCGACATTTCGCATGAACGTTACGAACGTCGGTACTTGTTTGCCGTTCAATTCCACCGTGTCGTCCTGGCCGATCGGACGGGCAGGCAACGGCGTTGCCGGTACAACCAGCGCGGCTAGCGCGTTAACAGAAAAATACTCAGCATACGCCCGCTGCAGCGCCGGTCGATGTATGACCATGGCATCCTGGTAGGTTTGCGGGGTTACCGCTTCGGCCGGATCGAGTTGCGCCATCAACGTCGTCTTTTCGTAGCTGCCAGCAATCTGCTCGGCAACCTGACGCGCGGAGATCCCGCTGTTGGCTCTGGTAAGGTAAACGCTTAATTCGCGCGGTTGTTCGAAAAGGGCTACCGGAAAGCTGACCGCGTTGTTGAGTGCATCAATATTTGGAATGCCGACGTCAACGAGAACTGCCCCGGCATCGCGAAGTTGCTGCAGCGCGCCTTCGATGACTGGTGCTAGTTCGGCGTCAAGATTTTCATAGAAAAAATGTCGTGGAACGCCTAAGCGGGCCCCCTTTAACGTCAAATTTTGCGTAACTGCAGGATTCATGGCGCAAATGCTGTCGAGCAAACGGACATCTGCAACCGTGCGTGCCATCGGACCGACGGTGTCGCGCGTGGACGAGATGGGTACTACGCCGAGCTGTGAGTAGCGGTGCACCGTTGGCCGGAAACCGACGATGCCGCACAAGGCTGCGGGCACCCGTACCGACCCACCGGTATCACTACCCAGAGCAGCCGTTGCCAGACGCGCTGCTACGGCGACGCCGGGTCCTCCACTTGAGCCACCCGGTATCATCGCCGGGTTGTACGGGTTTCGCGCCGGGCCGAAATGCTGGTTGTTGTTAGAGATTCCAAACGCCATCTCGTGCAGGTTGGCCTTGCCCAGCACAATCGCGTCCGCGTCTAACACCGCCTGAGCGATGGGCGCGGTCACCGGGGGGGCCAGTTACTGAGTCCCGGCGTGCCCGCGGTAGTGCGATACCCGGCGATGTCGATGTTGTCCTTGATAGCGAGGGCCGCGCCGGCGAGAAGTCCGAGCTTCGCGCCGGCAGCCAGGCGCTTGTCGATGGATTTTGCCTGGGCACGAACCCGCTCGGGTTCGTGGCTTATAAAAGCATTGAGGTCAGCATGCGCCTGATTGTGCGCAAGCAAAGCCTCGATGTAATCGACGGCACCTAGTTGGCCGGATTTAATGGTCTTGACGACGTCGATCAGCGAGAGATCCAACAGCGTGTCCGTCGCCGTCGCGGCGTAGGCGGAGCGGTACAGCGAAAAACCGACGGAAGCGGCAATGCTTGCGCGCAGAAAATCCCGGCGGTTCAACTCGCCCCAGAGCCGATCATTCGACCGGCTATCCATGACCCATCGCCGGCCGCATCCGCTGTTAAATCCGGATGCCGCAGTCAGAAATTGTATCTGACACTGCCACCAAACCAGCGCCCTTTGTCTTGAATGAACTCGGTGGATCCCCACAAGGTCGCAAGGTCGAAACCGATGATGTTATGAATGTCATCGGCGATATTGTTGATGAAAAATGCAGCTTCGATCTTTTCGTCGGCACTGGTCCAGGTCGTACGCGCATTACCAACCACATAACCCGGGATCTTCGAGATGTCAAAACTGCGGATTTCAACGAAGTATGAAGACAGATAATTAAAATCCATTTGCGCCGCCACGCTCCCGCCGAGCAGTTCTGACGGCCATTGGTAACGTACCATGCCGGCCGCCTGCCATTTGGAAGCCCACGGGGCTTCGACATCCTTAAAGAGTCCGGGTGCAACTGCGAGATCGGGGATATCCGTGTCGAGGTAGGCAACGTTCAGTATTACGTCCCAGCCCTCAATAGGTGAACTGTAGAGTTCCAGTTCAAAACCGTGGAATTCCGCATCGATATTGGTCAGGAAGCTGGTTGCCCCGCCAAAGACAAAGCCCTGATAATCGTTGTAGTCATAGTAGAAACCTGCACCGTTTATGCGGGTCGTTCCATCGAACAGATCCGCTTTGAATCCGGCCTCATAGGCCAGCAGGATCTCTTCGGTATAGGGGACATCAGCACCCATAAACGGTGCGCCGAACGTGAAGGGACTGTTGAAACCGCCTGCTTTTACGCCGCGGTTGACGCCGGCGTAGACCAGCCAGTCCTCATTGGGTTTCCAGTCCAGCTGCACCTTGCCGCTCCACAAGGTGGCGTCGAGTTTCGCATCGAACTGCGGGCGAAAGGGGAAAAGCACGGTTTCCGTGTCCAGCTTCTTACGGTTGGTGTTCAGAAAAACGGTTTCTTCCGAGGTGAAGTCTTTTTCCTCACGGATAACGCGCGCGCCGGCGATCAACGTGAGTGTATCGGTCAGATCGTATTCAAACTGGCCGAAAACGGAGTAGGAATCAGACCCGAATTCACTGATATTAACATCCCCGAAAGGCACCGGCAGCACCGTCCCCACCCATAGGCTTTGGGCATCGGCAACCAGACCGTTCTTGGGATCCCTGTCGTCATACAAATAGTACAAGCCTGCTACCCAACGGGTCCGGTCGAATTCGCCATGCAGGCGTATTTCCTGTGAGAACGTCTTGCCTTTGGAGTCATGCAGTACGTTCAGAATGTCCACGGGACCCGAATCACCATCGAGGCCGATGAATCTCGAGAAGTCCTTGTAGTCAGTTACTGTGGTTAACGTGAACTTTTCGAACTCCCAGGTCAGCTTGCCGATGAAGTTATACGTCTCGATTTTAGCGAAGTTCTCGAAAGCAAAGTCCGCCGAGCAGCGTTGATCCTGAATATCTTGGTCGGTGCACGTGGGGGCGTGAAGATTCCCCCCGGCCGGCCGCAGCGTGTCTGCGTCGAATGAGAAGCCGCTATCCAGGCCTACGCCACCGGGACCGATCTCTTCGCGCGTTTCGGTCGGCGACGCCAGAATGACGTTGACGAGTCGTCCCTGAGCGTCACGTACCGCCACCGAGCCGCGTTCGAAGTACGGTGCGCTGTTGGGTCGCGAGCGCGCATACGCGCCGGTCAAGAGGATATCAACGTCCTCATTCGGCTCGAACAGAAAATGTCCGCGTACGGCGATCGTGTCATCGTCATAAGTGTCCGCACCGCCCTCCGCCACAGGGACCCCGTTGTTCGTCACGAAGCCGTTCGGATAGTCGTTCTTCAGGAAGGGGTCGTGGCGGTTGTACAGGACTGAGACACGCGCGGCCAGCGTGTCTGTCAATGGTCCACCCATTGCACCCTCGAAACGCACCTGATTGTGGGAGCCGTAGGTAATGTCGCCAAAGCCCTCGTACTCGCGGGTCGGCTTACGCGAGATGTAATGGATCAGCCCGCCGGTTGCGTTGCGCCCGAACAATGTGCCCTGCGGCCCCTTGAGCACTTCGACGCGTTCGAGATCAAACAGGGCGAACTTCTGACCTTGCCCCCAGGCGGTTTAGCCTTCGTCGATATAAACCGCATTGGGCGGCTCGGCTTGGTCATTGAAGTCGTTCTGGCCGACGCCGCGGATGTTGAACAATCGGGTCTGACCGCCGTTGCCCCCGGATAAGGACACGGAGGGTGTCATCCGCGCGATATCCTTGCTCTCTTCGAATCCAAACGCCTTTAACTGCTGGCCCGAGAAGGCAGTGATCGCGATCCCGACATCTTGCGCGGACTGCTCACGTTTCTGCGCCGTGACGACAACCTCTTCGAGCACTAAACGCTGCCCCACGCTAACGCTCGGAACAGTGGTGAGCACGAGAGTAATGAATAAGGCAACAAATCGAGAAAATGAGCGGTCCCGCATTTTTGAGTCCCTCCAGCGACCTTTATTATTGTGTGAAAACCTGCCAGCTTAAGCTGGCAGGCCCAATCATACGCCTTTACATCGAGGCGTCCACGTCAAGACGATTCACACGAGAATTCGCAACCCCGCGCCCCTAAAGGGGTTCCAACGAGCGACTAGAAAAGTGGGGCCCAAAAAGGTGGGTTTGATAAAGTGGGGTCGATAAAGTGGGGTCAGATACACATTTCCTCGGAAATGTGTATCTGACCCCACTTTATCGACCCCACTTTATCAAACCCCTTGCGCGTGAGGAGTAATCATTGCGAAAACGCAACTGCCTTGGTGCAGTGCCTCCGCTAACGTGGTCCCCGGGCGATGATGGCGGCGCTTGTCGACAGGCAATGATTGTAGCTGGCCATACCGTAACCGCTTACCAGGCCGACGTTGGCGCCATCAACGTGGTTGTCCAGATCCGGGCCGACGAGTTGGCGAATGCCTTCCACCATACTCAAAATGCCGCTGGCGGCTCCCGCCTGTCCCGCCGACAATTGGCCGCCGGAGGTGTTGGTCGGTAAACCGCCCCCGTTCCAGGTCAGCGGGGTTTCGCGAACGAATCGCGGTCCTTCGCCTTTGCCACAGAATCCCATGTCCTCGAAATGTTGCATAACGATTACCGGATAGTCGTCATAGCTCTGTACAAAATCCATGTCCTCGGGTCCCAAATTCGCGTCGGCGTAGAGTTGTTCCGCGAACACCGCCCAGCCGCCACGGATCTGTATGGGGTCTTCAGCATACGCATTGTGCTGCTCGGCGGCACTCAGCATAACGGCGTAGGGTAGACCTAACGAGCGCGCGCGATCCTCTGTCATCATCAGGTAACCTTCTGCACCGGCGCAGGGCATCACACAATCGAATAGATGCAGCGGTTCGGCAATCGGGCGGGCATCGAGATAATCCTGCATGCTCATCGGTTTGCGCAGCAAGGCATGCGGTACCTGCCGCGCATTCTCTCGTTGGGCAACACAGATCCGGCCGAAATCCTCGCGCGTCGCCCCAAACAGATTCATGTAGTTCTGCGTCATCATGGCGAACACGCCGTTCGGACCCGTTGAACCATAGGGGTAGACGGCATCGATGGTTTCACGGCTGAATTTGGCGGCGAGGTTTCGAAAGCCATTTGGACGCGCAGGATCTGCGCCCATGCAGGCGACAATTTCAACGTCTCCCGCCTGGATCGTGCGCGCGGCGCGGCGGGCCATCATGGCGCCGTTGGCGCCCGCGGTTACTACCTGGTCAATCCATCGAGGCGCCAGACCTAACTGATGGGCCAACATCGTGACACTGTCTGGCGCGAGCGCAAAGCTCGAAACGGCGATACCGTCGACATCCTTTTTGGTAATTCCCGACGCCTCGATCAACTGGGCCAGGGTGCGCCCAAAGAACCACGCAGCGCCATGTTCGCTGTAACGCTGATATCCAAATGTCACCGGCGTCACCAAGGCTACGCCAGCATATGACGCTGCGGTTCGCGTCACGATGTAAGTCCGATCAGCACTGTATTAAGGTTACGGTATCGCTATGCTTTGTCCATAAGCGCCTGGGCATTGCCTACCCAATCTTCGCTAACCTTAACTCGGTCTGCCCGCCAGCCGTCTTCGTAGGCACACAGTAGCTCGAGGTTGAGGATCGTGTGTGTAAACTTCCATTCGCCATCCACTTTTATCATTTTGTCGTCGTAGGCTCCGGCTACCCAGACCGGATCATATTCACCGGTTTTGCCGTTATGCACGGTCGCGGTTTCCCACAGGTACCAGCGCGCAGATGCGGCCTGGCATCCCTCTTCAACTTCGATTGTGATCGGTATGAGGCAGTGAAACATCCAGGTGAATGCATTGATTTCCAGAAACCCCCGGATTTCATCGTGGCCTTGAAAGCGCGTGCCGAAAGTGGGGTACTCCATGATTCCGTCTTTCGCATACATATCGACCAGCATGTCGATATCCATGTGCGGATCCGCTGCAGTCGCCGATCGTTGTCTGAATTGCTTTATCTCTTCGAGCGCTTCCAAGCGTTCAATTCTTTTCGTGAGTTCGTCGCTCATTTGTTTTCACCTATTTTATTTTTGGGCACAGTGATTCCATTTCCGGAAAAATGCTCAAGCTGATGGGTGGCTTGAACGCAAAGAGGTTGGCGCGCGGATAAAAATATTTCAAGTTTCAAATAATGGGAAGTCCTAAATCGCTTAGTTGCGATATGCGGGCAAGACTTTCAATGGCAGCTTTAGCTTCCATCTCCGGGAATGACCAGAGGATCATAGTCGGTGCTCAGCGACGCACGGCGATCCGCGGCTTGCGCACCCCATTGTGACACTAGAATGCCTTCCAGGGGGCGAATGTTTGTGCCGTCGTCTTCGTTGAGCAGATCCCCATTTTTGAAGTGTTCCAGCCGGTGCCCGTAAGGATCGAACCAATAATCGAAGATCTGGCCGCTCTGAGTGTGCCGGCCGACGCCCCACGAGTGTTGGTAGCCTTTTGATTTTAAAAGCTCATGACCGCTGAAAAGCGCATTAATGTCGTCGACCTCGAACGCGAGATGCGCAAATCCAGCCACCTTCGATTTAACCGTGAGCAAGGTGTGGTGATCGACATATTCCTTGCGCCGGTTACACCGGTTGAAGACAACGGCCAAGTCATCGCTGCCTTCCTCCACAAAACATTCGTCGGAACTCAAAAATCCGAAATGTGATTTGTAGAACTTGTCGTTGAGATTGCAGTCTGTAACGTTCAACACAACATGACCTAACCGCTTTACCGGGGCGCATACGAATCTCGCACGGGTCTGCGTGCCTGCCTTCGTTTGCGGATTGCCGGGACCAAAGTCAGGCCCAAACGAGTCATCTGGCGGGAATGGCTCGTGCGGCCCGATGCCGAATACGGCTTCCACCCGGTAGCCGTTCGGATCCGTTAGTCGCACCCGATATCCGCCACCTGGTTCGTCGATTTCTTCGACCGCTGATGCGCCCGGTGCGGTTGCCAGCGACTTCAGCTCTTCCATACTGGCTGCCTTGAACGCCATACCGATAAAACCGGATTTGTCAGCAAGGTGAGTTATGTGCAAATGATGGTCGGGATCTGTCCCACACATATACAGCGCGTCATCTGTTCGGGCGGAACGGTGCAAACCGAAATCAAGGAGGAAAGCCTCCATTTTGTCTAAATCCGGCGCGTTAAACCGACCATAGGCCACATCAGTGACATTGATCATTTATATCCCATCACTCCCCGTTCTAATTAATATCGCTACGCGCAATAGTTTGAGGCACTCTAAAAACGCCACTTTCTTGCTGCCGCCTGGATAATAGCCCGCAGCTCCTTTCTTTCACAAGCAGACTGGATTTCAAGTGATTTCACCCCCTTGAACGCTCTGGTAATGGACCATATAGCCACGCTCATAGTGTTGATTTGGCACCCGACCCAAGCAGAGGGAACTCATTGATGGCCAACGTAGAACGTCTCGGATTCGCCCGCTTTGAGGTACGCGATCTCGACGCCTGGCGCAATCATCTGCGGATAATGTACGGCCTGGATCTGCGGCCGATTGCCGGAAGCGATGAATTCGAAGTCGTCATCGATGAGAGCGGTTACCACCTGCGTTTCTACCAAGGACCGGCCGATGACATTGTCACTGTCGGTTGGTTGGCGCCCGAGGATCAGCTGAAAGGGCTTCAAGAGCAACTGACGCGGTCCGGATATCCGGCGGAATTCGTCGATGAATCCGAAGCCGCCCGGGTCGGCGCGGCGAAACTGTTACGAACCCGGGATCCGCTTGGCATCACCATCGACATCATCGACCACGTTGCGTCAACCAATGAGTTTGAAGCGGCCGATTACGATCAGCACTACGTGACCGGTGAACTTGGATTTGGCCACCTGACGTTCTGCTGGTCGGATCTCGATGAATTTGCACGGTTTCAATTAGAGGGCTTGGGTCTTGTCTTGTCCGATTACAACCAGGTCAAGCTCCCTGGTGGGCCAAAGGTCAAAGTCGGCTTCTACAGAGCTAACCCGCGCCATCACTCAGTAGCTTGCGCTCCGCTGATCACATCGGGGCAGCTCGTACAGCATTTTTTTCTCGAAGTCGGTAACCGGGAGCTTATAGACAAGGCCTACAAACGAGTCACCGATGCAGGTATACCGATCGCACACTCCATTGGCGTGCATCCCAACGACCAGCTCTACACCTTCTACACCCGGTCCCCGTCGGGCTTCCAAACCGAACTGGGAACCGGCGGTTATCTACACGACGGCACACGACCGGTGCAAACCTTTAAGGGCATGAGCGAATGAGGACATGACATGCCGTTCGCCCAGTTGGTGCGCGTGTTACCGACCGCCGCGCGGACGCTCATCAAACAGTTGCGTTCCTAGCGGTAGCGCTCGGCCTGAGCGCGAGACGGAACTCCGGAATTGGAGTAATTTGGGAAAGCTGTGCCGTTAGAATTCGCGGCGATAAGTCAGTATGAACTTGTGTACATGCATGTCGAATGCGGTACCGCCTGTAGCCGCGCCACGGGTCGAGGTGAGTGGTCTTGTCGTATTTGTTACCTCATCCATGAAGATATAAGAATACGCAAAATCCAGATGCGATTTTCCAAACGCGTAACCAAGGCCAAAAGTCGCATGCTTTTCAAAAATGGTCGGGAACAGCGGCAGTAAACCGTTGTCCGGAATCGGGTTTTCAATAGCACTGAATCCTGCGCGCACAGTCCACGCGTCTCCAATCCGGTAACGTGCGCCGATTGCAATCGCCAGTGTATCGTCCCAATTCTGGGGAACGTCAAAATCCACCGATTCACCGGCAAATGCGCCGCCGGCAGAGTCCGATTCAACCTGAAATCGGATCCGAAACGCGTCCATGGTATTCGACCACCACGCGTAACGTGTATCCAGTGAAAGCGCCAATCGGTCGTTGACCCGATGTTCGATGCCCACTTGTAGCATCGCCGGCCACTGAAAATCGTCGATGCGCACGTCGCCCGCGAAGGTTGTCGAAACGGCACCCCCGGGATTCAGCGCCTCGGCGACTAACTTACCTTTTAGATCAGGAAGGCTGGTTTTGGTTGTGTAGGCGGCGCCGAGCCGGGTGGCCGGGGTGACCTGGTAGGTCAAGCCGAACCGTCCACCCACACCGAACGCCGTCATCTCACTGTCGATGATGTGTCCTTTGTTGGCGGAGATATAAATACTGCCGCCGGCGCCGATTAATCCACCCAATGCGGTTGCCAGACCTGCATCATTGCTAACTCTAAGCACGTCCCGTCTGGACGCCGGTTAATAGTTGATCGCTGTTGAGTTGCCACAGGAGATCTGCGCCTGTCCAAACGATGTCGAGCGTAGCGCCAATGTTCAGGCGCTCATTGACGGCGTAGGAAAAACCGATAGGTATGTCCAGGCCGATTAAGCGCGCGCCGATGTCTTTCTTTGTCTGCGTGCCGCTTGAATCGATGGAGAGATAACTGTTTCGTCCGTATTCCGAGCCGGCGCCGCCCTTGGAGAATGCGCCGATCCCCAAGGTCAAACCGTTGTCCAGACGACGTGTATAGCCGCCATGCGGTGGAACATAGGGGTTGCGGTTGGGTCCATGTTGCACAGTGTTTGATTTGCCCAGATCCGCGGTGCTGCGGGACGTGCCGAACGGGGCGTTGAAGTCCAGACCGATTTCGAAAGCATTGCCTGCGCCGAGCGCGAGTGTCGCCGGGTTATTCATCAAACCACCGACCCCGGTATCGCTCGCCACACCCGCGCCGGCCATCGCCTGCGATCTGGCGCCGTAACCAATTTGACTGATGCCTTCAAACGCGATTGCCCCGCGCCCGCTGAGAAGAAGGGGCAGGCAGAAGAGGCAGGTTCGCGTTATCCCTGGATTTCCGCGTCTGAACATATTTTATTACCCCTGATCCTGTCCTGTTCTAGAACTCGGCTAACGCCTCGTAAAGCACCCCGGCCCTTGCCTCAAGGCAAGGGGCAGACGATTGCTCCTGCAACGTCTGCATTTTCGCCATCCCTGGCGGTCAGGGTGAGGGGTTCAAGTCGGATGATCCACTGCCACATCCCAATCCTTTGGCTTACCGATCTACACAGTCCTTTATCCCATAACCGCCGCAATTGCGGCGTCGAGACTGGCAACGGTGCGATCGACATTATGTAGCTTATCGAGACCAAACAGGCCGATCCGGAACGTTCTGAAGTCTTCGCGTTCGTCGCACTTAAGGGGAACGCCGGCCGCGATTTGCAGTCCGGTTGAGAGGAATTTTTTGCCGGTTTGAATATCGGGGTCGTCCGTGTAGCTAACTACAACACCAGGCGCACCGAATCCGTCTGCGGCGACACTTGGGAATCCGCGGGCCTTGAGCAGTGCTCGTACCTTGTCACCCAGTTCCAGTTGTTCGGCGCGAACCTTTTCCAAGCCGTAGGCTTGCGTCTCCTGCATTGTATCGCGAAGCTTGCGCAGTCCGTCGGTGGGCATAGTCGCGTGATAAGCGTGGCCGCCGTTCTCGTAGGCTTGCATGATCTGCAGCCATTTCCCAAGGTCACAGGCGAAGCTGCTACTGGTGGTTGTGCCGATTCGATCGAGCGCCCGCTCGTTTAACATCACCAGAGCGCAGCATGGTGACCCGCTCCAGCCTTTCTGCGGAGCACTTATTAATACATCGACGTTATTGGTCTGCATGTCGACCCAGATCGTGCCAGACGCGATACAATCCAGAACGAATAGACCGCCGACTTCGCGCACGGCATCGCCGACGGTGCGAAGATACTCGTCCGGGAGCATCATGCCAGAGGAAGTCTCTACGTGCGGTGCGAACACCAGATCGGGTTTTTCTGAGCGAATCATCGCCACGACCTCATCCAGCGGCGCGGGCGTAAATGCCGCTTGTGGCCCATCTTCCGTTTGTCGTGCTTTGAGTACGGTAGAGTTTGCGGGAATGCCGCCCATCTCGAGGATCTGTGTCCAGCGAAAGCTGAACCAGCCGTTGCGGATCACAAGGCATTTTTTGCCGGTTGCAAACTGGCGAGCAACGGCCTCCATGCCATAAGTTCCACCGCCGGGGACGATGACTGCGGCTGCCGCGTTATAAACTGACTGCAGCATTTGCGAGATGTCCCGCATCACTTGTTGAAACGAACCTGACATGTGGTTGAGTGAACGGTCGGTGAAAACAACTGAGTATTCGAGCAAACCGTCAGGATCGACATCGGGAAGTAGGCCAGGCATGGGGCTAGTGCTCTTGAATAGTTTTAGGGGCGTGCATTCTCAGTAATTCCGCACTGCGTTACAACCGCCGTGACCCGAACGATTTCAAAACTTATTTGTCGCCGAACATGGTTTAGATAGGTGTAAGCATTAGACTTCAGGCCTAGCCCGCATATTTCACGAAGGGCAGACAAACGCTCCTGCATAGTCTGTATTTCCGCCATCCCTGGCGGTCACGCCACGCGATGCAGGTGAAACTCAGATGTTGTAAAGGTCCGGTGTCAATGAAGGATAAACACACTTTGTACCGCATCGCGTGGCTATCCTGGCGCTCGCGGGTCCGCGCACGCCTGAGCTTGCGCTTCACGCCAATCATAGCTACGGCTATGCTTGGCGCTCCAGCGCGGCGCCCAGACGCACGCGCGCTGCGCGAGCATCCAGGATCCTTCATGAAATATGCGGGCGAGCCGACGAGATAAATTCGATGTTCATGGAAAATCTGTGGTATTGCGGAGCTTTGAGCACGGAAATCGAGTCTCTCCCCCTGCGCAGAGTAATCTGTAACGAACCGATCGTGTTTTATCGAGATACCAGCGGTAACCCGGTCGCGCTGGAGGATCGCTGTTCCCATCGCCACGCACCGCTGTCTAAAGGCTCAATACGCGGTGACAACATTCAGTGTGATTATCACGGTGTGGTTTTCAACGGCCAGGGCACCTGTATTCATATCCCGCACCAAAGCAAAATTCCCACGCGTGCGAACATCAAATCTTATCGGGTGGCGGAAAAGTGGGGGTTTGTGTGGATTTGGCGAGGTGATGCGGCGTCTGCGGCCTCGGACCTCATTCCCGATCTCGGTTGGAACGCGGATCCGTTGCGCAGCCCGGTATACGTTTACTTTCATGTGCAAGCAAACTTTCAACTGGTGGCCGATAACTTGTTGGATATTTCTCACGCTGATTATCTGCACAGCAAGAGTTTCGGTTCGAAATCCGGTTCGATGGACGGTCCCAATCCCGGAGACTACGAGTTCGAAAGTTGGACCGAAGGAGAACGGGTCTATAGCGTCAGGAAATTAAAGAATGTCGAAGTGGGAGAGCTAGCTAAAAAATGGGGTGGATTCACGAAAAGCCTGAACCGAACCAATGAGCAAATGTGGGAGGCTCCGAACACCGTTCACGTCCGGCTTGAGTTGGAAAACGACGAAAATAAAATCTCCATTAATCACGATCACATCATGACCCCGGAGACGGAATCGACGACTCACTATTTCATGGATTTCACCAGGGACTTCAGCTTCGAAGGCGGTTACCCGACCGACGAGGATATTTACAACGAGCAATTTGCCATCGTAACGACCGAGGATTTGCCGATGGTCGAGGCCCAGCAGGTGAACATCGATCTGTGTCACAACCCTGCAGATGTGCCGGTTGAGGCAGACAGACTGATAAACGGGGTACACCGTATGTTGGTCCGTCTATATAAAGAGCGGGGCGTACCTGTCCCCGATCGGCTCGCCAACAGAGCCCATGGATCCGTGGGGACGCAAAACGATGCTTGAAGTCTATTACCTGGAAGAGGCCGATTCGATTTGCTCGAATCGCGTGATCATGACTTTGGTGGATAAGGAGATCGAAGACTGGGTACCGCACAAAATCGTGCTCATGAATCGCGATCAGTTCAAGCCGGAATATTTGAAGCTGAATCCGAAGGCGCAAGTGCCCACGCTGGTTCATGACGGCAGAGTTGTCCGGGAATCTTCGATCATCTGCGATTATCTTGACGATTTAACACCGACGCCGGCTCTGAAACCGGCCGATCCGGTAGAGCGAGCCCATATGCAGGAGTGGATCAAGGATTGCGATGAGTCTGGCTACCAGGCCATCGCATCGATTAATTTCGTTACCAAGTTCAGATTGGAGATCCCACTGGACAAGATGGAAGAGCGTTGGAAAAAGGTAACCGACATCGATCGCCTGCATCGTCAGCAATCCTGCGTTCACGAGGGCCTCGACTCGGCTTATGTGCTCCGTGCTATCGGTGCATGCGACCGGATTCTGGGGAAGACGGAGCAAGTGCTGGCGGACGGTCGTCCCTGGATCATGGGCGAGCAATATAGTCTGGTCGAGACTACCCATGCGCCATTTTTCAAGGTGCTGGAGATGTTGCGTCTGCTGCATCTGTGGTTGGAGGGCCGGCCCCTTGTTCAGGACTGGTGGGCGCGTGTGACGGCCCGGCCGAGCTACAAGGCACTGGAGGAATATCCGGGCCAAAGCGAGGACGACAACGCGCCGCACGCTAAAGCCGGTCGAGCCGTCGAGGGCAGGTTCCAGGAACTGCTAAACCAGTACAGAACTACTATTCCGCAGCTTTAAAGGAGATGGCCGATGGGTATTGTGACCCCGACTAACCCGGCGGTGCTCGACTTCAAGGGTATTCATCTGTATCACGCCGACGTATCCAATTGCGCCGCGCGCGTCCGCTTCCTATTGGACGAAAAAGGACTTGCTTGGGAAAGCCATCACATTAATCTGCGCAAGAAGGAAAATGTTACAGCAGCGTATTTTGCTATCAACTCAAAGGGCATAGTCCCGTCCCTGGTGCACGACGGAACGGTAGTGGTCGAATCCAACGATATCCTTCGATATCTGGAAGAGAAGTTCCCCGAGCCTAGCTTTTTGCCTGCAAGCCAGGCGGGTCGCGAGAAAGTTGATGAGTGGCTGACCTTGTCCGGTGACATCCACATGCCCGGCATAAAGACGTTCCAATACGTCAAAGTCAATAGCAAATTGTTGCAAAAGACCGAAGAAGAAGTTGAGCGTTATCGGCGCCTGCAGAAACATGAGGACATGTTGTCGTTTCACGCCAAGCACGACACACCGGGTAGCAATTTTTCCGACGAAGAGTTCTCCAACGCGGTGGCCATGTTAGATACCGCATTTTCAGAAATGGATGCGATGTTGTCCGGTAACGATTGGATGATCGATAACACCTACTCGCTGACGGATATCTCCTGGGCGCCAAGCATCACGACCTTACTGCGTGGCGGATTTCCCTTCGAGAAATATGCAAATGTCACGGCATGGTATGCGCGGATTGGGGAACGTCCTGCGTTCCGCAGCGCCGTTGCGGCATGGCAGCCTGGACAGGAACGTCACGCGGGCTGAGACACTGAGTCAACGTGTACCGCCGGCAACCATCGCCTCCAAGGTATGTTCAGCCAAACCGGCTGTGACTCCGCCATCGATGCAGATCGCCTGGCCGGTGATATAGGCGCAGTCCGGCGCGGCCAGAAAATGTGCTAAAGCGGCCACTTCCTCGGGTTCACCGACCCGCGCCAGCGGCGCGAGTATGGGATAAAACGTCGCTTCCGGATGATCGGGCGTTACCATTTCACTCCACACCGATCCGGAACAGATCGCGTTTACCCTAATCTTGCGCGGTGCGAGCTCCATTGCGGCAGTCTGGGTGATATAGGTTACGCCAGCCTTGCTGGCGCCGTAGCGGCTGTACCCGGGAATCCCTAAACGGCCCCGACTGAAGATGTGTTGATAATGCTGCCGCCATCGTTCATGTGACGCGGTCCGTAGCGCAAGCCGTTATAGATCGGTTTCAAATTGACGTCCAGTACGCGCTGTAGAGAGTCGCCGTCGCCCTCATCGATGGTCGGCCCCGCGTCGTCGATCCCTGCGTTGTTAACCACTATGTCGAGTTTGCCGAGCTTGGCCTCCGCTTGCTCGAAGGCACTTTTTAGCTGCGCTTCATCGGCGACGTCGGTGCGGATAAAAATACCGCCGAATTCCGCTGCTATCGGATCACCGTCGCGGCGGCCGATAATGACGACTTTAGCACCGGCGGCGGCAAAGCGTTTGGCGATTGCCAGACCGATGCCCGCGGTACCGCCGGTGATGAATGCGTTCATGCCTTCGATCGAGAACATCGTCTGCTCCTCGTAGTTGCGCGTGTTACTGGTTGTATTGATTCGTCGCGGATCAGGCTGCCGTTGCTCTTGCATGACTCGGCCAGGCTGTTGTTCTGGTCTGGTTTCTGCCGTTCCCGGTGACAGTATATCGGTGATTATGTAACGACAAGCGATAGCGCGTGTTTGCTCGAGGTTATCGGCGAAAATGTTAATTCAACCGTGGTTGGCAGACGCGATACAATACACCGACCCAATCGAAAAGGATGATTCGATGGCCGAGAGCAGGGATGGTGTTTTGAGCGACAATAACGCGTATACAGTTAACGCTGACCAAAAATCTAATTCCTTATTTTCGGATATCGCCGAGGTGAGCGGCGCTGCACACACGGTGCTCAAGCAGGTCTTCGGTCACGATGGGTTTCGTGGCCGTCAGCTCGACGCGATCGAGGCCGCCTTGGAAGGTCGTGATTGTGTCGTGCTCATGCCCACCGGCGGTGGCAAGTCGTTGTGTTTTCAAATCCCGCCACTGCTAAACGGCGGATGCACCGTCGTTGTGTCCCCGTTGATTGCGCTGATGCAGGATCAGGTCGTGAGCCTGGGCGAGCTTGGGCTGGCCGCTGCGTGTCTGAACTCGGCTATGAGCGGCGCGGAGCAGCGCGATGTTATCGATCAGCTTGGCAGGGGAGAGCTACGACTGCTTTATCTGGCGCCTGAGAGATTGTTGCAAGCCGATACGCTTGAACTGCTTAAGCGATGCGCTGTATCACTGATTGCCATCGATGAAGCTCATTGCGTGTCGCAGTGGGGGCATGACTTCCGCCACGACTATCTCGAGTTGCATAGACTGGCCGAACATTTCCCCGCAGTGCCGCGCATGGCCCTGACTGCTACTGCGGATGAGCGAACGCGGACGGATATCGCGGCTCGGTTGCAGCTTAACGATCCGCGTTGGTTTGTCGACGGTTTTGACCGGCCAAATATTCGTTATACGGTTCGTGCCCGAAGCAATGCCCGCCAGCAATTAGAAAAATTTCTAGCTACGCGACGCGGGCAAGCGGGGATCATTTACTGCATGTCGCGGCGCAAGGTCGAGGAAACCGCCATATGGTTGGTTGCTCAGGGATATGTGGCTCTGCCTTACCACGCCGGCCTTGAACCTGGGATACGCAGTGCCAATCAACAACGCTTTGCTAACGACGATGGCGTGATCATCGTCGCCACCATCGCGTTCGGTATGGGTATCGATAAGCCCGACGTGCGCTTTGTCGTGCACCTGGATCTGCCCAAGAGTATCGAGGCCTACTATCAGGAAACCGGCCGCGCCGGGCGCGACGACGAGGCGGCCGACGCGTGGATGGTCTACGGGCTGCAAGACGTTGTGCGCTTGCGTCAAATGCTCGAACAGTCGCCAGCGGACGAAGACCACAAGCGCATCGAACGCAATAAGCTCGACGCGTTGCTGGGATGGTGTGAGGCAACCGAGTGCCGGCGTCGACCGCTGCTGGAATATTTCGGCGACGCGCCAGCGACTACCTGCGGTAATTGTGATAACTGTCTGGAACCGCCGACGACCTGGGATGCAACCGAGGAGGCGCAAAAGCTGTTGTCGTGCATTTATCGCACGGGTCAGCGCTTTGGCGGTGCCCACGTGATCGATGTCCTGCGCGGGGCTGATACCGAAAAAGTTAAAGCGCATGCACATGCCGGTTTGAGCACGTTCGGGATCGGAGCCGAGCGCAGCGTCAACCAGTGGCGCTCGGTGTTGCGTCAACTCATGGTTCGTGGCGCCGTTTATGCCGACGTCGAGCAATTCGGGGTGTTGAAACTTGGCGCGGATGCGCGGCCCATCCTGCGCGGTGAAGTGCAATTGCATCTGCGCGAAGATCTGGCCGAAGCACCCGCGCCGCGCCGTAACAAAGCAAGCGTAGAGATTGCGAACGAGGATCTACCGATGTGGGAGCGATTGCGCGCCTGCCGCAAGCGGTTGGCTGACGAGCATAGTGTGCCGCCGTACGTGATTTTCCACGATCGCACGCTGCGCGAGCTAATTGCCGTACGCCCGGCGTCGCTGGAAGAAATGCTCGACGTGGCCGGCATTGGCCAGGCAAAACTCGAACGCTACGGAAAGGTTTTTCTGGATGAATTGAACGCGGAATCGGTCGGATAATGCGGCTTCTTACTGACGGGTTTGTCGGGATATCACGACGACGACCGCGGTGAGCAGCCACCGTGCTTGCGGTACTCCATAAATAGTCAGCTTCGGCTACATTTATGTTGGTGGCTGTGGGTACTGCCGTGCTTTGGACAGGGAGACTGAGATGAGCAAAATCAATCGACGCGACTTTATCAAAAAAACGGCTGCCGTTGGCGCAGCCGCTACAGTGCTAACCGGGGCACAGGCCTCGGGCGCGGCTGCCGGAGACAAAGAATACGAATGCATCGTCATTGGCGGTGGCTTTGCCGGTGTCACTGCCGCCCGTGAAGCGGGGCGCGCAGGAATGCGCACATTGCTGCTGGAGGCGCGCAATCGCCTGGGCGGTCGAACATTCACCTCCGAATTCGCCGATCACAAGGTTGAACTGGGCGGCGCGTGGGTGCATTGGACGCAACCACACGTGTGGGCGGAGATCATGCGCTACGGACTGGACGTGATTGAAACCCCGGGTGCGGCAGCTGAGGAATTTATCTATCGCGAGAACAACAAGGCGATGCGCAGGCCGGCTGACGAGGTCTGGGACGATTTTGCTCAGGGCGTGAACACCTTTTGCGCCGAAGCCGGTGAACTCTTCCCGCGTCCGTTCGAACCCTTTCTGACCGAATCCGCCTGGAGGGCCCGCGATCATCTAACGGTAGCGCAACGGTTGTCTGAACTCGGTTTGAGCGGTCGGCAGCACTATTTCGCGGATTCATTCTGCGGCGGTGTGACTCACAATTACCCGGACGTCTGCGGCTACATCGACGTATTGCGATGGTATGCGTTAGCCGGTTTTACCGCAGAAGGAGTTATGAACGCCGCTGCGCGCTATAAGCTCAAGGAAGGAACCAAGAGTCTGATCGACAAAATGATTGAGGAGGGCAAACCCGAAGTACGACTCAATACCGTGGTCGAGAAAGTGAGTCAGTCGGGTGGCAAAGTTAGCGTAGTTACCGAGGGCGGCGAGCGTTTTACAGCGTTAGCGGCAATAGTGACTTTGCCCCTGAACGTACTAAAGGACGTCGAGTTTTCGCCGGCGCTGTCAACCGAAAAGCTTGCGGCCTCTGGCGAAGAACACGGCGGTCACGGCACCAAGGCGTACATCCGCCTGCGCGGAGATCTAGGCAACATCTTCATCGCAGGTGCTAGCGATGAAGCATTTCAAAGCCTATTTACCTATGCCCGTGACACAGAGCACACGCTGCTGGTTGCGTTCGGACCCAGTCGTGAGGCGATCGACGTGATCGACGAGGGTGCGGTGCAACAGTGGTTGCGGAAATACATTTCGAATGCCGAAGTCGATGCAAGCTTCGGCTACGATTGGATACTCGATCCGTTCTCCCGTGGTACCTGGTGTATGTACAAACCGCAACAGGCCAGTCGCTATTGGCGAAGCCTGCAGGAACCCGAAGGGCGCTTGTACTTCGCGAGCGGCGATAGCGCTAATGGTTGGCGAGGTTTTATCGACGGTGCGATTGAGAGCGGATTGCGGAGCAGTTACGAAGTTGTTCGCTTGCTCGCATGAAGCTCGTGCGCGTATGGGCCTTAGCCTGCACATTGGGTCAATCGGAGAATGGCAATGGAAAACACGAAAAAAACGATACTCGTAACCGGTGCGACGGGGCAGGCTGGAAATGCGGTTGCCCTGCATCTGTTGTCGGCTGGCAAGTGGCAACTACGGGCACTGACCCGTGACTCAAGCAACCCTGTCGCCAAGGAACTGGCCGCGTCGGGCGTCGACATAGTAGAAGGCGATCTCAAGGACAAAGGTGCGATCGAGCAAGCCGTCGACGGCGTGTATGGCGTTTACAGCGTGCAACAGTATTGGGAACACGGCGCTGAACTCGAAGTGCGCATGGGCAAGGATGTTGCCGACGCGGCGCTAAATGCCGGCGTCGAGCATTTCGTGTTCCAGAGTGCCGGAAGCCGAAATCACAGCAGGACGGGCGCGCCGCACCTCGATACTAAACGAATGGTGGACGAATACCTTCGCAAGTCGGCACTCTCTGCGGTGTGCACCATCGTGCGGCCAGTTGCGTTCATGGAGAACTTTTTCCTGCCGGGCTGGCGGAAAGATATCCTCGATGGCGTATTGACTATGCCCCTAGATCCGGCGAAGCCTTACCAACTCATTGCCGTTTACGACATCGGCGCTGTTGTTGCCGCAATGTTCGCCGCGCCGCAGATCTACAAGGGCAACGATTACGATATCGTTGCGGATGAATTGACCGGACCACAAATGGCGGATGTGCTTGGTGCAGTGTCGGGCAAACCCGTGCGCTATGTAGAACTCCCGTTGGCAGACTTTGCGCAATACAACGAGGATCTAGCGTTGATGTACAAATGGCTGAACGAATTCGGTTACGACGCGGATTTAGCCGCTTCTCGGGCCATATACCCGGCGATGCAGAGCTTCGAGTCCTGGGTACGTGTTTCCCGGTTGACTGATCCGTCGGCGAGTCCGCCTGCCACCGTGGCAAAGGCGATAGTAAGCGAGGAAGACTCGTATCAAGTCGATGCGCTGGAGAAGCCGTAAATCTGGCCATCGGATGGCGACAAATATGAACCGTATCTACCTAGTTTTATTGTCGTTTTGCTTGTACTGCAACAACTCCCTGGCTGACGACATCGTTTTTACGTCTAAAGACGGCGCCGTGCTTAGATTGGCAGATCTGACCGACACTTCTGCCAAAGCGTCACCAAACAGCCAGAATATTCCCGCGGCGGCGAGGGTGTTGTTCGAAGAAGGTGTCGAAATGGGAAAGTCCGGTCAGTACTTGCCGGCCATCGAAAAATTTAAAGCAGCCAGTCAAATCGTCCCGAGTTGGCCCTATCCGTATTATCAAACTGGCTTCACTTGGCTGCTGCAGAAAAATGTCGAGCAAGCATTAGCGTCGTACAGAAAAGTGGACGCGCTGGAGCCTCGGGGCTTCTTCACATCCAAGCAAGAGGTATTCACGCTTGAACGCGAATTGGCTGGGACCTACACGCAAGGACTGTACTTGTTATTCGTCAGCCACGAATGGAGCGACGATGTCGGCGAAAAGATCAAGATAATGCGTCGCGTCATCGAATTGGTTCCGGACTATGCGCCGGCCTATCAGAAACTCTCTATCCTCGAAGAGGATATTGTTAAAAAGCTGGATCTGCTGGAAAGGGCGCTTACATTTCAGAGCGATGCAGAAACGCGTGGCATGCTGTTGCTCAACAAGGCGACGAACCTACATATTCAAGGAGACAAGGACGCTGCCATCACAATATTAGGCGAACTTGTCTTGGATGGGTCTACGACCAAAACAGTAACGGCCTGGGCTAAGAAATTGTTGCTGCAGATCTATGAATGAGATGGATAAATGGGTGATGCTGATTTTCTATGTAGCTGTGCCAGGCTTGTCGTCATCCATTCGCGCCTCGTCAAACAAATGCTGCGCTCCCCGCCTCCACATGGGTCAGTGAATGCGTCAATGGAGTGTTTAGTTCGATGCCTTGTTCGCTGGCTACTTCATAAGCGGCGCGGTTAATGGCGTGCATCGGATCGACGATGCCGGAGGTATTCCCAACCCACTAACAGAGTTTCCAGCGCACCGCGTGATCCGCGGTTTCCGAGATTTTCGCGATACAGGGTCGGTCAACATTGATCGATTTTTCGCCAAGCCGGTCTGCGAGAGCTGCTTGGTTAAATCGGAAAGAAATACCGCGCTAAAGTACAGCAGGAATAACACGACGTTCACAGCCCGCAACGTCAGTACACGATTCTCGGTGGTCTGTGTATCCGATTTGCCACGCGTATGCCGGATCACTGCACGGGCGAAGACGAACAAGCACAGATTGACTATCAGCACCGAGTAGTCAAAAGCTGAGAAGACGATGAGTTTATCTAGCAGCGTTGTAATTTCGTTCGTGCCGTGTCGCTCAATGTGCGTCTGAGGCGGGCGAGGCGCTTTCTGCGTATTGCGCCTATGCCAAGGCGAGATACCTCGACGTAATGCGGATCATCTTGCGTGGTAGATCTGCGCTACTAGCGGCTTGCTGTCTGCCACGATATCCACCTTCGAATACTGCCGCGCAGATTGTAGCACTCCGAAGTTACGAACACGGATGATAACGATCGAATGCTTCGCGCGTAGCGTAGAAGATCTACGATGTCAGTGCGCCGTGGCCCGACGTGGATTGCGTGCAACGTCCCCTCTTTACCGGGGCCGCGCTCCCTGCGGTTGCTCGCAATGACGGTTTCTTGCTTTTAGATCCGTCCTTCACGTTTCAGCGACGTCAGGTACTCCGCTTGCCGCAAGGCTAACGCAACGATCGTGATAGTGGGATTCTCACATCCTGCGGTGGGAAACAAACTGCCATCGGATACAAATAAATTCTCTACATCATGTGTTCGTCCCCACGGGTTGCAAACACTGTGTTTTGGATCATCTCCCATGCGCGCCGTCCCCATATTGTGCGTGCCGGGCATCATGTCGATCATCTCGTAGATTTCGCTCGCACCGAGTGAGTGATAAAGCTTGTTCACACATTTGCGCATGTGCTCCACCATGGTCCTGGTGTTGTCATGCTTTTTATAATGTATGACCGGAACGGGTAGAGCGTATTGATCTTTCTTGCTGGGGTGTAGTGTGATGCGATTGGATTGCACTGGTGGGTCTTCGCCGATGGCCATCATCATGGCCAGATTTTGGTAATTGTCGAGCATGTGAGCCATGCGTTTCCCCCACATGCGTGGCGCGAGTAATCGTGCCAAGGTCTCTGGAGAGAATGGTACCGTGGCTATGATAAAACCACCGGCGAATCCGCGGGATGGGTCGTGGCCGGCCTCGTCCTTCACAATCCCAGCCATATGTGTACCACGATGCATGTTTACCGTGCCCGGCATTATTCCGGCAAAGGTGACATGCTCATGGTGCATATAGTTATGCCCAACCAGGCCGCTGGAATTGGCCAGGCCCCGCGGGTATTTGCCGCTGCTCGAAAGCAGTAATAAACGCGTGGTGTCAGCTACGTTGGCTGCCACGCACACGGCGCTTGCTTGCTGGGTTTGGCGTGCGCCGGTCGCGTCGAGATATTCCACCGCGTTTGCGCGACCTCGATTATCGTGCGTGATCCGAACTGCCATTGAATTCGCCCGCAATTCAAAATGCCCCGTCGCTTCCGCTGCTGGGATCTCGCCATATAGCGGCGACCATTTGGCGCCAATGACGCAACCGCTGGTACAAAATCCCAACTGCAGGCATCCTGGACGGCCATTGCGAGGCGCCGAGTTAATCGCCATATTGTTGGTGTTGACATCTTTGTAGCCGACAGCTTTTGCGGCGGCTTCCAGTACCTGGTAGTTATTATTGCCAGGCAATCGTTCGATACCATGCGTACCGGTAACCCCCAGTTGATCCTCAGCCCGGTCGTAAAACGGCGCTATCTCTGCGGCGGTGATAGGCCAATCGACCAGACTTGCGCCGGCCAACTCGCCGTACGTGCTGCGCGCGCGCATCTCGTGCGGTTGTAGGCGCGGACACGCTGCCGTCCAATGCATGGTGGTACCGCCAACCGCTTTACAAGTCCACATCGGGAACGATGGGATCGAATCGCCTTTACCGACTCGTTCGTCCAGCCAAGTCAGCTTAGGAAACATTTCCGCTTCATTGTTGACGAAATCCTTCGTCTCCAAACGCGGGCCTGCTTCCAGACACACCACGTCAATGGCTTGCTGCGCTAGTTCATTGGCGAGAGTGCCGCCACTAGCTCCGGATCCAATGATGACCACAACGGAATTATCGTTAACTGCGAATGTAGTCACGGCAGCCAATCAATATCATTGAAACCACGATGCAGGTAACCACCTTTTTCAATCGATGACCCTTCATAGCCGAGCAATGTCAGTAACGACTGGTCGCGATAAAGGATATCGATACTCCTGTTAAGCACATACTGAAAGAACGGTTGTTCCTGGATCGATTCCATCGCGATAATTTGAGACTGTTCGCTGGCCTGCAACCAATCCGACTCTTGGGCAGCGTCAAGAGATTTGATGCCGTTGCCGATCAACTCTGCTAATGGCATCGAATTGCCGGCGTCTTCGACGATGACGTCGGCGACACGGCCAAAAGTAGTTTCGTTGAACGCTTGGTTTGGAAACATGCGCTGCGCGAGAGTACTCAGGCTCGCCTTGACGTGGGAATCGAATGGGGGCGCTGAGTCGGCTGAGCGACCTGCAAACGCGTTTCGAGTGAATCCTAAGATCGTCCCGAGCGATGCGCTGCCAACCAGGAACTGTCGGCGCGTTTTTTCCAGAGCAATTTCGAATGGTTTGCGCATATCAACGTCTCCTCACGCGCCTTTTAAGCCGTCCAAATTGTAAGGATGTTCGCGCATCCTGGTTCGGCAACTTTGCGTTCGGAGTCTACCATGGGTTCTTCGTTTTCATGGTCGAATCAGAAGGTGGCGAAACGCGCAAGTGCACATAGGCAAGGATTGTTCCGATGCAAATTCATGGTTACCACCGTTGCAAACACAAACTGCCTGTCCCCGTATTTGCATCTGCAAGATCACCCTGAACCTGTTGGATCTGCGCAACAAATACGCATTGGTGGTTGCACATCGATGCACAAACCGGTTAAATCGGTGCATCCTGATGATTCCGATCGTGCCGGCAACCGTTGCTGGCCCGTGATTCTCCGCTGAAACATACCAATCGGGAGCGAGCAATCGACTGCCGTTTGTCGGTGTGATCTGTCTGATCGACCTAGGACAAAGTGTGAATAGACTCAAGGGCAGCATCAAATACGACCGCTTCATTGTTCCTTACCGAGTGTACGGTAACGGCGCCAAGACCCTGATCTGTGTTAATGGTGCCCAGCAGACTATGGCCGCGTGGCGATCGGTCATTTCCCGATTCCGCAGCAGTTATTCGGTGGTCATTTTCGACCTGCCGGGTCACGGCAATTCCGAAATACTGTCTCCACCGATGAGGGTGTCATTGGACGAGCAGGTGACGTGCTTGAAAGAGATTATTAGGGCGACCCATAGCAATGACACGTTGCATATCATCGGCGCATCATGGGGCACGATTGTTGTTGCCGCCTTTGCGGCGCGCTATCCAGATGTTCCCGACAAGTTGATCCTCGGTAGCTTTGGCGTTAAACCCAGTGGCGCGATGCTGCGGGTCATCCGCCGTGGTCGATCTCTGTATGAAGCTGACCGTGGCCCCGAGGCAGCACACCTCATTATTGAATGCTTTGGTCAGCAGATCTCAGCAGGACACAAGGAACAGATCGTCCACCAATTCAAGAAAATGCGTCCTGAACAGCAACTCTGCTTCTACGACCATTGTGAATTTGTCGAGAACATAGGTCACATCAATGAACTCGTCGAACTGGCTTGTATCAAGGCTCGAACCCTGATTATCAACGGCGGAAACGACACAATTCTCAACCTTCAGGACCTGAAGCTGGCAGCGCAAGCAATACCCCGCTGCGAATCGCATATCGTGCAAGACGCAGGTCATTTTTTGCACTTTGAACAGCCGGACATTTTGCAGATTTACGAGGCTTTCTTTGACGGGTTGTCGTTTAAAAATGACCCGAAGGTGTCTTCTAGAAAATCGGATTTTTCGAGATTTTCTGGAAGCCGCCGCCTGAAGCCAGTTATGGGGAATGCGCTGGCGGCGCTGGCCGCCTCCGACGTCGCTCAATGATGTCTGCACTTGCTTGCCGCCACGATTCGATTACGCCATCCCACACTCGAGCGACAGAGCCGACGACCGCTTCGGATCAGAGACTTTGTCTGAATCCGATACCGCGTGAGCAAGACATCGACCGCGCAACGTTCGAGCGCTTGTATCTGCAGCCGCAAATCCCGGTTGTGCTGGAAAACCTGGCTTCCGATTGGCCGGCTCTGCAGAAATGGACGGTAGAGTATCTAGCGCAAAATTACGGACACTGCCCAGTCAAGATCTACAATTCCAGCTTTGGCGAGCCTGGCGCGGATTATATGAGTGCCACACGTACTGTTTCATTTGGTCAATACCTACAACTCGTCATTAGTGGCGATCTCGATGCGCGCATGTTTTTGTACAACATCGCCAAGGAAATTCCGCAACTTGTGGCTGATGTGCACTTACCGACGATCGCGGACGGATTCTCACGCCGTTTCATGTTTTTGTTTGCGGGTTGCAAAGGATCCGCAACGCCAATCCACTACGACATCGACATGGCGCATGTGTTTCACACGCCCCTGGTCGGGACACGTCGCATAACGCTCATACCTCCGAGCGATTCATGCAATCTTTACCAGCACCCGTTTACGGTACGCAGCTATGTGGATGTGAAATCCCCCGACTTCGACAAACATCCGCGGCTACGTGAGGTTCGTGGCTATCAAGATCGCTTGGCACCCGGGGAGACCTTATTCATCCCAAGTCAGTTCTGGCACTTCGTCGAGTATGAGCAGGCCGGGTATTCCATCTCGCTGCGGTGTCAAAATCAGCGGCTACGCACGCGTATGAAAGGCTATTTCTACCTGGGTGTCTTGTCGCCTGTCGACCGATTGTTGAATAGGCTGTTAGGCCGACGCTGGTTTGACTGGAAGGACAGAACCGCCCATGCCGACGACGGTTCAGCGCGTGTCTTTCAATGCTCCGGCGGACAGCCCGACGCTGACAACATTTAGCTGTTGCGCACCGCCGCGGTTTACACGAGCTGCTTCACGACGAGCACGCCGTAAGCAATCATTGCGATGTTCGCGATAGAAAAGACCACGGTGCGCGCTCTGAAATGGCGAAAACCTGAGATATGTAGTACGGCATGGGTGAGGCGAAACCAGAAGAAAATGGTCGCCAGCAATACTGTGGTTTTCGTCGAATAGTTAAGATGCGCGGCTACCAGAACGAATATGGCAAAGGGCGCGAGGTTTTCAACCGCATTAATGTGCGCACGATTGGCACGATTTACCCACTCGGGAAGCGGACTATCGGGCGCCGCTATATAATCGTTTGGTTGCAGTGGGCCGCGAGTTTTCACGAGGCCGATTACATAAGGGATCCAGAGAAGACCCGTCAAAATTGCAGTTAACAGCAAGTAGCATATTTCAGGTGAATTCATTACGTCCTCCAAAGGCGTCTCGGCTGATAGAAGTGATAACAGATCATGCATTACTAGTATTTCGAAAGTAATCTATCATGATACTATCGAATTGCAAGTATTGAATGACGGTGGTGACAATAAATAACCAAGCGGGGGGTGACGGAGGTTTTATGGGCGAAAGAAGATCCGATTGCCCGATCGCTCAGGCGCTGGACATAGTAGGTGATCGTTGGTCATTGCTCGTCGTGCGCGATATCGCAATGTACGGCAAACACACGTTTACCGAAATTGAAGCGTCGGCCGAGGGCATCGCGCCCAGCACACTTGCGGATCGGCTTAAACGCCTGACGTCGCACGAAATAATTTCCAGAGAAAAAATTCGCGGTGGCCCGGGACGCCAGTATCGTTATAGTCTGACGAAATCCGGAATCGACTTGCTGCCGATACTAATCGACATGCTGCAGTGGAGTGCCAGCCATGATCCGCAGACGAAAGTTCCTTCTGCCTACCGCAAACGTCTGACTCGAGACCGCGATAAAATCATTGCAGAGCTGGGAGAGAAAGCGCGCGCATAAATTACAAATCTAATAAGTCGTCAAAGCTGTCTTTACCCCTCATGCTGTCGTCGTTGTTGTACCATACGTGTCCCGACTTCAGCTTCAAGACGCGACAATGAGCGACAATCCTTCACCGGCGTTGATTCTGAGTACTATCAACGCTTATCGCGACTCCGCAACACTCAGAGGTGGTATCGATCTCGATGTCTTCACAGCCATCGGCGAGGGCCACGACACGATCGCGCAATTGGCACAATTGAGTGACGCCAGCGAGCGTGGCATGCGGATCCTGTGCGATTGTTTGACCACGTTGGGGTTTGTGACCAAACGAGACAATAGTTACGCATTGACCGCTGATAGCGCGGCGTTTCTTGACCGTCGCTCGCCCGCCTACATGGGCGACGCCGCCTACTTTCTAATGGGCCCGTTGTTTACAAAAGACATCGGCGACGTTGCGGCGGCGGTACGCAAAGGCGGCGTTGTCAGCTCGCCGCGAGGCTCTGACGAACCCGATCATCCCGAATGGGTTGAGTTCGCACGCGCCATGACCGGCATGCAAAGTCTGCCGGCCCAGGTCCTCGCAGGTTTGGTCGATGTCAAAGCCGATGGGATCTGCCGGGTATTGGATGTTGCGGCAGGGTCCGGCGTTTTTGGTATCACGCTGGCCAAGCAATACCCGAACGTCGAAGTGACTGCCCTCGACTGGCCGCGTGTTCTGGAAGTCACGCGCGAAAATGCAATAAAGGCGAATGTTGCGGAGCGTGTTACATCGCTGGCTGGCGATGCGTTTACGCTCGAGCTTGACGATAATTACGACGTTATTGTCATCGTCAATTTTTTCCACCACTTCGAGCCGTCAGTTTGCGAGAGTTTTATGCGACGCCTCGGCGATGCGCTGGCGCCTCACGGGAAAATGTATACCTTGGACTGGGTGCCCAATCCCGATCGCGTGAGTCCACCAGAGGCGGCGATGTTCGCGATGCAAATGCTGCGCCAGACTCCGTCTGGGGATGCATACACCGGAGCGGAATACGAGGCCATGTTTACCGCCGCGGGCCTGCCCAATGTGGCAATTCAGCCGCTGGAACCGACGCCATACACGCTGATCGTCGCCGGTCGCTGACGCCCGATCTTCTCCTATTCGATGTCTGGCGGCCCGCTGAATCACGACCATGCATATGGCTGTTTACGAAGCACATGCTTTTCACGACGGATTCGAGCGCGGCCGAGGTTCGGGTACGTTGAACATTTCATCGGACGGCATTCGCTTTGAAGGCAGCGGCAAGAGTGTTTCCTTTCCGTTAGCGAGCACACAGTTCAAGCTGGGCGGTGCCAGTGATCGCTTGGTTTTCATGACCCATGCCATACAACCTGGATGGACCCTCTACACCAGCGATCTCTCAATCCTCGATAACGAAGCGCTGCGCGATGCCCCCGGCGTTCGTGAGCAGCTGAACAGGGTCCGACGCAGACGAATATGGAACTGGAGTGTATTGGTATTGGGGGTAGTCGCGCTTGTGGCGATGCCGGTCGTGGCGTTGACTAACGTCGATTGGATTACCGGGATGATCGCGAGGAAGATCCCAGCAGAATGGGAGGCGAAACTCGGTGAATCCACCTTCGCTCAATATCAGCACGAAAACGAGATGATGGCGTCAGAAGAGGGCGCGCGCCTGCAGCAGGTTTTGACCGAGCCATTGATCACGGCGGCCGCGAGCGACCGGTATACCTTCCATATAGCTATCGTTCACGATGAGGAAGTCAATGCATTCGCGCTCCCTGGAGGCTATATTGTGATCAATTCTGGCCTGATAATCGCCGCTGGTAGCGCCGATGAAATGCTGGGTGTGCTGGCGCATGAGATGGCACATGTCACCGAGCAGCACGGCGTGCGCAATGTCATCGGTGGTACCAGCATCTTCGCTTTGGTACAGGCGCTGTTCGGGGATGTGGGCGGTGTGCTGGCGGTAGTCGTGGATGCCGCGCCGCTGCTGATCCACCAAAGTTACTCGCGTGGATTCGAGGCGCAGGCCGATGAGAAAGGATTTGCCTTGTTGCGCAAAGCGGCGATCGATCCTCAGGGGCTGACTACTTTTTTTGAACGGGTTCGAGAAACAGAAGACGCCATGTTGAGCTCAATTGAGGATGCTACTGCACGTGCACTAGCCGAAAATGCCGTCCGGTACCTGAGCTCCCACCCGGCCAGCGACCAACGGATTGCTCGCCTGAAAGAGCTAATTGCACGGCAGGACGTCGCCGAGTTTCGTGATCTGGACAGTGAGTTCCAGCGGTTTAAATCGCTAGTAAAGCAGTTCGCGTTGGACCACACGGAGGATGTTGATGAAGTCTGAGATAAAAGGCGAAGAGGCATTCAGTTACGTAGATGTGGACCTCGAGCCGGGCGAGGAAATAATCACGGAGTCCGACGCTATGTCGAGTATGCATGCCGACGTGGATCTGACCGCCCGAACCAATGGCGGTTTCGTAGCCGCGTTGTTGAGAAAATTCCTTGGCGGTGAGACGTTTTTTATCAGCCGTTTTCGCAACAATCAAACGGCGACCCGGCGGGTCACACTGGTACAGCCCACCCCCGGAGAAATCCGTTGTAAGGAACTCAACAATGAAGCGATATTCTTGCAGCCGGGTGCGTTTCTTGCTGCATCCGAAGGCGTGACGTTGGGGCTTGGATGGGCCGGGATCGTTTCGTGGATCGCGCGCGAGGGACTCTTCAGGCTTGTCGTCAGTGGTACCGGCAAAGTGTGGTACGGCGCTTACGGCAAGCTCCTCGAGAAAAACATTGATGGCGAATATATCATCGACACCAGCCACCTGGTGGCTTACGACCCGAGTATCAAGCTGAAACTGCAACTGGCGGGCGGTTTGTTTTCGAGCTTCTTCGGCGGAGAGGGGCTGGTGACGCGCGTTCAAGGCAAGGGCAAAGTCGTCGTGCAAACCCGCAGTATCTCTGGCCTGACCGGCTGGGTTAATCCGAGGCTCTGATGAAAATCTCCTTAATGCATAGACCGGGCAATACCGCCGCCAAGGTGGAATTGGAGCAGGGCGAGTCATGCACCGCGGAGTCGGGCGCTATGATCGCCATGAGCGAGAACATGGGGGTGACGACCACCACCCATAAGAAGGGCAAGGGTGGAGTGCTGAAGGCGCTTAAGCGCATGGTCGCGGGCGAATCCATGTTCCTAAATCATTTCGAGTCTTCCTCCGGGTCTGGAGAGGTCTGGTTTGGCGCTGCGCTGGCGGGCGACATGATGATCTACGACCTGGACAACGAGAACCTGATCGTTCAGGGCGGCTCCTTTATGGCGTGCGAGAAAGACGTTGAGATTGATCTCGGCTGGCAAGGATTTAAGTCAATTCTCTCTGGGGAGAGCGTGTTCTGGTTGAAGCTCAACGGACGCGGACAGGTCCTGCTCAATTCGTTCGGCGCAATTTATTCGATAGAAGTGGATGGCGAATACATCGTCGATAGTGGGCACATCGTGGCCTTTAGCGAAACGCTCGACTTCAGTATTACCAAAGCGGGTAAGAGCTGGATCCATTCCTTTCTGGGCGGAGAAGGCCTGGTGTGCAAGTTCAACGGTAAAGGGACACTGTGGTGCCAATCGCATAACCCTTCGAGCTTTGGCCACAACCTGACCCCCTCTCTGAAAAGCCGTCCACGATAACGCGGGAGCCACCATGGCTGATTCAAGCTATCAAGTTACCCTGACCGGAGAGCTGAAACCCGGCATCGACCGCGGAACCGCAATCAGCGAGTTCTGCAAGATGTTCAAACTTTCCGTCGACAAGGGCGAGCAGACCTTTGCCCGAGCGCCCGTAGTCATCAAAAAAAACGTGGACGAGGCGAGCGCGACAGCCTTTCACAATGCGTTAGAGAAGATTGGTTTGGTCGCGCAGATCGAACAGCAAGGATCTCCTGTCGTCAAGCCGGTTGAGTCCGCATCGAATGATCCCGAGCCTGCTACTGCATCGGCGGCACACACGCCACCACCGGCTAAACTGGAGCAACCGGGTTTAAAATTCGAGATAGAGGGACAACCTGATTATTCCTTTCTCACCGTGCAGTTGCCCGCTGAGCAGACGCTGAAAGTGGAAGCCTCTGCTATGGCGACCATGGACACAAACATCACGATGAAGACCAAAGCGAAAGGCGGATTGGGCCGCTTGCTGACTTCCGAGTCGATCTTCATAAACGAGTTCACAGCCGAAGGCGGGCCGGGTGAGGTGGGCATAGCCCCTGGCGCGCCGGGGGACCTCGGCCACATATATCTGAGCGGTAACACCGTGTTCCTGCAGAATTCCGCGTTCGTCGCGTCGGGCATGGACGTGGAGACGGTGACCAAATGGCAGGGTCTGAATAAGGGATTTTTTTCCGGCGAGAGTTTTTTCCTTATTCGCTGCAGCGGTAAAGGTGACCTTTGGTTCAATACTTATGGCGGCATGATCGAATTGGACGTAGACGGCGGTTACGTTGTTGATACCGGCAACATTGTCGGTTTTACCGAAGGGCTCGAGTACAAGATTTCCAAGGTGGGCGGCTACAAGTCGTTGTTTTTCTCCGGCGAAGGGTTCGTGTGCCGGTTCTCAGGGACTGGCAAGGTGTGGATCCAAACCCGCAGCGTACAGGCGCTCACCTCCTGGTTGTACCCTTTCAGACCGTCAAAAAAGGGGTAGCGCTCTGGTCTGTAGAACTTCTCCATTACGGAATGCAGACTGCGGCCAACGCTAGACTTCACGCTGTTTTCGCTATTAGTTTAGCGCGGATTGACGCCATAGCCGCCGTCGACGACGATCTTGGCCCCATTGATATAGCCACCGCGGTCGGAGGCGAGGAACACGGCGACGTCGGCGACTTCTTCCACGGAACCCCAGCGACCTGCGAGGATGCCTTTTTGTTCGCAATAGCGGGCCAGAAACTCCGTCTTACTGGTTTGCGCACTCTGCGCCTGCGCCGTGGCCCACTCTTCGCGCCACTCAGTGGCAATCAGCCCGGGGATCAGAGCATTCACGGTGATGCCGGTCTCGGCGACGTCTCGGGCGAGGTAGCCAGTGATGTGGTTCATGGCAGCGTTGTTCAGGCCGTGAGTCATGGCAGTATCGTAAACGCTGGTCCCCGCAATACCGCTGATATTAATGATACGCCCGGCCCCGCCTGTGTCGAGATGGGGCATAAACGCGCGCGTTACGCGCAACATGCCGACCAGCTTGCCGTCGATGTCGGCCTGCCAGTCCGCATCGTCCCATAAAGTCTGCCTATCCAGACGCCGCATGCGGTGACCGGCATTGTTGACCAGGATATGGATGACACCGAATCGGTCGATGGCGGTCTTCGCTGCATTGTTAACCGCATCGCTGTCAGTGATGTCGGTAGGTAGTGCAAGCACTTCCACACCACAAGCCGTGGTGATCTCGGCGGCCGTGGCCTCGAGCTTGTCGCGGGTTCGGGCGAGCAAGACCAGATTGACCCCTTCGCTGGCGAGGCCTCTCGCAATAGCCTTGCCGATACCCATGTTGCCACCGGTAATGACGGCCGTTCGGCCTGCCAATTTCATGTCCATCGGTGTGGGTCGATACCTCGGTGGGAAGATAGTTCAGGCGCCCGGAGAGAAAATCCGCACCCATTTCTCCCTGATCACCGCCTTACCTATATCCCGCTTTCTACAATAGGGTTATCTGACCCGCAACCAGGTGGAGCAGGGCAAGGACCAGGCAGGCCGCGCCGAGAGGAACCTGGATGCCTTCGATCTTGCGAATGTTCTGCGCTTGCCCGGCCAGCAGTTCCTGCGCCTTCCCCACCGCCGCTTCCGCGCTTCGACCCGCCTGGCTCGTCGCATCTTCAGCCGATGGCGCATCGGACTCGGGCCGTTTTTTCAGGAGCAGTTCGATTCCCAGAAACAAGCCCGCAACAATTGCCGCGGCTTGTGGAAGGAGGTTCGACAGCGGATTGAGAAGGCTCAGCACCAGCAGGAGCACTCCAACGGCGAGCGTGGCCACGCCGATAACGGGACGCAGCGGAGTCAACAGAGCATAGGCAGCACTGAGTGCAGGTACTCGCGACGTAACGAATGGTCCGACGAGCAGTGCGCCCGAGGCGACGAGTGCCAGAACCAGGAGCAGCCTAAATATCGGATTTGGCCCGCCTGAGCCCGTCCCATCGATCTCGGAAGCTCGCATCTGCCGATTGCCGCCAACCCAGGAAGCTTTCCATGGCGGTGCCTTTTCGTTATCCCGGGTGACCAATGTGAGCCGGAATACCCAGGCCATATCGAGACCCTCGTCACGGTCAGTGTGGCGAATAAATGCCGCCTCGATCGGTAGGCCCCAGGTAAGTGGTCGACCGTCTCTATCCTTCTCCGCCACTACCCAGTCGCCATTGATACGCACCGCAATGACATCTTTCTTCTCTGTCCAGCCTGGGTCTGCCGCAAGCCACTCCTTTGCAGATTCAGCCAGGCTATCGGCGCTTCCGGGTCCCTGAAATACGCTCGAGTGATCGTCCCAGGTTCCTTCAGCCAGCTTGGCTTCCACTAGTTCCTCCGCTGCGGCGGCTCCGGCACTGAGGCCGTCAAGAATTCGTTTGGCTTCCGCATTCTGCGGGTCGATCTCAAGCGCTAACTCGAGGCTGCTTTGAGCCAGAGCGAAGGTCTCCTTTCTTCGCGCAGAGTCCGCGCTCTCGCTGGTGCTGTTACGCGTTCCGATCTCGATGAGTTGCTCAACCATGTTCTTTCGGCTCTCAGCGATGCCGTCCAGTCCGTTGTTGAGTTCAGCGATCAGGAACTGAGGGCTTTGCGGAACCTGCAGCGACTGGCTACCCATAATCCGGGCGATCGACGCCGAGATCGCGTCGCGGTCTGAGCCGTAGCGATTCGTGAAGCTCGCGAGCGTGTCTTTCACCGCGCTGCCGTAATCACTTTCGAATGCGTCGATCTTCTTTCGAAATTGATCCGCTGCTTCGATTATTTTGTCCTCCGCTCCGCTAAAGCTGCCGAAGTTCCGGACTTCTTGCAGAAACGGCGAGGCTTTCTGAGATACCGCCACGAGAGCCTTTATATCCTGCGTTAACTGCTCTCGTTCGCCTTCAACTTTGCCGAGATCGTCCTTGACGGAGGCCTCCAGCCGATCGATCTCGGTTATCGTACGCGCGAACGCGGGATGCTTGCGCGTATCCACGACGTCTTGCCCTTGATCGAGTTGGTTCTCTATGGCTTGACTATGTTCGTCGACCAACTTGCGGGCGAACGCGAATGCCGCGACCGCCGCATCGACCTTTCCGAGCTTCATTATTAGAGTGCCTTCCCAGGCCTTCAGTCGGATTGCGTCCAGATCATCACGCGCCCGGTCAGAGAGCCGCTCTTCATCCCACTTAAAGCAGATCCAGACACCGACTTCTTCCATTCGTGCCTGCACCGTTTGAATCGTTTCGCGGGCCTTTGAAAGTTCGGGGTCAGAGGCAGACCAGCCTGAGTCAATCGCTTTGAGGTAACTGCCGAGCGCCTGACTTAGTTCTGAGCGCAGAGACTTCGTAATGTTGACAATGGCAGGAGGGCCGGATTGCCCGCTCACCTCCATCAGACGATCGCCCTCCTTCAATCGCTCGTATTTCTTAAATTCACTCTCGGTTTTTTCAACGAGCTTGCTGACAGTATAGACGGCTTGGGTTTTGTCCGAGGGCGACTGTGCAGCGACGGGCAACGTGAAAATCGCCGCGAAAGAAAAAACGATGAAGGTGTATCGAATAAGGGCCATTATATTTCTCCGTTATCCAGGAAATGAGTTTTCCTAGGGCTTTTGAACGCTCTGGTGTGCACGGATTTTTACTGCGTCAGCAGGTGCTCCTCCCGAACCGACTCCCCCGGTCTGAATACGATGGGCTTGTTAAAGCCGAGCCTCGATTCGAGTCTAGCACAGTGTTTGTGGCGCCTCCGCTAGTTAGCGCGTGCGCCTGTCAATGTCAGGTCCATCGTTGTGCCAGTGCCGTGTGGGCCGCACACATGCAGAGTTCGCGTGGTAGGGCTAATGCGACAACACATTATCGGTTACGTGTTAAGCTTACCGCGCCCTGGAACGGCGCTTAAAGTAAAGCGCTCGCGCTTACCTGGGTTCACAGTTAAATTGCAGCTTTGGATCAATCTGTCGCTCGCACGACTAGCAAAAGCCCGGACCAGAATTACGCGATGTTAACGGTAAATATAGACGCCGGCGGCACCATGACGGATGCGCTCATAGCCGGCGACGAACTCGTGTACACCATCAAAGTGGATTCCACCCCGCATGACCTGACGGTCGCCATGATGGCGCTCATCGATCAGGCCGCGGGCGATCTGGGTTATGCCAACCGCCGTGATTTTCTCGATCAGGTGACTGTAATTCGCTGGTCCTCGACCGTCACGACGAACGTACTGGCGCAACGCAGCGGGCCGAAAGTCGGCTTGCTGGTTGATGCCGGAGAGAAGACACGTTTGTACGGGCAGGACGATTCCCCGGCGGTAGACAGCCTCATAAGCGCGGCGAATATTATCGAACTTGAAGCTGATCACGATGCCACGCAGGTGCTCGGTGCGGTGCGTGGTCTGCTTGAAGACGGGGTTCGTCGGGTTTGCGTGAGCTTCGCGGGTGCGTTTACCGATCCGAGCCGGGAACGTGCGGCCAAAACCGTCATCAGCGAGCAATATCCCGATCACGTGCTCGGCGCGGTGCCGGTTCTTCTCGGATCGGAGATGGTACAAGCACCCGACGACATGACCCGTACCCATTTCTCCCTTATCAATGCCTATGCGCATCCGGCGCTGGCCAGCGCATTGTTCAAAGCTGAAGAGCGGCTCAAGGTCGATGACGACTGGCGCGGCACGTTGCTGGTCGGTCACACCAACGGCGGCATGGCACGCATTGGCAAGACCAAAGCGGTGGATACGATTGAGTCGGGGCCGGTGTTTGGTACCTTCGCCGTGGCATACTTCGCGCGGCAATATGGTCTGGATACGATGGCATGCGTGGATGTCGGTGGCACGACGGCGAAAATCAGTTTCGTGCGTGACGGTGTTCCAATGGAAAGCGAGGGCGGCGATCTTTTCGGGATCCCCATCAAAACCCCGCTGCAGATGTTACGTTCGCTGGCACTGGGCGGCGGCAGCGTTGTAAGTGTAGATGCGGGCGAGATCGGTCTGGGCCCTGAGAGTATGGGCGCCGCTCCCGGCCCAGCCTGCTACGGTTTAGGCGGCACGAATGCGACGCTGACGGACTGTTATGTGGTGCTGGGCTACGTCGATCCGGTCAGTTTTCTGGGGGGGCGCCGACAACTGGATGTGGAGCAGGCGCGAGCGGCTATAGACGAGCACGTTGCGCGGTCCCTCAACGTGTCAATCGAGCAGGCCGCGTTGGCCGCGTGTGATCGCGCTGCGGAGATGTTGGCGGCGCTCGTTACGCGCACGGCGGCGGAGGCGGGCATTGATACCACTGCGTTACCCCTGTTCGCTTATGGTGGTAACGGGCCGCTGGTCGCGTCATTTGCGGCGAAGCTGTTAAGCGTTGAATCGCTCTATGTTTCTTTTGCCTTGGGCCCGGTGTTCAGCGCCTTCGGTACCGCTATCGGTAATGTGGCCCATGTCTATGAACAAGGTGTGAGTGCTTCTTCGGAAAGGGGTTCCGTTGCAGCGCAGATACCTGACGTTATAGCTCAATTACGCGCCGCTGCTCTGAGCGATCTGGAAAGCGAGGGATTTGCCGGCGACGACGCGCAATTTAGTGCTGAATTCGACCCGGTTGCAGATGGCGGTGTACGTATCAGTCTGCCCATCGATGGTTCATCGCTACCGACTTTACCCGTAATTGATCAGGCCGTGGTTCGAGCGCGCATCGAATTTGCGGTGCCCACCCATTCGCCGGAGGTGGCGCGACGCGACTCCGCGCAGGCGTTGACACCGATCGGGACGCGGCCGGTCATGATCGAATCTGAGTTTAAAGATTTGCCGGTTTATGACAGCACGACCTTGACCGTCGGTGATACAGTGCTTGGACCGGCGGTGATTGGCGGCGGCAGTGTGTCCTGTCTGCTGCACCCGGGCTGGAGCCTGCGCATTGATGAGTTTGGCAACGGCGTGATGACAAAGGATAGTTGAGTGATCGAAAAAATCCGATTTACCGAATACCTCGATCTGGATTTGAACGACGACGGCTGGTACTGCCACAGCTGTGGCCATCGGCTGATAGACGCGACGCAAAACTACAAACGCGGCTGCCTCGTCGGCGAGCGCGATCCCAGCGAAATACACCCTCCGGTTATCAGCGGGGACTACACGTTTTCGCCGGACCCCGAATGGGTGCGGATCCTCGAGTTCTATTGCCCAGAATGTGGCCGCCAGATTGAAACCGAGTACTTACCGCCCGGCCACCCCATTACCCACGATATCGAAGTCGATATTGCATCGCTGAAACGACGCATCGATGCAGGCGAACTGCAAGTGGAAGATGGTCACCTGGCCCTGCGCAGTGGGGACGCAGGCTGAAATGCCAGCCGACTCGACCAAGATCCTAGATTCCATCGATGTCGACATCGGTGGAACCTTTTGCGATCTCGTGCTGACCCTCAATGGTGAACGTACTATCGTCAAATCGCCGACTACGCCGCAGGACTTGTCGATTTGTTTCATCAACGCCGTTGAAGACGCCGCTGATGCGGTAGATATGGATGTGCATGAGTTGTTGCCGCAAATAGAAATTATTCGTTACTCCACCACGGTTGCCTTGAATCGCCTTATCCAACGCACCGGGCCGCGCATAGGCCTGGTTGCCACTGAAGGCCACGAAGACGCCACCCTGATCGGCCGAGGCGCGCAGTGGACCGACGGTAAGCGGGTGTCGCAACGCCGCAATCTGGCCATTCAGAGTAAGCCCACCCCATTGGTGGCTCGCGACATGATTGTCGGTATCAAAGAGCGTATCGACTCAGCGGGCAACGTGTTGCGGCCGCTGGATGAAGCGGACGTGCGGCGCAAGCTCCGCACGCTGGTCGATAACGGCGCGCGCGCCATTGTCGTGTCGTTGTTGTGGTCGTTTGTGAACGCCGATCACGAGCGGCGCATTAAGGAGATCATCCGCGAGGAGTACAAGGAATATCACATTGGCTATTTGCCGGTCGTGCTTTCTCACCAGGTGGTGGCGAAGCTGGGCGAATACGAGCGCACGATGACGGCGATACTTGATGCCTATCTGCAGCGAGCGATGCAAATGGAGCTTTCGGCGACCTGGGATCGCCTGCGCGAACATGGCTACAGGGACAGCTTCTTGATGATCCACAATTCGGGCGGCAGCGCGGATCTGTTTAAAACCACGGCCTGCCGTACCTTCAATGGTGGACCGGTCGCAGGCCTTATGGGCTCGGTACATTTCGCCAGTCAGATGGGCCACAAGAACGTCGTCGCCTGCGATATGGGTGGCACCAGTTTTGATGTCGGACTGGTGGTGGAATCGAGCGTGCGAAACTACGAGTTCCGCCCGATCATCGACACTTGGATGGTGGGGGTAACCATGCTGCAGACGATTTCCGTGGGCGCCGGCGGTGGATCCATTGCGTCCATTAATCAACTGCTGGGTGGACGTCTCGACGTAGGACCGAACAGCGCGGGCTCCATGCCGGGGCCGGTTTGCTACGACCTGGGCGGTACCGAACCGACGGTGACCGATGCCGATCTGGTGCTCGGTTACATCAATCCGGACCATTATTTCGGTGGCAGGATGAACCTGAATAAGGGCAAAGCCGAGCGCGCCATCAAAGAGCGGATCGCCGAACCGCTCGGCATCGCGGTAGAGCAGGCGGCCGCGCTGATCCGCTACGTGGTGGATCAGAACATGGCCTCGGCGATCAAGCGGGAAGTACACCTGCGCGGTTACAAACCCGAAGACTTCGTGCTGTTTGCGTTCGGCGGCGCCGGGCCTACGCATGTCAGCGGATTCATGGCAGATATCCCCAAGGCGGTCATTTTCCCGTCCGCTCCGGTGTTTTGCGCCATGGGTTCATCGGTGCTCGATATTGTGCATTTGTATGAACAGTCCCGACGCATGATCTTTATGCAGGCGATTACGGAGCAGTTGTCCATCGAGCGGGACGCCTTCAACAGCGTGGTGGACAGCCTCATCGCGCGCGCTGAGCAGGATCTGCAGGCCGAAGGTTTGCCACTGGATGCGGCGCGCTATTCGCTTGAACTCGACATGCTTTATGGCGGTCAGGTTAACGTCAAACGCATGGCCTCACCGATCCTGCACATTAAATCCGATGCCGACGCTCAAGCCGTTTACGATGCCTTTGAACAGGAGTTCTCGGAGGCGTTCAGCCCCCTGGTCGTCAATAAGCCTGGGGGCGTGTATCTCGACAGTTTCGTGCTGCGCGTCGCCGTGCCAACGACCAAACCAAAACTGGTCTCGTTGCCACTGGAAGATGCGGACGCGACTGCGGCATTGATCGGTAACCGCCCGGCCTATTGGCCGTCGGCTGGCGAGTTCGTGGATACGCCGGTTTTTCGTTTTGAGTCGCTTAAACCCGGGAATCACGTTGCGGGTCCGGCTATCGTCGAGGCTGATTTGACCACGGTCGTGATTGCGCCGGGGCAGCATCTGGCGATCGACGAATACGGGCTGGGTGTTTTCGAAGGTGCAGCGGCGGCGGCGCCGACTTTCTCGGATGCCGACGTCAGCCGCACGGTGGCGGTACGCGACGGTCGTCGCAGTGAAGATGAAACGGATCTGGCGAAGCTCGCAGACAAATAGTTTAGAACCAAAAACCAGGTAATACCTATGGCAATACCGACCACCGAACAAAAAATGGCCTGGCTCAAGCCGTCGCCGCCGACTGAGGAAGAGCTGGCTTGTGTGGCAAAGATAGGGCTTGGCCAGTACGAAATCGGTTTCCAGCGCACCAACGATATTCTTGACGAGGGTATGGAGGTGTTTGTGCGCTCGTGCCGTAGTGCTATGGGTATCGCCGGCGACTCGTTGGTCGGCATCATGACCGCGGCGGGGGATTTAGTGAACGGCTCTTGCGGCACTTATCTGCACTCCGTGATTCCACCATTGGTCATTAAATACATCATCCAAAATTATTCGCAAAACCCGGGGATTGCAGACGGCGATCTGTGGTTCGCCAATGACGCCGTGTATGGAGGCGTTCACAACCCGGATCAAATGGTCTGTATGCCGGTGTTCTACGAGGGTGAGCTGATCGCCTGGACGGCAGCATTGGTGCACACAACGGAAACGGGCGCGACCGAGCCCGGTGGTATGCCGGTGTCGGCTCGTGCGCGTTTCGAGGAAGGCATGAACCTACCACCGACGAAGATTGGCACGAATTTCCAATTACATGAAGACATCCTGACGATGTTTCAGGCCTTCGGTGTGCGCGCGCCGCAAATGATCACGGTTGATCTCAAAGCGCGCTGCACGACTGCCGATCGAGTCCGACGGCGAGTGTTGGAGCTGGTTGAAAAGGAGGGCCTGGATTATTTGAAAGGCTTGTTCCGCAAAATGCTCATCACCGCGGAAGAAGGTGCAGCGCGCAAGCTTCGCCAATGGCCTGACGGTAAATATCGATGCGTGACCTTCTCTGACGCCGTGGGACTGGAACAGGGATTGATACGCAATTGCTATATGACCATCCACAAGCACGACGATCGCATGTTAGTCGACTTTACCGGCACTGGCCCGGAGACGGCGTCATCCTACAACGCGCACTCACAGGCCGCGGTCGGTCATTTCTCCAATCATGTTTATGAGTACTTATTTCACGATCTGCCGATCAGTAACGCGACTTTTGCACGCATTGATTTCAAATTTCCACCGAACTCCTGCTTGAATCCGGATGTTCGTGCGGCAACCAGTAATTCGGTGATGGCAGCGACCGGTGTCATGAGTGCGGTCGCGAATTGCGTGGCCAAGGCGATGTTCTGCACGACGGATTGGCGGCAGGCCGGCGCTTCCATGGGTAATGGCGGTAATGCCTTGGTGCTCGCGGGTCTGTCCCAATGGAACATGCCGTTTGCCGACATGCTGGCATATTCCATTAACTCCGAAGGCCAGGGCGCACGACCGGAGATGGATGGCATGGATGCATTCGGATTTCCCTGGTGCGTGTTTGGCCGTGCGCCGGACGTGGAGCTCATGGAAAACGAATTTCCGTTGCTGGTGCCGCTGTCACAGCATTGGCAGGATTCGTGTGGTCATGGCAAGTACCGCGGCGGTGTGGGTACATCTCAGTTGTGGGTGGCGCACCACGTGCCCGAGGTTTACATGATGGCGATCGCCGACAACAGCAAGATCCAGACACCACAGTCGTTGTTCGGTGGTTATGCACCATGCACGATCCCGGGGATCAGCATCCGCAAGGCCGATATTTTGGAACAGATGAAAAAGGGCACGAGTACCTTGACTCTCGATACGCCGGGGCTATTACAAGACGACGCCATCGGTGGCGACGTGACGACGGAATTCCAGGGACGAAGCGTGCGGCCCTATGATAACGGTGACGTCATAACGTTCGCATTCTCAACCGGCGGTACCGGTTATGGTGATCCCATCGAGCGGGATCCTGCCGCGGTCGCCGTCGATATCGAGAAGGGTGTGGTATCCAGCGAAGTTGCCGAACGGATCTATTGCACTGTCATTGATGCGGAAACCGGGCGCGTCGATCAAGAGGCTACCAAGGTGAGGCGAGCGGATACGATTGCCGCACGCTTGCTGCGTGGCCGAAACTACGACGAGTTCGAGACGCAGTGGCTGAAACGCAAACCGGCGGACGCCATTCTCAAACATTATGGTAGTTGGCCCGATGCGCAACCGCTGGGCCCGGTGCTGCGACCCTGAGGCACGTGGGAAGCGAGAGCCGTGACGGACAATCCCCGCCGGCGTCTGCGCAGTTTCATCAAACGCAATAAACTTCCCGAAACGCCGTTATTCGTGCCGCTCGTGTATGCGGCCGCTGCGCAGATAGATGCGGTGGAACGTGGTGGATTTCTTCGTGATCCCACGCAATTGAGCAAGGGACTCAGCGCATTGCATCAAGCGCTTGAGAGTGACGGGGTCGTGACGTTCAGCGATGCCGGTACCATCGCCCAGGCCCTGGGTGCTCGCGTCGAGGAGGGGGACTATCCACCACGGATCCTGGCGCACGCAAGCGAAGTATCGATACACGAATCGATTGTCTCATCGGTGCTTGGCCACGTCCGTCTGGCAGCGGGTTTGGAGACTACCGGGCGGCTGCTACAGACCCTACACGGTGACCCCATCCTCAGCGTAGTGTTACCCGGGCCGGTGCGTTTGGCCGACGATGCCTATGGCGCTCATTCGACACAGGAACTGGAGGCCAGCACCCATATCCTGGTGGCCGTGTGTCGCGCCTTCGGTGAGGCCGGCACCCAGCTGTTCGTACTCGAGGAAGCGGCGATCGTGGATACCGCCGCTTGGGAAACCGCGCTGAGACCTGTCATCAATGTGATCCGCTTCTATCAAGGACTACCCGTTCTCGCCGGCAATCCGCAGACAGCGGCACCGGCGGGTGCTTTGCCCTGTGTCACGGCAGGTGCCGATTCCGATGCTGCATGCGCGCGTCTGCTCTCCCGCATTCCCGCGCAATGGGGGCAGTCGAATTTGCCGTGCGTGTTACTCATCACGGACGGCGAAATCGTTGCAGATGTCGATATCGGGGCGCTACGCAGTGGTTGTGTCAGCGTGCAATATGCGGGTTAGCGTTAAACACGCTCGATGACATCCGCCAGGTAGCCGATCGATTCGACGTTGGGACGCAGGATCTGGATATGGGTGATCCCCATTGTCGCTCTATCGCGGATGTTGGCGATGCATTCCTCGGGCGTTCCGACAATCACGAACTGCTCCATGATGTCGTCGGTGATGACCTTTGCCAACTGCTTGTGATCGCCCAGGTAATCTTTAAGTGCGGCGTTAATGCTCGCAGCCCGCTCGGGGTCGATGCCGGCTATTTTCTCGAGTGTCGCCGGCGACTCATCGATCTTTCTGGCAATATGGACCAGCGACAGCGCGCGTGCCCGTCTCAATGCCTCGTCCCGATCTTCAGACATCGACACAATGATGTTCTTGACAATCTCGACTTTATCGCACTGCCGTCCGGCTAACGCCAGTTCCTCTTTATAGGTTTTTATGACGTAGCGATCGAATGCCAGCGGCCCGAGCCCGATGATAAGGCCATCGGCGTGCTGAGCTGCCACGCGAATCATGCGCGGCCCGGCAGCGGCATGAAATACGGGAATGTGCCCTGCCACAGCGAAGGTCAATCTCGCCGCATGGGTCTTAAAGACTTCTCCGTCGAGGCTGACCGTCTCGCCCGTGTGCAGGCGCTTGATGATTTCGATGGCTTCGCGGCAACCGGTTGCCGGCCGATCGGCTTTGGTTTCTATATAGTCGAAGGATCGCGGTGAGCCACTGCTAATCCCCAGAAAGGCCCGGCCGCCGGACAATTCATGAACCGTGGCGATCTGGCTCGCCAGATCCACCGGGTGCCGGATAAAGGGATTGGTGACGTTGCTACCGATTTTGACACGACGCGTTTCGCGGGCGAAAGCGCCAAGCATGGGAAAGGGGCTGCGGTCGAAGTAAACGTCATTAATCAGAACGTAGTCGTAGCCATGTTCGTCCGCCGCTCTGGCGTAGCTGACGAGGGCCTCGACGTCGTCCATTCCATCGACACAGATCCCGAATTCCACTTTTATTCCTTCATCGGGCAGGCCTATGGGCGCGAGGGTTGCTGCCTGACTGCCTGTTCACACCGTTGTCGATTCCTCGGATACGTCGCGCCGTTCGTCCAAATCGAAGCGTTCCTTGTAGATGGGGCGCGCTGCAGTATTCGGGCCCGGATACTGACAAAAAACGATGGTCACACCGGTTTCGGTCTTGAGTTCACGCTCTACGTGGGGATCGGGGTGGAAAACGAAGGATCCTGCAACCACTTTTTCACCGTTCACCGTGCACTCGCCGTCAAGGACGTACCAAAACTGGGCGAAATCGTGCGCGTGATCAGGAAACCAGCCGCCAGCTTCGAACCGGGTGATGCCGCATAATGGCTCGGTCGGATCGTCTTCGCTGGGATGGAAAGCGACTTTGCCCCATTCTCCGGGCCACCGGATTTTCTTCCATTCCAGTTCATCGAGGTGCACAACTTTGTGAGGCTTGCGCTCGTGCGCCAGTTCACTAGCGGTTTTTTCCTGAGCGTCGGTCATCGTTTTGTCCTCGGTAATTCCGCGCTTTTCGAGTATGCGCCGACAAAAGGGGCCGGGCAAACGATGCTCAAATGAGAAACAACGCGCGCAGCGGATCAAGACGCGCCGTTCAGGCGACGCCTACGTTTTTGACATTGGCTCGGCAGGGCGTTAGAAGTACTTAATAAGCGAGCGCGAACGCCCACACCCAAAAAGGAGAGGCCGATGACAATGATTATTGACGCCGATGCTCATATCGTGGAACCACAGGCAGTTTGGCAGGATTATGCGGACCCGGATCTTCACAATCCTATATCTCAGGATATTCTAAGCGGGCTCGATAACGACAGTTGGGAACAGGTTATTTCCGATGCCGATGGGCGCGACTGGATTCAGATCAATACTTTTAATCCAAAGTCGATTGCCCCGATGTGCATCCCGGGCGGCCTGAGCGATGCCGAACGGGCTCACACCTTGACGTGGGATGATCTGCGGCCAGCGAGTTACGATCCGCACGTACGCATCGAAGAGATGGACGCGGTAGGCGTTGACGTATCGATGCTCTACCCTTCGCTGGGTTTATATTTTGGTAGCATTACCGATCCCGCGCTTGCTGCCGCAGCTTGCCGCGGTTACAACGACTGGATGGCGGACTTCTGCCAACCGTATCCTGGCAGACTGTACAACGTTGCGCCTGTTCCTCTTCAGGGTGTTGATGAAGCGGTAATAGAGATGCGTCGCGTCGTAAAGGACCTTGGCGTGAAAGCCGTTACCATTCGCCCCAATCCCTATAATAATCGTCAGTTGTGCGACCCGGCGTACGGGCCATTCTGGGCCGAGGCCCAGGAGCTGGACTGTACGGTTGCCCTGCATAGTTCGGTAACCGGAGACATGCCCACCGTTGGGTTTGATCGCTACCGGGATTTCTTTCGGCGCATGGTGATAGCCCATCCGTTTGAGCAGCAGATGGCGTGCATGGATCTGATTTGCGGTGGCGTACTCGAGCAGTACCCCCGCTTGCGAGTGGCCATCGTGGAGACTGGCGCTGGCTGGCTTCCCTATTGGTTGGCTCGCCTGGATGAGTTTCACAGCAAGCTTGGCCGGATGCTGCCGCCGCTGTCGCTGAAACCGAGCGAATATTTCCATCGGCAATGCTTTCTGGCGTGTGAACCGGATGATGTCGTGTTGAAATCAGTGGAGGCCCTGGGTATCGAGGATGTGCTGATGTGGGCCTCAGATTATCCGCACTTCGACTGCGGGGGCCCCAGGATCGTTGAAGAATTACGCGAGAGCTGTGAAGGTCTGCCGGCAAGCGTGCAAGGGAAAGTCTTGGGCGACAACGCAGCACGGTGCTATGGGCTGAATTGAGCTGTTACAGCTTCAATCCACCCGGTCACATGAGAAACAATAAACCGGCCGAGAATACGAAGCCGGTGACCAGGCAGATCACGCAGGTGTAGCCCATGATTTGGCGCAGACTCAACCCGGCGATGGCGAGCAGCGGTATTGCCCAGAACGGCTGCACCATGTTGGTCCATTGATCGCCGTAGGCAATGGCAAGCACGATATCGGCAGGATCGACCCCCATCGTCTGCGCGGCCTCGATGAAAATTGGCCCTTGCACGACCCATTGACCGCCGCCGGACGGCACGAATATGTTGACCAGACCGCCGCTCAGGAACGCCATCAACGGCAGCGTCTCGGTCGATGCCACTGAGGCAAACCAGCCGGATATTATGGTGCCCAATCCCGAACTCTTAATGATCCCCATAATCCCCGCGTAGAACGGGAACTGGATCAGGATCGGCGCGACCGTCTTGCTAGCATTGAGAATGAGGCGCATGTAGTGCACGGCCGAGCGCGCCAGGATCAATCCGGCACATACGAACGTCCAGATTACGACGTTAAGGTTCAGATCGAATCCTGTGGTACTGAACCAACGCACGAGATAGAGCACAAACAACAGCGCGATACTCAGGCTCAAGGCCCGTGATGACTCCAGCCGCAGGGCGAGTGTCAGCGGACGCTCCGCAGCGGCTGGAGGCTCAGCCTCATTCGGATCCTCGGTCCCCTTCAATTCGATGATTTCGTCATCTGCAGGATGCATGAGCGGGCAGACGAGGGTGATCACTGCGAGCGTGGCCAGCGCAAGCACTATGTTGGTGGCAGTGAAAATGGTCTCGGTGACCGGGATAATGCCAATCTCGGCTTCGAGCGGATGACCGGCAGTCGCGACGAACAACGGCGCCGATCCCGAATAACCCATGTGCCAGACGACGTTACCTGCGTAAGCCGAGGCGACCAGCAGCGGATAATGGATTCTCAGACCTCGCAGCATCGCCCGCTGCGCCACCTGTCGCGCCAGGATTGCGCCGACCACCAGACCGAGCGAGCCGGACACCAGGTTAGCCAGGCCGGCTATCGAAACCACCAGCGTGTAGGCTTGATAAGCAGATCGCGGCGTATCGCCGAGCCGGTTCAATAGTGCGCGCACGACGTCGGTATGCGCCAGTGCGTGGGCGACGATCATAGTCAGGCAGATCTGATTGGTGAATGCCAGCAGGGCCGGCAGACCGCTGCCCCACGCATCGAGCGATTCACCTAAGGTGGTCGGTGTCAGCAGCAAGGCCATCACCAAGGTTACGTAGGTCAGCAGGATCGCGAAGATGAAGGGATCTGGATAGTAGCGCTCGACGAAAACGACGAAGGGTCGTGCAAGGACCTGGAATACGCGCATTGATACCTCCCGGATCGATCGTTGTTTTTAGCAGCTCAGACTATCGCTGGGCTTTTGCGGTTGCAGGGCTCAGCTCTTTCGCCTCCGGCATGTAGAGTGTCGTCCGTAACCGAAACCGCATGTATTGGAATGATGCCAAAGGCAGCAAACAACTAGCAACGACTAAAAAAAGTAGAATGTCGGTTTTTGCCGAATACGATGCATGGATGAGAATGCACTAGCAGCCCGCGAGAGCGGTTTGCAACCGGGTTTGAGCAAACGCCAGATCGTCATGATCGGTCTCGGCGGAGCGATTGGCACCGGTCTTTTCATGGGCTCCGGCATCGCCATTGGTTACGCTGGCCCGGCCGTCTTAATCAGTTATCTGATCGCGGCCGTCGTCGCCGTGATCATGGTGTTCAGCCTTTCAGAAATGGCCGTCGTTCATCCGACCGCCGGCTCCTTTGGCACCTACGCCGAGATGTATCTTGGCCCCTGGATGGGTTTCCTCGTGCGTTACACCTATTGGATGGCGCAAGTCATTGCCATCGGTGGCGAAGCGGTCGCGGGTGGTCTTTACATGACCTACTGGTTTCCTGGATCTCCTGTGTGGCTCTGGTCCATCGGCTTTGCCTTGTCGCTTATCTATGTAAATTCACGCTCGGTGACAAATTTCGGCAGTTTCGAATATTGGTTTGCGCTGATAAAAGTTGTCGCTATCGTTATTTTCATCATCTTTGGTGTGGTTCATATCTTTGGTCTTGGTGTAGAGCCGGTCGGATTTGCCAATCTGACAGAGCTTGAGGGTGGATTCATGCCGCATGGCGTTGACGGTGTCTGGATGGCCGTCATCATGGCAATTTTTTCGTTTTACGGGATCGAGGTCATCGCCGTGACGTCCGGCGAAGCTAAGGATCCGGTAACCGCCATTCCCGCCGCGCTGCGTACCATGGTCTTGCGCTTGCTCTTATTCTACGTTTTGGCGCTGACCATCATGGTGACCTTTATCCCGTGGACCGAGATAGGCGCGCACGTGGTGACGGAGAGCCCGTTCGTCAAACTATTCGATCATGTGGGCATCAGGTACGCAGCGGGGATCATGAATTTCGTGGTCCTCACGGCAGCGTTATCCAGCATGAATACCAATATTTATCTTACTTCCCGAATGTTGTTTTCGCTTTCTCGAGGTCGCTATGCGCCGCAATTCCTGGGTCGGCTGAGCGCCAATGGCACCCCAGTATTCGCGACCATCGTCTCGGGCGTCTGCATTCTGCTTGCGGCTTCAATCTCAAAATTGACACCGTTTGCTTATAATTACCTGTTTGGCATTGCGCTATTCGGTGGACTGAGCGTTTGGATGATTATTTTGTTCAGTCACTTGAGTTTTAGACGCCGGCATAAAGCGAGCGATCTGCCGGTGCGGATGCCGCTGTTTCCGTACATGCAGATCCTGGGTATTGTGCTTCTGGCCGCTATCTTGATTACCATGGGACTGGACACGGAATTCTGGAACATCTCGTGGATCGTTGGCGTTCCGTGGATGATATGCGTTTCGTGTGCCTATCTTATTTGGAAGCGGTTTAATTCGTCGCCGTGAGGTTGCGGCTAAATTTATAGTGAGTGAGAAGAATAATGGCTGAACTAACGCAGGAAAATACCAGCCGTTTCATCCAGGCGGGTGAGTATCGTTTGCATTACAACGAAGCAGGTAGCGGTGCGCCCTTGATTTTCTTACACGGGTCGGGCCCCGGCGCGACGAGTTGGAGCAATTTCGTTCAAAACTTCGGTTTTTTTACTGAGCATTATCATGTTTATCTGGTCGATCAGCCGGGTTATGGAGAATCAGATACCGTTTTGATCGGTGCCGATACGACACGGCCTCAAGTGAACTCAAGCGCGGTAAGCGACTTTATGGATGCGTTGGGGTTGGAAAAGGCAAGTATGGTTGGCAATTCGATGGGAGGATCTACGGTGCTGAGTCTCGCCGTGGATCATCCGGACAAGATCGACAAGATAATTCTGATGGGCTCGGGTGGGGCAGGTGCGTTCATGTTTACGCCAATGCCCACCGAAGGATTGAAATTGCGTGATGCGTCGTTCCAGCAGCCGTCGATCGACAGCATTCGCGCATTTATCGAAGTGATGGTTTACGACGCCTCGTTTCTGACCGATGAATTACTGCAACAGCGGTATGACTCAATGATGGTGAATCCCAAGCACATCGACAATTTCAACAATTCGAACGCGGCGCAGCGCGCTATGGCGGCGCAACTTCCATCGATTAAAGCGCAGACTCTGCTGATCCATGGCCGCAACGATCGGGTAGTGCCTTACGAATCGAGTCTGCGATTGTTAGCTGCGATACCCAATTCACGTTTGCATCTTTTTAACCAATGTGGCCATTGGACCCAGTATGAGAAAGCGGCCGAATTCAATCGTCTGGTGCTCGATTTCCTTCAGCACGATTGAATTTTGATTGTGCGGGCATCAGAAGGACACCGTTCTTAAAAATGTGTATCTGACCCCAGTTTTTGACCCCAGTTTTTGCGTCGCTATCGATTTGGGCCCCGGTGCATCGAAACGGGTTGCCAACGTTGCAGCGGGCTGCGCGGCAGCACTTGTGGATTAACACAACTCATTGGCCAGCGCCCGCTCAGTGCCAGGGCGACTTCGCGCGCTGCGCGTCGGCGGGTTTCGATTCGCATCCGCGTCGATGCCGACGCGGAGTGGGGCGTAAGCAGCACATTCTCCATCGTCCGCAATGGACTGTCTTTTTCAGGCGGCTCTTTTTCGGTCACGTCTAGTGCTGCGCCCGCAATCTCGCCGTCTTGCAGGGCTTTAATCAGCGCCTGTTCATCAATTAGCGGTCCACGCGAAGTATTGATAATTCGAGCTGTCGGTTTCATTGCCTTGAAGTGGTCGGCACCCAACAGGTGTCGGGTCTCCGAATTGTCTGGCGCGTGAATGGATAGGTAGTCTGAACGCTCGATTAGTTCACGGAAATTGACCGGCTCAACACCCTCACCAGTCATCTTCAATTCACTGACGTAAGGGTCGTGTGCGATTACATGTATGCCGAACGGTTTTGCCCTGCGAGCCACTGCGCTGCCCACATTACCGAATCCCAACAGACCGAGCGTCTCACCCCACAGCCGCGGGATCGCACTCGGGACAGGCCGCATCTCAAACCAACGGCCTTCCTCGCAGAATCGCATCATCGTTTTCAGCAATTTGCTCTGCGCCAGCAGAAACATCATCGTATGGTCCGCCACCTCCTCAATGAAGATGTCGGGGGTGTTCGTGACGACGATTCCGTGCTCAGTTGCCGCTTCAACATCGACCATATCCACGCCTATGCTGCCCACCCCTATAACGACGCATTTGTTTAGTTGTTCAATCGCATTGCGTCGAATCGGCACTCCCCAGGATGTCAGGATGGCATCGGCGTCGCGGGCTAATTCGATGAATTTGTCCTCGTCAAAGTCGTCCGACTCGATCAATTCGGCACCAATCGCCGACAATAATTCCAGCTCAATCTCGTAGCGTTTTGCGATATTTTGGTTCTTCGCGATCCCGGACAGTTGGATGAGAACTTTTTTGGCATCAGACATGGTGGATGGCAGCATAAGAGCCATGTTCGGTAAAGTCTACGGCTGAGAATGGTGGGCGTGACTCCAATTTTCTTATTCCGTTCATGTCGAGGAACTGCGCGCGGAAGTCTGATCAGAGGACGTGTTATGCAACCCACCTGTCAGCATGATGCGGAGTTATGAGAGGAAATGGTAGGTAAGACTATGGCCAGCAAGCTTAACTCTGGGTCTCGCGAGAACGGAGGAGTTCGTACCCCTGAATTTATCGCCGACCAATTACAGGCTCGATATACTAGTCGCATGAATTCTCTTCCCTGCGATCCGCTTCATCCTCTGTTCGCTGCCGAAGTCCGGGGCGTTGATTTACGCGAAGCAACCGAAGGAGCATTAAGCAAACAGATAGAGCAGGCGATGGACCAATATGCTGTTCTCGTTTTTCGCGACCAGACGCTGACAGAATCCGAGCAGATGGCATTTACGCGCGCGCTCGGGCCGGTCGATATGGGTTTGCTCAAGGTGCTGCAACCCAAGAGCCGCTTCAAGGAACCGGGGATGATCGATATCTCGAATGTCGATCTCGACAACCACGTACGCGAGCGGGACGACCCTCGACTGCTCGGCCTGTTGGCCAACCAACTGTGGCATAGCGACAGCTCCTTCAAGCAACCATCGGCCAAGTATTCCATCCTGCAGGCCCGTGTCATTACCGAGAAAGCAGGCGAAACCGAGTTTGGCGATATGCGCGCTGCTTACGACGCGTTGCCTGAAGAACTTGCCGCCGAGGTCCAGGAACTTGTCGCTGAGCACTCAGCTTTTCATTCGCGCAAGCAACTCGACGATAGTCCGTATACGGAACAGGATCTCGCCGACTTTCCGCCGGTTCAATGGCCGGTCGTGCGCATCCATCCGGGCTCGAAGAGAAAAATGCTGTTCATCGGCGCGCACGCCGCTCGGATTACTGACCGTTCGGTCCCGGAAGGACGGCTGTTGCTGGCTGAGCTGCTGGAGCACTCGACCCAACCGCAATTTGTCTACCGACATAAGTGGCGTTCGCAAGACCTTGTGATATGGGACAATCGCGCGGTTCTGCATCGTGGGCTTCGCTACGATCTGACGCAGCGGCGCGAATTGCGGCGCAGCACAGTCGAGGACAGTCACGCCTGAATAAATTGGGGTCAGATACACATTTCCGTTATAAAAATAGGGGAAGCACCGTGAGCCATGCGCCGACGAAATCCAAATCCGCTCTAGTCACTATCCTGCTTATCGTCATTCTGGGACTAATCTCGACGATGCTGCCGGCTGCTGAGCCGGGTACCACGACCAAGCTCATTAGTGAATACGCGGAATCTTATCCGCACTACGGAGTATCCGAATCCGTCCGGGCGGGTGATTTCATCTTCATCGGCGGGATCATCGCTACCGATAGAAGCGGTGCGGTTATTGCACCAAATGACGGCGCTGCCCAGGCCAAAGTGGTATACGACCGAATTAAAATCATCCTTGAGGCGCACGGTGCGAGCTTCAGGAATGTAGTCAGCGAAACAATCTACCTCACCGACTGGGATCGCTATTTGGCGGGCGCTGAAATCCGCAAGAAGTATTTCTACGACGACGGCGCCGAGTTCGCATCCGCTGTTGGTCAAGAGGTCGTCAGCCTTGTATTACCGGGCCTGGTGATCGAAGTTCAAATGGTCGCCTACGTGGGCGAGAATAAACTGGTCGGTGAATGAAACGTCTAAGTCTGCAACGCTGGCCTTAAGATCAACGCCGAGTTGGCCACGGTTGTTTGAGCGCAAGCGTCAGTTCGGGTGGCGCTCTCGCCAGAGGGTTTCCCGCTCGTAGGTGTTGCCAACCCGGCACAGCAGCGCTTCGCTTAAGTGTCTGCCCACGAATTGAATACTTTGCGGCAAACCGTCCTCGGAAAATCCGCAAGGCAGCGAGAGCGTAGGACTTCCGCTGAAGTCGAAGCGCGCAGTGAATAGAAAAATGTTGCGCTCAGTTAGCGCCATGACTTCCTGCAATGGTCCGTATAGCTTCTGCGGCGGGGCAACATAAGCAGTTTCCGGCATCGTTGGACAGGCAACGACATCAACGTGTTCGAAGACCTCGTTTAGCTCGCCTTTAAATGCTTGTCTGCGCTGATGCGCGAGCGCGTATTGCGCGCCGGTGACGCCGCTTCCAGTTTCGAGGATCTGACGGAAGAATGGTCCGTAGTCATCGGCGCGCTCGGGAAACCAATCACGGTGCGCCAGCGCGGCTTCCGTACAGGTGAGGTGGCGCCAGGCCATGGCGTCTACGTCCGGGATCTGTACATCAATGATTTCAGCGCCCAACTGTTCTAATACGCCAATGGCGGTTTCTACCGCGGCGAACGTGTCCTCGGCGACTCCCTCGCTTGCATAGTGACGATCAAAGCCAATGCGCAAGCCCCGCACACCTTGCTTGATGCCGTCCAACATGGCAGGCACCGGGTCGCGCAGCGAGGTTGGGTCGTGCGGATCGTGTCCTGCAATTGCTTCCAGCAGGAGTGCTGCGTCCTGACTGGAACGGGCCAGTGGTCCAATGTGATCCAGCGTCTCGGCCAGCGGTAGAATGCCGTACCTGCTGACTCGGCCATAGGTTGGTTTCAGTCCGACGACGCCGCAGCACGCAGCAGGGAAGCGGATCGAACCGCCCGTGTCACTACCCAGGGCGCCAAAGCACAGTCCCGCCGCGGTCGCCACGCCGGAGCCGCTTGATGACGCGCCGGCCCAACGCTCGGCGTCCCACGGATTTACCGGTACGGCAAAATCGGGGTTGTAACCGCCCATCGCGCCCTCGGTAAGATTGAGCTTGCCCAGCAATATTGCACCTTTTTCGACGAGTTTTGATATGACCGTGGCATCGTAGTCCGGTATGTGGTCCTTCAATACCGCCGACCCGCCCATGGTGCGCGTACCCTTGGTATAGCAAAGATCCTTTACCGCGATGGGAACCCCGTGCAACGGCCCGCGATAGCGGCCGGCGGAGATCTCAGCTTCGGCCTGCTGTGCCGCCTGCAGGGCCTGATCGACCATAACAGTCGCATAACTGCATAATTCGCCATCGCGCTCGGCGATTCTATCCAGCAGCGCCCGGGTGACCTCGACGGGGGAGACTTGCTGAGACTGCAGCAGCTCGGCAAGCGCGGTAATAGTCAGATAATGAAGTTGCACGCTCTCGTGGAAAGCCAGGCCGACAATGGCCGATAGTTTTTAACGGGCAGCGTAAGCGGTAACGATGTCCTGCACGACTTTATGCGCGTGGCGAGCCATGATCTCTTCGTCCTGGAAATGATACTCTTCAATGGCACCGGACATCACGCCGCCTTGCACACGCTCGTGCGTGCTCGCGTCTTCGAGTAACGTATCTCTGAAGGCAACCTTGCCGTATTCGTTGCTGAACAATTGCCCGGCGTTTTGTGCCTGCGGATAGTACATGCGTACTTCCCAGATCGATTGGTCAACAGCGATTGGCCAAATGTTATAGGTAAAGTAGGTGCCGTACAGTAAGCCGAACACGAAGTTGGGAAATACCACCCAGAAGTCAAATATCCCATCCATTGCGCTGGCTTCACCATCGTCACCACCGAGTGCGCCAGCGAACGCTTCCACCGAAGTTGCGCCTGATTTAGCCGCAATAGTTCCCGTAGGAGTGGTTTCGAAATTCTTACTGGGGCCGGTGGACAACAAGCGGTGGTTGCCGAATGTCTGAAAACTCTTGGACCGGTACTGGGTCATATCTTTTGGGAAAGACAACATAATGGTGCGCTTATGCAGAAAAGGTACGTGGTAGCCTTCTTGCTGCGCATCGAGCAGTACTTTCCAATTGACGCGTTCTTTCGCCTCGTAAGTAAACCGTGTCGAAAATTTAGCAAACGGGTAACTGGCTAAGCGCTCGCCGACCTCACCTAAGTACTCCTGCAACGATTCGCTTGGCTTCATGCAAACGAAAATAAACCCTTCCCAGATATCGGTGGCGACAGTACTTAATCCCAACGCCGACTTGTCCAGTTCATAAAAATTCTCAGCATCCGGAACGTCACGCAGATTTCCCTGGTCATCGTAGGCCCAACCGTGGAAATTGCAGGTGAAATATCCGTTGCAGCGGCCCTCCCGTTTCCAAACCAGGCCATTGCCGCGATGCCGGCAGACATTATGAAATCCGCGGATCTTGTCATCCTTGCCACGCACCAGCAGCACTGATGTGCGGCAAACGTGGAGTTCTTTGACCAGGTAAGAACCGATTTCGGGCAACTCCTCGACACGACCGACATTGAGCCAGGAACGCTCGAAAATAGCCGCGCGCTCCTGCTCGAAGAACTCAGGGGATCTGCTTGACAGGGTCGAAACCGGACCGGTACCCAGTCCCGGGTTTTGGGCGGTGTATCGTTGATAGGCAATATCGTTCATCTGTGATTTATTCCTGCTCGTGCATGATGAGAAAGCGCTCTGGGTCAAAGCCGTCAATGACACCGGGCTCGGTCTTAAACAATTCCACCGCGTTGGCAACTTCAGCGAACGCCAAGGTCAGATTTAGCAGGTTTTGTTCGGCTGCCGGCATATCTGCCAGTGGAAAGTCGTTTAAGTACTCCAATATGGGTTCCGCATCCGCGAGCAGGGCATCGTAAAACGCACCGATCTCTTCCATAGAACTCGCCAGGCGTTTGCGGTTGCGTTGCCGTTCTGTGGTCAGCGACCACGGCATATACTTTTCTAGATACTTAAACTTCTCTGGCAGTTGACTGTCAGCCATGCTTACCTCAATCGGCCGTGTGGTGGCGTTAGCCGTGGACGTATTGTTCGAGTGTCTGGTAAAAATGTCGTATCAGGATCTCTTCATCCTGCAGCTGGAAATGTGTTTTCGCCCCTGAGCCCAGTACGGTTTGGGTAGTTTCCAAGGTGCTGAAGTCCTCAAGCCAGGTATCGCGGTTCATGCATTTCGAGTGCTCCATGGCGAAACGTTGACCGGCGTTTTGTGGCGGATTTACGTACATTTTTATTTCCTGGTACATGCTATCCACACCGGTAGGCCAGAAATTGTGCGTTTGATAGGCTCCATCGAACGCCCCGATCCAGAAATTTGGGAAAATCAGATAGATGTCAAAAAGCCATTTATCGCCACGCTGTGGATTTATTCCTTTGGGAAGATTGTCACGATCCAGATACCCTTGACCTTCTTTCTTGATGGTCCACGCATACTTTCCACTCAGCGCCGCTGCCGGCGTGGGTGTGTAGTCGGTCGACATTGGCAGTGACAGCATGCGATGTGGTCCGAAGAATTGAACATCGTATGCATGCATAAATGGATTGTCGACGCTGCTGCAGATATCACCGAGTGAACGACGGTGCAGGTGGACGGCGTGGTAGGCCTCTTGTTGCGAGTCGACCGCAATTTTCCAATTACACCCAAGGTTGCTTTTGTACGCATATCCCGGTTGTAGCTGCTCGAACGGAAACCCGTCCAGTGCCTCAACGACGCCACCCAGGTATTCGGTTAAGGATTGGCTGGGATTGGGGTCTAGATTGATGAATACAAAGCCCTGCCACACGTCCAGGGCGATAGGCGTCAAACCCAGCTTGTTCTTGTCCAGATCGAAAAAGTTGTTCTCATCCGGCACATCGCTCAGCCGCCCGTGAGAATCGTAAACCCAGCCGTGGAATTTGCAGGCGTGGAACTTTGCGCAGCCTTCCTGCTCCCAGACGAGCTTATTGCCGCGATGCGAACACATGTTGTGAAAGGCCCGCAACTCTCCGTCATCGCCGCGCATAATGAGCGCATGGGTTTTGCAGATTGAGATATGGCGATTGAAGAAATCGCCTGGGTTCGGAAGCTCCTCGACTCTACAGATCTGTAACCAGCATTTGCGGAAAACTTTGTCTCGCTCCAACTCGAAATATTCCTGTGAAAGACAGGGTTCGATGGCTAGCGGTGCCGTTCCGAACTCCGGATAACGTTTGGACCAGCGTTTGGGTTCGAGTAGTTCGTTCACGGCATGGCCTCTAGGGTTAAAGACGTAAGTGTTGCGCTATTGCGCTGCATCTGCCCACCGTTTGGTTAAAGGGGTGATGCGCTCTGCCGACCAACCCTCGTTATAAGGACACAGGAGCTTGGTCGTCAACTTCATCCTTGCGATCTTCCAATTACCGTCTTCTTGTTTTCGATAGTTATCTTCGTAGACTCCTCCCAGCCACATAGCGCGATCACCTTCAGGGCGGTCCGCTACCACGACCGGTTCCCAAAGATACCAGATCCCGGTGGCAGTATCACCATCGGGGGCTATCTCGATTTGCTTGGGGATCATGTAGTGAATAGTCCAGGAGAACGGGGTGTCTTTGAGCAGTTCACGCAGCGTGTCCTTGCCGGTGAAGCTACCAAATTCCTCGCCATAATCCAGCTCGATGTCGTCGGTGACAATCGCCAACAGACGCGCCGAGATCTGTTCCGGGTCATCGGATGCCAATGCGTGTTCACATTTCAGCGTCCGGATCGCCTCGATGTCACGCAAACGCGTTACCTCGCGCTCCAATGTCGCCAGCCGATCCGAGAGTTCTTGTGTGTTCATCTGTGCCGCTCCTCAGCAATGTTTTCCGATAACCTGACAAAGAAGAATGTTGCGATGACAATGCAGATTATGGCGACGAGGTGAATATAAAAGTAGCCCTGCGCCGTAATCACGAAACCGGCGATAGCGGGCCAAGCATCGCGCCCATTGCGAGTCCGGACGACATCGGGCTTTTTGCCTGCCCATCAGTGCCTGAGGGCGGCCAGGATCCGATGCGGGGTGGCCGGGATTTCACTCATACGAACACCGGCTGCGTGTCGAATAGCGCTAAGGATGGCGGCGGGGGTGGGAACTAATGCCGGCTCGCCAACACCTTTGGCGCCGAACGGACCCAGCGGTTCCGGCGCTTCTATCAATTTAATGTCAATCTGAGGAATGTCGCCAAACGTCGGGATCAGATAATCGTGCAGGTTCTCGGTGACGCCGGGGATAAACTCTTCCATCAAGGCCATGCCGATCCCTTGGACAATGCCACCCTGGATCTGACCTTCTGTGAGTGTCGGATTAATCGCGCGGCCGACATCGTGGGCAGCCACGATACGCCTGAGTTTTACTGTGCCCAGTTCGCTATCCACATCCAGCAGACAGATCTGGGCAGCAAATCCGTAGGTTGCATAAGGGATCCCCTGGCCTTTTTCGTCGAGCGGTTTGGTTGGTGGATCGAAGTAACCGATGCCTTCGAAAACGCCGTCGACGAGAATATCCCGAAGATCGATCCTACGCTCTACACCATCGTCGCCGACTACCAGCGTGTGGCGATCAATGTGCAGGGCGGCGGCTTCGGTGGCGTCGGCCGCGCTTAATAAATCCTTGCGCAAAGCCCGTCCGGCAAGATAGCTAGCTTTACCGGAAACAAATGTCTGCCGCGACGCCGAAGATTTCCCTGCATCGGGGGTCAGATCCGTGTCACCCACGACAAGTTTGAAATCGGTAACAGCTAATCCGACCGCGTCGGCGCATATCTGCAATAGCACTGTCGTTGACCCCTGGCCGATGTCAGCGGCACCGTTATACAAAGTGAGCTGTCCATCTCGATCCAGTGTCACGCGAATGGTGGATGGGTTTGACAAGGACGTATTGCCACAGCCGTACCACATACAGCCGATGCCCGCGCCACGACGAAGTGTCCCATCCACGCTATTGTGCCGCTGCGCATCGGCGAGCATTGCCTGCCATTCGGGCCGCAGGGCATCCAGACACGCGACGAGTCCGCAACTGGATAACAGTTGCTGTCCGCTAGGAGTGACATCACCGTCGCGCAGCGCGTTCAAGTGCCTGATTTCCAAACGGTCGATAGCCAGGCGCTCAGCGGTGTCATCCATCAATGTCTCATGCACAATCGCGGCCTGCGGCACACCGAAGCCGCGGAACGCACCCGCGGGAGTCTGATTAGTATAGATTGCGCGCGAGCGATTGCGGACATTGGCAATGCAGTAAGGACCGCTGCCGTGCACCGGGACACGGTCGGCTACCGTCGGACCCCACGATGCGTATGCGCCGGTATTGAAATCGGCGCTGGATTCGAACGCGGTGATGTTGCCGCGCGCATCGGCCGCCATGCGGCCCTGGATATGCGCGGGGTGACGCTTGGTGCTGCACGCCATCGACTCGATGCGGCTGTAAATTCCGCGCACCGGTCGATTGAGCCGCCATGCCGCGACCGCCAGCAAGGGTTGTATTGATATATCCAGTTTGCCGCCGAAACCGCCACCACAAGCGCTGGGCACGATTCGGACTTTTTCGTTAGCCAGTCCGAGGACGCGCGCGATTTCGTCACGATCCATATAAGGCGTCTGCGTGCAGGCTATGACTTCGATGCGCCCGCCATCGATGCGGCGTGCGTAACCGGCTTCCGGTTCGATGTAGGCATGTTCGACGAATGCGGTCGCGATTTCAGCGTTGGTTGTGACTGCGCTCTGCGCAAACGCCTGTTCGACATCGCCACATTCGACGTAACCGCTTATGAGGATGTTGTCCGGGTGTTCAACGTGCACCACTGCCTCGGCGTTGATAGCGGCTGCCAGACCGTTGACGGGTTTCTCCTCGACAAATTGAACCGGTATATCCGCAAGGCTCACCGCCTCGACGGCGTCACGGCTACCGACCAGCGCCAGAAACGCCTCTCCCCGATAGCGGATACTGTCAGTGGCCAGCACCGGTTGATCTTTTAAATGCGGGTAAATACCAAAACTGTTTTCCGGGACGTGGTTGGCAGTAAGGATTTCCACGAGATCGGGAAATTTTGCCATCACACTGTTCAGATCACCCAGCGTGAACCGCGCTCGGGCGTACGGGCAACGCACAGCGCGTAACCACAAGGCATCCTCAGGCGCTGCATCGGCAGCGAACTGTTCCGTGCCGTTGACCTTAGCGATGCCGTCGGTCCGTTGCAGGCGCGCGCCAACGGCCGAACAGTTCAGCGGCGCTTGCCTTGAATCAAGTGCGCCCGTTCGCGTTGCCGCGTGGGTGGCTTCGACGATCTTGGTATAGCCGGTACAACGACATAGCACACCACCCAGTGCGTCTTCGATCTCGCTCTTGTCGGGCGTCGGATTCTTAGCAAGCAGATCACGTGCTGCAACCAGCATCCCGGGTGTGCAAATCCCGCATTGAGCGGCCCCGTGGTTCAAAAAAGATTGTCGCAAGCGCAGCAAAATTGGATCCCCGGCAGGCCCCTCCGCGGTGACGATAGTTGCGCCGTCAATCTGCGCTGCCGCAACGAGACAGGCACAGACCTGCTCGCCGTCAAAGCTGACAGTGCACGCGCCGCAGTCTCCGGCGTCACACCCAACCTTGGTGGCGGTCAACCCGAGTTGCTCGCGCAGCACCCGTGTCAGACGGTCGAACGGTCGTACCTCAAGTGTCTGCCTTTCGCCGTTCAGCGTGAACGAAACTCCGATTCGCGCGAAAGGTGTTAATAACTCGTCTTGCTCAACCATGACTGTTTTGTTCGGCAACCAGAGTCCCTAACTCAATCAATAGACGTCGTGTAAGTATCAATGCCGCGTGGTTGCGGTAAGGGCCGGAGGCTCGGCAATCGTCAATCGGTGCGAGCACTTTGAGATCGTCGTTGGTCACTGCCATTGCCAAATCCCGGCTCAGTGAATTGCCGATAAGGCGGCTCTCCAAATCGCGCAGCCGCCGCGCGACCGGTGAGCACGCGCCGATTGCGATGCGCAGATCTGTCAGGCGATCTGCATCGTCAATCTCGGCGACGGCGGCGACCATTACCAATGAGATCACCAGATATCGGCGTGTGCCGAGTTTCAAGAAGCGTGAAACGCTAGTTTCAGATTGTTTTGGAATGGTTATGGCTGTGAGTAGTTCGTCGTTACGACAAGCAGTTTGCCGATAATCAGTAATGAAATTTTCAAGTGGCAGTGAGCGCTGCCCTTGTTGACTGGCAAGCTCGACTCGGGCATCGAGCGTCAACAACACCGGTACGCCGTCTGCTGCCGGTGAGGCATTACAAAGATTTCCGGCAAGTGTGCCTCGATTTTGTATCTGCAGGCCGCCTATCTCGCGTGCCGCCTGCTTACATCCGTCGAAGTAGTGGGGCAGGTCCGCACGCAATAGATCTGTCCAGGTGGTGAGCGCGCCGATGCGGTAATGATCGCCCTGATCGCTGATGCCGCGGCAATCGTCGAGTTTTGTAATGTCCAGGATGTGTGTATCAGCGGACCCAGACCAGGCATCGCTTTGGGCCTTGGCGGGATATACATCGGTCCCACCGGCAAGCACCGTTACCGCGTGTTTCGTCCGGATCTGCATCGCGTCGGCAAGGGTCTGTGGGCGGAAATACTGTGTCACTGGTGGCCTGCTCAGATGCTTTGCACGAGACGGGCATGCGCGTTGTTCAAGGCTGATGCTGAGCCAATTACGATCACACCGCCCTGAAGATAAATGTATGCCGCTTTGATAAGTCCGGACTTCATATACTTTTCAGCATAGTGCGCACCTGCTTGCAACGCTTGCCCGCGTTCGGCATCCGTCAATGTGGCGACAGCAACGGTGACTTTATGCTGACCGAGATCCGAATCAATATCCACATTGGAAGCGCAAACTCGACGCACGGCCGGGGAATCGAGAGTTACCGCGTTCGCTATCAAAGTGGCGGCGGCATCTGCTGCCGCGGCGCAACCTGCAAGTACCGTGACGGCATCGGCGATCCCGAGCGAGTGTGAACGGCCTTGCCAACCGGATGTCGCGACTCCACCGATGTTGTCTGCTGCGGCGATTGTGGCCATGGCGGGTATTTTGTTGGCGTAACTGGATTTCATAGACTCCGGCATCAGGCCAATCCGCAAAGTCTCGTGCGGCTGGAGAAACAAGGCGATGTCGCCGCCGTTATTGACGTAGCATTTGGAGAGTCCTTCACGGGTCTTCAACACCGAGAGTATTTCGTCCGCGACGCTACCTGCCACTGCGGCCATAGGGGTAATAAATTGCGCGGAATAGACTCGCGTTGCCTGCCACATGCGCTGCGCGGTTTCCCCCCCTGGTGGTTTGTGCGGGTCAACCCGGTCGCGTAGCTGCGCAAGCTCGGCGACGAGGTCTTGCAAAATCGAGCGAAAATGAAATTCAGCGCGCCGATAAGCAAGCGTTACTGTGAGATCCTCGCCCCATGCTTTGATGATCAGATCGATGGGGCCGTGCTGTAGATGCAGCCGATTGCCGGGCAACAGCGCTGCGATGGCGCCCGCTGGCGGCTGAACATTCTGCGTTCCGGTTCGGGCCGCGAGCATTCAACTAATCTCACTTGGCTTTGCATAGGGCCAGGGATTGTTTTCCGGCCACGGTTCCAGTCGCGCCTCGACGCCATGTCGCGCTAGCAGTTCTTCCAAGGGGACGACGGATTCCATGTGGCCGCCGCCCTGTTCGTACAGCGCCAGCGGCAAGGTGAACTCGATTGGAGCTACCAGCGCCGGCGTTGGTACGTAGCCGAACGCATGGTCCGGTACGCGCAGGACATCCACACTGATCGTAATGCCGCCACCGGGATAAACGTAAGCCGGCGCACCGCCCATGGTAATGCGCGCACGACCATCGGCTACGGCCCGCGTAATATTGATAGGGTTTTCAGTGACTCCTGCTCGCAACGAGCCGCCTGCACCGGCCATGAACAAAACCGAACACAACGAGGGTTCGCAGTTCTCACCGATGCGATCGACTATCTTGCGTAGCGGTGCCGGCATTTCTTGGACCTGCGGTTTCAGGTTCTTATCGAGCACGCAATAGACCGATTGCTCACCGGTAGTGGTTGTCATCAGTAACCTGAGCCCGGGCCTGGCCTGCTTTGGGTCTATTTTTTTCAGTATTGTGAATGGATCAGTGATCTGCGTGCCGCCCCATCCGGTGCCAGGCTCGCTGACTTGAAAATAGCGTCCCGGCGTCGAGCGGCGGCCCACAATTTTGATACCCGAGTGTGGCATGTCGAGATAGCGCCCTGCCTGGTGCTCAGTCAAGACACCCGTGATGTGGTCATCGACCACAATTACCTCGTCGATGAGTCCATGGAATTGTTGCGCGAATATGCCGATGGTCGCCGAACCGCAGCCGACACGCATCCGTTGTTCCGGCGTACCATCGACAATCGGCGCCGCGCCTGCCTGGATTACGACGTTGCTGCCACCGTCGATCGTGACCTCGATCGGTTCTTTGGCGCAAAGTTTCAGCATGCTCTCGCAGGTCGTGACACCCTCTTTGCGGCTGCCACCTGTAATGTGCCTGACGCCACCCAGGGACAGCATTTGCGAACCGTATTGGGCGGTCGTGACATGACCGATCTGTTCGCCTTCACAGCGAATTGCCGCGGTCTCCGGGCCCAGGAACCGATCAGTGTCTATTTTCACCATCAATCCGCAGTAACTGAAGATCCCTTCAGTGACGACCGTCACGGTGTCGACTCCATGAGCCTCCCTGGAAACGATGAATGGCGCTGGCTTATAGTCTGGATAAGTCGTTCCAGCGCCGATGCCGGTGACAAAAGTGTCGTTTGCGCGGAGCCAGTTACCGTCCCAATGGGGAGTAGGGTCTGAGAAGGGGATCAGAGGCGCGCTGCGCTCGGCTGCGCGTCGGGTAATTGTCAGTGCGTCCAGGCGCACCAGTTTGCCGCCGGTGTTGCCATAACGATCGCAAGAGCCGGTGCGGCCTGGCTTGATTCTGCACAGCACCGGGCAGGCGTCGCAGCGAACGATGTTTTGTGGGTCGTGGTCCTGCTCGGTTGCGGGCCTGGACGGCGAGTCTGACATCGGGGAGTCATTATTTCGTATGTATACAAACAATATAGGCCGACCAGGCCTACCGGTCAATCGACCCTGTTTGAACGGATCCGGATCGGTGTGAATTGCTGAGTACGAAACAGGCTTCAGTCTGTAAATTGCGGTAGCGTCTCTGCCGGCGGTGTATTGCGGCTACGCTCGGTGCGTACCACACCGTCTATGATTGTCATGCCGATGCCGGGAATGTCGCCCAGGGCAACGCTTTCAAGCAGATTCTTACCGGCTGAATGCTGAGCGCGATCCATAATGACAAAGTCTGCCGACCGACCCGTTTCGATGATGCCGCAGTCAAGCTCACGCAGTCGCGCAGTGTTGCCCGTTGCGAAGCAAATAGCGGTCTCGGCAGATACCTCGCCGAGACTGGCGAGCATCGCCACCATACGCAGGATACCCAGTGGCTGCACACCCGAGCCGGCTGGTCCGTCAGTGCCCAGGATCACCCGTTCAAGCTGTCCGATCTCTTTTGCCGTGCGCAATGCGAGCAATCCGGCGCGCGCGTTGCCGTTGTGGACGATCTCGATGGCCCGGGAACACTGTTCACAAAGGCAGACGATTTGATCGTCGGGCAACGCCGTGTGACCACCATTGATATGCCCAATAATGTCGGCGTCAGCTTCCAGCACGATGTCTTTATCGATGAGGCCGGAACCCGGTATCGACGGACCGCCGGTGTGAATCGTGCTCTGAATACCGTACTTGCGTGCCCAACTCACCATTTTCTGAGCTTCGTCACCGGCCTTGACCGTGCCCAGGCCTACCTCGCCCAGCAGTTTAACGCCGGCCTGCGCAAGCTCCTTGAAGTCGTTTTCCTCCATGCCCTGTTCCAGAATCGGCGCCCCGGCTATTACCTTGACGCCATTTGGCCTGAAATTTTCGAAGCAGCGTTGCGCAGCAATCGCCATCGCCTTTAGACCAACAATGTCTTTCGGTCGTCCCGGCATATGCACTTCTCCGGCGGAAATCATGGTGGTAACGCCACCGTGCAGACTGCTGTCAATCCAATTGAACTGACTCTGTCGGGGTGTCCAGTCGCCGGCGACCGGGTGCACGTGACTGTCGATAAGGCCGGGACACACAGTCGTGCCCATGGCATCGATTACCTGGGTAGCGCCGTCGGTATCACAATCGCTACGCTGTCCCAGTTGCGTGATGCGTCCGTCTTCCGCGATTAACGTATCCCCACCAAGGATCGGCTCTTCGAGACGCCCGGAGAGCATCAGCCCGATATTATTGATGACCAACTTATTAGCGACGGTCATGTAACATCCCTCGATGATTCGAGCAGGCATAGTTGATCAGCCACTGGTTGTTTTCAATCTTCGCGCCATAGAACCGAAAGCGGATGAAATGTGGCATCGGCGCTATTGCGCGGTAATCCTGTAGAATTTGTCAATTGCCCCGACCGGATTGGTGCTTTGAGCAACGACGCTTACGAGTTAGAAAATCAAGTAGGTCACTTGCTACGCCGAGCAAACCAGCGGCACACGGCGATCTTTGCCGACGGCATGGTGACGCAGCAACTTACAACGATGCAGTTCGCGGTTTTGGTAAAGATCCGGGACGAAGGTGAGGTATCGCAGAATCAACTCGGTCGGTTGGCAGCGATGGACCCGGCAACAGTGCAGGGGGTCGTGAAGCGTCTCGCCGAAAGAAAACTGGTGGTCGCGGGGCGTGACGCTAACGACCGTCGCCGCAGCTTGTGGGGACTTTCGCCAAACGGTGATCGCCTGCTTAAGAGCGCCGTGCCTGCCGGCAGGAAAATCACGGAAGAAACGCTTGCGCCGTTCGATGCAGGCGAGCGTAAAACGTTTCTCACGCTGTTACGCAAACTCAGCTGACAGATTGAGGGGCGGGGTGGAGATAGTTGTTCGCCGGGAATTCCTTCAGATCGAAGAGATCCATCACGAAGGCGGACCAGTAGCAGAGCAGCCGCTTTATCGTGGCGTTGTTGCCGCGGTTGCGGAGAATCCATTCGCGCGACGCTACGTCCTCGATATATTGCCGCTAGGCGAGGAACTGAAACCACTGGGCCTGGCGATGGCAAGGCGGTTGGTCGATGCACTAGGCGGTGATCCCGGCGTCATCGAAGGTTACGGCAAAGCTGCAATCGTGGGAGCCGCTGGAGAGATCGAGCACGGCGCGCTGTGGCACGCGCCGGGAGGTTATGGAATGCGCGACGTTTTAGGGGGCGCTAAGGCGATTGTGCCGTCCTCCAAGAAGGTGGGCCCACCGGGCGCGCGATTGGACGTCCCGATTACTCACATCAACGCTTCTTATGTACGCAGTCATTTTGACTCAATCGAAACGGGCGTGCCCGGTTCACCGCGAGCAGACGAAATCATTTACATTCTGGCTATGACGACGGGCGCGCGTATTCACAGCCGTGCCGGCGGTTTACAAGCGCAGGACATCAAGGGAGAGGATGGTTTGCGATGAGCGCAATGAAAATCAGAAAGATCGTCACGATCGTTGATGAGACCAAATTTGAGATGGGCGAGCGGGTTGAACCGCCGACCCGTCGGGCCGCCGCGGTCGCGGTCATCGAGAACCCATTCGCTGAGCGTTACGAGGCGGATCTGGAAACATTGATGCAATTCGGCGAGGAATTAGGCGCGATGCTGGGGCAGCGAGCTGTCGCTGCGCTTGGGATCGAATCCGAAGCGGCAGAAAGTTTTGGTAAGGCGGCAATTGTTGGTGAGTCCGGCGAACTGGAACACGCAGCCGCCATTTTGCACCCCCGCCTTGGCAAGCCCCTGCGTGCAGCCGTCTCAAAAGGTGCCTCGCTTGTACCCTCGGCTAAAAAAATAGGTGGTCTTGGCACGCCGATAGATGTGCCCCTTGGTCACAAGGACGCTGGGTTTGTTCGTAGTCACTTCGACGCCATGGAGGTGCGAGTGCCCGACGCGCCCAGAGCCAATGAAATTGTTGTCGCAATAGTCGTGACCGACAGCGGCCGTCCGTTACCGCGCGTGGGCGGCCTGAGCGTGGACGAAATCATCGGTGAAGACGGGTTGCGGTAGGTTCTCAGCGACATTTCCGCGATTAGTTGTAAGTAACCGGGAGCAGTGGTGAGTGAAATTCGGATTGCATCTGGGTACCCGTGGTGTCGCAGCATCCCCGGCAGGTATTCGCGCGATTGCGCAACACTGTGAGCGGCTGGGTTATCAATTCTTCGGCTTCAACGATCACGTCGTCATAGGCAGTCAAGTTGATTCCCGTTATCCCTACCTTGACAGTGGGATCTGGCCGGCGGCTGACACCGGTACCTGTCTTGAACAATTAACCGCACTGACTTATGTGGCTGCTGTCACCGAACGCATACGCTTGCTAACCTCGGTCATGGTGCTGCCACATCGTCCACCCGTATTGGCGGCGAAAATGTTGGCAACACTGGACGTGCTTTCAGCCGGCCGCTTGACCGTTGGTGTGGGCGTTGGTTGGATGGCGGAGGAGTTTTCCGGGTTGAGTACGCCGGCATTTGCGGCCCGCGGTGCTGTCTCGGACGAATATATTCACGCGTTTCGAACACTGTGGACCGAGGGATTGCCGTCGATGGAGGGCGAACATGTCCAGTTCCGCGATGTGTTGTTTGCCCCCAAACCCGTGCAATTGCCTCATCCACCCATTTGGATCGGCGGCGAAAGCCCTGCGGCCCGGCGCAGAGCCGCTCAACTGGGTGATGGTTGGTATCCGGTTGGTCGTAACCCGCGCCATCTGCTTGATACACCGGCCACCTTTGGTGGAGCACTAATGGAGGTTCACAGGGATGCCGAGGAGCTGGGACGTGATCCCAAGGTCATCGACACTGCGATGTTTGCACCCTGGTTTCAATTTGATACGGCGGTGCCACGCGCTGAGGGCGGGACACTGCCGTTTACGGGTTCGCCACAACGCATTGCCGAAGATGCGACTGCGTTCGCGGCAGCCGGATTGAATCACTTGATTATCGGATTCGAAAGCAACGATCTGGCGCAGGCGCTTGATCGTATAGATCGTTTTGCGACCGAGGTTATGGCTGTCGTCGAATAGGATTGCCGCAGCACATCGTTTCGATAGGTCTAGGTTTTGCAATTCCGTAACCCTGAGCGAAATCGACTCCGATTTCTTTCAGCTTCTTCAAAATTGACTCGTTCTCAACAAATTCGGCGATGGTTTTTTTGCCCATTACGTGACCGATTTCGTTGATGGATTTAACCATAGCGAAATCGATGGGATCATCCGCCATGTCTTTCACGAACACACCGTCGATTTTGAGATAATCTACGGGTAGAGTTTTCAGATACGCAAACGACGACAAGCCGCTGCCAAAATCATCCAGCGCAAACTGACAGCCGCGCGCCCCCAAGGTATTGATAAAGTGTGTTGCGGTCGCTAGATTCGCGATGGCGGCGGTCTCGGTCACTTCGAAGCAAATTTTTTCCGCTGGAACTTTGCTGTGCTCGAGCCTTTGAAGGATCATCTCGAGCAGTTTTACGTCGCCGAGGGACGGGCCGGATAAATTGATACTGCACAGGCCCAGATTGTTACTCACATCGTCGTTTCCGGATAACCACCTCAGAGCGGTATCTATCACCCATCGATCGAGTTTTACGGAAAGATTGTAGCGCTCGGCGGCGGGCAGAAACGCACCCGGCGGGACCAGCTTACCGTCGTTATCCAGCATCCGTAATAACAATTCGTAGTGTTCGCCGCAGTGCTCACCGTGTAACGGGATAATCGTCTGAAAATACAGGCATAGTCGATTTTCCTCCAATGCATGATTGATCTTGGCGACCCATTCCATTTCCCCACGTTGGCGTGCCAGCATCTTGTCGTCTTTGCTGGACACGTGGGTGCGGTTGCGTCCTTGTTCTTTAGCCGCATAGCACGCCGCGTCGGCTTGACTCAATATCTCGCTAACGGTTGCAGCCTCATTTATAGGCACCAGGCCGATGCTCGCACCGAGGTTGAAATGCTTGTCGTCCCACACAAATCTGAATTCGTCAAAAGCGGCATGCAATTTTTCGACGACCAGGCTCGCGTTCTCCAGAGAACAATTCTCCAACAGCAGCCCAAATTCATCGCCGCCGAGCCGCGCCAAAGTGTCGCTGGTACGAAGGTTGGCATTTAAGATCCGGCCCAGCTGGCGCAATAGTTCGTCACCGGCCACATGCCCACAAGTGTCATTGATGACTTTGAATTGGTCCAGATCAATGTATGCGACTACATGTCCGGACGGCGCTGCGCTCAGCCGTTCTAACGCTCTTTTTAATCGCGTCTCGAAATCCCGCCGATTTGTAAGGCCAGTCAGTGTGTCGTGAGAGGCCTGATAGGTCAGTTGTTCGGAAAGCTGGCGTGCTTCTGTGATGTCCTGGATCTGGATAACCGCGTACTTGGGTTTGGTCTCGGAATAGTTAACAACAGAAGCGTTTATTTTTGCCCAGATAATTGAGCCATCCTTGCGGATGTAGCGTTTTTCCATTTCGCAGTGTTGTGTGTCTGCTCGAAACATCTGCTCAATAAGACGCAGGCAATTCTCTGAATCTTCGGGGTGGGTAATATCGACAAAATTTTTGCCTACCAACTCGTCGTGGCTATATCCGAGCATCGCACAAACGGCCCGATTTGCATCTACTATATTCGATTCGTCGGTTGCGAGTGCCATGCCAATGGCGGCGTCTTCAAATGCGTTACGAAACCGATCCTCACTTGCCTGTAACGCTGCTTTCGCGTGTTCTCGATCGGTGATGTCGGACACCAGTTCATATGCGCCGATAACCTTTTTCGCACGATCGAAATGAGGAACGATTTGAGCGTCGATGACCATGACGCCAGCGGCTTTGAAATCCACATCAGCCGTGTAGCGAACCGCTTCTCCGGCAAGCGCAGCCTCGACATATGGCCGGATAAGGTCGTAGGCTTCATGGCCCAACACTTCGCTCATATGCAAGCCAACGATGGGCGCGGGACCCGCTGCAAACCACTGCGAGTAGGTGGCGTTAGCGAAATGGTAGCGTTGCTCGGGGTCTATATAGCTAATTAAGACCGGCAGTGAATCGACCATCACGCGTAGTTGTTCTGCCCGTGCGTGCACGGCTTCGAAAACCTGATCAGGCGTATCGAATCTGGTATCGAGTACCGTGGCGGTACAAGCACCAAGAATTTCAACCGGTTTCGTCATGGCGTTCGGCGCTGGCGTAGTGACCGCATGCCGTTGTAGCGGCCCGGATGTCGAGTACTTGAGGAATGAGATACTTTACGAGTGACTAATTTGTTATCAGGCCGCAAATGCTTGCGGCTTTGCGCTTGTTTTCGCCTCTGTGACGTATTTTTACAGTTGCAGTGTGTAGACTCGTATCCTTAGCAAGAGTCTCCCCTGGAGCCGGTTCACGCCACAATCATCCCCCTGATCCCGTGTCCCACGTGAACCGGCTCCATTTCCCAGTGAGAAAGGAATTTCCTCGCCAACGCTAATTGATTTACGTTGTGGACGGCTGCGCCCTGTATCCCTACAGTGCTCCCTTGGTCCCTCACCGAGGCGTAACAATGCATCACAATCAAGTTGGAGGAGGGTAGATGCCTGTTCAGACTCAAGCTGAATACTGGAACGAGGTCGGTGGACAGCGTTGGCTGACGAATTGGCGTAAAACTCACGCCATCGTCGAAAATTTGACCCGGTCACTAGACCAGCGCGCTGCGGTGAGCCTGCACGAATCTGTACTCGATGTTGGTTGTGGCACCGGCGAGACCAGTCGGGGGCTCGCTGCGCAGGTTGGCCCTTCCGGTAGCGTCCAGGGGATCGATATTTCCTCGCTGCTCCTCGATATTGCCAGTAACGACACGGCCAATCCCGCGAATCTGAGCTTTACGCATGCAGACGTTGCTGATCATCGGTTCGAACCGAACACCTATGATCTAATTTATTCCCGATTCGGCGTGATGTTTTTTCCTGATCCCGATCTGGCTTTCAGTAACCTGAGAGCTGCACTGAAGGACAGCGGCCGCCTGGTCTTTATGTGCTGGCGCGCGATGGCCGAAAACCTCTGGATGAAAGTGCCTGGTGCTGCGGCGTTTGAGATAGTGGCGCCCCCCGAGCCGCCCGGACCGAACGCACCAGGCCCAATGGCACTTGCCGATCCCGATCGCGTCCGAACAATACTGAATAAGGCAGGATTTATCGACGTCGATATTATGCCGGTCGATGACAACATGGCAATAGGCCCCGTCAGCGAGGCAGTTGAATACTGTATGCGCATGGGGCCGGCCGGCAGAGCGTTGGATGGCGCAAGCGAGGATGAAAAAATTGCCGTCGCCGAGGCGATGGCGCAAGCGTTTCGAGACTATGACGGGCCGGATGGCGTGAAACTTACTGGCGCCGTATGGATCGTGAGCGCCGGTTAAGCGAAGGCAACTTATCTACCCTGGCAAATCGCCGGGTGGGCGCAAAATTAGCGAGGTTTCCGGCGTGAACGAGCGGATGAGGTAGGTTTGCCAGTCAACTAATGGCCTGTTGCCGTAATGCACGCTAAAACGCAGAGGTTGCCGTGACGCCGCCATCGACGACAAGATTTGCACCTGTTACCCAACGAGCTGCGGCCGATGCCAAGAAAAGGCAGGCGTCAGCCACCTCGTCGGCGCGCCCCAATCGCCCGAGCGGGGCAGCCTGGCAATAACGTTCGACACCTTCCGGCCAGGCTCGCTCGATGCCCGGCCGCGAGATAAGGCCCGGCGATACACAATTTACCCGGATAGTGTGCGGTCCAAGTTCGAGCGCCGCGGTACGAGTGTGCATGACGACCCCGGCTTTAGCCGCGTTGTAGTGGCTATGCATCGCGGCAGGGTTGTCCGCTTCTATCGAAGCGATATTCACGATTGCTCCGCTGGTTTGATGCGAAATCATGGTTCGCGCGGCAATTTGTGTGCATAAATGCACCCCGCTCAGATTGATATCGATGACCCGATCCCATTCCGCGCGATCCATCTCAAGCAGCGTCGATGTCGGATAGATCCCGGCGTTGTTAATCAGCACATCAAGCCGGCCGAAGGTGGTAACGGCAATATTGATGAGTTTCTCAACGTCAGTACCCAGAACGACATCCGCGCGTTTAGCTATCGCTCTTCCACCTGTGGCTTCAATCTTGCCAACCACCGTCTCGGCCGCTCGAGCGTTGCTATCGTAGTGAACGACAACGGCTGCGCCGGCCTCGCCAAAGCGCTGAGCAATTCCACTGCCCACACCACCGCTAGCGCCCGTGACGACAACAACTTGGTCCGAAAAGTCTAAAAGATCTGAAACCGCGGGTGTTGTGTTATCCGTTGGCATACGCGGGGAACATCCTCTAAATGGAGTTTGACCGTTAAGCTAACCGCATCGTTAGACCCATTCAACCGATGCACAACAAGTTAGACGGTTAACTGAAGAACCTTGTTGCATTTGCTTTGCGTCGGCTATCCCTTAGAATTCAACGCCTTCGCAGCACGGCTAACGCCCCGACTGGGATGTCGGGGCCGGTTATTAGCGAAACCCGTATTTTGCGCCAGGGATGGCAGGTAGTTAATTAAACGAAGGCTGGGTGGCAGAGTGGTTATGCAGCGGCCTGCAAAGCCGTGTACGTCGGTTCGATTCCGGTCCCAGCCTCCATATCGTAGTCCAGTAGTGTCCAGTACCGTCCACGAATTCACGTAATACCTAAGTAATACCTAAAATATCAGTACATAGCCGTCCATTACTGTCCATTGACAGCCAGCGCTAGATAGGGGTAACGTTCGGGGTAAACCGACTACCACTTGGGGTAACTATGCTGACAGTCAAGGCGACAAGTGCCGCCAAACCGCGTGAGAAGCCCTACAAGCTGTTTGACGAGCGGGGGCTATACCTAGAGGTGCGCCCCAACGGAAAGCGCTGGTGGCGCTTTAGGTACCGTTACGCAAATAAAGAGAAGCTTTTGTCGTTTGGTGTGTACCCAGAGGTTACCTTGACCGAGGCTCGGGATCGTCGCGACGCGGCTAGATCACTCCTAAGGGATCACGTTGATCCAAGTGCTGAACGCCAATCTAAAAAGCTGCAGATCCGCCAGCAAGCTGAAAACAGCTTCGAGAAAGTTGCTAGAGCTTGGTACGGCGTATCAGAGCCTAAATGGGAACCAGCGCACGCAACGCGCACTTTACGACGGTTAGAGCAAGATATATTCCCATGGCTGGGTAAGCGGCCTATCTCTGAAATATCTGCGCCGGAATTGATAGAAGCACTCAGGCGGATCGAAAAGCGAGGCGCTAACGAAGTCGCGTACCGTGCCCTGCAGTCGTGTTCGCAAGTGTTCCGCTTTGCTATCGCTGAAGGTAAAGCAGAGCGTAATCCCGCTGCGGAGCTGCGGGGATCACTAAGGGCCGTCGTTCGTACCCAATTCCCGTCGATCACTGATCCAAATCGCATCGGCGAACTGCTCAGGGCAATGGATGGATATAACGGCTCTTTCGCGGTGCGGTGTGCGCTCAAGTTAGCACCACTGACATTTGTCAGGCCAGGAGAGCTGCGTAAAGCAGAATGGGCGGAATTCGATCTTTCCCGCGCTGAGTGGCGCATACCCGCTACGAAAATGAAATCCCGAGCAGAGCATATAGTGCCTCTGAGTAGTCAGGCTGTGGAGGTTCTTAAGGAACTGAAGCCACTAACAGGGGAGGGCGGGTACTTATTCCCAAGTAACCGTGGCCGTGGCCGACCGATGTCCGAGAACACAGTTAACGCTGCTTTGCGACGACTCGGATACAGCAAAGACGAGTTGGTTGGTCATGGTTTCCGTGCGATGGCGTCAACGGTACTCCACGAACAAGGCTGGCAGTCGGAAGTTGTTGAACGCCAGCTTGCACATACCGAACGGAACAAATCGAAGGCAGCGTACAACAGGGCGCAACATTTGCGTGAGCGACGCCGAATGATGCAGGCGTGGGCAGATTATCTAGACAGCCTACGCGCCGGCGACAAGGTGGTATCGATAGGTAAACGGCCAGCATAGAATTTGACTTGCCGCGCCTAGGCTTAGCGGCTGAAACCCGGGGCCCCTTTCACCCGGCTGGCGCGGTGTCCTTCAATTGAAAGGCGCCATGGAAAGGGGGCAATTGTGAGAGTGCACAGAAAGCTAGATTGGAATTATTGGTCTCAGATCCTCGACACTACAGTAGCGCTTTGGGAAATCGTCGCGCTTTCTCTCAAAATTGAGCCACGCAACTATCACAACGCGTCGGAGCTGCAAGCGTCAGAGGCCACGGATCTTCGCATCGCCCAAGAGGTTGGTGAAACGGCGAAGACACCCTTCACCGACCGGCTCCACATAGCCATTAGGCATCTCGGGGGAGCGCTCCGTCCAGCGAAATCTGACGAAGACATAATTAAGCCGCCGGAGCGTCGCATTGTCGACCTGCGCGAATTCATCACATTGGCAGTGTCGATGGGCTGGAATTTGCCTCCAGAGTTAAAGGCCATAAGTGGTACGAAGGCCGGCCGCCCAGAAGCTGAAGGTACTAGGAATGCCCAATTACAGCAGGCGGCAAATGAGCTAGCAGAAAGCTGGAAGGCTCAAGGGAACGATTTTACCAAAAGGAACATCTGCGACACGATTGCTAGGTCGGTGGACTGGAACGTTACGGGGTCCACAGTTGACCGAATCATCGGAAAACAGTCGTAGTAAGTGATTAAGCGAAATTTCGCCTATTCCCGCCTAAAGTAAATTTATTACTGCTTGATTCAACACGCCTTTTAATTCCGTGCCTGGCTTGTAAGGCCTAAACGCGCGTCCACACTTACTGACATGTTCTAACAGCGCCCAAGGGGGTGCAGCATGTCAGATTCTCTGGTTTCTCTACGGGTAGTCCGCATCTCGCAGACCCCATCTATTACGGGGGATTGCGTGAGCGGCTACTACGCAAAGGCAAGCAAAGGTTTAGCGGTGCCGCCGTTCAAGACCGGATTGCGTGCATCTGCAGTATTCGAGCATGAAGTGCAAATGATTGCCGCCGCTCGTGCCGCCGGTCAAAGCGACGACGAGATCCGCATGCTCGTGACACAGTTGATCGCGGAGCGCCCTAAATACTTTGATCAGTTAATGGCGGCAGCTGGGCTGGACATGAGCGCCTCGGTCATCAGCTCGCCCGAACAACCCGCGTAACCGAATGAAGGGGTAATCTGAAATGAAAACGCCGCCTCTGATCAGAGAGACGGCGCTTGAGATACAAAAACTACTGGGAGGTTCACCGAGTAGTTTAGCAAAAAATCTCCGAAGCGCCACCGTTCCAATAGCCGCCTGCTGCTCGTGCGGCGTGTCAATTGTCCTCACTAGACCAAGACATCGTCGCTGTAGCTGGGCACGCCGGTTGTGGTTAAGGAGGCGATGATGAACGCGCCAGCCACCATCAATCCCGATCACGTCGTAGTACAGCCACAACGCGAACTCAATACTGCGATTACCTTCTGGCGGCAACGGATGCTCGACGCCCATGAGCGTGGCGACAAAGCCGAGCGTCGACACGCGGGTGAACGTTTCATGTACCTGCTTCGAGTACGGGCGCAACGGCAATGAGTGAAGACAAATCCTCACCTCAGGCAGTCAGACTCGTCGAGCTTGTCAATCAACATGCTGAGCTGTTCCACGATCCCGAGAATAAAGGGTATGCCGTTATCAACGTAAGCAATCACCGCGAGACGTGGCCGATTAGATCGAAAGGCTTCCGCGAGTGGCTGTCACGTGAGTTCTACCGCACCGAAAAACGAGTTCCAAGTACCCAGGGAATGCAGGACGCATTGGTTGCCATTGAAGGTGAAGCTGTTTTCGACGCGGACGAACACCCGATATTTACCCGTGTGGGGTTTCATGAGGGATCTATCTACGTTGACCTGGGCGGCAAGCACTGGGATTGCGTAGAAATAACCCCCGACGCACATTGGCTGCTACCAAAACCGGATGTCCGGTTTCGGCGTTTCAACGGTATGCGTCCGATCCCATGTCCTGATATTCATACCGCGGATCTAGACGCGTTGTGGCAATTTCTGAATGTTTCCAGCAGGGAAGATCAGGTACTCGTTGCGTCGTGGCTGGTCGGTGCCTACAGGCATTCAGGTCCGTATCCGATCTTGATCCTGCAAGGCGAACAAGGCACCGGAAAAACGGTCGCCTGTCGCGTTCTGCGCAGTCTTATAGATCCTTCCGTAGCGATGGTCAGAGCAATGCCCAGGAGCGAGCGGGATCTGATGATTGCCGCGCAGAATGGGTGGGTGCTGACATTCGACAATATTTCCGGCATGCGTAGCTGGCTGAGTGACGCGCTGTGCCGGTTATCAACCGGGGGTGGGTTTGGTACTCGGGAATTGTATTCCGATTCGGACGAAGTTTTGATCGACGTTCAGCGCCCGATCATTTTGAACGGCATTGACAGCGTCGGTACCCGGCAGGATCTCCTGGATCGCTCGATTGTGATCAATCTAGACCCGATA
>CBDDBH010000018.1:0-148485 GCA_965225625.1 Gammaproteobacteria bacterium
ACGAATGACGGGGTTGTGCTGGGTCGCACTGAGCGTGGCCATGTACAGAACGGTGCGCACGGTTGCACGCCCACCTTTGATACGCCGTTTACCCCGAAGGCGACCGCTATCACGATTGATAGGGGCTACGCCGACGAGCGCAGCGATTTGTTTTTGGTTGAGTTTGCCCAGCTCAGGCAAGTCCCCAAGCAGCGTGTAGATGAGGGTATCGCCGACGCCGGGGACGGAAGCCAACTGCCGGTGTGTTGCCGCCCATTCGGCCACCTGAGCGATGAGTTGGCTGAGACGGGCTTCGGTCCATTGGATCTCCTTATCGAGGGTTTTGATCACGGCGCGGTGCGAACGCTGCAGGGCAGCGGGCATGATGTGCGCGCGATTCATCTCCATAGTGCGCATATCGACGAGTTGGCGTCGCCGGGCGATTAAGTCCTTTACCTGAAGGACTTTTTTGTCCGTGTGGGGTATGACCTGGGGTTGTACCCGTGCGGCAAACTCGGCGATGAGCCGGGCATCGATGGCATCGGTTTTAGCCAACTGGCCGATGGCGCCGGCGTAGCGGCGTACGTTGAGCGGATTGACGACGACAATCGGCAATTGCTTATCGATGGCCGCCTCCACCAGCAGCCGTTCGTAACGTCCCGTGGCTTCTACCACGATGCGGGCCAGCGGGTAACGGGCCAGGCGTGTCACTAGCTTACGGATGGCCTTGGGCTCATTGGCCGCTTGAAGTGCCAGGCGCCTTTCCCAGACATAAACGTCCACCACGTCCTTACCGACATCGACACCTACATTGATACTCTTATCCTTGATTGTCATAACAACTCACCCTTGCTAGATTCGGGCTCGTGAGGCCCATTCGACTGTTCGAGTTAATCAATCGGGTCGACCCGGCGCCGCTCGCTGGTTAACGGTCTTGCCTAGGCAGAGCCGACGCTGGATCGGGCTGCCGGGTCGGTAGCTTGCTCGTGACAAGTTACGGGCCTCACTCTATCGGACTGGAGGTCGGTAGTGTCATACAAAGCGCTGGAGCCGACGCGGAAAAGCTATGTCGATTAACTCCGAAAGTGCCGTGGCGCGCGGCTCAGCTTACTCGTTAGGCCGTATACTCAACTACCCTTGATGTAGTTACATTCTGTAGCTACACTTCGTCTTGTGGAGTTTGAATGGGATAAAGCCAAGCGTAAAGAAAATCTCCGCAAGCATGGCCTCGATTTCCGCGATGCTCCCGAAATTTTCGATGGTCCAATGCTCACCGGTCTTGATAAGCGTGACGACTATGGCGAAGACCGTTGGATTGGCGTCGGACTCACACAAAGTCGATGCGTTGTGGTCTCGTTCACGGAACGGGACGAAGGACGCATCACCCGTATCATTTCGTTACGCAAAGCACTAACTCATGAGCAAAAAACCTTCGAGAAAATCCTCAAAGACCGATTGGCGTAAGGTCGATCGGCTATCCGATTCGGATCTGGACACATCGGAATTACCTCCGTTGGATGCGGAGTTTTTTAAGCATGCTGAGTTACGCATGCCAGCGGGCAAGCAAAGCGTTACGGTGCGGCTGGATACCGACGTGCTTGCGTGGTTTAGAACGCAAGGAAAAGGATATCAAACTCGCATCAACGCCGTTCTGCGCACCTATATGGAAGCTCAGCGCGAAAACTCGGCCTAACCCGGCGCTGGAGCCGACGCGGAAAAGACACAACATTCGGGACCGAAGAAAGGCAGGGCGGCTTATCCCGGCCGTAAAGTTGACGCAAAGTTGGAAAGCAATAAAGCTCGGCGTCGTGACAGTAGGCGTATGGTGGACGAGTGGCTTGGCGATTCAGACGCCGATGCTCGCGCAAACGAAGACGCAAGCGATGAGAAAGCGATATAAAACTAAATCGAGGAGCTGTCCTCTATGCAAACCGCATAAACGCGGATGAGATCATCGTTGGAAGGCGAAAGAACAAAGCTTGCTCTCTCGGTCCGAGCAGGAGGTCTGAAATCACATAGGCTCGAATGGGGATTCGGTGGGATGCGAGAATGAGTGCGGTACGGCCTAACCAGCGACTGTGATTTGCAAGTTCGCTAATTAGGCATATTTTTCACTCCAGTTGTTGCCGTCTCTGACCATGGCGTTGAGGATGGTGATGAATTTACGCATGCAAGCGGTCAGAGCGACTTTCTTGTGTTTTCCGGTGGCGAGTAAGCGTCGATAGAAGGCGCGAATGACGGGGTTGTGCTGGGTCGCACTGAGCGTGGCCATGTACAGAACGGTGCGCACGGTTGCGCGCCCGCCTTTGATGCGCCGTTTACCCCGAAGGCGACCGCTATCACGATTGATAGGGGCTACGCCGACGAGGGCCGCGATTTGTTTTTGGTTGAGTTTGCCCAGCTCAGGCAAGTCACCAAGCAGCGTGTAGATAAGGGTGTCGCCGACGCCGGGGACGGAAGCCAACTGCCGGTGTGTTGCCGCCCATTCGGTCACGTGAGCGATGAGTTGGCTGAGACGGGCTTCGGTCCACTGGATCTCCTTATCGAGGGTTTTGATCACGGCGCGGTGTGAACGCTGCAGGGCAGCGGGCATGATGTGCGCGCGATTCATCTCCATGGTGCGCATATCGACGAGTTGGCGTCGCCGGGCGATTAAGTCCTTTACCTGAAGGACTTTTTTGTCCGTGTGGGGTATGACCTGGGGTTGTACCCGTGCGGCAAACTCGGCGATGAGCCGGGCATCGATGGCATCGGTTTTAGCCAACTGGCCGATGGCGCCGGCGTAGCGGCGTACGTTGAGCGGATTGACGACGACAATCGGCAATTGCTTATCGATGGCCGCCTCCACCAGCAGCCGTTCGTAACGTCCCGTGGCTTCTACCACGATGCGGGCGACCGGGTAACGGGCCAGGCGTGTCACTAGCTTACGGATGGCCTTGGGCTCATTGGCCGCTTGAAGTGCCAGGCGCCTTTCCCAGACATAAACGTCCACCACGTCCTTACCGACATCGACACCTACATTGATACTCTTATCCTTGATTGTCATAACAACTCACCCTTGCTAGATTCGGGCTCGTGAGGCCCATTCGACTGTTCGAGTTAATCAATCGGGTCGACCCGGCGCCGCTCGCTGGTTAACGGTCTTGCCTAGGCAGAGCCGACGCTTGTCTGGCGTCAACCATTTCTTTCGGTCGCGACAATTAAAATTTTCGATCGCCACCGACGTGCTGCTATTCTGCCCATCGTAAGTCCGTACTCGCGTTTTTGAGTCTCGCGTTCGGCAATCGACCGCCTCAAAGTCGCTGTGAGCGGCGATCACAACGCTACCCATAGCAGAGGCACCCTCCAAATCGGGCTTGCACACCCATTCACGCAGTTCCATCGGAGCGCTTCGTGGTGTTACGTGCACGGCGTTTCGCCGCCTGTGCCCGGTAGCTTGGGACATCGAGTTCCAGGATCACCGAGTGATGTACAACCCGGTCAATGGCCGCGGCGGTGGTCATCGGATCTTTAAAGATCTGATCCCACTTCGAGAACACCAGGTTGCTGGTGATCATCACGCTCTTGCGCTCGTAGCGCTCAGCGAACAGTGCGAACAGCACTTCCATCTCGGCACGGTCGTGCTGCACGTAGCCGATGTCGTCCAGCGCCAGGCAGTCGATGTTGTCCAGACGTTTCAGCTCGCGTGTTAATCGTAAGTCCCGTTTCGCCTCGAGCAACCGCTCAACCAGCGACGACACCGCGGTGAACAACACCGACTGTCCCTGGCGTACCAGCTCATGGCCCAATGCGGCCATCGTGTGGGTCTTACCCGTACCGGGATTGCCGAAGATGCACACGTTGGTCGCACCTTCGAGGAACTCCCCGCTCTTTAGCCGATTAAGCTGCGTACGCACCGTCGCCGGAAACCGCTGCGTGTCCAGTGTGGATAGTGTCTTGTCCCGCGGCAGCTTCGAGGCCCGCAATAAACGCGCCATACGCCGCTCCTGGCGTTCACTCGCCTCGATCACCGTCAGCTCATCGAGATAGTGCACCGGATCCCAGCCTTCACGCACCGCCCGCTCACCCAACGTCACGTAATGCGCTACGAACGACGGCAGGCGAAACGCCTTGAGCCGCAGCTCCAACGTCTGCGCGCCCATCACACTGTGCGCCCAGCGCCAATCAACGCATCGTACGTCGTCAGATCTGGCATCGCGATCGTGAGCGCCGGGCAATGAGGTAATTGCTCCGGTGTCACCACCGCTCTTACGCGTTCGTAACTGGGCAACTCCCCGGCAGACAGCAACTGCGTCAATGCGCTCGCCACCACCGATTCCATCGTCGTCGCCGCCAACTGCAAAATCCGCAGATACTCTAAATCCGCCCCGCTCGGTGCCCGCTCACACAACGTGTCGTAACAGCGCCGGAAGACTAACGCGGGAAACAGCGCCTCCCGGTATACATAGCGTTGAAACGCACCAGGCTTGCGCACCAGCGAGTGGATCACATGCCGGTAATCAACATGGAACGCACCGCGACCATGCACCCGCTCAATACGCGCCACGCGCTCACCGTTGTAATCCACTTCCACGTACGCCGAATACAGCCGCACCTGGACCCGGTGACCGATGAGCCGCGAGGGTACCGAGTAGCTCTTGCTCACCACCCGGATCGTGCTCCATCGACTCACCCGTACCACCAGCTCCCGACAGCTCGGCAGCGCGCGTACCGGTAACGCCTTGAGCTTCGTTCGCTCGTCCGTCAACCGGTCCCCCCGGCCACCGTTACGCTCGGCAACCACCGCCTCGAGGAATGCTTCATACGCGGTGAGTGACTCAAAATCACGACTGCCCCGCAGGCGCAGCCGCTGATCAACCGCGCGCTTGAAATGACCGTGCGCCGATTCCACATCACCGTTCTCATGCGCATTGCCGGGGTAGTTCTTCGACCCAACCAACCCATAATGCTCAAGCAACTCCCGGTAGCGCGCCGTGAAACCCCGTCCACGGCTATTGCGTAACTCGTGCGTCGCCGCTGAGAGATTGTCCGTGCGATGCTCGCGCGGCACCCCGCCAAGTTGCCACAATGCCCCTTGCAGTCCTTCCGAGAGTGCCTCGAAGGTCTCCGAATAACACACCGCCACCCACTCCCAGTTGCAATACGTCAGCACAAAGTGGTAACACAGGTGCACTAAACGCGCCCCCGCGATCGTCACACACACGCTGCGCATATCGGTGAAATCCGATTGCGATTGCTCCCCGGGCCGGTGCACCTGGGCAAAGTACACCTCACGCGCCGGACCCCGGCGGGCTCGCCAATCTCGAAAACGCCGCTGCAGGGTTCGCAATTGACCGTCCCGAAACCGTCCCGGGTAGCGGCGCTTGAGCTCCTCAAACACCGTCTTCGCGTGCAGACCGCTGTCCTGCTCCAGCAGCCCTTCCACCTCAGACCACACCTCCACGAACGGATCGGAGCGGGTACGCCAGTGATGCGCTTGGCGCACCTGACTTGGCCGCTTCCCTAGCGTGCGATATTTGCGTGCCGTCGGCTCGCTCATTCCCGCTTTCAACGCTGCCGTCGACAGCGCCATCCCCTTGCCTATCAACGACATCAGTCGCCTCACCTGTTGCTCTGTAACCATCTGCTCCCCTCCTTTGGAGGAGAGCCTATCTGACCCGAAACGAGGCTCAGAAACCGAAACTTTTAATTGTCGCTACCCGAAAGTTTTAATTGTCGCTGAACAGACGCTGGATCGGGCTGCCGGGTCGGTAGCTTGCTCGTGACAAGTTACGGGCCTCACTCTATCGGACTGGAGGTCGGTAGTGTCATACAAGACGCTGAAAAGGTAATTCGATCAAAACTGAACTATCGGGGCGCGCGGCTCAGCTTACGTTGAGGCTGTAGGATAAGTCGCGCGACAAAAATGGAGAGAAGTTCGACCTCGTCAGTTGCGCTGTAAGTAACGATCTCTAGTGGAGCAATAGTTTCGAGACCCACGAATCTGGCATTTTTGCGGTGCGCCGGACTTTTTCTACAGCCTCGTTTGCCAGATACGAGACATGAGACGTTCACATCATTGGTGTTGGCTGCAAGTAACCGATGAACTTCATATCTATAATCACGATGTTTCCGAAACCGAAGTTGAGGAAGTACTTGTTTCGCCCGGGGAAGATCGACCAGGACGTGTAGGTTCTCGGGTTGCGCTTAGACAAACTCAGTCGGGCGTTATCTTAGGGTCATGTTCCCGACGAGGTACCAGAAAATATCTTTGTCATAACTGCCTATGACCTGGTCGGGAAACCGCTGCTAGCCTACAGACGCCGACAACGCCGGAGCTCAGCTTAGCCGTGCTTAGTCGTTAGGCGCTCTGGGCTCAAGAGTTAATGATGAACATTAAGTTTTTAGCTGCAGTTTTGATTCTGGCATCAGCCCTCGTCGGCTGTGCATCAGCTCCGACAACTACATCGTCCTATCTAGATAACTATGTGCGATTAGCGCCGGGTGGCAGACTTGAGGCGTATTGGCAAGATGACCGATATGTGCCGAGATTTGATCAACTATCGGTGCGATTTTTTTCTATTTCTACCGAGATAATTGCTAATAAGAAGAATGTATCCGTAGCTGATGTAGTGGCTTGGCTAACCGAAGATTTGACCGCGAGCGGCATTGTAGCTGCCAATTCTGAAGTTGCTGCGTTAAACCTGGAACTGGCTATTACGTTTATGGACCCAGGCAGCGCCGCTGCTAGAATTTGGGCGGGTGATCTTGGCGCTGGTCATGCGCAGTTGCAGATAGAAGGAAAATATTTGGATTCCGCATCCGGTCAACTTGTTGCTACCTTTGCAGAGCGTCGCAGATCTTCTGGTGCCATTGGGCTGAAAGACATTGGCGGTGATGCCGGGGCCGCGCTGATTAGAGAAATGGTTAGATTTATCAGTGAAGATATAGTTGGCCAACTTCGTAAATCTTTCGGAAGCTACAGCGAAAGTGATAATTAACCAGCACAAGAGGGCGACCGTGAAACGCTGGCGCGCCGCTGGAATTGCAGGTCTTGCCTTTTGCCCGACGGCTAGCAAAAGGCAAGACCTGACCCCTAATTCCCTTGCCTTTTGCCCGAAAGGCAAGACCTGACCCCTAATTCCTTTTGTCCGACGGCTAGCAAAAGGCAAGACCTGACCCCTAATTCCCTAATTCCCCTAATTCCGTGCCGATTAAATCTGAAGCATTGGGGCGCGCGGCTCAGCTTAGTCGGCTTAGCTTAGTCGTTAGGCAGCACATCAAGTGATGTGGCTTGAATTGACATGTGTCACGTGACGCATTACGACATGCGGCGTGATCAAGACGTTCGCTGATCGACGCACGAAAGAGCTCTACGAGACCGGGAAGGCTAAGCGGTTTCCTGCAGATGTTTCGAAGCGAGCGGCGCGCAAACTCGAGTACGTGGACCTGGCAACGAAGCTAGATGATTTGAGGAATCCGCCAGGCAACCGCCTACATGCGCTTGAGGGTGATCGTAAGGGCCAGTATTCTATCTCAATCAACGATCAGTGGCGGATCTGTTTTAGGTTTGAAGATGGTGACTCGTATGGCGTTGAAGTCTGTGATTACCATTGATATGCGGAGGCAACAATGAGCATTTCGAACGACGGTATAAAGCGCCGCCCTACGCATCCCGGTGAGATGTTGCGGGAGGACTTTCTTCCAGATTACGAGCTCAATGTTAGCGGGCTTGCTGAGGCTATTGGCGTATCGCGTCAATCGGTCAACGAGCTTTTGCGGGAGCGTCGTGCTGTCAGCCCCGAGATGGCACTGAGGTTATCGCGCCTTTTCGGCAACAGTGCGGAATTTTGGTTGAACGCACAGCGGGCTGTAGATTTGTGGAAAGCCCAAAAGGCTATTCGCGGTGATGTTCGCCGAATCCGGCCACTCAGCGCCGCTTAGATTCAACTTTGAAGTGCAACAATAGGCATTTAGTAGTCGCATAGACTTGCTCCGGTGTTTTGAACCCCAGTAGTTTTCTAAGTCGTCGATTGAGTTTCGTAACGATGGCATCGCATTCGCGTTGTGTGAGGTCAGCGATGGATTTTCTCTTCGGTAGGTACTGCCGGATGAGTCCGTTGGTATTTTCATTAAGTCCTCGTTCCCAAGAGTGGTGAGGGGTAGCGAAGTAGAAGATGGCGTGGGTGTCTTTCTCGATCTCCTCGTTAGGCGTGGAACTTGGTGCTTGGTTCGACTGACCGCCTTATTGTTGTTGGGAAGGGCTGCGGTCGGTAGTCACGGCCGGGCAAGCATCCTCCGCTCATGATGGAACGTATGGTATATCTGTTTCGCCGCGGGAAACCAACCGCGTCACCGTCCAGCTCGACACAACAGCGCGCGAGTAACCGTTGCCCGCGGACACTCGACTTTCAGTCCTTTCCCCCCTGAAGCCTGCCTCCAGTGGCTGCCGTTGCGTATCGTTGATAATGGAACCATCGGTCGTCGTCACCCACCGGGTCCCGGACGCCGAGGGGTGCAAGGTGTCCGTATCCGGCCGCCGCATGCCGCCGTACCCGTCCGTCGTCTCACGCAGGTATAATAAGGTGAAGCGCTGCGCTCCCCGCCCCGGGAACGCAGACCGGCGGGGAATTCTTGGGAGCGATCTCGGTGATCGGACATCGCGGGTGAATGCTGCGGCCCGTATCACCGAATAAAATTAATGCAAAATGTCACTCAGGTCCGCTCGCAGGCAGATGATCACGCGACAGGCACGACTGTGCGCGCCGACAATCGAACCGCAGTCCGCCAGGGTTGCTGGCACGGGCTGGACGCCGACGTGCTCCGGGGCGAGCAGGCGATTAGCGATGCCCTCCGGCGTATCGCCCGGCCGCTCTACGTGCTGGACGCGGGCAGCGGGGAATACGCCGCGGCAACCGTGGGCAGGGTGGAACTGGGCGACGACGTTAAAGCCGATGCCGGCGGTTACCCGGTCATCGGCCATGCGCACCCCTGTCCGCTGGAATCCTTTGGTGATCCCGCATTTCGCGCCGATCACGGTCTCCGCTACGCCTACCTGACCGGGGCGATGGCCAACGGCATCGGATCTTGTGAAATCGTGGAGGCGATGTCGCGGGCCGGGATGCTCGGATTTTTCGGCTCCGCGGGACTTTCCACGGAGAAGATAGCCACTGCGATCGAGCGCATTCAGAGGAACCTCAGCGAGGCGCCGTACGGGTTCAACCTGATCCACAGCCCCGGCGAACCGGGTCTCGAGGCAGCCGTGGTCGATCTCTACCTCGAGTGCGGTGTGCACCTGGTGGAAGCCTCAGCGTACCTGGACCTGACCCCGTCGCTGGTGCGCTACCGTGTGCAAGGAATCCGGCGGGACCCCGACGGCAGGGTGGTGACGCCGAACCGAATCATCGCCAAGGCGTCGCGCATCGAGGTGGCTGAGCGCTTTTTCTCGCCGCCGCCCGAGGATATGCTGCGGGAGCTGGTGGCAGCCGGTTCGATAACCGACGGGCAGGCCCGCTTAGCGCGCACGATCCCGGTGGCACAGGACCTGACGGCGGAGGCGGATTCGGCAGGCCACACCGACAATCGACCCGCCCTGGCGCTGCTCCCGACCATGCTGGCGCTTCGTGACCGCGTGCAGCGCCAGCACGGATTTCGCTCGACCGCTGCGGGTCGGGGCGGCCGGCGGGATCGGTACGCCGCACGCCGCGCTCGCCGCGTTCTCGCTCGGCGCCGGCTACGTGGTGACCGGATCGGTCAATCAGGCCTGTATCGAAGCGGGAACCTCGGACGCGGTACGCAGCATGCTGGCGGCCGCGGAGCAGGCCGACATCGCCATGGCGCCTGCCGCGGACATGTTCGAGATGGGCGTCCGCGTCCAAGTGTTGAAACGCGGGACCATGTTCGCCATGCGCGCCGCGCGGTTGTTCGAGATGTACCGGACGTACGAAGGGATCGAGGCGATCCCGGCGGCCGAGCGCGAAAAGATCGAGCGCAATTACTTCCGGGCGGGATTCGACGAGATACTCGAACGCACCCGAGATTACTTCCAGGCCCATGATCCGCGACAGTGGGAACGTGCGTCGACGGATCCCAAACACCGCATGGCGCTCGCTTTCCGCTGGTATCTCGGCTTCACGTCGACATGGGCAAACGGTGGCGAGGCGTCCCGGCATCTCGATTACCAGATCTGGTGCGGGCCCGCTATGGGTGCTTTCAACGAGTGGGTCCGGGGCAGTTTTCTCGAACCGCCGGCAAACCGGTCCGTCATCGCTGTCGCCATGAACATCCTCTTCGGTGCGGCGGTGTTGTACCGTACCGGTTTGCTGCGCCACCACGGTGTGCCGTTGCCCCAGGCAGGGCAGCAAGTGGAACCGATGGCAGTGCGCGATCTCGAGGCATTTCTGCTTTGAAACGTGACAACCCCAGCGGCGTGCAGGATCCGGGCACCGATACGCCGCTCGCGATCATCGGGATGGCATGCGTGTTCCCCGGGGCCGGTGACGTCGACGCCTACTGGCGGTTCTTGAAGAACGGCGAAGATGCCATCATGGACGTCCCGGCTACGCACTGGTCCCCAGCCGACTATTTCGACGCCGATCCCAAGGCAGCGGACATGACCTACGCCACCCGCGGCGGATTCATTCCGGAAGTCGACTTCGATCCGATGGCCTTCGGCATTGCGCCAAACGCGCTGGAGGCCACCGACACCTCGCAGCTGCTCGGCCTGGTTGTCGCGCAGCGGGCGCTCTCGGACGCCGGTTACGGCGGCCCGGACGCCGACTTCGACCGCACGCGTGTGAGCGTAATCCTGGGGGTCACCGGCGCGCTCGAACTGGTGGGTCCGCTCAGTGCCAGGCTCGGTCACCCGCTGTGGCGGCGCGCACTCGCAGACGCGGGCGTAGACGAGGCGACGGCGGCGCGCGTGATTGACGGCATCGCGGACGGATACGTGCCATGGCAGGAGGCGTCGTTCCCCGGCTTGCTGGGAAACGTGGTCGCCGGGCGCATCGCCAACCGCCTCGATCTCGGCGGTACCAACTGCGTGGTGGACGCGGCCTGCGCGAGTAGCGTCAGTGCTGTCCACATTGCGGCCATGGAACTCGCCGCGGGCAGGTCCGACATGGTGATCAGCGGCGGCGTCGACACCTTCAACGACATCTTCATGTACATGTGCTTCTCGAAGACCCCGGCGCTGAGCCCGACCGGAGACGCGCGGCCCTTTGATCATAAGGGCGACGGCACCATCCTCGGCGAAGGCCTCGGCATGGTGGTCCTGAAGCGTCTCGACCACGCGGTGCGCGACGGTGACCGGATCTACGCCGAGATCCGGGGCATCGGCACCTCCAGCGACGGCAAGGGCAATGCCGTCTACGCGCCCGACGCCGGCGGGCAGGCACGCGCGCTCTCCCGGGCCTACCGCGCGGCGGGCGTTTCACCGGCCACGGTCGAACTAGTCGAGGCCCACGGAACCGGCACGGTCGTCGGCGATGCCGTGGAGGCCACGGCGCTCACCGAGGTCTACCGTCAAGCGTCGGCGAACGGGGTATGGTGCGCGATCGGATCGGTAAAATCGCAGATCGGCCACACCAAGGCGGCCGCCGGCGCGGCCGCGCTCATCAAGGCGGCGCTCGCGCTGCATCACAAGACCCTACCGCCGACCATCAAGGTCGAACAACCGCTGGAACAGCTCGCACCAGGCGCGTCACCGTTCTACGTCAACACGGACAGGCGTCCCTGGATCGCCCGCGAGGATCAGCCGCGGCGTGCCGCACTGAGTTCTTTCGGGTTCGGCGGGAGCAATTTCCATTGCGTGCTGCAGGAACACGAGAGCGAGGCCGCACATCCTGACTGGAACTGCGACACCCAGATCCTCGCCTACAGCGCGGCATCGCGCCGCGAGTTGATACGCGCGCTGGAAGCGCCGGTTGCCGGCGACTGGAACGATGTGCGAGCCTTCGGCGCACAGTTGCGGACGGCGTTTTCGGACGCAGATCCGCAGCGAGTGCTGCTCGTCGCCGAACGCAACGGGCTGCCAGCGGCTGAGATGGTCCAACGCGCCGTGGCGTTGCTCGAAGATCGCGGTGACGTCGCTGAGTGGTCTACGCCGGACGGCATCTTTTTCGGCAGCGGCACACCTGCCGGAGATCTGGCGCTGCTGTTTCCGGGTCAGGGTTCACAGTACATCGGGATGGCGCGCGACCTCACTTGCCAATTCCCGCAGTTGCGCACTGCGCTCGCCGCGGCCGACGCCGCGGATCGGGAAACGCGGCTGAGCGATCGGATCTATCCGCACCCGGCCTTCGACGATGCGCAGCGCGAAGCCGACAAACTCGCGCTTCGTGATACCGCGGTGGCGCAGCCGGCGCTCGGCGCGATCGGCTATGGAATCGGCGCACTCCTGGCGCACTTCGGGATCCTGCCAGCCGCGGTCGCGGGACACAGCTTCGGCGAACTGACGGCGCTGTGCTGCGCCGGTCGCCTCATTGAAGCGGACCTGCACGCACTGGCACGCCTGCGTGGCAGCCTCATGGCTGGCAGCAACCGGGGCTCCATGCTGGCGGTGGAGATCGACGAGACGGCGATCGAGTCCTTCGTCGCGGAATCGGGACTCGACCTGACCGTCGCTAATCACAATGCGCCGAAGCAGATGGTGCTGTCCGGCGCGGACGCCCAGATCGCAACGGCGCGGGAGCACTGCGCCGCGCGCGGTATCACCTGTCACCCCCTGGCGGTCTCGGCGGCGTTTCACAGCCCGCTGATCGCAGCAGCCGTGGAGCCCTTCGCCGCCGCGCTGGCGCGGGTGCAGATCGGTCCGGGTCGCTGCCCGGTATATGCGAACAGTACCGCAACGCCCTACCCTGCCGAAGCTGCGCTTGCCCGCAGGGTGCTGGCGGAGCAACTCGTGCAGCCTGTGCGTTTCGTCGATCAGGTCCGGGCCATGTACGCTGACGGCATCCATACCTTCGTCGAGATCGGACCCGCGGCCAGACTGAGCGGCCTCGTAAAAGCCATCCTCGCCGACCAACCGCACGCCGCGCTTGCCATCGACGCGTCGCACGGCCGCCGGTCGGGGATCTCCGATCTGGCCCGTGCCCTCGCCCACATCGCGGCGCTGGGTCATGTGGTCGAACTCGCGCGCTGGGACGCCGGGTTCTCCCTGCCCGCGGCGCAAAGCGGAAGGACATCGCTCAGCTACCGGATCGGGGGCGCAAATATCCGCGCCAACCGGAGGAACAATATGAACAACGACAGTGACCGAGACCCCGCGCAGACGGGCGCCGGCAACGACGCCCGGAGCACGGCAGAACCCTTGCCGGGTCCCGTGCCGGAACGCACGCCACCCGAACCTGCCGCCACGAGTGTCACCGAAGCGCTGCGCATTACCCAGGAGAACATGGTGACGCTGCAGCGGCTCCAGGAGCAGACCGCGAAACTGCACGCGCAGTTCCTGGAAAACCAGAACAGCGCGCAGCAGAGTTTTCTCCTCCTGCAGCAGCAGCAGCAGCGCCTCCTGGACAGCGCAATCGGGCGACCGATCGACCTGCCAGAATCCATTGATTTGCCCGTTACCCTGGTTGCCGCACCTGATGCGGCGGTAGTGGAGGTGCGAGCGCCAATGCCAGCCGAACCTGCTCCGCGCGCGCCGCTACCGGCATCCCGCCCGGATCCGGCGGAACCGGCAGCCGCCGTCGAGCAACGGGAGACTGCGCCCGCCCCCGGCGCACCGGCTTACGCCGAGATCCTGCTGGAGGTCGTAGCCGAGAAGACCGGATACCCGGCGGACGTGCTGGAGCTGGGCATGGAACTCGACGCCGATCTCGGTATCGACTCGATCAAACGCGTGGAGATCATATCGGCACTGCAGGAGCGTCTGCCTGAGGCCCCGGTGGTGCAGTCCGATCAGCTCGGCAGTCTGCGCACCCTCGCCCAGGTGCTCGATTTCCTGTCCGGCGCGTCGCCTGCACAGCCACCTCAGTCGGCGCCCGCCGAACGTGCGGAAGAGGCCGCACCGTCCGCACCTCCGGTGGCGACACCCGCACCGCGATCCGATCCCCTGCAGCGCTTGGCGCTCCGGTGTGTGGACTTGAACGGCGACGATGCACGCGACAGCCTATCGATCACTCCCGGATCGACGATCTGGATAAGCGACGGCGACCGCCCGCTGGCGGAACGCCTGGCGGAGCGCCTGATAGAGCGCGGATTCGATCCCCAGATGGTGTCCGTCGATAAACTCAACGGCAAGCCCAACGGGCCGATCGGTGGTCTCGTGTTGCTGGCGCCGGCCGCCGGCACCGGCGACGACACGCTGCACGATTCGCTGAAGCTGCTGCAAAGCGCCGGCACGAGCCTGCGTGCCAGTGGCCGTAACGGCGGTGCACTGCTGGTCACCGTATCGCGACTCGACGGCGCGTTCGGACTCGACGGTGAAAGTCTGCAGGACCCATTGTCGGGTGGTCTCGCCGGGCTCGCCAAATCCGCGGCTCATGAGTGGCCCGAAGTACAGTGCCGGGCGCTTGATCTGGGGCCGGACCTCGGCGGCCCGGACTGCGCGGCCGACGCCATCGCCGAGGAGATGTTTCTGCGCGAACCGTTGGAGGTCGGGATATCGCGGTCGCGGCGACGCTCGCTGACGCTGGAAGACATCGGTCTCGCCCGATCCAACGGCTCGTTTCCGCTGTCGGAAGGCGACGTGGTCCTCATCAGTGGCGGCGCCCGAGGCGTGACCGCGGAAACCGCGCTGGCCCTGGCGCGCGCCTGTCGCCCCACCCTGCTGCTGCTCGGACGCAGCCGCCCGCCGGCGGCGGAGCCCGCTTGGCTGCAGTCCCTGGTGGGGGAGGAGGAGATAAAACGCGGCATTCTCGACAACGTTCAGCACGCTAGCGGTCTGCGGGAAGTGGGCGAGCGCTACCAGGAGATCGTGGTGCAGCGGGAGATCGCCGCGAACCTGGAACGCCTGCGTGCAACCGGCTGCAGGCTCCTCTATCGTCAGGTGGACGTCCGCGACGGGCCCGGCCTGCACAACGTCGTGAACGAGGTGTGTACTGAATTCGGTCCGGTCCGCGGTCTCATCCACGGCGCCGGCGTGATTTCCGATCGGCTCATTCTGGACGAGACCGACGGCGGATTCGAGCAAGTTTACGATACCAAGGTAATGGGCCTGAGAAACCTGCTGGAAGCAATCGACGACCGTGAATTACGCGTGCTGGTCCTGTTTTCCTCGTCGACCGCCCGCTTCGGCCGCCGCGGTCAGGTGGACTACGCCATCGCCAACGAAGTGCTGAACAAGATGGCCCAGGACGCGGCGCGGCGGCTCGCCGACTGCAAGGTCGTATCGATCAACTGGGGACCGTGGGACGGCGGCATGGTGGATGCCGGCCTGCGGGACGTATTCCAGCGCGAGGGCGTCCCGCTCATTCCCCTCGCCCAGGGAGCCGAATTCCTGCTCACAGAACTCGCGGCGCCTGAAAAGCACGTGGAACTCGTCGTGCTCGGCGCAGATGGCGAACCCAACATGCGTGCTCGGCAGCCGCTACTGCCCGTTGCCTTCGAGCGCGAGCTGGACCGCGACACCTGCAGCTTCCTCGGTGACCATGTATTCAACGGCCGTGCGGTCGTGCCGTTGGCGCTGATGATCGAGTGGATCGCGCACGGCGCCCTGCACAACAATCCGGGGCTCGTGTTCTGCGGCTGTGACGATGTGCGGGTTGTGCAGGGCATTACCGTGGAATCGGCACAACGCCGGCGCGTGGCCGTGCACGCCGGCCGGGCCGAATCCGAGGGAGACGCTTACCGGGTACCGGTAGAGATTTGGGGCGGCACGGGCAACGGTGAGCATGTGTTGCACCTGAGCGCCACAGTGCGGTTGGCGGATACGTGGCCGGCTGCGGCGCCGAGCTTGATCGAACCGGCGGCGGCACCGTACTCGCATGCCGCCGAGGCCATATACCGCGAACAGTTGTTTCACGGTCCGCTGCTGCAGGGACTGAAGACGGTAGAGAGCTGCGCCGCCGACGGGATCGTCGGTAAGGCCGCGCCGGCCGCGACGCCGGAGCAGTGGATGCGCAGTCCTGTACGCAACCGCTGGATTACGGATCCGCTGGCAATGGACGCCGGGTTTCAACTCATGATCCTGTGGTGCCTGGATCAGCTCGGACTCGCGTCGCTGCCGTGCCATATCCGCCGGCTTCGCCAGTATTCACGCTTCCCGGCGGACGGCGTGCGGATCGTCGTGCGCGTGACGGGATCCGGGCAGGCCAGTGCATTCGCCGATATGGAGTTTCTCGACAATGCCGGTAATGCGGTAGCCCGTATCGAGGGCTACGAGTGCGTGGTTGAAGCGTCCCTGCAGGAAGCCTTCAGAGACAACTGCCCGCCGCAAGCAGTCTGCAACTGACGGGGTACCGATTGAACACCCGCATCGCCATCGTCGGCATCGGCGGCATCTTTCCCAGTGCCCGCGACCCGCAGCAATTCTGGGACAACGTCCGCAACCGCAATAACGCGGCCGCGCCGGTTCCGGCCACGCGCTGGCCGCTGGATCCGGCGCAGGCGTACAGTCCCGAGATCGGTCGGGCCGATCGGGTCTACTCCCGTCAGGCCTGTCTGATCCAGGATTTTGTGGCGGATCCGGCCGGGCTGGATATCGACGAAGAGCTGTTCATGCGTCTGGATCCGATGTTCCAGATTGCGATGCAGGCCGGGCATCAGGCGTTCCGGGACGGCGGCGGCGCCGGTATCGACGTCGATCGCACCGGCGTCATCTTCGGCAACATCGCCCTGCCGACCGACCGGACCGGGGATCTCGCTCTCGAATCGCTGGGGCGCACCTACCGTGAACGACTCGGTGCTAGTGACGGCACAACCCTGCCGAGCACCGAGCCGCTGAATCGTTACGTCACGGGACTCCCGGCCGCGCTACTGTCCCAGTCGCTCGGACTTCGCGGCACCAGCTTCACACTCGACGCGGCGTGCGCGAGTTCGCTCTATGCGCTCAAACTGGCCTGCGATGAACTGGGCTCGGGTCGGGCGAGCGCCATGCTCGCCGGTGGCGTTTCCAGGCCGTCCAGCCTGTATACGCAGATGGGATTCAGTCAACTGCATGCCCTGTCGCCCGACGGTCGATGCGCGCCTTTCGACGCGAACGCCAACGGACTGGTCGTCGGCGAAGGAGCGGGGATGTTCCTGCTCAAGCGCGTGCAGGACGCCGAGCGCGACGGTGACCACATCTACGCCGTGCTGCGCGGCTTCGGACTCAGTAACGACATCGGCGGGCGCCTCATGGCGCCCGATCCCGAAGGCCAGGTGCGGGCCATGCGGGCCGCTTACCAGCAGGCGGGCTGGTCGCCGGGCGACGTCGATCTCATCGAGTGCCACGCCACCGGCACGCCGATCGGCGACGCGGCCGAGTTCAGCAGTCTGATGTCGCTGTGGTCCGGGGAGGGTGCGCGCGCAGGCACATGCGCCATCGGCTCGGTGAAGTCGAACGTCGGGCACCTCCTCACCGCCGCCGGCGCAGCAGGTCTCATGAAAGTGCTCTGGTCATTACGCGAGGGGATCCTGCCACCGACCGCCAACTACGATTCCCCGGCCTCCGGCGTCGCCCTGCACGGCAGCCCATTCCGCGTACTGCGCGAATCCGAGCAATGGTTGCAGCGCAATGGGGGAAAGCCCCGCCGGGCCGCCGTCAGCGCTTTCGGCTTCGGCGGGATCAACGCCCACCTGCTACTCGAGGAATGGCAGGCGACGCCAGAACCCACCGCGGCACGCACCATGCGCGTGCCGGCAGGGTCGAACGATGTCGCCATCGTCGGCCTGGACACTCACTTCGGTCCGTGGGATTCCCGGCGGGCCTTTCAGGAAAGGGTCCTCGGTGACCCTGGCGCGACGCCGTCGGCGCCGGAGCGCTGGTGGGGCGCCGAGACCAGCGACTGGTTCCTGCAGCGCCGGCTGAAGGCCGGCGACTTCCGCGGACACTACCTGCGGCGATTCGAGGTGCCGCTCGGCCGCTTCCGGATCCCGCCCAGGGAGCTGGAGGAAATGCTGCCGCAGCAACTGCTGATGCTGAAGGTCATGGCAGGCGCGATCGCGGACACCCAGTGGGAGGACGGTGCGCACGAGCGTGCCGGCGTCTTCGTCGGCATCGCGCTCGACCTCAATACCACCAACTTTCACTTTCGCTGGTCGCTCGACGAGGCAGAGCGCGCAGAGATTATCCCCGCCCTGACGGCCAACCGCACCATGGGCGCGCTGGGCGGTATCGTCGCCAGCCGCATTGCCCGCGAATTCAGGGTCGGGGGACCTAGCATTACCGTCTCCAGTGAGGAGACGTCCGGACTGCATGCACTGGAAATCGCCGTACGCGCACTTCGCACGGGCGAACTCGACTGCTGCCTGGTGGGTGCGGTCGATCTGGCGGGCGACCTGCGGGCGGTCCTCGGCACACATGCCCGACGGGCCTATTCGCCTACGGGTTGTCCCCGTCCCTTCGACCGCAACGCCGACGGCACCGGTGTTGGCGAGGGCGCGGCAGCGGTCGTCCTGAAACGCCTGGAAGACGCTGAGCGCGACGCCGACCGGATCTATGCCGTCATCCGGGGGGTCGGCACGGCCGCCGGCGACGGGGTGGACGCACCGAGCGCGGGCGCTTATCGGCTCGCACTGGAGCGCGCCTACGCGGACGCCGCGCTGGATCCCGCCACCATCGGTTATCTGGAGACCCACGGCAGTGGTGATCCCCTCGAGGACGCCATCGAACTGGAGGCCTTGACGGGTTTCTTCGCGCCGCGCGAGAGCGCCCCGGCGCGCCACCTCGGCAGCGTCAAGGCGGATATCGGTCACAGCGGGGCAGCCGCGGGGCTCGCAGGCGTCGCGAAAACGGCCCTGTGTCTGTACCAGGAGGTGCTGCCGCCGGTGCGGGGCCTGCGCGACCCGTGCGCCGCATTTACCCGCGGAGGTTTTTTGTTCGCCACTGCTCCGCAGTACTGGTTGCGCAATCGTGCCGACGGACCACGGCGGGCGGGCGTCAGCGGCTTGAACATCAACGGCGGTTGTGGCCACCTGGTGCTGGAAGAGCACGAAGGCAGCAAGTCCGAGGCCACCCTGGCCGAGCGGCGTCAGCCGCTCGGTGCCCGCAACGAAGCGTTGTTCGTCATCGAGGGCGACGACGTCCGCGCACTGTCGTCGGGTCTGGAAGATCTGGCTGCGTCGGCCGCGGCTCACGAAGCGGGTATCGAGCGCGTGGCGCGCGATTGGTTCCGGGAACACCCGATGCAACCCGATCGCCGGCTCGGGCTGGCGTTGCTGGCCCGCGATCCACAGGAACTCCAGCGCATGACCGTGGAAGCCGGTGCCATCCTTCACGGCCATGCCGGCGACGACGCCTTTCCCGGCTCCAGACGGATCTACTTCGACGGCCACCCGCTGGGCATACAGGGCGAGGTAGCGTTCGTGTTTCCCGGCTCCGGCAACCACTTTACTGGCATGGGCCGCGAGCTTGCCGTCCAGTGGCCGGAGGTCGCACGACGGCAGGACGCCGAAAATCTGTATCTTCCGCAGCAACTGCTGCCGGATCGGTTCTGGAATGCGTCGTCCTCGCGGGAACTCGGCGAAGATCACCGCGCGCTCATCATCGGACAGGTGGCCCTCGGCACGCTGGTCAGCGACCTCGTGGGCGGGTTTGGCGTCAAGCCGCAGGCCGTTCTCGGCTACAGTCTCGGGGAGGCGGCGGGTCTGTTCGCGCTGCGCGCATGGCGGGATCGCGAGGCTATGCTGCACCGTCTTATGGGCTCAACCCTGTTCACCCGCGACCTGGTCGGCGCCGGCGACAGCCTACGTCAGCTTTGGGGAATGGTCGACGACGAGGCCGTGAACTGGGTCGTCGGCGTTGTCGACCGCGCCGCCGCCGCGGTCAGGAACGCCCTGGAAAACGAGCCGCGGGTCTATCTGTTGATCATCAATACCGCCGCCGAATGTGTGATCGGCGGTGAGCGCCGCCGCGTCGAGGCCGTGGTAGATGCACTGCGTTGCAACTTGCACGTGCTCGAGGGCGTCAGCACGGTGCACTGCGAAGGGGTACGCCCGGTCGCGCAGCGCTACCACGATCTGCACCTGTTCCCCACCACCCCGCCGGCCGGTGTGCGCTTTTATTCGGCGTCCGCCGGGGCGGCCTACGACGTAACCACGGAAAGCGCCGCCGCGAATATCCTCGAGCAAGCGCTGCACGGCTTCGATTTTCCCGCTCTGCTCGAGCGAGCCTACGCGGACGGTGTGCGCATCTTCCTGGAGATGGGACCGGGCAGTTCCTGCAGCCGGATGATTGCGCGCATCCTGGAAGGCAGGCCGCACGTGGCACGCTCTGCCTGCAGCCCTCAAATGAGCGAGGTCTCGTCCCTGCTCGAACTGCTTGGACAACTCGTCGCGGAGCGGGTGCCGGTGGACCTTGGTCCCCTCTACGGCGCCCGCACGCAGGCGCTTGAACACGGACTGCCCGAGTCGACCGGCGCGCCGACGCTGACCGTGGAACCGGGCGGCGCCGCGTTCCGGATCAGGCGAGCGGCGCCCGCTCCCCGCCCGCCGGCACCACTACACATCGCCGCGCCGGCAACACCCCTGCCGAGCCCGAGCGCTGCGCCGGTCGTGCAGGCGTGGAGCAGCGCGACGCGCGCCCGCGCCGACGCGCACGAGAGCTATCTGCGCTGCGCCGCCGGCCTCGACCGGATAATGACGGCAAACCTCGCGCGGCAACTGGCCCTGAGCGAGCGGCTGGCCGAAGGCGACTTCGGATCCAGACTCGACGTCTCGGCGCCGGCTGCGAATGTGCCCGAGTTCGCCCAGTACGGCGCGTTCGCTCGCGAGCAGTGCCTCGAGTTCGCGACCGGATCCATCGGCGCGGTTCTCGGGCCGACCTACGCCGTCATCGACGACAATCCGACCCGCGTGCGCCTGCCGGCGGAACCGCTGATGCTGGTCGATCGCATCGTCAGCATCGACGCTCAGCCGCAGTCGCTGAGTCGCGGAACCGTGGTTACTGAACATGACGTGGGGGTGCATCCCTGGTATCTCGACGGTGGCGTGATACCCACCTGTATTGCGGTGGAGGCCGGCCAGGCCGATCTGTTCCTGGCGGCGTACCTGGGGATCGATTTCCAGACGCGCGGGCTGGCGGTCTACCGCCTGCTCGATGCCGTCGTCACCTTCCACGATCATCTACCGGCAGCCGGCACAGTGATCCGCTACGAGATCATCATCGAGGAGTTCTTCCGGCAGGACGACATCTGGCTGCTCCACTTTCGTTTCGACGCTGATGTGGACGGTCGGCCGCTGCTCACCATGCGCGATGGCTGCGCCGGCTTCTTCACCGCGGAGGCGCTCGCCCGCGGGCGGGGCGTGGTCCGCACCGCGGTGGAACAGCGACCGCGTGCGGGCGTGGTACCCGCGGACTGGTCGCCCCTGGCGCCGATGGCGGCCAGCGAATCCTACACCGCCACGCAACTCGACGCGCTGCGCGACGGCGATCTCGCAGCCTGCTTCGGCGCGTCCTTCACCGCTCTGCCGCTGTCCTCTCCGCTGACTTTACCGGGCGGTCGCATGCGCCTGGTCGACCGTGTCACGACGATGGAACCCGCCGGCGGACGGTTCGGACTCGGCCGGATCCGGGCCGAAGCGGACATCGACCAGGACGCGTGGTTTCTCACCTGCCACTTTACCGACGACATGGTGATGCCGGGCACCCTGATGTATGAATGCTGCCTGCACGCACTACGGATTTTTCTGCTGCGCATGGGCTGGATCGGCCAGCAGGGCCGGAGCCATTACGAACCGGTGCCGGAGATCCGCAGCCGGCTCAAATGCCGCGGCCAGGTGATCGCCTCGACCGCCGCCGTCGCCTACGAGATCGAGATCAAGGAATTCGGTTACGGTCCCGAGCCTTACGCCATCGCGGACGCACGGATGTATGCCGACGGCCGCGAGATCGTGGACGTCAGTGATCTGTCGATCCGCCTGACCGGCGTAACGCGGGCGGACATGCAGGCGCTGTGGAGCCGCGGCCAGAAAGCACCGCTGTTCGATCACGACCGGATCCTGGCCTTTGCCGTGGGCAAGCCGTCGGAGGCCTTCGGCGAACCCTACGAGATTTTCGATCGCGAACGCATCATTGCGCGGCTGCCGGGCCCGCCCTATCAGTTCCTGGACAGGGTGATGGAAATCGAGGCCGAGGCATGGCGGCTCACACCCGGTGCCCGTATTGACGCCGCTTACGACATACCGCACGACGCGTGGTACTTCGAAGCCAACCGTCATGAGCGCATGGCCTTCGCCGTGCTGCTGGAGGTGGCGCTGCAGCCCTGCGGCTGGCTCGCGGCCTACCTCGGTTCCGCGCTCGAGTCGAATATCGATCTGCGGTTTCGCAATCTCGGCGGCCGCGCGCTGCAGCATCGCGCCGTGACGGCCGCATCGGGCACGCTGTCCACCCGCGTCACACTCACCGACGTGTCGCGCTCCGGCGGCATGACTATCGAGCGCTTCGATTTCTGCGTAACGGATGCCGCCGGCGCGGTTTACGAGGGTGACACCTACTTCGGCTTTTTCTCGCAAGACTCGTTGGCCCAGCAGGTCGGATTGGGCGACGCGCAGTTACTGGACCCCGGCACGACGGACGGGGAGCACCCGGCCGCCTTCCAGATGCCGGATGCCGCCCCCTGGCCCGGCGAGCGCCTGCGCATGCTCGACCGCATCGATCGGCTGTCGATGTCCGGAGGTCCACATGGGCTGGGGTTCATCACCGGCAGCATCGATGTGGATCCGAGCGCCTGGTTCTTCGCGGCGCATTTTTATCAGGATCCGGTTTGGCCCGGCTCGCTGGGACTCGAGTCCATGCTGCAACTGCTGAAGTGCTTCGCCGGGCAGCGGTGGGGCGACTCTCCAGCGTCGATGCAGACCGTCGCCATCGGCCGCGAGCACCGCTGGACCTACCGCGGACAAATCATCCCCGGCAATCGCCGGGTATCGGTGGAGGCAGTGATCTCTGCGATCGACGATGACCGTCACACGTTGGTGGCGGACGGCTACCTGAGCGTTGACGGGCGACCCATCTACCTGATGCAGGATTTCAGCCTGGAACCGGTTCAGGACCCGCCGTGAACCGCCGAACGCGACAATGCCCGCCGGCAGCCCACGCCGGGATCCGCACATGAAATACTCCCGGGTCCGGCTTGCCGCCATCGGCTACGAGCTCGCGCCCGTCGTTGTCGCTTCTGAAGAACTGGAGGACCGACTCGCGCCGGTGTACCGCCGGCTGCACCTGCCGGCGGGTCAATTGGAGTTGCTCACCGGCATCGCTGAGCGGCGCTGGTGGGAACCCGACTACCCGCTGTCGCTGGGTGCGGCAACGGCCGCCGAGCGTGCGCTCGCCACGGGTCGCGTGCCGGCGTCATCTGTGGAGACTTTGATCTACGCCGGCGTGTGTCGCGAAAGCTTCGAGCCCGCGACGGCGTGCGCCGTCGCGGCACGGATCGGCGTGGACTCCGGGGCCGCCGTCTACGATGTCAGTAATGCGTGCCTGGGGGTGCTGAACGGCATCGTCGAGATTGCAAACCGCATCGAACTCGGCCAGATCCGCGCCGGTCTGGTGGTCTCCGCCGAAACGGCGCGAGAGATCGTCGAGGTCGTCATCGCCCGCATGCTCGCCGACCCGACGCACGAGGTGTATACGCGGGGGCTGGCAACGCTGACCGGCGGTTCGGGCGCCGTCGCGGTGCTCCTTACCGACGGCTCCTTCGAAGGTCCCGCGGCCCACCGTCTGCAGGGCGGGGTAATAGAGTGTGAACCGCAGCATTACCGGCTGTGCCGCTGGGGGCTCGACGATGCGGTGACACTGCACCGGACCGAAGCCCTGCGGCAGGACATGTACACCGACTCGGTGGCGGTGCTGAAACACGGTGTAGCGCTAGGCGCACGAACCTGGGAGCGATTCATGCGGGAGATGGGTCACGGTGCCGGGGAGATCGACCGGGTCATCTGTCATCAGGTCGGGCACATCCACCGGGACACCATTCTCGAGACGCTCGGTCTGCCCGCATCCAAGGACTTCTCGACCTTTCGGCACCTGGGCAACACCGGTACGGTGTCGCTGCCGATGACCGCCGCGCTGGCCGATGAACGCGGGATCATCCGTGCCGGCGACCGGGTTGCGTTCCTCGGCATTGGAAGCGGCCTCAACTGCCTGATGCTGGGTTGGGAGTGGTAGGCGACATCTATCCCTTTCAGGGGCACTACGCCGATCTGAACGGGGTGCGCTGCCACTACCTGGACGAAGGTTCGGGGGCGCCGGTCGTCATGCTGCACGGCAATCCCACCTGGTCATTCTACTATCGCAGGCTGGTGGCGGCACTCAGCGATCGCTACCGCATTGTCGCGCCGGACCACGTCGGCTGCGGACGCTCGGAAAAACCCGGCGACGACCGCTATGCCTATGTCCTGGAGCGCCGGGTGGAGGACCTGGAACTGCTGCTCGGGCGTCTCGGCATCGAAGAGAACCTGACCTTGGTGATGCACGACTGGGGCGGCATGATCGGCATGACGTATGCCGCACGTCACCCGGAACGCATCGCGCGCCTGATCGCGATGAACACCGCCGCCTTTCACCTCCCGGCGCACAAGCGCCTGCCGCTCGCACTGCATGTGGCGCGATCGCCGCTCGGCGCCCTGCTGGTGCGGGGATTGAATCTCTTCAGTCGCGGCGCACTGAGGCTGTGCGCCGTGCAGCACCGCTTCAGCGCGGACGAACGGGCCGGTTACCTGGCTCCGTACGACTCGTGGGCCAACCGCATTGCCGTGCATCGCTTCGTGCAGGACATACCGCTGCATCCGGGCGATCCGAGCTACCCGATCCTCGACGATACGGCGCGCCGCCTCCCGGCGCTCGCGGGCGTACCACTGCTGCTGCTGTGGGGCGTGAAGGACTTCGTTTTCGACCTGCATTTCCTGGCGGAGTGGGAAGGTCGCATGCCGCACGCGGAGATCCACCGCTTCGAGCAGGCCGGGCACTTCGTCTTGGAAGATGCGTTTGACGAGATCCGGCCGCTGATTGAGGATTTTCTGACCCGATGAATGAACCGGGGAAGACCGCAAAGTGAACGCTGCCATAACGAACGTGGCTGCGCACCTGGCTGAACAGGCGGAGCGGCAACCGGACGTGCTGGCAATCGCCTATCCCGATCGGATCGGCCGCTACCGGCGCGTGACGTTCAGCGAACTGAATGCCGAGTGCGACGCCATGGCGCATGGGCTGGTGCACTACGGGATCCGTCGCGGCATGCGCATCGTACTGATGGTACCGCCGAGCCTCGATTTCTTCGCCCTCAGCTTTGCGCTGCTCAAGATCGGCGCGGTGCCGGTCATGGTCGACCCCGGCATGGGCGTGCGCCGCCTCGGCTGCTGTCTCGACGAAGCCGAACCCGCCGCATTCATCGGCTCACCGAAGGCCCACGCGGCTCGTGTTCTTTTCCGTTGGCCGGCCGGCGTGCCCGCGTGTGTCGTGACCGCGGGCAGGCGTTGGGGCTGGGGCGGTACGACGCTAGCACGACTCACGGAACGCGGCCGCGGCGCCGGGGCGTTCGCGATCGAGGCGACGGCGCCTGAAGACATCGCCGCCATTCTCTTCACTAGTGGATCGACCGGTCCCCCCAAGGGCGCCGTGTATACCCACGGGATCTTCCTCGCGCAGGTCGATATGCTGCGCCGGACCTACGGCATCGAAGCCGGAGAAATCGATCTGCCGACCTTCCCGCTGTTCGCGCTGTTCGATCCGGCGCTCGGTATGAGTGCGGTCATTCCCGAGATGGATCCGACCCGGCCGATGCGGGTGGATCCGGAAAAGCTCGTGCTCGCCATCGAGCGGTTCCGCGTCACCAACATGTTCGGATCGCCTGCAGTCCTGCATCGCTTCGGCACGCACGCCGGTGCGGGCACCGAACGCTTGGCCTCGCTCAGGCGGGTGATCTGCGCCGGTGCTCCGATCCAACCGGCGGTGCTGGAGCGCTTCGGGCAACTGCTCGACGACCGGGTTCGCGTGCACACGTCTTACGGCGCGACCGAAGCGCTGCCCGTGAGTTCGATCGACGCCGCCGAGATCCTGCACGAAACGGCTGCCGCGACTGCCGCCGGCAAGGGGGTGTGTGTCGGGCGGCCGCTGCCCGGGCTGGAGGTTGCGGTGATCCGAATCGACGACGGGCCCATCGCGACGTGGTCGGACACCATGGCGCTCCCGAGCAACGAGATCGGCGAGATTACGGTCAAGGGCAGCATCGTTTCGCCTGCGTACTGGGGTCGGCCGAAGGCCACGGCGCTTGCCAAAATCGCGCAAGCCGACGGCAGCATCCGCCACCGCATGGGGGACCTCGGGTACTTCGACGAGCGCGGTAGGCTATGGTTCTGCGGGCGCAAGGCGCACCGCGTTCAGACCGCCGAGGCAACGCTGTTCAGCGTTGCCTGCGAGGGCGTATTCAACGTCCACCCGGACGTCTACCGCAGCGCGCTGGTGGGAGTCGAACGCAACGGCGTCTTGACGCCCGTCCTGTGCGTGGAACTGCACCGGCCGGGCAACACCCACCGCGAGCGGATCGCCCGCGAGTTGCGGGAGATGGGCGCCGGGCAGCCGTGTACCGTCGGCGTTGACACCATTCTGTTTCACCGACGATTCCCGGTCGACATCAGGCACAACGCCAAGATCTTCCGCGAACGGCTCGCCGAATGGGCGACCCGGAGGCTCGCGTGAAAGCGCTGGTCACCGGCGGCGGCGGGTTTCTCGGCAGCGGCATCGTTCGCCGGTTGCTCGACGACGGATGGCAGGTGCGCACGCTCACGCGTTCCGACCTGCCGGCCTTTCGGGCGCGGGGCGTCGACGTGTGCCGCGGCGATATCGGGGATCCCGTAGTCGTTGCAGACACCGTCACCGGCTGTGACGTCGTCTACCACGCTGCGGCCAAGGTGGGCGTCTGGGGGCCGGCGCGCGACTACGAGCGAACCAACGTGCAGGGAACGGACAACGTGCTCGCCGCCTGCCGCGCCCACGGCGTCGAACGTCTGGTCTACACCAGCACCCCGAGCGTCACCTTCGCGGGCGAGGACCAGGAAGGGGTCGACGAGACGGCGCGCTATCCCGGGCGTTATCTGTGCCATTATCCGCGAACCAAGGCTATGGCCGAGCGCCGCGTGCTGGCAGCCAACGGGGCGAAGTTGCGCTGCCTCAGCCTGCGGCCGCATCTGATCTGGGGACCGGGCGACGCGCACCTGGTGCCGCGACTGCTCGAACGGGCGCGCGCCGGCCGCCTGCGCATCGTCGGCACGCGGCCGGGCAAGGTCGATACGGTCTACATAGACAATGCCGTGGACGCCCACCTGCTTGCAGCCAAGCGCCTGGAACCAGGATCATCCGCAGCAGGCAGGGCCTACTTCATCGGCCAGGACGAGCCGCTACCCATACGTGAACTCATCGACCGGATCCTCGCGGCTGGCGGGCTGCCTCCAGTAGAGAAAACCGTTTCACCCGGCACAGCCTATGCGGCCGGGGCATTGTTGGAGTTTCTGTACGGAGCCCTTCGGATCCGCCGCGAACCGCCGATGACCCGCTTCGTTGCCCGCCAGTTGGCCACCTCGCACTGGTTCGACATCGGGGCCGCCCGACGGGATCTGGGATATCGTCCGGCGGTCTCCATTGATGAAGGCATGAGCCGGCTGGCGGAATGGCTGCAGACATGAACATCCCCGGTCCGTGGCAGTACCTCGACGGGGTGCAGGTATGGCGGGTCAGCGGATCGAAACCACCGCAACCCGTGGATGCCTTGTACGCGCTACTGAGTGCGGACGAATGCTCGCGCATGGAACGGCTAGCGTTCCCCGCAGTGCGCGAACGGTTCGTGATCTCGCGCGGATGCCTGCGCCTGATCCTGGGTCACTGCACCGCATCGGAGCCCGCGGGCATTCGCTTCGACTACGGCACCCAGGGAAAACCGCACGTGTACCGGGGAGACACGCCGACCGACGTCGAGTTCAACGTTTCGCATTCCGGCGATCTTTATCTGTACGCCCTGACACGCGGCGGCAGCGTCGGCATCGATGTGGAACTCATGCGCGAGGACACCGACATCGACAGGCTGGCAGCGCGATATTTCGCGCCCGGCGAGGTCCGCCGCCTGACTGACGTTCCGGCCGGGGAACGACGCGCGGCCTTCTATCGCTGCTGGACGCGCAAGGAGGCCTACCTGAAGGCCCGGGGCTGTGGCATTGCCGGCGAACTGGACAAATTCGAGGTGAATTTTCTAGCGTCCGAGCCGCCGGCCGTGCTCAGCACCCGACCCGGTGTCGCGCGAGCTTCGTCCTGGCGGGTATGGGATCTGGTCCCGGAGGGCGGTTTCGCCGCGGCACTCGTGACCGGCCACCGCGGGCCTCCCTGATAGGGTTGGGCTTGGCAGGCCTGGTCTTCACCCGCCGCCGCCAACTGAACTGATAAACCTCTCAACAAAGACGACAAGTCCGGTCATCGTGCCGGGCTTTTTGTTTCGGGATGTTTCGCGGACACGCGGTATTACTCACTGGGTGTTCCGTCACCGGGAAACAAACCGCGCTACGATTTGGAGAGTTCCGTCTGGCGTAGTACGGGCGGGAGGATCAAGCAGAGGCTCAAAGCGAACAACCCGATCCCGCACCAACAGATATAGGCGTATCCATCTTCGCTGACGAGGATTGCGGCCAGCCAGGGCCCGACGGCGAGACCGGTTGTCTGCATTGCCACGGCGAACACGACGACTCGGCTGCTCGGAGCGAAGCTCGCCATGGCGGCAAGCAAGTAGGGGTGCGCGACGTTCCACCCATAGACGAACAAGCATACGGCAACCACAAACCGCATTACGGTCAAATCACCCAGAGCAGTACCACCGACCCTACCAAGCCCGCGATGGCGAGCGACAGTGGCATGGCGCGACCGACCTGCGCCGCCAGCAGGGCCGCGGTTGCACCCCCGGCAATACCGAATGCCTGAGCCACGGCCATGCTGTTGGCGATCGGTTGTTCGGTCAAACCACCGCCTACGCCGATGAGCGACAGAGAGGGCAACGGCAGGGCAGCGCTCGGCCTGACGACTGGATTTGGCCGGAAAATCGCGCTCGCCTGTGGCGATCCCCCGCCTGCCACGGCAGGCGTGGCCGAAATCGCCCGAAATCGCGGCGAACAGTGCGTCGACAGCTGTCTGACGAGCCAGGGACACTCGATGGCCTTAGGAATAACAGCGTTTATTCCGCCTAGACTTCAGACGCCGGTCGTTTTCCTGACACTCAGCGTATTCATGATCCCACTGGGTAAAGAATTCGGCTGGGATCGCGCTCAAGTCTCGTTGGGGTTGTCCGTGGCGGCGCTAAGCCTCGCGATCGCGATGCCCATGGTGGGAAAACTGCTTGATCGATTTGGTTCACGCCGGGTGTTGTTCTCGTCAATGCTGCTGTACGGACTGGCGACCATCTCCCTGTGCACACTGGGTCCGTCACTTTGGCATTTCGATCTAAGCTTTGCCGCCATCGGCTTGCTCGGTGCCGGCTCCAATACCATGAGTTATGCACGAGTGTTATCAGCGTGGTTCAACAGGCGTCGCGGTCTGGCGCTGGGTATAACGATGGCCGGGATACCGCTCGGTAAAGCTGCTGCGATTTTGGCCGCCCAACTCCTGATCGATAGCCACGGCTGGCGCGTCGCTTATGCGGTCTTGGGGCCAGCGGTGCTCGTGATCGGCTTGCCTGAGGTCTACTGGCTGGTACGCGAATCACCTCAGGAAATGGGTCTCCTGCCCGACGGTGACGTGGTCGCCGCGAAGGATAAGCCGAACCCATCGCCTACGGCGAAATTACAGGGCGGTCTGAATCGCGAGCAAAGCATACACACGCGGGAGTTCTGGATGTTGATTGCAGTTTTTTTCCTGGTTGGGGTCGCTATTCACGGTATCCAGATCCACCTCGTGCCGTTGCTTCGCGACGCTGGAATTTCGCCGCGCATGGCTGCCGGTGCCGCCGGTGCGATGGCCTTGACAGGCATTGTCGGCCGGGTCGTGGTGGGGTTTCTGTTCGACCACTATTTTGCGCCGCGGGTCGCAATCGCGGCATTTCTGTGTCCCGCACTGGCCTTCATACTGCTGCAGGGCAACCCCGTGGTAGCGTTGGCCTTTGCCTGCGCAGTACTCATGGAGATCGGTGCGAGTTCGGAATCGGATCTACTCGCTTATCTGACCGGCCGCTACTTCGGACTGCGATCATTTGGCGAGATATACGGTTACATTTTTGCTACCTTCATGATCGGCACGGCGATCGGGCCTTACGCCGTGGGCCTTGGCTACGAACTGATGGGGTCTTACCGCGAAGTGCTGTGGGCTTCTTTCGGCGGTACGCTAATGATATGCGCGGTCGTGTCCCGCCTCGGTCCGTTCCCGATCTGGGACGAAGCTGAGCGCCCGACGGCGTAAGCCGCGCTATGCAGCGGTCCTGCGAACACTCGTGTCAACGAGGGATTCACGGTGCGTCTTGATGGTCTGCCCGAAATCGAATCGCAGTCACTGCTTGAAGACCCGTTCGCCCGTTCGGCCCAGGCAAAATTCAGGTATACACACCACTGGCAAGCACATGATCTCATTATGTGGGGCAACGCCTGCGTCATCCATTCAGCCACCTGGTATGATTCTGCCTATCTTCGGCACATGCACCGCACGACCATCACAGGTTTCGAAATCGGATAACCTGGCACGCGGGGCGGAGCTCACAAAATGGAGTTGCTCATGTCCATCGCCATCGGCATTCACCTGTTGGCTGCAATTGTCTGGGTTGGCGGCATGTTTTTCGCCCACGTGGTGCTCAGGCCCTCAGTCGCGAATCTCGAACCAGCCCAACGCGTGGGGTTGTTCAGTCAGGTATTAGGTCGCTTTTTTTCCTGGGTCTGGATTGCAATCGCTGCCTTGTTGCTATCCGGCTACTGGATGATCTTTGTTTTCTACAAAGGTTTTGCTGCGCTTCCGATCTACCTGCATACGATGCATGGTATCGGCTTGCTGATGATTCTGCTGTTCATGCATTTGTGGTTTGCGCCGTATCGACGTTTCAAACTGGCAGTGCTAGGTGGTGATCTACCAGAGGCTGGCAAACGGCTCGAGCAAATTCGTTTGATCGTGACAATCAACCTGGGCCTGGGTATGGTGAACGCCGTAATCGGCACTTCTGGGGCGTATTTGTAAAGGGATCTCAGTTCCTTAAGTTTCGGAAAAGGCAAAATGGCGGTGGCACCAATTCTCAATAGCATCTGGAGAATCGACATAAAAACATTGAAATTTATTTTTGCCATTTTGGTGTTAAGTTCAACTGCTTATATAGCAACAGCGAACGATGGTATTCCTAGTGGAAAGTACCTGCTTGACCCGACTCACAGTTATATAGTTTTTTCTTATTCCCATATTGGATTTTCCAACCCTATTCTGCGTTTCCGAAAATTCAACGGTGAATTGAATTACGACGCCAAAACAATAGCGAATAGCAATGTTTCCGTCACCATCGATGCAGCAACGATTGACGGTGGTTTTGATAAATTTAATGAAGATTTACGTGCGGAGGATTTTTTTAATACCGTTAAATATCCGGAAATTGCGTTTAAGAGTAGCTCGTACGAACCTGGAGTAGACAATTCCGGAAAAGGGAAGCTTCAAGGGATATTGACGGTAAAGGGCAATAGCCAACCGGTTTCACTTGATGTTATTTTCAATAAAGCTGCACCAAACCCGTTTACAAAAATACCAGTTGTCGGATTTTCTGCTGAAGGAACTTTTAGTCGGGCCGCATTTGGCGTAGATAAATATGCGCCAGCCGTGGGCGACACTATTACGCTTACTATTGAAGTTGAATTTGCGTTAAAGCAGTAGCGCGGTTTGGTTGCTAAGTCCCTCATAGTGCCCCCATTTAGTTGACGGCATTTTCTCCGGTTTGCGGTTATACACCTCATCTTGGACGACCCAGGTTTCCAACCCCATAACTTGCCTTATCACGTGTGGGTGGAACGACTAAGGAAGGCTGAGAATCGAGAGCAGTTGGAAGGGCGCAGTTGCCGAACTCAATAGGGTGCCGGTGCGGTCGAGGCCAATACGCCCGGTCATGGCGGTCGCTTAACTCGATGCGCCGCCATCTGCCGATTTGCAGCGGCAGACGTCCGGTTTGTGTTCGTGCATCGGCACTAGGCGGCTGCGATCAAAGCTATTGATAACCTCGGGTTGCCGGTAAATCTCGACCGCATTAGATACTTCAGCGCCGCGATGAAGGACGTCCTCACCCCAACCCTGTCCCAGGTGGAGATAAATCGGACACCTTTAAGCGTATTCTGTTGAACCAGCGCAATCAGTCAACTATCTCGGATGCTTAAGATAATTAGGCGGCACATATCGTGATACCCGTTTACTCATCGTCAAGAATTATCAGGTTGATGAGTACGCTAATGATGGCCGCAGTGGGCGTAGGTTCTTCGCTACTACCGAGCTCTACGCTTGCTACAACATAACCGTGCTGACCGAAAGAAGGGCTACCCGACCCTGTCGCACTATAAATATCCTGGTTTCCTGTTCCCATTATGTGGGTAACGTCTGTGCTGACAATGTCCGCCATACTGATTGGCGTTGCTGTACAGAATCCCCCGTTAAGGGTGCCGGTACCCTGCAGAAAACTAATCAGGCTTTCTCCGACTGGAATATTGATATTGTTAAAATCAGCAGCAATAAGCACGATACCCAGCGCCGTATTGTCTTCCATGTTATTGATGATATTGCACAGATGCTCTTGCTGGTCCTCGTTACTGACATTGGGATCGACGTCGACACGGCCACCGAAAGTATCTGGAATACAGAAGTGCGCACTGTATACGTAGAAATTATTGCCATTTGAATTCAGGTCTTTGATAGCGGCCATGGCGCCATCAAGATTTAAATTGTTACATCGACCGACCCACGTGCCAGTGCCATCAATCTCGAATCGATTGTTATTTTTGACCCATATTTCCTGCCCATCTACGGATACGGCCAGAACGTAATTTGCCGTAAGGATAGTGGCAATTTCGTCCGCACCATTACCGGTTTCCTGCAGGCTGATAATATCCGCATTTTCAGTATCAAAGATTACTGTTGCGGCATTTTGATTCGTGATATTACCGTTCAATTCAGACCCGGTAATATTCCATTCCAGGATCTTTACCGTGTCAGCATTGGAACTCTGAAATATCAAGCCTAAACACAGCAACAGGCAGGAGACGCACTCTTTTGTGCTCATGTAGCGCTAACTCTGCTTATATGTTGTATTGCTCCATCCCAGTACAACGCACTAACCAACGTTAGGTGGACGTCTGTTCGGATTATTTTCACTTCCGTCTATCAAGTCTCTTCGAAGTATAGGCGAAATAAAGACCATCGAATGTCGCTGGCTTTCGGTGTGCTGTTTGCGACAGTGATTACGCTGCAGCGCGAACCGGTTAAAGTCGTATAGCCAGCCGCGCTACGCTCAGCCGTAAAGTGCGACTCGATTCGGTGCAAAGACGGGAGAGTTAGCCCAGTAAGCCCACCTCAGCAATCGAACCCGCCAGCGGACGCAACGCAGCCATGAAGCCGAGCATCATCAGGAAATCGATCGCGTAGAAATTTATCGACGCGCAATGAACTGTATCCAATGACGAGTTAAGATGCCCTGAAGGCAGGCAAGAAATATACGATCCTCTTCCGCATGGAAGACGCCGATGTTCGCGATCACTTCGAAAAAGAATCGGCGGAACACGGTGCCAAGATTCAGATGCCGAGCAGGGAGGACCTCATCGAATCAGAAAGAAAATCCGGATACGAGCCTGTAACCGTACCCTGGGTCACCCGAGCCCCGAAGTTTACTTCGGGGAGATGCGATTCCAGGTTTCGTGCTTTCGGCTTGACCGCCCCCTCTCTCCCAACCTGCCTAGCTCGACCCGGAAGATTTGCCGGTGAGTCCGCTCACCAGCCTTATATCCATTCGCAAACCGCTTGAGAAGACACCCGATTCAAGCGCAGCGATTTCAATAGGAGTGAGCACAATGAAACTATTGAGTAAATTCTGTGCACAAATAATTATTGCAAATTCTATACTGGTGTCGTTTCCTTTGACCGCGCTGGCAGATAGCAAACCGAGAATCGCCGTATTTTCAGGTTCCAGTGCCACCATTCAAAATACCGCACCACTGGTCACAAGCAACAAGGCGCGTTACAAGTATGCGTTACCATTGCTGAAAGATGGTGATGGGGAAATTCTTGCTCACGATCACCTAGTTCCGCAACGATTGGCCGGCAGTGTTGAAGTATTTATTGAGGCCTTTAGTGCCCATCCTTTGGAAAAAGATGCAGTCGATTTATACGCAGAGCCGGACGGTTATCTTGATGGTGATGGTAACTTCACAAAAAAACGCAACCACGCAGCAGACAAACCCGTCTATCGTGCCACTCTTAAACCTGAAGACGGACTGTACCTACTTCCTTACATGGCCCGCCAGGCTAATGGTAATCCCTGGAAAGGTGATTGTGTGTTTAGCGGCGCCCCGCAAGAACAATGCCGGCAACCGTTTTTCCCGGATGCCTCGCGTCTGTTTGAAGAAATCGACCGTAGCTTGGCGGGAGTCAGCAGTGATGGTACCGGTAGTATGTTGTCTTCCAGGGCTGAGTTTAAATTTATACGGGCACTTCCCTCCGGAGGTTATAAACGAGGGCTCCCGGAAGCGGAGCGCACAGATGTCGGCACCGGTGATATCGCGCCTGAATCTCCCGGCGAGGACTTTTTTGTTTACCGCCCATCTCATCTACGCACTTCAACCCGATATGAAGATCTCGCGACGATAACAAATTCAGTGCAACAGGCATTGTCTTCGGGAGATTACAATGGTGCTATCTGGCTGGAAGGCAGCCCGACTCTTGAAGAGACAATCTACTGGCTGAATCTGGTAATCGATACTACGGTTCCATTAATTGCCAGTGCGGCAGGGCGGTACAATCGGACCGTATCGGCGGACGGTGCAGGAAATATTGTCGACGCTGTCGACTACATTATTTCAGGCATATGGCGCAATCAAAACGGTAAAAATAAGTTAGGTGCTGTAATGATTCAGGACGAGCAGATTTTTGCCGCACGACAGGTACAGAAATCCGACGACAGGCCGGGTGGCTATATCGCCACCGGCGACCACGGTGGGATAGTGGGAACAATGGGCGCACCCAGTAAGCCCTATATTTACTTCCGTCCCACCACAAAACACACCTGGCTCTCTGATCTACGTGTCACTAAGCTGCCGAAGTCAGTCAACGGGGTTGTAAGACAGGGTGAAAAAAGTACGGTTATTCGTATACACACCAAAAACGACAGTGGTCTGTTAGTCGGCCGGACCATTCCCAAAGTATCGATAGTCAAAGCCGGCTATTACAGCCAGGATGATAATCGTGCGGATCCGAAACAGGAAGTGGATATCTTTGCCCTTATCAATAAAAATCTATCCAAGAATCCTCTCGCTGGTTTTGTTGCCGAGGGCCTGGCGCCTTACGGAAAACTGCCTGTTTCAATTGAGAACGCGCTGGAAATAGCGGTATTCAGCGGTATGCCGGTCGTGTTTACCGGACGTGGTAATGCCGGTGGGGTCACACCCGCCGTTGATCATGAAGCGCGCTTCCCGGCGCTTTCAGGTAACAACCTGACCGCTACCAAGGCCCGTATTCTGCTCACGGCCTGCTTGTTGAAGTTCGGGGCGTTGCCGCCTGCGCAGCCGACGGCAACCGAATATGAAGCAGTACTGTCGCTACTGGAAACATATCAAGAGATTTTTGATACTCATTAAAATCTAATCACACCCCGTTTTGAGATCATTCGAAATTCCATTGCAGTTGTGCGCCTACTGCACGTGAGTCGGGGGATATGGTAAGTTGAGGATCGACACCATTTCCTTCGATATCTATGGTCGCCGCTTTGTCCGTCACGTTCTTGGCGAATATTCTGAGCGCCCAGTTCTTGTAGGTAAAAATAGCGCCGAGATCCATTAGGAAGTAGTCTCCGATTCGAAAGTTATTGCCGAAATCGTCATTCAAGAACCGATCGGATCCGCTGGAATAAGAGTAGTTAGCCAGCAAGAGCAGATCGACGTTTTCCATCAGCGTGAAAGGCGGGCTGTACTCCACATTGCCCGAAAAGGCCCACTCGGGTACGTGATCGATTTTATCGCCGTCAAACCCGACTGGCGCAGTACCGCCGGCGAGAGCCGGGTCAAACCCTAATTCCTGGTCTTGGGTAAGCCGGGCGTCCAGATAGGTTACGCCAAAATTAAAACCCAACTGATCGGTGGGTTGGGCGAAGATTTCCAGCTCGACCCCGTCAACTTCCCCCTTGGCCGCGTTGGTAAGAAAATCAACCGTGCCCGTGACGTCCTCACCGAGGACCTGTATGTCTGTCCAAAACATCTTGAAATAGGCGGCATTCACGGTCAAACGGTTATCGTACCAGGAGGTTTTGCCGCCGAACTCCAGATTGACCACCGAATCCGATTTAAAATCAGGCGGGATCTGGACGCCTAAACTGGCGGCGGAGGATGCATTCTTGTTAATACTGCCCTGGCGAAAGCCTTCGGCGGCCCTGAAATAGTAAAGCTGATCGTCCGTGTGGTGATAAGCTAACTTGGCATCCCAGGTTAATTTATCCTCTTGAGTGCTGCCCTCAAACGTCACAGTCGGCACTGTTTGGACCGGCCCCCCGGACGTAGGCGGGACGGTAAACGGATCGCTACCCTGAAAGCCCTGAAGAGTTTGAGAAAGATCGTCCTCGTCTTTGTCGAAATAACGCAGGCCGCCGCCTATTTCCCAGGAGTCAGTGAATTGATACGTCACATTGCCGAAAAACGCATACGACTCGACATTTTCAAACACTTGTTCGGCGAGCAATAGACTTTGGGCACCCGCCGAGGTCAGGTCTGTGATGCACTCGCGGTGTAGCGTACACGGCACTAAGCCCGTAGCAGGATCTCCCATGGACACCTGAAATTGACTCTCTCTCTCGTCATCCTCATAAAAGAAGCCGGCGACGAAGTTGATAGGGCCATCAAAGTCTGAACTGAACCGGACTTCCGTCGACAGGACTTCCCGGTCTTTGTTCTGAATAGAAGCCCAGGGAGCCGTTGTTTGGAGGACGCCAGTGCCAAAAAACCGGCCGAAGTCGACCCCCACACTGAATGACTGGGCAATGGCGGTTGTATCTTCAATGTTAAACGTTTCGGTATCGTAATGTGACACCGTAGCCACCGCGGTACCGAACCCAAGGTCATACTCGACCGTTAACCCAAACATCTCAATGTCATTGGTTTTTGCGTTCTGTATTGGCAAACTGGCGATCCGTTCGCCGAAAAATGCGGTGAACGGGGTAGTTAATTGACCGACTGCAAAGGGCGGACCCTGCAAAACTAGATTCGCCTCACCGACACCGGAATGGCCCACTTCGGCAACCCAACCTTTGGGGCCATCCACATCGAGCTCCTGACGCATGTAATAAGCATCCACGGTCAATCGGTCATTAGGGGTCCATCGCCCCATGATCCGACCGCCGGTCTTGTCGGACTCGTCCGCATCTTCTTTTTTAAGAACGGCGTTGAGACCCGCAAAATTATCAACTATACCGCCTCGAGATTCATGCCAGCCGACAGCCCGCAGCGCCAGTACCCCATCAATGATGGGAAGATTGATCATGCCGTTGGCACCGAAGCCGGGATCACCGTCCTCCAGGAAACTACCGCCCCCGCTGAAATTCGCATCAAAAGCGCTGGCGTCCGGTTTATTGGAGATAAAACGAATCGCCCCCGACATGGCACTGGTACCGAATATAGTCCCTTGCGGGCCCTTCAGCACTTCCACCCGGTTGAGATCGTACGCACCAATATCCGGCGTGCCGCCGCCGCCTTCCTGAAAGTTGACGCCTGTGATGGGGGTTTCATCGAACAACACGGCGACGGTACCGGCACCGGGGGAGTGAATCCCGCGAATAATCGGCCGCAAATCACCAATAGACTCTCTAGAGAATTGTAGGGAGGGTTCAAGCCGGGACACATCTTCAAAAGTCCTTACGTCATGCCGTCGCAGAAACTCACCGCTGACGGCCCGAATTCCACCAACCACGTCCTGTACCGATACTTCGCCGCGCTTTGTTGCGGTGACGACGATTTCTTCAATTACTCTTTGCGCCGCGACGTTAGCCAAACCCGAGAAATAAAGAAGCAGGGTACAGACGATCCCCATCGAATTGAATTTCCGCATGCTGTTCATAGCTCCCCTCCCTCTATGATTATAGCTATTGCTATAATCCCCTGCCGTTCGGTCACGGACTCCGGTGCCGCATCATATCAGATCACTGTCGTCCGGTTATATAGAGACGTAATTTTGGAAAAAGCCATGCCGATCGGTCAGTTAGGGTCGATTAAGGGTGGTGTCGATTTACACCGAGGTAGCTGTTTCGGCCGCGCTTCCGGGAACCCGATTCACGGAGAGACCGATGCGCACCGGCAAGACGTTGTTCGCTCAGCTGATGGACTTTTGCCCTGGACAACCGTCGGGCTCCCATGAACTAAAAACGAAATGCCCAAACAAAAGACCCCGAAGATCTTTTACGGCTGGTGGTTGATAGTGGTATCAGCCGTCGGGATCATGCTCAGCGCCGGTTCCGTTCTCACCTTTACCTTCAGTGTCTTCATTGTTCCCCTGAACGAGGCGTTCGGCTGGAGTCGGACCCAACTGTCACTTGGCTATTCTATCGGCGCGCTCTGTTCCGGTGTATTACAGCCCGTGGTCGGCAAGCTCATCGACCGTTTCGGCGCTCGCAAAGTGATCCTGCCATCGGTGGTGCTGGTGGGCCTGCTGCTGATGTCTCTGTATTTTCTCTCCGCCCGGCTCTGGCATTTCTATCTCCTTTACGGAGCTGTCGGCGGATTCGGGGCAGGGACGGGCATGGCCGCCTATGTCAACGTGATCTCTCATTGGTTTGACCGGCGCCGTGGTCTGGCGCTCGGTTTGACTATTGCCGGATTCGGTTTGGGCGCTTCCATGATGCCGTACCTGGCACATACCCTGATTACGACAATTGAATGGCGGGCTACCTATTTTTTTCTCGGCCTCATGGTCCTGGTGATCGTCATCCCGGTCGTGGGGTTGTTCCTCAAGGAAGCACCTGAGCAGATGGGGCTGCTCCCCGATGGCGATAGTGCTAAGGAACGGGCGCTTCAGTACACGGATGGGGAAAAGCAGGGACTGAGGTTCAGTGAAGTGTGGCGGACCGAGACGTTCTGGTTCATGGTCATTGCGTTTTTCTTCATATCACTGGCCATACACGGCTGCCTCCTGCACCTGGTGCCCATCATTACCGATCGTGGTATTGACGCAGAAACCGCGGCTTTTGCGGCTTCGCTACTCGGCATCGCCTTAATCTTTGCGCGCGTGGGCACGGGCTACCTCCTGGATCGGTTTAATGCCGCCTTCGTCGGCGCTTACATTTTTGCCGTCAGCGCGGTGGGGATTTTGTTGTTGCACTACAGTACCAGCGTCCAGTTCGTTTACCTGGCGGTACTGCTCGTCGGGCTGGGCTTTGGCGCTGAATCAGACATGATTGCCTACATGGTTGGCCGTTACTTCGGTTTACGCCACATCAGCGAGATCTATGGCTACTTTTACGCCATCTTTATTTTGGGAGCGGTACTGGGGCCATTATTCATGGGTGCCGCCTTTGATATGACCGGCTCTTATCAGGCTGCGCTGGTGGTCCTCGCTGTTCTTATGCTGACGGCAACCGCGCTGCTCGTGAGGCTTGGCTGCTTGCGGCGTTGAGTAGGGCGGGCTGCCCGTTCAGAAAGCCCCGGCGCGCGCCCCGTTGATACAGGCAAGGATCCTTTCAGGAGTCGCAGGGGCGTCGAGCCGCACCCGGGATTGCTCGCCCGAGATGCCATGGATGGCGTCCTTGATTGCTTGAAAAACCGAGATTGCCAGAAGCAGAGGAGGCTCCCCGACGCCCTTGGAGTGATAGATGCTGTCTTCGCTATTCACACCCCAGTTCAGAAGGTCCATCCGCGCGTGCGCCGGCCAATCGCTGACGGTCGGGATCTTGTAGGTTGACGGCGAGTGGGTGAGCAAAGCGCCCCCACCATCCCACTGAAGTTGCTCGCTGGTGAACAGGCCGACGCCCTGCATGAATGCGCCCTCCACCTGACCCAGATCGATCGCAGGATTAAGCGACTTTCCCACATCCTGCAGCAGATCGACATCCAGCAGCTTGTACTCGCCGGTCAGGGTGTCGATAAGAACCTCGGAGACGGCGGCGCCGTACACACAATAGAAGAAAGGCCTGCCGGTCATGGTCTCGGGGTTGAAATGAATTTTCGGTGTTCGGTAGAAGCCCGCCGCCGACAACGGGATCCGGGCAAAGTAAGCTTGCGTCACCAGGCCGGCGAACGGCACCTGCTCCTCGCCGGCAATGACCATGCCGTCGCGGAACATCACCGCAGCCGGCTGTACGCCGTGCAACTCGGCGGCGAACTCTAACAATCGCTGTTTGATCGTGCGGGCAGCGTCCTGTGCTGCCTTGCCGTACAGATCGCTGCTCGAGGAGGAGGCTGTCGGGGACGCGTTCGGCACCTTGCTCGTGTCTGCCGGGGTGCATTGGATCTGTCCTACATCGATTTGAAACTCTTCGGCGACTACCTGTGCGACTTTGGTGAATAGTCCTTGTCCCATCTCGGTCCCGCCGTGGTTCAACATCACCGTTCCGTCGCGGTACACGTGCACCAGCGCCCCGGCCTGATTGAGAAACATTGCGGGAAAAGAAATCCCGTATTTCACTGGGATGAAAGCGATGCCGCGCTTGAGGACGTCATTGGCTACGTTGAACGCATCTATCGCTCTGCGTCTTGCGTAATAGCCAGAGCGCTCCTCCAGCTCGGCGACGATATCGTGAATGATGTTGTCTTCGACCGGCATGTCGAAATGCGTGACGTTGCGTTCGTCGACACCGTAGAAATTAACCTTGCGCACGTCGAGAGGATCTTTTTTCAGAAAGCGAGCAATCTCGTCGACGACGTACTCGATGCCCATGGTCCCCTGAGGGCTGCCGAAACCGCGGAACGCGGTATTGGATACTTTGTGCGTCTTACAGCGGTGGGAATCAATGTGCACGTGCTCCAGGTAGTAGCAGTTGTCGCTTGCCAGCATCGCGCGCTCGTTCACGGCCGCCGACAGATCGACCGAACGGCCGCAATTCGACAGGTGTGTGAGCTTGATGGCTTCGATGCGTCCGTCAGAGTTAAAACCCACGTCGTAGTCAATAACAAAATCGTGCCGTTTCCCGGTTAACAGCATGTCGTCGTCACGATCCAGCCGCAGCTTCACCGAACAGCCGGTCCGCGCCGCGCCGACCGCCGCAACACAAGCCACCAGGGCTGCCTGGGTTTCCTTACCGCCGAAGCCGCCACCAATCCGTGGACATTCAACAACGACATCTTTCCACTGCTTACCGAGCGACCGCGCCACCATCTCCTGTACCTGCCCGGGATGCTGGGTGGCACTGTAGAGATGCATAGCACCGTTTTCCCCGGGGGTCGCAACAGCGACGTGCCCTTCCAGATAAAAGTGGTCCTGCCCGCCGATAGCAAGTGTGCCCGAAAGGCGGTGCGAGGAGTCTTCCAAAGCACTGTCGGGATCGCCCCGGTGAAGTTTGTGCGAGGGCGTGACCAGCGAGTTGCGTTCAAGCGCGGTGTGTACATTGAGGATGGGTTCGAGGTCGTCGTAGTCGATACGGGCGAGTTTTGCGGCCCGGCGCGCGCTCTCAACCGATCGCGCCACCACGGCAAAAATCGATTGACCGACATACTCAACGATATCTTCGGCGAAGATCGGATCATCATCGAACAGCAGGCCATAACCGTTGCGGCCGGGAACGTCTGCGGCGCCAAGCACGGCAACGACGCCCGGCGCCCGCTCCACAGCACTGAGGTCGAGCGCGCGGATCCGGGCATGGGAACGTTCGCTCATCCCGATCGCCGCGTACAAGGTCTCGCGCAATTCCGGGAGATCGTCGATATAACGCGCCTCGCCGGTTACGTGCAGGCGGGCGCTTTCATGTGCCAACGCACGACCGACGGAACGTTGTCCGGGAGTTTCGCTCATGTCCGCTCAGCCGGTGACCCGGAGCATTCACTGCACGAGCCAGATCGTGGGTGGCCGGCGCGAAGGAACACCTCGGGAAAACAGCGACTTTCTATTTAACGCTCCATTGAAGTTGCGCGCCAGTTGCCTGACCGCGCTGCTGGTTAATCGATGTGGAACTTGTCACGTTGACACCTGCGTTTGGGTTAACAATCGAACGTTTCTACAACGCGTCGATAGGGGTTCGAATTTAGGTAGAACCCCCACTCGCGTCAAGCTTCATCTGTCGGCGGCCGGCTGGATAGATGATAGGCTGTGACGATTGCAAACCCGCCGAAAAGGGCATTCATGTCAACAAAACCAAAGCTAAAAATATTTTACGGTTGGTGGATCATAGTGGTTGCAACCGTTGGTGATGCCGTTAACTTTGGTGCGATCGTCGTCTTTACCTTTGGTCTTTTCATCCTGCCTTTACACGAGGAGTTCGGCTGGAGTCGAACGCAGATCGCTCTCGCCTACTCCTTGTCTGCTATTCCTTATGCGCTGGTACAGCCGCTTGTAGGAAAACTCATTGATCGATTTTCCGCGCGCTGGGTCATCGTGCCTTCGATCAGCCTGCTCGGCCTGTTACTGATGTCTCTGTATTTCCTCACCGACAATTTGTGGCACTTGCACCTGGTGTACGTCTTGATGGGCCTGCTGGGTGCCGGCACCGCTCCGCCGGCGTACATCAAAGTCGTCTCCCACTGGTTCGATCGACGGCGCGGATTGGCGCTCGGGCTCGCCACCGCCGGATTCGGTCTGGGTGCCACCATCTTGCCTTACCTGACACATACTTTCATTACGACATTCGGCTGGCGTGGCGCCTATGTCGGCTTAGGCATCATCATCATCGTGGTGACGGCAGTCGTAATAGGCCCGTTTTTGATCGAAACACCCGAGCAGATGGGATTATTGCCCGATGGCGACAGCGCTCCACCGGAAAAATCCGCTGACCCGCAAGAAGTAAAGGACGGGATCAGTCTTGCCGAGGCGTTGCGCACTACGACCTTCTGGCTGATGGTTGTAGCGTTTGTGCTCGTGTCGCTCGGCGTTCACGCCGTGACTATCCATCTGGTGCCGATTGTCAGCGATCGGGGCATCGACGCAGGAACGGCCGCGGTCGCTGCGTCGATGTTGGGGGTGTCGGTCGTCGTGTCACGAGTTTGTAGCGGATATCTGCTGGATGTTCTTAACGCCGGGTTTATCGGCGCCACGGTATTTACCCTCAGCGCGTGCGGCTTGCTCATGTTGTACCTGAGCCCGGATACCGTTTTTCTTTTGTACGTTGCAGTGATGCTGATCGGCATCTCGTTCGGCGCCGAAAACGATGTGATTGCGTACATGTGCGGACGTTACTTCGGTCTACGGCACATCGGTGAAATTTATGCGCTCTTTTTTGGCATTTACATCCTTGGTGCAATCATAGGACCATTGGCGATGGCCGCAGTATTTGATCATTATGGCTCGTACCAATTAGGACTTGTTTCAATTCTCGCGTCCATGGCGATCGCTGCAATATTAATGACGAAGCTGGGCTTCATGCGGCGGCAGATGCAGTGACCAGCCGACACGATCTCTCAGATCAGGTTGCGATTACTATTCGTTAACGAGGTCGCAGGGTGTTTGCAGCCGATCGATAGTCGTTCAGACCCATGTCTTCGCGCAGGTCCTCCGTGGGCTTCATGGCGGGCTGTTCCATCGGGATCCCAAGCCCGTTTGCAATGCGGTCGTTCTTCGTGAAGTTGGCTGCAATATTTGCCGCTGCTAATACGGCTGCCGGTCCGAGCCGCCGCGCTAACTCCGCGCGTACCTGATCCAATTTGCCGCGATCGTTACCAACTACTGCGTCGGCAAACGCCAGTAACACATCGCCGCCTTCTACACCGACATCCTCGGATGGGCGCACTAACGCCGCCACGTTGAACGTTTTCTCGATGATTCGACCACTCTCACGGAGAGCCATGGCATGTGAGGCAGTTCAGTAGAAGCACTCGTTGATTGCAGATACACGGCCGGCCACGACTTCGACCTGCGGGCGAGTCAAACCCTCATGGTGCTGATAATCCCATTCAAAAAAGCGCTCCGCTGGTAGATATTGGGCTGCCTCCAATTCCATGTGGTCACGCAGCTCAGGTGGCACCAGACTCATTCCTCTGAAGATATAGGGCTGGAAATGATCGCCGTACAACTCCAAGCCGATGGCACCTCCACGCTTGCCATTGGGCACGGTAGGCACCCATGCTTCTTCCTCCATCGCGGTGTCGGGACGAATTTGAGTCGGTTCTCCCGCCTGCGCGGCCGGCAAGCTTGCGACATCAGCGCCAATACCGCGCGCGAAAACATCAAAGTTCGTTATCCTCGAGACCAGACCGACAATCTCCACGTACTGCGCATCGGTCAAACCTTCGCTCAAGGCCTGCTGGTAGACCGGGTATTGGAAGGGCTGCGGATGGGCCGCAAGCTGACCGGCGATTCGACGTGCAGCTGCCGATAATTCGGCCGCATCTTTCATTGCCTCAGCACCACCATCGGACTCTTGCATTCCAGCGGCGCAGCATGCTGCCCGGGCTTCCGCCACTATCGCCAGACGTTGCGCGCCGCTATACCAGGTGCCTGGTTCGCTGAGTGCATCAATTTGTTTTTCGTGCAGCGCCGCCAGCTCAGCGGGCACATCAATAGGCGCATTGTCGTAGAGACTCATTTGCAAATTCCTAGCGCAGTGGCGCGGAAATTTTAAAGTCTTGCGCAGAGAGATCCTCTGCATCTGGCAACAAGATCACGGATCAGAAGATATCGCACTACCCTTATCGGCTCTCAGCATTGTGGTCGCCTGCGTATCAACATCGAAAGACTCTGGATTGATTACTACGGCATAATCCTCACGTGCCCGCTCCAGGGACAGCAAACCATCACGAACATCCGCGGCGACCTTACCGGTATCTCGGGCCCATGGATCACCGAACCCTCCACCGCCACCAGAATAAATTTCCATCTTTTGTCCGCGCTTTAACGCTATCACCGAATTAATGATGACCTCGCTGGCGCTGCCGTCGACTTCATACAGCAATTCACTGTTGCGCAAACCGCCAAGGCCGCCGTGCAAACCAAACGGTGCTGTCGTTGTCTTGGTCCCACTGCCAAAGTTCGCACACCGAATATCGTCAGCATCCACCCGCCACAGGTACTTCACGCCCATGCCACCGCGCCATTCCCCGGCACCGGCGCTGTCGGGCAGGAACTCGAACTCCTCGATGAAATAAGGATTCACAAGTTCGTGCAGTTCAGGATCCGGCGAACGCAGGCCGCCAAGGCAGATCACCGTTCCGATGTGATCCCAACCATCAAATCCCTGCGTGGCGCCACCGCCGCCCTTGGACATAAAATGGATCTCCCCAAAAGGTCGCCCTGTACGCGGATTGAATCCTGCGGTTGCCGGACCACACCAGCGCGCCCAGCAGGCTTGTACGCGTTCCGGGATCGCGTCTGCCAACGCGAGCCAGGCCGCTTCCATGATGGTCTCGGCTGTCAGCACCGTACAGGCGGTCGAAGGTGCGGGATCGCGCGGATTGAGGAGATTACCTTCGGGCGCAATACACGTAATCGGCCGCATTGCGCCGGCGTTCTGCCGGATGCTCGGATCAACCAGCGAATAAACCGTCAGATAGGTTGCCGAAGCGGTGTTCGGAAAAGGACTGTTAACGTAGCCTGCGACCTGGAGATCGGAATCCGAATAGTCGAAAACGATTTCATCAGCGGTGACCTCGATTTTCACGCGAATGGTTACCGGTTGATCATAATCAATGCCGTCATTGTCGATCTGGCGCTCGGCGAGATACACGCCATCGGGGATCCTGCCGATTTCTTCACGCATTTGCCCTTCCGACGCGTCGAGGATGTCGTCAATCGCACGCGCCATTAATCCCGGTTCGTACTTTTTAAGTAACGCCTGCAAATTGCGTTCGCCAACCGTGGTGGCGCCGACCAGACATTGAATATCACCTTCCACGAGAAAGGCGAGCCGTACATTCGCCAGGATCATCTGCCACACGCCCTGGTTGGCTTGGCCTTTTGCGTACAACTTTATCGGTGGAATGCGCACGCCCTCATCCCAGACGCTTTGCGCAGCCGGGTTGTAACCGGCCGCGCCGCCGCCCCCAATGTCTGCCTGGTGTCCTTTGGTCAGCGCCCAGAACGCTATTTCCTTGTGATGAAAAACCGGCCGCGCAATGGTGACATCGGGCGGATGGTTATTGCCGTGATACGGATCATTCAAGATAAATACGTCGCCGTCCTCAATGTCACCGGCGAACGCCGCGGCGATCGAGCGCAACGCAAACGGTGATGCCGCTACCAACACCGGTATGTAGGCCGTTTGCGCAATCAGACGCAATTGACTGTCGAAGATGGCGGTAACGAAATCTCGCGCTTCGCTGAAGATGGGCGAGCGCGATGTACGCAGCATCGTTTTGCCCATCTCTTTGGTGATGGAGTCGAGGCGGTTACAAATAACGGATACCAGGATAGGATCGATGCGCTCAATGCTCATGTTTTTATCCCTTGTTTCAGAAGCGTATCCAGAGACTGGCTACTGTCGTGGATCAGGTAGTTGCGATAAGCATCGCACACGAGCGTGAACCCTGGGGGCACGAGTATCGTACTGTTTGGCGATTCGATCAGCGCTGGCCCGTCAATAGTATGACCATATTCACATGCGTTACCGTCATACACGCGGGTTGTATGCCACACGCCCGCGAAATAAGCCTGCCGCTCGCCCTTGAGCGCCGCCTTCGCATCCGCCGTGACAAAATCCATTGCCTGCATCTGCGGTTTATCCGTTTCACCGATGGCACTCAAGCGAATGTTGATGACTTCCAGGGCCGCGCCCGGCATGGAGTAGCCGTACAAACCATCGTGTATCTGGTGAAATCTATTTTCCACTGCGCTTAAGTCAGTGTCAGACAGTTGCGCCTGCGCGTCTATTTCTACCTCGTTAAACTGTCCAACATAGCGAATGTCCAGGCTGGCCTGGATGCGAATGCGTTCATCAGGCATACCCTCGGCCACAAGGTTCGCTTCACCTTCGCTACGCATTGCCGCAAAGATCTCGTTTACCTCCGCGACATCGACTTTCCCCCAATCGCGCGCGAACGTTCGCACATAATCGTGGCGTAGATCCGAAATCAACATGCCCGCCGCGCAAAATACTGAGGATTCCCTCGGTACGAGGATCAGTGGTAGGTCGAGTTCCTGCGCAATCATGCCTGCGTGCAGTGGTCCGGCACCGCCGGCCACGACTAGCGCGAACTCACGCGGGTCGTGGCCCTTTTCCACCGAAACAACCCGCAATGCCGCGGCCATATTCGCATTTACCAAACGATATACGCCTTCCGCAGCCTGCATAACGGACATGCCCAGCGGTTGTGCGATCTCGGCATCCATCACGGCTTGTGCCTGCGCCACATCCAGGCGGATCTCCCCGCCCAGGAAAAAATCGGGGTCGAGGTAGCCCAGCAGGAGATCGGCATCCGTGACCGTGGGCGCTTCGCCGCCACGTCCGTAGCACACGGGTCCGGGTTCCGCGCCCGCGCTTTGTGGGCCTACCTGTAACAAACCGCCTGAATCAATCCAGGCGATGCTGCCACCACCGGCGCCAACGGTATGAATATCGAGGATGGGTAAGGCCAGTCGGTGACCACCGATTTCACCTTCGATAGTGGTGGACGGTCGGCCGGCATGGATCATACTCGCATCAAAACTGGTGCCGCCCATGTCAACGGTGATGAGATTTTCCAACCCATGGGTAGCGCCATAGGCAACGCCCGCCATCGGACCGCCGGCTGGGCCGGACAACAAGGTATTTGCGGCAAAGCGTCGGGCCAATTGCGGCGACAGCACGCCACCGTTCGATTGCATGATAAGCAATACGCCCGGAAACGCCGCCGCTTTGAAGCGTGTTTCCAGATCCGTCAGGTAAGCAGCCAGAGGCGGGCCCGCGTATGCGTTTAGCACGGTAGTAGAGTGGCGTTCATACACCCGTATCTGCGGCAGTATCTCGCAGGACATAGAACAGTAAAGTCCGGGCAACGCCGCGCTGATGATGTCTGCCGTTCTGCGTTCGTGTGCAGGGTTCAGAAATGACCATAGATAGCTGATCGCGACCGCCTCGGTACCTTGTGTTTTGATAACGTCGATTGCCGCCTCGACATCGGCTTCCAGCAGCGACGTGACGACCTCTCCGTCCACATTTATACGTTCTTCAATAGGTAACACCAGGTAGCGAGGGACGATGGGTGGTGGCGGCCGATATTTGAAGTCGAATTGGCGCTCCTTGAGTCCGCGCCGCATGTTGAGTATGTCGCGAAAACCCTTGGTCGTGAGAAACGCCGTTTTTGCGCCGTTTCCGGTCAATACGGCATTTGTAGTGATCGTCGTGCCATGCACAATCGTTTCCACACCCTGCAAAAATTCTGCAAGTGGGATATTCAGATCAAGTGCGATTTTTTCCAGGCCCGTAAACACTCCGATCTCCGGCTGCCGGGGCGTGGTCGGGGTCTTGTAGACCCGCGTGCGTCCGTCGCTGTCGCTGAGCAGAAAGTCCGTGAACGTGCCGCCGACATCGATGCCGATTTTGTATTTCATTGGGGTCAATTTAGCAGTCTATTAATCCGGACTAGTAATTTTTATGTCTCCGGCTTTGGAGAAGATCCCTACATAGTTCGGTTGTCGGATCCGGTACACAATCAGCGCTAATTTCAGCGGTTCGCACACAGCAAGAATTATCGGCCAATACAATTCCGGGCGGCGGATAAACACCAGTGTGAGCAGCATGAACGTAATATACCAATAAGGTTCCAACTTATTACCGATGCGAAATACATTACAAAACAAAAAGAACGATCCGCCGATATAAACGGGCAAACAATAAAAATAATGAAACGGGTAAAGCTTGAAAATAAAAACGCTGAGTCCAATCAAAACACAGATCAGCAATAGATCGGTAAGATTAAACCTGAATCCGGGACTGCGCTGAACTTTAAATGTGAGCCATTTCATCAACGAGATTGCCGGCGCCATCGAAGGTCAGAATTGTCTTCCCGAACTTGCCGCCAAAATTCCTGATGCCCAGATCGTGCAAAGTCAGAACCAAGCTGTCCGCGCCTGTATCGATATCGGTAATGTAAAAGTACTTGGTCAATAACAGCATATCCTGATACACAGCACTCTTATTCGCCAGCTCAAGGTAGCGTTGCTCGACGGGCGGATAGCTGGCGTCTCGACTGACACTGCCGCTCAACGCATGATAGATGTAAGTGCGCACTCCGCTGTCCGATTCTTCCAAAACGAAAAAATGGAAGGGATGCAAGGCACTGGGTATTGCAAAGCGGCAACCGAGCTTGCGCATCACGTGTGCATGCAGAAAAAACTTGAAAACGATGTAGCTCGAAAACAGTAGCGCGTAACAACTAATTGAATACGGCCATTTAATGATGACCTCGCCAACGTAACAGCCTGCCGTCAGCGACCACGCGACGGTGTCGATAAAGAAGACTGAATCAAAACAAAAACGCCGCGCTGTAACTGGCCAGAAAACAGTGATGCCGAATGTATTGGTCAGGTCCAACAATGAATGCAGCCACAGACCGAGCAACGCGGCGAAGTACACCGACCAGTCGAAACCGAGAGCCAGACACAACGGCGCGGCTATAAACAGATAAGCAAATACCGGTGCGAGCAGAAACGAATGCGTGGGACCCTGGTGATTTTTCAGGTAGGCGCGTTTGCCGAAGGCCATAAAGACGACGTCCAGATCCGGGAAGACGCTACCGGCAACAAAAGCCATCCCGGCCAACTCCTGCTCGTTGGCGGCCAGCGCAAGAAAGCCGGTACCGCCGATAAAAGTGTGATGAACGATGTCCATGTGTTTACATCTGCGTTGGTTATCCGATCATCCGCGCTAGAATCATGAACCGCAACCGTCGAATTCTGAAACTGTGGAGGATATGACATGCAGCAACGGATCACCGTCAACGGCAAGGCGCATGTCGTCGAGGCAACAGCGGATATGTCCTTGCTGCACGTGTTACGCGACGAGCTTGAACTCGATGGACCGAAATATGGCTGCGGTAAGGCGCAATGCGGCGCGTGCATGGTCCACATCGCCGGGCAGCCGACTTATTCGTGTGTCACGCCGATCGCGAAGGTGAAAGGGCCGATCACTACCCTGGAGGGATTAGGTAATAAGACAGATCCGCATCCGCTGCAGCTCAGCTTTATTGCCGAGCAGGCCGCGCAATGCGGTTATTGTACAAACGGCATGATCATGCGCGCTGCGGCGTTACTCGCGGTAACGCCCGAACCCACGGATCAGGAAATACGCTCCGCGTTGCAAGGCAATTTGTGCCGCTGCGGAACGCATCTGCGTATCTTGCGTGCGGTGCGCGCAGCGGCTGGAGTGCAAGCATGAAGCGGCGTAAGTTCCTGCAAACCAGTGCCGGTACCCTCGTTGTGTCCTTCAGCCTGCCGTTAAGTCTCATTGCCCGCGGCCAGGAAGCTACACCCGTAGCCAAGGTCGAAGCGATCGATGCCTGGCTTGAAATCGATAACGAGGGCAAGGCCACGGTATTTACCGGCAAAGTTGAGCTGGGTACGGGCGTTGAGACCGCTTTATCCCAATTGCTCGCCGATGAGCTTGACCTGCCGTTCGACCACGTACGTCTGGTAATGGGTGACACCGAGCGCTGCCCGGCTCAATTTCCCACGGTCGGCAGCCTGACTATCTACCGCGCCGGCCCACAGTTGCGCCAGGCGGCAGCTGAAGCCAGAGCTGTGCTCGTGGAGATGGCTGCCACTCAATGGGACGTGCCGACTGCGGACTTGCAAGTCGATAACGGTGTTGTTAGCGCGGCGGACGGACGCGCGATTGGCTACGGCAAACTCATGGGCGCAAAGCGCTTCGACCGCAATTTCTCGGGCAATGCCGTAACCAAGCCCGTAGCCGAATTCAAGATCGTCGGCAAATCGATCGGCCGCGTCGATCTGCCGGCCAAGGCCTACGGCACCCATGCCTATGTGCACAATCTGCGTATCCCGGGAATGCTCCATGGCGCGGTTGTCAGACCTGCCGTTCATGGTGCCGCGCCGGTTCGGGTTGACGGCGCGGCCTTGAAAACGCTCCCCGGCAACCCAACGCTCGTGACCAAAGGAAACTTCATCGGCGTTGTGGCCGAAAGCGAGCATTTCGCCGCACAAGCCGCGGCTGCACTCAGGGTTGATTGGGGTCCAGCGCCGGCGCTTCCCCAGCATGAAGAGATCCCGGATTTACACCGGGCAAGCGCCGCCATTGACAGTACTCTGGTGGACAGAGGCACTATCGAAGCTACGTCGCACGATGCGTCGGGTGTCGTCAGCGCGCGTTATTACGCGCCCTACCAGTTACATGCATCGATTGGTCCTTCCTGCGCGGTCGCCGACGTTAAACCGGACCGGGCGACTTTATGGTCGGCGACCCAAAGTTCGTTTTTTCTGCGTGACAGCATTGCGCCAATTTTGCAATTGCCGAAAGACAAGGTACGACTCATCTGGATGGAAGGTTCGGGTTGTTACGGACACAACGGTGCTGACGACTGCACCGCCGACGCCGCGCTGCTGTCGCAACAGGTGGGCAAACCGGTGCGCGTTCAATACAGCCGGCGCGATGAGAATCTGTGGGAGCCGAAGGGATTGGCCATGTGCATGGAGGCGCGCGGCAACGTAAATCCCACTGGCCGAATGCACAGCTGGGACTACCAGGTCTGGAGTCCCAATCACATCAGTGCGAGACCGTTTGCGCCCGGCAATTTACTCGCGGGCCTGGAAACCGGACATGCTCAGCGAGAGATCCAAGCGGGCGCGGATCGCAATGCGACACACGCCTACGACATCCCCAATTACCGCGCCGCTCTGCATTTGTTGAAGTCCAATCCATTGCGCTGCTCCTCGTTTCGCGGTCTCGGCTCACCGCAGAATGCTTTCGCCAACGAATCTTTCGTCGATGAGCTGGCGAGTGCCGCCGGCGCCGATCCCCTCGCCTTTCGTCTCGACCATCTCGACGACGACCGCGCCCTTGCGGTGCTCGAGGAAGTGGCGAGGATCTCCAAATGGGAGAAACACGCCGGTTCACATGACGCCTCAGCACCACGGTGTCGGCCGCGGCGTTGCCTTTGTCCAATACGACAACTACAGCGCTTATGTTGCGATGGTCATCCAGGTCAATGTCGAGCGCGGATCGGGCAAGGTTCGAGCCGAGCGCGTATGGGTTGCCCACGATTGCGGCCTGATCGTCAATCCGGATGGCGTACGTAACCAGATTGAAGGCAACGTTATCCAAACCCTCAGCCGTGCACTTATTGAGGAGTTGCGCTTTGACCAACAAGGTATCAATGCGCAAGATTGGTCCAGCTATCCAATCCTGCGATTTAGCGACGTACCTGAGGACATTGTCATCAGCCTGATTAATCGGCCGGACAAAGAAGCCCTGGGCGCCGGGGAGCCTGCCGCATCACCGGTATTTGCCGCGCTCGCCAATGCCATCTTTGATGCCACCGGAACACGACTTCGGCGGATCCCTTTCACGCCGTCGCGCGTGAAAGCGGCGATGGGTTGAGGTTTCTATCAACGCAGCCCCGGAAGGTGAAAATATGAAAATAGAAAGAACGTGGCCGCAAGGCGTGTACGTGCGTGAAGTTCCACAATACGCGGGGAAGCTTTTCGCGCAGATGGTGACAGTTCAGGGGGCAGCGACTCAGATCCACATATCGGGAACCTTCGCCTACGACGAACACTCCGTTTTGGTTGGCGAAGGCGATATGGGCGAACAAGTGCGCAAGGCACTGGAGAATATCGGCATCTGCCTGGCCGCCACTGGCGCCGATGCGACGAATGTGTTACGCACTAAAATATATGTGACCGATATTGATGCCTACGTGCAGGCGGGCCACAGCCAGTGGCTGCGGTTTTTTGGCGACAAGCTGCCGGCTTCAACGACGGTAGAGGTCGTCAGGCTCACAGATCCACGCGCTCTGGTCGAGATCGAAACTTATGCGGCGCTCGCGTGACCCCGTGCGCTAACTTCACCCTGGCCAACACCTCAAGGTCTTTGTCGCTCATCGATCCAGGAGGCCTCGTCCGCTTTAAATTTACGCGGACATTTAGGGCACTCCATCTCGTGCTCCGAATGCCGCAGTGTCCAGTCGGCATACCAGCGCGTTTGGCAGTCCGGGCATTCCACCCAAAACAGGCGTTCCATATCACCATTCCTCCGGATTAATGGCGGCCATCACGTCGTCCGGCACTTTGAAGCGTTCCGGGAACGGATAATCCAGCGGCGCGGTCGCGTCGATGACCATCTTCTGATATCCCGCTGCTGTGTTGAACAAAGTGAATGAGTTCTTTATGACGTCGATATCCTTTGCCGGATTGGTGTTGCTCGTCAACGCCCAGATCACATCTTTCTCGTTAAATACATCGATGTCTTCGTCCACCACCACAATCCACTGGAAGAAGTTGGATTGCAGCATGGCCAAATGGCCCACCTGTTTGGCGAAACCCTCCCGACTCTTGCGGATCGAGATATAGCAACCCAGGCGCGAGCACATCGAGTGCGGCATGTGAACACCGACAATATTGCCGAAGCGCTGCTGCAATGCATTGTAGATACTGCCCTCCTTAGGCACGGCACTCAGATTCCAATGCCCCTGATGGCCGGAAAAAATGTCCTGCATGATGGCCTCATTGCGCATGGTGATAGCCTTCACATTGAACACCTGCGTATGCACTGAGGCTGGTAGAAGCGAGTGACCTCGCCAAACGGATCAACCACAGTCTCCTCGTCGGGCGGAACTTCACCTTCGAGGATGATCTCCGCATCGGCCGGCACCATAAAGTCCTCTCCCAGGTCACGGACGGCGCGAGGCGCAGGGGTTCGCCGAGAAACGCACCGATTGTTTCGTAGTCATTATTGCCATACGGGGTCGCGGCAAGGACCCCCAGCGAGAATGCCGGATGGTGTCCAAGAATATTAATCACCGGTGCGGCACGGCCCAGTTCTCGATACCGGTCCATCATCCGCTCAAGATGAACGGAGTGTAGCGATGTCCCCATTCGCCGTGGATCGTCTTTGTAAAACGTCTTGGCATAAGATAATTCGTAGAATCCTTCATCCGGATCCTTGATACCGATAATCATAGTCAATACCGGACCCATGTCTTTTTCGAAATGACGCACGATAGGCAGCATTCGAACATCCGCTTCTTCGCCGGTGAATACTTTTTCCTGAACCGGCGCCGTGCCCTCGCAAATCGCGGGTGCGATCGAATCGGCGTCGCGTCTGGCCATCTCCAGACTCAGCGGCAACTTTGCCTGATCCGTGGGGTGGTCCATGGCACGGGCGATGCGCTCGCGTGTACCGAACAAATTTGATGCCAACTGCATCCCAGCCGGCTCACCGAACAGATTCTCCGGCAGCTCGAACAGTGCAACCGCATAGTCGTCACGCCGATCCCAGTGTTCCATCAACGCCGTTACTTCAAACGCCTGTGGCCGGATTCGCCGTGTGACCCGATTTACTTCACCGGGTTCGCTCGAAATCCCATCCAGGAATGTGGCTAGGCTCTTGGGCATTGTTGATGCTCCGTCCTACTTCTTTTTCCGTTTGTCCTTGGCCTTCTTCTCTTTTCCGTCAGTTTTGGACTTCGCAGATTTGTCTTTAGCCTCGGTTTTCTCTTTCTCTTTCTCTTTTGTCCCTGCGTAGGCGTTGCCATGCTCGAGGCCCGAGTCACTTTTGTGTTCGCTGGAAGCTTCCGATCCCTGCTTTCGCTTATCGTCTTTGGCGAGTACCGCCGAATTCAGCGATAACCCAAAAACAAAAGATAATGACCAGTGATAGTGAGCGCATGAGTGTGTTCATCGTTTTATCCACCTGTTACCGTTTAATAACGGCATCGATTCTACCGGCGACATGTATGGTTGCCTAGGCAAGGTCGTAAACCTTCATCCTCGAAGTAAAAAACTCTGGGCAGAGCAACTGCGACATGTTGTAATCCGCCCTCTGTCAAAAGTGTGGCTCTGACCTGCCGAAGCCAAAAATGCAACCGATTTCCTATGCCGCAGCCGATTTGCCGGTTCGCGCGGAAATTACTGCCGCCCACAACCGCTTCTGGCAACGGCTGGCTCTCCCCGGGTGCTGGTTCACCGGCAGCGAACGTGTTGCTATCGCCGCCGAAGTTCGAAAGGCGCGCGACTGCGCCCTGTGCCGGCAGCGCAAGGCGGCGCTTTCGCCCATGCATGTTGATGGTGCTCACGACAACACCGGGCAATTACGCGACGTGGTCGTGGAAGCCGTGCACCGCATTACAACCGATTCCGGGCGGCTCACGCGGTCATGGTTCGACAGCCTGCTGAAACAGGGTCTGACCGAAGGCGAGTACGTCGAGATCATCGGCACGGTCGGCGCCACGCTGGAGATCGACACATTCTGCCTTGGCATCGGTGTCGGGGATCATCCATTACCCGCGCCCGAATCGGGCGAACCCAGCCGCTATCGACCACCGCTGACGGAGAACCAGACTGCCTGGGTCGCTATGCTCCCAGCCGGTAAGGCCGGCGGTGCGGAGGCGGATCTATGGGAAGGCGAACGGGTCCTCAACGTCGAACGTGCCCTCAGCCTGGTTCCCGACGAAGTGCGCACGATGAACGACATAAGCGCCGCTCACTATGTGCCAATCGACCAATTCATGGATTTCACCGGGTCGCCACACGGCACCTTAAGCCGTGTGCAGATCGAACTCGTCGCCGCGAGAGTCTCGGCGCTCAACGGTTGCTTTTACTGAACCAGTTCCCATGCAATGGCGCTCCGTGAGGGTGCTGCGCTGTCCGGACATGAGTTGCGCCTCGACGGGCTGACCGATCTCGCGCGGATCGTTGATGTCGGCGTATCGCACGGACCACAACTCGTCGCATTCGCTGACGCTGTCGTCGGCAACCTCGACACGCTTGTGGTGGCGCGTCAGACGGTGGTTGACGCAGTTGGCGCCGCTGCCATGGTCGATGCCGCGGCGGTCATCGGCGATTTCCAATTCGCGGTTCGGATCGCCGATGCAAGCGGAATTCCTCTCGATCCGCCGATGCAAGTCATGTCGGCCGACCTGCGCGGGGATCTGGGGATCAATGACTTCGCGGCTGCGGCGAATACGCCGGACATCTCCAAGTTCAAACAGCTACTGTTAAATCTTGTCGCAAGACCCTTGTTTCGTTGGATGATCAAACGAGAACGCTCAGCTCGTAGTAACGGCTAGAGTCTCAATTCGATAAATTGAGGAACACTGGTCGAATGAAATTAAAGATCATAGTTGTTGTTGTCGCTGCCATTGCACTTGCCGCGTTGTTTTGGACCGAGCGCTCAAACAATCCGGATGCGTTACCGCCGGCGCTGTCCGTGCAACAGACTGCGGCCGTAAGCAGTACTTTAACCGCGCCGCGCGTGACGGACGAACGCATCGCGAATGCCGACAAGGAAACCGGTAACTGGCTGAGCTACGGTCGTAGTTACGACGAGCAGCGTTACAGCCCGCTCGCTCAAATCAATGCCGACAACGTTGCCGGTTTGAAGCTCGCCTGGCATCTGGACCTGGAGAGTAAACGTGGCCTTGAAGCGACGCCCTTGGTAGTCGACGGTCGCATGTATACCACCGGCACCTGGAGTGTGGTCTATGCCGTGAATGCAGCCACCGGCGAGTTGTTGTGGAAACACGATCCAAAAGTACCCCCGGAAAAGGCTATCGATGCATGCTGCGACGTCGTTAACCGCGGCGCAGCGCTTTGGGGTAACAAGGTCTACGCCGGCACGCTCGATGGGCGGCTGATTGCTCTGGATGCCGCGACCGGCGAGCAGGTCTGGTCGGTGCAAACCACCCCGGCGGACCGCCATTACACGATCACCGGCGCGCCCCGCGTCGCTAACGGCAGGGTCATCATCGGCAACGGCGGCGCCGAATTCGACGCACGTGGATTTGTCACCGCCTACGATGCCGAAACGGGCGAGCTCGCCTGGCGGTTCTACACGGTACCCGGTGATCCTTCGCAACCGTTCGAGAATCCCATTCTGGAAAAAGCGGCCGAGACATGGACGGGTGAATGGTGGAAATACGGTGGCGGCGGCACGGTCTGGGACGCCATTACTTTCGATCCCGAACTGGATCTGGTCTACATCGGCGTCGGCAACGGCACGCCGTGGAATCAACGCATCCGCAGTCCGCAGGGGGGCGACAATTTATTTCTTGCTTCCATCGTCGCGCTTAACGCCGATGATGGCAGCTACGTCTGGCACTACCAGACGGCACCAGGCGATACCTGGGATTTCACCGCGACCCAGCAAATCATGCTCGCGGATCTTGAGATCGACGGTCAGCAACGCAAGGTTTTGATGCAGGCACCCAAGAACGGATTTTTCTACGTGCTCGATCGCGCCACCGGCGAACTGCTTTCCGCCGAACCTTTCGCAAAAATGACCTGGGCGACCCACGTCGATATGAAAACCGGTCGTCCCGTTGAAACCGCCAATGCCCGTTACCAAAGCGGGCCGTTCGAAAGTTTTCCGGCAGCGCCGGGCGCCCACAATTGGCACCCCATGGCTTACCACCCTGCTACCGGGCTGGTCTACATACCGGCACAGGACTTGCCGTTTGGATATAAGGATGCAGAGGCGTTCGAATTCAATCCCGCCATTGTGAATACAGGGCTTGACGCTGTATTTTCCTCAATGCCGGAGGATGTTGAAGCTCAGGCGGCCGTCTACAAAATGTTGAAAGGCTATCTCCTGGCCTGGGATCCGGTCGCGCAGAAACTGCGTTGGAAAATTGAATACCCAATCGCATGGAACGGTGGCGCTCTGGCGACCGCCGGAAACCTCGTGTTTCAGGGAACTTCTCCGGGAGAGTTTATCGCCTACAGCGCCGACACCGGCGAGCGTTTGTGGTCACACAACGCGCAAACAGCCGTACTTGCCGGTCCGGTAAGCTACGCTGTGGACGGAAAGCAGTTTATTGCGGTCATGGCAGGCTGGGGCACCGCCTTTGGCATCGAATCCGGTCTCGCTGCCAGGTGGGCAGACGTGCCGGCACTTAATCGCATCGTCGCCTACACGCTCGACGGTGACGACAAACTGCCCGAGTTGCCGCCGCTACCCCCGGTACCGGAACCCCCGCCGCACACGGCAGATGCCGGCCTGGTGGCTGACGGAAAGCTGTTGTACCACAGCTACTGTACGCGCTGTCATGGCGACGCTGCGATCAGCACCAACGTGATCCCCGATCTGCGTGAACTGAATGCGCAATCCCACGCACTGTGGGATGCCGTCGTATTGGGCGGCGCACGGCTGGCGAAAGGTATGCCTGGATTCAGCACGCTGCTGAACAAAGCCGAAACCGATGCCATTCACGCCTACGTGATTAAACGCGCACACGATCCGGTATATCTGCCGCCCACTGAGCCCTATTGATACAACTGCAATCTTGAGCTGCCTGCTCAGAACACGTATGTGAAGGGGTCACGACCCAGGCGCGCCAGACCGCTCAATTCGTAGGCCGTTTCCAGATCCATGAAGTAATGCGCCTTGATCGCATGCATGTCGCGCATGGCGCGCTGGATTGGACTGCTCATGGCGAGTTGGGAACCGCCGCCGGCAAAAAACGCCAACTCGGTCGCTTGGTAGCATAAATGCGTGGACAGCGTACCGCTGCGCCGACACTGCGAGCGCTCCATCTGAGTCAACTGCCGGTTGGCCGCGGCCGCTTCCATAATCCGATCGGCCGAGTCGCGCAGCAGTAAGCGGGCTGTATGCACTTTAGCTTCCGCTTCACCGATCTGGCGGTGGGTGCGGGCCAGATCGGCTTGCGGAAGGTTGTGGGGCATCAAAGTTTTGCCCTCCACCGCACTGACCAAGTGATCGACCGCGCCCTGCGCGACGCCGGGCGCCGGCCCGCATAACGCGGTGTGTAAGAAAGAATAATAGGTGGCGGCGAACAAATCGCCAGTATGCAATTCACGACCGGGTGCGCGCCCATCCACCGCATCAGCTATCAAAAGCGTGCGGGCCTCCGGAACGAACACGTCGTCAACACCAATCGAGTGACTGCCGGTGCCGGAAAGTCCGGCGGCGTCCCAATCGCCTTTGATAGTCACCTCATCAATACGCAGCAGACACAGCCGCGCGTTGAGTGCAGGTACGCCAAATATTTTCCGGTTCAGCGGCTGCACCTCACCAGCTTCGTTCGTGACCATGGCACCGAGCATGATCCAGCCGCCGTGCTCGCAGCCCGAGGCAAACGGCCAGAATCCACTGATCTGAAAGCCGCCGTCTACGCGGCGCGCTTTACCGCGCGGGGCGAGCACCGCGCCGATATGGAAGTTTTCGTCCGCGGCCAAAGTCTCACGCTGCCCGGATTCAGGAAACATGGCAACAACCCAACTATGCTGCTGCCAGACACTCAGACACCACGACGACGACGCACAGCCGCGACCAATTTCAAACATCGCCTCAAGCCCTGCGTGGAGATCCTGTTCCAAGCCACCAAATTTTGCGGGGATCCACGCTCGGCACAGGCCCGCGGTTTCAAAATCCGCAATCGTTGCATCGGGGATCCTGCGCAACGCCTCGGCGTCGCGTGCACGCTCGGCAACAACGGGCCCAAGCGTACGCGCAGCAGTCGCCAGGTCGGGCGAACTACGATTAGCAGAGCTCGTGGCTAGTTTCTCGTTCACCGCCGCGCCGTTGGAATCAAGCTGCGTGATGCCGCTGCCAGATGACGGGGAACAGGGTATCGTCGGCCGGATACTCACCAGCGGCGCAATCCGGTTCCCTGGGTAATTTGACTGTGTAAGGTTTGGGATCGTAACGCACGTCATCACCGAAAAAACGGATTGACAGACCTACGCGCCGCTGGGTCCGGGATTTGTTCGGCCCCGCGCCGTGCACGGTCAGTGGATGATGACAGATACAGTCGCCTGGCTCGAGATCCCAGCTAAGGAAGGACAGCGACGGATCACTTTTGCGCGCCGAGAAATCCGGACACGGTTCAAGCTCTGGATTAGCGAATGCCGGATCCTCGTCCGGTGTCACTGGGCGATAGAATTTACCCCACTTGTGGGACCCCTTGATGTATTGCAGACCACTCGACACTTCAGTCACTGGAGTGAGCGCCAGCCAGATCGAAACCAGGTGCTCCCCCACAAAGGGCCAGAACGGCAGATCGTGATGCCACTGGGTAGGAGCGACCGTAGTGGGTTCCTTTATGAATAACTGGTCATACCAGAAACGAACTTTATCGCAACCCATCAAAGTGGCACCAATCTCAGCCGCCGGGGATTCATCGCGGTATGCAAGAAAATCCGGGTCGCTGCCACACATGAATACGTTGGAGTAGAACTTACCGGTCTCGTCCGGTCGATCGACAACGCGCACACGACCGAAACCGCTTTTCATGCACCTCATAGCAGCGTCGTACATCCGCTTACACCACCGTTCATCGAACAGGCCGCGCAGACAAACCACGCCGTCTTGCCGATAGGCGCTGACGTCTTCATTGGTAATTGGCTTAGCAGGTTTTCGGTTCATTCCGTCATGTCGAGCACACGGTCCCTGCCGGCTTGTTTGGCGCGATACAGGCGAGCGTCCGCAACCGCGGTTAGATCGCTCGCCGTATTACCGTCGGCTGGAAATTCCGCAATCCCGCCGCTCAGAGTAAGCAGGGACTCGCTGTTGTCTTTAATTACCGGTGTCATGGCCAGTTTTTTCTGGATACGGCCGATTGTAACCATCGCGCCTTTAACATCGGTATCCGGCAGCACGACAACAAACTCCTCGCCACCCCACCTGGCGACAATGTCCTCGCCACGCATCGCCGCGGTTAATGCATTGGCGACGACCGTGAGCGCAACATCGCCTGCTTTATGACCCCATTTGTCATTGAATCGCTTGAAATGATCCACATCCAGAAATGCGAGCACCACAGTCTCTTTGCGCCGCGCTGCACGAGACAGTTCGCCGGCAAAACGAGCATCGAAATACAAACGGTTACCCAGTCCGGTTAACTGGTCGATTCCAGAGACATGTAACAACTTACGCGAGCGAAGAACAATGCCACAGGCCAGAACGGTGGCCGTTAGCATCAGCAGTATGCGCCCCACCTGAACCGTCCAGCTGAATTGCCCATAGATGGAATTGCGAAATTCTGACGCACTCAGATCCCAGTTGTGGATGACTAAATACAAAATGCTGACGTATTCAATCACGCTCAGCAGTCCTGCCGCCAGACACACTCGCATATCGAAGCGAATGCTGCTGGCGATGATGAAAATGAGATAACACTCCCACACCAACATGCTGTTGGTGGCAACCAGAGGCTTGCCGCTTAGCGCAAATGCAGCGAGGACAGCACTGACAATGGAGATGTCGAAGCCGGTTGTAATAAACGCTATCCCCGGAACGTGAAGATCTCGTCGCGCCATCCACACAAACAGCGCAGCCACCGCGAGCGCGATCGTGGCCGCAACGAGCCCAACTAAGGACTCAGGTCTGCGGTCGCCGAAAACGAAAACCCCACTTAACGGCACCAGCCAGATCACCAGGAAAAAGACCACACGGATATTGGCGGCGAGTCGTTCTCCGCCAGCACCGACTTCAATAACCGCCCCAGGGGCAGGGGCAAATGTCGCGCGAATATTTAACACGTGGGCTATTCAGGAGAAACCGAGGTTAAAATTAAGCATCCAGATGCAGGGCATGCTACAGACTGTGTAGGCACATCGGAACCTGTCTCAGACATACGGATCGGCAAAGGAGAGTGATATGAAGCTCGGGATCATGTTCGACACCCATGTAGATAAGTGGGAACTGATCAAATACGCGGAGGAGCTGGGGTTTCATCGCGCGTGGGTGCCTGACTCGCAAATGATCTTCTCGGATTGCTACTCGACTCTAGCGTTGGCGGCAGCTAATACTGAGAAGATCTTGCTCGGCACCGGCATGACGGTACCCGGATTGCGGATTGCCCCAGTCACAGCGCAGGCGATAGGCGGCATCAATCAACTCGCGCCTGGGCGCACGTTTCTCGGCATTGCGACAGGCAATACCGCCATGCGGCTGCTGGGCCAGGGCTCGATTTCGGCGAGAGAACTCAGGGAATATATCGGCATCGTTCGCCGCCTTCTTGACGGCGAGCCGGTGGACTTTTCATTCCGCGGGAAGAGCGCCGAGATCCAGTTCATGCACAGGGACCGCCACTACATCAATCTCGACAATCGCATCCCGATCTACGTTGCGGCAAACGGGCCGAAAGCTCTCAGAATCGCTGGTGAACTGGCGGACGGATGGATGACCGCCGGCGGTTGCAACGAAGAGATCGTGTCGGCGGAGCTCGCCAAAGTGAGAGCTGCAGCCGCGGCCGCCAACCGAACCCTCGGCGACGATTATCTGCGGTGTTGCACGATCAGCGCCTGTGTATTGCGACCGGGCGAGAAGTTGACCGATGACCGAGTGATTAATCAAACCGGCTCGATGGTGACGACCACCTTACATCATATTTACGAGTTCTGGGAACAGAGCGGGCGCAAGGACCACATGATCCCACCGTTTTTCACCAACTTATGGGATGAGTTCCTGGCAGAAATTGACAAGCTTCCAGAAAAATCGCGTTTCCGCTATCTCCACAGGGGACACGCGACGTTTCTGCGCGAGGAAGAGCGCCGCTTTGTTACGCCGGAGGCCATTCGCGGCTCCTGCGTCGTCGGCGAACCGGATGAAATTGTCGCACAAGTGCAGGCCTTGGAGCGTCTCGGTCTGACAGAACTTGCCTTGTTACCGCCTGCCGATTACCAACGTGAGGTGTATCGCGATGTTGCTGAATTAGTCATGCCGCATTTAGCGGATCAGTGACTGCAGCACTCACTTCAGATTCTCTTCGGTATAAAGTAACAGCTCGATAAGGCGCTCGAGCAGCTGATCCGGCGGCAGCCCCGGGAAATTTTTGGTTACCATTTCCTTGGCGAACAGGCGTGCCAGATACCTCAGTTTGAGTGCTTTGGTGCGAGCCGCGTAAATAAAGTCCCGGTGACCATTATTGATAACGATGAGGTTCCGTTCACCGTCATGGCGGGAACGCCAGAGCTGTCCTGGCGCATGTTCGAATGTGTAACCGGGCAGCCCGGATTTCGCGACGGCGCGGTCCTTGGGCTCGGGGATTAGCGTATCGGTCACAGTGACGATGGCTTCGGCGGAACTATTGATTAGATTTTGGCAGGCGGTAACTTCGATCCTCGCAAGGCCGGGGACATCGGGTGCATGAAAGGTTACGTACTCGGCATTAACGTTTTCCAGGCGAGCGTCGCCTTCGAGAACTTTCCAGGCGAACGCGATGTCGTCGGTTACTACTCGCCGGCCCCGATCACGGGCAAGCGCTCGGAAGCTCCGCGCCTTGCCAACCGCCAACGTGCTGCTGGCAGGTGATACACGCACGCTGTGTAGCGGGCCAGCGTATTCGAAGAATGCCTTTTGCCGTTGACCGCCAGGCTTATCGACTGCTGCCGCCTCGGCGCCGTCAGTTTCGTTGTGCACTGTGGAATTGTCCGAACTGCCGCGCTGGCGCAGATTAATGTCGAACCAGTCGTACTCCTCGGCCGGAAGTGCCAGAAACGCCTCTCGAAAGGCGCGCTGGATGGTGCGTAAAGTCGTGCGGTTACTCTGCTCTTCCTCGGCCTGTTTCTGTTCATCGATGATGGCCTGAAGCTTTTCTTCCACGGGCGCCATGGCGGCGATGAACGATTCGAGCGCGGCGTCGTGCACGACCCCGGTGCGCGTCGCCGGTGTCAACTGCAGAAACGGCACATCGACCATGCCCTGCAGAACTAATTCTGTCCATGGAGCATGCTGGAACGCATCGATCTCGGTTAGCGATGCCAGGATACGCGTGCCGCCTCGGTACAAACCGACCTGGTTGCTCGAGTCAGACGCATTGAGGTAAAGCTCCAGATAAATATCGCCGTGCGGCGTGCCGGGCATGGGCAACTGATGCAATAGCTGACCCACATAGGCGCGCGGTTCGACCAGAAACTCTTTACGCGTCTGGCGGTCGATCACTTTGATATTCACACCGGACTGGCGGATACGTTCGCGCAGCTCGGACGCGAGATACCATTGCAGTTTTTCGCCACTCAGTTGGCGGATACCCGGCAACAGCGGACGGATCTTGAGCCAGGTGCCCTGCTCAGGCACCAGCGTACGCCGCCGCACCACACTGTAACTGGGATCCCCTTTTTTCATGCGAATCTCGTAAGCCGTGCCATCGGCGCCAGCGGAACTCATCGCCAACTCCTCGCCGACGGTCCAGAAGCTCAACAAACCAATTCCGAATTCACCCTGGATCCCGGTGGCGCCGTCAAGCTTCATACGACGCTTGATCGAGTCACAAACGTGGGTAGCGACGTAGCGAAAATCGGGAACACCATTGTCATCGCGGGGAACACCATTGCCATCGTCGGTAACGCTGAGGAAGTGCTCCCCCCGCTCACGCCCACGCGTGATAGTGATGTTGCGGGCCTGCGCGTCGATACTGTTTTCCACAAACTCGGCCACCGCCTTGAGCGGATTGTGCTGTGACAAAGCGATGATCGTGATCGCGTTCCAATCGGACCCAATCTTGAGCTTACCCGTTAGCGCCTCCTTTTTTCGCCGTTGTTGGGTCATACGCACAGAGTGTAACTCGATTGAGCAGGTATGACATATTCACCCGCATTTTCAAATAGATAGTAACTAAATTGAGCTTGTCAGGTGGCGCCTCGCCACAGTGGTCAGGCGAAAGCCTAGACTACGCTATCGCGATCGACGGATTGGTGTCCGCGGACGGTGTTCAGGAGCGCGAAGCTACTTACCGCTTTCGCGGCGGATCCTTGCGCGGAAATCAGGAATATCCACATCCTTGATCCGGCTACGCTCGGACGCTGACATTTGCGGTGTGTTGGTCGCTGACTGGTATTTAGTGAGCCCGAGATCTTCGTTGAATTCTTCCTGCATCACCGCCATCGTCGCATCGGATGGTATGCCCGTAGCATCGGCAATGCGGTCGAGTCGCTGGAAGTTCGAAGCGACGCCAACCGCGTCGATCATCGCTTTCTCGCCCAGAACCCGGCACAACGCCGTTCGCGCTTCGCCGAACGCTGCGGATGCGTTCATATAGGTATCCACGAAACGCAGCAATATTTCGGAGTGTTCAACACCGTTGATGCTGGTGCAACTGGGGTCGGCAAGTCCATGCATGTCCACTTCGACATCGGCGAGTGTGGCGCTCTCACGGAGCATCACTACGTGTGAGGCAGTTCAGTAGAAACAGTTATTGAACGCGGACACTCGAGCCGCCACGACCTCTATGTGTATCCGACTTAACGTGCCATGCGGCGCCTCGGTGACGTTCCAGATGACGGCAGGGTCGAGGTAATGCGGTTTCACCAACGCTTGAAAAACACGGGTCTCGTCGGGAACCAGGCTCAAAGCACGGATCACGTTGCCGGCATACCCGGTCCATAGATCGGCTTCAGCATCGACGTTGCCGTCTCTGGGTAACATGGACACCCACGCGCCGTCGGGTCCAGCCTTCTGCGGCCGGTAACGGCTCGGTTCTCCGCGCTGCGGTTCGGGTAACGCGTGTCGTGGCACACTGATACCGCGGCAGAATTCGTCGATTTGGAATACCGATCCCAGCGTACCCAGGATCTCGACGTACTCCTCTTCGCTAAGACCCTGTTGCACAATGTCGTCGAACCAGGTCTTCGTCAGTCGTTGCGGATCGGTGGTAATGCAATGGATCACCTCCACCATAACAGCCGACAGATCAGTGACGCAGTCATGCGCGCCGTCGATCGCATACGGCGATAACGCCTCCTTGCGTTGTCGGCAGAAGCTGCATTGCATCGACTGCCGTACTTCCTTGGCGACTGCTACGCGCTGCGCACCCGTCAACCAGGTACCCGGTGCGGCAAGCCTTCGCCAGAAAGTATTGTGACTGGCCGCAAAGTCGTCGCGTACAGGATACGGCGCGCTGCTGTAATCGATTAAAGTCGTCATGTTTGTCAGCTCCCGCCAGCAGATGCAGCTGACCGTCTGCGGTGCCGCCTGGCGGGTAAGACTTACTATAAACCAAACCACACAAAAATAATCCTCTCCGACAACTCTCGGCATACCGTGTAAGATCCGACCTCTAATTAGCCTTAGGAAAGTCCATGGAACTGGCAACGCGGCTCGTTAAACTTCGTCAAGAACTCTCCCAAAATATCCTCGCCGACGCACAGGTCGTGATGCATGCCCAAACACAGCAATTGCGCGACTCCGCGATCATGGACAGCGTCATAAAGGTAGGCGCTCGGCTACCCGAAAAGATCCAAGAAGCTGACGCAACGCTCGTAGCGCTGACCCCTCAGCAGCCGGACCATAGCGCCGCAATGCGCGAGAAACAGGCATTGGGTTTTGATCTGCTCTGGGACCGCGCTAACGCCTACACAAGCCAATTGGGTCTGGTATTCAAATTTCCTCAGGAACTCGCCGATATCTACACCGCATTCGGCATAGACCTGGCCAAGCGCAACGGCGACGACAGTTGGACCATGCCAATGCCTGCCAGAATCGTGGTAGATCGCGCCGGTGTTGTGCGCGCTGTCGATGTTGATCCTGACTACATGCGCCGTCCCGAACCTGGAAAAACATTGGCGGATCTAGCCGCACTCGCCTAAGGCCGGTCCAACGCCAAGCTCGCGCACTGATTTAATCCGCCGTCCCGCGCTTATGCGGTCATGAGCGAGGCGGGTACGGCGGTTGCTCGCGACGTCAACGACGCGAGCGTCAAGGCTGTCGCAATTATCATCAGTGTGGTTGGACCGAGCGCATTCTTCGTACTACCGTTGCTGGTGGGGGCGCTTGCCGACGACTTGCATCTGAACGACAGGCAAATCGGTTTTTTCGCCGCGACGGATCTGGCTGGTGCTGCGGTAAGTTGCGTACTCGCGTTGTTTTGGGTGAGACGACTGGATTGGCGGATCATCGCAGCAATGGCGCTCGTTACCCTGGGCTGCGCAAATTTCGCATCCCTGTCGGTAAACGAGTTTGCGCCGCTTCTGACCATCCGTTTCCTCGCCGGTATGGCCGCCGGCGCTTTGTTGTCGCTGGCCATCACCGTGCTTTCAGATGCGCATCACCCCGAACGTGGATTCGGTTATTCCGTTGCTGCACAAGTCACGTTTCAAGTCGCGGGCTTGTTAGTGCTGCCGCATGTCATCAACGTCTGGGGAATCGACGGCGTGTTCTTGCTGTTGAGTGGCCTGGCCTTGTCGGCTTTGCTTTTGATTCCGCGGTTGCCGGCGCATGGTCGGATCCAAAACTCAAGCAGTGATTCACGCCTGCGGCTCACTCCGGCGACAATGCTGGCCTTCGCCGGCTGCACGCTGTTCTTCATCAATATCGGTTGTGTCTGGACGTATATAGAACGTATGGGCGTTGCCGAGGGATTCACCGCGATCTTCATCGGCAATGGTCTTGCGGCTGCCGTCGCCATCGGTATTGCTGGCGCCTTAGCCGCTTCATGGTTGCGTGATCGCTACGGAAGACTACGACCACTGGCTCTAGCGGTCGCGGGTACCGTGGTCTCCGTAGCGATGCTGGTCGAGGGAATGGGCGCCATCACTTTTGTTGTTGCAGTCGCTGTCTATAATTTCGTCTGGAACTTCGCGATCCCATATCAGTACGCGGCGATTTCAACGTCCGACAACAGCGGCCGCTTGATCGTGCTGGTCCCGGGGTTTCAGGGTGCAGGATTGTCCATTGGGCCCGCATTGGCAGCGTCGTTTATGAGCAGCGATAACTACCTGGCCGTAAACTATATAGCCGCTGTAAGCGTGGTACTTAGTCTACTGTTGTTCATTCCTCTTTGCCGCCAGCGGATAGCAAACACTTAGCGGAGGGCTGCATATGCGACTCGGTTTCTGGCCGCCGGTATACGGCAATTGGATCATCACAGATCGGTCCGGCGTCGGTGACGCGTCTTTCGATTACACCAAACGCAGCGTATTGCTGGGAGAGCAACTCGGATTCGATACACTGCTGGTGGCCGAACATTTCTTTAATCCTCTGGATCCGCACATCGACCAACTCGATGCCTGGACAACCTGCAGCGCACTAGCAGCATTGACCTCGCGCATTGAAATAATGGCGGCGGTCAAACCGGGTTTACGCGCACCAGGCGTAATCGCCAAGATGGCAAGTAACATCGATCACATCAGCGGTGGCCGCTTCTCCATCAATCTCGTTTCTGCATGGTGGCTGCAGGAATACGAGATGCTGGGTGCGGAAGTGCTGGCGCATGACGAGCGTTATGCGCGTTCGTCGGAATTCATCGACATCGTCAAAGGACTGTGGACGGAGGATGAATTTTCCTACCGCGGCAAATATTTCGAGGTCAAGGATGCGACCATTGCCCCCAAACCGCTACAGCAGCCGCATCCTCCAATTTACCTTGGAGGTGAGTCGGAAGCGGGGCGTGAACTCGGAGCCCGAGTAGCAGACACCTTTTTGATCAACGGCCGGCCACTCGACGAGATTGAAGTAATCGTCGCCGACATGAAACGCCGGGCCGCGGTATACACACGTACGCTGCGCTTCGGCATGTCGGCATTTATAATTTGTCGAGAAAGCGAAGCCGCCGCACAAGCAGAGTTCGCGCGACTGAACAAGCTTCGCCACGCCAATATAAAAAGTGATGACCCCGAGGTTGTCATGCTGAAAAAATCAGCGGAAGTTCTCGAGCGGGTCGGCACCAATGGCGGCACCGATGCGGGCCTGGTCGGCACACCCACACAGATTGCTGAGCGCATGCAGGCCTTCGCAGCGCTGGGCATTGAAACCTTCCTACTTCAATTTCATCCTTTAATCGAGGAGATGCAGCGCTTCGGTGATGAGGTGATGCCGTTGTTAAACCAAACACCGCGATTAGAATGAATGCCAACAGCGCAGATCCAAGCAACCAGGAGGAAGATTAAACATTGCAAAACTCACACTGTCTTTTGACAATGGTCCAGATCCGCAGTGCACACCGCAAGTACTAGAAATTCTGACTGCGCGTAACATCAAAGCCACGTTCTTTGTTTGTGCTCAGGGCAATTCGGTTCATCCAGCAATGCAGGCAAGCTCGCCTGAGAATCTGGCGTTGCTCCATGACGTTCGCAGCCATGGACATTGGATCGTCGTGGGTTCCTTGGAGGGGTTAGTTAGTGGAAGCCAACCTGAAGCGCCATCGGAGCACGCAATAAGTGTAATCGTCGGGACCTTATCTCGCTGACAATATAAGAAAACTAAATTAGACGTTCAGATAGGAACTTCTTCCGGCAGCAGTCGGCCAGCGAACTCGACAGTCGCTTGGCGGCAGCGGTCATGTCGCACCGATCCACCGCGTCGCGACCGCGTAAGCTGGTTGTAAGTCGCGCCCGCGCCGTCACGGCGTATGATTGAAGGTACTCGCAAGCGCGAGGCTGATGCGTCCAAAATAAAGGGAGGCGGGAAAATGACTATCTTTATGCGCAATGCCGTGCTGATGCTTGCGATGTTGTTGGCCGGCTGCGGTACGACCACCAATATCCAGCCGAGCCCGCAGCCGGGCGATGCGGCGGTGCCGGTGCCGCAGGGTGCGCCGGCTGCGGATTTTTCCGCCTACGACAGTGTTGTAGTACTGGATTTCGTCGCTGCGACCGACAAGGCCAAGATCAAGCCTGACAAGTTACAGTCGTATACCGATACGCTGAACACAGCGGTGCGAACATTCGCCGACCTGATTGCGCAGAAAATCCGCGAGACCGGTGCGTTCAATGAAGTGGCGCGCGGCCCGACGACAGGCAATGCGCTGACGGTGACCGGTCGGATCACCCGGTTGGTCGAGGGCAGTGCCGGGCTGCGCTTCTTCATCGGCATGGGCGCGGGCAGTTCTTACTTCGATGCGACGATCGATCTAGCCGACGCCGAAACCAACGTCAATCTGGGCCAGATCGTGACCGATAAGAACAGCTGGGCGCTCGGCGGCGGCCTGGCGGCGATGCAAACCGTGGAAAGCTTTATGAAGGGCGCGGCCAACAAAGTCGCCACGCAATTGCGCGATGCGAAGACCGGCAAACCGACTCGCAAAGCGCGCTGAACGCCCGATCTGAATGCGTTGCTGGGCACGTTAGACGGCGCTCCGGCCGGCGGCCCAAACACCGTTTTCGCGAAAGTTGCAGCTAACATCCTCAATTGCCGCGGGTCGCTCAGCGGCCCAGAGCGGATGATTTCAGATGCAAATGATTCTCGTTAAAAAAGCGTCTCCGCAGAAAGATTGACCGACGGGATCCGTTAAGGGTTGTTAGATCCGGGCCCGGTCGCTAGGCCAGCGCCGCCAGCTCAGCGCAGGTGACGAACCAAACGCCGTCTCGCTCCTTCATGTGCTTGATCAGCCGATCGAGCACCGCGGCGCGGAACGGTCGGCCTGAGATGTTCGGATGCATGCAGAGCTGGAACATCCGGGGCTCGTTTACGGACTCGTCGTACAGATAGTCAAACTCAGCCAGCAGCGAGGTGAGGACCCCCTCGGTGTTGCCGTAGGGGACGCCCCCGAGCTGGACGCCAGCGCCTTGGAGATACAGCGACCAGTCGTCCAGGCCGGCCGGGATCTCCACGATGTCGCGACCGTCCTTTCTCAGCACGTATGGGAAGTCGCAGTCGTGCAGATCGGAGTTCCAGACGTAGCCGAGGTCCCGCACGATGTCGAGGGTGCGGGCCGTGGTCGTGTATATCGGCGTACGCCACCCCTGCGGCTGCTCACCGGTGACGCGTTGCACAGCCTCTGTCGCGCGCTCGATCTCCTCGCGCTCCTGCCTGTCGTCAAGGCGATAGTGCTCGACGTGGTGGTAGCCGTGAACGGCGATCTCGTGGCCGGCGGCCGCTATCTCGCGGACCATATCCGGGTACCAGTCGCAGGTCATTCCGGACAGCGGAAATGTCGCCTGGATCTCATGCTTGGCGAGCAGGCGCAACACTCGCGGCACCCCTTCGGTGACATCGTAGAGCCGCATCGACAGATCACAGAAGTTCGTCTCGTCGGGATAGCCAGGCCACTTGCCCGAGTAGTCACCGGGAACGTCGGCGTCGATGTCACCTTGGGTGCCGAACGTCAAGACGACGGCGATGCGCATCCCGTCGGGCCAGTTGCGGCCGAAGTTGCCTTTGACCCGGCGCCCGAAGATTTCCTCGAATTTGTCCTTGTGCCACGTCCACCCGTCAAACACGTTCGCCGACGTGCTCGGCGCCACTGGTGTATTTGGCATCTTCGCCCCTCCATCGACCGCTTCCGGTACCCAACTACACTATGTTAAGTATAAGTGTACTATCTTTTTCAATATAACCGGCCCTGGCCGAGCGCGTACTCGATGAGCTGCGACAGGCGGAAATCAAGGCAACGCAGCCGCGGTTGCCTGTGGGGCGGGCCCTGGTCGGTCGCCGCGCGACCGTCAGCATGGAGGCGACCGGGTGTTCTTCGTCTCGATGTACAGCCTCGTGAACACCAGCATGCGGAGCTCGCCGACACCGCTGAACGGCTGATGGAAATTAGGCCGAATTAACGTCCTTTTCCGCAATTCCGTCAAGTATCGTCGGGTCATCAAGCAGTCGCCAACCACTGCTTCGAGGTGGCGTTCGATCAGTGTCCACTGTAGAGGCCGAGGCTGGCGACGTGACGTGAACCTCAAACGTCTCTTCAGGATCGAAAGTACGCGGTCGTCCGAATGTCGCGCCCAATTTTTATAACCGGCAACTCGCACGCGGGCTCCGGGTCGTTGACCTGGAACAGGCCGTCAATTTCTATACCGAAGTATTCGGTATGCAACTGCTGCGAAGACAAGATTTTCCCGCTAGCAGATTCAGCCTGGGGTTTGTCGGCTATGGTTCGGAACGGGACCACACGGTTATTGAGTTAACCCACAACTGGGATACGGACAGCTATGCGATAGGCGATACGTACGGTCATGTAGCCATCCAGTGTGATGACCTGGAAGCCACTTGTGAGAAGGTCCGTGCTAGCGAAGGTGAACTGGTGAGCGAACCCCGCAAAATGAAAGGCGGCCCGGTGATGGCCTTCGCCAAAGATCCGCAAGGCTATATGATTGAGCTACTGGGTCCCGACGTGTTCGACCAATTGGAAAAGGGGTTTGACTAATCGCTTATTCCACGACGAACCAGATCCACCCTTTCCACAGGTGGATGGAGTCTCCTGCGAACCCTGCTCCGCTGATTTCCCTGTTTATCAGGGAAAATACAGGGAATTCTTGCGATTTCGGGCGCCACCTGAGGAACATTTCGCGCGGAAACCCACTGGTTAGACGGGTGCCAGCTATCTGCACCAAAGTTAGTCGCGAAAATAACAGGGAATTAACAGGGAAATCGTATATATAAGGTGTACGGTCTACCGCGACTCCTTCCAACGTGTTTGTAACTAGCTACAATTCACCTCGCCGACCGACTTCTCACTTGCTGAAATACCAATTCGCCACCCACAGGATCCCAAAGCTGTCAACGATCCTCAGGGCCGGAACATTATTCAAATTCTACAAGGCTTTTGTCGAGCGAAAGTACCGTCTGCTCTTTTCATCCACAGGTAATCGACGCAAGCCGGGCCCAAAAGGGCCATCCCGAGAAATGATCGCCGCGATCGTTGCGCTGAAGTCCCGCAATCCCAAGTTCGGCTGCGTCCGCATTGCCCAACAAATTACTGATACCTTCGGCATTGAGATCAATAAGGATGTCGTTCGCCGCGTGCTGGAGAAGCACTATCATCCAGGTGACTCCGGCTCCAATGGCCCGTCCTGGTTGACTTTCATTGCTCATAGCAAGGACAGCCTTTGGAGCGTTGACCTATTCCGCTGTGAATCGATCCTTCTGCGTAGTCACTGGGTGATGCTCGTCATGGATGTTTTCACTCGCCGCATCATCGGCTTTGGCGTCGAGAGCGGAACTGTCGACGGCATCGCGGTTTGTCGGATGTTTAATACCGCCATTGCCGGTCAGTCGTTACCCAAGTACCTCAGCACCGATCATGATCCACTATTTCGTTTCTACCGTTGGCGCGCAAACCTGCGCGTCTGCGAAATAGATGAGATCAAGTCAGTCCCGTACATCCCGACGTCACATCCGTTCATCGAACGAGCGATTGGAACAGTTCGACGCGAATATCTCGATCGTGTGTTCTTTTGGAACTCAGCAGATCTGACACGGAAGTTGGCGTCGTTCCGGGAATATTACAATGCGTATCGCGTGCATCGCTCGCTTGGCGGCACCACGCCCGATCATTGCGCCGGTTTGTCGACTCGCACGCGAGCTGGGTTTGAACACTACACTTGGCAACACCACTGCGGCGGTCTGTTTCAGATTCCGATCGCGGCGTGACTGCGAATTCGCCACCGACAGGTCGAAAGCAACGACAGCAGCTGCATGACGGAGACGGCGCGCTAGATCTTCAATCCGAGATGCGACGCGTCGCAAAACGGCCCGGTTTTGGTTTTCTTGCAGCCGCACAGTCCGACGAAATCGTATGCGTCCATTTTGAATTCAACCGGTTTGTACGCGGTACCCGTGTGTGAACCGTCGCAGAACGGCTGGTTCGCGGATTTGCCGCAGGCGCACCAGTAATACGTACCGGCCTCCAGGTACTGCAGGTAGGGCAATGTCGCGGAGCCTGGGGGAAATCGCTTGTTGACCCAACCGTCTTTGACGGGGCTGAGCATGGACATGGTGGCGGTGATGCGTTTGAACAGCCAGCCGCCCTCGGTTTTGACGACTGCGCCGTCGTAGAGTGCCGTGATCCAGTGGGGTTCGGCCTGCTGGGTTTCCTCATCTGGCATGGTTGCCGGTTCCCACAAATACCAGATCAGCGTTGCGGATTGACCGTCGGGTGCTACATCGATTTTCGGTGAGATCATAAAGTGTAATGACCACCAGACTTTCTCTGCAGCGATTGCTTCAAGAAACCCAATGATCTTGTCGTGGCCTTCCCAACGGCCGAAACCCTTGGCCTCCCATACGGCGTCCTCGGTGAACAGCGGCCGCAGCATGCTCGGGTCATTGCCATGATCGGCACCGCGCGCGTAATCCACAATTAAACGGTTGATCGCTTCGAGCGCCTCCTGGTGCTGTAAGCGTTGATCGATGCTTTCCAGCAATGCTTTTATTTCTGCGAATTCGCTCATTGCGGCCACGCCTCCCGATAACGTTTGACCAGCCAGCAATTGAACTGCTGCAGTGTTTTCTCCTGCCACGAATAGCGGCCACCCGGCTGGAAACGCGAATGCAGACCCTGCTGCACCATCGTGTCCACCCAGATGTCCTGTCGGTTGAAATTCTGCACACCGTCCTTAAGCGCTGTCAGCTGGTATTCGAACATCGGGTCCGGTGGCCCGCTGGGATCGACACAATAACCGATGTGGATATCAATCTTGTCGGCGGATTTCGGATTGACGATGAAATAGGTGACATTGTCCGGTGTAATCGCCAGACCCAGACTCGGCGGCAGCAATGCAAATATCGCGCGGTGGCGTTCATCATCGGTCAAATTCTTGAAAACCGGCAGCACACAATGGCGGTTGGGCGTGAACGAAGGATCCTTGATGTTCGCGTAGTTGATGCGGGTAACGTGGCCCTCGTCAGGCGACAAATCGGGAAACACCGACTTATTGCTGGGCATATGGTCACCGATGCCCTCATGGAGTCGGGAAGCATGGTAGCCATCGTTAAAGTTCTCGAGCATCACCTTCCAATTCCAGGGCAGATCCTGGACAACCTCGTCGATAACCGTATGACACTCATCCAGCTTGAAGTTCGCCAAGAGTTCCGTCAGCTGGCTCACGGTCGGTGCCAGTGGCTTTGGTGCCGGGTTGAAGGTAGCAAAGATGAAGCCGTTCCAGATCTCCACCGGCAGCGACGGTAATCCGTGTTGCGCTTTTTCGAAGCGGCGCGCCTCGTCCATCTCGGGCGCGGCTATCAGGCTCCCGTCGTGGGCATAACACCAGTGGTGATAGGGACAGACAAACCGGGCGGAATTACCCGTGCCCTCCGCCAGCACCATGCCGCGATGCTGACACACCGCTGACAGCACGTGAAACTGATTGTCCTTGCCGTGCACGACCAGAAGGGGCTCGCCCATCAGCGTGATTTGCAACCAGTCCCCTTCGCCGGGGAGCTGCGCTACCCGACCCACACACAGCCATTCGCGATCGAAAATCGCCTGTTTTTCGAATTCGTAAAACTCCGGTGAGCTATACAGGATGGGCGGCAGAAAATTCGCATCGTCCACGTGCTTGATACTGGCGTCGAACGCCTGCTGCATCGAATCGCTGAATAATTCCATGTGCTCCTCCGTACGCAGTGCCGTAAGCATGGTACCGCCAGTTCTCGCCGGGAGCCACGCCACCTAACTTGCGTCAGCGCACAACACGCCCGGTGCGCTTCAGTAACCCGTGATCCTCATCCGCCTACCGCGCAGGCTTCAAGGATGAGCCTGCGAAACCACATGTGCATCGTACTTTGATGAACTCTAGGAGGCCAATACACATACCACGGCGGTAGTTGCAGACGTACCGGGGGGAGGCAGGATCGCTAGGCGGGAGGACTGTTGTAACTGCATTGCAATCCGGCTTGGGATTGTGAACACGATTTCGAGGTCCCGGCAGATCCCTGGAATCAATAGATGATGAGAAACGGTCACTCGCACTTTGCGGCGCAGACCCTTTTTCGAAAGCGCCTCGTCAACAGCCCCGGGCCATGCCCTGAAATCGATATCAAGCCGTGCTCGATGCCGACGAAATCCTCAAGAGTCAGGCCGTGGTTCAATCGCTTGGCCAACCGCTTACTGAGGACACAACTGAACGAATCATTGAACAACAATCGGCGATGATACTGAGCAGCGGTTGTCGGCAAGGCGGTCACGATGAAATCCGTTTCGCCGCGCTCAACATGGCGTTGACTCAACGTCGGCCTGACGAGGCGGTGATCCATCATTCCGACCAAGGCACGCAGTACACCTCCATTGCGTTCGGTAAACGGTGTCGAGCGATGAATGTGCGTCCCTCGATGGGTTCGGTGGGAGACTGTTACGACAATGCGATGTGTGAAAGCTTCTTCGCGACACTGGAGTGCGAGTTGATCGAGCGGTGTACGTTTCGAACGCAGGCCGAGGCACGCCTTGAGATCTTCCAGTTCATCGAGGGCTGGTACAATCGGCATCGTCGCCATTCATCGCTGGGGTATTTGAGCCCACAGGCCTATGAACGTAAATCACTCAACAACACGCCGGTGCAATGATCGCATTGAGGACACATTTCGGAGGGAACCCCAGGTATGGATCGGATCGAGATCGCCGCTCCTGGGGCAACCTCGTCGGTCACTATTTGACCCATCACCGGAATTCCTCCGGATCGCGGCCCAGCACTGACTTCTCTGACGGATAAGGATCGAAAGAAACAACTGATCAAAACTTAACTAACCTGTCCACGAAACCGGGGTAAGTCCACAAGGACTCTAGAGATTAAACGCTGGCCCATGTCGAGTATGAAAGCCGGCCCTTGCAACTCTTCCGCGGTGGGCTCGCTCTCTCCGCAGGCGACACCCTCAACCCGTAAGAGTTCTTCAGAAGGGACTTCCGAGCGATGGTGAGCGACATAATGCATGCATAGCGAGATTGTCTGGTCTCCGTTGGGTAACTCATAATCAAACGCTGTACTGCTGGCGCCACAGCCACACGTATGAAAACCCATGTATTGATTACACACCTTCGCCAGACGAAACGCCGCACACATTTTCCGAGTTATCGTGTCGATAACTTCCACTCGGGTAGCGGGTCACTTAGGTTCTACGTAAAGCAGGAGTTTGTCTTTCATGATGCACTTGAGTCGTAGATTGCTCTGCTGAGAACTCTTTAAAGAGTAAAATCCAAGAACACCAAGATGCTCACAGCTCGTCCCGATCAGCAGGTGTAAGTGCTACTTCCGTCAATCGTCGTAGCATGAGAGTGCTGAATGTTCATACTCGCCAGCAGTTTACCTCGAACCGCTCGGATTGACCGCAATAGGCTGGTAAGCGAACCGCGGTAGCCCGAGCTGTTGAAGGTCTGGAGAGGGTCGACTCCGGCCGGATTGTCGCCCTCCGAGCATGGAATACTGCCGCCATGTTCTCCCTCGAAACCCTCGCCGACCTAACCGACCACCACCTCTACGGCGTGTGCAACACCTGCTCGCGGATGGAGCGACTAAAGATGCTGGTGCTGTATGACAGGTTAGGGCCAGAGCAACCCGTGGCCACCGTGTCCCGCTACCTCAAATGCAGCCAATTCGGCGCACACCATGTCAGGAGGTCTGAATTTGTGACCGCCGTACACCGCCATGACTGCCGTTATAATGCACGGCCATGACGCAGGTATACATTGGCGAGCGCCTTGCCCGTTACGGTTTCGGGGAAGGCCACCCTTTCGGTCCCGACCGGCTCAACGCCTTCTGGCACGAAGCGGTTAGACAAGGCCTTGACAAACGCGTGCACATCGCCGAACCAGCCACGTGCGGCGAGCGTGAATTGCTGCGATTCCACTCACCCGCCTACGTAGAGCGGGTGAAGACTCTCTCGCGCTCGGGCACGGGGTACCTGGACTGCGGCGATACGCCTGCGGTCAAGGGCATGTTTGAAGCGGCGTCTTGTGTCGTCGGCTCGGGGTTGGACAGTCTGGTTCACAGCATCTCCGGCGAGCACCCACGGATCTTTGTCCCGATCGCCGGATTGCATCATGCGCGCAAGAACTCGGCTGCGGGCTTTTGCGTGTTTAATGATCCTGGTGTGTTGATCGAGACATTGCGCCAAGAGTACGCAATAAAGCGTGTTGCCTACATCGACATCGATGCCCATCACGGCGATGGCGTGTTCTATGCCTTTGAAGCTGACGCAGATCTCATCTTCGCCGACATCCACGAAGACGGGCGCTATCTTTACCCAGGTACGGGCTTCGCGCACGAGACTGGCAAGGGTAAGGCCAAGGGAACCAAGCTCAACATTCCCATGTTGCCCGGCGCGGATGACGAATCGTTTCACCAGGTGTGGCCGCGGCTGGAGGAGTTCGTGCGCGCCGGCAAGCCCGAGATCATCTTGTTGCAGGCGGGCGCCGACAGTATCAAGGGCGACCCCATCACCCATATGCAACTTACACCGCAGGCACATGCCTATGCGGCGAGGCGCTTGTGCGCCATTGCCGATGAGTTTTGTGATGGGCGCATCATCGCCATGGGCGGTGGTGGTTACAACCGCACCAACCTGGGGTTGGCGTGGAGCGCCGTGTTGGAATCGATGTTGGACGCGGGGTAGCTCAGCTCAGATGTCGCCGTGATTGCTGCTACTCGTTGTTTATCTTGGCAGGCGGCAGCTCCGGTCGTCGTCCGGCAGCAGAGGCTTGCCGTCGTTTTATGGATTGGCCGTCACAATGTGAGCTGGGGGACTGCACCCAACTGTAAAGCGCTTCCTATCTAACTTCGAGTATTAAATCCATCGCCGCACTGCCGTTTTTTATTCGCTATACGCCTCCCCAAACTGCGCCTCTAAATGCGTTTCTTCCTTTTTGAGCACACCGTACGTCATGACCGCCAACACCGGCACCAATAGTGCTAACGCCCAAAGACTCCCAACAAGAAACGCCAACCCCACGTAGAGCACGGTCAACGCCACATAGCCCGGAATACGCGTATAACAAAATGGACCGTCGGTTATCAGGGCGCCCTCAGGCAGAGCGGCGTAATCATCAGAATAATGCCGAATAAGATTAGTGCTACGTGGCGTTTCAAATGCTTCATGACACAGTTCCCTTCCGGGCGTTAGAACTTTGCTATCGTGATACATTTTACTTAACTTCGAGTATTTGCGGCTATCAAATGCTTACGCGTCCTCGCTACACCGAGCGGCCCTTTCCCCCGTACCGCTTTATCCCGGGGCGAGCGCCGCATCCGACACGGGACCCGGACGGTCATTCCTACGACAAACCGCCGGAATCGATCGACGTATTCAACGATGCAGATTGGGGGTCTTTCGAGCAGTATCTGTACGGAATCGATTTGTTCAACCATGGGTACTGGTGGGAGGCGCATGAGGCGCTCGAAGCAGTGTGGGTCGCCGCGGGCAGGCAAACAAGGACGGGATTATTCGTACAGGGACTAATCCAGATCGCGGTCGCCCACTTGAAATGGTTCCAGGGATTCAGCGATGTCGCAACGCGGATGGCCGGGGACGGGCTCGGGAAGATGAGAATCGACGAAGTCACCTATCTCGGGATCGAGCTCGCGCCATTTCGTGCCGATGTAAAAGACTATTTCGCCGGGCGGAGTGACGCCCCCGTCATCATTCGTTTGAACTTCGAGAATCGCTAGCAGCGGCCGAGGGCTGTGAGGCCGGGCGCTCACCGGAACAAGCCGGGCGCCTTCACACGGCTCAGGAGCGCCTGTTGGGGTTCCGGTGCCCCCTCGACCGGCTCCCGCGTTATTGGGGAAGTGTGCAATGTTCGTCCGCTATATCTATGCAATTTATACCGGGGTCGTTGAGCTGTGAGAGGGAGGCATTCGCGAGCGAAATGGTCCGTGATTGGAAGCCCGGTCAGTGTCCTGCGCAGTGACCATCGCCGCAAGTCATTCTAGTAAGCGGACATTCACTGGTTCGTACCTTGAGGGTCGGCTTGGGGTCGTTAGCACGCATTAGGCGGCGCCCTGCGTTGTGCTCGTAACGCGCACTGGCGATCCTCGACCGGGCCTCCGGTCTTGATACCAGGCAAGGTTCTGTCACGCTATTGCGCCGCGCCTGAGCTAGTCAACCCCATCATTTCGCGACAACTATCGGTCAACGCATAAACCAGCGACACCCGTCATCGATGATTTAGAATCTATCAATCCAGTCTGGTCAACGGATTGGTATTAGACTGGATAAGTTTCCGGCAAAGGTGAGAAAAATGACAGAACAGAAAAAAATGATCGTGGCAGGGGGGTCGGCGCCGAACGAGGGTTGGGCGGTACGCTGTGTCTCAAGTTTGCGCAAGCCGGGCATCATGTGTTCGTTGCGGGTCGCACTGAGGCCAAGATTGTCGCCATCGCGAACAAGATCAAGGCGGATGGGGGTTTAGCCACGCCCGTAGTTACAGATTTAACCCGGGAACCCGACGTAATTGCGCTGTTCGATGCGGCGGTTTCCGCCGAGGGTGTGCTCGACCTTGCGATTTACAACGCCGGTAATAATACGCCCGGCAAAGTTGTTGAAATGGAGGCGGATTATTTCGAAGCCTCATGGCGCATCGGGCTTTTCGGTGCATTCCTGTTCGCTCGCGAGGCGGCGCGGCGAATGGCGCAGTCCGGGGGCACGTTGCTCTTTACCGGCGCGAGTTCGTCGATGCGCGGTCGTGCCGGATTTGGTGCTTTCACGGCGGCAAAAGGCGGTTTGCGCAACCTGGCTCAGGCGATGGCCAAGGAGTGTGGCCCAGATGGTTTGCACGTTGGACACGTCGTCGTGGATGGCGGTATTGATGGCGATCGTTTGCGTGAGCGATTTCCGGATCGGGTGAAAGAGATGGGGCCAGATAGATTGGTTGACCTCGATGGTATCGCCGAGGCATTCCGTTTTTTGTATCAGCAACCTAAGCGGGCTTGGACGTTCGAGGTGGATGTTAGAACCTATCTGGAGTCTTGGTAGACCCGCTACTGCGCCACATCCAATTTTAGTATGACACTTGGTATTGATTGCCTCGCAATTTAGATTAGCGATTGGCGAGCGCAGAAATACGAATTGACCTACGAGGAGCCAACATGATTTTCGATGCGGAGATGGAAAACAGAGATCCGAAAGAGCAACGGAAGCTCGATGAAGTTCAGTACCGCAAACAGGTGCAATATTTGTTCGATAGTTCGCCGTTTTACCAACGCAAACTCACCGCCGCCGGTTTCAAGGACGTCGCAAGCCTGGGTGGTCTCGATGATATGGCGCCGATCCCGTTTACGATTAAGGATGAGATCAGGCAAACACAGACCGACAACCCCCCTTACGGCGATTACCTGGCTGCACCTCGAGAAAACGTGCGAAAAGTGTTTTCTACCAGTGGCACTACCGGTACGCCGTGTTACATAGCCTTAACCAAGAATGATCTGGATGTCTGGGCGACGCACACGGCACGCTCGTATACCGCTGTTGGTTTCAGACCGGGAGAACCTCTCGCGGTGATTTTAAACGCGGGCCCGTTCGCCGGAGGTGCTGCCTATTATGGGTTCGACAAGCTCGGCGCAGCGACCCTGCCTATCGGTATGGGTAACAGCGACCGGCTAGTGAAAGCGATGCAGCTCTTTGGCGGTGGCAATATGATCTGCACACCGTCTTACACTTTATATCTGCTTAACTGGTGCCGTGAACACGGCGTTGAACCGCGTTCATTGAAACTCAAACACGTCGGTGTCGCCGGGGAACCTGGCGGTGGAGATCCGGCCTTGCGCGAAGAAGTGGAAGGACAATTTGGTTGTACTTTGCGTGAAGCGATGGGAACAGGTGACATCTCAACATCGATCTGGGGTGAATGCGCAGAGGGCAAAGGCATGCATTTCTCCGGTCAGGGTCTTACCCACGTTGAATTGATCGATCCGGGCACTGAACAACCGATACCGTGGGAAGACGGCGCCGAGGGCGAAGCGATCTATACCTCGCTGGTGCGTGAGGCAATGCCGGTTTTACGCATAAGGAGTCGCGACCATTTGCGAGTTACCATGCAACCGTGCAGTTGCGGGCGCATTTCCCCTCGTGTTCGCTGTATTGGTCGCACTGATGACATGCTAATCGTGCGCGGTGTGAATCTTTACCCGACGGCGGTACGCGGCATCATCCTTTCGTTCCGCCCGGATGTCGGTGAGGTGTTCTTGATAAGACCAAGCAGAAAAGGTGTGGCACAGGATCCGCCGTTGCCGATAACAATCGAGCTCGGAGCCGGCGTAGCAGCGGCGCCTGCCGGACTCGCAGAGAAGATCAAAAAGGAGCTGCGTTCGCAGCTGCTTGTCACGACTAAAGTGGAGTTTGTGCCCAGCGGCTCCCTACCGCGCGGCGAATACAAAACAGCGATGGTAGATTTTTCGATGGCAAGTTAGCGCCAGAATTGGGTCAGACCCGTTCCCAGGTTGCGAGGAACGCAAGCCGAGCCAGCGTTTCAAAGCTATGGTTCAGTGTTGCGTTGTGACGCGGACAAAAACCTTGAATTACGAATACCCACACTTTGAGGCCCACGGGGCTAAGATCACCGCACATTCGTCACCGTTTTGTCACAAAATTGTAATTTTATGACCGTAGTGTTGCATCGCAGCCAGGCAACGGCACGAATTTTTCCGCTTGCTGCTGGCGGCCCAATTTATCGAACCGGAAGGAGCGATTTCGTGAATTTTACGTCCCAGCTAAAAACCATTGTGCAGCTAGTTATTATTTCAACCCTGGTGGCTTTCACGGTTCCAGCCGTGGCCGCGAACGAAGCGCTGATCGAACTGTTCAAGATCCTTCAGCAGAAGGGCAGCTTGTCCAACGATGAATATGAGTTGTTGGTCAACGCCGCCAAGGCGGACGAGGAGAAGTCTGCGCGGTCGAAGCACGAGTCCAGCGAGGAGGTCACGCAACAGGTCGCAGCCGTCGAGGCCAAGACCGCGAACAGTGGTTGGACCGAGAAGATAAGACTCAAGGGCGACCTGCGCACGCGCTATCAATACCAGGACGAAGACGGTCGCGACGATCGCGGGCGCGGCTTGCTCCGCTATCGCCTGGGTATCATCGCCAAGCCGACACCTGGCTGGGAAGTCGGCGCCGGACTGGCGAGTGGCGGTTTTGACCAGCGCTCGACCAACCAGACTTTCGATTCGCAGTTCACGACCAAAGCCATCAATCTCGATTACGCCTATCTACAGTACGCCTTCGGCAACGGCGTGAGCGCTGTCGCCGGAAAATTCGAGCGCAAAAACTACCTGTACGCGCCGACGGATGTGATGTGGGATAGCGACATCAACCCCGAAGGATTCTCGATCAACTACATGGGCTCCAACGCCTGGGGCCGGTTCTTTGCCAACGGAGGAATCTGGGTGCTGGAGGAAAACTCCAGCTCCAGCGACGACCCGTTCATGGGTTACGGACAGCTAGGCCAAACTTGGCATGGCGATGAATGGTCCGCCACGTTGGCGGCCGCCGTTTATGGATTCGCTGACGCCAACGTCCCGGGCGACTTTACTTTGTCCGAAGGAACCAACACCGATGGGAATTTGAGCTCGGTCAACCTTGCCGGTGAAGTGGGCCGGAGGGTTGGTGATGCCAAGGTCAAGCTGCTTGGCGAGTACATCAATAATTTCGACACCAACACATCGGAAAACACGGCGTGGGCGATCGGCACCAAGATTGGCTGGAATAAATGGAACTTCAAATATATCTATGCGGATGTCGAGGCGAATTCGGTGCCGGATTTCCTGCCGGATTCGGATCGCTTCGACGGATTGACCGGGATCCGCGGTCACGAGTTTGAACTCAAGTACGCGCTGATGAAGAACGTATCACTGGCTCTCGACTTTTATGCCGTCGAAGACATTGCCACGGATGATGATCAGGAGGTCCTGCAAGCCGATCTCAACATCAAGTTCTGACCTGGCTCGATGTCAGATAGGATCGCAGACGCGCGCTTAATTTGAATGATTAGACGACACTAGCTGAACGCCATCCCATCAGGTTTACACCATCACAGTTTAAACACCTAACAGCGCGTCGCGAAACACGGGGTCGGACGCTTTTGCATCGACAACGGCGCGTCTACCTTTTTCTACCAGCGGGTGAACATGCTCCGCGAGTCCTGCCTTATACGACGGTCGTTGCTGTAGTCGTTGCCAATAAGCGATTACACCTGGGCGTTTTTCTTCGCCCATGAAGTACTCGGTCCAATCCACCTCGCGGATCCGTTCCATAATGACGGTCCAGCTCACATCAGCAAGTGAGTAAGTCTCACCGAGGATCCAAGGCCCGCCCGAAGCCTGCAATTGTGCTTCCAGCGCGTCCAGATGCGTTTCCATGCGATCGCGCGATGCCCGCATTACATGAACGACCTTGCCAAGTTTGGCAAACCGTTTGAGTGTGGCGAGCTTGAATACCAGGAACATAATCGGACGCATCTTCAGTCGATGAAACAAAAGACCTTCTAGGATCAGGTGCGCCGGAATGTAGCGGATCATGGCGCAGAATATTGGCAGCGTCAGACCGGGAATGCAGTTACCCGCGCTGGTATTCAGATCGGCTACCGGGTTGTCGCCGATCAGCGAGGCACGGTGCACCCACACCAGCATCTCCTCACGTTGCTGGGCATCGTCGGGAATAAGTTTTACGTCTGTCGTCGTATGTTCGGCTGCGTACGCTATCTGCTCATGCGATTCGTAAACCGGGTGACCGTTGTGCACCAGTACCGGTACCGTTCCGGCGGGGTTCACGCTGAGAAATTCCGGCGTCAGCGCCTGGTAAGAGCCAGTTTCAATCAAGTCAACATGGTGGTCTTTGTAATCCATCTCCAGTTCTGCCAGACACACACGCAGCTTTTTTGCGCATAAGGAGAATGCATTCTGATAAAGCTCGAATTCCTGGCTGTGAGCCACACTGATCTCCGGGTGCAGACCGCCAGTTACCGCATGGGTTTTACGGTGCCGCTTCTCGGTGAAGAACCAACCAAGCGCCGCTCCAAAAGCCAGTACTAGAATGTATTTCAAACAAATTCTCCGCAATTAAACGCGCCAGGGACGTTCAGCCTACCATGCCCCTGGCAACTCAAGCATCACGCCACTCGACGACGGTATTGACCAGCACGCCAACACCCTCCACATCGAGTTCGATTCGATCGCCCGGCTTGAGCCAACGCGAGCCATCGACACCGCCTTCGATTGCGGTCCCCTCACCGGTACCGGAACATAAAATGTCGCCGGGATTCATCTGCGTGTACTGAGATATATAGGCCACCGTCTCAGCGAAGCCCCAAATCATGTCGCTGGTCGACCAGTCCTGTCGCTCCTCGCCATTGACGCGCAAGCGGCAGCGCAAATTGTTTACATCGTAGCCCTCGTCAACCACCACACAGGGCCCACAAGCATTTCCCGTATCGAAATTTTTGGGAATTATATACTTACTGCCCCAAATTCATGACCGTTTAACCCTTAACTATTCTCCATTTTTCTTCTAACTGTTTCTTAGACGGAGCCTTTTCAGGTTGCTTATAGGGTTCTTTCGGCTTGAAATTAACCACCTGCCCAACCAGACTACGAAGGTCTTTTAGTTGTTTTTTGTTCACAGATATTCCTCCAGTATTTTTGGTATATTCTGAATGGGGCTAGGCATTGATCCGTCAGAATTTGCAAAGTTGACCGTCTCTTCCATCTCAGCCTTGCTGGGCTGATAGCTGTGATGCTTGACGTGAATTGTAGGTTTGGTTGGGTCTTGGGCGGTCATGGTGGCCCTCTTCAAAGGTGTTGGGTTTCGTTTATAGGTAGCGAGATCGCCACTCTAAATTTTCAGCGCGGGTTGCTTGAGGAAAGTTGATGTTTCTTGGCAGCCCTGCGTAGCTTACCGCATGTTCAATCTGCTCATTGAGCGTTACAATACCATTCGGTTCAATGCGTATTTTCCCGCTATCATACAGGCGATGAATATCAACTCGCATGCATAAGCCATTACCGACAAGGTCACTGCCGCCTTGTCCAACTGGAACGATATGCGCAGCTTCTAACACCTCTAATGTGCGTTCTTGCGTCAATATACAGCAACTGTTGCCTGCCCCAAGCACTTCCCTTCTAAATTTCGACTGGTTAGTTCGGCGTAGAACGCTTGCAGTAACGCGGGTTCGTTCAATAATTAAAGGAATTTCCGAATCTCGCGAGTCTGTTATCTCTTCATCAATTCGCGCAATGTTTTCAAAAAATGAAGGTTCAGCATCTAGCTGAATTTCTGCGCTCATGACTTGGTCTAGGTAGAATTTTTGTTCGTAGCGTTCTGTTGTATTGTCCGCTTGGCAAATCTCGAAGTTCTCCAAGAAAAGTAAAAATTCTCTTGCAAGCCGCTTGTCGTTTGCAGCGGGCGCACAATCAGGCCAGCTTGATACGTCCAAACGATCTTTTCGAAATTTAAACACTGATATTGCGGTGTCTTCCACTGAGGCCTTTGCTCCAGCCAAAGGAATGACCACCTTGATTAGCTCATTGGGGCTTAAAAATGCTTCTAAGATGCCATAAGAGCGCCCCAACTTGTCCATAACCGAAAGTATCAACTCGAATGGCTTAATGCGAAGTCCTGCATCTCTCCACTTCTGCATTTCTGCATCGTTGTAAGTGGCGGGGTTGGGTAGTACAGTGTTTCGCACCATCAAAGCGGCGAATTCATCGTTCGTAATTTGTCCAGACGCTACACGGCTTCCAAGGTTGGTAAGCTCTATTTCTCCGCTTACTGGCGCAAGCAAACCAGTTCCGCGCCAATATTGGCCGGAATTTCGGAACAGGTTTCGGTCTGGAGTTCGTGCAAGGTCGATAAGAGTATTGGTGTCCTCTTTAACTCGCCCTAATTCTTGATGAAGCTCAAGAGAACTATAAGGTTTGCCCTCAAATTTTTTCAACGCTCTCAGAACGCCTAATAAAACAGGAGCTTTAAGTAAACCCTCGCTTGGTGCAACGCTGAGCCATCGCCATTTATATGATGGAAAAGGCTTAGCGGGAGTATTCATACTGCATCATCAACAATCTGGTCAATTATATCTGAATTTTTTGAAAGCATGATACCGATTGCATAGCCAAGGGCAGGAGGAACTGCATTGGCGATTTGCCTATATGCGGAAGTTTTAGTGCCTTCAAAAACGAAACTGTCTGGGAATGATTGAACCGCAGCCAATTCTCTGGCGGACATTCTTCGGTGGTTATTGGGGTGATGAAGAACAACAACGCCCCCCTTCTCATCGCCCCTTCCTGTAACCGTTGGTGCAGGTTGATTAGGGTCTATTACTCTATGTCCGATGTGTCCATTGAATCGCAATTTATATCTTGAAAATTCATGATTTGGTAAGTCAGGCGCATCCTCAGGCTCAGGTATATGAGCCAATGCTTTTCCGACAGTTAGCCAAGGTTTTAGCTTCGCATTTTTTGGTTTTACCTTTGGGTCTTGATGAGTTGGATCAGGTGGAAAAAACACTTTTTTGTCCGATATATCATTCCTCACACCCAGCATCACAAAACGCATTCGCTTTTGTGGTGCTCCATAATCCGCTGAGTTCAGAACCTTCCAAATGGTCTTATAACCTGCGCTTGAAAAGTCAGAGACTATGCGCTTTACTACCTCACCTTTCCCAAGTGAGACTAACCCTTTTACATTTTCGGCGATGAAAAATTTTGGTTGCTTGTCAGTGACCACTCTCACCATTTCAGCATAGAGTTTATTTCTCTCATCCGAAACAGTTCGCCCCCAATTGGCGACGGAAAAGCCTTGACATGGAAACCCTCCTACAACTACATCGGCGTCTGGTATTTCGGCAGAAGGGATTTCGCAAATATTTCTCACGTCAACATGGCTGCCGATATTGCGACGATAAGTTGCGACGGCATCGGCGAAAATATCATTAGCCCATACAATAGTATGCCCTGTTTTAATAAGACCTAAGTCTAAACCACCAGCACCGCTAAAAAGAGAAATAATTTTCATGATGCTTCGCGCCCCAACCCAGCTTGAGCGAAAAGTTGTTCACCTAAAAGCTTTCCAAATAGCACAGGCACGGCATTTTCCTACCTGCCGATAGCACGAGTTCATTTGGCCAATAAATTCAAATTTGATCGGAAACGTCTGTATGAGTGCTTGTTCACGTATTGACATACGACGATGATTTTTTGGGTGCTGTAAGACACATACTCCACCTTTTCCGTTCCCTCGCGCTAGTATCGTCGGAGACGGTTTTTCTGGGTCTGTAGTTCTATGACCAGTAAAATTCCTGTTTGTGACTTTGTACTGTGAGCAAATATGATTGACTAAATGGTGTTCGCTTTCTGGTTCAGGGATTGAATCCAATACTTTACCAATAGACACCCACTCATTGAGATTTTCTGAACCTTTTTTGTCATGTGTTGGTTCTGGGTAGAAATAATCTAAAGATTTTGGCAAATCCTTTCGAGTCCCTGCAATGATGACTCGCCATCTTGATTGAGGAACGCCATAGTCGGCTGTGTTGAATAGTTTTTTTTGTACACGATAGCCTGCCCTAGAAAAACCGCGTTCAATTTTTTTAATGACCTCGCCCCCGTCAAGGCTCAAAATGCCTCTAACATTCTCTGCGAGAAACCACTTCGGCTGTTTATCGGTGATGATCCTAAGAAACTCTTTGTACAGACTGTTTCGTGGGTCATTTCTGACTCTCAAGCGGTTTGCTTGAGAAAACCCTTGGCATGGGAATCCTCCAACCACAGCATCACAATCTGGAATTTCATCAGATGGGATATCCTCTATTGGAGCCAAGGCAGCGTGATCTCCAATGTTATGAATATATGTTTTCACGCAGTCAGCATCAAAATCGTTAGCCCATACAATCGTATGTCCTGCTTGGATGAGGCCTAAGTCCAAGCCACCGGCACCACTAAAAAGAGATACAATTTTCATGGTTGTCTCCGTCGAAAAATAAACAGCATCAGGCGTTCACCAAATCTGCATAGCGCAGCCGTTTCCCCACGCTTGCCGCGCAGAGAGATTTTATTCTGTCGATAGTATCTATTTCACAGTTACCCTGGTTGAGCCTGAACGTAAACTCATCGACATACTTCTGGCAGTGCTTGACGCTCCAGTTGTGATAGGTACCGTGATAACCGCGCTTTAGAAGTGCCCAGACGCTTTCAATGCCGTTAGTATGGGCCATGCCGTTCACGTATTCCTTGGCACTGTGCTTGACCGTACCGTGCTGGTAAAACAGCCCACCGAGGCCGTGGTAGCCTTTGTGTTCGTCGGTATAGACCGTGGAGCCCACGGCAACGGTGCCATGAATGAAGCCTTTAAGTGTTGCGCCGTCCGTGTTGCTAATCACCTGCGCTCTAACAGCACCGCCGCGTTCCTTAGCCCCAATGACCGCTTGCTTACCCACTGCTCCCCTGCCAGCTTTCAGTTTCTTGCTGTTGTGCTTGTTCTTTTCCTTCCCGCCAAGGTATGTTTCGTCTACCTCGACAACGCGATCTAGCTTAAAGTCGCCACTGGAGCAAGCCTCGCGAATGCGGTGCAGCATAAACCACGCTGTTTTCTGGGTTACGCCAATTTCTTTAGATAACTGCAAACTGGAAACCCCTTTCCTGCTTGTCTGCACCAAGTACATTACATATAACCAAATGCGAAGCGGCTTCCTTGAATTTTCAAAGATGGTGTTATGACGAACAGTAAAGTCCTTTCTACAGTCTTTACACCTGTGCCCCATACGGCCATGTCTTGGAGAGGTCTTTTGACTTCCGCAAAATACGCACACAGCCCCGTTCTTCCATAATTCAGTCTCCATAAAAGTAACGGCAGAGGCCTCATCGGGAAACAGCTTGAAGAACTCAAATACAGACAGCGTAGAGGCAACTTCTTTCATGGCGTGAAACTCTTTTCTGTTATAAAGTAAAATATATTTTACTTTATATGCCCCATGAGGTCAAACGTTATCTTTAATTTTGGGGCAATAAGTATATAATTCCCAAATTTTTCTCCAGCCCCCAACTGAAGCCACCGCGATGCAAAGGAATACCAATGCCGAGTCGACCGTCACGAATAGACAGATCGTTCCAGGCAGTAAAGCCCCAAACGGAGAAATCCTCGGCACTTATACGACGACCACCGCTCGCCAGAATGATCGCGACCTCGCATTCGTAGTCGAGTTTCTGTACCTGGGCTTCGGGTTTAATCTCGGCTTCAGGTCCGACAACGGTATCCGGCATGATCTGAAAGCCCCACGCCGGCAGCCCTTTGCGCTTTTCGCTCAAGAAGTAGTCTTCGGTGAACTCCTTGCCGGTAACCGCCTTGTAAGCATTCACGGCGTGCGCCGCGACATTGGCGCCAAGCGCGATGATGCGATTACGGCGGTCCGGTAGCGGAGCTTGTAGACGAACAGAAGCAATTGGCACGCTCGCAGGATTGTCACTTGCGCTCTTATTCAGTTCTTCCAGCGGCTCGCGGGCCTCGTCCCAATGGGCGATCAGGGTGTTCCAGCTGCCACGACCCTCATCGGGCAACAACCGGCCTAAAGTGTCCGCCGCCTCTGCCGCGAGTCCCGCCCGTGCGGCGTTAATATCCAGCACCTGATCGTTAACCAGCAAACCGGTAGACCAGCCATTAAAGCGTACAAATTTCATTTTTACTTCTCCCCGGAAAAATCAATCTGCCAACAGCGCAGTGTAAACTGAACACTGCGATTTGTAATTCATCATTCAAGTTGAGGTTGCGGGTCGGTGCTTGGTCGCATATCCGCAAGTTAGAGGCTTATATGGTTACCAGAGAAGATATTGTTGGTTCATGGTTGTTGGTCGACCGCGGGACGGACAACGAGGCGGACCGGCAACAAGCTGAGGCTCGCTATGGCGATAATCCGCAAGGCTTTGCGATATTTGCAGCGGATGGCTGGATGAACGCAATCGTCTGCTGGGGGCGGGCGCCCCCAGTTGTCCGGTAAACCAGATTGGCACTCCGATGCTCCCGCCGATGAAAAGATTAAAGCGTTCGACACCTACCTGTCTTATGGGGGCCGCTGGAGCGTCGACAATGGAACGCTCACCACCAAGGTGGAGTTTGCGCTTAATCCCGGTTGGGTCGGCGGTGAGCAGGTTCGTCATTTGGAGATGTCAGCCAATGGCTACCTGACGCTGAAGCTCGCGCGAACCTGGCCCGATGGCCGTGTTATCAATGCTTGGGTGCGCTGGCGACGCGCAACTGCCTGATTGCGAGGTCCGCGACGCAATTACTTAACTTCCGTCTCCAATAGATCCGCACCATAGGTGTCGTAGGCAACATTAGAGGCGACCACGTGTTGTGCGGAGCCGTGTACGTCGCGGAAACAACGTTGCAGGATGTTTTCCTCGAGTAAGGCCGAAGCCCCTAGAAAATGAAAGATGTGTGAGACTGCCGCTGAACAAAGCTCGCTGCCGTAGCTGACCGTCGCCACCACTTTGTGTTGCTGAGCTGCGCTCAGCGCGCCGTTCGCGTGACAAAGCTTCCACGCTTCACCGAGCACGGAGTCGGCGAGCGCGCGGACACTCTCGATTTGTGTCTGCGCCCTACCGACCTCATATTGGAAGGCGCCACGGGCCGCAAGTGGGTTTCCCGAACCTCGTTTTTTTGTTCGGGCATACGCTATCGCCTCTTCCATAAACCGTTGCGCCAGGCCGAACGTGAAACCGAGATTCTCACCGGAAACATAAGTGTGGTAGGGCAACTGGTATGACGGTCCACCACGTGCCACGGGCGCGTATGGATCGATCAATAGGTACTCCGGCAACTCGACGTCTTTGCAGATCACCTCGATGCTGGCGGTGCCTTTCAGTGCCATCACGTTCCACTCGCCCGCAGTCTCGAAACTATTTCTTGGCACCACGATCATTCGAATGTGTGGTTTCTCGGCCTCTTCCTTTGCAGTCAATAATGCCCAATCGGCGTGATCGACCCCGCTCGCAAACCTCCAACGCCCATTGATGATCGCGATTGCCCCGGCACGCCGGAATGTCCCAGTAGGGGCCGAAACGGCGGCGAAAAAGGGCGGCGGATTGCTTCCGAACACGTCTTCTAGCCCACGTTCCGAGAGCCTCGCGGCCGCGAGCCCTGCCGCCCCTGCATGATTAAAACCGGTCCATGCGGCTGTCGGGTTAGCGTGGGCCAGCGCCGCGAAATAATGAAACTGTTCGGCCATGGATAGCTGATCACCGCCAACGTCCGAGGGAACTTTAACCATCGGCACCCGCAACTCGCGCATGAGCGCTACCAGGGCGGGCGGCGCGCGACCGAGCTGCTCTGCTTCATCAGCGGTCGCTTCCAGGTCGACCTGCCGGCGTCGGATTTCAGCGGTGAGAGCTTCGAGTGAACGCGCCAATGCAATTGTCCTTAGCTGCTTCGGGTGATATCAGAGGGGACCAAGCTGTTCACGCGCTATTCTTCTCGTCAATCTCGGCAAATAGTTCATCAGCCATGCGAGAACTGCCAACGGCAACCGGCCAGCCGCCGTAGTGCGCCAGATGAATGATCATCTCGCGAATAGTCTCGCGGCTGATGCCAATATTGAGCGCCCCGCGCATGTGAATTTTGAACTCTTCATAGCGACCCAACGCGATCAGTGCTGCCAAGGTGATCATAGAGCGGTCGCGAAGTTCCAACCCCGGGCGCCGCCATACGTCGCCGAACAAGTTGCCGAGCGTAATATCGTAAAAGTCGCCAGAGATGACGGCTTTGCCTTTTTCCGGCCGTCGACCAAAGTAAGTTTCGAGAAGGTCTTCGCCGGCCGCGACGCGATCAGGATCGGACATTGGGTTTTTCTCCTTAAGTAATCACTGCGCTCATGCGCGCAAGCTGTTGTCGAATTCTAGACAGGTGACTAAACCGGATCAAGCCAAGACTGGCATAGGTTGCCACTACCCAGCCGCCGAGCATCATCCGCCCGCGATATACAGGTTGTGGTGTCAACGTCCTCCTGTTATTACTTTGCTGAGAGCTGAGGAGGCATTATGAAAAACTTCGGGGTCTGCCGTGCAATGGTTGCGGCGGCAATCGTCACGTTTGCCAGCACCACGCAGGCTGGCGACACCGCCAGGACGATCGACGTCATCACTATAATGCCTGCCACGAACATACTCGGCTGGGCACCCCACCGCTTCGCCGAAGAGGTTACAACGCTCACGGCTGGTTCGCTCACACTACAGGTGAAGCGACTCGACGAAGTGGGATCATCGCTGCCGGAGATCTTTGATCAGGTTGATGCCGGCACGCAGAAGATGTTCGCCGCACCTCCGGTTGCTTTCTGGATCAAGGGCCAACGACCGCCGTTCGGCATTCTGCTGGTGTCCGGCATCCCGTTCGGATTCGCCGCGGACGAATATCTCGCCTGGTACTACGAAGCGGGCGGGCAACAACTCATTCAGGATATCTTTGACCGCAACAGCATTCACGCAAATGTGATCGTTCTGCCGCTAGCGGTCACCTCGACGGAGCCCCCGGCTTCTTCATCGACCCGATCGCCGATGATCCGGACGCGTTCAACGCCACCGGCATCACCTACAGGATCAACTATCTCGGCAGTAAAGTGATGAAAGCCGCCTTTCCCGATCTCAATATGGTCACCACCCCCGCTGGCGTCGTCCCGGTTGACGATCTCTGCACGGGGAAAGATCCAAGGAGCCGAGCTGGGGACGCTCTCACATTATGAAGGTTTCTTCTTTGATCAATTCAGCCACTCTAACGGCGACAACATCGTCGAGTGCGGATTCAAGCACCTGTACCTGTCGAGCTGGCAACAACTGATGATCAGTAGTTGGCTTGCTATTGACCGCGGTTTTTTCGAAAGCCTCAAGCCTCATGAGCAACAGGCGATTGTCTCGGCCGCTCAATCTAATGTCATGCGCTCGCTTGCCGTCGACATTGCCGGAGGCGCCGCCGCGCTGCGAAGGATTGCCGCTGCTGGAGCCATCATCCATGCCGGCTTGCCTCCCAAGATCGTCGCTCGCCTGAGAGAAAAGGCGGCTGAGATCGTGAAACAGGAGATGGCCGCCGACACCGACGTCGCACAGATCATTGCCAGCATGAAAAAATTCGCCAAAGCCAATCAAGCGGCACTTCTGTATGAAGGGATCCCCCAAGACCAACGCTTCAATCTCTTTCCCGGCTGGGAGTCTGACTATCCGATAAGAGATCAGTAACATTTTCATGGAAATCGACCGCACACTCCCGCGCCCTACTTCCCTGGTCCACGCACTGCAGTGCGCCGTCGCGGCACAACCGCAACGCGTTGCGATAATTTACGCGCAAGAGCAGCTTACTTACCTGGAGATGGAACGCGCAGTTGTCGGACTCGCGGATCTGCTCGTGACTCTCGGCGTAACAGGAAAACGGGTCGCCCTGGCGATGGCAAACTCGAACGATATGGCGGTCGCACTGATGGCGGTTGTCGCGGCCAAAGCACAGGTCGTGCCGCTCAATCCTTTTCTCACGCATGACGAAATGGCGCCGCAGTTGGAACTCTGCAACCCCCAGGTTTTGATTTCAGACGCGGTCAGTGAACGCAAAGCGCGAACGCTGGGAACACAGAAGAATATCCCGCACGTGCTGACGTTCGCACCCCACGGGCTTTCCCTGGCAACGTGGCGCGACGACGATAGCCTCAAGATCACGCCAGCGCATTTACCTGAAGCCGACGATGACGCATTGTTGGTATTTACCGGAGGCACGACGGGGATCTCTAAAGGTGTACCGCACACCCATCGTGGCCTGTCGGTTAATCTGATATTACATTGCACGACCTGGCCTGTTGTTTTCGGTAGTGAAACGTTTCTAAACGTCTCGCCGATGTTCCACGTGTGGGGCCTTACCTACGCAACCTGGATCCCCATGTATACCCATGGAACGTTGGTAATCATCCCGAAGTACGAACCGGACGTCGTGATAAGCGCACTGGACGAATATGGGGTAACCGTGTTCGCAGGCGGTCCCGCGCCAATCTATATGGGCATGCTGGACAGCTCTGCGATGGCCGGTGCTGATCTCTCAAGGCTCAAATATTGCCTGTCGGGCGGGGCACCGGTGCCCGAAGAACTGCACCAAAGCTGGCAAACCTTAACCGGGTGTGCAATCTCGGAAGGCTACGGGATGTCGGAAGGCGCACCGATTTGTAATTCGCGCGTCAACCTCCCGATCAAACCCTATTCTGTAGGCCTGCCGGTCCCGGAAACAGAGGTACAAATTGTCGACCTTGAAACTGGCACGGAACTCATGGGCGTAGGCGAGCCCGGCGAGGTTAGATTACGCGGCGGCCAGTTTACCCGTGGTTACCTAAACAACCCTGAGGAAAACGCCACGCTCATCCGCGATGATTGGTTATACACCGGCGATATCGGCTATCTGGACGAAGACGGTTACTTGTTCCTGGTAGACCGCAAAAAGGACATGATTATCGTCGGCGGCTACAACGTCTACCCGCGACAAGTTGATGAAGTGCTTTTCGCGCATGACAAGATCCAGGAAGCAGCCACTGTAGGAAAAGCAGATCATAAGTTGGGCGAAGTACTGATTGCGTATGTGCTGCTCAAGCACGGTGAAACCATGGATGAAGATGAGTTCTTCGCTTACTGCAAAGAAAAAATGGTGAAATACAAACGCCCGGTCGAGGTGAATTTCGTCGATACATTACCGCGCACTGGCGCCCGCAAGATCGACAAGAAGCTATTGCGCGCCCAAGCGACACAATAATTTCGAATAAAATATGCTGGGCTAACCGTGCGCTTTGTTCCAACCGGCTATGACATCGTCCATGTCATGTGGCCGGAAAAATATCTCAGGAACTTGTTTGTTACCCCAGACCGACCAGATATCGTCCAATTCCCAATCCGTGCGGATCTCCCAGGCGTCGTCATCGACTATACGATCCATGTCGGAGAAAAACTCGAAAAAGTTGCCGGACGGATCCTTCATGTACCAGAACACGTTGCCGCCAACGTAGTGTCGCCCCATACCGGCAATGTGACGGTCGTCCTCATGATTGCGAAGATAGGTCGAGGCGGCGTGACCGACCGCGTCGAAATCGTCATGTTCCAGCGCATAGTGATTCAAATAGGGAACCTTGCCTGGGGTGATCAGAAAGTTGTGGTGGTCGGGTGAACAGCGCATAAAGGTGGCAGCGCCGCCGACGATATCGGTTACTCGAAATCCGAGCGCCTTGTATAGCTCAGGTGATTTTTTTGGGTCCGGCGTGCCGACGACGAGGTGGCCCAGGCGGCGCGGTTGACGAGGTTTATCTTCAATGATGACCTCTGATCGCACACCGTTGCGTGGCCGGTTACCCGGCCGGTTCACCTGCCGTACGGGTTGTTCGGCAATATCGAAACGCGGTGCCGGCTCAACCGTCACTTCCCAGCGATTAATTGGATCCACAACTTTCAGCTGTTCGCCTGTTAAAGAATAGGTTATGCCAAGCGCATCGAGATTCTTCGCGGCGGTTGCGAGATCCTGTTCTGATTCGCAGCCTATGCGCATGCCGCATAGCTGCCGGTACGGTGTCTCGACGACGCGGATCTGATCGGGCTGCTCACGTCCACCCCAGCTGCCAGCGCCACCGCTCAGTCCGATTTCCTGGTAAAAATCGTCGAGCAGGCTCGGATCCGGAACCCCAAATTCAGCGTCAATGAGGCGATGTAGGGCCATAACGAACTATCCTCTAGTCGAGTGACTAGATTTAGTCTAGTCGAAGGTCCTAGAATCTGGCAAGCAAACACGAGGAAACCAAAGTGGCAGTGATTGCAGACGACATGCGGGCGTATTTTGAATGCTTGCCGTTCGCCGGCCGGGTTGGTAGTTACGAGGCGACACAATTGTGAGCGCGTTGCCCGCACGCGGCAGTGACGCGGTGAAAACGGCACTTATTGAAGCGGCGGCCGAGATGCTCGCCGATGTCGGACCGCGTGCATTGTCGGTGCGGGAAGTCGCGGCCGCCGCCGGCGTGAACCATGGTCAGATCCATCACTATTTCGGCGGCAAGCGCGGCCTGTTACGTGCCGCGATGAGCTACCTGGCCGAGCAGCATTTAGCTAACGCGACCCGGCGTGCCCGCGGCGGGCCGGTGCCCCCGGCGCTGACGCTGGGAGATGACGCGCACTACTGGCGCGCAATCGCCCACAGCGTGTTGGAGGGCGATATGGATCTCGCCCGCGTTGAGATCCACGAGGGTATTTCAGTACCACGCCGAGCACTCAAAGCGCTGATACAGCGCGCAGGAACGACCGAAGACGATCTAGATTTCAAAGCCCATTTCGCCGCCGCCGCCGCGCTACAGTTGGGGTGGGCTGCCTTCGAGGACTTCGTGCTGCTGTTGGCCGATGTGGACGAAGCCGACCATCACGCGCTGCGCAAACGGGTGAAGCGTCTGGTCAAACAACTCACTGACTTGGAGTAGTGCCATGGAACTGGGAATAAAGGGACGTAAAGCAATTGTTTGTGCATCGAGCCGAGGACTCGGTCGCGCCTGCGCCACTGCACTCGCGCATGAAGGCGTAGACGTTGTCGTCAACGGCCGAAACGAGGATTCACTCGTCGAGACCGCGGAAAGTATCCGCGCACAAACCGGTGTTTCGGTAACGCCCATTGTGGCGGATCTGGATGACCCGGCGGACCGCGAACGACTCATTGCCGCTTGCCCTGACGCCGATATCCTGGTGAATAACAACGGCGGACCACGGCCGGGCCGCTTTCAGGACTGGGGCCACGCTGAGTGGCTGGCCGCGCTCGAGTCAAATCTACTCGCGCCGGTATTGCTGATCCGCGCGCTGCTACCGGGCATGCGCGAACGCGGTTTCGGGCGCATCGTGAACATCACTTCCGCCATGGTGAAGTCGCCACGCGGACCTATGGGTCTGTCGACCGCAGCGCGTGCCGGACTCACCGCCGTTTGTAAGGCGTTGTCTCAGGACGTCGCGCGTCATAACGTGGCGATTAACAACTTGCTACCGGAGCGTATCGATACGGATCGCCAGGTACAGATGGCACAGGTCGTTGCCAAGGCGCGTGGCATAACCTATGAAGAAGCGCGTGCCGAACAGGTAGCCGGCATCGCCGCCGGACGGCTGGGCACACCGGCGGAATTCGCCGCGGCGTGTGCGTTTATGTGCAGCGCGCAGGCCGGCTTCATCTCCGGTCAGAACCTGCAACTCGACGGCGGCTCGTACCCGGGACTTATCTGACGCGGGCTAGCCAGCAAAAAATCATTTCAGCGTGAATCCTTCGTAACCACGTTCAACGACCTCGGTGCATTTCTGCACGTACGGAAGGACACCGAAATACGGCATGAACACGCGCGGTTTGCCGGGAATATTGGCGCCTAGATACCAGGAATTACCGGTGTACAGTACCGTCGGCTTGGCCACTTCCGTCACATGCTCTACCCACGCGTCTTCGGCCTCGGCAGTCGGCTCAATCGTGCTGAGACCCTGTTCTCGCAGGTAGGCAATACAATCACCGATCCAATTTACGTGTTGTTCGATCGTGTGCGTCATTACCGAGAGCACGGACGGACTCCCTGGTCCTGAGATCGTAAAGAGATTTGGGAAACCAGCTGTGCCGATCCCGAGATAGGTGCGCGGACCCGCAGCCCACTTTTCCTTCAAAGCACGCCCGCCGATGCCGCGAATATCAATCTTGTTCAAAGTACCCGTCATCGCATCGAAGCCAGTCGCGAAAACGATGACGTCCACGTCATAGCGGTTAGCGCCCACGACCAAGCCGTTTGCGGTGATCTGCGCAATAGGCGTCGAGCTGATATCAACAAGTGTGACGTTGTCGCGGTTAAAGGTTTCGTAATAGCCGCTGTCTACGCACAAACGCTTACAGCCGAAGGGATTCTTCGGTGTCAGTAGTTCTGCTACGGCTGGATCCTTTACCGTTTCCCGGATCTTGCGTTTTACGAACTCCGCCGCTGTTTTGTTGGCCTCAGGATTGAACAGCAGATCTGCGAACGAGGCCATGAACGGCAGCCCGCCCGCCTCCCATCGCTGCTGATATTCTCTAGCAAGCACCTCCGGCGTCGCATCCGCGGCACATCGATCATGCAGGCGCATGTTCGCGCCCAACAGGCTCTGGTGGTTTTGTTCTCTGAAGCTGTCGTAGTTGGCTTTGAACTCCTGCTGCGCTGCGCGATCCCACTTAAAGTTATGTGCCGGCACCGAATAATTCGCGGTGCGCTGAAAAACGGTCAAATGCTCCGCTTGTTCGGCGATAACAGGAATAGACTGTATCCCTGATGAGCCAGTACCGATGACGGCAACCCGTTTGCCGGCGAAAGTGATCGGTTCATGCGGCCAGTTTCCGGTGTCATAGGTCTCGCCGGAAAACGAATCGATGCCTTTGATGTCCGGTCGGTTAAACGACGACAGACAACCGGTGCCCATAATGCAGTACTTTGCAGATACTTCGCCCTCCGGGACACGCACAATCCATCGCTCGGTTTGCTCATTAAAATGAGCTGCCGTTAACCGCGTGTTGAGCTGGATGTCGTCTCGTAATCCGAAACGATCGGCTACATGCTCTATATACGCCAGTATTTCCGCTTGTTTGGCATAGCGATCGCTCCACTCCCATTCCTGCTGTAGCTCGGGCGAGAATTCGAACGAGTATTCCATGCTCTCGACGTCGCAACGCGCACCCGGATACCGGTTCCAATACCAGGTGCCGCCGATCCCAGCGCCGGCTTCGTACACCCGCGCGCTCAGCCCCAGTTCACGTACGCGGTGCAACATGTAAAGACCGGCGAAGCCGGCGCCGACGATTACGGCGTCACATTCGGTTTGTTTCACGAGTGGTGGCCGCGAACTACGAAATCGGTGAACGTGCCACCGACATCAATTCCAATTTCATAACTCATTACGACAAGCCCCTGAATAATTAGTCAAATCAATTTGTGTACATACTAATTTATTAGCAACGCCTGGTTGCGGAGTTTTTGTTTTCTATTAATTTTGCGACACGTATATTACGATTATCGAGCAAAAGATCGAGGACGTACTGGCCACTATCAATGTCTACTAACGCGGTATACAAGGGATTCGACCACTCGGCACTGGAGCGTGAGTACAGCGCGCGGGGTACCGTGCCCGTAACGGTATTCGAAGCCGCGGTTGCACGCTACGCCGAACTAAGCGCCCTTAGTCGTAAGGAGCTCGATTGCCGACTCGACGTTTCATACGGTCCCACTGGCGAACAAGTGCTCGACATCTTCCCGGCCGGCGCCGGTGCACCGCTACTTGTTTTCATCCACGGTGGCTATTGGCGGGCGATGAGCCACAAGGAATCGAGTTTCATGGCGCAAAGCCTTACTGCCGCCGGTGCGGCCGTCGCAGCCGTGAACTACGCCCTCGCGCCGGCGGTGAGCCTCGATGAAATAGTACGTCAGTGTCGCGCGGCGCTGGCCTGGTGTTACTCCAATGCGCATAAGTTCGGCGTGGATCCCGAACGCCTGTATCTGTGTGGGAATTCCGCCGGTGGCCACCTGGTAGGGATGCTGATTGCCGACGGCTGGCACGACGCGTTTAGCGTGCCCGAGAACTGCGTTAAAGGCGCCTGCGCACTCAGCGGTTTGTACGATCTTGAACCGATCCAGATGGCCGAGCCGAATACCTGGCTGCACCTGGATGACGCGGCGGTCCATCGTAACAGTCCGCTACGTCACATACCCAAAACAACAGGCTGCCCGCTGATCGTCTCCTATGGCGGCAACGAAACGAGCGAGTTCAAGCGCCAGACATTGGATTTTAGGCAGGCCTGGCGGCAGGCCGGGTTTGATTGCGAACACGTGGCCATGGAGCATGCCAACCACTTCGATATCGTCCTGGACCTGTGTGATCCTAACGGTCGGCTGACGCGGCCCTTGCTTGAGCTGATGAACCCCTAGTCGGATCTTCAAATCAAGCAATTCGTTACCCCAAAATGGCAAGCGTTCTAGTCCTCGGCGGCAACGGCTAGGAATTTTCCGCAGTTCCCCACGCACCGGCCAACGCTGTTGCCAGGCGGGCCGCTGAATCATTGACATCGGTTGTCGGCCAACCCTGGATTGCCCGCTCAAGGGTCAATTCGGGAGTAATGCCGCGGATTTCGCGAATTTGTTCAGCAGCGGCTTCCGAGTTACCACGCATAAAGCTTACCGCGGCGAGCAGCGTTCTCGTCGGGATGAACGACGGGAAGCGCTCAAGGCCACTCAACAACTCTTGCGTTGCAGTGTCGGTGTCGTCCCTGAAGTAGGCGATTAACGCCCGTGGATAGTAATAAGGTTCGTGGGGATTAACGGCCTTAGCCCGATCCAAGTAATCTTGAGCGAAATCGCAACGTCCAAAAAGCGTCAAGCACAGCGATAATCTTTCCAAAGCTCGGACGCCGGCGGGATCAAGCGAAACAGCCCGCTGCCCATCCGTGATTCCAGCCTCGTGGTCCCCTCGCCAGAAGCGTATGAATCCATGCGCCGAGTGCGCCTCTGACAGTTCCGGATCAAGTTCCATAGCTCGCGCGGCCTCGCCTTGTGCGCGTTCCAGAGTGTTTTCATCGCTCCAGCCGCAGAGCCAGGCGTACCAGCGGTTCGAGGCCATTTTTGCATAGGCGAGTCCGTAAGCGGCATCGAACTCCGTTGCTTTTTGGTAAAGCGCATAGGCCTTGTCGATCTCCGCCCTCGACCAACTCATCGCACTACCGCGAAGCACGTTATCGTAGGCGAGAAGCTCCTGGGTAGCGCGCGAAGACAAACGCAATCGATCCGGGGCCTGCAATGCGATGGACAAGGCACTGACAATTCTGGCAATAACTTCGTCTTGCACAGCAAAGATGTCAGTAAGCTCTCGGTCGAATCGCTCTGCCCAGAGGTGACTGCCATCAGCACATGAAACCAATTGAGCATTTATCCGCAAACGCTTATCGACCTTACGCACACTGCCTTCGAGTACGTGTGTTATACCTAACTCGCGACCAATAACGTCAACAGAGATGTTACGTCCCTTATAGGAGAACGCTGAATTTCGAGCGATCACCTTTAGCCCAGCAATCTTCGATAAATCGGTTATCAGATCGTCCGTAATGCCATCGGCAAAATAGTCCTGCGCTCGATCTTCACCGAAGTTCACAAAGGGAAGCACGGCAAGCGAGTGCTGCACAGCATTGGACGATCCCGATTGTGCATTCGCTACCGGCTGCATTTCATCCGGCACAAACATATCGATGGCGTATTTACCTTTCGGCAGCCGGAATACCACCTTCTCCGTGGGATGAAGATCGTAATATTCACGCAGCTTGGAACGTAACCGAGCCACCTCCACACGGACTATCGAATCTACCGTGGGATCGAAATCCTCCGGCCTATCGAATACTTCCAGGCCAATCGCATATTGGCTGAGACGCGAGGCTCTGTCCGCGATCGATTCTTCGACCAGATACGTCAGCAGACGACTCTGGCGGCGTGCTTGAGCAAAAACAGCGCTGGCAAGTATGCGCTCCAGTGCCGCGCTCGACAGGGCCGTGTTAACGGCCCTGGAGCTTTGATCGTTTTCGCGGCTTGCATTCAACTGCTAATCCTCTGACAGAGCGGTTACGCCCTATTGTAGCGTCGCGTTACGTACCGTTTGTTACTACCTGCTGCGATCCCAATCAGCTTTACTTTGTCCCGACAACTTCATGTGCCAAATACGCGCAGGCAAGCGCCCATAGACGACACGCGAAGTTAATTTAACTGACTGAAATTTATAGCCTTATAAACTCAACACAGAAAGGAGAGGACCATGGGAAACCCCATCATTCTAGTAACCGGCGCAAGCGGTAAAACCGGCACCCCGACGGTCGAACAACTCATCGAACGCGGCCACACGGTACGCGCGTTGGTGCGCCAGATCGATGCGCGCTCAAACCGATTAGCAGAACTGGGGGCCGAGGTAGTCGTCGGCGACTTTCTGGATCTGCAATCCCTGCGCGACGCAGTAAGGGGCGTGCAGTCAGTGTGCTTTTGCTATCCACCGGCAGACCGGCTGGTCGAGGCGACGAGCAACATCGCCATTGCGGCTAGAGACGAAGGTATAAAAGGACTCGTCAATATGTCCCAGATAACGGCGCGAGAAGTTGCCGAAAGTCACCTGGCATTTCAACATTGGCAGTCCGAACAGGTGTTGGATTGGGCAGACATTGGAGCGTCGCACATTCGTCCGACATTCTTTGCCGAAGATCTTCATCTTTTCACTGGTGCCAGCATTGCTGCCGAAGGGAAAATATATCTTCCGTTCGGCGCGGAAAAGCATGCGCCAGTAACCGCCGAAGATATTGCCAGAGTGGTGGTAGGCATACTCGAGGATCCAGCGCAGCACGTTGGTAAGCGCTACGTCGTTACCGGCCCTCAGAACCTGACCATCACCGAAATGGCCGAAGTGCTTACACAAGAACTCGGCCGCGTTATCGAATACGTCGACTTACCTGTTGATCATTGGCGCGGAGCGCTCATCGAACAAGTGAGCTTCCCCGCATTCCTGGCGGATCATCTAGCCGCCGTTGCGAAGGATCACCAAAACGGTGTTTTCAGCGCCGTAACCGACGTCGTCGAACGCATTGGCGGCCAGCCTGCGACGCCACTGAGGGAATTCGTGCAAAGGAATCGGCAGGAATTCTCGGCGCATTCAAAGGCTGCCTGACCGACTCTTCAAACTCAAAAGGAAGTTGCAATCAACGATTCTATTAACCCACTAAGAGGACTTATCATGAACAAGACTATCGCCATTACATTACTTACGACGAGCCTACTCGCAGGGACAGCGGGCACTTTCGCCGGCGAACCGGCCGGCCGCTCTCTAATTGAATCCCACCTGAGTATCATTCCGGACGGTTACGATTTGGTCGAGGCCACCGGATCGGGAAAACGGGTTCGCGGAAAGCTCAGATACAACCACACCCACGAAGGCAAGATTTATATCTTCGCCAACCGTACGAACCGTGACTTGTTCGTTTTTGACCCGGACCGTTACTTACCAACGCCGTAAATATGGCCAGCATCTCTTCGACACCAGACAGGGAACGTCTGGTGTCGGGGGATTTCAATCGCTGTGAAGGATCCGCTATCTCGTTCGTACCCAGTTACGATGAGATTTGTTGACTAATTTGGCAGATCGCTTTGCCGACCTTTAGTAACCCCAAAGCATTTTCCGATATTCGGCGAACGGCTTGAGATCGAGGTAATCCCAATCCATGTTCCGCTCTTTGTAATGACACGGCCATACGGGGACCCATCAAACTACCCGGGTGGATATATTCATAACAGAGGTCTCGGCATTGCCACCAACGCCTAAAGGATGCTCATCGTCGAACGGTTCCATATGCGTGCAAAACGTACCGCTGAATAACTCCTTTCGTGACGTCTGCGCCGGTGCACCAGTCTCATCAGGTCCGTAGCGCTGACCTTGTTCATCATAGCCATAGTGGGCAGCCGCCAAAATCCTCCATGATCATTTCTCGATCAATTTCTCCGTAGCTATTGCGGAGCATCCACATGCCTGACCAAAATCGATCATAGCTCGCAATCGTGCTGTCTTTGCTCTCCGGCTCGTACCTCGCCATCGGCACATCAGCATAGAACGTATTGTGCTCGTCAAAGCTCCCGCTTTCGCACTTGAAATGGTTAGTGGACACAATATAGTCACTGCCCTTTTCGCCACAGTCGCCCGGCTTGCGAATGGCATAGTGTCGGGCGTTTTGTTCTACACAGTAAGCCTCATTCTCATCCGCAAAGACAATGTTCGCACCCCGTGCCCGTAGTACCGTCTTTCTGTCCGTCAGCTGCCGGTAACGCTCGGTCCCAACCGTAACCTTTTCGGCAGCTTCACGGGCGGATCCTGAGAAAATCACGCCATAAACGGCGAGTACGAAATCCCGGATACCGGGCGCGGTGGTCTCATCGGCTTCCGCCCAATTTTGCGCCGAATAGGAGCAACCCGAAGTAAGGCAACACACGCCGCGGTCATTCAACACACCGCCACCGAGCCCCCCCAAATTCCCGGCCGTTGCGTGGCCCCAGAATACCTGCGCCTTCGGATCTTTAGGCACAGCCACATAGGCGACCTGCCTGTTGAAAAACCCCTCGCTTCCCTCAGGGGTCAGATGACCTGCCTGAACCGCGCGAGTTGCATACGTTTCGCCAGTTTTGGTCGCATTACCTTTGACCCAGAAAGCATTGCAATCATGGCCTTCGACAGCGGCATAAACGCGGTCTTCTGCGACGCCTGGGCGATCGCCGTCGAAATCCCAGTTTGGATGTAACGGCGTGTCGTTGAAGTTCAGTGCCGCAATCTTAAGTACATGCGAGGACCGCTGCGTGGCCACGCATTTGTCTAACTGCTTCGCTGCCCCGGCTGCGATACCTTCAAAAAACTCCACAAGTTCCGGACTCAAAAAGGACAGCTCCTTCAAAGAGCGCTGCATGTACGCCAAAAAATAGTCAGCGCGTTCTTCTGTGTTTCTTCCTACTTGCCATTGGCGCTCAAACAGCCCACTGCCCACCACGTCGACGTTCCATAACATATCGAAGTTACGGGCAATATCTTTTCCACATCGCTGTCCATATTGGACGCCCATCTCCTGCCAGGATCCTTGCAGGATTCCAATCCATATACATCGGCAATCGGCACCTCGGATTTGAGTCTGAACCGCTCGGGTGCTGATTGATTGACCGTCATCGACCTGCTCCTCCAGGCGAAACAACACGCAGACCTTTAAGCTAGAAACTATTTGGCGCTGTTTTCAGGGCAATTTAATACCCATGTGTTCTTTATAATACCAGCGTGCGATTTCCTCGCTGGTCGCGAACCAGACATCGTCAAAACTCTTCATGTATGCCAGCGCTTTGTCGAGCCAGACGATCCGGTAGGGTTGCCCCATGAGGAAATGATGTATGCCGATTACTCATGATGCGTCCCTGGCTTTCTCCCTCTCTATACAACGTGTCGAACTGGTCAACAATCATTTCGTAGAACGGCCGCGGTGTTAAGCCATGCATTATAAAAGCCGGGATGTCGTTGATATCCAATGAATACGGCATGGAAATCAAGTTTCCCGACTTGACGTTCAAAGGCAAGGGCTGGTCGTCACAAACCCAATCGCTGACATACTTTATGCCCTCTTCGGCCAGGATATCGGGCGTGTTGAATGTCTCCGCCAACGCGGCACCGATCCAGCCGCTGGGGCGGCGCCCCGTCGCCTCGGCAATCACATCCATAGTCGTCCTGATGATCTCTCGTTCCTCAGCTTCACTCTTACCCGCCAGCAACACGGCATTACTCGTAGAGTGGGCGACGAATTCCCAGTCCCGCTGCTTACACGCTTCGGCGATAAACGGATAATGCTTGCACACGTCCGAGTTAAAAAATGCCGTGGCTTTGATGCCATGTTTATCCAATACTTCCATGATCCGCCACAAACCGATGCGGTTGCCATAATCCCGTGGCGCTTACTGAAACAGGTTAGGTGGCGGGGTATTTACCCCTGGAGCCGCCCACTCCTCGGAGTCGATAGCCCAGTACTCAATCGCTACCGCGACGTAAACCGCGATTCTTGCTCCATTGGGCAACGCGAACGGTTTTCTCGTAACGATGGGCGAAAAATCGTAACGCGTATTCTCCATTGAAGGTCCCTCCCTAGTGCCTGATCAGCGAATCAGCTATACGAGCGAGTCGTCTGCGGCCAGCAGGTGCTCCAGTTCCGCAAAGCTCTGCGCATGCCCGTCGGGCGAAATCGTTACGCCCAGATGGCGCCCGATCTGGGTAACGGAAAAAATTCCACGCACCCAGTAGTTTTTACCCTCCGCCGGCTCGATGACCAGCGCATGTTGTCGTCCGTTGTCACGCAGATTTCTCACGACGTCCCCCACGGACGCAGACTCCACGTCGTGAATGTGGAGCGGCTCAATCTGTGCAAGCGAAGTCATCACCTGCTCCACGGTGATCTGATTGTGATGTAGCTGCTGCTCTCTGGCGACACGGACCGGTTCCTCGCCCATCAGATCCCGGGCCGAGACCAGACCCGTTACGCAGGCGTCGTGATCCAACACAATAACCAGTCTCACCTTCGCATAAATCATGACCTGCAAAGCCGGTTCGACCAACATTGATGGAGGGATGGCAATCGCTTTGACTTGTCTCAGATCGGTCATGACAGTGAGGGCGGGGTGTTCCATTGTCACGCGTTCGACCGGTATGGGCGGCGGTTCGAGGATGGAAGCGTCCGCCGGCAGATTGTAGGCATTAAGGGAGTTTCGAAAGCTGGTCATTTAACAACTCCTCAACGTGTTGCACCGACAGATTACTTATTGAAGATACCTTGCGGGTCGTAGTACGCCCGACCACCGACCATTGTCGCGTCCACGCCGATGTCTTTGATGGCTTCCTCGGGTACCGACATGAGGTCGTCGGACAAAACTGTCAAATCGGCGAGTTTGCCCGGTTCGATTGAGCCCTTCACGTCTTCCTCGAATACGGAATACGCCGCGTTGCACGTGTACATGCGTAACGCCTCTTCGCGCGGAATGGATTGATTAATGCCAATCACTTCGTCGAGGATGTTGCGGCGCGTGACGATCGTCCACATTCCGAATAGCGGCGACAACGGAGCGGTATCGAAATCGGATCCGCCGCGCAGCAAAATTCCGTTTTCGTGCCAGGTCCTATTGGGGAAATATTCTTCGGTGTGGTGGCCGCCGAAACGCTGAATGTCCTTGGAGTGCCAGTACTGCAGCGGCTGCTGGGTACCAACGACAATCCCCATCTCCTGGCATTGACGCAGGTTGTTCTCGCTCGGATCTAGGCCGCCATGCTCGAGCGCCCAGCGCTTCCCCGCGACCGGCGCGTCACGATGGATGTTCTCGAACGTGTCCAGGGCGATGTCCAGGGCACCGTCGCCGGAGCAGTGCACGTTGAGCTGTAACCCATGAGCGGCGGCCGCACGACAGATTGCGAGCACCGTATCGGGCTTGTAGAGCAGCACCCCGCACCAACCCTCGCCGAAAGTGTGCTCGCCATAGGGCTCGCGTGAATAATAGTCCTCAACGAAACCATCCAGCACGATTTCACCGATGGCACCCATTTTCAACCAGCGATCGCCAAATCCCGATGCCATCCTCAGGGAGCCGATGTGCGCATCGATCTGCTCGATCGGCATGTCCGCCATCTCGAAGCCGATATGATTCATACGCCAGCGGACTTTGAGTCTGCGTTCACGCCACAGCCGTTGCATGAGCGCGAAGTTGCGAAACGGCGGCGACACATCACCCTGATCGATGACGCTGGTGATGCCGTTGGCGAGGAAGATATCCTGCACCCGCTCAATACCGGCCAGGACCAGTTCGTCCGGCGGCAGAGTTTCCTGCTGCGCGACGGCGAACATGGCCGTCTCGAGCAGGTGGCCGTTCGGCTCGCCGGTTTCCGGATCCTTGAATACCCAACCCGTTCCGCCGGCGAACCGCTCCGGTGTGTCACGCGTAATGCCGGCAATATCCAAAGCGCGGCTATTCGCCGCGGCGCGGTGAAAGGCCGTATTGAGCCAAAACGGATTGTCTGGAGTAACGCTGTCGAGTTCGTCGCGGTAAGGCAGCCGGCGTTCCTTGAGGATGTCGATCGACCAGTGGTTAGAGCCGCGGATCCATTCGCCGGGGGGCGTCTTGCTCACCCGCGCCGCGATGCGTTCGAGCACCTCGTCGATGGATCGGGAGTCCGTGAGTTGCACGGCCTGCTCCAGATTTTTGCCCGCATACAGCGCGTGCAGATGGCTATCGGTAAACCCGGGGACGACCGTTCGCCCCTCCAGGTCGATCATCCGCGTCTGTTTGCCCGCGATCTCCCGCGCGTCTTCATTTGAGCCGACGAACACAATCTCGTCGCCGCGCACGCCGATGGCTTCGGCTGTTCGGAAGTCATCGTCGACGGTGTAAACGCGACCGCCGTACAGCACGGTATCCGGAAGCAGCTTCATAGCACCCCCTCCTGGTCGAGCAAGCCCAATGTAGTCCTCATCCGCCAGCCAGACAAGCGAACACTAAACGTCGAGATTGACCCGTAGCCAGATCCGCATTGAGCTACTAGACTAGTCCGCATATTGCATGAAGGCGCCGCAATATGCGGACTAGTCTGTCAAGCGAAGCGACGGGGTGCACAATGACGGATAAAAAGGTCTCCCGCAGGGAATTTCTTACGCGAACGTCGTTGGCTGCATCCGCGGCATCGGTGGCAACAGTATCCGATCCCGTGGCGGCAGCGCAGCCGCAAGACTACGTTCAGTCCGAATACAGCCTGCGTGCCAAAGCGCTGGTTTCCGTCCTCACCAAGAAGAACCTGCTCGATCCGGCGGCGATGGATCAAGTTATCGACCACTTCGAAACGAAAGTAGGGCCGCACTACGGCGCCAAAATCGTCGCGCGCAGCTGGGTTGATCCGGAATATCGGCAACGGCTTCTGGCCGACGCGAACTCGGCCGCTGGGGAAGTCGGCATAAAAGGGCTCGCCGGCTCTGATTTGGTCGGCACCGATTTGATCGCGCTAGCCAATTCCCCGCAAGCCCACAACCTCGTCGTTTGCACGCTGTGTTCGTGTTACCCATGGTCGGTACTCGGTTTACCGCCGGCCTGGTACAAGGACACGGGGTATCGCGCCCGCGCGGTAATCGATCCGCGTGGCGTACTTAAGGAGTTTGGGGTGGAGCTGAATGAGCAGGTGGAAGTTCGGATTTGGGACAGTACGGCGGATATTCGCTACCTGGTCATTCCGGAAAGACCAGCGGGCACCGAGGCGATGACGGAGGAACAACTGCGAACGCTGATCACCCGGGATTCCATGGTCGGTGCCGAGAAACTGAATGCACCCACCGGAGCGGTGTGAGATGAACGCAGGCCACGACGTTGGCGGGATGGACGGTTTCAGCTTGCCGGCATTGAACCCGGATGCGCCGGTTTTCAAACATGAATGGGAGAGACAGGTATTCGGCGCTGCCGTCTCGCTAACCATCTCTCTCAAGTCGCCCTGGTCGCTGGACGAATTGCGCTTTATCCGTGAAGGCATGTCTCCGGTTGATTATCTGACCGCGCCCTATTACGGCGGCTGGCTGTATGGGATCGAGAAACTGGTAGTGAAGTACGGACTGGCAAGCGAGGAAGAGTTGCGCAACCCCGACGGTGTTATCGCGGGATTAAGCGCCGAACAACGCCAGCGAATTATGAACAGCTACAACCCAGCTGCGCTTGATCAAGACATCGCACCGAAGTTTTTCGTCGATGACCCGGTGACTGTCAGGAACGAACATCCGATAGGACACACTCGGGTGCCACGCTACATTCGTGGCCGCCAAGGCACGATTGCGCGTGACCATGGCGTTTATGTGTTCTGTGACAGCAACGCCGTCGGCCTGGGTCAGAATCCTCAACACTGTTACAGCGTCATGTTCGGCGCAACCGAGGTTTGGGGAAAGCGTGGCAACCCGCGCGATCGGGTCTACGTCGATCTTTGGGATGACCACCTGGCTGCGGCTGCGCCCGACGGCGGCGCATGATTGACCCGGGGCTGGCGGCATTGCCGCTATTGCCGCGTGACGACGATGGACCCGTGTTCGCAGAGCCGTGGCAGGCTCAGGCCTTCGCCGTGGTCGTGCAACTCACCGAGGCTGGAAAGCTGACTTGGAAGGAGTGGGCGGAGCGGTTGGGTGGCGTCCTGCGAGAAGCAGAGCAAAGCGGGCAAGTCGATACAGGCGAGCGCTATTACGACCACTGGATGACGGCACTCGAACGTCTCGTCGTCGATAAGAACCTGACCAACTGGAGCGACCTGACACAGGAGCGCGAAACGATCCGCGTCAATGATCATCATCGTCGGGAACATCAACTCGGCGACAGTCATTAACCGATAAATAGTATTAAGGCCCCGGTCGCTTAGATAGTTGTGCGTAGAAGAACATTTATCTCCGCAGTTCCGTTTTTCACTGGCGCGCTAAGCGCTGGCTCCATAGGCACAGTTGTCCAGGCCGCCCCAAATAACCGTCAGCAAATCAACCGCCCGGGTTCTGGTCAGGCTTCGGGAATACGCGTGATTCAGCGGATCGATTGCGCTGGCGGCGGTCAGATTGTGGTCGATGGGAAGTATGCGTATATCGCCCACATGAAAGGACCGACCGCGGTCACTGTTTTTGACGTCGGTGATCCGAACAGACCCCGGGAAATCGCATCGATCCCGATACCCCGAACGGATATGCACTGTCACAAAGTTCAAGTTCACGACGGAATAATGATCACAAATTACGAGAAGCTTCGCGGTGCTTCGCTAACGGGTGATATTCGCGGTGGGCTGAAGATCTATGATGTTTCAGCGCCGGCTAAGCCGGAATTGATTACGTTTTGGGAATGCGGCGGCAAAGGCGCTCACCGGTTTACGTATGACGGCAAATATGCCTACGTCAGTCCCGAGGTCGAAGGCTACGACGGTAATATCTGTATGATTCTGGATCTCCAAGATCCGACCAAGCCCACAGAGATAGGTCGATGGCATGCGCCTGGCCAATGGCACGCCGGCGGCGAGGAACGCACATGGCCTTCACGCAGCGTGCGTTGCCATCATGCGATTAGACAAGGCGATCGGCTTTACGTGAGTTACTGGCACGGTGGTTGGTTCCTATTGGACATCTCCGACATGACTAAACCACGCAAGATCTCCGGCATGGTCAAAAGTCCGCCGCTTGCATGGCCGACGCATTCCTGCCTGCCCATTCCTTTTGAGATCAAAGGCCGCAAAATCATGCTGGTCGCGGACGAGGACGTGGATAAGCTGTACCCGGCCGGCCCGGCATTTCTGTGGGCGGTGGACATTACCGACGAAAACCACCCAATGCCGTATTCGAGTTTCCAGATCCCCGGGATTGATGCCAGTGCAGAAACCCCGTGGTTTTATGGTTGCCATCAACCAGTGGAGCATGTACGCGGGACAGAGGTTCCGGTGGCGTGGTTTTCGCAGGGACTACGCGTTGTAGATATCGCGGATCCAGAAAATATCAGCGAAGTCGCGTTTTACATTCCAGCGCCCTACCCCGGCGCCGAGCAAACCAGGACAAATGACGTGTACGAAGATGATCGAGGCCTAATTTACGTTCTCGATAGAATACGCGGCCTCGATATTGTTGAGCGGATCTAGTAAACACTTACATCCGCATCGGGACACGCGCTGTATGCAAATAACTCATAAGCACTCACACATATCGTGATTGATACGTGCCAGCTCTCAACTGCGTTAGGAATTCGCGCCCTGGCAGTGTCTTTTGCGCTCGGACTCCCAACGTTTTCAAGCTACGCTGAGCCGGCCTCACCGGAGTTGCTAAACATCGGCCGTGCGGTCTCTGCACAAGAGATTTCCGCGTGGGACACCGACATAATGCCGGACGGGCGCGGTTTACCCTCTGGCAGCGGCACGCCCGCCGCGGGCGCTAAGATATATGAAAATAAATGTGCAGCTTGTCACGGGCCGACCGGTGTCGAAGGCCCCTTCGATGTGCTGGTTGGCCGATTGCCGGCTGATGAATTCTCCTTCGCGGAAAGTCCCCGCACACCGAAAACCATTGGCAATTATTGGCCCTATGCGACAACTGTTTTTGATTACATTAAGCGGGCCATGCCAATAGCCTCGCCCGGCTCACTGACGGACAATGAGGTCTTCAGCGTAACGGCCTATATTCTCTATCTGAACGAAATAGTTGCGTTTGACGATCTGATTAACGCAGCGACTTTGCCTCAAATACAGATGCCGGCACGCGGACAGTTCTTACCGGACGATCGCAGGGGTGGTCCAGAAGTGCGGTAACGAAATACGTATTACAAACCGGAAATGGCTAATTGAACAATTGCAATCTTCAGCGATGACCAAGAAATCGAGAAACATCGAAGCTACGAACGAATCACACTCAGGTGAGCGCCGCATCTTAGTCAAAGGAATTGCAGCCGCCGTTGCCACTGCTCCTCTGGTAGCGGCTAAGGCATTAGAAAATGTTGAAACACTAGATGATTCAAACAGGGTACCGGGTGAGCCCACTAGTGGAGTTGGAAGCCGATCCTCATTCGAGCATCCGCGTCGACGTTCGCTTGACATGGGCGTGGATAGCGGTGGCGGTCACTCTATAAATGCACAAACAGTAAAGAGCAGCCTGAGTTTTTCACCATTACAGGATTTGTACGGCACTATCACGCCGTCGGATTTGCATTTTGAAAGACACCATTCGGGTATCCCAAAAATTAACCCGGAAAAGTACAAATTGTTAATACACGGCATGGTCGAGCGGCCATTGAAATTTACGCTGGCAGATCTGAAGCGTTTTCCATCCATTACCCGCACCTGTTTTCTGGAGTGCTCCGGAAATTTAAATGTATACGCAAACGAGAAAACAACACCGCAGGGATTATCGGGACTCACCAGCCAAAGCGAATGGACGGGCGTGATGTTGGAGACCCTTTTTCGTGAAGTAGGCGTTGAACCAAACGCTAAATGGTTCCTGGCCGAGGGCTCTGATGCGGCCAGGATGACACGCAGCATCCCCATAGAGAAAGCCTGGGATGATGCAATGATTGTGTACGCTCAAAACGGTGAGGCGATACGCCCCGAACAAGGTTATCCGGCACGGCTGTTGCTGCCCGGATGGGAGGGTAATTCGAACGTAAAGTGGATCCGTCGCATTGAGATTGCAGACCAACCGCACATGACTCGTGAAGAAACTTCTAAGTACACGGAGCCTTTGAAAGGCGGTGTAGCGCGACAATTCAGTTTCGTAATGGATGCACGCTCGATCATCACCTCCCCGGCCTATCCCGTAACTATTGAGCGCGGGTGGAACGAAATTCGAGGAATCGCATGGACTGGACGTGGTCGCATCTCACAGGTGGAAATCAGCATTGACGATGGAATGACGTGGAACAACGCCAAATTGCAGGAACCTGTATTGGCAAAAGCCCATACTAGATTTCGCTATTTGTGGAAATGGGATGGAAGCACGACAACTATTATGAGTCGCGCGATTGACGAGTCTGGCTATGTACAACCGTCGAAAGAACAGATCATTGCTGCTCGTGGCGGTATCTCAACGCTGTATCATCTGAACCCCATAATCGGCTGGCGCATTAATTCAGACGGACACGTAACTTATTGTTCCCAAAACTGGGCCTAACGGAGAAAGCTTAGTTTCCAGAGCAGCGCGATGAGAATCTGCGTCATTAGCTAATGCCTACACAGTACAGTTTCACAGGGGGATCGCCATCAAATTGTCGACGGCGCCGGTATCGGCAATCACGATCCTCTCCTTGAATTTTGCGTAACCGTTTTCGATGATGACCTTGTCGAGGTATTTTCCGGCGCTGTAAATACGGGTCTCGCCTTCAAGGGTCGACTGCATCACCATGTAGGAGGACTGAACTGGAAATATTCCTTCTACGCAGTTGTTTACCCGCACACCCGTAATCAGATGGCGGTCGTAATGGGGATTGAAAATGTTGGCCTGGCGGATCGCCAGCACCCGGTCACGTACCATGTCGCGGCCCTCGCAATAAATCACGCCGACCGACAAATCCTGGTCTATGCTCTCCCGGGTGGTGACCTTGCAGATGCAATCCTCAACGAATAATTCCGCCCAATCCTCCAGGCGATCATCGTCGATGCAGTGGCCGCTGTCATAGACCAGGGCTTCAATCTTCGATGCTTCCTCGAGCGACACTTGGTCCGCCATATCAACCGACTGCGTAATCCATCAACCTGCAATACTCCTGGTACATACCTCGGATCGCTATCTCATTGTGAGCGCCCGGGCTGCTTTCAATCGGACCGCGGCCACCCATTTCCACCACCGCAAACCCATCCTTAAAGCGATTGGCGTTTGATTGGATCAATCGACAGACTTCGCCGTCTTCCATCGAGATGAATCCGGCCGGTCCAATCATGTTGCTCTGTTTACTCAGCAGTCGCCAATATAGGCGACAGATGGAGCAAGAAAGAATGATCGAACAAGGTGGGGCATACGCTTGAGTTGGGTGAGTTGCTCCTCGATCTTCTCGCGCAGTGTTTCGCCCGCCCGCAGTGGCCGTCGCGCTGCACCCGTGCGCTTGACGTGACTCCACACCCATTCATCGGGGTTCAGGTCTGGCGCGTAACCGGGCAGAAAATGCAGGCTCAGCCGGCCATTCGTCGAAGCGACGTAGTCGCGCACGCGCGCGGTCTTGTGCGCCGGCAGACTGTCGAGCACGAGATGCACCGGCTTGCGCCGGCCCCGCATGAGCTGGCGCAGCAAGGTGACAAACAAAGCGGCTTTGAGCGCGCCGCTATAGGTGCAAAACCAGAACGCCCCGTTGGCGTTGACCGCCGAGGCGGCACTGAACGATTGACGCTGTCCGGGTCGGTACACGACCGGCGTCTGGCCGCGCACGCCCCAGGTCTTACCGTGCACCGTATCAGCACGGAAGCCAGACTCATCCCAGAAAAACACCTCGCCACCGTGCTGTTTCGCTTGACGGGCGATGGCTGGGAAGGTTTCACGCTGCCAGCGTTCAATCGCCTCGGGGTCCCGCTGATAGGCTCGCTGCAGCGGCTTGTGCGGCGTCAATCCCAGTTTCGCCAACAACTCCCCGACCGCCGTGACGCCTATCGTCACCCCGAACTTCTGCGTCACCAACTCCACGACCACCGCGCGCGTCCACAAGCCGAAGTCCAATCCATACTGTCGCGGGTCACGACCATTGACCCAGCGGAACACCTGTCGCTCTTGCGCCGCGCTCAGGGTTCGTGGCCGCCCCGTAGCCTTCGTCGAACGCAACGCCTTGATGCCGACACCCGGCTGCATCGCCGCTTTGATCCATTTGTAGATGGTCGTCCGGTTGAACCCGAACGATGCGATCACCGTCGCCGGCGACTCGCCTTCGCGAACGCGCTCTATCGCCATCAAGCGAATAGCTTCCAAGGTCGAATGGTCAAGCGTGCGGCCGTCCAGTTTCATATCTGATCCGATCGGTACGCTCTCAGAAAGTTCCATCGATGTCGCCTTATTTATCGACTAGTGAGTAACACGATAGGAATCCATTTCCGCGTCGTCATCCTGGTAACCGAAATAATTCCAGATAATCTCGAACTCCTGAGGTCCCTTGGGGACAACCTTACGCAGCGCGAGCGTGTTGGCAATCTGCTGCAACACCAGGCTGGGGAATATTTCCATGATGATGACGTTCATTTCGTCCGCAAATTCAGAGCGCCCCGCGACCACCGATGCGGGATCGTTCAACCGGTACGGGGCGTCGTCGGCAACACCGCTTGCCAGCCAGTCACGATACTACTGGTTCGCGTCCGCATCGTGAGTACCGACGTGGGCCATGTCGCTAGGCTTTGCCGGCTTCGTCCACAGGCAACTGTGCTGGCCGCCTGCAGAAAGCTTGACGCCACCGATCGCTATGGGCAGAAACGCGCCGAATGTCGCCATAAATGGATGCAGCATCATGGCGTGATAAGGATCGCGCGTATTCTCTATATACAGTTTCCAGTTTGCCGACACGCGTTGACGAGTCCGGCCGATCAACTTAATCGGCTTACAGAAAAACCTGTCCAGATACCCGGTGATGGTCGGACTCAGGTAGTCCTCAAGGCAAGGAGCTTCATCGCTGAAACTGCCGAAGATTAGATCGTGATGCGTTTCGACCCGAATTTTCCTCAGCCCATGATGGGCTTTGTCGAAATCCTCCGGCATGCCGCCGATGGAAGTGCCGCCTTTCACCTTTACGCCTCGTTGATAGGGGATACCTAGCAGATCACCTTACAAGTCGAAGCACCATTGATGGTAGACGCAGATGTGATTGGCAACATTGCCTTTCAGATCGCGGCACAGTACCGCACCACGGTTCACAAAACCGCAGATCTCGCCTTCCTTGGTACGATTAACAATGATCGAAGTGTCGCCGATGCTGCTGACGATGTAATCGCCCGGTTCGGGGATCTCCAGGCTTAGTCCCAGGTACGACCAGGTGGGTCCGCGAAATATCCGCTCCTGTTCACGCGCATACACGTCGGGGTCCGTGTAAACGGCGTAAGGAATGCGCGTGAAGTCCGTGGTTGGCCAACTAATGCCATTGCCGTCGGTCGTTTGCTCGGTCATAGCCGGTCCCTCAGAAGCCAACGAAGATGCTTTGAAACTCCAGATCCCATGAAGTGCCCTCATGCCGGCGCCAAAGCGGGCAAATAAGCAGAATAAGGCTCAGCATTATCCGCCTTCGGCTGTATCTAGAGAATTACTATTTTGAGTGCGTCGCCGCCGACGCCATCTCATTACTAGAATGCCTACCGGTTGGAGAAGCGCCGCTATCGCTCTATAGTTGTTGGGTCGCCCTTCAGGATCCCCGTGTGCGCATCGACGTCCACGCGCACCTATTCCCTCGCTCGTTCCTCGACCGGGCGCGTACGCAAGGCGTCGAATTCCGGCTTCCCGGCATGCCGTTGACGACCTTCCCGAAAATGTATGACGTCGACGAGCGGCTCGCCGATATGGCCAGCGCCCGCCTGGACACTCAGGTACTGAGTCTGGGGCCTCCCGGCGTCGATGTTCGGCGATGTCGAGCAAAGCGTTGTCCTCGCCCGAACCTACAACGACTCCATTGCCGAACTGGTACAGGAACGCCCGGATCAATTTGCGGCTTTCGCCGCGCTACCGCTTCAGGATCCCGAAGCAGCAGTTAGGGAACTCGAGCGCGGCGTGCGAGAACTCGGCTTGCATGGAGGCCAGATCTTCACCAACGTACGCGGACGCTTCTTAGATGCGAAGGAGTTCTGGCCGATATACGAGGCCGCTGAGGGGCTCAACGTTCCGCTGTTCGTGCATCCGACGACGCCCGGGTGCACCAAAGGCGCCGAAGACTAGGGACTGACAATCAGCGTAGCGTTCTTGTTCGATACAACGCTGGCAGCGAGCCGGCTGGTGTTCAGCGGCGTGCTCGACCGCTTCCCCAGACTCGACCTGATCCTGGCGCATCTGGGTGCGGCTTTACCTTTTATCTTGCCGCGGATCGACATCGAGACCGAGTTGAATTCTCAGTTCCTCACGGACTATTCCTCCCCGATCGAGGGTGCGCCGAGCAGCCGCTTTCTGCGTTTTTATCTCGACACCGTCTCACATCATGCCGCCGCCTACCGCTGCGCGCTCGAGACCTGGGGGAGCGAGCGTATTCTGCTGGGAAGCGACTATCCCTATTCACGTTGGGAGCGAAGCGTCGATGCCATCGAGGTGCTTGGTCTATCCCAACATGACGAGAACCTCATCCTGAGTGGGAACGCGAGGAGGTTACTTAAGCTCTCATCTTCACCTTTAGCATGACCTACTCAACGGTAAAGGAGGCACCAAAATGAAACTCCATACTTTCATGCGGCCTGCGTTCGTGATTTTCTACGCTACAGGCCTGTTGTTGTGTACGCCTTTGCCGGCGGCTGAATACATCAAAGGAACATGGCAGGAACATCACGCCTTTTCGCCGGCGGTGATAACGCAGGGCGGCAAGATCGTCTGGCTTGCGGGCGAAGGAGGCATCGTCGCGGCCGAGCCGTCGCAAAAGGGAGAGACCCTCGATATAAATGAGATAGAGATCGCGACTGATTTCGACGAGCAAGTACACAACACATTCCGGCGACTCGATGCGACGCTCAAACGCGCGGGTGGATCCCTGCAGGACATGGTAACGATGACCGTGTTCATCAAGGATATGCGCCATGGCGAACGCTTCGTCAAACTGCGAAAGGAGTATTTTCCCGAAAACGCCCCGGCTAGTGCGCTGATCACCGTAACCGGATTCGCAGTACCGGAAATGCTACTGGAGATCCAGGGGATCGCCGTGATCGGAGAGGATTAGCACACAGAAGTTTTCGGTTTAAACAACCGTTTCGCGCATTGGATGGCATGTACCTGGCGTCGAGACCTACCGAGGCGAATTCCTAAAACGACAAAAACGTCCAGCACCGCCGCCGGTCGTGGCCGATACCGCTCGGTAGGATCATAAACAGTCCTATTAGGTTTTGCTGCCGCGGAACCACGCATCCTCATCCGCAAAACGCGCGGCGTTCCAGTCCAACGCAGCCTTTAATCCATCTTTATCACGGATGGCATTGAATTCATCAATCTCAGGCGAGTCGCCGGTACTCGCCAGCACGATCGCTTCGAGTTCCATCGAACGCTCAATCACCTGCCGAATACCCATTAATTCGTAAGACATGTTTATCAGTTTTTTGTTGTATTCGACCGTTGCTGCCGGCAGCTTCGCGATAGTCAGTGCACGTTTATAAACGGTCTCATCGAGTTCCGTCGCCGGCACGACCTCGTTAACCAGATCGATACGCTTGGCTTCTGCAGCATCGATCAGGTTTCCGGTATAGAGCAACTCGCGCGCCTTGGTCATGCCGATTACCCATGGCCACACCGCCGGTATGTACGGACCACCCATTCGGATCTCGGGAGCGCCGAACTTGGAATCCTCAGTGCATATGCGCAGGTCGCAAAAAGTCGCAGTGGCGAGACCGCCGGCAACGCAGTAGCCGTGGATTTGCGCGATGATCGGTTTAGGGTTGTTCCAAAACACATCCCACCACGCCGACTCGCTGAACCCCTTGCCCTTGAAAAAACGCGATCGCCATTCGACCGCACTGCCATCCTCATTCGAGGATATATCGAAACCCGCGCTGAATGCCCGTCCGGCCGCCTTTAGAATGATCACGCGAATATTGTCGTCACCCCAACCGGCATCCTCGAGTGCGTCGCGTACTTCCAGCTGCAGTGAGTCCGACAACGCGTTCAGCTTGTCGGGGCGGTTCAGGGTGACGATGGCAACCGGGCCGCGTTTTTCGTATTCAATCGCTGTGTAGTTCACATTGAGTCCTTTTCACATTTGATAATGTTATTGATAAGCAACCAACTCACCAGAGCAACGAGGGCACCACCCTGTGGGGAGTCAACTACGAGCAACTGGCCGACTACCTGGAGCTGTAACCCACAAGTCAGCCAAACAATTCCTGCACCTCGCGTGCCACCCTGATCCCACTTTCGACCGCACCGTCAACGAAACTGGTCCAGCCCTTGGCGGTGTAGCCGCCGGCAAAGAACAGCGCACCTTCAGGGCGACGCATGATAAGCGGATTGTACATCTCACCCTTGCGGTAATTCGGCCAGGTGCCAAGCGAATAAGGATCGTAGGTCCAGTCGTAAGCGACTGCCGACTGAAATTCGACATCCGGAATATAGGCCTTGACCGCCTGTTCGATCGCGGCGTTATCGTTGATGTCGAGCAGTTCGCGTTGACCACCAAAACCAATCAGCACTGAGCCCTGCGATCCGAAGTACTCGGCATGCATATAAGTGAGCGGACTTGCGGCCGGTCCGAAAGCCTGGAATCGGCCGAGGTCCTGGGCTACCTGCACGTAGACTTTGGTTCCGGTGCTGGGCTGACCTTTGTCAATAATGGTTTGTTTGTCCGACGGCAACCCGGGCGTGAACTTAACGTTGTTAAACGTGTTGATCGGCAGAGTTAATATCGCGCAGCGCGCGGTGATCTTTTTGTCGTCTTCGGTCGAGATTTCAACATGCCCAGGACCGTGGTCGATGGCGGCAATCGGCGTTGATAAATGCACGTCGGCGCCACTGTCCTCGACAATGGCCGAGATCAACCCATTGGTACCCTCCTTCAAACGGAAGCGGTTTTGCAGATCGAGCAACAGACCACTGTTCCATCCCGCCAGAGCGTGCAGTTTGAGTTGTTGGGTGAGACTGGCCTCACTCAGCGACGAACCCGGGACGATCTCCAGCAAGCCGCTGAAGACATCGCGTTCGCGCGTCGTCAGTGGCAGTGAATCAAGACGCGTCTGTATCGACTGATGGTCGATTGCGGCGATTTTCTCCTCGACATGGTAGGGATCGATCATCGCCTGCGGGTAAAGCGCGAACGAATCGTGGTGCAACGCGTCCATCCATTTGAGAACGTCCGCTACCAGGGATGCGTCGCCGACCTGCCGCTTGCCGTCGCTGCCGAGCAGCACGACCGTCTGCGGATCCAGCACGGGGCTTTCGTACAAATGCATGCCGTAACGATGGATCTCCGCCCAGATGTTCGGCTGCAACCAGTGAAACCACATCCCGCCGAGCTCTATGTCGTGTCCGGCGAAGCGGCTGGTGTAAGTCAGCCCCCCAAGGCGATTACGCGCTTCGAATAGTCCGACCCGCAGTCCATCTTCGCCGAGTTCGCGCGCGGCCGTCGCGCCTGCAAAGCCGGCGCCGATGACAATAACGTCATAGTCGAAGCCGGTTGCGGCCCTGCCCGCAGTTCGACCCAGGGCGTCGGCTGCCAACATTCCGCCGACGGCTGCCGCACCTGTTTGTTTGATGAATTGACGGCGACTTGATCTGGCTTTGCTGCCCTTCATAGCGATTGCCTCCTCACGGCAAAGCAAAACGGTTTCAATTATGGCTGCTGCAATAGTGCGGCTCTAAACGCGAAGCCGTTCAGGTGGTACGCCGGCTTAGCGCTGCGAGACAAGATCCCGGATCGTGCCCGCGCCCATCATGCCCGCTCCACCCAGAATGACGATAGTCATCGCTGTCGCATATTGCACCATGCGGCAGCGCGATGGAATCCACTAACGAGGCGTAGGTGAATCGATTAGAATGCGTTGCAACTGCAGAGGGCTATCCCGGTGAAAATAATTCAGACAGGCAAGCTCATATTCGCGGGGATTTTCGTAATCGTTTCCCTACCTGCGTCGGCTGCGGACTTGAAATACGACAAAGTCACGATTGAAACGCTACCGGCAAACCCGGGTAAACACTGGATCTGGGTTAACGACCCTAACTTTCTCGCCGCGTCGGAAGGCAAGGCCTGGCTTATCGATGCCGACGCCGGGACTGTTCTGGGCATATTACAGGCGGGCTATCAGAAATACCCGATCCAGGTGACCCGGCAAGCTGCGAGTACTGGTGCCACTGCGCGCTGGATGGTTTTCTTTGCGAGTGCTGCGGCGGCACCAAGACCAGCTGCCCACCGGGCACTGAAGTGTCATCGATTACCTGGATCGGTACCTGCCACAATCCGGAGGACGAGAAGGATTACGTAATTTCCTACAATGACTGCTGTGGCAAATCCGCGTGCGGACGTTGTCTGTGTACCGGCAATGAACGCGAGGAGCCCATGTATCGGCCAGCGCGCAGTAACGACATCGTCTGGTGCCTGGGGGCGAGCGAACAGGCCTATCACTGCACGGTGGCCGCGGTAATCGGGACAGCCAACGGACCGTAGAAGCGATTAGCTGTGATCGGGGCGGCTAATTAGCAACCCGTCTGGACGTGTAACGTAGCTTGCGCGTACGCCGCTGCTGCAACGACGCATTACAGGAGCACCCATGCCAGGTCGCGCCGTCACAACGCTGCTCATCCTCAGCTACTGCGCAATGGCCCAGGGTCACGGCCTCCATCCACTCGGGCGCATCGAATTCGATTGGCGCCCGGATCCGCGGATCGTCCGAACAATCGCTCTCAATAGCGACTCACACGCCGGTGAACCCATCGCCGGCGTAGGTACGATAGGTCGTCTCGAGCAACGCGATGGCAAGGCATGCCTGGTCGGATCTTATTTTCTGTTCGACATTGACGACGGCTTCGCCTTCGACATCGACGAAACCGTCACGCTGGACCTGACGTTCGATGGCGACCTCACCGACGGTTACGTGGTTTCCTACGATCACGCAGTGGCGCCGCGCGCCGTAAAGGCGCGATTGCAACGGCACGATGGGCGGCGCTGGCACCGGGAGCGGGTTGTGCTCGAGCGTGCCCGATTTGCCAACCGCAAGTACGAAGGCACCGATTTCTCGGTAGGCGCTCTGGGCAGCCTGTTCCTGAACCCGGAAGGCGCCGGCAAAGTGATGGCGCTGTGCGGCATCCGGATCGAACGCCGGCAAGCCCCGCCAACGCGACCGGAGTACGGCAGCCTGTCTCTGAACGTCGTCGATCGGGCCGGAAACCAGGCAAGTGTCCGGGTCGGACTCTATGACCCCGGCGGCGTCGCCCCGCTGGCGGGCGACGAGGCGGTCACCCTGAGCCGCTACGGTGAACGCATCAAGGAACTGCCGCTGCTGTTTCCTCCGGCGCGGTGGTCCAAACACGGGCGCTATGTCTTCTTCGTCGATGGGCGCTACCGCGCGGAGTTACCGGTCGGACGCTACACGCTCTACGTGATGAAGGGCCCTGAGTACCGCATACAGCGCCGCAAGGTCGTCATCGAGGCGAATAAGACGAGCGACGTGTTCGTGAAGCTCGAACGCTGGATCGACATGCGAGCCCGCGGCTGGTATTCAGGCGACGATCACATCCACATCGAGCGCCCGAGTCCGGGGTTGAACGCGATGATCCACGCCTACGCCGCGGCGGAAGATATCCACGTGGCGAACCTGTTGGAGATGGGCAACCTCGCGCAATCGTCCTTTCGCCAGTATGCCTTCGGCCCTGCTGGCCACTATCTGCGCGGCGGACGCGCCCTCGTCTCGGGGCAGGAATCGCCGCGCACCAGCTATCGCGGCCACACCATCGGCCTGAATGCCGCGGCGTTCTACTGGCCGGAAACCGAGTACTTTCTGTTCGACCGCACCGCGCGGGCCATCCACGCTGACGGCGGTCTGTGGGGTTATGCCCATGTAGCGTCGGACCTGTTTCACGTTGGTCGGGGACTCGCGCTCGACGTGCCGCTGGGCCACGTTGATTTCCTGGAGATACTGCAAGGCGGCATGATGAACACCCGCTACCTCTATGACTTTCTGAACCTGGGTTTCCGGCTGCTGCCCGGTGCTGGCAGTGACTATCCATACATACACCTCGCCGGAACGGAACGGATCTACGCGCGGATCGGCGGGCAGTTCAGCGTCGAGGCCTGGTTCCAAGCCTGGCGCGGCGCGCGCTCATTCGTCAGCAACTGGCCGGTTATGGATTTCACCATCAACGGCGACAGTGCGGGGCTCGAGTACGCAGTTGCGAGCGGCGACGCCGTTAACATAGCCGCGACGGCGCAGATTAATCCAGATTTCGACTCCCTCGATCGCTTGGAACTCATCGTCCACGGTGACGTCGTCGCGACTGCCACGGCCCGCGACGACAGCGAGATGCTGACCCTCGAACACACCCTGCGGCCGCAGCAGTCACTGTGGCTCGCGCTGCGTGCCTACGGCCAGCACGGCGGCAAGGCGCACACGACACCGGTATTCATCCACGTCGACGGCGACAAGCGACACTGGAATCCATCGGCGGTGAAGACGATCGCCGAACGTCAGCGGGCGACGCTGCAAGCACTCAAGGCGCTCGAGCCCAACGTCGGGGACGAGTGGGAGCGGTCGAGCGCGGGACCGCAGGTGGAATCGAAATGGCGGGCCGCCAAACCGGAGCTCGATCGTCAAATCGCCGAGGCGATGGCGGTCTACGATCGCCTGATCGAGGAGGCGGAACGAAAGCGGGATATTTCTGCACAGTGACTTTTGTCGATGAGGGGTCCGGACCGCTGGGTCCGGACCCGAAACCTTACTCGGTGCCCCAGACAGACTCAAACGTTTCGCGTTCAATGATGAACGTTTCGCGGTAGGGATTGCCGATGTTTTCCCAGGTACCGGTAAAACCCTTCGGTACCATAACGTGCGCACCTTCCTTGAAGACCTGGGTTTTCCCCGTCGCATCGTCGTACAAATGCAACTCGCCGGCCAGCACCATCACGTATTCATCGTACGCCCAGGGATCCGACACTTTGAATTTCGCCGTTTTGGATTCGAACACGCCGAAGACGATGTCACCGCGAAACAGGACACTCAATTTCGGCGCCGGATCGCCACCGCTAATAATCGACTCGGGCGGAAACGGCGGAATTACAGTGAGGCCTTCGCCCGCAAGTTTCGCTTCGTCGAACTGAAAGGGTGTCGCGCCGTTCGCCGCGTCGCCCGCTACATCATCGGCGTATGCAACCGCGAATACAGTACAGAACGCAACCATGCTAAATATCAACGCGGGTGTCTTCAGGTATTTAGAGATCATCGGGGGCTCCTCGTTAACTTTTCGTTGTGGTTTGGGAAACTGGCTGTCGCCTTATGGTTCTCGGATGTCATTATTCGTTGCCGCGCAGGCGCAATGCAAGAGTCGCCGGGGTTCGAAAACTAAGCTAAAAATCTATGTACATCGGTCGCTGTTCGCAACCCTGTCTCTACAGCACCGTCGATAAATCCGCGCCACCCGTTTGCTATGTCCGAACCGGCGAAAAATACGCGTCCTGTCGGCCGTTGCAATTCTTTCAGGTACTTCGTCATTTGTCCCGGACGATACATGCACCACGTGCCCAACGAATACGGGTCAAGATTCCAATCGTATGTATATGATTCGGCGACGACTGCAGCAGGTAGATACTTCCTCACGGCCTGCTCTACAGAGCGGTCATCATTGGCATCATAGGCTTGAGGATTTGCACACATGCCAATTAGGATTGTTCCATCAGGGCCGCTGTATTCAGTAACCAGATTGTTAAACGGATTATCGTCAGCGCCCATGATACTGAAATGGTCCATCTGCTCGTTTAGTTTGATATAAGTTTTTAACCCGGACCCGGTGTGGCGTTCGTTAAACATCGCCAGCTTCCCGGCGCTGAGTGCTGGCTCGAAATCAATATTGCCGACCGTGTTTACTGGAACCGCCATCACCACGGCACGCGACGTATACACTTCTTCGTGTTCGGTAACTATCGTCACCTTGTTCGGCATTAAGGTTACCTTGGATACCGGCGCGTTGAGTTGCACCTCGAATTCGCCGTCTTCCGCCATAGCGTTGATAAGGCTCCGCGTGCCGTCTCGCAACTTGTAGCGACCCCCTGCCTCCACGAGCTGCGCCGCGCCGCCGACGAGGCTGTACATGCGTATCATTTCGATCAAACCACCAGCTTTTGAATCCGGATTGTGATACGCAAGGTTGTACAGTGCACGGGTTAGTTCCAGCTCACTTTCCGACAGTTCAATTTGATCGAGACGCGCCTGGACGGACAACTTGTCCCATTTCTTGTAATCGTCCGTAAAGAAGGGCTCGTAGGGTCTGGGAAACACATTTTCCGCTCCGGCGACGAGCTTACTGATACCGCCCTCTAGTAGCGCACCCAATTGATCCGATGACGTTAGCGTCAATGCGCCGTGCTTTGTCATCCATCCAAGAAAGGCTGGGACCGCCATTCCAGGCGTTTCATTGATCGGTGCTTGATAACGTGTAACCTCCGCCCAGATATGCGGCTCATGCCAACTGATCCACGTGCCGCCCAACTCGACATCGTGATCTGCAAATTTCGACACGAAAGTACGTCCACCGAGTCGGTTTCTTGCTTCCAACAATAGGACGCGCCTACCCAATCTCGACAGATCGCGGGCCGCCGTGACGCCTGCGAAACCGCCACCAACAATGATGACATCATAATCAACAGTCTTGCCCGCAGTTTTGGACGTGTTTTTTTCCGAAGCATTAGTTGCTGAACCCAAACCGTTTGCCGAAGTGGCGATCGCGACCGCTCCGCCGAGTTTGATGACCTCTCTTCTACTCAGAGAGTAGTCAACTTTGCGACGTTTCCGGGACGACTTTTTGTTCTTGCCCATAACGGTTCAGCAAAAGATTGGGATGCGGTTTTCCATATTAGGACATCGGGATATAAACGGGAACCGTAACGCTTAGGCGACTTGCCGAAAAACCCCAGCGGCAAAATCTTACGCCGCGAGCTGCGTGGTTTATAGTAATGCCACTGGCCCTGGCAATACCGGATGCGCCCGTTGTGTGTGCTGGCTCTGAACTTAACTGGGAACATCAAGTTTGATGACGTGGCAAATCTGGATTGATCGTGGCGGCACTTTTACCGACATAGTTGGCAGGAGTCCCGACGGTCAGCTAATCAGTCACAAATTGCTTTCCGAGAATCCCGAACGCTATAAAGACGCGGCCGTCCAGGGCGTTCGCGATGTGCTTGGTTTGGACAAAGATGTGCCCATACCTGCGCAAACGCTCGAACACGTCAAGATGGGTACCACCGTCGCAACCAACGCACTGCTCGAGCGCAAAGGCGATCGCACATTATTCGTCACGACCAAAGGTTTTGGCGATTGCCTGCGCATCGGCTATCAAAACCGCCCGCGTCTGTTTGATCTCGATATCGTGTTACCGCAGACGCTCTACGAACAGGTTATCGAAGTTGACGAACGGGTCGACGCCTACGGTGAAGTACTGACTCCACTGGACGAGGAACGGGTCAAGGCGGATCTTCAAGCGGCGTTCGATAGGGGTATCAACGCGGTGGCTGTTGCCTTTATACACGGTTATCGCTACAGCGCTCATGAACATAGAGTCGGTGAGATATGTAAGCAGATCGGTTTTACTCAGGTTTCGCTCAGCAACAAGGTCAGTCCTCTGGTAAAGCTGATCGCGCGCGGCGACACCACCGTCGTTGACGCCTATCTGTCGCCCATTCTGCGCCGTTATGTGCAGCAGTTTGCTGATGAACTGGGCAGCGAAGGCGATATCGGCCCTAAGCTTATGTTCATGCAATCCAATGGCGGTCTCACCGACGCCCGTCTGTTCCAGGGTAAGGACGCCATCCTGTCCGGCCCCGCCGGCGGTGTCGTCGGCATGACGCGCACCGCCGCCATGAGTGGTTTCTTTAAGCTGATCGGGTTCGACATGGGTGGCACGTCCACGGACGTGACCCACTACGATGGCGAATACGAGCGCAGTTTCGAAACATTGGTGGCCGGTGTAAGAATGCGCGCACCAATGATGCACATCCACACCGTGGCCGCAGGTGGCGGCTCGGTACTTCAATTTGACGGTTCGCGCCTGCGGGTGGGGCCGCAATCCGCCGGTGCTAACCCGGGACCTACCTGTTATCGACACGGCGGGCCGCTGACGGTGACCGATTGCAATGTCATGTTGGGCAAGATCCAGCCCGATTACTTCCCCGCTATCTTTGGGCCCAACGGCGACGAGAAGCTCGACCGCGGTGCGGTCGTGCAGGGGTTTTCTGAATTGGCCGAGCAGGTCTCTTTAGCCCGGGGCAAATCGGTCACGGCAGAAGAAGTTGCGCAAGGTTTTCTGCGTATTGCTGTTGAAAACATGGCCAATGCGATCAAGAAAATCTCGGTACAGCGCGGTTACGATGTGACGCAATACACCCTCAACTGTTTCGGTGGTGCGGGAGGCCAGCACGCGTGCCCGGTCGCAGACGCGTTAGCCATGAAGAGTATCTTCCTACATCCCTTAGCCGGCGTACTGTCGGCATACGGCATGGGCCTTGCGGAGATAAGAGCGCTGCGCGAAGTGCAAATGGGGTTCGCGTTTGTTGCGGGTTCGGTCGCAAAAGATATTGAAGTCCACTGCCTGAGGCTGTCCGATTCCGCCCGTGAAGAAGTACGCATGCAGGGCGTTGAAGACCGACATATCTCCATCATCACCAAGGTTCATCTGCGCTACGCGGGTACCAACACCAGTCTATTGGTGGATGCGGGTCCTGCTGCGCAAATGCTGCTCGATTTCGAGGCAGCGCACAGTCAGCGTTTTGGTTTTGTCGCACGCGAACGCGGCGTGGTTGTAGAAGCGCTGTCCGTGGAAGCCATCGGCATCACCGATGCCGAAATTGATGCGCCGATAAACTCGCCCGCTGCGCAACAAGCTGCGATCCCGCAAGCTGCGGTGCAGATGTACAGTAGGGGTGAGTGGTGTGACACGCCGCTATACAATCGCGATGACCTGCAAGTCGGCCAATCCGTCAGCGGACCCGCCATTATTGTCGAAGACACAGGCACGATCGTGCTGGAGCAAGGCTGGCGTGGCGCGCTCAACGCCCGCCGCGACCTGCTGCTGGATCGCTTTATCGAACGTGAGAAAACTGAAGCGATCGGCACTGCTGCCGATCCGGTGATGCTCGAGGTGTTCAATAACCTCTTTATGTCGGTTGCCGAACAGATGGGCGCCACGCTTCAAAATACTGCTTACTCCGTTAATATCAAAGAGCGTTTGGACTTTTCCTGCGCGCTATTCAATGCACAAGGCGATTTGGTTGCCAATGCACCCCACATCCCAGTCCACCTGGGCTCAATGGGCGAATCAGTGCGGTCCGTTATCAACAAAAACAAAGGCTATATCAAACCCGGCGATGTCTATGTACTCAATGCGCCCTATGCCGGCGGCACCCACCTTCCCGACGTCACAGTGATTACGCCCGCCTTCGACGACAACGCAGAGAGAGTTCTTTTTTATCTAGGCTCACGCGGCCACCATGCCGACATTGGTGGTCGTACACCGGGATCGGCACCACCGGACAGCACGCATATCGATGAGGAAGGTGTGCTGATTGACAACTTTCTGCTCGTCGAGAACGGACAACTACGAGAACAACAAATTCGCAAACTGCTCGGCTCCGGCGAATATCCCTGTCGCAATATCGATCAGAATATCGCCGATCTGTCGGCACAAATAGCCGCCAACGAAACCGGCCTCACGGAACTACGCAAAATGGTCGCACACTTCGGAATCGGCGTGGTTAGCGCCTATATGAAACACGTTCAAGACAACGCCGAAGAGTGTGTGCGTCGCGTCATTGACGTGCTCAAAGACGGTAGCTTCGAATATCCCATGGACGACGGCAGCGTCATCAAGGTGAAGATTTCGGTCGACCGCCCAAACCGTACTGCGACGATTGATTTCACCGGGACGTCCAAGCAAACCCCCGGCAACTACAACGCTCCAATCGCGATCTGTAAAGCAGCCGTGATTTATGTGTTTCGCACTCTCGTAAACGATGAGATCCCGCTAAACGAAGGGTGTCTGAAGCCCATAAAACTGGTCGTACCGAAACAATCCATGATCAATCCGCAATACCCGGCCGCAGTGATAGCAGGCAACACGGAAGTGTCCCAGGCCATCACCAATGCCCTTTACGGGGCGTTGGGCGTATTGGCTGCATCACAAGGCACCATGAACAATTTCCTCTACGGCAACGACACCTACCAGAACTACGAAACCATATGCGGTGGCACGGGCGCCGGCCCCGATCATCCGGGTGCCAGTGCCGTACACAGTCACATGACCAACACCCGGATGACCGATCCTGAAGTGCTGGAGTTGCGCTATCCGGTTCGCAACGAGGAATTTTCTATACGCCAAGCTTCCGGCGGCGCCGGCAAATACACCGGCGGTAACGGCGTTGTGCGTAAATTGCGCTTTCTGGAAACGATGACCGCCACCATGCTGACCTCGCACCGGGTGGTGCCGCCTTTTGGCTTACAGGGGGGCGAACCGGGCAAATGTGGAAATAACTATGTGGTACGTGCCACTGGTGAAGTCGCAGCACTTAAAGGTAACGATGAGATTGAGTTACACACGGGCGATTTGTTCGTCATGGAAACACCCGGCGGCGGTGGCTTCGGGGCCCAATAAGCCGATGGGTTAAAGCCCGAGTTCAGCCAACCCCGGATGATTGTCGGGACGACGGCCTTGCGGCCAATGGAATTTGCGTTCCGTTTCGCCGATAGCTAAATCGTTAATGCTCGCATAACGTCGTTGCATCAGACCCTCAGCGTTGAATTCCCAGTTTTCATTCCCATAAGAGCGATACCAATTTTCATCTGCATCTCGCCATTCGTAAGCAAAGCGCACAGCAATTCGATTGTCAGTAAATGCCCAAAGCTCTTTGATGAGACGATATTCGCCTTCGCGTTGCCATTTGTGCTTTAGAAATTCAATAATCTCATCACGACCGCGTGGAAACTCAGCTCGGTTGCGCCATTGACTGTCGATGCTATACGCCAGCGCTACTTTTTCAGCATCGCCGCTGTTCCAACCATCCTCCGCCAGCCGCACCTTGCGTACCGCGGTCTCATAGGTGAATGGTGGAGCAAGAGTCTGGCTCTGGTGTGACTCACTCACGCTATATTCTCCTGAAGAAAGCTTAATTCAGATCGTAATCGATAATTTTCTTCTCTTAGTTCAGCCATGCGGTCTTGCATCTGTGCCTCAGTAAAACGCGGCGTAATATGCTGCGGGCAATTCCAATCGAAGGCTTTTACACTAATGGCAAATCCGCGTTCGACTCTTGCACGATAATTGTCTTGCTCCGGGCCTAGCAATATTTCGGCATCGCCCTTTCCGAGTAAACTTACCCGCCCCAATACCTTAAGACGTGTGCGACCTGGATAATCCATAAAAAACAAGGAAACCCGATCATCCTTGCGCAGATTACCTACACTCACGTATTGACGGTTACCTGCAAAGTCTGCAAACCCAAGTGTCTTTTCGTCAAGTACACGCATAAAGCCGATGGGCCCACCGCGGTGCTGTACATAAGGCCAGCCCGTCTGGCTCACACTGGCCATATAAAAACTATCGCGTGCGTGAATAAATGCGGTCTCCTTTTCCCCCAACGCAAGATGATGATCCTCACCACCGTCCATACCGCTATAAATCCCGCGGCTACCGAGGGACTGCTGAACTTCGCGAACGGAGTCGGTAAATGCGATTTCTGCAAATTGGTGACCCATGTTGGTCCTCCATTAGTTGAAAACGTCCGGATTGATCGCCAACAGTGTTGACGACACAGCGCTAGGGCTACTGTCTCAAATTCCAATTTAGAAAAGAATATGGAAAAATAGGAATTTATTATTGTAATTAATGAAATAATCATGGATCGCTTCCAGCTAATGTCAGTGTTCGTTGCAGTTGCCGAGCAACAGGGCTTTGCCGCTGCAGCGCGCCACCTGAATATGTCACCCCCAACGGTCACACGCAGTGTTGCGGCGCTTGAGGACCACTTGGGCGTGAAGCTTTTACAGCGCTCAACCCGATATGTCAGGACGACTGAAGCAGGCGTGCGTTATCTGGAAGATGCCCGACGCATATTGCTTGAAGTGGCAGCCGCCGATGCAACAGCCGCAGGCGTCAATGCAACGCCAAGAGGACAAATGGCCATTACGGCACCGGTATTGTTTGGCCGCATGTTTGTAATGCCAGGCGTGGTTGCCTATTTAAAACAATATCCTGAGACGGATGTCTCTGTGATGTTTCTCGACAGGGTCGTCAATCTGCTCGAAGAGGGCATGGATGTGGGCGTGCGTATCGGCAAACTGCCCGACTCCAGCATGCATGCCTTACGCGTCGGTTCGGTCCGTGTCGTTCTTTGCGCTTCAGCAGAATACTTAAAGATTCACGGCATTCCACGAAAGCCAGATGATCTGCACGGACACACCTTGATTGCATCAAGAGCGGGTAATCATTTTCTCGATTTGCGATTTAAAACCCCGGGTCGAGAACGAGACCAACTTTTTAAGTCGCGCCTTACGACGAACACGAATGATTCTGCCATTGAGGCAGCACTTCAGGATTACGGGATTACCCGGTTGCTCTCCTATCAGGTCGCAGCACACCTCACGTCCGGCCGTCTGGAAACCGTTTTGCAAGCCTGGGAACCCGCTCCTTTACCAATAAATTTATTACACAGAGAAGGGCGCCACGCCGCATCCAAAGTCAGAACCTTTGTGGATCTCATGGCCGATCGACTACGCGCCGATCCAGCACTGAACTGGCAATAACTTTTTTATATCGGAGAACGTCCCTAAGTTTCAGTAGAATAGATTTACGCAGCCTGCCAATAATGTGGCTTACGCGTGCGGCATTCGCCATTTGCGATGCATATGCGGATAATGAAAGGCGATCGTAGAATGTTCATTGACTCGGCTTTGCGTCTCTCTAGGACCTGCTAAACAGCAATCGAGATGAACGACCGCAAGAAAATTTTGATCGTCGATGACAGCTCGGAGCATCGCACGCTTTTTTCGCGTCTTATGGCCCGCGATTCCGAAATCAGCTTCGAGATTACGGAAGCGGAGACTGGGCAGGACGGCTTGCGCCGCTGCCGCGAGGATGCGCCTGACTGTCTACTACTCGATTACAGATTGCCGGACATCGACGGCTTGGAGTTTCTGTCGAAACTGGGCGATGGCGAGGCGACCTTACCGCTTCCGGTGGTGATGTTGACCGGTGAAGGCGACGAACTCGTTGCCGTAGAGGCAATGAAAAGAGGCGCTCACGATTATCTGGTTAAAAGCCATGTGACGGCGGAAGCATTGCAACTTGCGGCGAGCAATGCGATGGAGAAGGTCGAGATGCGCCGCGACTTGGAAAATCAACGCCTCGAACTCAAGCGGCTGTCGGTAACCGACGAGTTGACTGGCCTGCACAATCGCCGATTTTTAGTAGCCCGGCTCAACGAGGAAATGGAGCGCGCGGCGCGCTACAATCTGGATTTAACGCTGCTGATATGCGACCTCGACTACTTCAAAAAAATAAATGATCGATACGGACATCTCGCCGGCGATCAAGTGCTCAGGAATTATGGCGTACTGTTATCGGAGTGCGCGCGCGGCACCGACATCGTTGGCCGTTATGGCGGCGAAGAATTCGGGGTCGTTCTAACCAATACGGATCTTGCATCCGCCGGTATAGTTGCTGAACGCATCTGCGCCAGCACACGTGACGAAAGCCGTGGAACTGCCGGCAATGACGAAAATTTTCACGTCACCTGCAGTATCGGCATGGCAGCCCACAGCACCGATCTACAAAGCACCGAAGATTTTATACAACTCGCCGATAGCGCACTTTACCGCGCTAAATCGCAAGGGCGCGACCAGGTCTGCGCTTGGCCCTTCGAAAGCGACGTTTGAATCCCCAGCATCACAGTATGTCTGGGCACGCCCGCTGTGGTGGTAAACATGTTGGTCTACTAGCGCTGTATGCACGCGGCCCGACTCAAGCAAAGAAGCGTACAAAAAACTGGGGCAATTCGCCGAGCGGATGTCAGATTTGGCTGCAGATCCCCATTGAAACGCGACTTAGTCCGATGGATCGTACAGATGAAATCCGAGATTCCGATCCGGATCTAGCAATTCGGTTATACTGCCACTGTTCGGATCCTCTCGATGAGAGCAATAGACGCCACATCGTGCATGTCTAACATTGCATCTTCACATAGACGATTTCCGTACTACCTCAGTGTTGTCGTAACCCTTGCCCTCTATCGGTTCTTGATTGCGGGCTCAATTGGGCCCAATTGGTCGATCGCGTGCGCCTGTACGGCTGGTTTATTTGCGGTCGCCGTCCTTGTGCGGCAGCAGATGGAGGCTTATATCGAGAGCGGCCCCATTGTGGCTCGACAGAAAAAGCACGTTCTCGCCGAGATTTCAATTTATTGCGTCGTCTCTGCCGTTATTCTGCTTGTAGACATGTTGTGGCTAGACCAGACGATTCTGACCGTGCTCCGGTATGCAGCACTTACCCTTTTGTTCGGCTACCTTGTCGGCATCGACTGCACATTGGCGCGTATCCCGAGCTGGTTCGATACCGGCGACCATCCTTTCCGTGGTAAGTATCGAATGCTCCCAACGGTATGGCGGCTGGCGGTTGTGCCGAGCTCTATTCTGGTGGGCTTCACAGCAATTGTCAGCTTGGCGCTGTATGCGTTTAACGATGGTGTCGGTTCCTCAGACATTTCGTCGCTCGAATCCCCGTTTCGAAACTTCGCTTTTGATGTCGCATTTTCTCTACTGCTTGTCACCGTGTTGGGCGCACTGATTATCAACAGCTATGCGGCCAACCTCAAAGCAGTCATGGACCGGCAAGTGAAAGTCTTGACCGACATTCAAACAGGGGACCTCTCTGGTGAGGTGCCGATCATCAGTCACGATGCTTTCGGGCTGCTGGCCAGTCAAATTAATCGCGTCAGCGAGTACCTTCGCGAACGCGAAAGAATATACGACGTGCTAAAGCGCATAGTCAGCCCTAGCATCATGGAAAAATTGGTCAACACCGACCAAGCCACACTCAGGCAGGGTAAAGAATGTGATCTGGCCATTCTGTTTTGCGATATCCGCGGATTCACTGCGGCGAGTGAGAGTAGTTCGGCGAGTGAGATGATCCTTTTTCTGAATTCCTATTTCGCCGACATGAGCGAATTGGTGACCGCGCACAACGGCATAATCAATAAGTTTCTGGGGGATGGCATACTCGCTGTTTTCGGAGTAGATGATCAAAGCCAGCCTGCGGCAGAAGCATTCGATACCGCTTTGGACATCGCGGCGCATAGTGAAGGCTTTACTTTACCGGACGGGAGCACGCCGGAAATGGGTTTTGGCATTCATCATGGCTCCGTGATCGCCGGCACGGTCGGTTCGGCGGATAGATTTGAATACACGTTCCTCGGCGACCCTGTTAATACGGCGAGCCGGCTCGAAGGCCTCAGCAAACGGTTGGCTTATAAGATCATTGTGTCCGCGGACGCCAATCTGCTCTTAGGCGAGGAGCACCGCGCAAAACTGGATGGCCTGGGCGCTCATCGGCTACGCGGTAAAGTTGAACCGGTTATGGTATTCGGCGCCTTAAATATTATCCAGCTGCCGTAGATTCTGCCGGTACGAGCGCAAATTATTTTTGCAGTTCACCTAAGACATATCCTGCTAAATCTATATCGTACGTTCCGGGCGAAACTACTTTCGCGATGCGATAGTTATCCGCGATTGAAGTTTTCGCGAAACTGGCCAGATTCATAATTCTAGGGGGCTCGAGCGGGCGCTTATCCTGATCGCGAACGAGCAATAAACGAGGATGAAGGCGATCATTGGGCGGGATTGAGATGACGATTCCAACCTCACCTCTTACTAACTCGACAATACAGCCGACTGGATAGATGCCGATACATGCGATGAAGTCTTCTAACAATTCGGCATCGAAAAACTTGTTTCGATACCTGTACATGTTGCGCAGGGCATCGGTGCTTGCCATAGTCTGTCCAAGGCGACCGCTGCACCCACAAGTGTCAGGTCGTCATAAGCATCGGCGATTGCAATCATTTTAGAAAGTTGGGTAAGGCCATCTCCTCTCAGTTGCTGCGGATAGCCCGCACCCTCAACATATTCATGGTGCGTAAGGGCCACATCGATCACCGCTCGCGGAATTCCTTGCGCCCCCCTGAGTATTTCTGCGCCCAATTCCGGATGTTTACGGTAGGTTTCGTCCTTCTCGTGATCGGGGCGCTTTAATATTTCAACCGGGATCTTGCTTTCGCCGATGTCATGCAGCAAAGCGGCCATCCCCAATTCGGCGAGCGTCTCCGTGGCATGTGTTAGGTGGAGCCCGAAATTCAGTGCAAGCACGCTGCTGGCGACCGCATGCTCGGCGGTCGCTTCGTTATGGCCTTTGATCGTGCTCAGCAGTACCAAAGCATCGGGGTTTCTTGTGATGCTGGAAATCAAATCTGCGATTAACGTTTTTGCTTGCGGGACATTGAGTGCCTCTCCAAACCTCGCCGCATCGAAGAGTTCTGTGACCGCGGCTTCGGCTCGCGTACGGATTTGAGTTCTGTGACCGCGGCTTCGGCTCGCGTACGGATTTGATTGGCGGCGGGGAGTTCCTCTTCGACCGGCCTTTGATAGTCGTCTCGATGTGCCTGCTTTTGCGCGTTCTTTTGCGCGGTGGCAGCATTGCCCGCGGCGCGCTCTGAGCCCGGAATTGGCACAGTGCTCTGCTCCTCGTCCACATATACGAACTTACATAATTGCCGGACCTTTTCGATTTCGTCGCTGTCGTTCAACGGAAAACCTTGAAACAGGAATGGACTATCCAACCAAGGCCTGTCCAACTCGACCACGTACATGCCGAGTTGCAATTCCGCGACTTCGATTTTCACTCTGTTATCCATGGCAGGGTAGGATAACCCAATGTTGCCTGGCTCGGCATCCTCACATTCAGAGGAACGATAGAAACTTAGCCGCTCCATTACGTCTTGAGCGCCGCCCAGGTTCGCCCCTGCCCAGGAACATATGGCTAGATCGAGGGCGTCGTTTGGATCTACCCCAAACTCCAGCAGGCCATTGAACCTGGCCCCCTTCTGAAGCCATATCCTAAGTCGTACTTGCCGGCCCGCGGGACCAGTCACTGCGGTGATCGCCATAAGCGGGTAGGCGGCAGATGTCTGTAAAACTTTAATCCGACGTTTTCGGGTTCAATTCCTCCCACTGCCTAAACTGGGGGGGTGGCAAAATCTAATTCTGGGCGGAATTTCGGCGTAAATTAGCCAGGCGGGCCAATATTGAGCTGCAGGTCATTGGACTCGACAATCAGTCTTGACCGGGACTCTGATAAATTTAGGTAACGAATATCAGTGAAATGTGGGAAATGTGGCATCCACGGCGGAGTATGCTGATCGAGCTCCTACAAACAGAAGGCAAGCGTGTAGCGCGACGTTGTAATGACGTTATTCGTCGTATAGATTCGGCAGCGACAGGGGGGTATCAAGTGGAAATAGCGGTGCCGAGGTTGATTGAGGAAATCGCCCAATGCGCCTCCTTGGCCCTGGAAGATGCAGTCGCCTTGCCGGCCGCAGCGTACGTTTCACAAGCGCTATTCGATCTCGAGAAAGAAAGGATCTTCCAGACGCAATGGCTCTGCGTGGGCCGCGTGGATCAAATCCCAGCCGTCGGTGATTACATTACTTATGACATCGCGGGCTCACCAATCTACACGATCAATGTGGATAACGATCGATATAGAAGCTTCCATAACGTCTGCCGGCATCGCGGTACCGTGCTGCTGGAAGGCAGCGGCAATATCGCTCGTATTACCTGCCCCTACCACGCCTGGTGTTACCAGGCAGCAGATGGGCAACTGTTGGCGGCGCGGTTCATGGAGGATTCGAAAGGCTTCGATAAGGAAACCATCAAGCTCCAGGAAGTTCGTACCGAGATCTGGCACGGCTGGATCTATGTAACTCTGAATGACGACGAGGTTTCAGTTACGGAGCGATTAGCGGATTTAGATCAACGGCTCGCTAACTATCGAATGGCAAAATATCGGACGCTTAGCTGTGAAGATCAGATCTGGTCGACAAATTGGAAGTGCCTCACGGACAACTTTCTCGACGAATATCATCCGTTCCATGTTCACCGAGAGACGTTTGGTGAACTGATAGGCGATAAGGCACTAGAGGTTATTACTCAACCGGGTAATCTCGATGCATGGACGATTCACTATATGCCGATGTCCGACGAGATGGCGCACAAAGCCAAACAACGCTTTCCGTCGCTGACGGACTGGCAGGCAAAACACGACGCATTGTTCGGCATTTACCCGACTCACCTGGTTAACATCATGCCCGGTGGGCCGATGTTCTGGCTGCTATTACAACCTGATACTACGAGCCAGGTACGCGTGCGCTTCGGGGTGAGTGTGCCGGACGACTATTTCGACAATGCAGAAGAATCCGAAGACGACGTTACCGGGTTTTACACACGGGTCAACAATGAGGACAAAATCATCGTTGAAAAAGTCTTTCGTGGCCTGTGCTCATCCCATACCCAATTGGGACGTTTGTCGAGGCTCGAATGGTCAGTTTGGGAGTTTCAGAAATACTTGTACCGGAGACTAGGCACTTTGCATAGCTGATGATGGCCACGCACAAACTCTCAGCTAAGCCTTAAGTCGTCGGGGCAACGCTAAACTTATGAGCAACTCGCTTGTTCGCGGCAAATGCGTCGTCGCCAAAGTCACATCGCGAAGCGACGTTACTCTGATCGAGGACGGCGCCGTCTACCAGGAAAATGGCCGTATCGTGGCTGTCGGTAAGTTCGACGAACTGGAGCACAAATACAATCCAGAAGAGGTGCTCGGTTCTTCGAATCATGTTGTCACGCCTGGTTTCATCAACGCTCATCATCACATCGGTCTAACGCCCGTTCAGCGCGGTACGACCGACCAGGCTTTGGAAATCTGGTTCGCGGCCCGGCTGGGCGGCAAAGCATCTGCCGACGAGTATTACCTGGATACGCTCTACTCAGCGTTCGAGATGATCGAATCCGGAGTAACCACCGTCCAGCATATCCATGGCGGGGTACCTGGATCACTGGAAGAGATTTCCGCCGCTGCTGAAGCAATCTTGCGCGCCTATAGGGACATCGGCATGCGGGTTTCCTACTCGTTCGGGGTGATGGATCAAAACCGCCGCGCCTATATCTCAGACGCCGATTTTCTCAAGCAGCTGCCGGCAGAGATCGCGAGCGAGGTAGGGCAGGCGCTGCAAGCCGAGGCACGTCCGTTAGAGGACCATTTCACCCTGTTCGAAAATCTTCACTCTAACCACGGCCATGCGGAACTCACCCGGATCCAATTGTCACCGGGCAACCTGCATTGGCTCTCTGAGCGAGCACTGGAAATGGTGGGCGACTATTCGAAACGTTACGACGCCCCGATGCATATACACTTGCTCGAAACGGTCTACCAAAAGGAATATGCACGGCGCCGCACCGGCACTACGGCGGTCAAGCACTTGCACAAGCTGGGTTTGCTCGACTCAAGAATGACACTTGGACACAGCGTCTGGTCAACCGAAGAAGACATCGAAATACTCGCCGATACCGGTACCCATGTTTGCCACAATTGCAGTTCGAATCTGCGTCTGCGCAGCGGCGTTCTGCCGCTGATGTCGTACCTTAATCGCGACATTCCGGTTGCCATAGGTATCGATGAAGCCGGGATCAACGACGATAGAGACATGTTGCAGGAAATGCGCATGGTCTTGAATGTTCACCGTACGCCGGGCATGGAAGAGCGCGATGTACCCACGGCTGCCCAGGTTTTTCAGATGGCCACCGAGCACGGTGCCCACACCACCCCCTTTGGCTCGGATATCGGAGTTCTGGAGCCCGGCAAAGCCGCCGACATGGTGTTGATCGATTGGGCCGAGCTGACGTATCCGTATCTTAGTGAAGCGATGCCGATCATGGATGCCTTGTTGTATCGGGCGCGCTGTTCGCACGTTGATACGGTAATCGTGGCGGGCCAACCGGTGCTGCGTAACGGCAAGTTCACCCAGGTGGATAAGGATGCGATGCTCGCTGAGGTGGCCCGCGTATTTAACCCCGTACCTTCTGCGGAGGAGCAGCGCCAACGCCAAGTCTCAGCCCAACTGCGCGTTGAGCTGAAGAAAATTTACAAAAACTATTTGGATGATGTCAGGACCGACCCGTTCTATCGAACCAATTCGCGCACTTGAACCCCCGCGCTGGTACTGACATGGTCTGCAAATGATGTCAGCGAAATGTAATTCTGCGTCGCATAGCCTTAAGCCCCTGATCCAATGTCACGATTGACAGGTAAAGTTGCGCTGATCACCGGTGCGGGCGGTCCGAACACCATGGGCGGAGCGATCGCGCTGGAGCTGGCGAGGGAAGGCGCGGATGTTGCAATCAGCAATATTGAAGCGGGCCGGGAGGCTACCGGCGCGCTCGCCGAGATAATAAAAGCAGAAGGTGTGAGATGCCTGGTCTGCCTGGGCGACATCAGACGGGTACCGGATTGTCAGCGTCTGGTAGCCGAGACTCTCGAATTTTTCCAGCAGCTGGATATTCTCGTCAACTGCGCTGGCGTTGGCATCGTCCAAAACGTTCTCGACGTCACCGAGCAAGATTACGACCAGATCATGGATGTGAATCTTAAAGGTACTTTTTTCCTCTCCCAGGCGGCGATTAGACACATGTCGAAAAGGGGTAGTGGCCGCATAATCAACATAGGGTCTGAACTCGCCTACAAGGGGGACCCGCTGGCATGTCACTACGCCGCATCGAAAGCAGGGATCAGGGGACTAAGCAAGTCATTGGCGCTGGCAGTGGGTCCGGGAGTCACCGTAAATACCGTGGCGCCGGGACCAACCAACACCGACACATTTAAAACCTTAGCGGAATGCAATGAAGAAAACCGCGAGAAACTGCCGCTTAAGCGTTTTGTAAATCCAGCCGAAGTAGGCCGCACAGTCGTATTTCTCGCGTCCTGCGATGGTGATTGTTATACCGGGCAAACATTGGATCCAAATGCTGGCGCCGTATTGGATTAAATAAACAAAGACGCTGCGGCCTAGGATTGTTTAGAAATTCTGCTCGTTCGAGCGCTTTCATAACCCCGACTCACATCGCCGCCCGTTCGAATTGAGGAACAGATTACCGTGCCAAACAAATTTTCCGATCAGGTTTTTGTTGTGACAGGCGCCGCCCAAGGTATAGGCAAGTGCATAGCTGAACAACTGGCGGCAAACGCAGCGACATTATTGCTTTGCGATATCCAGGAAGAGAAAGTCGCCGCGGTGGCCGACGAGTTGCAGGCCGGTGGCGCGGTAGCGCGCGCGACTAAGGTGGATATTGCAGATATTGCGTCCGTACAAACAATGGTTGCACACGCGATCGCAACCTTCGGTCATATTGACGCTCTGGTAAACAACGCGGCAATCGATGCGCCGCTGGGTAAAGCATGGGAGATTGACACCGAGCACTGGAACCAGATTATCGACGTCAATCTCAGTGGCGCGTGGTGGGTCACCCGAGCGGTAATCCCGCATATGATGGAACGACGAAAAGGGAAAATTGTCACCATCAGTTCGCTGGCCGCACGCATCGGCAGCGAGGAGCATTCCCCCGCCTATTCTGCTGCAAAGGCCGGGTTAATCGGATTGACTACCTCGTTGGCAACGCAGCTAGAGCCATACAACATTCTCGTGAATTGTATTACGCCTGGAATGATTGGCACTGGCACCGACATCAATATGTCGCCACAAGAAAAGGATGCTTATCGAGAAAAGTTTCCGCTTGGCATCGTCGGCCCGCAACCGGTTGCTGCGGCGGTGGAGTATTTGCTGGCGGATTCAGGCAATTGGGTTAGCGGTACCGTCTTGAATGTCAGCGGTGGTGGCCACCGGGGCATTTAGCATTAAGCAATGAAATTCGGGCAAAGAATTAACCGCCTCGTAGGTGAAAGTCCAGCAGTATTCTTAGGCACAGCGGCGACATCAGCCACCGCCGGAATTGCCAGCATCATCATGTCTCCGGTGCTGATCAGCGCTTTGATAAGCGGCCTAAATTTGTCAGAAAAATCGGCGGGGCTGATCGCCTCGTCTGAGTTTCTTACAATAGCCTGCGTTTCCTTCTTGATCGCCCCGAAGATGGGCGTGTGGCCGCGGCGGACCACCGCCGTGTGCGGCGCGCTCATTGCGATTGTTGGCCATACTTGCTCTGCTTTTGCGGTTGATACGACTGCGCTGACTGTTGCCCGCATGGTCGCCGGCTTTGGCGCGGGTATGCTATTGGCTGCAGGCAACGCGGTCGTCGCCTCCGCGAAAAACCCAGACAAACTCTACTCGATTCTGATGATCGTTACAGGCGTTGCCCATATGGTGTTGTTAGGGCTGGCACCAATTGCAACAACTCGTTGGAGTTATCCGGGAGCTTATGCAATTGAGGTGGTATTGCTGCTGTGCCTACTGCCGTTTATTTGGCTTCTCCCACAACACCTCGAAGCACACGCAAGCCGCGCGTCCACGCAAGCGCATAGTCCTGCGGCCTTTCCCTTGGGTAACGCAATTATGATCTGCCTTGCGATGACAATTTTCTTTGCACGCGACAGCGCTCTTTGGGGATTTGCACAGGAAATAGGAAGTCGTACTGGAATGGACGACCAGGCCATTGGCACAGTTTTAGGCATGACCGGTGTCATAGGTTTGCTGGGTGCAGTTGCGGTGGCGATCCTGAACGTTCGTTTTGGCCGCCTGATACCGATGACCAGCGGCTTGGTTGTGGTCACGATCTTGTCCCTGACAATTTGTCTGACCAGTGATGCGATGGTGTTTTCAATTGGAATTGTTTTTTGGCAGGCTGCATCATTTTTTGCGGTGCCCTACATATTTGGCATAGCTGCTGAGCTGGACCCACAGGGGCGCGTTATTGCCGCATGTGGAGGTTGTTTACTCTTGGGCGCCTCGCTGGGACCTGCAATCGCAGGCACTTTAATCGACCTGGGTGGGTACAACGCCATTGCGGTATTTATCGGCGTCGCCATGTTGGTTGCCATAGCGCTGGCCGTTAAGGTGAACAATAATTTGGCTTATCCTGCTGCAGGACCAAGTCCCTGACTACCAAAACTTACGTTACACTTCATGGCGCCGATGGAGATACCTCAGCACTGCGACTAGGCTCAAAAAGAGCTGACCTGTTTTGCCTCGCCCACCGTAGTAGTTGCGCCGAACTCTTGCGCGTAGCTGTTGACCATTCCCTCAACCAGATTCTCAAACAATGCTTGTCCGAATTCCTCATTGGCCCCAGAGGTAGGGGCCAGTGCACCCGAAGCAGTCACGTGTGTGGGATCTGCGGGATGCACATCGTACGGCGGAATCTCGGCCAGTATATCTGCAGGATATTTGTCGGTGCGCACGTGCTCGGGGTACAGGTAGAGCATTATCGATGTCTCCAATTTGCCCGCGTGTTCCAAGGCGATGCCTGGGAATGCGCCATCCTCATAGTGTGACTGGATCATCTCCATGTCAGTAACCGCATCAAGACGCGGTTTGATAATCCGCATGTCGGTGATACCGGCGCTTTTCAGTTCCCGGATCGCCAGGTCACAACCTTCGGTGACAAACCAGTGATTCTCGAAATGAATATCGACAATGATGACTTTCTTTGCACCGTGCCGGCCGAACTCACGCAGCACGTCGCGCACCAGCAGACTCAGGCTATTACCGTCAAGACTGGTTGTCCCGCAAAAGTGCTGACCGCCGCCCGAATGCGGTTGCGACTTGTAGCCGTAGGTCAGGGGCTGCGCCACTATGCCATCTATCTGTGCGGCTGCTTCTTTGGCGACAGCCAAGGCAAGCATCCAGTCGGTACCCAGCGGCAGGTGCGGACCATGTTGCTCGACGGCACCAATGGGCAACAGCACGGGTGCGTGATCGGTCAAACGTTGTTCGTATTCGACCCAGCTCAGGTCACTCATCAGTCGTTTGTCTGTCATTAGTCAGTCTCCTGCCAGGCGCGCTAACTCGCCTTGGAATAGCCTTTCACCGTGGCCCCGCCGGGTAATTCAAAGAGCCGGCCATATCCCTCAATTTTGTCTTCGATACCCGCCTGCCGCAGACAATCCCAGACCATGGCTTGATTGCTGCAGATTACCGGCTTGCCAACGCGTTGTTCCAGCTCAGCAACGATATCAAGCGCACGCAAGGCGCCGCAACAAATATAGATAGCCTGCGCATCCGACTGATCCAGAGACGCCGCGTACCCCATTAATGACTGCGGCGAAACGACATTCAGTTCGGCATTGGTTTGCAAACGCAGGCTCTCGAATCGGGCGACTTCAAATCCCTCGTTGTCCAATGTATCCGTCACATACTTGTCGAGCATTTGCGGGTACGGCGTCAACACAATAATGCGGGACGCTTCGACCGCGCGTAGTGCTCGCGCTGCCGCCCCCACCACTGTCGTTGCTTTCGATTTTGGCTTTACCTTGTTGAGCATCGCACACACGGTGTCGTCGCCCAGCACGAAGGTTGCGCCGCTGCAGGTGAAACAAATCACGTCGATGTCGTATTCGGGTAGCAGCAGATTCGCGCTATCCTCCAGCGATTTTTGCATAGCATCAATGGAATCGAGTTTGATTTCATCGTGCGAAACAATGCGGCTGAAATGCGCTCCGACGCCTTTTGGCGTCAGTGCAAACACGTCGTCTTCGACCGTTTCCTCAGCGGCCAAAACGATGTAGCCGATTTTCGCGCGCCAGTGACGGCCCTGATCGAATTCAATAGCGGGTATGGGGTTGGTCGACATTCTGGTTTCCTCGCTAGTTTTGCGCGGCAAGCGCCCGCTGCTGTAACGCCGCGTGGGTTAGAGGATAGAAGCTCATAATGAGCGCAGCAATGGCGAAAGTGATCGAGGGCGCCAGAGCTGCGGCTATCTTGATGCCCAAAAGGGCGCTGTCCGGTTGTGCTACTAAGCTACCCGCAGACTCGGCGTAGTTAAACCAGCCAAGCAGGGATCCGGCCATCAAAGCCCCTAACGCGAATCCCGATTTTTCGAACGCGGTCATGCCACCCGCGAATATGCCGCCGCGCGACATCCCTGATGACCATCGGTCCCACTCAATTACATCCGGCAGTATTGCCCAAGCAACCACTTGAGATCCCCCGAAACCCAAACCGAAGATCACGCAAATCGTCCACATCGTTGCCGGCCCGGCGGAATCGGAGAAAAACAAACTACAAGATGCTAGCAACATTAATCCCAGAGCGGCGATGAAGCATGACTTTTTCTCCCACCGTTGAGTCGCGATTGTCCAGGCCGGAATCGCGACAATGGCGGGTACTTGTATATAAAGCCATATCTTCGCTAGCGCCTCGGGTTCCGCGAGTATGTAGCGCGCATAATACGGTACCGCCGCGGCGAAGCAGCCCATGCCGGCGATATACGCGACAAAGCTCAGCATGAAGGTGTTAAACGGCCGGTTGGCAAGTGCGATTCGTGCTTGCTGCTTCAGCGTCAGCACCTGCTCATCGCGCGGCGCGAAACGTGCATTGCGGGTGCCATAAAAAGCGGCAACAAAGGAACCGCCACAAATAACCGCGACTGCGATTGACATCAGCGCATAGCCATCCCGGCCCCCGCCTCCCTTTAGGACGAGCCACGGCGCCAATACACCGCCGATTAATACACCGGACAACGAGAACACTGCGCGCGTGGACATGAGTTTAGTTCGCTGGTAACGATCATCAGTCATCTCGGCGGGCATCGCGTAATACGGCACCATGAAAATGGTGACTCCAGTTTGCACGATCACATAAAACACGATGACGTAAGCAAGCCGCGCGTACACCGATTCGTAAAACGGCGTGGCAAATAGGAAACACATGGAAACACCCACCACCAGAGCACCGGCAAGTAGATACGGTCGTCGTCGGCCCCAGCGCGTCGAGGTCCGATCGCTGATCAGGCCCATGATGGGATCGGTAATAATGTCGAATAGTTTCGGACCGAACATCGCCAGACCCGCCAGTGCGGCAGGAATGGCAAGCGTATCCGTCATGTAGATCAGCAGCAGTAGAATGGGCGCCTGAACGACCAAGCCCGTGCCGAGACCGGCTATCCCGAAGCCAAGATATGGAGGTGGCGACGCCGACAAACCGGTGTTGGAGGGGGTTGTCATGAGTCTATGGATCGGAAATGATTTGACCTCTGCCTGGAAACTACGTAGCGTAGTATAGCACGGCACTTTTGACATAACCCGAGTCAGGTACTATTACGTGACAGAGCAAATTTACGTTTCCTCGGAATGGGGCGAACTGAAGGAATGCATCTACGGCACGACACTGGAATTCGTCTTTCCGAAATGGAATGTCGACTCCGATCTGCGGCCGGTCGGTGGCTTTCGACAGCTTTGGAAAAACAACCAAGGAAAAGACTTAAAAGACGTCGATCCTGAACTGTTTGCTAAATGGCGGGGTGAAATTGAAGGTGCCGTGGACTTTTTAGAGAGTCAGGGTGTCAAGGTTCATCGGGGCAAGGTGATCAGCGAGGCAAACCGAGGATTTCCGGATGGTGAAAATTGGGGCTCACCTGCCGGCTGGCACCGCGACGGATTCGTGACTATTGCAAACAATGTCATCGAGCTCGCACCACGCACTATGTTTCATCGCCGCCAGCGCTTCGCCGTACGCCACATACTGGTAGAAACCATGGATCGCGGCGCGCGTTATTTCGCCCAGCCCGATTGTGGTGCCGATCAAAGCGTGGACGCGCCCGGCTGGGGTTACCTGGAAGGCGGCGATGTGTTCGTACTGGACAAAAAGATCCTCGTCGGTAACTCGGGTCATTGTAGTAATCCAGAGGGCGCCCGTTGGCTGCAACATGCACTGGGTGACGAATTCGATGTCGAATCCGTGGCACTGGATCCCACCTACTTTCAGCATCTGGACTGTGTTTTGTGTACGCCCCGGGAAGGTGTCGCCATTGCCTGTACCCGTGCATTCGTCAACGGTCTTCCGGATTACATCAAGGACTGGGACATTATTGATGTGACCCCGGAATTCTGTAACGACCACCTGGGCACCAACCACTTGGTGCTCAATGATCGCACCGTTGTGGTTCCCGCCGAATCGGCGCACGACTTTATCGAAACAGAATTGAAAAAACGCCAGTTCGAGGTGGTACGTCTACCGTACGGAACCGTCTACCGATGTGGCGGCTCGTTCCGCTGTGCCTATCAGCCACTTATCCGACTGTAAGAAATGAACCACTCATCGTGACTATCAAGCGTAAAAACAAACGGCATTTGAAGATCAGCACGCGTGATCTGATCGTCGATGAAGCGGAAAAGCTTATCGCCAAACATGGATTGGAAGGCCTCAAGCTCGATGACATCGCCAACATTCTAGGTATTCGACGGCCATCGTTGTACACCCATTTCGACGGCCGGGACGGGATATTGGGCGCACTTGTCGAGCGAGCGTTTACGCAGCTTTCGCAACAATTCCTAGACGACGACACACGGGATCCGGGCGATGTCCTGTTAGACGGCGTGGATCAGCTCGTTGATTTTTTTAAACAGCATCCGGCGTTCCACCGTCTGCAGATGCGCGATGCGTCGACACCGGGCGGCATCAAAGCTATCAACGACGTGTTGGGACCGCCGGATAAGGTCAAGGTCCCGCCGTTGGTAAAACCCATGTTCGACAGACTACAAGGGATCCTCGATCGCGGCGCACGGGCAGGTCAGTTCAGGAAAATGGACGCGTTTTTTTTCTTCAACTGCATGATGGGCGCAATCATGGTGAACCTCACCAATCCGCGACGCCAGGTAAAAAACCTCAATGCGAAGATAGTCGAACTCGCTCGCGGTGTCGTGGCTCGCATTAATCAGAATTAAATGTAAGGAAACAGGACATGGGTATAGCCGACACTGATCGAACGCTACCGTCGAATCGTCTTATTTTTGAGATCCGCCGTGATCCTGCGTTGTACAGCCGATTCCCCGAGGACCTGGAGCAGCTTATGAACGATTACGGCCTAGCGGATGAAGAAAAAGCCGCATGGCGAGCTGAAGATCTGGCAAAACTCGCGGCATTGGGGTTCACCCGTACATGATCCCGCAAGTGAGCCGGCTGTTTCACGGTGCTGCTTATAACCACAACAAAAGTGAGGCTGCACTTACCTACGCAAAGCACATGGTGCCGGATTCACAGTCTTAATTATTGGATAATTAACATGGCAGAGATTGTCGCAACAATCGCACTAAGTCACGCACCGGGGCTGACCGGTTGGCTGGACAAAGCACCCGAGGATCAACAACGGCGTCTGGTGGACGGTTTCGAGGAGCTTGGTAGACAGGTGCGTGCCACCCGTCCAGACTATATCGTCGGTGTAGCCAACGATCACGTCCTCAATTT